>NZ_JAJGNJ010000010.1 GCF_020781835.1 Microbacterium testaceum
CTAAGCCTCTCAGCGCCGATGGTACTGCAGGGGGGACCCTGTGGGAGAGTAGGACACCGCCGGACTTCTTCACACGAAATGGCCACCCAACGCTGGGTGGCCATTTCGCATATACGGACACATTCGTTGCCGAGGCGTCGATCGCTTCTCCTCGTGAGGAGCGATCGGCGCCGTCTCCTGTCGAGCCTTGCCGCCCCTGCCGGGATAGGGTCTCAGAGTGAGCGGCTTCACAGGACACCTCCCGGGGAGCCGTGAGTATCGCCGCCTACTCGTGGCTCTCTTCTTCGGGGGAGTGGCGACGTTCGCGCAGTTGTATGCCACACAGGCGCTGCTCCCGCAGATCGCGTCGGATACCCGGACGGGCCCGGCGACAGCGGCGCTCACGGTGTCGGCCTCGACGCTCGGACTCGCGGCTGCGGTCCTGCCGTGGTCGCTCGTCGCAGATCGCATCGGGCGCGTTCCCGCGATGGCACTGGGGGTCGTGGGGGCCACGCTCCTGGGCGCGGCCGCCCCGTTCGCGCCCGACATGACGTCTCTGCTGATCCTCCGCCTCTTCGAGGGAGCCGCCCTCGGCGCTGTGCCCGCCGTCGCTCTGGCCTACCTCAGTGAGGAGGTTTCCGTACGTCACGTCGCCGCCGCCGCTGGGTCCTACATCGCCGGCACGACCGTTGGTGGGCTAACAGGAAGGCTTGTGGCCGGGCCGGTGGGCGAAGCCGCCGGATGGCGGTGGGGCGTGGCATCCGTCATAGTGCTGTGCGCCATGGCATCCGCGGTGTTCCTCGTTCTGATTCCTCGCGCGCGGGGGTTCGTCCCGGGCCGTCGCCGCGCCACCCCGGGGTTGTCGATCGCCGGTCGTCTGGGCGTGAATCTGCGATCGCCGGCGCAGCTTGCGTTGTACGCGCAAGGCTTTCTGCTCATGGGTGCGTTCGTGGCGGTCTACAACTATCTCGGTTTCCACCTCCTCGATCCTCCGTTCGCGCTCGCACCCGGTGTCGTGACGCTGCTGTTCCTCGCGTATCTGGCGGGAACGGTGTCTTCTCCGCGCGCGGGGGCCGTCGCCGTCCGGCGGGGGCGGTTCGCGGTGCTGACGGGATCGATCGGCGTGACGGCTGTCGGCGCGGCGCTGATGATCGTCCCCTCGACGGCTGTCGTCCTCGTCGGCCTCGTGATCTTCACGGCGGGATTCTTCGCCGCGCACGCCGTTGCGTCGGGGTGGACTCCGGTCGCGGCCGCGCCGGAGGCTCGCGCACAAGCTTCCTCCCTCTACTACCTGGGCTACTACGGCGGCTCGAGCCTGTTCGGCTGGCTCCTCGGCGTCGTGTTCGCGGCGGGAGGGTGGGTCTGGTTCGTCGGCACGGTGATCGCGATGTGCGCAGCCGCCGCCGGCCTGGCGTGGGCGGCGCTCCGCCCGGGCAGGGTCGCGTGAGGCGAACGCTCCGCGTCCCCGGGTCAATCCCTCACCACGATGTCGTCCATCGCGACTAGCGTCGGTACGACGACATGAGGAGGTCGCGAGTGGATGACGCCGACGAGCTGACGACAGCACGGACGCCGCAGGACGGTATCGACGATGGATCGGCCGAGGAGACCGCCGACCCCGTGGCCGAGATCAGCTACGACGAACAGCGCTATCCGGCCCGTCCGCGTCGCCTGCGTCCGCGTGACCAGTTCCGCGGCGGCACGTTGCGCCGCTTCCTCACCGATCCGCGGAACGCGAACGGTGCGAACCCCTCGTACGTGGAGTGGCTCGTCCGGCAGTCGATGCTGAAGGACGCCGACGTTCTGAGCCGGCAGCTCTCGGGGCAGCCGTCGATGTGGCGCAATCCCTATGCGCGTCCCGACGCGCGGCGCGCCATCGAATCGACCGACGTGTGGTTCACGGCGTACCCCATTTCGCTCATGGCCCGACCGGGCGAGTCGTTCCTCGACGCCCTCGGTGACGAGGCGCTGTGGGAGGCGTTCGAATGGGTGGGCATCAACGGCATCCACACCGGGCCCGTCAAGCGCGCGGGCGGAATCAGCGGGTGGCAGGAGACACCGAGCGTAGACGGCCACTTCGACCGCATCAGCACGCAGATCGATCCCGAGTTCGGTGACGAGAACGCCTTCCGGCGCATGGCCGACGTGGCCGACGCCCACGGCGGCAGCGTGATCGACGACATCGTTCCCGGTCACACGGGGAAGGGCGCAGATTTCCGTCTCGCCGAGATGGCGTACAAGGACTACCCCGGCATCTACCACATGGTCGAGATCCCGCGCGAGGACTGGGGGCTTCTTCCCGAGGTGCCCGCTGGGCGTGATTCGGTCAATCTGGACTCCGAGACCGAGCGCGAGCTCAGCGCACGCGGCTACATCATCGGCGAGTTGCAGCGGGTCATCTTCTACACCCCCGGGGTCAAGGAGACGAACTGGAGCGCCACGGCGCCGGTCGTCGGCACGGACGGCCTCGAGCGCCGGTGGGTGTATCTGCACTACTTCAAGGAGGGGCAGCCCTCGATCAACTGGCTGGACCCGACCTTCGCGGGGATGCGGTTGGTGATCGGCGATGCGCTGCACTCCCTGGGCGACCTGGGCACGAGTGCGCTGCGGCTGGATGCCAACGGGTTCCTCGGCGTGGAGAAGAGCGCCGAGGGTCTGCCCGCGTGGTCCGAAGGGCACCCGCTCTCGCACGCGGCCAACCACATCATTGCGGGGATGGTCCGCAAGGTCGGCGGCTTCACGTTCCAGGAACTCAATCTCACGATGGAGGACATCCGCGACACGGGCGCCGTCGGCGCCGACCTGTCGTACGACTTCGTGACGCGGCCCGGCTACCACCACGCGCTCGCGACGGCGAACACGGAGTTCCTCCGACTCGCCCTGACCACGGCGCTGGAGACCGGCGTGGAGCCGGTGCAGCTCGTGCACGGGATGCAGAACCACGACGAGCTGACCTACGAGCTGGTGCACTGGGCCACCACACACCGCGACACGGTGTACCCCTTCCGGCATGGGGAGTCCACCGGCGCCGAGATCGCCGAGACCGTACGGGCCGAGCTGACGCAGGCCCTCACGGTCGACGCGGACTACAACCTCGTCTTCACACAGAACGGCATCGCCTGCACGACCGCGTCGCTGATCGCGGCGACGCAGGGCAAGGCGACCCTGGACGACATCACGGACGCCGACGTTCCCGCCATCCGCGATGCGCACCTGCTGCTGGCCAAGTACAACTCCTGGCAGCCGGGCGTTTTCGCGCTCTCGGGATGGGATCTCACCGGATCGCTCACGCTGCACGCCGACGAGGTGCGGCACCTCATCGCGTCGGGCGACACGCGCTGGATCGAGCGCGGTGCCCACGACCTTCTCGACGTCGCGCCCGATGCGTCCACCTCGGCCTCCGGGATGCCGCGCGCCCGGTCGCTCTACGGATCACTCGGGCAGCAGCAGGCCGACCCCGACTCGTTCCTCGCCGGCCTGCGCGACATTTTGCGGATCCGCCGTGAGAACGGGATCGCCGTCGCGTCGCAGGTGGACATCCCGCAGGTCGGGCACCCCAGCATGCTCGTGATGGTGCACCGGCTCGACGGTGGCGATCGTCGCCTCGAGGATGCGCCGCTGCAGATCACCGTGCTGAACTTCTCGGGCGAGAGCATCGAGGGCACCGTGCGTTCGGAGTGGCTGGTTCCGCAGAGCACCGCGGTCGATGCGGCGACCGGCGACATCCTGGGTCGCGTGGACGAGCTGCAGAGCTTCGCGCTCGAACTGGGACCGTACGCGGGTCTGTTCCTGCGCATGCAGGCACCGGAGCCCGTCGAGGACTGACGCCGCGGTGGTGTCGGGGGTGGGACCTACGCTGCCGAGCATGAGCGAAGCATCGTGTCTCGCCCCCGACTGTCGCGACGTCGCTGCGCCGGGGGCTCCTGTCGGACTGTGCGAGGAGCACCTGATCGTCGCCGCCGAGTGGGCCGGGCGTCGCGACGGGGTCACGGATGTCCTTCCCACCCCGTGCCGATTGTGCGGATCCCGACTCGGGGTGCGCTGGCCGAGCGGGTGGCTGTGCGCCGTGTGCGAGTGGCGCCACGGCGAGCCGGTCGACACCGAGCTCCCGCCTCCGCGGATCGACGTGGTCTACTACCTGCGGTTCCACGACAGGGTCAAGATCGGGACGAGCGCGCATCCACGGCAGCGTCTGCGAGCGATCCGGCACGACGAGCTGCTCGCGTTCGAACGAGGCGATCGGGCGCTCGAGCGACGCCGCCACGAGCAGTTCGCCGCCGAGCGGCTCGGCGGATCCGAGTGGTTCGATCGGAGCGCCGCCTTGGAAGCTCACCTCGCGTCGCTGACCGCGGGCATCGTGGATCCGTGGGATCTTTTCGCCCGCTGGACCAGCGAAGCGTTCGCGCGGCAGAGCTGAGGTGCGGGCCTGACTCCCGCCGCACAGGCGACTCAAAGGCATCCGCTTTACCGTGAAGTCCCCAGACACCGGGAGGGCAATCATGGGCTTCCTCGATCGACTCTTCGGCGGCAGTGACGACGAGCGCCGCGAGCACGTCTCCCGCGCTCCGTACGCGCCCCCCAGCGGTTCTCGCGACGGAGGCGGCCGATACGTCCCGCCGCCCCCGCCGGGGAGCACGGGAACCGCGTCAGCCGGCTCGAGCGACGACGCGCAGGCGCTGGAGCGATACCGCTACCTGCTGCGCACCGCCCCGCCCGAAACGGTGGAGCAGGTGCACGCCGAAGCCTTCGCCCGTCTGACCCCCAGCCAACGCCAGCAGGTGTTGCAGGAGCTCTCTGCCGGACTCCCGGCGGCTGAGCGGCCGGTGGGCGACGACCCGGCGACGCTCGCGCGCGCAGCCACTCGCGCCGAGTACACGCGCCCGGGATTCATGGAGCGCACCTTTGGAGGGCGATCGTTCGGCGGTGGAATGGGCGGTTCGGGCTTCGGGTCGATGCTCGGGGCGTCGATGCTGGGCACGATCGGCGGATACGTCATCGGCTCGGCTCTCGTCGGATCGCTGTTCGATCCGGGGTACGCCGCCGGGTTCGAGGACGGTGCGGCCGCGGATGGGGGCGATGCGGCATCCTTCGACGACCCCGGTGCAGCCGACGCGGGCGGGTTCGGCGATTTCGGTGGCGATTTCGGTGGCGACTTCGGGTTCTGACGCCCCGCAAGGTCCCCGTCACGCCCGTTCGATGACGGGTCTCCCTGTCATGTGAGGCGCGCTCAGCGTGGGCGAAGGCGTGCGCGGCCGTCCGCGAGATAGGGTCGAGGCCATGTCCGGCCCGTCCCTGAGCGAGCGGATCGGTCTGCATCGCGCTCTTCTGGTGAGCCAGCTTCTTCAGGCCTCCGCCATGGTGCTGGCGGCTGTGGTGACTCTGCTCCTCGAGCAGATCCAGCACGTGACGCTGTTCGTTGCGAGTGCGGGCATGGTCTTCGGGTGCGCCGCGCTCGTGGTGTTGATCCCCGCCGAACGGATGCCGTCGTGGGTCCTGCTGGCCGTTCCCGTCGTGGACGTCGCCGCGATCGGACTGATGCGAGAGAGCGCACCGGTCGCGGGGGTGGGACTCCTGTGGGCCTTCCCGGCGATCTGGATCGGCGCGGTGTTCGGCGTCCGCGGGGTGATCTGCCTGACCGTCGCCGTTTCGATGATGGTGGGCTACCAGGCCTTCGACCAGTCGCAGCGCTTCGCCGCCTCGACGTTCGTGCTGCCCTTCACCCTCGTGGCGCTCGCGACGATGTCGCACTTCGCGGCGCGACGCGCACGCGCTCATCGTTCGCTGCTGGAGAAGCAGTCGGCAGAACTGCGCCGGTCGCTCGAGCGCTCGCGACGACAGGAGGATCTGGTGACGGAGGTGCTCGACGCCGTGGACTTCGGCGTCATCCGCATCACCGCGGACGGCGAGTATGCCGTGAGCAACGAAGCCCACGCGCGTCTCCAGGCCAACGTGGATCCGTTGGGCGCGTCGTCGGCGGCCTTCGCCGCGGACGGCACGACCCGTCTCGACCCTTCCGAGACCCCCCTCTCGCGTGCGCGGGCGGGCCAGGTGTTCGAGGGTGAACTGGTGTGGTTCGGGATGCCGGGAGAGAACCGCCGGGCACTGAACGTCACCGCGCGCCGCCTCCCCGCGCGCGACTCCACTGACGGCGGCACCGTGGTCGTCTCGCGCGACGTGACGACCGAGGAGCAGGCGCTGCGCGCGCGAGACGACCTCGTTGCCAGCGTGTCCCACGAGCTCCGTACACCCCTGACCTCGGTGATCGGGTACCTCGAGCTCGCCCTCGACGACGAGCGACTGGATGCCGCCACACGCGAGCAGCTGGAGATCGCGGGACGCAACGCCGTCCGCCTGCGGGAGCTCGTCGCGGACATCCTGGCGATGTCCGCGGCCTCCCGCAACGGCGTCGAGTTCGACCTCGACCTCACCACGGCGGACGTGGCGGACATCGTCGAAAGCGCTCTGACGTCGCTCGCTCCGCTGGCGTCGGCGCACGGCATCCGGCTCGACGCGACGGGAGTGTGCTCCGCTCCGGCCGTCGTCGACGCGCGCCGTCTGCGCCAGGTCGTCGACAATCTGGTGTCCAACGCAGTGAAGTTCAACGCGCGCGGCGGGGTCGTGGTGGTCTCGGCGACGCGGGAGGGCGACGCGGTCGTCATCCGCGTGGCCGACGACGGCCCGGGGATCTCCCCCAGCGAGGAGGGAAGGATCTTCGAGAGGTTCTTCCGCGCGGATGCCGTCCGCAACTCCTCGATCCACGGCAGTGGACTCGGCCTCGCCATCAGCCGCGACATCGTGCGTGCGCACGGCGGGGACATCACCGTGCAGACGCAACAGGGGACGGGCACGGTCTTCACGGTGCGCCTGCCCCAGGAGGAAGGAACGGCGTCATGGTCCTCGACGTCTTGAGCCTGCAGACGGCCGCGGCCCTGGTGATCCTGGTGTCGGCGGTGATGTACCTGCTGGACACCCTCATGCTCAGGGACGCGCTCCCGGGTCGACTGTGGGCGGCGGCGTTCCTCGCCGGCGTGTTCTCCGCGGTCGCCTACCTGGTCTGGATCACCGTTCCGGATGCGTTCGTGGCGGTGGCCCTCGGCAACGGCGCCTTCGTGGCCGCGACCGCCCTCATCTGGCTGGGCTGCATGGCCTTCAACGGACGCGACGTGCGCGTACCCGTCATGGTGGCCTCCCTCGTTCCCGTCGCGGTCGCCGTGCTGGCGCTCGTGGAGGGCCCGGCCGCGGGGGACTGGGCGGGCGCCGTGGCACTGTTCCTGGGCAACGCGCTCTTCGCCGTGCTCGGCGGCATCGAGACCCGCCGCGGCGCGGTCGGTCGTCGATGGAGCGCGGCGGGGCTCACCGTCGTCCTCAGCGTGGAGGCGGTGTGGTTCCTCGTCCGAACGGTCGTCTTCATCGTGCAGGGCCCGGAGAGCGAGATCTTCCTCGGGTTCTTCGGGACGCAGGTATCGGCCCTGCTCACGATGACCCTGGTCGTGGCGGCTGTGGTCGTGACCTCGGTGCTGCGCACGAGCGAGTCGGCCCTTCGGGGCAATCCCAAGACCCGTCAGCTCATCGTGGACCGCAACGGCGTCCTGCTGCGCGAGTCGTTCGGAGCCACCGTGACCATCGTCGCGGATCGCGCACGCGCCGCCGGGGAGGATGTCTGCGTCGTCGGCATCCGGGTCGACGATCTGCGCCGGGTGGCGACGGCCTTCGGGCCCGAGGAGGCCGAGGAGATGGCGCTCGCGTTCCGAGCGTCCGTTCGTCGGCACGCCCCCACCATGGCGCTCGTCGGCGAAGCGGATGCCACCGGCCTGGCGATCGCCTTCGCCACCACCCCCGGCGCGGACCTCCGCCGGCTGGTACACGTTCTGCACGAGCGCGTCGTAGCCGACCTCTCCGCTGTGGGGACCTCGGTGGTGCCGGTCGTGGGCATCGGCGTTGCCCTGGCGTCGGCGGAGGGCGGGGACGGTCCGACCCTGGTCGACCGTGCGGACGCCGCGGCCGGCCGCGCCGCGCAGACCGGCGAGCAGCCTTTCGGCTCGATCGGGGGCTGACCGCGGCCGCGGGTCAGACCGCCGTGTGGTCCCCGGCGACCAGCGCCTGGACGCGGGCGCGGAGCTCGCGCGGACGGAAGGGCTTCGTGAGGTAGTCGTCGGCGCCGGCCTCGCGCGCGAGGCGTTCCTCCGTGGCATCCACCCGTGCGCTCACCATCAGGATGCGGGTTCCGCTGAACTCGCGGATCCGGCGGGCGGTCGCGAAACCGTCGAGCCCGGGCATGCTGACGTCGAGCGTCGTGACGGCGGGGTCGGTTTCCCGCACCGCCTCGATTCCGGCGAGCCCGTCGATGGCGGCGTGCACGACGAAGCCCGCGGGCTCGAGGACAGCGGTGAGCAGCGAACGGATATCGACGTCGTCCTCGATGACGACCACGACGTTCGGATTCGGCATGATGACACTCTCGCCTACCGGTCGGGGGCCCGGATGCGGCCTTGAGGGAATGCTAGACCACCCGGCGCCTCGCCGGCCGGCGGACGCGAGGGCTGTGGCATCCTCGAGGGGTGACCCTCCTCGCGTTGACCGGCGGAATCGCGTCGGGCAAGTCCACGATCTCCCGGATGCTGGCCGAGCGGGGCGCCGTCGTCATCGATGCCGACGCCATCGTGCGCGAGGTGCAGGCCCCGGGATCCCCCGTGCTCGATGCCATCGTGGCCGAGTTCGGAGGCGACGTGCTCCGACCGGACGGTTCACTCGACCGCCCCGCTCTCGGCGCGCGCGTTTTCGGACACCCCGAGCGCCTGGCCGCGCTCAACGCTCTCGTGCACCCCGCCGTGCGCGAGGAGTCACAGCGGAGATTCCGCGCGGCGTTCGCCGCCGATCCTCGGGCCGTCGTCGTGTACGACGTACCGCTGCTGGCTGAGGCCCGCGGCGGGGACGAGTGGGACCTCGTCGTCGTCGCCCACGCTCCCGTCGAGCAGCGGGTCCGGCGCCTGATCGATCAGCGCGGGTCATCGGAATCGGAGGCCCGCGCCCGCATCGCGGCTCAGGTGGGGGACGACGAACGGCTGGCGCTCGCAGACGTCGTGATCGACACCTCGGGCGACATGGAAGAGACCCGCCGCCAGGTCGATGAGTTGTGGGAGCGCCTCTCGCGTCGCTGACCCGCTTCTTGCGCGACCCTGCTCGCGCACGGCGAACGCCGGGCGGGCCCCGATGTCGGAGGCCCCGCCTACGCTGGAAACATGCAGGCCACGCGTTCCGTCCGCCCCTTCGAGGTCGTCAGCGAATACTCTCCGTCCGGCGATCAACCGCAGGCGATCGCCGATCTGGCCGCGCGCATCAATGCGGGCGAGACCGACGTCGTGCTGCTCGGTGCCACCGGCACCGGCAAGTCGGCGACGACGGCGTGGCTCGTCGAGGCCGTTCAGCGTCCGACGCTCGTGCTCGCGCACAACAAGACCCTCGCCGCGCAGTTGGCCAACGAGTTCCGTGAGCTCATGCCGAACAACGCCGTCGAGTACTTCGTCTCGTACTACGACTACTACCAGCCCGAGGCGTACGTCCCGCAGACCGATACGTTCATCGAGAAGGACTCCTCGATCAATGCCGAGGTTGAGCGTCTGCGCCACTCGACGACGAACTCGCTGCTCTCGCGGCGCGACGTCGTCGTGGTCTCCACGGTGTCGTGCATCTACGGCCTCGGTGCTCCCGAGGAGTACCTGCGGGCGATGGTCGCGCTGCAGGTGGGGGAGCGGTACGACCGTGACGCGCTCATCCGCAAGTTCATCGCCATGCAGTACAACCGCAACGATGTCGACTTCTCCCGCGGCAACTTCCGCGTCCGCGGGGACACGATCGAGATCATCCCGGTCTACGAGGAGTACGCGATCCGCATCGAGATGTTCGGCGACGAGATCGAGGCGCTGTACACCCTGCACCCGCTGACCGGCGACGTGATCCAGAAGATGGATTCCGTGCCGATCTTCCCCGCTTCCCACTACGTCGCCGGCACCGACACCGTGCAGCGCGCGATCGGGACCATCGAGCACGAGCTCGGCGAGCGACTGAAGGAGCTCGAGTCGCAGAACAAGCTGCTCGAGGCCCAGCGCCTGCGCATGCGCACGACGTTCGATCTCGAGATGCTGCAGCAGCTCGGCTTCTGCTCGGGCATTGAGAACTACTCGCGTCATCTCGACGGGCGCAATGCCGGCGATCCGCCGCACACGCTGCTGGACTTCTTCCCCGACGATTTCCTGCTCGTCATCGACGAGTCGCACGTGACGGTGCCGCAGATCGGTGCGATGTACGAGGGAGACGCCTCGCGCAAGCGCACGCTCGTCGAGCACGGATTCCGTCTGCCGAGCGCCATGGACAACCGCCCGCTGCGGTGGGACGAGTTCAAGAACCGGATCGGCCAGACGGTATATCTGTCGGCGACGCCGGGCCGGTACGAGATGGGCATCGCCGACGGCGTCGTGGAACAGATCATCCGTCCCACCGGCCTCGTCGATCCGGAGATCGTCGTGAAGCCGTCTAAGGGCCAGATCGATGACCTGCTCGAGCAGATCCGTATCCGCGTCGATCGCGACGAGCGGGTGCTGGTGACGACTCTGACGAAGAAGATGGCCGAAGAGCTCACCGACTTCCTCGGCGAGCACGGCGTGCGCGTGCGGTATCTGCATTCCGACGTCGACACGCTCCGGCGCGTCGAACTGCTCACCGAACTCCGCGCCGGTGTCTACGACGTGCTCGTGGGCATCAACCTGCTGCGCGAGGGCCTCGACCTCCCCGAGGTGTCGTTGGTGGCGATCCTGGATGCCGACAAAGAGGGGTTCCTGCGCAGCGGAACCTCGCTCATCCAGACGATCGGTCGCGCCGCGCGAAACGTGTCGGGCGAGGTGCACATGTACGCTGACAAGATCACCGACTCGATGCAGAACGCGATCGACGAGACCGAGCGACGACGCGAGAAGCAGATCGCCTACAACACGGCGAACGGCATCGACCCCCAGCCTCTGCGCAAGAAGATCGCCGACATCACCGAGGTGCTCGCCCGCGAGGCATCGGACACGCGGAGCCTGCTGTCTCGCAACGACAAGGCGGGCAAGGGCAAGTCCCCGACACCGCAGCTGCGACGCACCGGGATCGCGGCCGAGGGTGCCGATCAGTTGGAGTCCACGATCGCCGATCTCACGCAGCAGATGCTCGCGGCGGCGAGCGAGCTGAAGTTCGAGCTCGCGGGGCGTCTGCGCGACGAGGTGCAGGATCTCAAGAAGGAGCTTCGGGCGATGGAGCGCGCGGGCCACGCGTGACGGGCGCTGAGCGGCCGGAGTGCGCCTGATCGCGGGCCGCGGCAGAGACGGGACACGGGGAGCATCGTGGAGCAGAGAGTGTCTCTGATCACACTGGGGGTGCATGACCTCGAGCGCGCTCTCGAGTTCTACCGGGGCCTCGGGTGGCGACCGCATCCGGCGTCGGTGGAAGGCGAGGTCGTCTTCTTCAACGCCGACGGCATGATCGTCGCCCTGTGGGCGCGTGAGAAGCTGGCCGCGGACTCGACGGTCGGGGACGCAGGCGGATGGGGCGGAATCACGCTCGCCCACAACGTGCGCACGCCCGAGGAGGTGGACGCGATCCTCGCGACCGCCGTCGCGGCAGGCGCGTCGCTCGGCCGGGCCGGTGGCCCGACGGCGTGGGGCGGGTATTCCGGGGTGTTCCTCGACTTGGACGGTCACCCGTGGGAGATCGCGGTCAATCCCGGTTGGCCGTTGGACGAGGCAGGTCGGCTGCGCCTCCCCTGAGCGCAGAAATCGGGACCGCGGTCGCGGTCACCTCCACGGGCACCGCGGCTCCTTTCACGGGCAGTGGAGCAGCGGCTTCGGCCCGGTTCGGTCGACGCTGTGCTCCGACATGGGGTGGCCGCACAAGGGGCAGGGGCGTCCGGTGCGGACCGGCTCGGGAGTCGTGTCATACGGTCCCACCGACGCGGGGCCGGCGACGCGGATGAGTCGCGTGTTGATGTACTGGTACCACCCGCCGGCTTCCCGCACGCGTTCGCGCAGCGGGGGTCGATCGGCATCCTTTTGTGCCATGATCATTAGTGTACTAACTAATTGAGGAGGGTGTGTGGACGATCCGCTGCGGTTGGAGAACCAGGTGTGCTTCGCCCTCGTCACGGCTGCCCGCAACGTCGTGTCGATCTATCGCCCTGTCCTCGAGCCGCTCGGGCTCACCCACCCGCAGTACCTCGTCATGCTGGCGTTGTGGGAACGCGCTCCGCGGTCCCTGAGCGCCCTGGCGGGAGAGCTCGCGATGGAGCCGGCGACGCTCTCGCCGCTGGTCAAGCGGCTCGAAGCCCAGGGGCGGGTCCGGCGCACGCGTCGGGCGGACGACGAGCGCGTCCTCGACATCGATCTCACCGAGGACGGCCGGGCACTGCGCGAGCACGCGCTGGCGGTCCCGGCGCAGATCATGAAGCGCGTCGGGATCGACGAGAGCGCGTTGGTCGCCCTGCGCGACGGACTGGCCCCGTTCGCGAGGCGGTTCGACCCGGCCAGCTGAGATCGGGTCCGACTCGATCGAATGCGGCGATGCGCGACGCAGCGGGATCGGCTCCGCGTCCGGCGGTGTTCGGCATCGGGTGAGGGTGCGGTGGATGCCGGAGGGACCCGCGCGCCGGCGCGGGGTCTCCGCGTTCGTC
Source organism: Microbacterium testaceum (assembly GCF_020781835.1). Taxonomy (GTDB): domain Bacteria; phylum Actinomycetota; class Actinomycetes; order Actinomycetales; family Microbacteriaceae; genus Microbacterium; species Microbacterium testaceum_H. Next base: position 12,677 of record NZ_JAJGNJ010000010.1, read on the forward strand.
GCCGTCTCAGCGTTCGGCGCAACCTCCGCAGGCACCGAGGTTCCGAGGCCGAGGTGACGCGGATCGCTGAGGATGCGCCGACCGCGGACGCGGCCGCCGTTCAGGATGCCGCCGCGCACCGTCGCGGACGACGCCATGAGCGGGCGGACCGCGCGCTCTGCGCCTCTTCGCGGCGTTGCGCACGTCGCACACATGTGCGCCCGGGGCGAACCCGGGACCGATGTCGGAGGGGGAACCTAGACTTGTCGGGTGCCCATCGTTCCTGTCTCGTCTCCCGGAAACACCAGCGGAAAGCTCAGTGTTCGTGGTGCCCGCGTCCACAATCTGAAGAACGTCGACCTCGACATTCCGCGTGATTCGCTCGTGGTGTTCACCGGCCTCTCGGGGTCGGGGAAGTCCAGCCTGGCGTTCGACACGATCTTCGCCGAGGGGCAGCGCCGGTACGTCGAATCCCTGAGCGCGTATGCGCGCCAGTTCCTCGGTCAGGTCGACCGTCCCGACGTCGACTTCATCGAGGGTCTGAGCCCGGCGGTGTCGATCGACCAGAAGTCGACCAACCGCAACCCGCGGTCGACCGTCGGCACGATCACCGAGATCCACGACTACATGCGTCTGCTGTGGGCGCGCATCGGCGTGCCGCACTGCCCGGACTGCGGCGCGCGCATTCAGCGTCAGACGGTCCAGCAGATCGCCGACCAGCTGATGGAGCTGCCCGAGCGCACGCGCTACCAGATCGTGGCGCCCGTCGTGACGCAGAAGAAGGGGGAGTTCGTCGACCTCTTCAAGGAGCTGTCCGCCAAGGGCTACGCCCGCGCCGTCGTCGATGGAGAACTCATCCAGCTGGCCGAGCCGCCGACGCTGAAGAAGAGCTACAAGCACGACATCGCCGTCGTGGTCGACCGTCTCGTGGCATCCGGCGACATCCTCAGCCGCGTGACCGACTCCGTCGAGACCGCCCTCGGGCTGGCCGGCGGCATCATGCAGGTCAACTTCGTGGACGAAGAGGGCGACGCCGCGTGGCAGTCGTTCTCCGAGAAGCTCGCGTGCCCGAACGGGCACCCGCTGCAGCTCACCGAGATCGAGCCGCGGACGTTCTCGTTCAACGCCCCCTTCGGTGCCTGCCCGGTGTGCTCGGGCCTGGGCACGCGCATGTCCGTCGACGTCGACCTGATGCTGGGGGACGAGGAGCTGTCCATCCGCGACGGCGCGATTCTGCCCTGGACCACCCAGGGCAAGGGGCTGTTCCAGTACTACGAGCGGCTCCTCGAGGGACTCGCGCGCGATCTCGACTTCTCGCTCGACACCCCGTGGCGCGACCTCTCGAAGGACGTGCAGAACGCGGTGCTGCGCGGCGAGAACTACAAGGTCACCGTCAAGTGGAAGAACCGCTACGGGCGCGAGATGCGGTACTCCTCGGGCTTCGAAGGCGTCGTCCCCTACATCGAGCGGCAGTACCTTCAGGCCGAGTCCGACGCCCAGCGCCAGCGCTGGTCGGAGTACCTGCGCGAAGTCCCGTGCGCGGTGTGCGACGGCGACCGGCTCAAGCCCGAGGTGCTCGCGGTGCTGGTGGACGGCACCTCGATCGCCGCGGCCTCCCGCATGAGCCTCTCGGACGCCCGAGAGTTCTTCTCGAAGCTGACCCTCACGGAGCGGGAGGCGACGATCGCCGCCGCGGTGCTCCGCGAGATCCGGGCGCGCCTCGACTTCCTGCTGCAGGTCGGGCTGAACTACCTCAGCCTCGGGCGCGCCGCCGGAACGCTCTCGGGCGGCGAGGCGCAGCGCATCCGTCTCGCGACGCAGATCGGGTCGGGCCTCACCGGCGTGCTGTACGTGCTCGATGAGCCGTCGATCGGTCTGCACCAGCGCGACAACCGCCGTCTCATCCAGACCCTCGAGACCCTGCGCGACCTCGGGAACACGCTCATCGTCGTCGAGCACGACGAAGAGACGATTCACGCGGCCGACTGGATCGTCGACATCGGCCCCCGCGCCGGCGTCGACGGGGGCAATGTCGTGCACTCCGGGCCCCTCGCACAGCTCCTCGACGACGACCGCTCGCTCACGGGCGCATACCTCTCGGGGCGCCGGTCGATCGAGGCGCCCAAGAAGCGCCGCAAGATCGACAAGAAGCGTCAGATCACGGTCGTCGGCGCGCGGGAGAACAACCTGCAGAACGTCACGGTGGACTTCCCGCTCGGCGTGCTCACCTCGGTGACCGGGGTGAGCGGTTCGGGCAAGTCGACGCTGGTCAACGGCATCCTGTACGAAGTCCTCGCGTCCAAGCTCAACGGTGCCCGCCGCGTGCCCGGCAAGCACACGCGCGTCACGGGTCTCGACAACCTCGACAAGGTCGTGCACGTCGACCAGGCGCCGATCGGCCGGACGCCGCGCTCGAACCCGGCGACCTACACCGGTGTGTTCGACCGCATCCGCACGCTGTTCAGCGAGACGCCGGAAGCGAAGGTGCGCGGCTACCAGGCCGGGCGCTTCAGCTTCAACGTCAAGGGCGGACGCTGCGAGGCGTGCTCGGGCGACGGCACGCTCAAGATCGAGATGAACTTCCTGCCCGACGTCTACGTCGACTGCGAGGTGTGCCACGGCAAGCGGTACAACCGCGACACGCTCTCGGTGCATTACAAGGGCAAGAACATCGCCGAGGTGCTCGAGATGCCGATTTCGGAGGCGGCGGAGTTCTTCGAGCCGATCCAGGCCATTCACCGCTACCTGAAGACGCTGGTCGACGTGGGCCTCGGATACGTCCGACTCGGTCAGTCGGCCACGACGCTGTCCGGCGGCGAGGCGCAGCGCGTCAAGCTCGCGACGGAGCTGCAGCGCCGGAGCAACGGCCGCTCGATCTACGTGCTCGACGAGCCCACGACGGGTCTGCACTTCGAGGACGTGTCGCTGCTGTTGAAGGTGCTCAACGGCCTCGTCGACAAGGGCAACACGGTCATCGTCATCGAGCACAACCTCGACGTCATCAAGAGCTCGGACTGGGTCATCGACCTGGGGCCCGAGGGCGGTGCCGGCGGAGGAACGATCGTCGCGACCGGCACGCCCGAGCAGGTGGCCACGGTCGCCGAGAGCCACACGGGGGCGTTCCTCGCCGAGCTCCTCGAGACCGGCCGCACCGGAGCGCAGCGCAACACCGCCGAGCGCGAGCCGGAACTGGCCCGCGCGGGAGCCTGAGCCGTGGCATCCCGGGAACGGGTGTCGCACCTGCCCTATCGGCCCAAGCCGGGTGAGATCCCCACGAACCCGGGGGTCTACCGGTTCCGTGACGCCGAGGGGCGTGTGCTGTACGTCGGCAAGGCCAAGAATCTGCGGGCGCGCCTGTCGAACTACTTCGCGCCGCTGTACTCGTTGCACGAGCGCACGCGACGCATGGTGACGACGGCGGCGTCGGTCGAATGGACCGTCGTGCCGAGCGACGTCGACTCGCTCCAGCTGGAGTACATGTGGATCAAGGAGTTCGATCCGCCGTTCAACGTGCGCTACCGCGACGACAAGTCCTACCCCTTCATGGCGATCACCCTCGCCGATGAGGCTCCGCGCGTCATCGTCACGCGCAACCCGAAGATCCGGGGGGCGAAGTACTTCGGGCCCTACCCGAAGGTCTGGGCGGTCCACGACACGATCGACCTGATGATCAAGGTCTTCCCGATCCGCACGTGCAGTGATGCCTCCTACAAGAAGGCCATGCAGTCCGGGCGTCCGTGCTTCCCCGGCCAGATCGGACGCTGCGGCGGGCCGTGCTCGATGAAGGTGACCATCGAGGAGCACCGGGCCATGGTCGACGACTTCGTCGCCTTCATGTCCGGAGGGGACCAGCGCTTCACCAAGGCGCTCACCGCGCGGATGATGGAGGCGTCGGCCGCCATGGACTACGAGGCCGCCGCGCGGTACCGCGACAAGCTGCAGGCCATCGACGCGGTCCTGGGCAAGAGCGCGCTCGTCCTGCCCGCCGACACCGATGCCGACCTGTTCGGCATCGCCGAGGACGAGCTGGCCGCGACCGTGCAACATTTCGTCGTGCGCGGTGGGCGCGTACGCGGCGTGCGGGCCACCACGATCGAGAAGGAGATCGACATCTCCGGTGCCGACCTGGTCGATCAGGTCCTGCAGCGTACGTACGGCGACGCCACGCCCGCCGACATCCCCCGTCAGGTGCTCGTTCCCGAGCTGCCCGACGATGCCGAGCAGCTCGAGGCCTGGCTGCGCGATCGTCGCGGACGCCCCGTCTCGCTCCAGGTCGCGCAGCGCGGACCGAAATCCGATCTGCTGAAGACGGCGACCCTGAACGCGCAGCAGGCGCTCATGCTCCACAAGACCCGGCGCACGAGCGACTACGTCGCCCGCTCGCAAGCGCTCACCGATCTCCAGGAGGCGCTCGGACTGGCCGAGGCGCCCCTGCGCATCGAGTGCTACGACGTCTCGCACCTCGCCGGCACCAACGTGGTGGCATCCATGGTCGTCTTCGAGGACGGCCTTCCGCGCAAGGACCAGTACCGCTCGTTCGGCGTCGCCGAGACCACGGATGACACCGACTCGCTGTATCAGGTGCTCACCCGACGGTTGGCCTACCTCGACCGTCCCGACGAGGAGGAGCGCGAGACACTCGGCGGGGCGATCGTCGCGGATGCCGAGAGCCCCGAGGCCACCGCCGACGGCGAGGTCGTCACCACGCGCAAGCGTCCGCGGTTCGCCTACCGTCCGCAGTTGCTCGTCGTCGACGGCGGTCAGCCGCAGGTGGCCGCCGCGGCGCGTGCCCTCGCCGACGCCGGCCATGAGGAGATCGCGCTGTGCGGCATCGCCAAGCGTCTCGAAGAGGTGTGGCTGCCGGGCGAGGACTATCCGGTGATCCTGCCGCGCACCTCCGAGGCGCTCTACCTTCTGCAGCGCCTGCGCGACGAGGCCCACCGGTTCGCCATCACGCACCAGCGCAAACGTCGCAAGCGCGACATCTCGAGCGTGCTCACCGAGGTCCCCGGGCTCGGCGACGCCCGCATCAAGGCGCTGCTGCGGCACTTCGGTTCCGTGGCGGCGCTGAAGAACGCCACGCCCGAGGAGATCACGGCGCTTCCGGGCATCGGTCCGACGCTCGCCGAGGCGATCCACGCTCGCTTGTCTCGCTAGGCTGGGACTCCGACGGAAGGGCGAATCATGCAGGCGGCACGGGATGCACGCGGCGAGGTGCTGATCGTCACGGGGATGTCGGGGGCCGGTCGATCCACCGTCGCCAACGCCCTCGAGGATCTCGACTGGTACGTCGTCGACAATCTCCCGCCGCGGATGCTGACCCCCCTCCTCGAGTTGACCGAGCGAGCGGGCGGCGCCGTTCCGCGGGTGGCGGTCGTGGTCGACGTCCGCGGACGTTCGCTGTTCGGCGACCTTCCGGAGGCGATGCGGGCGCTTCAGGCCGACGGTCAGGTGCGGGTGGTGTTCCTGGATGCCTCCGACGCGGTGCTCGTCCGTCGGTTCGAGGCCGTCCGGCGGCCGCACCCCCTGCAGGGCGACGGAACGATCCTGGACGGCATCCGCCGTGAACGTGAGCGTCTCACGCCCGTGCGCGAGGCGGCCGATGTCGTCATCGACACGTCCACATACAACGTGCACCAGCTGTCGCTGCGCACGGTGGAGCTCTTCGGCGAAGAGGGCGCCGCGCGCCACACCGTCACGCTCATGAGCTTCGGATTCAAGTACGGTCTGCCCACCGACGTCGATCTGGTCGCCGACATGCGGTTCCTGCCGAACCCGTTCTGGAGCGAGGAGCTGCGCCCGCTGACAGGCGAGGATCCGGCTGTTCGCGACTACGTCCTCGGACAGGAGGGAGCGACGGAGTTCCTCGACGCGTACGGCGCGGCGCTGCGCCCCGTGCTCGCCGGCTACCAGCGAGAGAACAAGCGTCATTCCGTCGTCGCGGTCGGTTGCACGGGAGGAAAGCACCGATCCGTCGTCATGGCCCGCGAACTCGCAGCGCGCATTAGCGAGCTGCCCGGCGTCGCGGTCCGCGTGACTCACCGTGACCTCGGCCGCGAGTAGGCTGTACCCTCGTCCCCGCCGCCTCGACAGCCCCACCCGCGCTGTCACGGGCGTTGCCCCATCGTCCTGAACCGAGGAGAACCGTGCCGCTGACCGCCGACGTGAAGGCCGAGCTGATCACCGTACGCGACCCGCGTCCTACGGCACGCGTCGCCGAACTGACGGCGATCTTGCGCTTCTCGGGTGGCCTGCACTCGATCGCCAATCGCGTCGCCGTCGAGGCCGAGTTGGACTCGGACATCCTGGCCCGCCGCGTCGCCCGCGATCTGATGGAGCTCTACGGCGTTCGGCCCGAGCTGCACCACGTGCAGGGCTCCGGTGGTCGCAACGGCGGTCACTTCGCCGTGCGGGTGATCGAGGCGGGCGAGACCCTCGCGCGTCAGACGGGCCTGCTCGACCAGCGGCGACGCCCGGTGCGCGGCCTCCCCAACAAGCTCACCACGGGCTCCCGGCCCGATCTCAGCGCCATCTGGCGCGGTGCCTTCCTCGCCAGCGGCTCGCTCAGCGACCCCGGTCGCTCGGCCGCCCTCGAGATCTCCTGCCCGTCGTCCGAGGCCGCGATGGCGCTCGTCGGCGCGGGCCACCGGATCGGCATCCCCGCGAAGGCCCGCGAGGTGCGCGGGGTGCCGCGCGTCGTCGTGCGCGATGGCGAGGCCATCCGCAGCGCCCTCTACGAGATGGGTGCGCGCCGCACGGCGGGGGAGTGGGATCAGATGCGCCAGCGTCGCGAGGTGCGCGCGGGAGTGAACCGCTTGGTCAACTTCGATGATGCCAACCTCCGGCGCTCCGCTCAGGCCGCCGTCGCGGCCTGCGCGCGCGTGGAGCGCGCACTCGAGATCCTGGGCGACGAGGTGCCGGCTCACCTCCAGCAGGCCGGTGAGCTCCGTCTCGCCCACCGTGACGCGAGCCTCGACGAGCTCGGGCACCACGCCGACCCGCCGCTGACCAAGGACGCCGTGGCCGGTCGCATCCGCCGCCTGCTGGCGATGGCCGACAAGAAGGCCGAGGTCGAGGGGATCCCGGGCACCGAGTCCGCCGTCCCCGTCGGCGCCGACGACTGACGTTCCGCGCGGACGGGTCGAACGGATGCCGGGGTTCGGCATCCGTTCGCGTTCCGCGACGCGCCCGGCGGGATACTCTCCGTCGTTCAGGGAAGCAACCCCGTCGTCCGCGCGTTGGCTCTCACTAGGATGAAGACGTCACCCTCGCTGCGCCGAGGTCTCGGTGCAGCGCCGATTCGGAAGTAGAGAACATGGCGAAGTACACGCTGCCCGAACTGCCCTACGACTACTCCGCGCTGGAGCCGCACATCAGCGCGACCATCATGGAGCTGCACCACAGCAAGCACCACCAGACGTATGTCAACGGCGCGAACACCACGCTCGACCTCCTCGCCGAGGCGCGCGAGAAGGGCGATTTCGCGAACATCAACCGCCTGCAGAAGGACCTGGCGTTCAACCTCGGCGGTCACACGAACCACTCCATCTTCTGGACCAACCTCTCGCCCAACGGCGGCGACAAGCCCACCGGCGACCTCGAGGCCGCGATCGACGACCAGTTCGGTTCGTTCGACGCGTTCCGCGGCCAGTTCACCGCCGCCGCCCTCGGCGTGCAGGGTTCGGGCTGGGCGGGTCTGTTCTGGGACTCGATCGGGGAGAACCTCCTCATCCAGCAGTTCTTCGACCAGCAGGGTCAGATCGTCGCGGGCACCGTCCCGCTGCTGCTCCTGGACGTGTGGGAGCACGCCTACTACCTCGACTACAAGAACGTTCGCGCCGACTACGTCAAGGCGTTCTGGAACATCGCCAACTGGGCCGATGCGCAGGAGCGCTTCGCGGCCGCCCGCGAGAAGACGGCGGGTCTGCTGGTACTGTCGTAAGCGGTGTGGGCGTCCCGGCGGGACACCCCGCCGGGACGCCGTTGTCCGCCAGCGAACACCGCAATCACGCGCTTCTCGCGCACAACTGATTCAGGAGATATTCCGTGACCGTCAAGATCGGAATCAACGGCTTCGGCCGAATCGGACGCAACTACCTCCGCGCGGCTCTCGCGCAGGGTGCAGACCTCGAAATCGTGGCGGTGAACGACCTCACCGACAACAAGACCCTCGCCCACCTCCTCAAGTACGACTCCGTCGGGGGCGTCCTGGCAGAAGAGGTCTCGTACACCGAAGACTCCATCACCGTCGGCGACAAGACCATCAAGGTCTTCGAAGAGCGTGACCCCGCCAACCTCCCCTGGGGTGAGCTGGGCGTCGACATCGTCATCGAGTCCACCGGACGCTTCACCAAGGCCGAAGACGCCAAGAAGCACGTCGCCGGTGGCGCCAAGAAGGTTCTGATCTCGGCTCCCGCCACGGGTGACGACGCCACGATCGTCATGGGCGTCAACGAAGAGACCTACAACCCCGAGACCGACGTCATCATCTCGAACGCGTCGTGCACCACGAACTGCCTCGCCCCGCTGGCGAAGGTCTTCAACGACGCCTTCGGCATCGAGCGCGGCTTCATGATGACCGCGCACGCGTACACCGCCGACCAGAACCTCCAGGACGGCCCGCACAGCGACCTCCGCCGCGCGCGCGGCGCCGCGATCAACATCGTCCCCGCCTCGACGGGTGCCGCCAAGGCGATCGGTCTCGTCCTGCCCGAGCTGAACGGCAAGCTGTCCGGTTCGTCCTACCGCGTCCCGGTCCCCACCGGCTCGATCGTCGACCTGACGATCGTGACGCCCACCGAGGGCCTGACGGTCGACCAGGTCAACGAGGTCTACAAGCAGGCCGCCGCCGAGGGTCGCCTCGCCGGGATCCTCGCGTACACCGAGGACCCGATCGTCTCGAGCGACATCCAGGGCAACCCGCACTCGTCGATCTTCGACGCCGAGCTGACCAACGTCTCGGGCAACCTCGTCAAGGTCTCGTCCTGGTACGACAACGAGTGGGGCTACTCCAACCGTCTGGTCGACCTGACCGAGTACGTCGCCGAGCGTCTCTGACCTTCCATGGCTCTGCGCACCCTCGAATCGCTGGGGTCGCTGGCCGGCACGCGCGTCATCGTCCGTTGTGACCTGAACGTCCCGCTCAAGGACGGCGTCATCACGGACGATGGCCGCGTGCGCGCGTCGCTGCCGACCCTCAACGCCCTCATCAACGCCGGCGCCCGCGTCGTCGTGTGCTCGCACCTGGGGCGGCCCGACGGGGCGCCCGACCCGAAGTACTCCCTCGAACCGGTTGCGCAGCGCCTGTCCGAGCTGCTCGGACAGCCGGTCGCCTTCGCTCGGGACACGGTGGGCGAGTCCGCTCGCGAGGCCGTCGCCTCGCTCGAGGACGGGGACGTCGCCGTCATCGAGAACCTCCGCTTCAACGCGGGCGAGACCTCGAAGGACGAGGCCGAGCGTCAGGCGTTCGCCCGCCAGCTCGCCGAGCTGGGCGACGCGCTCGTGTCGGACGGCTTCGGCGTCGTTCACCGCAAGCAGGCGAGCGTCTACGACCTCGCGCAGATCGTGCCGTCGGCTGCCGGTCTCCTCATCCAGAAGGAGCTCGAAGTCCTCGACCGCTTGACGGAGAACCCCGAGCGCCCCTACACCGTGGTGCTCGGTGGATCCAAGGTCAGCGACAAGCTCGGCGTCATCGAGCATCTTCTGCCCCGCGTGGACAAGCTCCTCGTCGGTGGCGGCATGATGTTCACCTTCCTGGCCGCCGAGGGCAACAAGGTCGGGTCGAGCCTGCTCGAGCAGGACCAGATCGAGACGGTGAAGGGCTACCTCGCCTCGGCGAAGGAGCGCGGCGTCGAGATCGTCCTGCCGGTGGATGCCGTCGTCGCGGCGTCGTTCTCGGCCGATGCCGAGCATGTGGTGGCCGACGCGGTCGCGCTCGAGGAGACGCCTTTCGGGGCATCCGGTCTGGGCTTGGACATCGGTCCCCGTACGGCCGAGCTGTTCGCCGAGGCCATCCGCGATTCGCGCACGGTGTTCTGGAACGGGCCGATGGGCGTGTTCGAAATGGCCGCGTTCGCGGCCGGCACCAAGACCGTGGCGCAGGCCCTCACTCAGGTCGACGGTCTGAGCGTCGTCGGCGGCGGCGATTCGGCCGCGGCCGTGCGCCAGCTCGGCTTCGCCGACGATCGGTTCGGCCACATCTCCACCGGTGGCGGTGCCAGCCTGGAGTTCCTCGAAGGCAAGAAGCTCCCCGGACTGGAGGTCCTCGGATGGCAGTGAACAGAACGCCCCTCATCGCCGGCAACTGGAAGATGAACCTCGACCACCTGCAGGCGGTCGCGTTCGTCCAGAAGCTGCATTGGACGCTGAAGGACGCCAAGCACGACAACGGCAGCGTCGAGGTCGCGGTCTTCCCGCCCTTCACCGACCTGCGGACCGTGCAAACGCTCCTGGACGCCGACAAGATCGAGTTCGCGCTGGGCGGTCAGGACCTCTCGGCCCACGACTCCGGTGCCTACACGGGCGAGATCTCCGGGCAGTTCCTGGCGAAGCTGGACGCGCGCTACGTCATCATCGGGCACTCGGAGCGTCGCCAGTTCCACCACGAGACCGACGAGGTCGTCGCGGCCAAGACCCAGGCGGCCCTGCGCCACGGCCTGGTCCCGGTGATCTGCGTGGGTGAGACCTCGGAGGACCTCGAGAAGTTCGGCGCGAGCGCCGTGCCCGTCGGACAGCTCGAGGTCGCGCTGGAGGGCGTGGCATCCGATGCCGACATCGTCGTGGCCTACGAGCCGGTCTGGGCGATCGGCTCGGGTCAGGCCGCGACGCCCGAGCAGGCGCAGGACGTGTGTGCGAAACTGCGTGCGGTCGTGGCCGACAAGCTCGGTGCCGACGCCGCCGCCCGCACGCGCATCCTCTACGGCGGATCCGTCAAGTCGGCCAACATCGCCGGCTTCATGCGGGAGCCCGACGTCGACGGTGCCCTGGTGGGTGGCGCGAGCCTCGTCGTCGACGAGTTCGCCGCGATCATCCGCTACCAGAAGCACGTCGGCGTCTGACCACAGGGATGCCCGCGGCCGCGCGCCGCGGGCATCCGTGTGTCCGCTCCGCCTCCCCGTATACTTGACGCTTGTGCGGTCGTCCCGACCGTTCGCGAAAGGCTTTCGACAGTGCAGATTCTCGAGTTCGTCCTGCAGGTTTTCCTGGGCGTGACCAGCCTCCTGCTGACCCTGCTCATCCTGCTCCACAAGGGACGCGGGGGCGGCCTGTCCGACATGTTCGGCGGCGGTATGAGCTCGGCACTGGGCTCGTCCGGCCTGGCCGAACGCAACCTCAATCGATTCACGATCGTGCTGGCGCTGGTGTGGTTCATCACCATCGTCGGTCTCGGTCTCCTGACCAAGTTCGCGGAGCTCTGACATGGCCACTGGCGGCAACGCCATCCGCGGCACGCGCGTCGGCGCGGGCCCGATGGGTGAACAGGATCACGGTTTCCACGCCGACCGCGTGGCGGTGTCGTATTGGGACGCGCTCGGCAACGAGACCGTCCGGTACTTCGCGGCGGGCATCCCCGACGACGAGATCCCCGAGACGATCGACTCCCCGCACTCCGGCCTGCCCGCCGGCCGCGACAAGAACAACCCGCCGGCTCTGGCGAAGACAGAGCCCTACAAGACGCACCTGGCCTACGTGAAGGAACGCCGCACCGATGAGGAGGCGGCGTCGCTCCTCGACGATGCCCTCCAGCAGCTGCGCGAGCGCCGCGGCCAGTAAGAGCGAGGACGACAGAGACCGGATGCCTGTGGCATCCGGTCTCTGTCGTTGGATTCTGCGATCAGTACTCGCGGTCGATGAGCTGCGGCGGAACCTGGTCGGCGGCCGCTTCATCGACGAAGAACGCCGTACGGCGACGTCCCTTGGCTCCCGCGGCGGGGACGCTCTGGTAGCTCGCACCGGCGAGGGCGAGACCCAGGGCCGCGGCTTTGTCGGCACCGGCGATGACCATCCACACGCGCTTGGAGGAGTTGATCACCGGTCGGGTCAGCGAGATGCGCTCCGGCGGTGGCTTGGGGGAGTCCCGCACCGGTACGGTCGCGCGATCGGTGACCGAGATCTCGGCCCGGTCGGGGAACAGCGAGGCGATGTGCGCATCCGGTCCCACGCCGAGGAAGCAGATGTCGAACGAGGGCCACGGTCCCGTCTCGCTGCGATCGGACGGGGCGAACTGCGCCAGCTCGTCCGCGTACGCGATCGCCGCGGCATCCAGGTCGAGGCCGTCGTCCGTCGAAGCGGCCGAGTGGATGTTCTCGGCGGGGATGTCCAGGCCGTCCAGGAGCGCGACCCGCGCCTGCTTCTCGTTGCGGTCATCGGAGTCGCGGGCGACGAAGCGCTCGTCACCGAACCAGAAGTGCACGAGCGACCAGTCGATCTCGGCGATGCGCGGGTCGCGCGCGGCCGAACGGAGCACCGCGCCGCCCATCGTGCCGCCGGTGAGGCACACGTGCATGCGCTTGCCCTCGGCCACGCGCTTCACGATGCGGTTGACGAAACGCGTCGCGACATAGTCGGCGAGGGTGTCGGCATCCTTCTTGATGATGACGCGCTTGGCGGAGCCGTTCTCGGTCATCGCCCGCTCCGCTCATCGATCGTGCTCAACAGCGCGGTGCACTGGGTCAGAACCCGGCCGTACAGCACGTCGGGGTCGAGGCGCCGCAGTTCCTCGGCGAGGCACTCGCGGAGCGTCCGTCGCGGGAAGTCGAGTTCGTGCGTGGGCTGGCCGGGCTGGGTCAGCACGGCGACGCCGGGTGTCGGACGCTCCAACAGCGTGTCTCCGCTCGGGCGCGAGAGACGGACCGACTTGATGCCCCCGACCCACTCGTCAGCCGGCAGGTAGGTGTAGGCGACGGGCGCCTCGAGCTTGAGCCCCAGCCACGCGGCCAGCAGGGCCGTCGACGGGGAGTCGCTCGACCCTGCCACCTCGATCGAGGTGACCGGTTCGTACGGCGGCTGATCCAGCACTGCGGCGAGCTGCTCGCGCCAGCGGGTGACGCGGGTCCACGCGAAGTCGGTGTCGCCGGGGGCGTAGTGCTCGCCGAGGTGGGCGACCCAGGCCGTCGGATCGGGCTGCGAGGAGGCATCGGTGATGCGGCGTTGGGCGATACGGCCGATCGCCGACATCGACGGGTCGGCGGGCGCCTCGGCGGGCCACCAGGCGACGACCGGGGCATCGGGCAGGAGCAGACCCGTGACGAGGCTCTCCGCGTTCGAGGCGGCCGCGCCGTGGGCCCGCAGCACGATGACCTCGCTCGCGCCGGCGTCGCCGCCCACGCGGATCTGGGCGTCCAGGCGGGGCTCCTCGTCCTCGTCGCCGAACAGCACGGCGATGACGCGCATCGGGTGCTCGCGGGAGGCGTCGTTCGCGGCCTCGATGACCTCTTCCTCGGCGCCGTGACGGGTCACGATGATGAGGGTGAGCACGCGCCCGAGGGCGACGGCGCCGCCCTCTTCGCGAACGCTGACGAGCTTCTTCGAGATCGCGCTGACGGTGGTGTCGGGCAGGTCGATGATCACGGGCGCCTCCACGTGCGGCCATCGCGGGCGAGGAGCTCATCGGCGGATGCCGGCCCCCACGACCCGGGAGAGTACTGTTCCAGCGGTCCGCCCTGGGCGGCCCAGAACTCCTCGATCGGGTCGAGGATCTTCCAGCTGAGTTCGACCTCTTCGTGCCGCGGGAACAGCGGCGGATCGCCCAGCAGCACGTCGAGGATGAGTCGTTCGTAGGCTTCGGGGCTCGCCTCGGTGAAGGCGTGGCCGTAGCCGAAGTCCATCGTGACGTCGCGCACCTGCGTGCCGTCGCCGGGGACCTTCGACCCGAAACGGATGGTGACGCCCTCGTCGGGCTGCACGCGGATGACGAGGGCGTTCTGTCCGAGCTCCTCGGTCTGGCTTCGCGAGAACAGCTGCTGCGGCGCGCGCTTGAACACCACCGCCACCTCGGTGACGCGACGGCCCAGGCGCTTGCCGCTGCGCACGTAGAACGGCACGCCCGACCAGCGGCGCGTGTTGATCTCGAGTTTGATCGCGGCGTAGGTCTCGGTGACCGACTCGGGATTCATGCCGTCTTCCTCGAGGAAACCGAGCACCTTCTCGCCGCCCTGCCAACCGCCCGCGTACTGCCCGCGTGCGGTCGCCTCGGCGAGGTTCTCCGGCAGACGCACCGCCGCCAGGACCTTCTCCTTCTCGGCGCGCAGATGCGCGGCGTTGAAGCTGATCGGCTCCTCCATCGCGGTGAGAGCGAGCAGCTGGAGCAGGTGGTTCTGGATGACGTCGCGGGCGGCGCCGATCCCGTCGTAATAGCCGGCGCGTCCGCCGACGCCGATGTCCTCGGCCATCGTGATCTGCACGTGGTCGACGTAGTTGCGGTTCCAGATCGGCTCGTACAGCTCGTTCGCGAAGCGCAGCGCGAGGATGTTCTGCACCGTCTCTTTGCCGAGGTAGTGGTCGATCCGGAAGATCGAGTCGGCCGGGAACGCGCTTTCCACGACCTCATTGAGTTCGCGCGCCGAGGCCAGATCGTGTCCGAACGGCTTCTCGATGACCACCCGGCGCCAGCCGGTGGTGTCATCCGCGCTCTCGCCCACGAGTCCGGAGGCCTTGAGCTGCGTCGTGACCAGGGGGAACGCCTTCGGCGGGATCGACAGGTAGTACGCGTGATTGCCCATCGTGCCGCGTTCGACGTCGAGCTTGTCGACGGTCTCACGCAGGCGGCGGAACGCCTCGGGGTCGTCGAACTCGCCCTGGACGAAGCGGATGCCTTCCAGCAGCTCCTGCCACGTCTCCTCTCGGAACTCGGTGCGGGCGTACTGCTTCACGGACTCGTGCACGACCTTCGCGAAGTCCTGGTCCTCCCAGTCGCGGCGGGCGAACCCGACGAGCGCGAATCCGGGGGGAAGAAGCCCGCGATTGGCCAGGTCGTACACGGCCGGCATGAGCTTCTTGCGCGACAGGTCGCCTGTGACGCCGAAGATGACCAGCGAGCTGGGACCGGCGATGCGGTTGAGTCTGCGATCGTCGGGATCGCGGAGGGGGTTGTGACCGGGTGTGATCTCTACGACCATGCTTCTACTGCGCCGCCTCGAAGAGTGAGAGCACCTCGACCTGCGGGTCGGTGAGCGTGAGCGTGACGACGGGGCGGCCGTGGCCCTCCGCCAGCACGCTCGCGTCGCCCGCGGCCTGTGCGTGGATGAGCTGCCCGAACGTGAACGGACGACCGGGGATCTCCAGGTCGACGTCGGTGCGTTCGGTGATCTGAAGGAAGACCCCGTTGGCGGGTCCGCCCTTGTGGTACTGGCCGGTCGAGTGGAGGAAACGCGGTCCCCACCCGAACGTGGTCGGCCGACCCGAATCCGCCGCCACGAGCTCGCGGAGCCCCGCGAGCTGGGGGAGGTCGATCCGGTTCACATACGCCTGGATGCTGACGTAGCCGTCCGACGGCACCGACGCCCAGAGGGCATCGAGCACGCTCGCGAGCGTGCCCCCGGATGCCAGCGCGGGATCCGACACGCGGACCTCGACGCCGTCGAGAACCAGTGCGGGGGCCGTCGGCTCGGGGCGCGCGTCGAGCAGGCCGCGGGCGGCGGCCTTGGCCGACTCCACGTCCGGCTGGTCGAACGGATCGATGCCGAGAAGCCGGCCGGCGATGGCGGTGGCGTACTCCCAGACGACGAACTGCGCCCCCAGCGAGCCGCTGACGAGCACGTCGCCCTCGTGGCGGTCGAACAGGTGGAACGCGTCGGCATGGTCCACGAGGCGGACGACCTGGAGGTCGGCCGGCGTGGTCTCGATCTCGGGCGAGACCGGCAGCAGGACGACGGGGAGGATGCCGGTGCCGTCCTTGCCGGTGGACTCGGCGATCAGCTGCTCGATCCAGTCGGGCAGGCCCGGCAGGTGGCTGCCGTCCGTCACGAGGCCGAGCTTGTCGCGACGCTGGGACCCTCCGCCGGCGATGGCGGCGGCGAGGACGAGCGCCGGGTTCTCCGGCGAGTCGATAGCGACTTCGAGCAGAGTGGCATCCGCCTCGTCGAGCAGATCGTCGATGTCGACGCCCGCCAGCCCCGCCGGCACCAACCCGAAGGCGGTGAGCGCCGAATACCGGCCGCCGACCGTGGGATCGGCCGTGAAGACGCGATAGCCGTCGGCGCGAGCCGACTCCTCCAGCGGTGAACCGGGATCGGTGACGACCACGATCCGCTCGGCGGGATCGATGCCGACATCGCGGAAAGCGGCCTCGATCGCGCGCTTGGCCGAGTCGGTCTCGATCGTCGAACCGGACTTGCTCGAGACGACGAGAACCGTCTCACGCAGACCCCCCGATTCGGCGTCGCCGTCGATGGCGGCGAGCACCTGGCCGGGCGCGGTGGAGTCCAGGATCACCAGCGGCACACCCGCGGAGCGGGCGATGACCTCCGGGGCGAGTGAGGAGCCGCCCATGCCGGCCAGCACGACCCGCGTCACGCCCTGCGCGACGAGCCGGTCGCGCAGGGCGGTGATCTCGGGCACGAGCGGGCGCGAGACGGAGACCGCCTGCACCCATCCCAGCCGACGGGATGCCTCCTCCTCCGCCGCAGGCCCCCACAGTGTGGCGTCTCCCGCGGTGAGTCCCGAGGCGACGAGCGACCCGATCAGCTCGGGGAGCTCCGCGTCGACGACCGACTTGACGTGGCCGCTGACCTTGACGGCGAAGGTCACTTCGCCGCCTGGGCGCTTCCGGCCTCGAGCGCCGTGGCGACGGTGTCCTGGAGCTCGTGCCAGGAGGCGATGAACTTCTCGACGCCCTCGTCCTCCAGCGTCTGGGTCGCGTCGGCGAAGTCGACGCCGGCGGCGGCGAGCTGGTCGAAGACCTCGTGCGCCTCGGCGTACGCACCGGTGATGGTGTCACCGGTGATGACGCCGTGGTCGAAGGTGGCCTCGAGGGTCTTCTCGGGCATGGTGTTGACCGTGCCGGGAGCGACGAGCTCGGTGACGTACAGCGTGTCGGGCAGAGCCGGGTCCTTCACGCCCGTGGAGGCCCACAGCGGACGCTGCACGGTGGCGCCGGCGGCGAGGAGCTCCTTCGCCCGGTCCTCCGCGAACTTCTGCTCGTACAGCTCATACGCCAGACGCGCGTTGGCCAAGCCGGCCTTGCCCTTGAGGGAGGCGGCTTCGTCGGTGCCGATCGCGGCCAGCCGCTTGTCGACCTCGGTGTCCACGCGCGAGACGAAGAAGGACGCGACCGACTGCAGAGTCGCGATGTCGTGACCGGCGTCACGCGCCTTCTCGACACCGGCGAGGTAGGCGTCGATGACCTCGGCGTAGCGCTCGAGGCTGAAGATCAGCGTGACGTTGACCGAGATCCCCGCCCCTATGACCTCCGTGATGGCGGGCAGGCCCGCCTTGGTCGCGGGGATCTTGATGAGGACGTTGGGGCGGTCCACACGGGCGGCGAGATCCTTGGCCTGGGCGATGGTGCCTTCGGTGTCGTGCGCGAGGTCGGGGGAGACCTCGATCGACACGCGTCCGTCGACGCCGCCGGTCGCCTCGAACACGGGGAGGAAGATGTCGCAGGCGTCGCGGACGTCGTCGGTGGTGATCGAGAAGATCGCCTCGTCGACGCCGGCATCGCGGCCCGCGAGCTCTCGGACCTGGCCCTCGTAGGCCTCGCCCTTCGAGAGCGCGCCGGCGAAGATGGTCGGGTTCGTCGTCACACCCGAGACGTTGCGCTTCTCGATCAGCTCGGCGAGGTTGCCCGACTGGATGCGCTGGCGCGAGAGGTCGTCGAGCCAGATGCTGACGCCCTGAGCGGACAGCTGTTCGGTGGGAGTGCTCATTGTTCTCGTTCTCTCCTGGAACTTACTTCGCGGCGGCGGCGATCGACTCGCGCGCGGCCGACACGACGGCCTCGGCGGTGATGCCGAACTTCTGGAACAGGGTCTTGTAGTCGGCCGACGCGCCGAAGTGGTCGATCGCGACCGAACGGCCGGCGTCACCGACGATGCCCTGCCACGTCAGGGACGAGCCGGCCTCGACGGAGACGCGTGCCTTCACCGACGTCGGCAGAACCGACTCGCGGTACGCCTCGTCCTGCTCGGCGAACCACTCCAGCGACGGAGCCGACACCACGCGGGCGTGGATGCCCTCGGCGGCGAGGGTCTCGCGCGCCTGAACGGCCAGCTGGACCTCGGAACCGGTGGCGATGAGGATGACGTCGGGTTCGCCGTTCGCGGCCTCGGCGAGCACGTAGGCACCCTTGACGGCGTGCGCGGCCGAGGCGAAGTCGTCGCCCGAGGCCTCACCCTCGCCGCGCGGGAACACCGGGATGTTCTGACGCGTCAGGGCGATTCCTGCGGGGCCGGCGGTGCGGCGAAGCATCTCGAGCCACACGACCGAGGTCTCGTTGGCATCCGCGGGACGGACGACGGCGAGGTTCGGGATCGCGCGGAGGGAGGCGAGCTGCTCGATCGGCTGGTGCGTCGGGCCGTCCTCGCCGAGGGCGACCGAGTCGTGCGTCCAGACGAAGATCGTGGGGATGTTCATCAGCGCGGCCAGACGCACCGGCGGGCGCATGTAGTCGCTGAAGATGAGGAAGGTGCCGCCGAACGGTCGTGTCGGGCCGTGCAGCACGATGCCGTTGAGGATCGCGCCCATCGCGTGCTCGCGGATGCCGAAGTGCAGGACTCGGCCGTAGGGGTCGCCCGACCACTCGTGCGTGGACCACGACTCGGGGATGAAGGACTTGGCATCCTTGATCGTCGTCAGGTTCGACTCGGCGAGGTCGGCGGAACCGCCCCACAGCTCGGGGAGCTCGGCGGCGAGGGCGTTGATGACGGCGCCCGAGGCGGCACGCGTCGAGACGTCCTTGCCGGCCTCGAAGGCGGGCAGCGCGTCGGCGATGTCGGCCGGCAGCTCACGCGCCTGAAGACGGTCCCACAGCTGCTTGCGCTCGGGGTGAGCCGCCGCCCACGCGTCGAACTTCTCCTGCCAGGCGGCCTTCTCGGCCTCCCCGCGCTTGACGAGTTCGCGGGTGTGGGCGAGGACCTCGTCGGCCACCGCGAAGTGCTGGTCAGGATCGAACCCGAGCACCTCCTTCGTGGCACGCAGCTCGTCGGCACCGAGAGCCGAACCGTGGATCTTGCCCGTGTTCTGCTTGCCGGGGGAGGGCCAGCCGATGATCGTCTTGAGGATGATGAGCGACGGCTTGCTCGTCTCGCCCTTGGCAGCCTCGATCGCGGCGTGGAGCTCGGCCACGTCTTCGACGTACTGGCCCGTCTTCTTCCAGTCCACCGTCTGGACGTGCCAGCCGTAGGCCTCGTAACGCTTCTGCACGTCCTCGGTGAAGGCGACGTTGGTGTCGTCCTCGATCGAGATCTGGTTGGAGTCGTAGATCGCGATGAGGTTGCCGAGCTCCTGGTGGCCGGCCAGCGAGGACGCCTCGCTGGTCACGCCCTCCTGCAGGTCGCCGTCGCCGGCGATGACGTACACGTAGTGGTCGAAGGGGCTCTCGCCGGCAGGCGACTCGGGGTCGAACAGGCCACGCTCGTAACGGGCGGCGTAAGCGAAGCCCACGGACGAGGCCAGACCCTGACCCAGCGGGCCGGTCGTGATCTCGACGCCGTCGGTGTGCCCGTACTCGGGGTGGCCGGGGGTGAGCGAGCCCCAGGTGCGCAGGGCCTCGAGGTCTTCCAGCTCGAGGCCGAAACCGCCGAGGTACAGCTGCACGTACTGCGTCAGCGAGGAGTGCCCCGCCGAGAGGATGAACCGGTCGCGGCCCGGCCAGTGGGTGTCGGCCGGGTCGTGGCGGAGGACCCGCTGGTACAGGAGGTAGGCGGCCGGTGCGAGCGACATCGCCGTGCCGGGGTGTCCATTGCCCACCTTCTCGACGGCATCCGCCGCCAGAACGCGAGCGGTGTCCACCGCGCGCCGATCGATCTCATCCCATTCGAAGTCCGACAACACGGTGCCTTTCTCGTCACTTTGCGCCCGGGGTCACGATCCGACGCCGCACTCGACGCCGTCGGAGCGGGAGTGGGGTGGGGTGGTCGGCGCGGGGCGCGCGTTCCTCGCCAGCATAGCGAGAACGCAGGAAGGGCCGGGACTGTTCCCGAGGGGGTCGACAGACGGCCGGGTCTGTGCACGGGATGCCATAGAATCATGGGGATACTCACGCTCTACCCCGGGGGATGATGGACATCTCGACGACGTCGCACGTCACAGCGACGACCGATCGCCGCTCCGTCGGACGCACCCTCCGGGCCTACGTCGCGCTGACCAAGCCGCGCGTGCTCGAGCTGCTGCTGGTGACGACCGTTCCCGTGATGATCCTGGCCGCCCGCGGACTGCCCGACCTGTGGCTCATCTTCGCGACCGTCATCGGCGGGTCGCTCAGCGCGGGTTCCGCGGCGGCGTTCAACATGTATCTCGACCGGGACATCGACGCGCACATGCAGCGCACCGAGAACCGGCCGCTGGTCACCGGCGAGGTCTCGCCCCGCGGCGCGCTCACCTTCGCGTGGACGCTCGCCGTCGTCTCGACCGTCTGGCTGTGGGCGTTCACGAACCCCCTCGCGGCCGCACTGTCGGCCGGAGCCATCTTCTTCTACGTCGTGATCTACACGATGATCCTGAAGCGCCGTACCGAGCAGAACATCGTGTGGGGTGGCATCGCCGGCTGCTTCCCGGTGCTCATCGGATGGTCGTCGGTCACCGGATCGCTGTCGT
Organism: Microbacterium testaceum; assembly: GCF_020781835.1. Classification (GTDB taxonomy): domain Bacteria; phylum Actinomycetota; class Actinomycetes; order Actinomycetales; family Microbacteriaceae; genus Microbacterium; species Microbacterium testaceum_H. Next base: position 33,407 of record NZ_JAJGNJ010000010.1, read on the forward strand.
GGGCTCCGTTCATCCTTTTCGCGCTGGTGTTCCTGTGGACGCCCCCGCACTACTGGCCGCTGTCGATGAAGTACGCCGATCAGTACGACGGTGTCCACGTGCCCATGCTCGGCGCGACGCGCAGCGGATCGCAGGTGGGGCTGCAGGTGATCCTCTACGCCTGGGCCACGGTGGCGTGCTCCCTGCTGCTGATCCCGGTGGCATCCATGGGCCTGGTCTACAGCGTCTCGGCGCTGGTGTTCGGCGGCTGGTTCGTCTACGAGTCGCACCGCCTGTATTCGCGCGCCGTGCAGGGCGGCGAACCGCGTCCGATGCGCGTCTTCCATGCATCGATCACGTACCTCACGCTGCTCTTCGTCGCCATCGCGGTCGACCCGCTGCTGCCCTTCTGACATCCGCGCCTCCGCACGCCAGAACGCCCGCCCCCGGATCGGGGAGCGGGCGTTCTGCGTCGTGGGGCGGTGCTCAGGGGCGCGTCGCGTCCTCGTCGGCGTCGCGAGCCGTGGCGGCCTCTGCGGGGGCCGGTGCGTCGGACGGGGTCTCGACGTCCGCGTCCTCGAGGACGAGCGGAGCAGCCGGAGCGGTGGTCGCCGCGGCGGCCACGGTGGGGGCGGCGGCGAAGGGGGCCTCGGGGGCGCTCTCGTCGTCGCTGGCCCAGTCGATGGTCTCGACCGAGACGTCGGCACCCGGACGGGTGGACACCACGGTGGCGACCGCGAGGGTCGCGACGATGCCGAGGGCACCGGCACCGAGCACGGCCGCGCCCACGATGGCCCACGACTGAGCGACGTAGACGGTCACGACGGTGGCGTTGGGGTCGTTCAGCACCGCTTGCATCGCGTCGATCTGGCGGAAGACGAGGACTAGTCCGCCGATCACTGCGGCCAGGGATAGGACCAGGAGCGCCCAGAACGGGATGCTGGTCAGCAGGCGGGGGCGGGTCTGCATGGAATGAACTCCTTCGATTCCGGGCACGGTCGGCACCGGAGGGTCCACAGTCTCGCACTCGCCGGTGCGTCGCCTCTGGGCGCTCGATGAATCGCCTATGAACGCGCTAAGGTCAGCGCCGCGCCGCCTCGACCTTGCGCTCGGCCGAGCGATCGGCGGAGGAGGCGGGGCTCTTCAGGCGCAGGACGACGACCGTCATCGTCGCGGCGGTCAGGGCCGCGAGCACCATGTGGACGCCCACGGCGATCTCGGGCAGGCCGTTGCGTGCCTGGTACAGGCCCACGGCGATCTGCACGACCTCCACCGCCAGGAGAGCCGTCGCCCATCGGCGCACGGGAAGCCCCAGACGCCACGCGAGCACCACGATCACGAGCGTCAGCGCGAACAGGGCGTACCCGGGCCAGGCGTGCACGTGCTCGAGGACCTCGGCGTCGAAACCGTTGCGCTGCACCGCGGCGGCGTCGCCCGAGTGCGGGCCCGCGCCCGTGGTGAGCACGCCGAAGACGATGGTCAGGGCGAGCACGCCGGTCGTGGCGTGGACGAGGCCGGCGAACCACCCGGGGACGGCGCGCTCGCGGGGACCTGCGGGAAGGTACATGAGCGTGAGGAAGGCCGCGCACACGGTCACCAGCACCACCGAAGCGATGTAGTGGAAACCCACGATGAACGGGTTCAGACCCGTCAGCACCGTGATGCCGCCGACGACCGCCTGCGCGGCGATCCCGCCGAGCACCACGAGCGAGAGGACGAACATCGCGCGGCGCTCGCGCCGCAGGCGCCACATCAGGACGACGACGACGAGCGCCAGGATGCCGACCACACCGGTCAGTGTGCGGTTGCCGAACTCGATGATCCCGTGGATCCCCATCTCGGGGGTGTTGACGAGCGAGTCGGGCGTGCAGCGCGGCCACGTCGGGCACCCCAAGCCCGATCCGGTGAGGCGTACCGCACCGCCGGTGCCGATGATGAGCACCTCGGCGAGGAACGACAGCCAGGCGAACACGCGCACGCGGCGATCGACGTGGCGGGGGAGTCGGTCGATGAGGCGATGGAGCGTGCGGGGGGAGGAAGAGGTGGACATGCGCGCAGCCTCCTGGCGGCGGGCTCCGGGGGCGCGGCGATGGGTCTGCACCGTGCCGGGAGCGGGTGTTGCCTGTAGAATCGAAGGGTCTTCGGGTGCAGCGCTCGCGCGTCCCGCACCCCTGACATTCTAGGCGCGCAGTCAGCGTCTTCGAGCGGGCCCACCAGCGACCTTCCTGTGACTCCGACCGGAGTCCGACGGGGAATGTCGGGGCGGATGACACCGTTGAGGCCCGAGAAGGAGAGTGACCACCATGACCGATGTGCTCATCGACCGTCCCGAACTCGAGGGACTGGGGGTGTACGAATTCGGCTGGCACGACACCGATGCCGCCGGCGCCGTCGCCCAGCGAGGAATCAACGAAGACGTCGTGCGCGGTATCTCCGCGTTGAAGTCCGAACCCGAATGGATGCTCAAGACCCGTCTGAAGGGGTACCAGCTCTTCGGCCGCAAGCCCATGCCCACGTGGGGCGCGGACCTGTCGGAGATCGACTTTGACAACATCAAGTACTTTGTGCGCTCGACTGAGAAGCAGGCGCAGACGTGGGAGGACCTCCCCGAGGAGATCCGCAACACGTACGAGAAGCTCGGCATCCCCGAGGCCGAACGTCAGCGCCTCGTCGCCGGCGTCGCCGCTCAGTACGAGTCCGAGGTCGTCTACCACCAGATCCGCGAGGACCTGGAAGAGCAGGGCGTCATCTTCATGGACACCGACACGGCCCTGCGCGAGCACCCCGAGTTCTTCGAGGAGTACTTCGGCACCGTGATCCCCGCCGGCGACAACAAGTTCGCCGCGCTGAACACGGCCGTGTGGTCGGGCGGATCGTTCGTCTACGTCCCGAAGGGCGTGCACGTCGAGATCCCTCTGCAGGCGTACTTCCGCATCAACACCGAGAACATGGGCCAGTTCGAGCGGACGCTGATCATCGCCGACGAGGACAGCTACGTCCACTACATCGAGGGGTGCACGGCGCCCATCTACAAGAGCGACTCGCTCCACTCGGCGGTCGTCGAGATCATCGTGAAGAAGAACGCTCGCGTTCGCTACACGACGATCCAGAACTGGTCGAACAACGTCTACAACCTCGTCACCAAGCGCGCTGTCGCCCACGAGGGCGCGACCATGGAGTGGGTCGACGGCAACATCGGCTCCAAGGTGACGATGAAGTACCCGTCGATCTATCTGATGGGCGAGCACGCCAAGGGCGAGACGCTCTCGGTCGCATTCGCGGGTCCCGGTCAGCACCAGGACGCCGGCGCGAAGATGATCCACATGGCGCCCTACACGCAGTCGTCGATCGTGTCGAAGTCGATCGCGCGCGGCGGCGGTCGTGCCGGCTACCGCGGCGAGGTGCGGGTGGATGCCAACGCGCACCACTCCGCGAACACCGTGCGCTGCGACGCGCTCCTGGTCGACACCATCTCGCGCTCCGACACGTACCCCGCGATCGACATCCGCGTCGACGACGTGCAGCTCGGCCACGAGGCGACCGTGTCCAAGGTGAGCGAGGAACAGCTGTTCTACCTGCAGTCCCGCGGTCTTCCGGAGGACGAGGCGATGGCCATGATCGTGCGCGGCTTCATCGAGCCGATCGCTCGCGAGTTGCCCATGGAGTACGCCCTCGAGCTCAACAAGCTCATCGAGATGGGCATGGAAGGATCCGTCGGCTGATGACGACTGCGACCCAGACCCCCGCCGGTACCGCGGAGGGTCACATCGACCCTGCCGCTCTGGTGGCATCCGCGGTTCCCGTGCAGACCCGGTCGGAACGTCTGACCTCGTTCGACCCGAGCGACTTCGGCGTTCCCACCGGCCGCGAGGTCAATTGGAAGCTCAGCCCCATCGACCGCCTGGCGCCGCTGTTCGTGGACGAGGCCGGGCCCGAGGGCATCATGCGGGTCGAGGTGAGCGCGCCCGACGCCGTCGAGCAGCTCCGCCTGGCCACGGGTAACGCTCCCCGCGGAGAGCACTTCCGCCCCGAGGACCTGCCGGCCGCCCTGGCCTGGGTGCACGAGCCGGAGGCTCCGCTGCTGCGGATCCCGACGAACGTCGAACTCGACGAGCCGATCGTCGTGCGTCTGACGGGTACCGGCGGACTCGCGCACGCGCACGTGGTCATCGAGGCGCAGCCGAACTCCCGGGGCACCGTGGTGCTGCGCCACGAGGGCACCGCGCAGCACGCGCAGAACGTCGAGATCCTGGTGCGCGACGGCGCCGATCTCACCGTCGTGTCGGTGCAGAAGTGGGATGACGACGCCATCCACGCCTCGTCCCACCAGGCGCGGGTCGATCGTGACGCGAAGCTCACCCACGTCGTGGTGAGCTTCGGCGGCGGCGTGGTCCGTGTGAACCCCTCCGTCGAGCTCTCCGGCGCGGGCGCCGAGGGTCGGCTGTACGGCCTGTCCTTCTCCGACGCGGGCCAGCACCTCGAGTCGCAGGTCTATCTGCACCACAAGGGCCCGCACACGGTCGGCGACGTGCTCTACAAGGGTGCGCTGCAGGGCGCGAGCGCACGCAGTGTCTGGATCGGCGACGTGCTCATCGGACCGGATGCCACGGGCACCGACTCCTACGAGGCCAACCGCAACCTCGTCCTCACCGACGGCGCGCGCGCCGATTCGATCCCGAACCTCGAGATCGAGACCGGCGACATCCAGGGCGCCGGTCACGCCAGCGCCACCGGTCGGTTCGACGACGAGCAGCTGTTCTACCTGCAGGCCCGCGGCATCGCCGAGGACGAGGCGCGGCGCCTCGTCGTGCTCGGGTTCCTCAGCGAGATCGTCCAGCGCATCGGCATCCCGGAGCTCGAGTCCGAGCTCATCGACGCGATCGAGCGCGAACTGGCCGAGGGAGCGGCGGCGTGAGCGCGTCCCGCGTGTGCGGGCTCAGTGAGCTCGTGCAGGACGAGGCCCGCCGGGTCGAGGTCGACGGTGTCGCGATCGCCGTCGTGCTCGACGGCAACGGCGAGGTCCACGCGATCGGCGATGTGTGCACGCACGGCGACATCTCTCTCTCCGACGGCTTCGTCGAGGGCGAGACGTTGGAGTGCTGGGCACACGGCTCGGCGTTCTCGTTGAAGACGGGACGTCCCCTGAACCTCCCGGCCTTCGAGCCGGTCCCCGTGTACGAGGTCGTGATCGACGGCGACGACGTGCTCATCGACCCCGCCGTCACCAAGGCGACGGCCTGACGGCCGCGCCCCCTTCGACTCCCCGAACTACCGAGTAAGGAACACCATGTCTGTCCTCGAGATCCGCGACCTCCACGTGACGGTCGAGACGGATGCCGGCACGACCCCGATCCTCAACGGTGTGACGCTGACGCTGCGCACCGGCGAGACCCACGCCATCATGGGCCCCAACGGCTCCGGCAAGTCGACCCTGGCGTACACGATCGCCGGTCACCCCAAGTACACCGTCACGAGCGGGTCCATCACCCTCGACGGCGAAGACGTCCTGGAGATGAGCGTCGACGAGCGGGCCCGCGCGGGTCTGTTCCTCGCGATGCAGTACCCCGTCGAGATCCCCGGCGTCACGGTGACGAACTTCCTCCGCACCGCCAAGACGGCCATCGACGGCGAGGCGCCGGCGATCCGCTCGTGGACCAAGGACGTCAAGGGCGCCATGGAGAACCTGCGCATGGATGCCAAGTTCGCCCAGCGCAACGTGAACGAGGGCTTCTCGGGCGGCGAGAAGAAGCGCCACGAGATCCTCCAGCTCGAGCTGCTCAAGCCGAAGATCGCGGTGCTCGACGAGACCGACTCGGGCCTCGACGTCGACGCGCTGAAGATCGTCTCCGAGGGTGTGAACCGCGCCAAGGAGCAGACCGACCTCGGCGTGCTCCTCATCACCCACTACACGCGCATCCTGCGCTACATCCGCCCCGACTTCGTCCACGTCGTCGTGAAGGGCCGGATCGTCGAAGAGGGCGGGCCCGAGCTCGCCGACCGACTCGAGGAAGAGGGCTACGACCGCTTCCTCGAAGCCGGTACGCCGATCGACGCGTAGGATCGTTACATGACCGCAACACTCGCTCCCGAGAAGTACGACGAGGTCACCGAGGCACTCAAAGACGTCATGGACCCCGAACTGGGGATCAACGTCGTCGACCTGGGGCTGATCTACGACCTCGCGTGGGACGATGAGAACGACGCGCTCGTCATCCACATGACGCTGACGTCGGCGGGCTGCCCGCTGACCGACGTTCTCGAGGAGCAGACGGCACAGGCTCTCGACAACGTCGTGGACCGGTTCCGCATCAATTGGGTCTGGATGCCGCCGTGGGGTCCGGAACGGATCACCGACGACGGCCGCGACATGATGCGCGCCCTCGGCTTCGCGATCTGATCACACGGGAAGCGCCCGCACCGGAACACCGGTCGCGGGCGCTTCTGTTTCCGTGTCTGACGTCGTGCCGTGGCATCCGGCTCTCTCTGATTAGGCTCGCAGCATGAGCGTCGCCCCTCTACAAGCCCTGCCGCTCGACCTGCTGCGCCAGCGCTCGAGCACGAAGTGGAGATCGTACGGCGACGACGTGATCCCGATGTTCGTGGCGGAGACGGACTACCCGCTGGCTCCGGCGATCACAGCGGCACTTGCACGCGCCGTCGAGATCGGCGACACCGGCTACACCCCGCCGCGACCGGGCATCGACCTCGACTTCGCCGACTTCGCCGCGCGGCGCTGGAACTGGCGTCCGGATCCCTCTCGTATCCGCTGGACCGGGGACGTCATGATGGGCGTCGTCGAGGTCCTGCGGGCCGTGACGTCCCCGGGCGACCGGGTGGTGGTGACGCCGCCGGTGTACCCCCCGTTCTACGACACCGTCGAAGAGGCGGGCGCCGTCGTGGAGCGCGTCCCCCTCATCGACGACGGCGCGCGGTGGAGCCTGGACCTGGCCGGGATCGATCGGGCTCTCGCCGCCGGTGCACGGGCTGTGCTGCTGTGCAACCCGCACAACCCCACCGGGACGGTGCACACGCGGGAGTCGCTCGCCGGACTCGCCCGCCTCGCCCACCGGTACGGCGCCGCCGTCGTCAGCGACGAGATCCACGCTCCGCTCACGCACGCGCCGGCGGTGTTCACCCCCTTCCTGGATGCCGGTGCGGAGGCCGCGGCCGTCGGGTTCGCGGTGACCAGTGCCAGCAAGACGTACAACCTCGCCGGGCTGAAGTGCGCGGTGATCGTCACGGGATCGGAGGAGACCGCGGCGGTCGTGCGCGCGCTGCCGTGGGAGGTCGAGTGGCGTGCGGGGCTGTTCGGCATCATCGCGAACCGTGCCGCGTTCGCGATCGACAGCGATGCGTGGCTGGAGCAGCTCCTGGCAGCGCTCGACGACAACCGTCGGCTGCTGGCCGATCTCCTGGCCGAACACCTGCCGCTCGCGCGGTACCGCCTTCCCGAGGCGGGGTATCTCGCGTGGGTCGACGTGTCGGCGTACGGCTGGGGGGACAACCCCGCGCCTTTCATCCGTCGCGAGGCGAAGGTCGCCCTCCACCACGGGCCCCTGTTCGGCGAGGAGGGCGTGGGGCACGTGCGCATCAACGTCGGGTGCGCTCCCGAGGTCCTTCGCGAGGCGATCGAGCGCATCGGCGCCCTGGCGAGGTAGTTCGGCGGTGGGGTTTCCGCGGAAGGCGGACATGGCATCCGGGGATAGGTAAGGATATCCTTAGCGGGTGAAGACAGCCACGCGTCCCGCCTACCGCCCGTACGTCGCCGAGGTGAAGGACGCACGCCGGCTGTCGCCGCACTTCGCGCGCATCACGTTCACGTCCCGCGACTTCGAGGTCTTCGGGACCGACCGCCGCGACCAGCGCGTCAAGATCGTGCTTCCCGGCCCCGACGGCACCCTGTGCGACATCGGGCAGACCGACCCCGCGGCGATCGACAACGGCGAGTGGTACACGCGCTGGCGCGACCTGCCGGACGAGGAGCGGATGCCGTTCCGCACCTACACCGTGCGTCGGATCGACCCCGAGGCCCTCGAACTGGACATCGACTTCGTCCTGCACCACGACGCCGGCCCCGCGGGTGCGTGGGCCGAGGCCGCCGCGGTCGGCGACCGCATCATCGTCGTGGGGCCCGACGCCCGCAGCCCGGAGTCGGCCCAGGGCATCGACTTCCACCCCGGCACCGCGCAGCGGCTCCTGCTCGCCGGCGACGAGACCGCCGCTCCCGCGATCTGCGCGATCCTCGAGGGACTCGCCCCGGGGTTGGTCGTGGACGCTTTCGTCGAGGTGCCCAGCATCGACGACGCGCTCCCGGTGTCCACCGGCACCGCACGCGTGAACTGGCTCGCCCGCGACGACCGTCCCCACGGTGAGGCCCTCATCGAAGCGGTGGAGGCCTGGACCACGGCATCCGGAGACGTCCTCGCGCGCGCCGCCGCTCCCCGCCCGCAGGAGTTGGACGACATCGACGTCGACGTCGACCTGCTGTGGGACAGCCCCGCCGACTCCGAGGGGGAGTTCTACGCCTGGATCGCGGGGGAATCGCAGACGATCAAGGTGCTGCGGCGTCTGCTCGCGCAGGGGTGCGGTGTCGACCGGAAGCGCGTGGCGTTCATGGGCTACTGGCGCGCCGGTCAGGTCGAGCGCACGGGCTGAGCCGCATCGCTTCGAGCGGTGCGGGCGGCGCCTGGGCGGCGCGCCCGGCGGCTGCGGGCACTTCTCAGCGCACGGCCTGCTCGGGCTCGACCAGCGTGTGGTGGCGGCCGATCGGGATGACCATGGGGCGCCCCGTCAGCGGGTCGGGTACGACGCGGCTGTCGAGACCGAACACCTCGCGGACCGTCGGCTCGGTGATGACCTCACCGGGGTCGCCCGCCGCGACCACACGTCCGCCGGCCATCGCGACGAGGTGGTCCGCGTAGCGAGCGGCCAGGTTGAGGTCGTGCAGCACCATCGCCACGGTGGTCCCGCGCTGGCGGTTGAGGTCGGTCAGCAGGTCGAGCACATCGATCTGGTGACTGATGTCGAGGAACGTCGTCGGCTCGTCCAGGAGCAGCACGTCCGTCTCCTGCGCGAGCGCCATCGCGATCCACACGCGCTGACGCTGTCCGCCGCTGAGCTCGTCGACGTGCCGATCGGCGAGGTGCGCCGTGTCGGTCGCCTCGAGAGCGCGGGCGACGGCGACGTCGTCGGCCCGGGTCCACCGCGCCAGCGCGCCCTGGTGGGGGTGGCGACCGCGGCTCACCAGGTCGGAGACGGCGATGCCGTCGGGGGCGACGGGCGACTGGGGGAGCAGGCCCAGGACGCGCGCGACCTGCTTCGTGGGCATCCGATGGATGGCCTTGCCGTCGAGCAGCACCTGCCCCTCCGTCGGCGTGAGCAGGCGCGCCATCGCCTTCAGCAGCGTCGACTTCCCGCACGCGTTCGCGCCGACGATCGTCGTCACGCGCCCCGGCGGGAGCCGCAGATCGAGCGAGTCCACGATCGTGCGGTCGCCGTAGCCGAGGGTGACGGCCTCGGCACGGAGATTGCGCTCTACGGTCATCGGCGGGCTCCTCGGGCGGTGTGGCGGACGGGCGAGGAGACCGGTGTGTGCTCGGTGGTCATAGCGTGGTTCCTCCGGATCGACTGCTGCGCATGAGCAGGTAGATGAGATAGGGCGCTCCGAGCACGCCGGTGATGACGCCGACGGGGAGTCGTGTACCGAACGCGTACTGTGCGCAGAAGTCCGAGACGAGGACGAGCAGCGCTCCGACGAGCCCTGCGGGCAGCACGGGAGATCCCACCGGGCCCAGGATGCGCACGGCGATGGGACCGGCCAGGAACGACACGAACGCGATCGGCCCCGCCGCCGCGGTTCCGAAGGCGAGCAGGCCCACCGCGGCGACGATGAGCAGAAGTCGACTGCGTTCGACCGGGAGGCCGAGGGCGGCTGCGGTGTCGTCACCCATCCGCAGGATCTCCAGGCGCCGGGCCAGCACGAGAAGCACGGGCCCAAGGACGACCACCGCGCACACGACCGGGAGGGCACGGTCCCACGTGGCGTCGTTGAGGTTGCCGGTGATCCATCGCATCGCGGCGGGAAGGTCGTACTCCGCCGCGCGCGCGATGACGTACGACACCACTGCCTGGCACATCGCGGCGACTCCGATCCCGACGAGGATCAGCCGGGCTCCTGACCCGCCGTCGCGGTAGGCGAGCAGGTAGATCGCGAGAGCGGCGCCGAGGGCGGCGACCATGGCGAGGAACGACACCGTCGTCTCGCCGAGCCCCAGGACCACGATGCCGATGACGGCGGCTGCGCTCGCGCCCGTGTTGATCCCGATGACGTCGGGGCTGGCGAGGGCGTTGCGCAGCATCGTCTGGAACACGACGCCTCCCATGCCGAAGCACAGGCCGGTGAACAGGGCCGTCATGGCGCGCGGAAGGCGCAGCTCACCGACGGTGAACGAGGCGCCCGGCACGCGCTGACCGGTGAGGACGCCCCACACCTCGGCGGGGGAGTAGTTCGTCTGGCCCAGCATGAGCGACAGCGCGAACGCGGCGATCACGAGGAGGGCCAGGATGCCGGTGACCAGCGTCCAACGGGTGCGACGGCGCCGCCGGCCGGCGATGACGGAGGTCAGGGCGGCCGCCGGTGCGGCGGTGAAGGTCACGCTCACAGGGCACGCATCCTTTGGCGGCGGACGAGGGCGATGAAGAACGGCGCGCCGACGAGCGCCGTGACGATGCCGACCTCGATCTCGTCGGGGCGGGCGACGACACGACCGATGACGTCGGCGAGTGTGAGGAGGACGGCCCCGCCGAGGGCGGACACCGGGAGGAGCCATCGGTGGTCCACCCCGACGACGAGCCGGATCATGTGCGGGACGATGAGTCCGACGAACCCGATGGGTCCAGCGACGGCGGTCGCGGCACCGCAGAGGATGACCGCGCCGGCGGACGACATCAGGCGGGCGGTGCGCACGCGGGCGCCGAGACCGGCGGCGAGCTCGTCGCCGAGCGCGAGGGTGTTCAGCGCCGACGCGCTCGCGAGGCAGATCACGAGCCCGACGAGCAGGAACGGCAGCACCTGGAGGATCGTGTCGGCGGTCGCGCCGCCGACGCCGCCGATCTGCCAGAACCGGAACTCGTTCATCACGTTCACGCGCGGGAGCAGGATGGCGCTCGTGAGGGAGCTGAACGCGACCGCCGTCACGGCTCCGGCGAGGGCCAGGCGCAGAGGTGTCGCCCCGCCGCGCCCGAGCGATCCGACGGCGTAGACCAGGACCGCGGCGGCTCCGGCACCGATCATGCCGACCCAGATGTACGCCGTGGCGGAGCCGAGCCCGAAGAAGGCGATGCCGACGACGATCGCCAGGCCCGCACCGCCGTTGATGCCGAGGATCTGCGGGTCGGCGAGAGGGTTGCGTGTCGCGCCCTGCAGGACTGCTCCGGCGGCGGCGAGTGCCGCCCCGACGAGGATCGCGAGGAGCGTGCGCGGTACGCGCTTGGCGACCGCCGCTGCGGACGCAGTGTCGGTGGAACCGGTGAGCCCCGCCCACACATCCGCGGGGGAGACGTCGCGTGCGCCGAAGGTCACGGAGAGCACCGCTGCGGCGACGAGGACGAGCACCAGAGCCGCCACCCCCACGACCCGCCGCCGCCCCCAGCGACGCGGACGGGCGTCGCCGGGGGCGGTCGAGGTCGGAGCGAGAGCGGTCATCGTGCCGACGTCGCGAGGATCCGCATCAGGACGAGGCCTTCTCGGCGGCCGCTCCGACGAGACCGATGTATTCGTCACCGTAGCTCGTACCGATGTTCAGCGGAGTCGGCGTGATGGCCGAGGAGAGCGTCGAGCCGCTCTCGATCACGGCGATCGCGCCGTTCGCCACCGCCGGGATCTTCGACAGCAGCGGGTCGGCCTGCATCGCGGCGATCATGCCGTCTGCGCCGTAGGCGACCATCATCTCGACGTCGGTGAAGTTCTCGATCTGCTCGGTGCTGGGCGTGAACCAGAAGGTCTCGGACGCTGCCGACTGCGAAGCCACGTACGAGGACGGCACGAGCCCGAGCTCCTCGAGGTAGCCCATGCGGGGGTCGAGCGTGTTGTAGAAGCCGAGGGTCGACAGGTTCGTCGGATCGAAGTAGGTCAGGAGCGACTTCTTCCCGGCGATGGCGGGGTACTTCGCCGCCTCGTCCGCGATGTGCTGTTCCTTGTCGGCGACCAGCTTCTCGGCCTCGTCCTTCAGCCCCAGGGCCGTGCCGTCGAGAACGGTCATGTCCTGCCAGGTGGTGCCCCAGGCGACGCTCTGGTACGTCACGACCGGCGCGATCTTGGTGAGGGTGTCGTACTGCTCCTGCGTCATGCCCGAGTAGGCGGCGAGGATGACATCGGGCTGTGCGTCGGCGATGGCCTCGTAGTCGTAGCCGTTCGTCTCGTCCATGAGCGTGGGCGTCTCCGCGCCGAGCTCGGCGAGCTTGTCCTTGGTCCAGGGCAGCAGGCCGTCGCCGTCTTCGTCGCCGTAGGTCACCTTGGGCATCGCGACCGGAACGATGCCGAGAGCCAGTGCGACGTCCTGGTTGCCCCAGTCGACCGTGACGACGCGTTCGGGCTTGGCTTCGATCGTCGTGTCGCCGAAGACGTTCGTGAGCGTGAGGGGGAAGCTTCCGTCCGCCGTCGTGGAGCCCTCCGAGGCGCCCGGGGAGGCGGAGGTGCCGGCACAGCCGGTCAGGACGAGGGCCGTGGCGGCGGCGAGAGCGGCCAGCGCGCGGAAACGGGACACAGAGGGCCTCCTGCGGGTTAGGTAAGGATAGGCTTAGTTTAGATCACGGCCCGCTGCCGACCGCAAACCGGGATGCCGTCCGGCCTCGGAAACCTCTCGACGGCGAGGTAGTTTCGCGTCGCCGTATACTGGGTGGCTGGCCATCATCGGCCGTTTCTCCCTTTCCTCTAGCGAACGGACGTCTGCTGTGCTCGCCGTGCACGATCTCGAGATCCGCGTCGGCGCGCGCGTGCTGATGTCGGAGGTGTCGTTCCGCGTCTCGGACGGCGACAAGATCGGTCTCGTCGGCCGCAACGGTGCCGGCAAGACGACGTTGACGAAGGTGCTCGCCGGAGACCTGCTCCCCTCGGCCGGCGGTGTCGACCGCAGCGGTGAACTGGGCTACCTGCCGCAGGACCCGCGCTCGGGCGATCCCGAGATGCTCGCGCGCACCCGGATCCTCGACGCTCGCGGGCTCGGAACTCTTGCCCTCGGGATGCAGGAGGCCTCCCTCGCGATGGGCAGCGACGACCCGGCGGTCGCCGCGAAGGCCATGAAGAAGTACGCCAACCTCACCGAGCGTTTCGAGGCCCAGGGGGGCTACGCGGCCGAGGCCGAGGCGGCATCCATCGCCCACAACCTCTCGCTGCCGGACCGGATCCTCGACCAGCCGCTGAAGACGCTGTCCGGCGGACAGCGCCGTCGCATCGAGCTCGCGCGCATCCTCTTCTCGGACGCGCAGACGATGATCCTCGACGAGCCGACGAACCACCTCGACGCCGACAGCGTCGTGTGGTTGCGCGAGTTCCTGAAGGGGTACAAGGGCGGACTCATCGTGATCTCGCACGATGTCGAGCTCGTCGGCGAGACGGTCAATCGCGTGTTCTACCTGGATGCCAATCGCCAGGTCATCGACGTCTACAACATGAACTGGAAGAACTACCTGCGCCAGCGGGTGGCCGACGAGGAGCGCCGTAAGAAGGAGCGCGCCAACGTCGAGAAGAAGGCCACCGCCCTCCAGCAGCAGGCCGCGCGATTCGGTGCCAAGGCGTCCAAGGCCGCCGCCGCCCACCAGATGGTCGCGCGCGCCGAGAAGATGCTCAAGGGCCTGGATGACGTCCGCCAGGACGAGCGGGTGGCGAAGCTCCGGTTCCCCAAGCCCGCACCGTGCGGCAAGACGCCGCTCATGGCATCCGGCCTGTCGAAGTCGTACGGGTCGCTCGAGATCTTCACGGACGTCGATCTCGCGATCGATCGCGGCTCGCGCGTGGTGATCCTCGGCCTCAACGGCGCGGGGAAGACGACGCTGCTGCGCATCCTCGCCGGCGTCGACAAGCCCGACACCGGGCAGCTCGAGCCCGGCCACGGCCTCAAGATCGGCTACTACGCGCAGGAGCACGAGAACCTCGACGTGAACCGGTCGGTGCTGGACAACATGATGTCCGCGGCGCCCGACATCACCGCCACCGAGGCGCGGAAGGTGCTGGGTTCCTTCCTGTTCGTCGGCGACGACGTGCTGAAGCCGGCCGGCGTGCTCTCGGGCGGAGAGAAGACACGACTGTCCCTCGCGACGCTCGTGGTCTCGTCCGCGAACATGCTGCTGCTGGACGAGCCCACGAACAACCTCGACCCCGCCTCGCGCGAAGAGATCCTCGGCGCGCTCGCGCATTACGAGGGTGCGGTCGTGCTCGTCTCGCACGACGAAGGGGCGGTCGAGGCGCTCAACCCCGAGCGCGTCCTCATCCTCCCCGACGGAGTCGAAGACATCTGGGGCCGGGACTACGCGGATCTGGTGACGCTGGCGTAACGTCGCCGGACGGGTGCTCCGGAGGCCGCTCGCCGCGCAGCGACCCGGGATCAGCGCGCGTCGAGCAGCGCGTCCTCGTCGGCCCCGTCGCGGTCGCGTGGGCGCTTGCGCGCGCGGTGCGCGGCGACCGGGTCGAGCTTGGTGCGGCCGGGCGCGGGCGGCTCCTCGCCGCGCTCGCGCGCGTCCTCGATCTCCTCGCGGCGGATGCGGCGCTCGCTGACGATGACGTAGGCGAGGAAGCCGAAACCCATCACGGCGAACAGGATCCACTGGATCGCATACGACAGGTGCGGCCCGGGGTCGTCGCTGGGCGGGTCGATCGGCAGCGGAGCCTGCGCGGGAGCCGGGTCCTCCGACACGAGGAGACCATAGGCGCCGGGCTCGAGGGCGCCGGTCTGCTCGGCGACCAGTCCGAGGTTGATCGTGGGCACCTGCCCGACCTCGGCGGTGCGTCCCGAGGCGGGCACCGGCTCGCCGGGACGCAGTCGCACCACGACCTCCACCGGACCGCTCGGGGGTGCGGGGATGGCATCCGGTTCGGGCTGGCGATCGCCCGGTGGCAGCCACCCGCGGTCGACGAGGAGGACGCGGCCGTCGTCGAGGCGGAACGGCACGAGCACCTCGTACGCGGCGGATCCGCCGTGGGCGCGGTTGCGCACCAGCAGCTCTTCGTCGGCCTCGTATTCGCCGGTCAGCCGGACGGGGCGCCACTCGTCGCCCGGGTCGAGCTCGCCTCCGGGTGCGAGCAGGTCGCCGAGGGCGACCGGTTCGGCGTCGTAGTTGTCGGCGACCAGCCGCAGCTGCTCGGAGCGCTCCGCGTTGCGCGAGAACTGCCAGTTCGACAGGAATCCGCACGCGATGGCGAACAGGATCGCGACTCCGACGTAGGCGGCCCACCTCGCGGCCGCCGGCATGCTGCGCGCGCTCACGCCGGGTCACCCGCCAGGGCGGCGACCTCGACCGGGAAGTCGCGGGCTCTCAGGAACTCCCGCAGATACGCCACGTGTTCGTCGCACGCGACCCAGGTCTTGCGCCGGTCAACGGGGTGGATGCGCGGGTTGCGCCACCGGATCGCCCACGCGGCCTGTGCGCGACAGCCGGCGCGGGAGCATTCGACGGTGTCGCCGGTCACGACCGCTCGTCGCGCGGCTGCTCGAGGCGCGGGGTCTCGGCGATACGGATGACGGTCGGAGCCTCGGCGGCCGGGGCGCTGGGGGTCGACGGTGCCGCCTCGATCATGCGTTCCGGGTTCACGGCACCGGACACCGCGGCATCCTGCCCCACGTTCGCCACGATCACGGCGAGATAGGGGAGGAAGATCGCACCCGCGGCGAACACGAACGTGTACCAGCCGTACGGGGTCACCACGGCCATCGCGACGAAGCACGCGATGCGGATCCCCATCATCACCATGTACTTGGCGAAACGGGATCCGGCGTCGTCCCGCGGGGCCTGCGGGAGCGACGTCGCTGACTGGGCGCGGGTCGATGTCTTCACGGTGAACCCAGGGTACGCCCGTCGGGCGGGGGCCGGTCGCGATTAGGCGCCGTATCGAGAGGAGTTGCTCGCGGCGATCCCCACGCCGATGAACAGCAGCACGACCACGGACACGACGAGGAATCCCACGCCCACCCAGCCCACGATCGTGCCGGCCAGCGCCATGCCGCGGCCCTTCTCGCCCGTGCGCTTGATCTGTGCGAGCGAGATGTGTCCCGTCACGACCGCCGCGATCGGACCGATGACCGGGAGCACCCACAGGAAGCCGGCGATGGATGCCACGAGCGAGATGATCGCGAGCACGTTGGTGCGCACGGCGGCCCCGTATCCGGTGCCGTACGGCGCGGAGCCGTAGGCGGGGCCGCCCGGGGCGCCGTACGACGGCGCGCTCGGGGCCGCCGGGGCGTCGTAGATCGGCGACGCGGGCGGGCCGTAGGCCGGGGGCGCCTGCGGAACGCCGTACGCGGGGGCGGGCGGGGCGTCGCCGGCCGGGGCTGCGGGGGAGGGCGTGTCCGTCGTCGGAGCCGGCGGGACAGGCGGAGCGGGGGGAACGGTCCGCGGTGCCGCCTCGGGTGCTCCGGGGGCCGTGGGCGTGTCGTCTCCGCTGCGGGGTGCGGGGGTCTGGTCGTCGCTCACGGGTGTCCCTTTCATCAGACTGGCCTCCAGCGTTCCAGCGCCGTGCGGGCCGTGTCAAACGCCCGGGGAGACGGGCGGTGCGGGGTCGTCGGTAGGCTGGGCCGGTTCCGTCCCTCGCACTGCAGGAGTCTCACATGTCCCAGGACCGCGTCGTCGTCGTCACCGGAGGAAACCGCGGCATCGGGCGGGCCATCGCCGAACGCTTCGTCGCCGAGGGGTGGCGCGTGGCGGTCACGGCACGGTCGGGCGAGGGCCCCGAGGGGACGCTCACGGTGCGCGCCGACGTCACCGACGCCGCAGCGGTGGACGCCGCGTTCACACAGATCGAAGCGGAGCTCGGCCCGATCGCCGTGGTCGTGGCCAACGCGGGCATCACCAAGGACACCCTGCTGCTGCGAATGAGCGAGGACGACTTCGACAGTGTCGTGTCCACGAACCTCGGCGGCGCGTTCCGCGTCGTCAAGCGCGCCTCGAAAGGCATGCTCAAGGCGCGATGGGGCCGCGTCATCCTCATCTCGAGCGTGGTCGGCCTCTACGGCTCGGCGGGTCAGATCAACTACGCCGCCTCGAAGAGCGCCCTGGTGGGCTTCGCGCGATCGCTGACGCGCGAGCTCGGCGGCCGCGGCATCACGGCGAACGTGGTGGCTCCCGGCTTCATCGAGACCGACATGACCGCCGAGCTCCCGGCCGACACCCAGGCGGATTACAAGAAGAACATCCCCGCGGGGCGTTTCGCGTCGGCGGACGAGGTCGCCGGGGTGGTGACCTGGCTCGCCGGGGATGACGCCGCGTACATCTCGGGTGCCGTCATCCCCGTCGACGGCGGCCTCGGCATGGGGCACTGAGGAGAAGATCTCTCCTCAGCGCACGGCCTCCCGGAGCGTCTGGGCGAAGGCCTCGGGCTGCGAGAACTGCGGCCAATGGCCGGAGCCCAGCGTCACGACCTCGGTGTCCCGTATCGCATCGAACTCGTCGGCCCACGCCCCCCACTCCGCCAGCGCGGCGTGGACGGCCTCGGCGTCGAGCTGTCCGGACAGGACCGTGACGGGGATGCCGTGGCGCCGGTCGTCCGTGAGAGGGAGAGGATCGGTGGGCACCGCTCCGGGCACGTCGACGGCTCGGGCGGCGACGCGTCGGCGCGTCTCGTCGTCGAGGTCGGCGACGTCGGGCTCATCGAAGAAGTCCCACCCGGGGAAGGGCACCACGCCGTCGCGGACCGGGAACTCGGAGATCATGGCGCCCGGCGGCGGCGGCATGGTGTCGACGAACACCACGCGGTGAACACGATCGGCACGCGCATCGGCGGCGCCCCACACGACGTTGCCGCCGCCGGAATGCCCCACGAGCACGACGGGTCCTTCCGCCGCGTCGATCTCATCGACGACGGCGGCGACCCAGTCGTCGATGCGGGCGTCGGAGGCGGCCGGGAGGGTCAGCGGGTGCACGCGGTGCCCCGCCTCGGTGAGCGCCGGTGTCACGGCATCCCACGACGATGCATCGAGCCAGAGGCCCGGAATCAGAATCACGTCCATGACGTCACTCTAGGGACGGCCTCCGACACGCGAAGCGTCCGGTCTCAGCGCGGCAGCAGCGCGATGACCTCGGCGAGGTCCACGCGCCCGATCACCAGGTCGGCGTTCGCACGGACGGCGGGCTTCGCATTGAACGCGAGCCCGAGACCCGCGGCCTCCATCATGAGCAGATCGTTGGCGCCGTCGCCGATCGCGAACGTCCGCCCCATCGGCACACCGTGGTCGGACGCCCACCGACGCAGGGTGTCGGCCTTGGCCGCGGCATCCACGATCGGGCCGTCGACCTCTCCCGTGAGCGCGCCGTCGGCGACGACGAGTCGATTGGCGCGCCACACATCGACGCCCAGATCCGGCGCCACCGTGTCGAGCACCTCGTGAAAGCCACCGGACACGACGCCGACGCGCCCGCCACGGCGGTGCACGGCATCGATCAGATCCCGCACGCCCGGTGTCGGTTCGATGCGCGCGACGGCGCGCGCGAAAGCCTCGACCGGGACTCCGGCCAGCGCGGCCACGCGCGAGCGCAGGCTCGCGGCGAAGTCGACCTCGCCGCGCATCGCCGCCTCGGTCGCCGCGGCCACCTCGGCGCCGCGGCCGGCTTCGTCGGCGAGGAGTTCGATCACCTCGTTGCGGATGAGGGTGGAATCGGCATCCAGGACGACGAGGAAACGCGCGGGCACGGCCTCGACCCTAGCGTGTCACCGGGAGACGCATGCGACACCGATCGTCGACCGCGCGCGTAGGCTCGACGCGTCCCCGAATGCCGCCGAAAGGATCTCCATGGCCGACGTCGAGAGCTTCACGCTGGACCACACCGCCGTCCTCGCCCCGTACATTCGCCTCATCGGCACCGAGTCGGGTCCGCGCGGCGACGTCATCTCGAACTTCGACGTGCGCCTCGTGCAGCCGAACGAGGGAGAGATCCCCACGGCCGGCATCCACACGATCGAGCATCTGCTCGCGAGCCTGCTGCGCGACCGCATCGACGGCGTCATCGACATCTCGCCGTTCGGGTGTCGCACCGGGTTCCACCTCATCATGTGGGGCGAGCCCGACCTGGGCGACGTCGTCACTGCGGTCACCGACTCGCTGCGCGCGATCGCCGAAGACGTCGAGTGGGAGGACGTCCCCGGCACGGATGCCTTCAGCTGCGGCAACTACCGCGACCACAGTCTGCACACGGCACGCGAGTGGTCGAAGGCCGTGCTCGCCCAGGGCATCAGCCGCGACGCCTTCGCGCGCGTGGGCGTCTGACGACCCGCGACCCCGCACGCGGAAGGGGCGGTGACCATCGCGGTCACCGCCCCTTCCGGCATCCGGGATCAGCTTTGGACGCGGACGTCCTTGCCGACGACGGTGATGCCGGTCTCGGTGACGGTGAACCCGCGGGCGAGGTCGCGCTCGCGGTCGACGCCGATCGTCGCGCCCGGGGCGAGGGTCACGTTCTTGTCGAGGATGGCGCGGTGGATGCGGGCTCCCGCACCGACCTGCACCCCGTCGAAGAGCACGGAGTCGGTGATCGTCGATCCGCCGCCGGCGAGCGCCCAGGGACCCACGACACTGCGCTCGAGGTGCGTGCCCGAGAGCACCGACCCGAGCGAGACGATCGAGTCGATCGCGTTGCCGATGCGGCCGACCGAGTCGCGCACGAACTTCGCCGGCGGCGCGTTGAAGGTCTGCGAGTAGATCGGCCAGTCGGTGTTGTAGAGGTTGAAGATCGGCAGCGTCGAGATGAGATCCATGTGGGCGTCGTAGAACGACTCGATCGTGCCGACGTCGCGCCAGTAGGACCGGTCGCGCGGCGTCGAGCCCGGAACATCGTTGCGCTGGAAGTCGTAGACCGCAGCCTCGCCGCGGTTGACGAAGTACGGCACGATGTCGCCACCCATGTCGTGCGCCGACGTCGGCAGCTCTCCGTCGTGCGTCACCGCCTCCACGAGCGCGTCGGCATCGAAGATGTAGTTGCCCATGGAGGCGAGCACCTCGTGGGGGGCGTCCGCGAGCCCTGTCGGGTTCTGCGGCTTCTCGAGGAATTCGCGGATCATCGTGGGGTCGCTCGGATCGGTGTCGATGACACCGAACTGGTTCGCCAGCGAGATCGGCTGGCGGATGCCGGCGATCGTCGCCCGCGCGTCGGAGGCGATGTGCGCGTCGAGCATCTGTGCGAAGTCCATGCGGTAGACGTGGTCGGCCCCGATGACGACGACGATGTCGGGCTTCTCGTCGCGGATGAGGTTCATCGACTGCAGGATCGCGTCGGCCGAGCCGGAGAACCACCGCTTGCCGAGGCGCTGCTGGGCGGGGACGGATGCCACGTACGAACCGAGCATCGGGGACATGCGCCACGTCTGGGAGATGTGACGGTCGAGACTGTGCGACTTGTACTGCGTGAGCACGACGAGCTGCCGCAGGCCCGAATTGATGAGGTTCGAGATCGCGAAGTCGATCAGGCGGTACTGGCCGCCGAAGGGGACGGCCGGTTTCGCGCGGTCGGCCGTCAGGGGCATGAGACGTTTTCCCTCGCCGCCGGCGAGGATGATTCCGAAGACCTTCGGCGCTGCAGGCATGGCACAACACTAGGGGGCGAGTGCGATCGCGGGAACCGGCGCGCGGTGGGGGTTGCGCTGCGCTACGGTTCGTCTCATGCGCGTCGACGTCGTCACCAAGGAGTACCCGCCGGAGATCTACGGGGGAGCGGGTGTCCACGCGACCGAGCTGGTGCGGGCCCTTCGCGCCGAGGGCACCGAAGTGCAGGTGCGGGCCTTCGGCGCCCCGCGTGATGAGGCCGACACCACCTCCTACGCGGTGCCGACGGAACTGGCTTCCGCCAATGGCGCGATCCAGACGCTCGGCACCGACCTCGAGATCGTCTCCGACGTCGCCGGCGCCGATGTCGTGCACTCGCACACCTGGTACGCGAACTTCGCCGGTCATCTCGCCTCGTTGCTGCACGGCATCCCCCATGTCGTCACGGCGCACAGCCTCGAACCGCTGCGCCCGTGGAAGGCCGAGCAGCTCGGCGGTGGGTACGCCGTGTCGAGCTACATCGAGAAGACCGCCTACGAGGGCGCTGCGGCCGTGGTCGCGGTGAGCGAAGGCATGCGCGCCGACATCCTGCGCAGCTACCCGTCGCTCGACCCCGACAAGGTGCGCGTGATCTACAACGGCATCGACACCGAGGCGTGGCATCCGGTCTCCGATCCGGACGTGCTGGCACGCTTCGGGATCGACCCCGCCCGTCCGTCCGTGGTGTTCGTGGGGCGCATCACTCGTCAGAAGGGGCTGCCGTACCTGTTGCGCGCCGCCGAGCAGCTGCCGCCGGACGTGCAGCTGGTGCTGTGCGCCGGAGCGCCCGACACTCCGCAGATCCTCGCCGAGGTCGAGGGGCTCGTGCGCGGGCTCCAGGAGACCCGCGACGGCGTCGTGTGGATCGACGAGCTGCTGCCGCGTCACGAGCTGTGCGCGATCCTCACGGCTGCGACGACCTTCGTCTGCCCGTCGGTGTACGAGCCGCTCGGCATCGTGAACCTCGAGGCCATGGCGTGCGGCGCGGCGGTCGTCGGCACCGCGACCGGAGGCATCCCCGAGGTCGTCGTCGACGGCGTCACGGGGCGCCTCGTGCCCATCGAGCAGGTGCAGGACGGCACCGGTACCCCCGTCGATCCCGAGCGTTTCGTCGATGACCTCGCCCGGGTGCTCACGGAGGTGGTGACGGATGTCACCCGCGCGACGGAGTACGGCGAGGCCGGGCGCCGACGCGCGATCGAGGATTTCAGCTGGACCGCGATCGCGCAGACCACCGCGGCGCTGTACGCCGAGGTCGCGGGGCGGTAGACGCGCTGTCTCCAACGCTGTCCCCGGGTCGGGGTGGCGCGCCGTTGCCGGTGGGCTCAGGCCGTTAGGCTGGACGCATGCCGCAGGTTCTGGAGTTCTCCGACGTCGTCGTCCGCCGGAACGCCCGGGACATCGTGTCCCACCTCGACTGGACCGTCTCGGACGATGAACGCTGGGTGATCCTCGGGCCCAACGGCGCCGGGAAGACCACGGTGCTGCAGCTGGCCGACACCCTTCTGCACCCCACGGCGGGGACGGTGACCATCCTCGGGGAGCGTCTCGGGCGTACCGACGTGTTCGAGCTGCGTCCGCGCATCGGCTTCGCCTCGTCCGCGATGGCGCGCCGCGTGCCGCCCGAGGAGACGGTGCTCGACGTCGTGCTGACCGCCGCGTACTCGGTGACCGGCCGCTGGCGCGAGGAGTACGACGACATCGACGAGCGTCGCGCGCTCCGCGTCCTCGCGGAGTGGCGCCTCGACCACCTCGCCGACCGCACGTTCGGGACGCTGTCCGACGGCGAGCAGAAGCGCGTCCAGATCGCGCGCGCCGTCATGACCGACCCCGAACTGCTGCTGCTGGACGAGCCGACCGCGAGCCTCGACCTGGGCGCCCGCGAAGAGCTGCTGTCGCTGCTGTCGGGTTACGCGCAGGCGCCGACCACCCCGGCGATGATCATGGTGACCCACCACGTCGAGGAGATCCCCGTCGGCTTCACCCACGTGCTGCTGCTGCGCGACGGCGAGGTCGTGGCATCCGGGCCCCTCTCGGAGGCGCTCACGGCCGAGAACCTCAGCGCGACGTTCGGTGTGCAGATCACCTTGACGCAGGATGCCGGCCGCTACGCGGCGCGCGCGTCCTGAGCGTCGTCGACTCGCGTCGTGAGCGGGCGCCGGGCCTGGTAGACTTGCCCTTTGGTGCCTCCGGCGCCGCAGACTTTGACCGTCCTGGCAGAATCCAGGGCACCACTTCTCAAAGGACCTCCCATGAAGACTGACACCCACCCGGACTACCGCGCCGTCGTGTTCCGCGACCTCGGCTCGGGCGAGACGTTCCTCACCCGTTCGACGGTGACGAGCGACAAGACGATCGAGCTCGACGGTGTTGAGTACCCCGTCATCGACGTGGAGATCTCGTCCGCCTCGCACCCCTTCTACACGGGTAAGCAGCGCATCATGGACTCGGCCGGTCGCGTCGAGAAGTTCAACCAGCGCTTCAAGAACTTCGGCTCCCGCTGAGTCGCGGAGTTCCTCGCCGGAAGCCCTCGTCCTTCGGGACGGGGGCTTCCGTCATTCGTGGGGTGTGAGCGGCTGCCGGGGTGGTCACGGGGCGGCGGCGGGTGTGAGCGGCTTCGCGGGGTACTCGCGCAGCACGAGCGCCGTGGTGACCGGGCCGAAGCGCGCGAGAGAATCCACGACACGTTCCAGCCGCGCCGCATCGACGCAGTGGACGTCGAAGATCAGACAGTCCTCGCCGGTGACACGGAGAGTCGAGGTGACCTCCGGGGTCTGAGCAGCCAGCTGGATCGCGGCACTCAGCTGTGCGTGGGTCGTGCGCAGTCGGATCACGGCGCGGATGTTGAGTCCGACCGCGGCGGGGTCGAGGACGGCGCGGTACCCGGCGATGACCCCCGCCTTCTCGAGGCGGAGGATCCGGGCGCTGGCGGCGGGCTGAGACAGGCCGACGCGCCTGCCGACCTCGGCGCCGGTCAACCGCCCGTCCTCCTGCAACAGCGCCAGGATCTGCCGGTCGACGCGGTCGAGTGATTCCATCGTCTTCTCCTCCTCGGGCTTTGCAAGCGCTTGCCGGGCGTGCTGCCCGCCGATGATCTCATCATCATGGTTCCGCGGGACGTCATCGAGGCGCCCGATCGGCGACCAAGGGAGAAGGAGCGGGATGATCGGCTACGTGGTGGTGCCCGGGATCGACGGATCGGATGTCGCGCACTGGCAGTCGCGATGGGAGCAGGGCTGGGGGGAACGGGCGGTGCGGATCGAGCCCGCCTCGTGGTCGGTTCCCGAGCTCGACGACTGGGTCGCCGCGGTGGAGCGTGCCGCGGACCTCCTCGCGCCGCGCGTCGACGGCATCGTGCTGGTGGCCCACAGCCTGGGGTGTTGGGCCGTCGCGGAATGGCTCGCCGCGACGGCGCACCGACCGCTCGGGGTTCTGCTCGTCGCGCCGCCGGATCCGTCGGGCACCGCCTTCCGGTCGATCGTGACGGCCGGATTCCTCGAGGTGACGGCCCGCCCGCTGCCGGTCGCGACCGTGCTGGTCGCCAGCTCCGACGACCCGTATTGCGGCGTGGAAGCGGCCCGGGAGCTCGGGCGTCAGTGGGGGAGCACGGTCGAGGTGATCGCCGCGGGCGGCCACCTCAATTCCGCCAGCGGGCTGGGGGACTGGCCTCGAGGGAAGGAGTCTTTGGCGCGATTGACCGTGCGGTGAGGAGCGGCCGGTTCTCCGCCGTCGGCACCGTGCGCCTCAGACGTCGTGCGCCTCAGACGTCGTGCGCATCCGGCGTCCTGCGCCTCAGGCGTCGACCGGAGACCCGGAGCTGATGGCGCCGATCGCCCGGGGGATGCCGAGATCGTCGCGGCGGTCGGCCCACATACGCTGGCTCTCGCGGGTGCGCGTGATCTCCTCGCGGCCGAGGTCGGCGACGGCGAGCCCTGCAACGCCGTCGACGGCGGCGATGCGCCGGCCGGACGGGTCGAAGACCGCCGAGCCGCCGATGAAGTCGTGCGGGGCGCCGACGAGGCCGCTGAACACGACGTACATGCCGTTGTCGAGCGCGCGGGCGGCGTAGCGGAGGTCCCGGCGGTCGGCCCCGCCCGGGAAGTACGCGCCGCTGTTGACGTACACGTCCGCTCCCGCGGCGGCAGCTGCGGCGGCGTGCTCGGGGAAGTCCGCGTCGTAGCAGACCGAGAGCGCGATGCGCAGGTCGTTCACGACGAACGAGAACCCGCCGTCACCGGCGGCGAAGACGGCGCGTTCGCTGTCGTACAGGTGCTGCTTGTCGTAGGCCACGAGCGGGGCTCGGCCGGGCGCGACGATGACGTCGGTGAGCGTGCGGCGATCGCCGCGGTCGAGCGCGGTGTTGAGGATCGCGACCATGCCGGTGCGGTCGACGGCTCGCTGGATCGGGGCGAACCAGTCGGTGTCGGCGGCGGAGGGTAGCGGGCCGGCGAAGGCGGACTCGTCGTATCCGGTGGTGAACGCCTCAGGGAACACGATGACGTCGGCGCGGTGCTCGGCGGCGAGGTCGATCCATCGCACCGCTTCGGACAGGTTGGCCTCGAGGTCGCCGGGCGTCGCCTCGGCTTGGACGGTGGCGATGCGGACGGTCACTCGGGGATTCTCGCAGGTGCGGGGCGCGACGGACGCGACGGGTCGGGGCGCGAGGCGTGTTCGCGGGGGAGATCCATGCCGGGGAGCGTACCGCGGTCGGCGGAGGGAGTCCGGATGCCGGACGGTCGATGTCGACGCAGGCCAGGGGCGGCAATGCTCGTGGGTCACCGCTGAGCCGGTGGAGAGCTTCGTTGAGGTACGGCCGCGTCGGCCCGCCGTCGATCTCCGCTAGAACGGCGGCGGATCGGCGTCGATGTGCGCCCCGAGGGGCGTCGTCCACGCCAGGTCGCCCGTGTCCGGGTCGCGGCTGGCGGCCCAGCGCGTCTCGTGGCGCATGCGGTGGTGGTGGCGGCACTCGGGGTCGAGGTTGTCGTCGTGTGTGGCGCCGCCCTCGCTCCAGGCGTGGAGGTGGTCGAGGTCGCAGGCCCGCGCCGAACGACCGCAGCCGGGGAAGGCGCACGTCGGGGACGTGACACCGAGCCAGCGGCGCAGAGCAGTCGGCACGCGGTATGTCGTGCGGTCGAGCGCGAGCGGCGTGCCCGTCACGGGGTGCGTGAGCACGCGGATCCACGATGTCGCCTCGCCCGCGAGTCGGCGGGCGGTGTCGAGGTCGATGGGGCCATAGCCGTCGAGGGTCGCCGGGGCGTTGTCGGCGCCGAGCAGGGTGAGGGCGGGGATCGTGATGATCACGCTCGGGGTGCCCGAGGCGGGGGTACGGCGCGGGGCCGCTGCTGTACCGGCGCCCTCGGTCCCGGCATCCGCTGTCGAGGGCGGGTCCGCTGCGGCAACCGAGGCCGTCCCCGCTCCCGCGAGGAGATCCGCAAAGGCATCTGCGCGGAGCTGCGCGAGCGTGCGGTCCTCGCCCTCGGCGGTGGCGAGATGGCGTGCGGTCCGATCGAGGTGGGTCATCGCGGCAGCCGCGCGATCGGCGGGGAGGAACGCGGTGAGCGTCGCCATGCCGTCGAGTTCGGCGGTCATCCACACGCCGCGGTCGGCGCGAGCGCGCTGGTGCCGGGTCTCGACGGACTCGGCGTGCACACGCTCGCGGAGGACCCGGGCCGACGTCGCGAAGCGGGCGGGGGAGAGACGGAGAGCCCGGTCGCGCGCGCCCGTGTCGAACGCCTGCCACGTCGCGCGGTCGGCGGGGAGGGTCGCGGCGAGCCGCGCGGTCTCGATCGCGTGACGTTCCGACACGCGCCCGTCGGCGAACGCCGTCCAGACCTGCGGACAGCGTTCGCGCAGCACGGCCGCCTGCGCGGCGCGCGTCCGCACGGTCTGCTCCGCGAGGCGCAGACGAACCGCGATCTCGGCGACGGCGGCGCGTTCGGCCATGTCGAGCCGATCCCGCCGCACCGCGGCGACCGTACGCCCGCGCGGATCGTGCCACAGCCCGTCGAGCGTCGGATCGGGACCGACCCACGGTTCGGGGTCGTCCGCGGCGCCCTGCAGCACGCGCAGGATCAGGTCGTACTCGGCGGCCGCCGCCCGGTGCCGAGCGGCGGCGCGGTCTTCGAGACGCTCCAGCAGGAGCGCGGGATCGGCCGGCGACGAGTCGTGCTCCGCTGCGTCACCGTCGTCGAGGAGCCCGAGCGCGACGGCCCACGCGGAATCGGCGTCCGACTGCAGCTCGTCACCCTCGGGCCACGGAATCCCGGACCATGCGTAGGTCGGGTGCGACCGATCTCGAGGGGGTGCCGGGAAGTCCACGTTCGAACGCTAACGAGGGGGTCCGACATCGCCGCGAGCGAGGATCTGCGGCCCCGCAAACCTGGGCCCCGCCCACCCTCGTTCAGCGGATCGGCCACGCCCCGTCGAGCGGGGGAGCCTCGGCATCCAGGCGTCCGATCTTCACGAAGTATTCCGTGAGGCTGGCCGCCTGAGCGCGCGCCCACGCGATCTGCCGTGTGTGCAGCTCGTCGACGGTCGGCGGGAGCCACGCGGCGTACCGCTCGGCCAGCGCGAGCGCGAGGCGCCCGGCGGCCACCGCGTCGGCGCACGCTTCGTGGGCGGTATCGAGCGGCACGGCGTAGTGCGCAGCGACATGCGTGAGCGTGCGCTTGCCGCGGCGGTACCGGTCGTACGTCTTGTCGACGACGAGCGGATCGATCACCGGCGAGGGAGCATCGATCGGCCGGATGCCATGACGCAGCGCTTCGAACTTGAGCATCGAGAAGTCGAACGGCGCGTTGTACGCCACGACCGGGATGCCGGCGTCGAATAGCGCGCGCAGGGCCTCGACGACCTCGGAGACCACCGTCGCCGCCGGCGCGCCTTCGGCGCGAGCGCGCTCGGTCGTGACGCCGTGGATGGCGGCGGCCCCGGCGGGGATCGCGACGCCGGGGTCGGCGATCCAGTCGCGCGCATCGATGACGTGGCCGTCGGCGTCGAGCACTCCCACGTGGGCGGTGACGATGCGGTCGTGCACGACATCCACCCCGGTCGTCTCGAGGTCGAACACGCCGACGACGCGCGCCCACTCCGGGGTCTGGAACAGAGGGAGCGGCTCGGCCTGCCACGTGGTCATGCGCTCAGGTTAGGGCGGGGCACCGACACGGCCGACGAGGCGCTCCGCGCGGGCGAGGCGACAGGACCGACGCCCATCCGGATGCCCGCCTAGAATCGACGGGTGCCGAACCCTTACGCCCCGCTCCTGGCCGAGATCCCGGTCCAGCGGCGCACGGCCGAGGTCCTCGGCGGCACGACGGCGTACTGGACGTACGGCGACGAGGACGCTGCGACCACGATCGTCGCGGTGCACGGGTTCCGCGGCGAGCATCATGGGCTCGAGCCGGTCGTGGCGCATCTGCCCGGCATCCGGGTCATCTCTCCGGATCTCCCCGGGTTCGGCGAGACGGCTCCGCTGCCGGGCCGCGCGCACGACCTCGACGCGTACGCGGACTGGCTGCGCGCGTTCGTGGAGTCCGAAGCGCCGGGGGCGGTCGTCCTGGGGCATTCGTTCGGCTCGATCGTGGCGTCTGCCGCGGTCGCCGGGGGACTCGCGACGCCGCGGCTCATCCTCGTCAACCCGATCGGCGCGCCGGCCCTCGAGGGGCCCCGTGGAGTGCTGACGCGCTTGGCGGTCTTCTACTACCTCGCGGGCGCGCGCCTGCCCCGCGCGCTCGGCGACGCGCTGCTGCGCAACGCCCTGATCGTGCGCGTCATGAGCGTCGCGATGGCCAAGACGCGCGAGCCCGCGCTGCGGCGCTTCGTGCACGAGCAGCACGACACGTACTTCTCCCGCTTCGCCGACCGCGACGTGCTCCACGAGGCGTTCGTCACGAGCGTCTCGCACGACGTGCGCGCGTTCGCGCCCCGCATCGCGCAGCCGACGCTGCTCATCGCCGCCGAGAAGGATGACATCACCCCCATCGAGGCCGAGCGTCACCTCGCGACGCTCTTCCCGGATGCCGAGCTGGTCGAGATCCCCGCGGTCGGACACCTGATCCACTACGAGACGCCCGCCGCCGCGGCATCCGCGATCCGCGAGTTCCTCGCGCGCTGACGCTCCGCGGGCCGACGCCTGTCTTCGGCGCTGACGACGCTAGGCGGGCTGGTCCGCCTTGCGTCGGCGGTACGCGTTGACGTTCATGCGGTTCCCGCAGTTCCCCGCGTCGCAGTAGCGCTTCGAGCCGTTCTTGGAGAAATCGACGTACACCCCGCTGCAGTCGTCGGCGTCGCACACCCGCACGCGCGCATACTCGTCGGCGCGGATCACATCGACGAACGCCATCGCCGCCTCGACCAGCATGCGCTGGGCGAGCGGGTCGGAGGGGTCGGAGGCGTGGATGTGCCAGTCGAACCCGTCGTGCCGCACCAGTTGGGGGAGCGCTTTCCCGTCCCGGAGCATCGCGTTGACCAGCGGCACCGACCCGTCGCGATCGACCGTCCACAGTTCGTGGATTCGCGACCGGATGCCGCGCACCGCCGCCAGCTCCCGGTCATCGCGAGTGCGCGAGCCCGTGTAGCCGTGCCGGGTCGCGAAGTCCTCGAGCTGATCCGCCGAGACCAGCGTGTCGACCCCGGTCGTGTCGGTGTGGGGGAGCGTGTTGACCAGCTCGACCGTGGCGCGGAGGACGAGCTCGGTGTCACGGATGAAGACCATGTTGACTCCTGACAGGCGAAGGCTCTACTGTCACGAGTGTAAACGTTATTGACTCCTGACAGCGGGCTTGCATGACCACTTCTTCCGTCGCCCTCCCACGCCTGGCCCACCACGGCTCCGGCGCCGTCACCGGCCTCCTGATCGCCGTCGCGTCGGCGCTGGCGTTCTCCTCGAGCGGCCCGTTCGTCAAGCCACTGCTCGAGGGTGGTTGGTCGCTCGGCGCGGTCCTGCTGGTGCGCATGGGGGTGGCATCCCTGCTGCTGTCGCCCGCGCTCATCCGCGCGGTGCGTCGTCAGCCGGGATTCCTGCGACGCCACGGGACGACCATCGTCGCGTTCGGGCTGACGGCGGTCGCCGGATGCCAGGTCTTCTACTTCGCGGCGATGCAGCGCATGCCGGTCGCCGTCGCCCTGCTGATCCAGTACATCGCGCCGGTTCTGCTCGTGGTCGCCGTGTGGGCGCGGACACGGCGGGCGCCCTCGAGGCTCGTGATGATCGGTTCCGTCGTGGCGATGGCGGGCCTCGTGCTCGTCGTGGACATCAGCGGCGCCCGGTTCGATCTGCTCGGCACCCTCTTCGCCCTGTGTGCCGCGGTGTGCTCGGCGGCGTACTTCGTCATCGCCGCCCGCGCGGGCGATCAGCTGCCGCCGCTCGCGCTCGCGGCGGGCGGCCTGGTGACCGGAACGGTCATCATGGGCGTGCTCGTGGCCGTCGGCGTCCTGCCGTTCGCGGCGCCCGCCATCACGGTGCCCCTGCTGGGGATGGAGGTCCCCGGCATCCTGCCCCTGCTCTGGGTCGGGGCTGTGGCGACGACTGTCGGTTACGCGCTGGGCGTGATCGCCGTCCCGCTCATCGGGTCTCGAGTGGCGTCGTTCGTCGGGCTCAGCGAAGTGCTGTTCGCCCTCGGATTCGCGTGGCTGCTGCTGGGCGAGACGCCCGCGCCGGTGCAGTTCGTCGGGGGAGCGGTGCTGCTGGTCGGTGTCGTGCTCGTGCGGCTGGATGCCGGTGATCCGGTCGAGCCGCGAACCGAGACGGCGAGCGTACCGGTGGTACCGGCACCCTGATCGGGTGGGGGGAGTCGCGAGACGCCCCGCAGCGCGTCCGTGGTCGACGGCCACGAACGCCCACGGTCAGAGCCCGTCGCGTGCCAGGTCCATCAGAGGGCCGACGCGGTAGCCGATGACCTCGCCCATGACGAGCGACGTCTCGGTGCGCTCGACGCCTTCGATCGAGAGGATCCGGGCGTCGGTGTCGAACAGGTGCTGCGTGTCGCGGCAGGCCACGCGCACCAGCAGATCGACCTGGCCGCTCAGCCCGTGCGCCTGCAGGACCTCGGGCACCTCGGCGAGCGCCTCGCGGATCGCGGGAAGCTCGGCTTGACGCACCGTCACCTGCAGGAACGCCTCGATCGGGAAGCCCAATGCCTCGGCCGACAGCGTCCGCTCGAACGACAGGAACACCCCGCCCTTCTCGAGGCGGCTCATGCGCGCTTGCACCGTGTTGCGGGAGAGGCCGAGCTTCTCGGCGAGCGCCACCACCGTGGCGCGGGGATCGTGGGACAGGGCGCGGAGGAGGTCGAGGTCGACCGCGTCGAGCTTGGTCATGCTGCGAAACATTAGCAGGACGGCGGGTCACCGCAATGTGCACATTGCTGAATATGTCTCGGAGGTCTTGAGCGGCCTGCCCGCCACGCGTACGGTCGGCCGTGTCGGCGACGCTGCCGGCGCCCGGACCGCCCGCTCCCACGAGGACCGCGGGCCGCACCTGGAGGGATGACGATGACGTACACCCAGACCACGCCGGACCGGGGATCAGCCGTCCCCGCATCCGCCGTGCACGAAGGGGACGCGGCCACCGCCTCGTCCCACGGGACGCCCGACGACCGCAGCGCCTCCCGAGCGGGGGACATCGACGACGTCGCGCGTCTGCTGCAGGCCGACGGATCCCGGGTGGCCGACGCCGGGCTCGACCCGTGGATCGTCGATCTGTCCCCCCACCAGCTGCGCGCCCTCCATCGCGACATGGTCCTCACCCGCCGCCTCGACACCGAGGGCGTCGCGCTCCAGCGGCAGGGACAGCTCGCGCTGTGGCCGCCGTGCCGCGGTCAGGAGGCCGTGCAGGTCGGCACCGCTCACGCGCTCGCCCCGGGCGACTTCGTCTTTCCGAGCTACCGCGAGCACGGGGTGCTGCTCGCCCGCGGCGCGAAGCCCGAGGCCTACGTCCTCGCCTGGAGCGGCGAGGAGCACTCGGCCTACGACCACACCACCATCAACGCCGCCCCGCCGCAGATCATCATCGGCGCCCAGTCGCTGCACGCCACCGGCTGGGCGATGGGCGCGCAGCGCGACGGTGCCACCGATGTCGCGGTGGCCTACTTCGGCGACGGCGCGACGAGCCAGGGCGATGTGAACGAGGCGATGGTGTTCGCTTCGTCATTCGCCGCGCCCGTCGTCTTCGTCTGCTCCAACAACCAGTGGGCGATCTCCGAGCCGGTCGCGGTGCAGGCGAAGTACCCCATCGCGGGCCGCGCGCCGGGATTCGGCATCCCGAGCCTGCGGATCGACGGCAACGACGTGCTCGCCTGCGTCGCCGCGATGCGCTGGGCGCTGGACCGGGCACGGCGGGGTGGCGGGCCGACGTTCCTCGAGGCCGTGACCTACCGGATGGGCCCCCACACGACCTCCGACGACCCCACCCGTTACCGGACGTCCGACGAAGTCGAGCGCTGGGCCGAGCGCGACCCGATCGCCCGGTTCGAGGCGTACCTGCGCGCCGAGGGCGTGCTCGACGACTCGGCCCTCGCCGACGTCGCCGCCGCCGCTGACGCCCTCGCGGCGGAGGTGCGCTCCGCCTGCGTCCGCGCGACCACGCGGGCGCCGGAGACGGTGTTCGACCACGTCTACGCCGAGCCGCACGCGGGTCTGGCGACGCAGAAGGCGGACTATCTCGGCTACCTCGCCGGCTTCGAGACGGACGACCTCCGGTGAGCGCGCTCACTCTGGGCGCGGCGATCAACGCCGGGCTGACCCGCGCGATGGCCGACGACGAACGCGTCCTGCTGATGGGCGAGGACATCGGCAAGCTCGGCGGCGTCTTCCGCGTCACCGACGGACTGCAGGCGCGCTTCGGGCCGCAGCGCGTGATCGACACCCCCCTCGCCGAAGCGGGGATCGTCGGCACCGCCGTGGGCCTCGCGCTGCGCGGCTACCGCCCGGTCGTCGAGATCCAGTTCGACGGCTTCGTCTACCCGGCCTTCGACCAGATCGTCTGTCAGGTCGCCAAGCTCCACTACCGCAGCAACGGCCGGATCCGTATGCCGCTGGTGATCCGCATCCCGTGGGCGGGCGGTGTGGGTGCCGCCGAGCACCACTCCGAGTCGCCCGAGGCGTACTTCGTGCACACCCCGGGACTGCGGGTCGTCGCCGCCTCCACCCCTCAGGACGCCTACGTCATGCTGCGGCAGGCCGTGGCATCCGACGACCCGGTCGTCTTCCTCGAACCCAAGCGCCTGTATCACTCCAAGGGAGAGGTCGATCCGGATGCCGACCTCGCCGACGCTCCGCCCCTCCACCTCGCCCGCGTTGCCCGCGAAGGCACGGACGCGACGATCGTCACCTACGGCGCTCTCGTGGGCACGGCCCTGGATGCCGCGCTCGCCGTGGAGGACGAGGGCCTCTCACTCGAGGTCATCGACCTGCGGTCGCTGTCGCCCATGGACCTCACCACCGTCGCCGCGTCCGTGCGCAAGACCGGACGCGTCGTCGTCGCGCACGAGGCCGCGCGGCAGGCAGGTGTGGGGGCGGAGATCGTGGCGAGCATCACCGAGCGATGCTTCCACCACCTCGAGGCGCCACCCGAACGGGTGACCGGGCACGACATCCCCTACCCTCCGTCCAAGCTCGAGAAGCATCACGTGCCCGACCTCGATCGGATCCTGTACGGCGTCGACAAGGTGCTCGACCGGACGGGGGAGCGGGAGGTGGTCCTGTGATCGCGGACTTCCTGCTCCCCGATCTCGGCGAGGGGCTGCCCGAGGCCGAGATCGTGCAGTGGCTCGTCGACGAGGGCGACGAGGTGGCCCTCAACCAGACGATCGCCGAGGTCGAGACCGCCAAGGCGGTGGTCGAGATCCCCTCGCCGTACGCCGGCGTCGTGCGGGGTCTGCACGCCGCGGCCGGAGACGTCGTCGCCGTCGGGTCGCCGCTGGTGTCGTTCGCGGTCGGGGACACGGATGCCACCTCGGACCGTCCCGCGGAGCCGGCGGCGGACACGCCGGTCACCGCACGCACCGACCGGCGCGTCGCCGAAGAACTCCACACGACGGAGCAGGCGGCATCCGATTCCGCCGCGTCTCCGAACGCCGCGACCGTGAACGCCGCGACTCCGAACGCCGCGACCGTGAACGCCGCGACCCCGAACGCCGCGACCGTGAACGCCGCGACCCCGAACGCCGCGACCGTGAACGCCGCGACCCCGAATCTCGTCGGGTACGGCGCAACGCCCGCCGGAAGCGCCCGGCCACGCCGTCGCGCACGGAGGACCGGTGCCGCCGTCGTCGACGTCGACGCCGCGCTGCGCGCCGCGGCTCCGCACGACCTCGTGCGTCCGGTCCCGGCCGAGCCGGTGCTGGAACGGCCCCGCTCGACGCCGCCGGTCCGCAAACTCGCGAAGGACCTCGGCGTCGATCTCGCCGCCGTGGCGGCCGCCCACCCGGGTGACCTCGTCACGCGGGCGCACGTCGAGGAGTTCGCGCAGCGCTCGGCGACCTCGCCCTCTCCCGCGTCGACGGTCCCCCCGGCTGTCTCCACCGACGCGCGCGTCACCCGCACGCCGATCCGAGGGGTGCGCAGGCACACCGCCGCCGCCATGGTGCGCAGCGCCTTCACCGCGCCGCACGCCACGACGTTCCTCACCCTGGACGTCAGCGCGACGACCGAGCTGATCGCGTCGCTGAGAACCGATCGCGCCCTCGACGGACACCGCATCGGCGTGCTCGCGATCGTCGCGAAGGCGGTGTGCCTCGCGCTCGGACGGGCCCCCGCGCTCAACGCACGGTGGGACGAGGAGGCGGGCGAGATCATCGAGCATCACTTCGTGAACCTCGGCATCGCCGCGGCCACCGACCGTGGCCTCGTCGTGCCGGTGATCCGGGACGCCGACGCCCTGCCCCTCGTCGACCTCGCCGACGCGATCGCCGACCTCGCCGCGACCGCGCGAGCCGGACGCACGGCCCCGGCCGACATGATCGGCGGGACCTTCTCGATCACGAACGTGGGCGTCTTCGGCGTGGATGCCGGTACCCCCATCCTCAACCCCGGCGAGGCCGGGATCCTCGCCGTCGGCGCCGTGCGCCGCACACCGTGGGAGCACCACGGCGAGATCGCCCTGCGCGACGTGCTGACCCTCAGCCTCTCGTTCGACCACCGACTCGTCGACGGGGCGGAAGCCGCGCGCTTCCTCACCGACGTCGCGGGCGTGCTGCGTGAACCGGGACGGGCCATGCTGCTGCGCTGACCCGGCACGCGCGTCCCGACCCGCCCGCCGCGTCGGCGGCATCCCTGTCTTCCGATCCTGAGGAGGATCCCCGTGAGCATCGACAGCCAGCAGGTCTTCACCGATGACGAGCGCGAGCTCGCCGCAATGGTGCGAGAGTTCGCCGACGAGGTGATCGCACCACGGTCCTACGAGGCCGATCGCGCCCATGAGCTCCCGCTCGACATCGTCGCCCAGATGGGCGAGCTGGGGCTGTTCGGTCTGCCGTTTCCGGAGGACGTCGGGGGGCAGGGGGGAGATTACGCTGCGCTGTGCGTCGCGATCGAGGCGATCGCCCGCGTCGACCAGTCGCTCGCGATCACCCTGGAGGCCGGTGTCGGCCTCGGCGCCATGCCGATGTACCGCTTCGGCAGCGACGCGCAGAAGGCCCGGTACCTCCCCGACCTGGTGTCCGGCCGCGCGCTGGCCGGATTCGGTCTGACCGAGGCCGAGGCCGGCAGCGACGCCGGTGCGACGCGCTCGACGGCGCGGCTGGACGGCGACGAGTGGGTGATCGACGGGTCGAAGCAGTTCATCACCAACTCGGGCACCGCGATCACGAGCTACGTCGCCGTCACCGCCGTGACCGGTCGCGGCGGCCAGCGCCCCGAGATCTCCACGATCATCGTGCCCACCGGCACCGCCGGTTTCACCGTCGGGCCCGCGTACGACAAGGTCGGCTGGAACGCCTCCGACACCCACCCCCTCACCCTCGACGGTGTGCGCGTCCCCGCGGCGAACCTCCTGGGCGAGCGGGGTGCGGGGTTGAAGAACTTCCTGCGCACGCTCGATGAGGGCCGCGTCGCCATCGCGGCGCTGGCGACCGGCGCGGCGGAGGGATGCCTCGAAGCGGCGGTGGACTACGCCCGCAGCCGCACCGTCTTCGGTGCGCGGTTGTCGACGAAGCAGAACGTGCAGTTCGTCCTCGCGCGCATGCACGCCCGCGTGCACACCGCGCGCCTGGCGTGGGTCCACGCCGCGCGGATGTGCGACGCCGGCATGCCGTTCTCCGTCGACGCCGCGGTGGCCAAGATGACCGCGAGCGACGCCGCGATGGCCAACGCGCGGGATGCGACGCAGATCTTCGGCGGCAACGGGTTCATCAACGAATACCCCGTGGCGCGGCACTATCGCGATTCGAAGATCCTCGAGATCGGCGAGGGCACCACAGAGGTGCAGCTCATGGTGATCTCGCGGGCCCTGGGCCTTGCCGGGAGTACCGTTGCCGCATGATCGAGCAGCGCGGCCTGTATCTGGAGGAGTTCGTCGTCGGTGAGCGGTACGGCCACCGGCCCGGGCGCACCGTCACCGACGCCGACAACGTCCTGTTCACGACCCTCACGATGAACGCGCAGGCCCTGCACCTGGATGCCGCCTACGCGGCGACGCAGCCGTTCGGCAGACCCCTCGTGAACTCGATGTGGACCCTGTCGACCCTCGTCGGACTCTCGGTCGCGCAGTTGACGCAGGGCACGCTCGTCGCGCAACTCGGACTGACCGACGTGAGCTTTCCGGCACCGCTGTTCGTGGGCGACACGCTCACCGCCGAGACCGAGGTCGTCTCGGTGCGACCGTCGGCGTCGCGCCCCGGTCAGGGCGTCGTCGTGCTCGCCCACACCGGACGCTCGCAGAACGAGGAGGTCGTGGCCACGGCCACACGGACGGTGCTGGTGTGGTCGAGGGACGGGGCCCGCTGAGGCCGGACTCGGGCCCGGCGAGGAGCGGTGCCGGGATCAGCTCGCGACGCCCGCGTAGGCCAGCATCTCCCACTCCTCGCCGTCGAGGCGGAACACGGTGGCCGAGCAGTTCGGCAGCCGCTCGCCGACCCGGGGGAACTCGCCCGCCGTGGCGTGCATGATGACCTCGCGGATGAGTGCGCCGTGCGCCACCGCGACGATGTCGACGCCCTCGGGGGTCGCGGCGACGACCTCCGCGAGCGCGGCGAGCGCGCGTTCGCGCACGACCGGCCACGCCTCGGCGCCCGGGACCTCGGCCGCATGCCACGGTCCGTACGTGGCGGAGAAGGTCGCGTCGTCCATCCCCTCGGCATCGCCGTAGGAACGCTCGCGCAGCCCCGGCAGGCGACGGGTGACGACCGTGCCGAGAGCGTCGGCGATGGTGTCGGCGGTCTCGGCGGCGCGGGAGAGGTCGCTGGAGACCACCACGACGTCCCGTCCGGCGAGATCCGCGGCGAGGATCGCGGCGACCTCGCGCGCCTGCGCACGACCGGTGTCGTTGAGGGGGATGTCGGTCGAGCCCTGGATGCGTCGGCCGGCGTTCCAGTCGGTCTCTCCGTGGCGTACGAGGGTGAGGATCGTCACCCGTCGAGCCTACCCGCGGGGGAGAGGGGCGGCCCGGACGCGGGGGAATCGGACGAGCTAGAGCAGCCCGGGCAGGCGCTCGGCGAAAGCCGTGAGCACATCGCTCGTGCCGGCGTCGATCTTCACCGCCGCGCGCTGATCCGCGCGGGTCGTGCCGCGGTTGATGATGACGACCGGCAGCCGACGCCGACGGGCGCGCTCGACCAGCCGGACGCCGGAGTTGACCACGAGCGAAGACCCGGCGACGATCAGCGCCTCGCTCGCGTGCACCAGTTGCTCGGCCTCACGGAACTTCTCCACGGGGATGTACTCGCCGAAGAACACCACGTCGGGCTTCAACGTGCCCCCGCACACCGAGCACACGGGGACGACGAACCCCTCGGCCGAGGCCGGCGTCACGTCGCCGTCGGGGCCGAGCTCGACGTTCTCCGGCAGGGTGATCCAGGGATTGTCGGCTTCGACACGGGCCGCGAGGTCGCGCCGGTCGAACACCTGCCCGCAGTGCAGGCAGCCGACCCGGCGCATCGTGCCGTGCAGCTCGACGACCCGGTGGCTGCCGGCGCGGACATGCAGACCATCGACGTTCTGCGTCACGACGCCGTTGGAGACGCCCGCGTTCTCGAGCGCGGCGAGTGCCCGGTGGCCGTCGTTGGGCTCGGCCGCGGCGAAGACCTTCCAGCCGAGGTGGCTGCCGACCCAGTACCGGCGGCGCGCGTCGGCGCTGGCGAGGAACTGCTGCGCGGTCATGGGCGTCCGCGTGGGCGCGCCCTTCCCTCGGTAGTCGGGGATCCCCGAGTCGGTGGACACTCCCGCACCGGTGAGGACGGCCACGCGGCGTCCGGCGAGCACCTCGACGGCTCGATCGATGGATGCCATGGTCCCGGCATCCTTCGTCGTGTCCGTCATGCCCACCTCCGTCGGATCGAGTCTAGGACCGCTCGTGGACGTCGTCGCCCGGGTGGGCGCCCCGGTCGGATCGTGCCCGCGAGGAGGTCGTGCCGCGTCGAGCGTCACGACAGGCGGATCCTCGCGGCCCGCGCCCGCGCCCGCGTGTCGCGGACCGCGCGGCGGAGGTGCCCGGCGGCCGTGCCGCTCCTGGCAGAGTGGGACGATGCCCGTGATCCCGATCGACTCCGCCGACGACCCGCGGCTGGCCGACTACCGCGACCTCACCGACGTGTCGCTGCGGCGCGTCGCTGAGCCCGCGGGCGGTCTCTACATCGCCGAGTCGTCGAAGGTCCTCGACCGCGCCCTCCGCGCCGGACACCGTCCCCGCTCGGTGCTGGTGCAGGAGAAGTTCCTCGACGACGCCGTCACCCTCGTGGGACCGGATGCCGACGTCTACGTCGTCCCGGCCGAGATCGCCGAGCGCGTCACCGGATACGCCGTGCACCGGGGGCTGCTGGCATCCATGCACCGGCCCGTGCTCGACCCGGTCGCCGACGTCGTCGCGGGGGCCCGGCTCGTGGTCGTGCTCGAGGACATCGTCGACCACACCAACGTCGGGGCCGCGTTCCGCTCCGCCGCCGCCCTCGGCGCCGACGCCGTGCTCGTGACACCGCGCTGCGCCGATCCGCTCTACCGCCGCAGCGTGCGAGTGAGCATGGGCACGGTCTTCCAGGTGCCCTGGACGCGGCTGCCGGAGTGGCCCGACGCGAAGCCGCTGCTGCAGGACGCGGGGCTGCACCTGGCAGCCCTGGCGCTCGCCGACGACGCCGTTCCGCTCGACGTCTTCGCGGCGGCCGGGCACGAGCGCGTCGCACTCCTGCTCGGCGCCGAGGGCGACGGCCTCAGCCGCGGCGCGCTGCGGGCGGCCGACACGGTCGTGACGATCCCGATGGCCGGGGGAGTGGATTCCCTCAACGTCGCCGCGGCGAGCGCCGTCGCGCTGTGGGAGCTGGGGCGCGCGCAGCGCCGCTGACCCGCCCGTTCAGACCTGCGTCTCGCGCGAGCCCGCGGCATCCTGGCCCGGGGCGAGGGTGATCACCGGCAGCGGCTCGGGACGCTTGGGCAGGATGTGGTCGCCCGACGACTGGTGGCGCAGACGCCGCAGTACCCACGGCACGAGATACGACCGGGCCCACACGAGGTCTTTCTCGCGCGCGGCCCGCCACGTGGTCGCCGGCAGCGCCTCGGGCTGCATCGGCTGAAGATCGTTGGGCACGTTCAGTGCGCGCAGCACCATGCGCGCGACCTCGTGATGACCGAGGGAGTTGTAGTGCAGGCGGTCGTCGTCGAAGAAGCGCATGTCCTGCACCTCTTTCAGGCCCCACTGGTTGGCGACGATGCAGTCGTAACGGTCGGCGATGGAGCGGATGTTCTCGTTGTAGATGGCGACCTTGCCGCGGATGCCGCGGAACACCGGCGTGAACTCGGTGTCGATGCCCGTGAACACCACCACGGTCGCCCCGTCGCTGCGCAGACGTACGACGGCGTCCTCGAACTGCTGCGACACGGCATCGGGGTCGGTGCCGGGGCGGATGACGTCGTTGCCGCCCGCCGAGAAGGTGATGAGGTCGGGCTTGAGGGCCAGGGCGGGCTCGATCTGGTCGGCGACGATCTGTCCGATGAGCTTGCCGCGCACGGCGAGGTTGGCGTAGGCGAAGTCGTCGACCTGTGACGCCAGCACCTCGGCGACACGATCGGCCCAACCGCGGTGGCCGCCATCGGGTAGGGGATCGCCGATGCCTTCGGTAAACGAGTCGCCGAGGGCGACGAACCGGCGCCAGGGGTGGGGGCCGGGGTTGTCGGACGAAGACGGGCTGGCGGGCGAGTGCGCATCGAGTGTCATCGAAACCTCCGTCCCCAGGCTATCCCCGGGCTGCGACACGGCAAGGGCGGCGCCCTGTCTGGTCCGGCCTCCCCCCACGCATAAACGCGATCGGCGCGCAGAAACACGGTCTCCTCGCGTTTCCACGCGCGGATCGCGTTTATGGCCGGTGGGACGACGGAACTCTCCACGGGGCGACGCCGCGCGGCGGCGGAAACGCCTATCGTGGATGTTCGCGCTCGCGAGGGATGGAGGTTCGATGCTGGAAGAAGACGCCCGTACCTCGGCCCTCCCGCACTCCACCGCGCCGCTCGCCGCCGACGCGTCTGTCGGTGACGCCCCCGCCACGACCGGCGAGGGCGAGGAGCACCACTTCGGAAGCTTCGCCGCCGAACACCTCTCGCCCTCGTTCCCGCAGCGCGCCCCGTGGGGAACCGCGCAGCGCCTGCGCGCGTGGCAGGCCGAGGCGCTCGACCAGTACTTCGGCTCCGACGGACCCGACGGTGTGGGGAAGGGTCCCCGGGACTTCCTCGCCGCCGCCACCCCCGGCGCCGGCAAGACGACGTTCGCGCTCCGCCTCGCGTCCGAGCTCATGCGCCGCCGCGTGGTCGACCGCATCGTCGTGGTGGCCCCCACCGAGCACCTCAAGACCCAGTGGGCCGAGGCGGCCGCGCGGGTCGGCATCCGGCTCGACCCGTACTTCTCCAACCGGCACGCGACCCCCTCACGGCAGTACCACGGCGTCGCCGTCACCTACGCGCAGGTGGCCGTCAAGGCCGAGGTGCACCAGCGGCTGACGATGGATGCCAGGACCCTGGTGATCCTCGACGAGGTGCACCACGGCGGTGACGCCCTCAGCTGGGGCGACGCCCTGCGCGAGGCCTACGGCCGGGCGACCCGTCGCCTGCTGCTATCGGGGACGCCCTTCCGCAGCGACACCGCGCCCATCCCGTTCGTGGAGTACCACCCGAACGACAAGGGCATCCGCCTCTCGCGCACCGACTACGCCTACGGCTACCGGCGCGCCCTCGACGACGGCGTCGTGCGCCCTGTCTTCTTCCTCGTCTACGCGGGGCAGATGCGCTGGCGCACCAAGGCGGGCGAAGAGATGGAGGCGCAGCTCGGGCAGGACAACACCAAAGACATCACCTCGCAGGCGTGGCGCACCGCGCTCGACCCCAACGGCGACTGGATCCCCGCCGTCCTCCGCTCGGCCGACCGGCGCCTCACCGAGGTCCGCGAGATGGTCCCGGATGCCGGCGGCCTCGTCATCGCGACCGATCAGACCGCCGCGCGCGCCTACGCCACGATCCTCGAGGACATCAGCGGCGAGAAGGTCACGGTCGTCCTCTCCGATGAAGCCGAGGCGTCGGGCCGGATCGAGACGTTCTCCAAAGGCACGAGCCGCTGGATGGTCGCCGTCCGCATGGTGTCCGAGGGCGTCGACGTCCCGCGCCTCGCCGTCGGCGTGTACGCGACGAGCGCATCGACGCCGCTGTTCTTCGCGCAGGCCATCGGCCGCTTCGTGCGGGCCCGGCGCCGCGGTGAGACCGCGAGTGTGTTCCTCCCCAACGTGCCGCCGCTCCTCGCCCTCGCCGGTGAGATGGAGGCCCAGCGCGACCACGCCCTCGACCGCGACAGCGATGCGGAAGACCAGTGGAACGCCGAAGAAGACCTGATGGATGCCGCCGAGCGCGAGGACAAGGCCTCCGACGCGCTCGAGCAGGAGTTCGAGTATCAGGCGCTCGGATCGCTCGCGCACTTCGACCGCGTGCTCTTCGACGGCCAGGAATTCGGCCAGCTCGCGGTGCCCGGCACGATCGAAGAGGAGGAGTTCCTCGGCATCCCGGGTCTGCTCGAACCCGAGCAGGTGCACGAGGTGCTGATGACGCGAGCCTCACGCCAGTCGCGACACCGCTCCTCGCGGGAGGCGAAGGAGAAGGCCAGCGGCCAAGAGCCGCCCGGCGTCGACGAAGGCGGGCTGCCGCAACCGCTGCACCGCACCCTCAAGGAGCAGCGGCAGCTCCTCAACAGCCTCGTCGGGCTGTACGCCCGCCAGAGCGGCGAGGCGCACGGCCTCGTGCACGCCGAGCTGCGCCGTATCTGCGGC
Organism: Microbacterium testaceum; assembly: GCF_020781835.1. Lineage (GTDB taxonomy): Bacteria > Actinomycetota > Actinomycetes > Actinomycetales > Microbacteriaceae > Microbacterium > Microbacterium testaceum_H. Next base: position 75,612 of record NZ_JAJGNJ010000010.1, read on the forward strand.
GGCCCCGCGGTCTCGCACGCCACGGTCGCGCAGCTGCAGGCGCGCATCGAGGTGCTGCGTAAGCGCGTGCGGTCCTGATCCGCCGCACGGGGCCGTTTCGCGTCCCCGAAACGCTGACACCGCAGTCCCGGCATCCGCGGGATTCCGGGCTTCGGAGGCCCGAAATGCTGTCAGTATCGGCCGACGCGCCCGGGGGAGCGGATGCCGCCGCCTAACGTGGGGGCGACCCGAAGGAGACCCGTGACGACCGCCGCCGCCACACCCACCGCCCGCGACCGCCGCCGCTGGGCACGCTACCTCGTCGACGAGCGCGCCGAGGCGCGCGTGTACCGCGACCTCGCGAGCCGCCGCACCGGCGAGGAGCGGGAGATCCTGCTCGCGCTCGCCGACGCCGAGGGCCGCCACGAACAGCACTGGCTCGACCTGCTCGGCGACGCCCCGCAGCGCCTTCCGCGACCGGGCGTGGGCACGACGATGCTCGCCTGGATGGCGCGCCGCTTCGGTTCGATCTTCGTGCTCGCCCTGGCGCAGAACGCCGAGGCGCGCTCGCCGTACGCGGACGAGCCCTACGCCACCGCGCAGATGGCCGCCGACGAGCAGGTGCACCACGAAGTCGTCCGCGGGCTCGCCGCCCGCGGCCGCCGACGGCTGTCGGGCACGTTCCGAGCGGCGGTGTTCGGCGCGAACGACGGACTGGTGTCGAACCTCGCGCTGGTGATGGGTATCGGTGCCACCGGCGTCGCTCCCGGCTTCGTGCTGTTCAGCGGCATCGCGGGGTTGCTCGCCGGGGCCCTGTCGATGGGGGCCGGCGAGTTCGTGTCGGTGCGCTCGCAGCGCGAGCTGCTCGAGGCCACGGAGGAGAGCGACTACGCCGACGACGCCCTGCCGCACCTCGACCTGGATGCCAACGAACTGGCGCTCGTCTACCGCACCCGGGGGATGGATGCGGACGAGGCGCTGGCGAAGGCGCGGGACGTGGTCTCCGCCGCGCAGAACGGCCACACCGCAGCACCCGCCGGAGCCGCACCCCGAGAGTCCTCCCACGAGGTCGTCGGCAGCGCATGGGGCGCGGCGCTGTCGAGCTTCCTGTTCTTCGCTTCGGGCGCGGTCATTCCGGTCCTGCCGTGGCTGTTCGGTCTCAGCGGCCTCGGCGCCGTCGCGCTGGCCCTCGGGCTCGTCGGCATCGCGCTGCTGGCCACCGGTGCCATGGTGGGCCTGCTCTCCGGAGCCTCGCCGCTCAAGCGCGGGCTGCGCCAGCTCGCGATCGGTTTCGGTGCCGCCGCCGTGACGTACGTGCTGGGGCTGCTGTTCGGGGTCTCCGCGGCCTGAGCCCCGGCATCCTCGTTCCGCCATAAACGCGATCCACGGGCATAAACGCGCTGACCACGCGTTTTTGCGCGCGGATCGCGTTTATGCGGTCCCTTGGGCTGCGCGCGGCGACCGCGGCCTACGGCGGCGGGCTCAGCCGCGGCTCGCCGTCACCACGCGCCGACCGCGGCCTACGGCGCCGGGCTCAGCCGCGGCTCGCCGTCACCCGCGCGGCCTCGCGCACGGCCGTGACGTTCTTGCGGCCGGCGCGCGAGCCGGCGAGCTTCGCGGCGATGTGCTGGGCGACCGTGACCGGCTCGTACAGCGCCGGGTGCTCGGCCGAGGCGAAGTGGGGGAGGACGCCCACGACGGCGTCGGCGTTGCCGTCGTGGAAGAACGCCGCCGATCGGCGCCGCTCGATCGTGCCGTCGATGACCGGCGGCTTGACCCGGTGCAGCGTCGACAGCCACTTGTCGTTGGTGAGCCGCGCCGCCACGTCGCCGATGTTCACCAGCAGCGCACCCTCGGCGGGCATGACGTCGTTCCACGAGCCGTCGAGGCCCAGCACCTGCAATCCGGCGACGCGATCGGCCCACAGCACCGTCACGAGTCCGAAATCGGTGTGCTCGCCCATTCCGGTCAGCTCCGCGCCGAGTTCGATCGAACCCGGCGGCAGGGCGTAGTTGTTCATCCGGAGAACGTCGATCGAGTGATCGGTGAGTTCCTCGAAGAAGTCCTCGGGCACGCGCAGGGCCGCCGCGAAGATACGCGTGAGCGTCTGCGCCACGCGTCGCGCCTCGCCGTAGTAGGTCTCCACCGCGCCCTGGAACGCGGGCAGGGCATCCGGCCAGGTGTTCTCGGCGTAGTCCGCCGCGGTCGCGGTCGAACCGGGGTACTCGCGCCACGAGGTGCCGACGTTGAACGCCTCGAAGAAGTCGTTCATGCGGGTGACGGGGTCGATACCGAGGCTGTAGCTCAGCGACTCGCTCTTGGGAGGCGTGTAGCCGCGGTTCTCCGCCGCCGGCCGGACGTAGTGCTTCTTGGCGTCCAGGGGCATCCCGAAGAACGCGTCCAGCGCCTCCTCGAGATCGACCACCGCCCGGTCGGGTATGCCGTGCCCGACGATCTGCATGAAGCCGACGGTGCGGCACGCGTGATCGACGGCGGCGGTCACTGCGGCGCGCGCGTTCTCCGAACCCCGGCCGACCCATGCGGAGATGTCGATGGTGGGAACGTGGAACCGGTACATGTGGCATCCATCCTTCCGGGATGCCTCGACGCTAGAGCCGCGATGTCACATCGACGTTTCGCCGGTGTCACGGGTCGGAAGCCCTCCCGCACGAGGTCGCCGCCCTGGTCCCGCGAGCAACGAAGAAGGCCCCGGACGAATCCGGGGCCTTCTTCGTTCTGTGCGCGAGGGGGGACTTGAACTGCACTCGACCCCCTCGCCCACAGGATCACGAATCGGCGTTCAGGCCCATAAATACAGGGCAGTTCGAGGGGCGGCCTGTGGATAACTACATGCTGGTACGCGCACCTACATGACCGCTAGCACCTGAGTAAGCACTTTTCAGCGCGCCACGGGCGCGTCGGCGGGCGCATCCGATGCGAGATTGTGCGTCTCGGTGCTCGGGTCCGCAAGCCGCTTCGGGCATTGCGGACCCGAGCCTCGCGACGCTTGCAGCAGGTATCGGATGGGCCGCACTTCGCTGCTGTCGACATAGCTCTATTCGACTGCGAGCGTGCGTGGTATCTCGTGGCGGAGTGCGGCTGCCGTTGGCGCGACGGTCGCGGCGAGGATGAGCACGAGTCCACCGCCTGCGATCAGTCCCAGGGTTGCGAACGACACGACGGGGACGGGCAGGGAGAGCTTGGCGGCGATGATGAATCCGCCGATGACGGTCGCGGCGGTGCCGAGGATGGCCGCGGTAGCGGCATAGATCACGGCCTCCCAGACTGCGGTAAGCGTGATCGCTTCATGTGTCGAACCGGCGGCTTGGATAAGGGCGAACTCTCGTTCGCGGGCGTGGCCGGACATGAACACGGTCGCGGCGGCGGCGACGGCTGAGAGCAGGAGCGGGCCGCCGAGCAGGATCACGACCCCTTCTGGGGCGAGGTCGAATCCTTCGCTGCTGCCACTCCGCGCGGCTTGCGCCGCGGCGAGGGTCGCGCCGGTGGTGTAGAGGCCGCCGGCGAGGGCGATCGCGACCATGAGAGGGCTGATCGCGGCGCTGGATTGGCTGAGCCGGTAGCGGGCGGAGTTGCGGGCGAGGAACCAGGATGCAGATGCCTCGGCGGGGAGGAGTGACGTCCAGGCTCGCAGGACAAGAGGGAAGACGAGCGGGCCTGCTGCGGCGAGCGCGGCGGCGATGAGGGGCGTGAGCAAAACGGCTTGACCTGAGAACGCGGATATCGAGGCGTTGCCGTCGAGGGTCAGCGCCAGCGCGACGATCCCTCCGAGAAGGAGAGCGGTGAGCACGATGCGGAGCCACCCGATCTTGATTTGGGGTGGCTCGGGGTCGCGCAGCGCCTCGATCGGCGGCGTGTGGCTGGCGCGCCGCGCCCCCCGCAGTCCACCGAGCAGCACGACGACCGTGATCGTGGCGACCACGACGAGCACGCTGATGGTGCCGAGGTGCAGGCTGATGCCGTGCATGTCTGGCCACTCGCGGAACGCCCAGACGAAGAGCGGAGGGAATACCGGCAAGGCGACAAGACAGCCGACCAGCGCGCCGAGAGCGCCGACGATCCCGAGTTGGGTGAGCACGACCAGGGCGACGAGGGCAGGTCGGATGCCGACCAGTTGCCAGAGGGCGTAGCTGCGCTGTTGCAGAGCAACCGTCAGGTTTGCCGTGGAGCCGAGCACGATGAGCGCGGTGACGGCGGTGAACATGATGACGGCTGCGCTGGTGCTGGATAGTCCCTCTTGCACGCGCCCGCCGTGGACGATGCCGGTCTCGATGAGCCCGGCCGCGATCGCGCCTACGACGCCGGTGGCGATCGTCACAGCAAGGACGCCGAGCCACACACGCGCGTGAGCTGCCAGATCGGACAGCACGAGGCGCATCATGCGGCTGCCCCGGCGAGTGTGATCGCTTCGAGCACCTGTTCCGGCGTGGGACGCCGCAGCTCGCTGTGGATGAGACCGTCTCGGAGCACGAGCACCCGGTCTGCGAGCGCGGCGGCTTCCAGGTCGTGGGTGACTACGACGACCGAGCGGCCGTCGCCGGCTGCTGCGCGCAGGAGCCGGAGTACGTCGGAGCCGGTAGCGGTGTCGAGCGAGCCGGTGGGTTCGTCAGCGAACACGATATCGGGGCGCATAGCGAGCACGCGGGCGATGGCGACGCGCTGCTGCTGACCGCCCGAGAGCTGTCCAGGGCGGTGGCCGCCGCGGTCGGCCAGCCCCACGTCGGCTAACGCGCGGTCGATGCTTGCGCGATTCGCGCGGCGACGAGCGAGGCGAGCGGGCAGGGCGATGTTCTCGCGCGCGGTCAATGAGGGGATCAGGTTGAAGGACTGGAACACGAAGCCGACATGCTTGCGGCGCAGGGTCGCGAGAGCGCCACGTCCGAGGGTGCCGAGTTCGCGCCCGGCGAGCCGCACCACGCCGGAGTCGGCCGGTTCGAGCCCGGACAGGCAGTAGAGAAGCGTGGACTTGCCGGAGCCGGACGGCCCGACGATGCTCACCATCTCGCCCGGCTGCACATCGAGGGAGATCCCGCGAAGCACTGGCACGCGGGGCTCCTTCACCCCGGCCGAGGAGAAGGTCTTGTGCAGGTTCTCGGCATGGATGAGCGATTCAGTCACGTCCTCCATCTGACGCGACCGAGGCGACCGATGCGATGGAGCAGAGTGGAGAGTCGAGGTAGAGCTGGCTCCACTCTTCGGCGGGCGGCCACCCGTGGCCACGGGCGCGTCCGTAGGCTGGAATGCATGAGACCGGCAACCGTATGGCACGCGCTGATGCGCCCGCCGTGGCGGTTCCTGCTCGGTAGATGGCCCTGGCGCACGCTCGTCTACGTTCTGTCGAGCGCAGCGATCGGATTCCTTCTGCTGCCGGTCACCATCGTCACTCTGCTGCTCCTACCGCTGTGGGGCATCGTCATCGGTGCGCTCGAACGTCGCCGCACCCACCTGCTCGGTTTCCCTCGCCAGACGTCCGGCCATGTCCCGCTCTCACGGGACCAGCGGCACATCTGGCTAGCCGTCCGCGTGGCGGAAGGGGCGACCTGGCGGGAGACAGCAGCCCTTCTGCTCGACCTCGTGCTCGGTTGGATCGCGCTCGCCGTCCTGTTCGTCCAAGGTCTGTGCCTCGTCGTGTTCGTCTTCATCGGAGTGTCAGGATCGCGCGGCCCCGCTCAGATCAATCTCTTCGCGGACGTCCGGATCATCGTCGGGCCGGACAACTGGTGGCCGGTCATCCCGATCGCGCTGCTCGCGGTGTGCCTGTTCGCCTATGTCAACGCCGTGCTCGCCGCGGGCCAGGCGTCGCTGCTGCGCGTGCTGTGCGGTCCTCGGCAGCGCGAGCTCGCCCGCAATGTGGAACGGCTCGTCCAGTCGCGGGCCGCGCTCGTCGCGGCATTCGAGGCCGAGCGGCGACGCATCGAGCGCGACCTGCACGACGGCGTGCAGCAGGAACTCGTCACCCTCGCCGCCCGGCTCGGCATGGTCAGCCTCGAACTCGACGACCTCACCGCGCAAGGCACCGACGCGGCCCTGGCCCGCGACGCGCTCGACGCCGCCCAGGGGCAGGCGGAGCATGCAATGGCGACGCTCCGCAACACAGTCCGCGGCATCCACCCCGCCGTGCTCACCGATCACGGGCTCCGCGCTGCTCTGGACGAGCTGGCCGACCGCACCCCCGTCCCACTCAGCCTCCACGTGGCCGCGTTCGGCCGACTGCCGGCCCCGGTGGAGACCGCCGCCTACTACCTCGTCACCGAGGCGATCAGCAACGCCGCGAAACACACCGACGCGAGCCGGCTAACCGTGCGGGCCGGCATAGAGGACGACGCGCTCATCGTCGTCGTCACCGACAACGGCGGCGGCGGAGCCGACGAGAACGCCGGCACAGGGCTACGCGGCCTGCGTGAGCGCGCTGAAACACTCGGCGGGCGATTCACCATCATCAGCTTGCCCGGTGGACCCACGACCTTGCACATGACCCTGCCGATCCTCACGGAGAGGATCGAGCGCGATGCGCCTGCTGCTCGCTGAGGACTCCGCGCTGTTGCGCGAGGCACTGACCGCCCTCCTGGAACGGCTCGGGCACACCATCGCCGCGACCGCGCAAACCGCCCCCGAGTTGCTTGCGACATTCGAGCACCTTGCGGACGTGAACGAGCCGCCCGATCTCGTCCTCACCGATGTTCGGATGCCTCCCGGCAATAGCGATGACGGTCTCGGTGCCGCTCTCGATATCCGAGCCGCGCATCCGACGCAGCCGATCATGGTGCTCTCGCAGTACATCGCCGACACCTACGCTCGTGAACTGCTCACCCTCCCCGAAGGTGCGATCGGCTACCTGCTCAAAGACCGCGTGAACAGGGTCCGCGACTTCGCCGCGGCCCTCGAAACCGTCGCATCCGGTGGGACGGTCATCGACCCCGACGTGGTGCAGCACCTTCTCGGAGGCTCGCGGCCGGGACCGCTCGACAGCCTCACGACCCGAGAACGAGAAGTGCTGGCACTGATGGCGGACGGCCAATCCAATGCCGCCATCGCCAGCACACTCACCCTCTCGGACGCCGCCGTGAGCAAGCACATCGGCAACATCTTCAGCAAGCTCGGCCTCAGCCCTGTCGAGGACAACCGCCGAGTCAGAGCCGTGCTGACCTATCTCCAGGCCGCCTCCCGCTAGATCTACAACGTGCTTGTACCCGGGACTGGAACGGCGCCCGCCTGGGTGAGTGGGATCCTGCACGTGTGCTTCCCCTTCCTCGTCTTGGTCGACTGGTTGATCGTCGGAGACCGTCGCCTTTTGCCGTGGGGCCAGTTGTGGCTCGTCCTGCTCTACCCGCTCGCCTGGCTGACTGTCGTTCTCATGCGCGGAGCTACGGATGGGTGGGTGCCTTATGGATTCCTGCTGCCGGAGCGCGGCGCTCTATCGCTCGCCGGGCATTCGATTGGACTCGTTATCGCGCTACTGGCCGCTGGCGTTGTCGTGTGGGCGGGCTCGCGAGCACCCGGGTTTGTCCTGCGTGGTGCGCCAATGTCATCAAGCCTCGTCTAGACAACCGACCGTCCGGCGTCCGCAGCTTGTGGGCCGACAACATGAACTATGTCCTCGGACCGCCAAACCTCGCGTTACCGCAGCTCAACGCTGCGGGGGGAGGACGAATCCTTCTGGGAGCGGGTTGTCGTGCACGATGCCGTTCTGATCACCGACACTCAGGATGGTGTGAGCGTCAAGATTGATGGTGTCACCGACGAACAGCTCATCGCTGTCGCGTCGCACGGCGTTGACCCAGTGCATCCAAATCTCGGTGACACAGAGCCGAGCGCCGACCGTGTCGAGGACGTCGTCTGCGGCGACGACGTAGGCAACCGGAACACCATCCTCGTCGACGATGGTCTCACCAGTTGCATGAGGCATCGGGCCGCGATCGAACGGGACCGCGAGTGTGTCACCGGCGAGCTGCTCGACCTCGCTCGGATCGGACACCTCGTCAGGATAGACGGCGGCGTCGCACGGGCCGGGCTCGACGACGGCCTCGGTATCCTCCTCAACCAGGTCGGCTGGAGCGGTCGGCGCTTCCTGTGCTGAGGTGCTGTGGCGCGGAGTCGGAGTCGGAGTCGGAGACGAGGAGGTCGTCGGCGACGCGGTGCATCCCACCAGTGTGACGGTGATTCCGAAAGCGGCAATGACGACCCCGAACCTCGCGTGCTTCACCGTTGCAGTCTAGGAGCCGACGCCAAACGCAACGCTCCCGACCGACGCGTGAGCTTCATCAGGGGAGACGAATTCGAAACGGCCCGTGGTTCCCTTTGCCAATCTCCGGCAAACGACACTATCGGTGGCACGGGATCTTTAGATGGGTCAGTAGCTCTCCGGTTCCTCGCATTGGGATTCTGCGGATCTCAACCACAAAATCAATGGCACCAACGACAACTTCACTGACACCGGACATCGTCACCACAGATGGCCAAAGTTCCAGGACTGTTCGCCGCGGTGTCACGGGGGTGGCCAGAGGTTCAGGAGAGCCGGCCACGGCTCGTCGCTTCACCCGGCTGCGGCGCGACTCCAGAGGGGGTGCGGGAGCACTTCTCACGCTCCAGGGCTCACGAGCTCGGCCCCGCCGCTCATCGCTATGACAGCGTGGAGAAGGGACGCCACTGGGCCTGGAACTGCGAGCGAGAAGGGGTACCGCGATTCACTATGACGAACTATGATGAAAGTGTGAACGGAGCGATTGTGGAGCAGGCGAGGAGCCTCGCGGCCGCCGCCCACGAGGGGCAGGTCGACAAGGCCGGCCAGCCCTACCTCACGCACCCGGCGCGCGTCGCCGGCCGGGTCGCTGGCAACGCCACGCTCGAGGCGATCGCCTGGCTCCACGACGTCGTCGAGGACACCCCGGTCACCCTCGACCAGCTGCGGCAGCAGTTCCCCGAGGACGTCGTCGACGCCGTCGACGCCATCACCAAGCGCCCCGGCGAGGACAAGCCCGCGTACTACGACCGGGTCGCCGCGAACCCGCTGGCGCGCGCCGTGAAGATGGCCGACCTCGCCGACAACAGCGACCCTGGCCGCCTGGCGGCCCTGGACCCGCCGACCCGAGCCCGCCTGATCGCGAAGTACGACCTCGCGCGAGAGCGGCTCGGCGGAGGTGTGTAGGTCATGCGGAGAGGGCGGGCGCCGATGCAGGGACCATCGCCGGTTGCGGCAGGTGACCCTCGCGCAGCTGCTGCCCGCCCCGGACGAATCACTGCCGGCTGTCGAGTGGGACGGCTCTCCGACGTCGGCCGAGCTGTACGCCAAGTACGGAGACCAGGTCGCCGGCGCGACGATCGCCTCACTGCGGTACCTGGCCGAGGCGGAGCCGGAGGTCACCGGCGACGTCCTGGCGTCGATCCCGGACGGATGCCGACCCGATGGGCTGCAGTTCCGGATGAAGTCGCCCGGATCCCTCGCGGCCAAGATCAACCGCAAAGCCGAGCGGTACCCCGACCTGAACCCGTACGACGTGAGCGAGAAGATCACCGACCTGCTGCGCTACACCAGCGTCGCCCCGACATCGGACGAGGTGCTCCCGATGGCACGTGACACGCTGCGCAACCTCAAGTCCCGCGGGTGGGAGCTGCTCGAGGTCGAGCACTCCTACGTCGACGGGAACCCCTACAAGGGCCTGCATGCCGTGCTGCGCCACCCCGGCACGCAGCAGGAGATCGAAGTCCAGTTCCACTCCGAGCAGGGCATCCAGACCAAAACCCGCTGGCATGAGGCCTACGAGATCGCGCGCGACGACGACCACCCCTGGGAAGAACGCGCCGCAGCGCACCACGGGATGGTCGGCGCCTGGTCGCAGATCCCCATCCCACGGGGGCTGACCGGGCAGCAGAAACTGCTCGGCGTCGACGTCGTCGCGAAGAGCTACCCCAACCCCTATGACAAGCCCAAGAAGGGACGCCGACCATGAGCCTGCTCCTCGTGACCGAAGACGACCGGAAGCTCTGGATCGCGCACGAATCCGACGCCGGCCGCCTGTACGTGTACGTGCCCAACACCGGCAAGTTCCACCGCAACCGGGGCCTCGCCCACGACTACTACGGCGAGCAGGAGCTCACGTACTCGCCGCTGTCGGACGCTGCAGCCCGGGAGGCGATCCGAGAGGGCGTGATCGGACGCCTCGACGCACGCCGCAAGGGCCCGCAGCTGGAGCAGTACCGCGCCGACCCGCACGCTCTCGATCCCGACGTCGTGATCGACGACGGATCACAGGAGTGGGTCGAGCCGTCACCCCGGGCCCGCGCGCGCGCGAAAGCGCAGGTGCTCCTCAACGCGGCCCCGGGGGAGTGGGTCACCTGGCGGGCGTACCCGGGCGAGAAGAAGCAGCGCGCCTACGTCGCCGCCAACGACATCCTCAACAAGCGGATCCGCGCTCTGGCCGAGCTCGGCCGGCTGCAGACCAGGGTCACCCCGCTCGAGGACGGCCGCGTGCAGGTCCAGGTCGCCCGCTATGACGAAGCGCAGAAGGGACGCACCGTCGGGTTGTGACGGACGCAGGTCACGACCGGGGCCGCAGCTGGATCACGCGGTCCGAGTAGGCCGCGTTGCAGCCGCGGCAGACGAATCCACCCGGCACCGTGTGCAGCACTCCCGAGCACTCCGGACATCGCGGCTGAGTGGCCAGATCGAAGACGTCCACGCAGCGCCGCGGCTCAGTACACGCTCGCGACGGGGGAGAGGGTTCCGGCCCACGCCTGGATCTCCCGCACGACGTCGACAAGACCGTCGGGCTTGTTGCGGTAGCGGGACTCGAGATCCCGGAAGTACTCGGCCGCGCTGGGGCGCAGGTGATGCGAGAGGTACTGGTGCCCGGCGGGGAGGGTCGCGATCACCCACAGCGGCCCGGCGAACGTGTATCGGTCCGCGTGCACGTGTCGGCGCAGCACCGCGTACACCGTGCTGTCGAGGACGCTCACGCGCCACTGGGAGCCGTCCTCGTGCAGCACGGGCTCGATGGCGTCGTATCCGCCGGCGTCACCCGGGATGCCGAAGCCGCTGATCCTCGAGCGGTCCTCATCGGTGAAGTCCACGGCCGACGCATAGACGACCACTCCCTCCGGCGCGTCGTCGATGTACCTCCGCATGGCATCCCCTCGCGAACCGGCCGGCACGGACCCGGCCTCTTGCCCAGGACGATAGCCGCTCCCTCGGACGTCAGGAGCCGATCGGCTCGATCAGAGTGGGGTCGCCGGGATCCACCGTGCGGGTGTTGTTCACCTTGGAGTCGACGACGTGCGTGCGGATCGTCGACGCGATCGCGGCCGAGCTCGCGTCGAGTGCCAGCAGCAGATTCGTCCGGTTGCTCTTCGATGCCGCGGCATCGCCCTTCACCGTCAGCGGCGCCGGGCTCAGCCACTCGTCCCAGAGATCCCGCTCGAGGAACGCCGGCATCCTGTCGTGGATCTCCCCGCCGGCATCCCGTGCCTCGCGGGTGATGACGACGAACACGCGCCGCCGCTGCCCGTCGACGTCGGCGGTCCAGGTCAGCCCCGCCGCGGCGAGGAGCCCATCGCCGTGCAGGAAGTGCGCCGTCTTCGGGGACTTCGCGCCGGTCCGGGTCATCGTGATGATTCCGTTCGAGTGGGATGTGAGAGTTTCCTCGAAGGATCACACGGTGACCGCGTCTATGTCGTAAGCGACGAGCCGGACCACCGTGCGCTACACCACTATGCGGGACTCAACTCCTTCGAGCGATCACCATCTGGCTCAAACGGTTATGAGACACGCCCTAGCGCAGTTCTCGTTGACGGACCACACGGTTCTGGTCTGCTGCCGCCTGAGCCGGCTCCCGCCGATCGAATCGAGTCACCGGCAAGCCGGTCGCCGCGACGACACGACCGTCGGGGCACAATGATCCGCTCCGGGTCCTCGACTCTCTATACGCCGGACTGATGGGGCACGGCGTTCATGGCGTCCGTGACCGATGTCTATTCGCGTCGGGCCGCGGGAGATTCCGAAGATGCCGACCGAGCTCCAATGGGTGCACTCGTCGACGTCGCCGGCGCCACGTAACATTCGAAAGCCGGGTCCGCAGTACGCTGCTCTGCGCTAGACGAACCGGCTCCCCGAAGCCGGCGCTCTTCCTGCGTGGTCTGGGCCGCGGCTGTTGCCGCCGGGATCGCGGGACGGAGCGATTTGACTAATGTTTCCGAATCGGCGCGCTGCCGTCCCATCCTTGGGCCGCGCGGTACACGTTTGAGTACACGGCCTCTTGGGCGGGCGTGATCTCGACGATCTCCAGCATTCCTCCCAGCGGACGTCCGGTATCGAAGTAGCTCAGTCGGGCACCCGTGGGAAGTGTGCTTTCATATGCTGTCTCGAACCCCTGGCTTTCATGACGAGCGACCTGCCCCTCATAGTCGAGCGTGCCGATCCCGGTGTGATGAAAGCCGTAGCCCCGCTGCTCGACGACCTCCCGGTACACAGACGGGGAGTCATCGAGCTGCTGGATGAGTTCGAGCATGGTGTTCCCGGAGTACGCCTGCCCGACATAGAGGTGGTTAGAAGAGGGCCGGCCCCGATAGCGTGCGTTCGTCCAAAAAGGTCCGCGGAGAAACCACGGGCCGACGTTCGCGATGCTCGTCCACTCGGCTACGGAGGCTTCGAGGTCAGCAACAACGTAGGCGAACTGGATGAGCCCATCGGCAGGCTGGCCGAAGTCGAATCTCATGACCGCGTCTCATCGAATAGGATCATCTGACGGATCGCGGCGCCGTCGGCGAGAACGTCGAGTGCTGAGTTTATCTCCTCTAGCGGAACCGAAGCCGTCGCCAAGAGCTCGAGGGGGAGTCGCCCTTCGCGCCACAGGCCTTCGTAGAACGGGATGTCGCGCGACGGCACCGACGAGCCCAGGTAGGAGCCGACGATCCGCCGCGCCCCGGCTGTGATGTCCAGGGGTGATATCGATGAACGTGCGTCGGGTGACGGCAGTCCCGCCGTGACCGTGACACCGCCGGGTGCGGTGAGCGAAACGGCCGTCTCGAACGCCCGCGGGTGTCCGGCGGCCTCGATCACTGCAGGCAGCCGAAGCTCCGATGCGATGGCTTCCTCAGGGGTAAGTGCCTCGTCGATGCCGTACGCGCTGGCCGCCTGGTGCTTGGCGGGGTTCGCGTCGACTCCTATCACCCTTCCGCCGGCGCTACGCGTGATGGCGCTCGCGACGAGGGCTGCCGCCATGCCCACGCCGCCGAGACCGACGATCGCGATGTCATCTCCGGGCCGCAACCGAGCGGCATTAATAACGGCACCGCCGCCGGTCAGGACGGCGCAGCCAAGTACTGCGGCCACTGCAGGGGGGACATCCGGGCTGACACGCACGACGGAGCGCTGGTCGACGACCGCGTGGGTGGCGAAGGCTGAGACGCCGAGATGATGATGCACTGGTTCCCCGGCGCGATATATTCGACTTGTTCCGGAAGGGAGCACCCCCTCCGTGTTCGTGCGTGTCCCCGGAATGCAGGGCAACAAGCCGTCGGTCAGGCAGCTGGCGCAGGCGCCGCAACGGGGTAGGAATACCGTGGATACGCGATCTCCCGGCACCAAGCCTGTAACCGACTCGCCGACGCGTTCAACGATCCCGGCGCCTTCATGGCCCAGAAGCATGGGCAGCGGGCGGGGTCGGTTCCCGTCGACCACGGACAGATCGGAATGACACACACCTGCAGTCTCCATCCGGAGCCTGATCTCACCGGGCCCCGGCTCCTCTAGCTCCAGCTCGGTGATTTCCAGTGGCCTGCTCGTCGAATAGGGCCTATCCCGCCCTGAAGCCGTCAAGACGGCGCCGGTAATGCGCACGATGCTCCGTTCCTCTCTTCCCGCCGTTTCACGGCTGCCGCCTCAGCGCTTCCTTCAACTACGAGGTTAACGCGCATATTGAGAGTGTAATCCGATCGGAGTTAACCCTCAAGCGGGCGATTCGATTATCGAAATGTCATAGAACGACAGCGCGCGTTCATCCAAGATGTCCGCGAAGCGACGGAGCGGTTTCTTGACCGGGTGAGCAAGCAGCTGTCGATGGATGGTGTCGTCAGGTGTCGACCACAGCGATCGCTCGGATCGGGCTCGCGCTCGATCCGCTGAGGGGCAGCGGCATGCCGATGAACTGGAAGCGGTGCGTGGTGATCCGATCTATGTTCACGAGGTTCTCGATGATCGCGACGAAGTCGTCGGGTTGCAGTCCCAGTGACTCGGGCCGAAGGAAGTTCATGTGGATCGGGGCGCTGTAACCGCCTTCCGGGGTCTCGGGCGTGGGGGTGTCGATCCCGAGGGTCCGGATCCCCTTTGCGCGTAGCCATTCCCCGGCCTCTTTGCTGAGGCCGGGGTGCTCCGTGAGGTAACGCTCCTTGTCCGACGTGATGAACCGCGACCACCCGGTGTGCAGGAGGACGATGTCCCCGCGCTGGATGCGCTCTCCCGATGCCGCCTCAGCGGCCTCGAGAAGCTCCGGCGTGATCACGCCACGCGGCGTGCAGGCTGCGGTGCAGTCGAGCCACACCGCTGGGCCAAACCCGCATTCGATGGGCACACGCTCGGCCGAGAGCATTGTGTCTGGGTTCGCATGCCACGGCGCGTCCATGTGAGTGCCGGTGTTGCCGTTCAGCACCCACTGCTCGTTCTGGAAAGAGAGGCGGCGACCGTCATAGGGATTACGCCGCTCAGTAGCCGCGTATGCCCAGTGATTGAGGGATCCCGCGAGCCGCACCGGCGTGCGACCGTGCGTCGCGTGGCCCGGCATGCCCTCCTCGATGACGAGGGTGAGATCGATGATCGTCTGGCCCATGGATGCCGCCTCTCTCCGCGCCCGACAGATCAGCGGTCCTCGTCCCAGCCGGGCAACGGGACGTCGATTGGCTCGGACACGGCGATGTCGGTCGGGAATACCGGCACGACCTTGCCGTCCTGCCACTGGCTGACGAAGAACACAGCGCGCTCGTTCTGGCCGTTCTCGTCGAAGCTCAGACCCTGCCCGTCGGCGAACTCGCGCTCGGCAATGTCGATCTCGTCGGCGGCGGCGGCGACGCCCGCAGCGCTCAAGTCGTCTGCGGCCTTCATGACCTCGAACAGCGACATGGCGCCCACGAAACCGTTCATATCGAACGCGCCCGGCTCGGCGCCGTCGTGTTCTTCGGCGTAGCGCTCGTAGAACTCCGCGTAGTGCTTCTGCGCCGCGTCCGATAGGCCCTCGACGCCCGTCTGTCCCGAGAAGCCGACGTTAAAGAAACCATTGCCGCTATCGCCCATGGCCTCGATCCACGCCTCGTTCACGTGGCCGCCGCCGGAGCCGATGATGACCGGCGGAGTGATGTCCTGCGAGCGCATGGCGCGGGCCAAAGCCGCGGCGTCGGCGTCATAGCTGGTGAGCACCAGCACGGTGGGATTCGCGTCGCGGATCTGCAACGCGACGTTCGACAGGTCGCTCGCATCGGTGGGATATGCGGCCTCCAGGACGACGTCCAGGTTGTGCTCTGCGGCGCTCTCTTTGACGCCCGCCAGCACGTCCTCACCGTACGAGTTGTTCACGCCCGCCCAGGCGACGGTCATCTCGGCCGGGTCAACGGCGAGGGTCTCCGACAGCACCTCGGTGGCGTACGCTACAGCGTCGGTGCCGATGTCGCCGGCGTTCTGGGAGGTGCGGTAGACGTTGTCGTAGGTGCCGTCCGTGATGCCCACGGCAGATGCCCCGGTCTCCCAGTACAGACCGCCCTCCCCTGTGATCACGGGGATCGCTGCAAGCGCCAGCGACGACCCGAATGTGCCGAGCACCTTGTCGATGCCTTCGTTGAGCAGGCGCTCTGCGCCCTGACGCGCGGCGTCGTCGTCCGGGGCGTCGACGTCCTCGAACACGACCTGACGGCCGTCGATCCCGCCCTCCTCGTTGATGATCTGGCGCGCGATCTCGGAGCCGTTTGCGACGCGGGTGCCGGTGCCAGCCAGCGTACCGGTGAGCGGCAGCAGCCGGCCGATCACGATCTCATCGCCTTCTCCGCCGGCCCCGCCGGATCCGTTCGCGCAGCCAGCGAGCGAGACGGCCGTCGCGGCGCTCAGCGCGAGCGCGATGCTGGCCTTGAGCTTGGTGTTCATGGGTTACCTTTCGTTTCGTCGTTGAAGCGACAGTGGTGTGATTCAGATACCGAGATATGCCTCTTGGAGTTGCCGGTCGGCGAGCAGCTCTTGCGCGTCGCCCTCGACGGCGGTCTCTCCCTCTTCGAGCACGTAGCCGCGGTCGGCCACGCTGAGCGCCTGTGCGACGTTCTGCTCCACGAGCAACACGGTCATGCCCTCCTCGCGCAGCGTGGAGATCGCCTCGAACACCTCGGTGACGATCTTCGGCGCGAGTCCGAGCGACGGCTCATCGAGGACGAGCAACTTGGGCTTGGCCATGAGGGCACGCGCGATGGCGACCATCTGCTGCTGTCCCCCGGAGAGGAGACCGGCGTGCTGCTTACGCCGCTCCTCCAGAATTGGGAACATACGGAACATCTGACGGAGCGTCTGATCTGCGACGCGACGCGCCCGCGTCGTGACGGCGCCGAGCTCCAGGTTCTCCTGGACCGACAGGTTGCCGAACAGCCGCCGCCCTTCGGGCGAGTGAGCGATCCCGAGTCGCGCAATGTGGTGACTTGGTGCCCCCGCTATCTGCGTGCCGTCGAACATGATGGAGCCGCTGCGGGGCTTGACGAGTCCCGAGATCGCCTTCAGCGTGGTGGTCTTGCCGACGCCGTTTCCTCCCAGGAGGGTGACGATCTCGCCCTGCTCCACACGAAGGTTGACGTCGAAGAGCACCTTCGCGCGGCCATACGAGACGGCGAGGCTCTCAATGTGCAGCATGGTCGAATCCCTCTCCGAGGTAAGCAGTCATGACCGCGGGATCCCGTGTGACCTCAGCGGGAGGGCCGTCGGCAAGGTTCCGTCCGCGTTCCAGCACGTAGACGTGGTCGGACAGGCCCATAACGGCCTTCATGTGGTGCTCGATGAGGATCACCGAGATGCCGTCGTCCGCGAGTGCGCGGATGAGCGCCATCATCTCCTCGATCTCCGAAGGGACGAGACCGCCCATGACCTCATCGAGCAGCACGAGTGACGGCTCCGCCGCGAGCACGCGGGCCACCTCGAGCCGTTTGCGCAGACCGATAGGCAGGGCGCCCGCGTTGGCGTCCCGGTAGCGGTCGAGCCGGAGCTCGTCGAGGAGGCGATCTACGACGGCCTCCGCGGCGGACACGGTGCTGTGACGGTTCAGCGCCCCGATCAGCACGTTCTCCCGTACGGTGGCGTCGGGAAGGCCGCGCACTTTCTGGAAGGTGCGGGTGAGGCCGCGCTTGGCAATCTTCTCCGGCGGCATGCCGATGAGCTTCGTGCCGTCGAAGTGCACGCTGCCCCCTGTCGGCTTCATGAAGCCCGAGACGATGTTGAACAGCGTGGTCTTGCCGGCACCGTTCGGGCCGATCACGCCGGTGATCGCGCCGCGGCCGGCGGTGAGGCTCACGTTGTCGAGGATCTGCAGACCGCCGAGCGAGATGCTCACGGCCTCCACCTCGAGGATGGCGTTTGTCATGCGTGCCCCTCCCTGCCAGCCCCGTCCGTCGCGACGAGGTCCACGCCGCGGTCTTCATCTTCGTCTTCGTCTTCGTCCCGCCGTTCGAGGATGGGAACCCGGACGACCTCGGTGTCGATGCGACCGGCGGGCTGCGGCCTGCCTGTCATCTTGCGCAGCAGCCACTCGGCGCCCCGCTTGAGCAGGCCGAGCACCCCGTTGGGGATGAGCAGGATGCAGACGATGAGCAACGCGCCGTAGATGAATGACGACAGGCCGGGGATCGACGCGCCGACCGCATCGACGACGAGGTGCTCCATCATCGTGATGATCACGGAGCCGAGCAGCGGCCCGAAGACCGTGCCCATGCCGCCGATGATGGCCATCAGCGCCGGCTCCCACGAGACATCGACCGATCCCGCGTTGGCGGGCGTGATGTACAACGTGAACTGGGCGAACATCGCTCCGGCGACCGCGGAAAAGAAGCCGGAAACCGCGAGGGCGGTGAGCTTGACCCGCACGGCCGGGATGCCTATTGAACGAGCGCTGATCTCGTCCTCCTTCACCGCGCGCATCTGGTAGCCGAGCTTCGAGCGGCGCAGCATGATCACCACGAGAGCTGTGACGGCGTAGAGGATCAGCGCCACGTAGGCGTATTCCGCCTTCGAGCCGAAGATCAGCTCTCGGGGTTCCGGCTCCCGCGGGATCGAGATGCCCTCGTCGCCGCCCGTAATGTCCGAGAAGTTCTGCAGCGCGATGAACATGATGACGCTGAGGCCCAGGGTGGCCAGGCCGAAGTAGTGGCCGCGCAGGCGCACACTCATAGCCCCGATGAACAGCGCCACCACGACCGCGATCGCGGCGGACGCGAGGATTGCCGCGAACGTCGGCAGGCCCAGGTTCAGGCGCAGCAGTGTGGTGCCGAAGGCCCCGATCGCGAACAGCGCGCCGTGCCCGAGCGAGAACAGTCCGGTCATGCCTCCGGCGATGTTCCATGCCGTGGCGAACGTCGCGAAGATGAGGATCGTCACGAGCAGATCCAGCATGAGCCGGCCCGGGTCGATCGCGATGTACAGAAGCAGGGCCGCCGCGATCGCGATAAGCGGCAGGTACGGTGCGAACCGCTTCATATCAACCTCCCACCATCGCCGAGTCGAGCGACTTTTTCCCGAACAGACCCTGCGGACGCAGGATCAGGATCACGACGAACAGGACGAAGGCGGATGCCTGCATCCACTGCGTGCCGAGGTAGTAACCCGCGAAGGTTTCGACGATGCCCACTGCCAGACCTCCGAGCAGGGCTCCGTAGACCGACCCGAACCCCCCGAGCACAACGATCACGAAGCTCGTGAGCACGTAGCTGAGGCCTGTGGTGGACGACACAGCCGTGAACGGCGAGACGAGCACCCCCGCGGCCACGGCGAACGCGGTACCCAGCACGAACACGCCCGCGTAGGCCCACTCGATGCGCAGGCCCACGACGCGCGCGGCGTAGTTGTCCTCGGCGACCGCGCGGATCGACTTGCCGGCGTGCGTGCCGTGCAGGAAGAACTGCAGCGCGACCACGAGCACCAGACCTCCCACGAAGGCGATGACGCGTCCCAGTTCCACTGAGACGCCGAGCACGCCGACGCGGGTCTCGGCGAAGGCATCCGAGTAGGCGAACGTGCGCGATCCGAATGCCATCAGCGCCGCAGCCTGAAGAAGGATGCTGAGGCCGAGGGTGGCGAAGATCTGCACGTTGATCGACTTACCCAGCGCTCGCCGGATCAGTAGCAGATAGATCGCGAAGGAGACCGGGATCGACGCGAGCAGCACGAGCAGACCCGCGACATACGGGTTCATCCCCGTCGCCGTGACGATCACGGTCGTGCCCATCATTCCGAGCATGACGAACTCGCCGTGCGCGAAGTTCATGACATCCATCACGCCGAAGATGAGCGTCAGCCCGACCGCGACGAGCGCCAGAACTCCGCCCGCCATGAGGCCGAGCACAAGGAGGTCCCACATCAGCTCACTCCTTTCCCTCGGTCGTTGGCGGCTCGGAGGAGGTCGCGGTATGGGGGGAGGTCGGCCTCCCAGGACGCCACGTTGCGCGCCGTCTCGTCGCGAAGGCGGCGGTCCCATGCGCCGTTCGTATACAGCGGCCTGATCCAGTGAAGGTAGCGGTGGATCCGTGGGAAGTAAGCGGTCCGTGCGCGCTCGACGATGGCCTGGGCGTAGGCGTCGGCGACGTCCCCGACCTCGCTCGTGATACTCAGCGGCCATGGCAAGCTCTTGCTATCGGCGCTGCGCGATGCCTTGCCATGAATCATCGGCGTCCGCGTCCAGCCGGGATAGAACACGCCGACGTCCACGCCGTGAGAGGCCGCCTCCATGCGCAGCGCGCCGGCGAACGCCTCGACACCCGCCTTCGCTGCCGCGTACGCGGACGACTTGGGAGTGTTCTTGAGCACGGCGGCCGAGCATGTGAACACGATGTAGCCGCGACGGGCGATCACCCACTCCAGCGTCGCCTTTACGGTGCGGATCTGGCCCGACAGGTTGATGTCGACGATCCGGGTGAGGTGGTCGGTGTCCGACGCGCGTACGGTAGAGGCCGATCCGACGCCGGCATTCGAGACGACGATGTCAATCCCGCCGAGCGTATCGACGGCCCGTGTGACGGCCGTGTCGAGCGATGCGACGTCGGTCACGTCGGCGACGATACCGAGGTGACCTCCGCCGATCCGCCGGGCGGCCTCGGCTACCTGCGCGGCGTCGCGGTCAACGAGGGCCAGGCGTGCGCCTCGGGCCGCGAGCCGTAGCGCGGTCTCGTAGCCGATTCCGCTGGCCCCGCCTGTAACGAACGCGACGCGTCCGGCCAGCTCGTCAGTGTGTGCGGTCATGGGTGTCCTTCGGGGTAGGGCGAGATGCGGCGAGCGTCGTCGCTCACTGCATGTGGGATCCGCCGTTGACATCAAGCGTGATCCCGGTGACGAAGCCGGAAGCCGGATCGGTGAGATAGCGCACCGCGTGGGCGATGTCCTCGGCCGTGCCGAGGCGGCCGACCGGGACGGTGCTCGCGTAGTCGCGGTTGACATCGTCGCTCACCATGGCCGCCATGCCGGTGCCGATGCGGCCCGCGGCGATGGCGTTCACGGTGATGCCCGACGAGGCCAACTCGTGCGCGAACGCGCGGGTGATGCCGAGCAGTCCCGTCTTGGTGGCCGCGTAGTGGA
Source organism: Microbacterium testaceum (assembly GCF_020781835.1). GTDB lineage: Bacteria > Actinomycetota > Actinomycetes > Actinomycetales > Microbacteriaceae > Microbacterium > Microbacterium testaceum_H. Next base: position 96,397 of record NZ_JAJGNJ010000010.1, read on the forward strand.
CGGCGCCGAGGCGCCCGCCGTAGCGGGCGGCAACCGAGGACATGTTGACGATGCGTCCGTGACCGGCCTCGATCATGCCGGGCGCGAGGGCCCGGATACCCAGGAACGGGCCCGTGAGGTTCACGGCGACGACGGCGTCCCACTCGACGAGCGGGATGTCGACGCCCTGCAACTTCCTCCCGTCGTGCTTAGGGGAGATGCCGGCGTTGTTCACGAGGACTGTCGGCGCGCCGAATTCGGCGCTCGCCTCGTCGCGCACACGGTCCCAGTCTCGCTCGTCGGCGACATCGGCGACGACGCCGATCAGCCGCCCTTCCGTCTTGCCTATATCCGCGCGCAGGCGCTCGAGGGCGTCGGCGCTGATGTCGACGGCCACGACGCGGTCCCCGCGTTCGAGCAGAGCCCTCACGATGCCGGTGCCGATGCCACCCGAGGCTCCCGTGACGACAGAGACCTCCGCGGCGGTCACGCGCTGGCCCCTGCCAGCTCGACCTCGCGGACGTCGTAAGCGTCGTCCGCGAAGGTGCTGTTGTACTCGCGGAAGGTGAAGGAGAAGTCGGGCCACAACGTGGTCAGTCGGCCGCTGCGCGGGTCGACATACCAGCTTGAGCAGCCGCCGGAGAGCCATACGGTGCCCTCACTGAGGCGCTCGACCTCCTGCATGTACGCCTCCTGCGCCTCGGCGCGCACCTCGAGGATCTTGCCGTCCTTGACCTCGCGCAGAGCGTCGATCACGTAGTCGATCTGCGCCTCGGCGATGTAGATCGCCGAGTTGTGACCGAGCCCCGTATTCGGGCCCTTGAGGAACCACAGATTCGGGAATCCGTGCACTGCCGTGGTGCGGTAGGCTTCCATGCCGCGGTTCCACGCCTGCTTCAGCGAGATGCCGTCGCGACCGAACGTGCTGTACGCCATGGGGATGTCGGTGGCCTCGAAGCCGGTGCAGGCGATGATGACGTCTACCTCGTGGCGCACGCCGTCGGGACCGGCGATCCAGTTCGGCCCGATCTGCCGCGCGCCACCTGTGACAAGCGTCACGTTGTCGCGCAGAAACGCGGGGTAGTACGTGTTTGACTTGAGGATGCGCTTGCAGCCGATCGTGTAGTCCGGTGTGAGCTTTTCGCGCAGCTCGCCCGGAGGAACCTGTGCCCGGAGGTGGTCGAGGGCGCTCCTGGTCACCGTCTCGATGAGCGACCGGGTGCCACGCCGCTGGGCGTACCGCTCCTCATTGGCCCAGAACAGGTCGGCGCGGATCTGCTCCATGATCTCGGGACGCCGCTCGAACATGCGCATCTCCGCTTCGGTGTACTGCTTGTCGTGCCGCGGCGTCACATATGCCGCGGAACGCTGGACGACCGTGAGATGACCGGCGACCTTCGCGACCTCGGGGATCACTTGGATCGCGCTCGCGCCCGATCCGATGACCGCGATTCGCCTGCCCTCAAGTGGCACCGAGTGGTCCCACCGGGCCGAGTGGAAGATGTCGCCCTGGAACGAGTCGATTCCGTCGACGTCCGGCAGCTTCTCGTCTGAGAGGTACCCCACAGCCATGATGAGCGCGGCGGCCTCGAACCACTCGCCGTCGGCCTGGGCGCGCCACACCCGCGCCGTCTCGTCCCAGCGGATCTCGTCCACCGCGTGGTTGAAGCGGATGTGCTCCCACGCGCCCTCGCGCTTGGCCACGTGCTCGATGTACTCGAGGATCTCGGCCTGACCCGCGAACATCTTCGACCACCGGGGGTTGAGGTCGAACGAGTAAGAGTACAGGTGCGACGGCACGTCGCATTCCGCGCCTGGATAGGTGTTGTCCCGCCAAGCGCCGCCTACCGTGTGGCCCCTCTCGAGCACGATGACCGACTGATCGGTTTCGCGGAGGATCCGGATCGCCGCTCCGACCCCCGCGAAGCCCGCTCCGATGATCAGCACATCGCTGCGGTGAGTGGCGTCAACTGCCTCGGTCATGTCATTCCCTCCGTAGGTTCTTTGGTGCCGCGTTCGTTCATGTCTCGTTCGTTCGTCGCTGTGAGCGACGCGGGCTCAGATGGTCAGCGCGGGGATCGTGCTGCCGGCCGCGTGCCGATCGGGCTGACGCACGAAGGCGTCGATGAGCTGGAAAAGTTGCGCGGGGCGCTCGACAGTGACGGCGTGGCCTGAGGGGATCTCGGCGAGTCGCGAGTCTTGGATGCCGCCGAACAGCATGTGACTGTGACGGATGGGGACCATCTGGTCGTCGAGGCAGCCGATCACGAGAGTGGGAGCCGTGATCGCGGCGACTTCGTCGGCGACGTCGACGGTCCCGTTGATGTCCATCTCGATGTCAGTGCCGGGGCGCACGGTGCGGCTCGCAATCATCGCTTCGAGGTCATGGTCGGACTTCGAGCGCAGGAACTGCGAGCTGTGCGCCATGAGCGTCTGGAACTCCTGCAGCGAACGACCCCCGACCTCGTGGTGGTGGCGCCACACATTGTGGCGGAGCCGCTGTTGCTTGTCGGTGGCGACCCAGCCGGCGATCAGTGTGAGCGTGGCTACGAGGTGCTGGTGGCGGCCGGCGAGCGCCGCGGTCACGACGGCGCCGAGCGAGTAGCCGACGAGGTGGATTGGCCGCCCCGCCGAGCGATCCTCGATGAGGGCCGCGACCTGCGCGACCAGCGTGTCCAGGGTGGTCGACCCGTCCACGCGCAGGTCGATGCCGATCACGCGGTGGCGCGCCGCCAGCATGGGATAGAGCGTGCCGAAGTGGGTGGCGGTGGTGCCGCCCGTCCCGTGGACGAGGACGATCGTGATGCGCTCGTCTCCCGGCGCTCCGGTGTCGGCGTATTCGACGGGAGCGCCGTTGAACTCGATCGATCCGGCCTTGGCATCGGGGTGAAGATCCACTGCTGCCTCTCGTTCCTTCTCGCTGAGATGGACCCGCGGAGAGGAGCAACTGCTCCTCTTTGAGCGTGCACTCCAGTCGGAGCGCACTATCACTTTAGAAAGTGAGAGCTCAATCCGCAAGTCTGAGCTTGCAGGGCGCGACCAGAAGCGGTCAGGAGGCGATCAGCAGTGGTCGGAGCATGACATCAAAGCGCTCGCGCAGCCGGTCCCACGTCCCCTCTACCGAGAGTCGTCGGGACGGGATGCGCAGGATCTCGTGGATGTAGATCCCGTTGCAGTTGCGCGCCACGATGTTCGCCGCGACGTCGCCGCGGATCACGCCGGCCGCCTGCGCCGAGGAGAGGATCGACTGCACGAGATTGATCACGCGGTCGCCGCTCGCCGTGCTCTGCGCGCCCAGGGCGTTATCGGACTTCAGGCCGTAGCTGAGGTAGTTCGCCACGTGCTCTGGATCGGATTGGAAGTAGGCGACGCGGGCCTCATACAGCGCATAGATTCGGGCCAGGTACCACTCACCGTCGCTGGGATTGTGCGGGGCCGCGACGGTGGCGCGGTCGGCCTCGAGCACCTGCTCGACGAGCGCGTCGACACGCTCGCCCACCACGAGCAGTAGCAACTCCTCCTTGTTGGCGATGTAACGGAAAAGCGTCGCTTCGCCGACCTCGGCACGCTGGGCCACCTCCCGGGTCGTGACCGCGCTGTATCCCTTCTCGGCGAACAGCTCCTGGGCCGCCTTGCGGATCCGCGCGTAGCGCTCTCGGCGGGCTCTCTCCCTCAGGCCGATCGGCTTCTCACGCTCGGCAGCGACGTCGCGGCTCGCTGGATCTTCGCTCACCGACGGCTCCTCTTGCATTCGGGGTCCCACGTGAAGTGAGAGCCACTCCCGCTCAAACGTTAGTCCAGGCACGGTCATGGCGCCAATGAACGACGGCGGTGAGCGTGTGAGTTGTTACTGGGGCGCGGGATCGGCGGAGCCCGCAATATCTGGCGGCTGCTACACCGCCAGGGCATCGACGTGGCGCGCCGCGCCGTCGAGCGTCTCATGCGCCGCCAAGGGCTTCGTGGCATCCGGCGGGGCAAGCAGCTCGTCACGACCCGCCCCCGATCATGCTGCCGTCCGCCCGCACCGCGTGCAGCGCCAGTTCACCGCACAGCGGCCGAATCAGTTCTGGGTGGTCGACTTCACCTACGTGGCGCCCCGGTCGGGCATGACCGTCACCGCGTTCGTGACCGACGTGTTCTCCCGGCGCATCGGCGGCTGGCGCACCACCAACCGCATGTCCACCGAGCTGCCGCTGGAGGCATTGGAGATGGCGTTGTGGGTCAGAGACCGCGCAGGCCAAGCCGTCGACGCATTCGCGCTGAACACGCGCCCTCGCAAGTCGCTCGGATGGATGACTCCCGCGGAGGCCCTCAACGAGCAGCTACTGTTGCGCCAACAGGCCGGTGTTGCATCGACTGGTTGAGCCCGGTCATGATCATCGTGAACGGGAGCAACGTCAACATCGCCTTCAACGGAGGAGTTCGCTCGCATCGCCGCGCCGTACGACGCGCTCATAAACCTCAGTGTTCCGATCAAGGTCCCGACTATCGCGGAGGGCGCACGTCCCGAGGTGCGACGTCTCCTCATGCGAAACACGCGACTGCCGCCGACACACGGTTCGGCGGAGGGCACATCTTCCTGCGTCAGCCAGCTAGTGTCCGATCTGCTCGCCGGCGGGCGCGTGTCTCCGTAGATGTGCGTTGGTCAGTATCGGCGTGTTCGCGGCGGCTCCCGCTATGGCTGCGGTCGCAGGCTCTCGGCATGGTAGATCGAATCGAACACTCTGAATGACGGGCGGCGCCACCGCATCCGTCCGCACGCGAGCGCCATCGGCGACGCAAGCTCCAAAGGATACGAGCTGATAGGTGTACGTGAATAATCGCGACGTCCCCTCCTCGCGTCCGCCCTGGAGGCCGCGTATTCGCACTCGGCCGCCGAAATGCGGGTGGTGCGGGAGGAGACACTCATGCAGTTGTAGCCGGGCGACTGACCACCTGCCAATCGCCCCATACGCCGGGTTCTTCACCTGCACGCGACGATATTTGTCCGAGCGGCCGCAGCGTTCTTCGCACACACACTCAGCCTCGTTCCGGGAGGAACCTGTTCAGGGCTGTGTAGAGAGCGGAACTTGCGCTGCGCGGTCATGCCGGCGACATTAGCGGCATCAGACTCCGCCACGGGGACAGCAGCGGTGTCGGCCTGGCGGAGTCTGGACCAGCTTCAGAGCGCCCGAAGCTGGGCAACTGGGCGAGGCGTATCGATATTCGCCTTGGCTGGCTGAGGCGCGAGGGCACGAATCATCATCGTTGGAAGCGCGAGGTCGTGCTCTATGTCTGACGATGAGTACGGGTTCTCTCCGTACTGCGCCTGCAGCAACCGGAAGAGCAAGCGCGGGGTTTCGGGACGCACCTCGACGGGTTCCTGCTTTCGCCACCCACGTGAAGAGATCTGCCGCCAGAGGGTCGTAGATCGGTCCTTGCTCAGCGCGCCCGTCGCCTCGCCTCGCTTGACCAGAGCAGCGATAGAGATACCCCAGCTCGCCTTCACGCGAGCGAGATCACCGAGCGTTACGTCAGGCATGATCAGCGTGCGCGCCGGCTCACTCGGGAGGAGGAACGCGCCTGCGAAAGTATGGGCTTCCCGTTCCGGATCCGATGAGGCACGGAAGGAGTGCAGGACCAGGTGACCCAGCTCGTGAGCGAGCGTGAAGCGGGAGCGATCTCCGCTCGCTGCGATGTAGCCGATCAAGGCGGCCTGACCCCGTCCGGCCGAGAACGAAACGCCATCGTGTCCAGCGAGAGCAGCGTCGTCGAAGCCCAAGGGTGCGACCGCGATACCCGATCGCTCCAGTGCCCGCATCACGTTGGTGATCGGCACATCCGGAGCAATCGCCAGTGCGTCCCGAGTGGAGGCCGCGATCTCCTCAATTCGAGCTATCGAGAGCACCCCATCTTCATCCTGAATCACAGGAAGCAGGGGGCGCGGGTAACCGCTGCCATCAAGGATTCGCTCCGTAACGCGGAACGCCTCATGGAAGAGTCCTCGGGTTCGCGTCGTCTCGCGCACCCTCGCTGTTGCCGTCTTCCTGAAGTGAACAGTGGCGGTCGCCCGGGTGGCCACCTTGAAGAACTCGAGGGGAAGGCTCATCGCCTCCGCGAAGGAGGTAGCGAGAGACGGGGTGAAATCCCGGCGGTGAGTCTCCACCATCGAGATCATCGGATTGCTTGACCCCTGAAGCTTCAGCGAGGTCGACTTGAGTGACGTTGAGCAACTCCCGAGCCGCGGTGATGCGTTCAGGCAGAAACACTCTGATCGCCTTCTCCCTCGACCGCCTCCTCACGGGAGGGCGACTCCAGATCCTCTTCATCCTGAGAGTCGAAGACCGCGGATTCGAAGTCCTCGACGCTGTCGACGGGGACGAACATGTCAATCCGCGCACGCTTCCCGAAGTCCCACGGAGCCACGGTGTGGACGAGGTGCAGGTTCACGGTGCCCGTTGCGAAGTCGGCCCCCCACATCATCAGCAATCGCTCCGGCTCGGCGAACAGCACCTCGTTTTCCACGAGCGCGGAGTTCGTGTACCAAGCGCGGCGCGCGAAGTTCCGCCCCGGAGCGGGAACGGCACTTGTCGAGTGCAGGAAGCGCAGCACGAGGTCGTCGTGACAGAGCTGGATGGCCGAGTTCCGGGTCTGCGTCGCATTCAGCGTCCACCCTGACAGTTTCGCTTCGTCGAGCCGGGCCCGCGCGACCGCGCGAGTGAGATGCACCCGAGCAGAACGATCGGACGCCGGAAGACGCAACGGGCCGCTGGCGACCTCCTCCAAACCACGACGCCCGACCTTCCAGCGCCTCCGCTCTCGTCCTCACACGTCACCCCCAGCTCTCCGCTGACCCCACAACTCTCCCCGTACCGCAGCTCAACTCCCGTTCTTCCTGAATGGACGTATGCTACCGTGGTAGATACCAATGGCTCGCTATAAGAAACACAGGTGAGTACGATGAAGGGCGGCGTGATCCTGTTCCGGGGCTCCGGCGCGGACGCGCGCCGCTACTTGGAGTCGGATCGGTCGCGCGCCGATGACTACTACTTGGAGGGCGGGACCCCTCTGGCGGAGTTCGCCGTGGTCAATGCCGGCGGCACGGTGATCGGTGAGGGCGCGCTGACGGCTGACGAGTACGCGCAATGGGTGGACTGGATCAACCCGCTCACGGGCGAGTCGATGGGCACCCCGCGGCAGGCGGGCCAGGGTCGGCAGGGGTCGCCGCGGTTCGCGGAGATGGTCGTGAACGCCCCGAAGTCCCTGTCCATCGCCGCCGCGCTGCACCCGGACGTGTCAGGGGCGCTGGACGCCGCGCAGCGTGACGCGGTAGCGGAGATCCGGTCCTGGCTCGGCCAGCACTCCGTCACGAGGGTCGGGCCGCGCGGGAAGCAGGAGGTGGTGCCGGTCGAGCAGTTGGAGACGGTCGCCGTCTCACACAAGACCTCCCGCGCGGGTGACCCGCACCGACACATCCACTTCCAGATCGGCACGCGCGTCTGGGCGGCGGGGGCGTGGCGCGGCCTGGACACCGGGGCGTTGTTCCGGCAGCAGGGCGCGATCCGCGCGCTCGGCACAGCGGTCATCGCCGCGCACCCGCAGCTCGCCGCCGTGCTCGACGCGCACGGCCTCACGCTCGATCCGGTGACCGGGGAGGTTGCGGAGCTGGCCTCGTACAACGCGGTCATGTCCAAGCGCGGCGAGCAGGTCTCCCGCAACCTCGCCAAGTTCGAGGCCGAGTGGCGGGCGGCCCATCCGGGGCAGGAGCCTGGCCCGGTCGCCATGTCCCGGCTGGCCGCGATGGCGTGGGATCACGAGCGGCCGGCCAAGAAGCCGGCCACGCTCGGCCACGAGTCATCCTGGCGTGCCGAGCTGGACGCGGCCGGCTACCGGCCGAACCCCGAGCGGATGCCGGTGCGCGCAGCCGTGTCGCTGGACGACCTGAGCGTGCAACAGGTCGCCGGTCGCGCGTTGGACCGTTGCGGGGCCGGTGCATCGACGTGGACGGTGCATGACGTTCAGGAGCACGTTACGCGCATCATCAACGAGGCAGGGGTGCGCGCAACCCCCGAGGCGTTGCGCGAACTCGTGGCGCTCACCACTCGGCTCGCGGTCGAGGATTGTCTGTCCGTGCTGCCGCCCGGCACGGTGCAGCCCGATCATGTGGCGCACCTGACGACGCTGCACGTCGTCGCGGTCGAGACGAACCTGCGTGATCGGCTGACCGCCCGCGCAACGGCCAGCACCGGCCGGGTGCCGGACGTGACGCGCCTGGCGCGCGCGTCCGGCTTGGACCCGGAGCAGGCGGATGCCGCCGCCGCGGTCGCGGGGACCGATCCGCTCGTGGTGGTAGAGGGTGCGGCCGGCGCGGGCAAGACCACAATGCTTAGGACCGCGATCGAGGCCGCCGACGGGCAGGGGCGGCGCACGCGGGTCGTGACGCCGACGAAGAAGGCCGCCGACGTGGCCGCGCAGGAACTCGGCGTGAGCACCGACAGCGTGGCGAAGCTCATCCACGAGCACGGCTGGCGGTGGAACCGAGACGGCGTGTGGTCCCGCCTCGCACCCGGCGACACCGACCCCGAGAACGGCAGCACCTACGCTGGCCCATCCACGGAGGCGCGGCTGATCCGTGGTGAGCGGATCGTGATCGATGAGGTGGGGATGCTCGACCAAGACACCGCCCTCGCGCTGCTGACTGTCGCGGATGAGCACGGCGCGACTCTCGCCCTGGTCGGGGACCGGGCGCAGCTCCCCGCGGTCGGTCGCGGCGGCGTGCTCGACATGGCCGCGCAGCTCGCCGGCCGCACCTACGACATGACGACCGTGCATCGCTTCGCCGACCCCGAGTACGCGGACCTCACCGTGCAGCTGCGCCGCGGTGAGCATCCCGCCCCGCTGTTCGACCGGCTGCACGCCCTCGGCCTCGTGGTGCTGCACGAGAGCACCGAAGCGATGCAGGAAGCGATCGCCCGCGACGCCCGCGAAGGGGACGCGATCACGGCGGCGACCAACGACGAGGCGCGCGAGCTGAACGCGCGCATCCGGCAGGAGCGGGTGCGCGCCGGCGTGGTCGACGACGCCCGCACGACCTCGGGTAGTGACGGCCTGAGTATCGGCGCCGGCGATGTGATCCAGACCCGGCAGAACGACTCCGACGTGCAAGTGGCGAATCGGCAGACCTGGACCGTTCAGGCCGTGGGGTCGGACGGGACAGTGTGGGCGACGGAGAACGGGACTGGCCGGAAGCGGCGGCGCACCGTGCGGCTCCCCGCCGAGTACGTCGCGGAACACACGCACCTGGCCTATGCCTCGACTGCTTACGGGGTGCAGGGTTCGACCGTGCCCGCATCGCGCACGGTCCTCTCCGATGCGCTCGACGCCTCCGGCGTCTACGTCGGTATGACCCGAGGGCAGGAGGCGAACCGGCTGCACGTCGTCGCCGCGGACGTGGACGACGCGCGGGAGCAGTTCGTCGCCACGCTCGAGCGCGACCGCGCCGACCGGGGGCTGGTCGCCGCGACCCAGGCCGCACGCGAGGCCGTTGTCGGCCTCGTCGCCGATGGGCCGGTACGTCTCGTGAAAGCCGAGCGCGCCCGCCTGGTCGAGCAGATCGAGCGCGCCGAGCGCGAGGCGGGCAAGTGGGAGCGGGTCGTGGCGGCCCTGGACGGGCAGCGCGAGGCGCACCGGGCCAAGGCCGACGAGCAGCAGGCGATCCTTGCGGCAGCAGAAGCGGATGCGCAGCGGATGCGCGCTGAGGTCGTCGCTCCGCTCATCGACCAGGCGACGACGGATGGAACCGCCTACCTCACGGCACGACGCCGGGTGTGGGAAGCCTCGGACGCTCAGCGCGCCGCTCGCGGCTTCAGCAAGCGCAGGGCCGGCCGCAGGCTGTCGGAGGCGACGGATGAGCACCGCACCATCGAGACGGCCGGGCTGTCGAGATGGGGCCGACTGCCGGAGACGCCCGGGGGCGTCGAGGCATGGGCCGCATCGGTCGCGCGGCGGGAAGCCGACGCGGACCCGCGTGTGATCGAGACGCAGGAACAGGCCGAACAAGCGCGATACGAGCAGCAGCAACTCGCCGCGCGCCAGGCGCAAGAGCGCCAGAACCTGGGCCGCCAACTGCTCGGCGAGCGCGCACCGAGCCGCGCCGGAGCACAGGCCGGACGGTGGCGCGAGCGCGCCGCCGCCGCCCGACGCGACCTCGCCACGATCGAGACCCTGCCACCGACCGAGGCGGCAAAGCTGATCCGCGCACGCGCCGAGCAGGAGCAAACCAAGCGGGAGGCCATCGAGCGCACCCTGGCCGAGCGCGAGGCCCGCGCCGCCCAACTCCACGACTTCACCCGCCGCCCGCTGGACGACGGGCCGACGACTCCCGACCGCGGACTCGGGCTGTAAGGCTGCTCGAAGGGCGAACAGCCTGATCCGTCAGTTACCGACCGCCTCGACACTGGCGACTGGACACGAAGTGTGTCGCCGCTCGTTCATTCCGCGTCCTGGCGACCTTCTGATCGCTCGCTCGTGAGGAGGAATCGGGTCAGCATGCGCCCTTCCTCGGCCGTTGGCGCACGTTCACCGGCTGGCACTTGAGCGAGGATGTCAGCCGCAATGCCCTCATCGTTCGACGTGCGGATCGCATACTCCACGCGAGTAGCCAGCTCTTCTCCGAAGTCCGCACGCATCCGCTGCGCGTCTATGTGCCAGCGATACCCCGCGGCAGTAGACAACTGCAGGCCGACATAGATAGATCCGAGGTCATCCTCTCGCCATGCGAGCGCGTCGAGTCGTCGCTGGACTAGCGAGCGTGCCGAGTCGGAATCAAGCTCAAACAGCATCCGCAGATCGTCCCGCGTGGAACCTTCAGGGAAGGCCGGGGTGTCGGCGCTCTCCAGCCGGTCCATCAGGGTGGTCGCGATCGGCCCGGCGATCTCGGTCACAAAGTTGTTGAGCACGTCGGCGCCTACTTCCGGTCGGGCGTGCAGTCGGGCAACGAGCTCGACCAGAAGAGGCCGGTTCCCGTAGTCCGGCTCCACGACAAGCTCGCTCAGTTCGTCCGCCGACATCTGCTTCAGAAGGTCGTTCGCGATCGAGAAGATGCGCCTATCGACGGTGGTGGCGAACACCCCGAACGTGGCAGTAACACCGTGAGTGCCGTACAGCCGCTCGAACAGCATGAAAATCTGCGCCTTGCTAACTCCGTCACCTCTGGCGTTTCGCCAAAGCGAATCCAGCATGAGGCGAGGCGAGGCGAGAAGAAGGTCACGAATCTCTCGCTCGGCCGCCTCGTCGGGCAGTCGCCGAAGCGCGCTCGTAACGGTTGTCTCGGAGATGGAGCCCGGCGGCAGATCAAGCCAGAGGTAGTGATCCACGAAGTCACTGTGTCCAATGCGGGGTGCATCCGCCGACCGCATGTTCCGCGGATCGAGAGCGTGGGCGAACGACGGAAAGCTGTCCACGACCAGATCAAGAAGATCCTCGCCAAATGCCAGATCGCCTGTAGCGGCGCGGAATCGCTCCAGGGCGGCCTCGGCATGCTCTTTGCGGTCGCTGTCGATCAGATACGGTCCACCGCCTACCAGGAGTTGCCGTTCTTGAATGATCGCCTTCCAAAGTGCTGGCGCGGCGACGCGAAGAAAGAGGGTCAGATGAAGGTCGCCCTGATGGAGTTCGTTTCGCACCCGCTCGGGGATCGCATTGGCGAGATCGACATAGCGTGCAGCAGCACGCGGTGTCGTTACTACCGCTCGGACTAGGGATTCGAGCCGGTAGCCCACTCCGGGATCGCTTCGGTCGCCTTCTCGGAGGGACAACTTGGCGAAGAGGATTTCATCGAGCTGCGCATCAGTGAGCGGCGGTACCTCCCAACGGCGCTCGACGATCTTCTCCAAGTACCGGCGAGCGCGCTCCGACGATCCTGCGGCAATCGCCGTCTGCTTCAGGAGGTGGTGCAGGGTGTCCTCGTCGTATGCAAGGAGGTAATGCAGACCCGGCACATCACCAACAAGACGCACGAGCTTGAAGAGGATGAGGAGTTCATCCGGGTTCAGACGGTCGAGGTCATCCATCACGATGAACAACTGTTGTCCGGACTTCGCAAGCCCATCCGATATGGCATCACGAATGCGAGATGGTGTCGTTGACCCCAGAGCCGTTCCCACTTGGTTCACCACAGCGGTGAGATCGACCGTACCGAACTTCGCAGAGGGTCCGACCAACTTGAGCAACCCCGCGAGGCGAGCTCTGGCGCGGCCCTTCTTCAATGTCTGCTGGACCAATAGCGATGCGAACCCAGCAAACAGAGCTTGTTCGTCGGCGTAGTACCAGGGATTGAAGTGCACGACGGTACATCGCGTCGTAGCCCAGTTCGGGTTCTTCGTCAGGTCCTTCAACAATGCTTCGAGCAGCCAAGTCTTACCGGACCCCCACTCGCCGACGAGTGCGAAGGTGGCTGATTCGCGACTGCTCAGGAGACGTTCAACGACTTGCCGCGCCTGCGTGGAAGCAAGTGGAGCACGGCCGAGATCAAAGTCGTGACTGTCGGACTCTGCCATCGAACTCCCCACTCATCAGCGCCATGCAGGCGGTCCTAGACGTCCTGCGCACCTCATTCTCCCAAGGTGCCCCGCAAGGCATAGTCGATCCATTTCGGGGTCGAACAGGCGCAGGAACTTCTCGCGCGGGATCACCACTCTGCGCCCGAGCTTGATCGACGGGATACTGCCGTTCTCAATCCCGATGGTCACTGTACGGGGATCGACGCCGAGCGCGGCGGCGGCCTCGGTGCGCGTGATGACAGCGTGCCGGGACGCGCGGAGCTGGTCGATGGTCACCGTCGTCGCGCGCATTTCACACCTGCCGTCTTGCTCCTACCTGGGTCTACTGAATGTACGCGCGGGGACTTGCTGTGTCAAGTATCGCGCTGTATGGTTCTTACATGGAACAGAGACAGCGGGGAAATCCGCCGGGGAACACGAACGCGCATGTCGCGGCAAACCTCAAACAAGCACGCCAGAGCATCGGCCTCGACCTGCGCGAACTCGCCGCCCGCATCCGACGCGCGGGCCGTACCATCTCGCACTCCGCGATCAGCAAGATCGAGAACGGGGAGCGCCGGGTCGATGTGGACGACCTGACCGTGCTCGCCTACGTCTTGGAGACGACACCGGCCGCGCTGCTGACACCGCCCGAGGACGCGCCGGAGCCGACCGGCGTGCCCGAAGGCCAGTACCTCGATGAAGAAGTCCGCGCCTGGCTGAACGGCTACAGCCCACTCACCGTCAAAGACCTCATCTGGTACTGGCGCGGGCAGACCGAGGCCGCGCGCCGACACATCCAGCTCGACAAGGAACTGCTAGAGGTCTACGCCAAGCGCGGCGAGGGCATCAGCACCGTCGAGGACTACGAGGCCCGCATCGCGCAGTACGAGGAACGCCTGCTGTTCATCCAGGCTCGCATCATCGCCCTCGACCCGACCGAGGCCGACCGCATCGCGCAAGACCAGGCGACCCGCCAGGCGGTCGCTCGGTGGAGGGAGGAACCGTGACCCGCCCCGCGCACCCGGCCGATGACGGGGCGAAGAAGCGCCACCGGCGCTCCCGCTCCCGGCAGCCCGGCTCGATCCAGGAGTACGCGACGCGCGAGGGCAAGCAGTGGCGATTCCAGATCTACGTCCTCAAAGACCCCGAGTATCCCGAGTTGGGATCGCGCCGCCTCACTCGCTCCGGGTTCACCAGCACGGACGAGGCGAGCGACGCCCTGCAAGACGCGCTGAAGCAGCGCAAGCAGAACGAGAAGTTCTCCGGCAAGGTGCCGCTCATCGGCGTGTACGCGGACGAGTGGGTGGCAGGACTGAAGCTCGCGGACTCCACGATCAAGGGCTACAAGAAGATCATCCGCAACCACATCACCCCGCAGCTCGGGGACATCCGGCTCGACAAGCTCACCGCCACGCGGATCGCGCGGCACTACCGCGACCTGGAGAAGCACGGTCGAGCCGATCACGTCGGCAAGGGCCAGCCGCTCTCGGCCAACAGCGTCCACAAGATTCACGTCGTCCTCGGCGCGATCCTGGACGCCGGGATCGAGGACGGGCACCTCACGGTGAACCCGACCAAGAAGAAGCGCACCGTGAAGGCTCCGAAGTCGAGCGAGGTCCGGGCGCAGAAGCCCGAGATCGTCACCTGGACCGCTGAACAGCTCACGACGTTCCTGGCCTGGAACCGCGACGAGCTGAAGGACGAACTGTTCCCGCTGTGGCGGCTCATCGCCTACACCGGCATGCGCCGCAGCGAAGCCCTCGCCCTGAAGTGGAACGACATCAACACCAAGACGATGCGAGTCAGCATCCGGCGCGCGGTGAACACCGAGGACTGGACGCAGACCAAGACGACCAAGACCGGCAACGCCCGCGTCATCGACGTGGACGCGGAGACGCTGAAGGTGCTCGCCTCCTACAAGGTCGCCCGCGCCGAACTGTCGTTCGACCTGGCGAAAGCAGACGCCTTCGTGTTCGCCGACGATGACGGCAAGCTGCGATCGCCCGACGCAATGACCGGCCGCTGGGACCGCCGCCTGAAGTGGGCCACGGCGAAGTTCGACACCCTCACCCGAGTCACCCTGAAGGGCTTGCGGCACACGCACGCGACGCTGCTGCTCGAACTCGGGGAGCACCCCAAGGTGGTGCAGGAGCGCCTGGGGCACTCCACGATCACCACGACCATGAACATCTACAGCCACGTCACACCGACCATGCAGCGGTCGGCCGTCGATCGCTTCGCGGCCCACCTCGGCAACGCTTAGCACTTTTTCTAGCACTTCGACAGAAAACGGCCCCCAACCCGGAGTATAAAACTCCTGGTCAGAGGCCATTTCCTACTGTGCGCGAGGGGGGACTTGAACCCCCACGCCCTATACGGGCACTAGCACCTCAAGCTAGCGCGTCTACCTATTCCGCCACCCGCGCATCTGGGTGTCTGTCGCTTTCGCAACGAAGAACGACATTACCACGCCGAACGCGCCGCCTCGAACCGAGGTCGCGCCCCGGGCGCGTCCCCGTCGCGGCGTGAACGGGGGAGGGGTCACGGCCCGGGTACCGTAGTGCGCATGTCCGAGCACGACGCCGACCAGCCCGAGGTCGCCCGGGTGGCCGCCGACCTCATCCGGTTCGACACCACGAACTTCGGCGGAGGCCGGTCCCGGGGTGAACGCGAAGCCGCCGAGTACGTCGGCGCGTACCTCGAGGGCCTCGGCCTGGACACCGACTATTACGAGCCCATCGATCGGCGGACGAACGTGTGCGCGCGCGTTCCCGGGCGCAACCCCGACAAGCCGGCGCTCGTGCTGCACGGGCATCTCGACGTGGTTCCCGCCGTCGCCGAGGACTGGAGCGTCGACCCCTTCGCGGGCGAGATCCGCGACGGCATCCTGTGGGGCCGCGGTGCGGTCGACATGAAGGACATGGATGCCATGATCCTCACCGCCGTGGCCGACGTGCTGCGCGCGGGAGAGCAGCCCGAGCGCGACATCGTCGTGACGTTCTTCGCCGACGAGGAGAACGGCGGGGTCGAGGGTTCGGCGCTCGTCGTGCGCGACCGCCCCGAGTGGTTCGCGGGAGCGACCGAGGCCATCAGCGAGGTCGGTGGCTACTCGATCACGGTCGACGACCGGCGCGCGTACCTCCTGCAGGTCGGCGAGAAGGCGCTCTTGTGGATCAAGCTCGTCGCGCGCGGCCGTGCCGGACACGGCAGTGCCCTGCACCCGGACAACGCCGTCACCGCCCTCGCCGAGGCCGTCGCCGCCCTCGGGCGCACCCGGTGGCCCATCCGGCTCACCGAGACGACGACCCAGCTGCTCGCGGGGCTCGCCGACCTCACGGGCGACGACGCCGGCGACCCCGACCTGCTCGCGCAACGCGCGGGAGCGGCATCCGGGTTCCTCCGCTCGACCCTGCGCACGACGACCAACCCGACGGGCCTGACCGCCGGTTACAAGCACAACGTCATCCCCGACCGGGCCGAGGCGCTCGTCGACGTGCGCGTGCTCCCCGGAACCGAGGAGGCGGCGCTCGCCGACATCCGGCGCATCGTCGGCCCCGGGATCGAGATCGAGATCGTCCACCAGGACATCGGACTCGAAGTGCCGTTCGCGGGAGACCTCGTGGATGCCATGGTGGGCCAGCTCGCTCGCCACGACCCCGGCGTCCCGGTGATCCCCTATCTCATGGGCGGCGGCACCGACAACAAGGCCCTCGCCTCCCTCGGAATCTCCGGTTACGGGTTCGCGCCGTTGCGACTCCCGTCCGACCTCGACTTCACCGGGATGTTCCACGGTGTGGATGAGCGCGTCCCCGTCGACGCGCTCGAGTTCGGTCGACGAGTTCTCGCCGACCTCATCCGGACGTACTGAAGGACTCCATGCACATCTTCGAGGTCATCATCCTCGGGCTCGTCCAGGGCCTGACCGAGTTCCTCCCCATCTCCTCCAGCGCGCACCTGCGCATCGTGGGCGAGATCCTGCCGTCGGCGACCGACCCGGGCGCGACCTTCACTGCGATCACGCAGATCGGCACCGAGCTGGCCGTCCTGCTGTTCTTCTGGCGCACCATCGTGCGGATCATCTCGCGGTGGGCCCAGTCGCTCAGCGGCAAGGTGCCGCGCAACGACCCCGACGCCCGCATGGGGTGGTTGATCATCATCGGAACCATCCCGATCGGCATCCTGGGCTTCCTCTTCCAGAGCGTCATCCGCGACACCTTCCGGAACCTGTGGCTCGTGGCCATCGTGCTGATCGTGTTCGGCGTGATCCTGGGCGTCGCCGACCGCTACGGACGGCGCACGCGGGAGCTCACCGATCTCACCTATCCCCACGGTCTCGCGTACGGCGCTGCCCAGGCGCTGGCGCTCATCCCCGGCGTCTCCCGCTCGGGAGCGACGACGACGCTGGGCCTGGCGCTGGGGTACTCCCGCACGGCAGCGGCCGAGTACGCGTTCCTGCTCGCGGTGCCCGCGGTGTTCGCCAGCGGATTCTACGAGCTCTCCCAGAGCTTCGAGGAGCCCGGCGGGCCGTACAACCTGGGCGAGACGGCGATCGCCACCGTCGTCGCCTTCGCCGTCGGCTACGCCGTCATCGCGTACCTGATGCGCTACCTGAAGCGGGGCAGCTTCCTGCCGTTCGTCATCTACCGCGTGGTTCTGGGCGCCGTGCTCATCGTGCTGCTGGCCCTGGGGGTGCTGCAGCCGTACTGAGTCCGTCGCGGAGACGAGGAGGGCGCCGTCCCACGGGGCGGCGCCCTCCTCGTTCAGCGCCGGGGCGGATCGTCGCGCCCCGGCTTGGTCGGCCCGTCGCCGCCGCGGCGCAGATAGCGCTCGAACTCCTGGGCGATGGCATCCCCGGATGCCTCCGGCGAGTCCCACGTGTCGCGGGTCTGCTCGAGCTGGTGGATGTAGTCGCGCATCTCGTCGTCGTCGGCGGCCGCCGCGTCGATCGAGGCCTCCCACGCGAGCGCCTCGGCGGCGAGCTCGCCCCGCGGAACCGCGATGCCGGAGACCGTCTCGAGCCGATCGAGCAGCGCGAGCGTCGCCTTGGGGGAGGGCGTGTGCCCGGCGACGTAGTGGGGGACGCTGGCCCACAGGCTCGCCGTCGGGATGCCGGCCCGTTCGGCCGCGTCGCCGAGGGCGCTGAGAATCCCCACCGGGCCCTCGTACAGGCTGCGCTCGAGACCCAGCGACTGGCGCACCGCGTCGTTGTCGCTGCCGGCGAACACCGAGATCGGGCGGGTGTGCGGAACATCGGACATCATCGAGCCCAGCGCGACGAAGCCCGTGATGTCCTCGCGCAGGGCGACGTCGATGAACTCGGCAGCGAAGGCCTGCCAGGCCCGCGCGGGTTCGACGCCGACGAGCAGCCAGATCTCGGGGTCGTCGGTGCGGTGCGCGGGACGCAGGAGCGTCGCTTCCGGCCACGTGAGGGTGCGGCGGCCCTCGGCATCCACTCCGACCTGAGGACGCGTGTACTGGTAGTCGAAGTACAGCTCGGGATCGACGGAGTGCACCACTTCGTAGTCGGCGCCGGTGCGCAGCATCGCTGCCGCGGCCGAGGCCGCCTCTCCGGCGTCGTTCCACCCGTCGAAAGCGGCGACGATGATCCGGCGACCCAGTGCGTCCACGCAACCTCCTCTGCCCCTGCGGGGCTGGATAACCAGGATAGGCGCATGCGCCCGGGTGAGCGCTCGGGGCGGGGGAGTGCGCTGGATACGATGGAACGATGACTTCCCCCGCCCCCGCCGCCGTCCTGTGGGACATGGACGGCACCCTGGTCGACACCGAACCGTTCTGGATGGCGGCGGAGACCCCGCTCGTCGAGCGGTTCGGCGGCACGTGGTCGCACGCGCAGGCGCTCGGCATGGTCGGTCTCGCGCTCGAGGACTCGGCCCGCCTGCTCCAGAACGCCGGTGTCCCGTGGGGCGTCGACGAGATCATCGCCCATCTGACCGACGAGGTGCTGCGCCAGCTGGCCGTCCAGGGCGTGCCGTTCCGGCCGGGCGCCCGTGAGATGCTCGCCGATCTGAAGCGCGCCGGCGTCAAGACGGCCCTCGTGACGATGTCGATGCGGCGCATGGCGCTGTCGGTGGTCGACCTCATCGACTTCCCTGCCTTCGACATCGTGGTCGCGGGCGACGACGTCGCACGGCCCAAGCCGCACCCCGACCCCTACCTCCAGGCCGCCGAAGCGCTCGGGGTCGATATCCTCGACACCGTCGCGATCGAGGACTCGCCCAACGGACTGCGCTCCGCCCTCGCCAGCGGGGCGGTCACCCTGGGTGTCCCGCTCATGGTGTCGCTCGACGAGATCGGGGCGCACGCGCTGTGGCCGAGCCTCGACGGGCGCGGCGCCGCCGACCTGGCCGCCCTCCACGCCGCCCACGCCCCGATCGTCGCGACGGCGACCGAACCGCAGGAGACCCGATGAGCGAGACCCCGCACCTGAGCGGCCCCTTCCGGGTCGGCGACCGCGTGCAGCTGACCGGGCCCAAGGGCCGCCTGCACACCATCACCCTGCGCGAGAACGGCGAGTTGCACACCCACAACGGCGTTCTCAAGCACGAGCTCCTCGTCGGTCAGCCCGACGGCAGCGTCGTGACCAACAGCTCCGGCCACGACTACCTGGCGCTGCGTCCGCTGCTGCGTGACTTCGTGATGTCCATGCCGCGCGGAGCGGCGATCGTCTATCCGAAGGACGCCGCGCAGATCCTGTCGCAGGCCGATGTGTTCCCCGGGGCGACCGTCGTCGAGGCCGGTGTCGGATCGGGTGCGCTGTCGCTGTGGCTGTTGCGGGCGATCGGCCCCAGCGGCCGGCTGGTGTCGTTCGAACGCCGAGAGGAGTTCGCCGACGTCGCCCGCGCCAACGTCGAGACCTTCCTGGGCGCCACGCCGCCCACGTGGGAGGTCGTCGTGGGCGACCTCGTCGAGAGCCTCCCGGACGCTGTGGCCCCCGCGTCCGTCGACCGTGTCGTGCTCGACATGCTCGCGCCGTGGGAGTGCATCGACGCCGCGGCCGACGCTCTGACGCCCGGCGGCGTCGTGCTCTGCTACGTCGCCACCGCGACCCAGCTCAGCCGCGTCGCGGAGTACATCCGCGGAACGGGGCTGTTCACCGACCCGGATGCCTCCGAGACGATGGTGCGCGGCTGGCACGTCGAAGGACTCGCCGTCCGCCCTGACCACCGCATGGTCGCGCACACCGGGTTCCTCCTGACGGCTCGCCGCCTGGCCCCCGGCGCGGTGCCGCCCGAGGTCAAGCGCCGAGCGTCGAAGTCGAGCTACGGCGACGAAGACGTCGAGCTGTGGACCCCCGGCGCCGTCGGCGACCGCGAGATCACCGACAAGAACCTCCGCAAGCGCGTGCGCGAGGCGCAGAAGGCCGCGGACGGCGTGCGCGGTCGCGGGGGAGACGCCGTCGCCGCGGCGGAGACGCCCGACGCGAACGCCTAAACTGATCCGGTGCGCAGACTTCCCGCCTTCGTCGCCGTGACCGCCCTGGCCGGAATGGGCCTCGTCGGATGCTCGGCATCCGCCGGATCCTCCTGTGCGGCGCCCAGCGCCGACCCGCGCGCGGCCGACGCCGTCACCGTCTCAGGCGACGTGGGTACGCAGCCCGACGTGCAGGTGCGGTCGCCGTTCCTGCCCGAGTCCCGCTCGGTGCACACGGTGGTCGCCGGCGACGGAGAGCGCATCACGCAGGCCGACCAGCTCGTGCTGCTCGACCTCACGGTCTACGACGGGATCACCGGCGAGCGCATCGTCGGCTCGCGATACGACGGTGACGTCACCAACGCGCAGCCCCTGTCGGAGTGGGATGCCACCTTCCCGGACTTCTCGTCCGCGATGCTGTGCTCGACGCAGGGATCGCGCGTCGTCGTCTCGATGCCGTACGACAGCGTGGGGGAGCAGGCTGCCGAGGGTCTCGGCATCCCCGCGGGCGGTTCGGCCGTCGTCGTCGCCGATGTCGAGCGCGTCTACCTCCCCGCCGCCGACGGCGCCGACCAGTTCACCGCCGGCTTCGGTCTCCCGACGGTCGTGCGCGCCCCCGGCGGGCAGCCGGGCGTGACGATCCCCGATGGCGAGGCGCCGTCCGAGGTGTCGGTGCAGACGCTGAAGAAGGGCGACGGGCCCGAGCTGACGGCCGACGCCACGGCCCGCGTGCACGTCCTCGGCGTGGCCTGGAACGACCGTGAGCAGTTCGCGACGACGTGGGGCAGGACCCCGATCGCGGCGCCCCCGTCGCAGATGCCGGCCGCGATCGCGTCGGCGCTGGAAGGACAGACCGTCGGTTCCCAGGTGCTGGTCGTGGTCCCCGCCGACCAGACCGCCGAAGACCAGCAGGCGTTCCGCGCGCCCGCCGACACGGCCCTGGTCTACGTCTTCGACATCGTCGGCGTCGACGGCTGAGACCGGCCGGCGCCTAGGATGGGCGGGTGTCCGCCGCATCCGCCCGACCCGCTCCCGAAGAGCGTCTGGTCAACCTGGTCGTCGCCCTCATGGCGACCGAACAGGGGCTGACCAAGGACACGATCCTCTCGTCCGTGGCCGGATACCGCGAGCAGTACGAAGCGGGGGCGTCGAAGGACGCCCTCGAGAAGATGTTCGAGCGCGACAAGGAGAATCTGCGTGGCCTCGGCGTGCCGATCGAGACGATCGGCGACCGCTCCGACCCCGACGATCTGCGCGAGGCGCGCTACCGTGTGCCGACGGCCGAGTACGCGCTGCCCGAGGACATCTCGTTCAGCCCGGCCGAGGTCGCGCTGCTGAACATCGCGGGCAGTGTCTGGGGCAGCGAGTCGCTGTCGGCCGACGCTCGCAGCGGCCTGCGCAAGATCCGCGCGCTGGGCATCGCCGTCGATGAGCCGATCATCGGGTACGCGCCTCGTATCCGGGCACGGGACGCGGCCTTTCCCGCTCTGCAGCGCGCGATCGAGCAGTGCCGCGTCGTGACGTTCAGCTACCTGCGTCCCGGCGACGCGCGTTCGCGCGAGCGTCGTATCCGCCCGCTCGCGCTGCTGGAGTACGAGGCCCGGTGGCACGTCTTCGGCTTCGACCTGACGATGGATGCCGAGCGCACCTTCCTGCTCTCACGCATCGTCGGCGACGTGACGGTGACCCGCGAGCGCTTCGACGAGGCGTTGCGCGTCGGTGCCGGGGAGCGCGCCCTCTCCGGCCTCGAAGCCGTCGCCCGGCGGCAGCGGGCCCTGCTGGAGGTCCATCCGGGCACCGAGGCGGCGCTGCGGCTCTCGCGGCGGGCGGAGGCGGCGGAGCAGGGGATCGTGGTTCCCTACGTCGACCTGCACGTCTTCGCCGACGAGCTGGCCTCCTACGGTCCCGAGGTCCGCGTGGTCGCGCCCGACGATCTGCGCGACGAAGTGATCCGGCGCCTGCGCGCCACGCTCGACCTGCACGGGGGCGCCGCGTGAGCTCCGACCGCTCTCTTCCGGCCCTCGACCGGGCGGCGCTCCTGCTCCAGCTCGTGCCCTACATCGTCGGCAAGGGCGAGGTCTCGATCGCCGAGGCCGCGGCCGACTTCGATGTCACCGCGGACCAGATGCGGGCGATGGTCGAACGTCTCACCGTCATCGGTCTGCCCGGCGAAGGCGGGTACTGGCAGCTGCCGAACGAGCTGTTCGACATCGACTGGGACCTCCTCGACCGCGACGACGTCATCTCCATCACCAACACGGTGGGCCTCGAGCGCTCTCCGCGGCTGACCGCACGCGAAGCCGCCGCGCTTTTGGCCGGGCTCCAGCTGACTCGCACACTGCCCGGGGTCGGAGACAGCGCCCTCGTGTCGGGGCTGCTGGCCAAACTCGCTCGCGGCGCCTCGTCGACGCCTCCGGCGGTGATCGTCGCGCCGGGTCCCGTGGACGGTGTCCGCGATGTCGTGGACCGGGCTCTGCGGCGTGGCGTCGCGGTGTCGTTCACGTACCGCGCGCCGGGAGCGAAGCCGACCACCCGCACGGTGGACCCGATCAAGGTGCACATCGCGGGCGGGCAGTGGTACCTGCAGGGCTGGTGCCACACGCGCCAGGCCGTGCGCACGTTCCACCTGGAACGTGTGAGCGATCCCGTGCTCACCGCCATCCCCGCCGTCCACGGCGCCGACCCGGTCCCGGAGCTGTTCGCCCCGGCCGACGACGAGGTCGTCGCGAGGTTCCGGTTCCCGCGTGCCGTCGCGCCGCTGCTGTCCGACTATCTCGAGCGCGCCACGATCGAGGGCGAGGGCGACGTCGCGGTGGCCTCGCTCCGGTTGGCCGACGAGCAGAGCCTCAAGCGCCTCGCGGCCCGACGCGGAGGCGAGGTCGAACTGCTCGAGCCCGTCGGCGCGCGCCGGGCGGCGGCGGCGTGGGCGGCGGCGGGCCTCGCGCAGTACGGCGGAGATGTCTCGCCCACGGGGTGAACGCGCCGCGCTCCGCGGCCCTCGGGGAGGTGCGCGAGTTACACTGAAGGCCACGCCCGAACGAGACTGAGGAGTCCTCATGCTAGGCAATCTGAACGGATGGCACCTGCTGATCGTTCTCGCGGTCATCCTGCTGCTGTTCGGTGCCGCGAAGCTCCCCGCGCTCGCGAAGAGCGTCGGCCAGTCGGCACGTGTCTTCAAGAGCGAGATGAAGGAGATGAAGCGCGACGACGAGGTTGCGGGGAACGCTCCGGACGCGCCGCGTGCGACCGAGGCCGGCTCGGCCTCGTCCGTGGCACCCGAGAAGCGTGCGTCGAACGACACTCCCGCATAGCGCGTGACCACGGCAGGACCGCCGCGGATCGAGGTGCCGGAGGGACCGCGGCGAGACAAGCGCATGTCCATCGGCGCCCACCTGGTCGAACTCCGGAAGCGCCTGATGATCGCCGCCGCGGCACTCGTCGTGGGCATGATCGTGGCGTTCCTCATCACCGATCCGGTGATCGCGTGGATCACAGAGCCGATCCGGGTCATCACCGAGCGACGCGGTGACGACTTCTCCGCGCTCAACTTCACGAACGTGACGTCGGCCTTCGATCTCCGGATGCGGATCGCGTTCTCGATCGGCATCTTCCTCTCGGCCCCGGTGTGGCTGTGGCAGATCTGGGCGTTCGTGATGCCGGGTCTGACCCGAAAAGAGATCCGCTACACCGTCGGCTTCGTCGGCGCGGCCGTTCCGCTGTTCTTCGTCGGCTGCTGGGTCGGCATGCTGATCGTCCCGCACGTCATCGAGCTCATGTGGGGCTTCACCCCCGAGGGCGGCGTGAACTTCTACAACGCGCCCGACTATTACGATTTCGTGTTCAAGCTGATGATCGTCATCGGCGTCGCGTTCGTCCTGCCGGTGTTCCTCGTGGCGCTCAATGTCGCGGGCGTCATGAGCGGACGCGCGATCCTCAAAGGGTGGCGCGTGGCGATCATCATCGCGACGGTCTTCGCCGCCCTCGCCACCCCGGCCGCCGACATCATCAGCATGCTGATGCTGGCCGGCATCCTGATCATCCTGTTCTTCGCGGCCGCCGGCATATCGATGCTGTTCGACCGGCGCAAGGCCCGTCGCGCGACCGCGGCGGGGCTGCCAGGATCGACCGCGTGAGTGGACTGAGCCCAGCCGACCGTTTCGCCCGGGCGTCGGCCCGCGCGCAGCATCCCCTCACCTCGGATTTCGCGGAGTCGCAGCGCTTCGAGCTCGACCCGTTCCAGATCGCCGGATGCCAGGCGCTCGAGGACGGGCGGAGCGTTCTCGTGGCCGCACCCACGGGCGCCGGCAAGACGATCGTGGGCGAGTTCGCGATCCACCTGGCGATGCTCGAGCCGGGGGACAAGGCGTTCTACACCACGCCCATCAAGGCGCTGTCGAACCAGAAGTTCCACGAGTTGCAGGAGGTGTACGGCGACGACGAGGTGGGCCTGCTCACCGGCGACACGAACATCAACGCCTCCGCGCGCATCGTCGTGATGACCACCGAGGTGCTGCGCAACATGCTGTACGCCGATTCTCCGGCGCTGCGCGGCCTGCGATTCGTCGTGATGGACGAGGTGCACTACCTCGCCGACCGCTTCCGCGGTGCGGTGTGGGAGGAGGTCATCATCCACCTCCCCCGCTCGGTGCGGCTGGTGTCGCTGTCGGCCACGGTGTCCAACGCCGAGGAGTTCGGCGACTGGCTGGACACCGTGCGCGGAGACACCGAGGTCATTGTCTCCGAGACGCGTCCGGTGCCGCTCGAGCAGCACGTGCTCGTGCGCGGTGACCTGCTGCCACTGTTCGACGATCGTGCCGGAGTCGCCACGGCCCAGGTCAACCAGGAGCTGCTGCGCATCCGCGGCGGTCATGCCTCGACGTTCGAGAACAATCGCCGCGCACAGGACTACCGCTCGGCGCGCCACGCCGGCGGCAGGCGACAGCCGCGCGGCGGTCAGCGTCCGGTCCGCGCCGCGCACGCGCCGCGGATCGAGCGCATCGACCGCCCGCAGGTGGTCGATCTCCTCCGCCGCAACCACCTGCTTCCCGCGATCTTCTTCATCTTCAGCCGCGCCGGGTGCGATGCCGCCGTGCAGCAGCTGCGCCGCTCCGATGCGCGGCTGACCTCGCCCGAGGAGCGTGCGGAGATCCGGCGCGTCGTCGACGAGCTGACGTTCACGCTGAAGGATGAGGACCTCGCCGTCCTCCGCTTCTGGGAGTGGCGCGAGAACCTCGAGCGCGGCATCGCCGCGCACCATGCCGGCCTGCTCCCCGCCTTCAAAGAGGTCGTGGAGGAGCTCTTCCGCCGCAAGCTCGTGAAGGTCGTCTTCGCGACCGAGACCCTCGCCCTGGGCATCAACATGCCCGCCCGCACCGTGGTGCTGGAGAAGCTCGAGAAGTTCAACGGCGAGGCGCGGGTCGCCATCACCTCGGGGGAGTACACGCAGCTGACGGGTCGAGCCGGTCGTCGCGGCATCGATGTCGAAGGGCACGCGGTCGTCCAGTGGACCGAGGGGCTCGATCCCCAGTCAGTCGCGGCCCTCGCCTCTCGGCGCACGTACCCGCTGAACTCGAGCTTCCGTCCGACCTACAACATGGCCGTGAACCTCATCGACCGGTTCGGTCGTGCGCGTGCGCGGGAGATCCTCGAGTCCTCGTTCGCCCAGTTCCAGGCCGACCGCTCCGTCGTCGGGCTCGCGCGCCAGGTCAAGGAGGCCGAGGAGTCGCTCGCGGGCTACGAGACGGCGATGACGTGCGATCGCGGCGACTTCCGCGAGTACTCCACGATCCGTCGCGAGCTCTCGGACCTCGAGAAGGTCAACCGTCGAGACGCGACCGCGCCCCGCCGCCTCCGCGACGAGCGTCAGCAGCAGATCCAGTCGCTGCGGCGGCGGATGCAGCGGCATCCCTGCCACTCGTGTCCCGACCGCGAGGCGCACGCCCGCTGGGCCGAGCGCTACTGGAAGCTCAAGCGATCCACGGACAAGACCCGACAGCAGATCGACCAGCGCACCGGCACCGTGGCCCGCGTCTTCGACCGCGTCGTCGACGTCCTCGCCGCGCTCGGGTACGTCGAGGTCGACGCGGACGGCGCGACCTCGCTCACCCCGGCGGGACGCACGATGCGCCGTATCTACGGCGAGCGCGACCTGCTGGTCGCCGAATCGCTCCGGCAGGGGCTCTGGAACGGGCTCGATGCCCCCGCCCTCGCCGCGCTGGCCTGCTGCCTCGTCTATGAACCGCGTCGTGACGAGGCGGGTCCGGGGGAGCGGGGTCTTCCGCGCGGACCGTTCCGGGCAGCCCTGGATGCCACCCAGACGCTGTGGCAGGAGCTCGACGATCTCGAACGCGACCACCGGCTGCCCGGTTCGGAATCGCCCGCCTCGGGGCTGGCGCCCGCGATGCACGGCTGGGCACGCGGGTTGCCGCTGGACAGCGTCCTGACCCTGGCAGACATGGCCGCGGGCGACTTCGTCCGGTGGGCCAAGCAGACGATCGACCTGCTCGATCAGATCTCCCTCGTCGCCGAACCGAAGCTCGCCAAGACCGCACGGACGGCATTGGATGCCGTGCGGCGCGGCATCGTCGCCTACACCTCGGCCTAGTGCTCGACGGCGCGGCCCTGCGTCGACGGGCCGCTTAGGCTGGTCTGGTGCTTGCCGATCCGCCGCGACCGATCGTCCCCCTGGCGATCGCCGCGCCGTTGTCGACCGCCGCGGGGCTGCTGCTCGTCACCGCCTACCCCGCCCTGGCGTGGTGGCCGATGGCGTTCCCCGCGGTGGCGATGGCGCTGGTCGCCCTCACCGGCCGACGCGTCTGGTCGGCCGTGCTCGTGGGGTTCCTCTTCGGTGCCGCCTTCTTCTCCGTGAACCTGCTGTTCACCGCCCGCTACCTGGGTCCGGTCCCGTGGATCGCGCTCTCGGTGCTGGAGGCTCTCCTGACGGCAGCGTTCGCGGTGCCGATCGCGCTGGCGTACCGATGGATGCCGCGGATCGCTCCCGGGCGTTTCGGGCGGCTGATCCTGCTCCCCGCGCTCGTCGCCGGTCTCTGGACGTTGCGCGAGCAGGTCGTCGGCTCATGGCCCTACGGGGGCTTTCCCTGGGGCCGTATCGGCGTGTCACAGGTCAACGGCCCGTTCGCGGAGGTCGCGTCCTGGGTGGGGATGTCGGGACTGAGCTTCCTCGCGGTGCTCGTGTGCGCCATGGCGATCGAGTACGTCCGCCGGTCGCGCGTGCGTCGACCGCTCCCGGCGGTACCGGCCTTCCTCGTCGTGATCGTCCTGCTCGCGCTTCCGCAGTTCCCGACGAGCGACGCCGGTGCCATCCGCGTCGGAGCGGTGCAGGGCAACGGGCCCGCGGGCTACTTCGACCAGCGCGAGCGCAACGCGGTGCTCAACGCGCAGCTGGCGGCATCCGCCCCGCTCTTCGGCGAGGAGATGGACGTGCTGCTGTGGCCCGAGGGCGGTGTCGACTCCGACCCGACGTCGTCGCCCGCGACGGCGGCGGTGCTGAACCAGCTCTCCCGTCGCGTCGACGCGCCGCTGCTCGTATCCGCCGTCACCGAGCGCGGCACGCAGCTGTACAACTCCGCGCTGCTGTGGACCGCTGACGGAGGACCCGAGCAGACCTACGACAAGCGTCACCCGGTCCCGTTCGGCGAGTACGTCCCGGACCGCGCGTTCTGGGAGCCGTTCGCCCCCGACCTCATCGGTCTGATCGGGCGCGAGTACACGCCCGGGACGGCGAGCCCGGTGTTCGATCTGAACGGCATCGGCGTGGGGCTGGCGATCTGCTTCGACGTCATCTACGACGACGTCGTGTGGGACGGGGCCGCCGAGGGTGCGCAGGTGTTCATGTTCCAGACCAACAACGCGGATTTCCGCGGCACCGACGAGAACCTCCAGCAGCTGGCGTTCGCGCGGATGCGCGCGATCGAGACGGGGCGATCGGTCGTGAACCTGTCGACCGTCGGCACCAGTCAGGTCATCGCGCCCGACGGTGCGACGCTCGCTCAGCTGCCGGTCGACGTCGCCGGCCACATGCTCACCGACGTGCCCCTGCGGACCGGGCTGACCCCCGCCGTGGTCATCGGTCCCGCGGTGAAGATCATCCTCGGCGGGGGCAGTCTCGCGGCCCTCGTCGTGGCGGGTGCCGTTCTCGCCGTGCGTGCGCGCACGAACAAGACGCCGGCTCCCGAAGGAACCGGCGTCTGAATCCGTGATCCGCGTTACGCGCTGATCTTCTGGTCCCCGCCGCGGCGGGCGCGAAGGAACGCCAGGCGCTCCTCCAGAAGCTCCTCGAGCTCGGGGATGGTGCGACGCTCCAGGAGCATGTCCCAGTGCGTGCGGGGCGCCTTGTCGTCGCTGTGGTCGACGGTGGCGGTGCCGTCGCCGATGCGCAGCAGCGCCTCGGCTCCGCACGTCCGGCATTCCCATGCCGGGGGAACCTCGGCGTCGGCGGCGAAGGTCAGCACCGTCTCGCGCCCGCAGGTGCTGCAGGCGTAGGTGTGCTGGGCCCGGTCGTGGAACACGACCCCGTCTTCGCTCTGAAGGCTCTGTGCGCCGAGTCGGATGCCTCGAAGACTGCGATCTGCCATTGTGTGGTCCTCTCGTCGGTCCCCATGTATAACGGCCGCACCTGTGCGCTTTATTCGAACCGAGCGACTCTGCGAGGGATTCACAGACGATGCTCAGGCCACCGTGCGCTCACCGTCCGTTCACGATCGAGAGGGCGAGGTCGGCGCGGTCGGTGACGAGACCGTCCACGCCGATCTCGAGCAGTCGTTCCATGTCATCCGGGTCGTTGACCGTCCACACGTGGACCTCGACGTTCGCCGCGTGCGCGGCGCGCACCAGCCCGCGCGTGACGATGCGCAGCGCCCCCTGACGCTCGGGGATCTGGAGCGCGTCGACACCCGCGAGCAGTCGGCGCACGGTCCCGCGCAGCCCGACGGACTGTGCGGCGACCAGACGCGCCACCGTGGCGGAACCGGGAGAGGTGGCCGGGGCCAGAGGGGCATTCGCGGCGCGGGCGGCCGCGAGCGCCGCGCGACGCCGGTCGTCCGAGAAGCTCGTGACGAGGACGCGTGCGGCGTGCGGCGCCACGAGGCGGCCGACCGGCTCGGCGGCCGCCGCCGCCTTCACATCGAGGTTGAAGCGGACGTCGGGAAACGTCTCGAGGGCCTGGGGGAGCGTGATCAGACCGCCGCGCTCGGCCATGAGCTCCTCCAGTTCTGGCAGGCGCACGTCGGCGATCCTGCGGGGATCGCCGGTGATGCGCGACAGATCATCGTCGTGGAAGAGGATGACGACGCCGTCGGCGGTGAGGTGGCAGTCGGACTCGACGTAGGCGACACCCGCCGCGTGGGCTGCGGCGACGGCGGCGAAGGAGTTCTCCACGACCCCCAGTGCGGCATCGTGGTGGGTCACGAGGCCGCGGTGCGCCAGCACGCGCGGGCCATCCGGGGAGAGGTAGGGGTGGCGTGCGGGGAGCGACGAATGCATCTGAGGGCCTCCGGGGCTGAACGTAGCACGCGCATCCGACGCGCACGTGGCCGTCGTGCGACCGCCGGACCGAGGTGAGGATGCCGTGGCTGGGTAGGCTGGGAAAGTCGCTCGCGGCCGTCGTCGGCCGGCGGCATCCGATCTCGAATCATCAGGAGTTCCCGTGTCCCAGACCCTCCCGTCCGGCTCTCTGAGCGGCAAGACCGCGCTCGTCACCGGCTCGTCGCGCGGCATCGGTGCCGACACGGTCCGCTACTTCGCGGAGGCCGGCGCGAACGTCGTCATCAACTTCCGCAACAAGGCTCCCCGTGCCGAGAAGCTCGCCGCGCAGCTGCGGGAGCTGGGTGTGGAGGCCCTCGTCGTCGGCGCCGACCTCACCGACCCCGCGTCGGTGCAGGCCATGTTCGACGAAGTGCAGCGGACGTTCGGCGGACTCGACATCCTGGTGCTCAACGCCTCGGGCGGCATGGAGTCGGGCATGGCCGAGGACTACGCGCTGACGCTCAACCGCGACGCGCAGGTCAACGTGCTCGAGACGGCACTGCCGCTGCTGCGCGAGGACGCCCGCGTGGTCTTCGTCACGAGCCACCAGGCGCACTTCATCCGCACCACGCCCACGATGCCCGAGTACGAGCCGGTGGCGCTGTCGAAGCGGGCCGGCGAGGACGCCCTGCGCGAGCGCATTCCCGCGCTCGAGGAGCGCGGCGTCGGGTTCACCGTCGTCTCGGGAGACATGATCGAGGGCACCATCACCGCGACGCTGCTCGAGCGCGCCAACCCCGGCGCGATCGCCGCGCGGCGCGAGGACGCGGGCAAGCTCTACAACGTCGCCGAGTTCGCCGCCGAGGTGGCCCGCGCCGCCGTGGACCCCGTGCCCGCCGACCACACGCGCCTCGTGGGAGACACGGACTCGTTCGAGAACACGGACTCGTTCGAGAACGAGTGAACATGCGCGCCCAGGACATCGAGACCCTCGTGTCGGTCGGGCGCCCCGCGCTGTCGTCCGACGGTTCCTTCGTGGTGTACGCCACGTCGCGTCCGGACGTCGCGGCCGACCGCTCCGTCGGCCAGCTATGGCGCGTCGACCTCCCCGACGGCTCGCCGCGGCGGATCACCCGCGGTATCGCGGACCGGTCGCCGCGACTGTCGCCGGACGATGCGACGATCGCGTTCCTGCGCGCCGACGGGCGGGGGAGAGCGCAGATCTTCGTGGCCCCTGCTGCGGGCGGCGAGCCCGTGCAGGTCACGGACCAGCCCGGGGGAGTGACCGACCTGTCCTGGTCGCCCGACGGCTCCCGCCTGGCCTTCACCGCGCGGATGGTGGAGCCCGGCCGCTACGGCACGGTGGAGGGGAGGGATGCCGCGGCCGAACCGCCGCGACGGATCACCGGCATCCGGTGGCGCGCCAACGGCCACGGGTACCTCGATCGTCCCGCGCACCTGTTCGTCGTGGAGGCGCCGGCCGCCGACGCCGAACCGTTCTACGAGCCCGCGCCCGATCTGCTGACCCCGGAGAAGCAGGTCGTCCCGAGCGTGCCGCACCAGCTCACCGAGGGCGCGACGAGCTGGTCGGGTGTCGCGTGGACCGCCGACGGCCGTGAGCTGCTGAGCGTTCCCGACGTGATCGAGGACCGCACCCGCGACCTGCGGTCGCGCGTCGTGGCGGTCTCCGTCGAGGGGGCGGGGAGCCGCGAGGTGCTCGGGACCTCGGCGAACCTCTCCATCGACGAGGTCGCCGTGGCGCCGGACGGAGCGATCTTCCTGCGTGGCAACTACGTCGGCCCCTCCGGCGTGGACTTCGTCGCGCCCGGCACGGCGCTCTGGCTCCTCGAGGCCGCCGGTCCGCGGGCGCTCACCGACCCCGAGACCATCGACCTCGGCGAGGTCGGCTCCCACCTGTCGTTCGTCGGCGACGATGTGCTCGTGCAGGACCGGACGCGCGGGCGGGTGCGTCTGCTGCGGGTGAGTCGCGGCAGGGAGATGCGCGAGGTCATCGGGGGAGACCTCGAAGTCAGCGGCCACGCGGCCGTGGACGGCCGTGTCGTGGCATCCGTGGCTCTTCCGACGTCGTTCGGAGAGCTCGTCCTCCACGAGGGCGGCACGACTCGCACCGTCACCGAGCACGGTCGTGCCGCGGGGGAGCGGGGGATCGTCGTTCCCGAGGAGCGTGAGATCGCCGGCCGCGACGGGTATCCCGTGCACGGCTGGGTCGCGGTTCCCGACGGCGAGGGACCGTTCCCGGTGATCCTGCAGATCCACGGCGGGCCGTACGCGTCGTACGGTGTGCACCTCTTCGACGAGACGCAGGTGCTCGTCGACGCCGGGTACGCGGTGGTCTACAGCAACCCGCGGGGCAGTGCGGGCTACGGCCGCGCGCACGGGCGCTCGATTCGACAGGCCATGGGCACGCTCGACTACTTCGACGTCATCGACTTCTTCGACGGCGTCGTCGGCTCCGACCCGCGGCTGGATGCCGAGCGCGTGGGCATCCAAGGCGGGTCGTACGGCGGGTACATGACCGCGTGGATCATCGCGCACGACCACCGGTTCGCGGGAGCGATCGTTGAACGCGGCTTCCTCGATCCCGTGGCGTTCCCCGGGGCGAGCGACATCGGCTCGTTCTTCGGTCAGGAGTACGTCGGGACCGACCCGGAGCGGATCGCGGCACAAAGTCCGATGGCGGTCGTCGACCGCGTGCGGACCTCCACGCTCGTCCTGCATTCCGAGCTCGATCACCGCTGCCCGCTCGAGCAGGCGACGCGCTACTACGCGGCGCTGAGACACAACGGCGTCGACGCCGAGATGCTCGTCTTCCCCGGCGAGGACCACGAGCTCACCCGCGCGGGACGACCGCGTCACCGCGTGCAGCGGTTCGAGGCGGTTGTGGACTGGTGGGCGCGGCACCTTCCCGTCGCGTGAAAGGAAGAGGGGCGGGGGTGGCAGGGCCTCACGGCCCCGCGTCCGGCGGGGGGGGGGAGACGGCCGTGGCGCAGCGGGGGGCGCGGGGGAGGGGGGAGGCGCCCCCCCCCCCCCCCGGGCGCGGCGTTGCGGGGGGGGGGGGGCGGGGGGCCCCCGCCCCGGCCCGGGCGGTTCACCGCCCGGGGGGCGGGCCGGCCCGCCCCCCCCCGCCCCTCTTCCGTCGGTGGGTCTCAGACGGCCTTGCCGAAGCGGATCGCGCGGACGATCTGGAAGACGCCCAGCACCACCAGCGACGCGCCGATGAGGATGAACAGCGTCACCGCGCCCAGCAGCGGCGAGAACAGCAGAACGACGCCGGCGAGGATGCTGATGATGGCGAAGAAGATCGTCCATGCCTTCGACGAGCCGTCGCCGAGGGTGGTCAGCGAGACGACGCCCTCGATGATCCAGAGGATGCCGACGAGCGTGCCGACGAAGACGCCGAACCATGCGGTCGTGGCCGCGAGGTTCCCGAACGAGAAGATGCCGGCCACGATGAACAGCAGTCCGAGCACGATGTAGCCGATCCGCGCCCAACCGGAGCGGAAGAAGATGCCGATGCCGATGTTGACGAGGCCGGCGATGATGACGTAGACCGCGATGACCCTGTGCGTCAGGATGGGGTGAGACACCAGCACTGCTGACCTTCGCACTGCACGGGGCGAGAACGGACCAATACTGAGATGACGATGACGGTTGCTGACGTCGGCACCGATGATGGGGCTATGGCTCCTCGTGCTGACCGGCCCAAGAGGCGGACGTTCACCGCCGAGTTCAAAGCGGCGATCCTGGCCGAGTACGACGCCGCGGACCGCTCTGGGCGTGGGGAGACCCTGCGCCGGGAGGGCCTGTACACCTCCCACATCATCGAGTGGCGCAAGGCCGCGGCCGCCGGCTCGCTGTCCGGGC
>NZ_JAJGNJ010000011.1 GCF_020781835.1 Microbacterium testaceum
GCGAACGGGCGGGACGAGTCAGTACCTGCGGGGCGCGATCCACAGGAGGAAGTGAGGGTGGTCATGATGCCACCGCCGCGGAGCGGGTCTCAACGCGGCTGTTCCGCACCCACGCTATGACCTCGGCGCGGTCGTAGAGCACGACGTTGCCGGATCCACCGGTGGGCTTGTAGAAGGGGGGATCCTGCCTGCGGCTGCGACGCGCGGCGAGGATGTCCTCCGTCACGGTCGGCAGCAGCTTGCAAACGTCAGCGGGCGAGAGCCAGACGGTGTCCGGCTCAGCCTCGGGCGCTCTGAGCGCAGCGAGGCGGGCCATCAGCCCTGCTCCTTTGCGAGCGACTCGACCGAGACGCCGAACCAGTCGGCCGCCTTCTCGATCTCGTCCAGCTTGAACGGCTTCTTGCCGTTGATGCAGAGGGACACATAGTTGCTGCCTCTGCCCAGAACCGCAGCGAGATCGACGGAGGTTCTTCTCTGAATGGCGAGCTGCGCCCGCACGCCAGTGGCTACCTTCTGCCACCACGCCTGTTCGGTCACCGTTTCCATATGAGCACGGTAACTCTCGTTGGATACTTCTGCAACTCCAAACGGGATTTTTGTATCTAGATGAGTACGCTCCTCTTATGGCATCAGGGAAAGAACCAGACGTCGTCGGCCTTGCACAGGACGTCGCTCGCTACGTGCAACGACGCATCGTTGACCTCGGGTGGTCCTACGACCACGTCGCACGCGCCATCGGTATGTCGAAGGGCTACACCGCGAAACGCGTCACGGGTGCCGCAGCGTTCACACTCCGCGACTTCGAGATGCTCGCGCGCATGTTCGACCTCGAGCCTGAGGAGCTGCTAGCCCGCGTCCAGCTCCCCGAGGCGAGCGACTACGAAGGGCGACTCGTCCCCCGCTACGAAGTCCTCTCACGCCGAGGCGAGAAGGTCGTCTACCGAACCGAGGACGCCGACCCCACGACCATCGACGGCAACATCATCCGCGGTCGCTTCGGATCCGATGTCGGAGCCCCCACCGAGGATGACCTGGACGCCGTAGCGCGCGATACCGACCCGGAGCCCACCGACGAGCAATGACCCCGACCGACGACTATCTCACCGACCTCGCCCGACAGGCAGGTGTCCGAATTGAGTACGCCCGCCTGCGCGATGGCCGCGACGGAGAGTCGCATATCGACCGCCGACTCATTCGCCTCCGCCCCGGGATGCACGCCCGGCTGCACCGCTGCGTGCTCGCACACGAACTCGGCCACCACGCCCTCGGACACCGGCCGACGCCCTTCGGCCCAGCACGCGCGAAACAGGAACGCGCAGCCGAAGAGTGGGGCGCGCTCCGCCTGATCGCGCTCGACGACTACCGGCACGTCGAAGAGCTCCACGCCGGCCACCTCGGCGCGATGGCCGGCGAACTCGACGTCATGCGCTCCACCCTCGAGGCGTTCCAAGCCGTCCTCCTGCGCCTCGGCGACGTCGTCTACGTGCAGCCGAAGATGGGCGCCGGCATGTGGACGCACCGCGAGATTGTCGCCTGATGTCCGTCAAGAAGTACGACACCGCCGCCGGAGTCCGGTGGCGTGTCCGTTACCAGAAGCCCAACGGCCAGCGGACTGACAAGCGTGGGTTCAAGACGAAGCGTGAGGCCGACCTCTACGAGGCTTCGCTCACGGTCTCTAAGGCGGTCGGCGACTACATAGACCCCGCCCTCTCCCGTGTCACCATCGGCCAGCTCGCTGACCGGTGGCTCGCCGGGAAGCGGCCGCCCGCGATGAAGCCGTCGTCGTACGAGCCGCTCGAGATCTCTTGGCGGGTGCACGTCGAGCCCCGCTGGGGGAACCGAGAGATCCGCAGCATCGTCCCTTCCGAGGTGCAGGAGTGGGTCACCGGCATGGGACAGCCCGTCAGCAACCAGCCCGGCAAGTCAGCTACGGTCGCCCTGCGCGCGCTCGGCGTGCTCGCCGGCATCCTCGACATGGCGATCGCCGACGGCCGGATGAAGCGGAACCCAGCTCGCGGTCTGAAAAACATGCCACGAAAGGCCAAGCGGAAGCCCGGCCGCTCATACCTCACGATCGACCAGGTACACGCCCTCGCCGCCGAGGCGCGCTACCCCGGGCTCATTCTGATCATGGTCTACTGCGGGCTGCGCTGGTCCGAGGCGACCGCCCTCCGGGTGCGACACATCAACACAGTCCGCCGACGCGTCCACGTCGAGGAGAACGCGGTTCTCGTCGGCAACGTCATCCACGTCGGCACCCCGAAGTCCCACGAGTTCAGGTACGTCCCCTACCCACGGTTCCTCGACTCGACCCTCTCCGAACTCGCCGCCGGCAAAGGCCCCGACGACCTCCTCATCGGAGACGGACTCGTGCACCTCCGACCCTCGAAGACCCGCGACGGATGGTTCGACGGCGCCGTCTCCCGTGTGCGGAGGATGGACCCGACCTTCCCCCGGATTACCTCCCACGATCTGCGCCACACCGCTGCGAGCATCGCCGTCAGCGCCGGCGCGAATGTGAAGGCCGTCCAGCACATGCTCGGGCACGCCTCGGCCGCCGAGACGCTCGACACCTACGCCGATCTGTTTCCCGACGACCTGGACGCCGTCGCCGACCGTATGGACGCCGCGACACGCGCCGCTGCTGTGGGCAAGATGTGGGCAGGTGTGCTCGCTTGAGAAACGAAGAAGGCCCCCGATCCGCCTGTTTCAGGGGATCGGAGGCCGTTTCGTTCGGAGCCGCCTAAGGGAATCGAACCCTTGACCTATTCATTACGAGTGAATCGCTCTGCCGTCTGAGCTAAGGCGGCGCACCGCTGACGCGTGCACGATCATCGATCTTACATGCTCACCGGGCCGACGGACGAATCGGAGCCGGGGCTCAGTAGTCGCCTGTCGCGGAGCGGTCGGCGAGGATGTCGCGGCTCGACGACAGACCGAGTCGCGTCGCACCGGCGGCGATCATCTCTTCCGCCGCCGCGCGGGTGCGGATGCCTCCGGATGCCTTGACCTCGGCACGGTCGCCGACGGTGCGCTTCATCAACTCGACGGCGTGGACGCTGGCTCCGCCGGCGGGGTGGAACCCGGTGGACGTCTTCACGAAGTCGGCACCGGCGGCCACGGCGGCCTCGCAGACGGCGACGATCGCGTCGTCGGAGAGCACCGCGGACTCGATGATGACCTTGAGCACGGTGGGTGCGGGGACGGCGGTGCGCACCGCGCGGATCTCGGCCTCGACGACCTCGTAGCGACCTTCGACGGCGGCACCGATGTCGATGACCATGTCGATCTCGTCGGCACCCTGGGCGACCGACAGCGCGGCTTCGGCGGCCTTGACCTCGGCGTGGTGCTTGCCGCTGGGGAAACCGCACACGACGGCGACCTTGAGCCCCGCGGGCACCTGGACGGGCAGGAACGAGGGCGACAGGCACACGCTGTACGTGCCGAGCTCGGCGGCCTCGGCGATGGTGCGCTCGACGTCGGCGCGCGTGGCCTCGGGCTTCAGCAGCGTGTGGTCGATGTACGTGGCCAGCTCGGGCGTGGTCATGGATGCTCCTTCGGGCGGGGACGAGGACAAGCCTACGTTCCGGCGGCGGTGCCGTGTTGGGGCCCGACGGTCGCCGGCACCTCCGGGGACGAGCGGGGGGGCGCCGCGGTCGCGGTCGTTCAGCCGCAGCGCAGCCCGTCCTCGGGTACGGTCCCGTCGACGAGGTACGCGTCGACGGCATCGGTGACGCACGCGTTGCCCTTGTTGTACCCGAGGTGCCCTTCGCCGACGTTCGTGACCAGGACGCCCTGCGCGAGCTGCGAAGCGAGGCTCTGCGCGCCCTCGTAGGGAGTGGCGGGGTCGCCGGTGGTCCCGATCACCACGATGGGCGGGGATCCGGGTGCGGTGATCGGCTCGCGCTCGCCCGTGGGCGGCACGGGCCACGACGCGCACGGGTCTCCTCCCCCGGCCCAGTACGGCGCGACGATCGGCGCCTCGGCGTCGAGCCTCTGCTGGAGCGCCGCGAGATCGGCATCCGTCCCCTCGTCGGGGTAGTCCATGCAGTTGTAGGCGACGAACGCCTCCATGGTGTTGCCGTCGTAGTGGTCTCCCACACGGCCGTTGTAGAAGTCGGCGAGTTGGAAGGCCACGTCGGCCCGGCCGTCGTTCACCTCGGAGAGTGCCGACCGCAGGTACGGCCAGCTCTCCTCGCTGTACAGCGCCGCGGTAATGGCCGTCATCAGCGAGTCGCCGCCGAGTCGACGCCCGTCCGCCGCGGTGATGGGGCGCGCGTCGACGCGGGCGAGGAGTGCGGAGAGGTCGGACAGGGCGTCGTCGACCTCGCCGGCGAACGGGCACTCGTCGGTGCCCAGGCAGTCGGACATAAACGCGCGGAGAGACTGTTCGAATCCGACCGCCTGGCGAAGCGACGTGTCGGTGCCCGAGACGCTCGGATCGATACCGCCGTCGAGCACCATGCGGCCCACGCGTTCGGGGAACAGCCCGGCATAGGTGGCGCCGAGGAACGTGCCGTACGAGAAGCCGAGGTAGGTGAGTTTCGAGTCGCCGAGCACCGCGCGGAGCACGTCCATGTCGCGGGCGGAGTTCTCGGTGGTGATGTAGGGCAGGATGCCGTCGCTGTGCTGCTCGCAGGCCGCAGCGAAGTCGGCGGCACGTTGGTCGAGGGCGGCCTGCCGTTCGTCACTGCCCCGCGCACCCGGCGGGATGTCGTAGAGGTAGGCGTCGAGGCCGGGCGGGTCGTAGCAGGTGACCGCGGTGGACTCGCCGACCCCGCGCGGGTCGAACCCGATGACGTCGTACGCCTCGGTGAGTGTGTCGTCGACGAGGATCGACAGCGCCTGCTTCATCAACGACACTCCCGCCGCGCCGGGACCGCCGGGGTTGGTCAGAAGCGACCCGATCGGATTGCCGGAGGTCGCGCGGTGCCGCGCGACGGCGAGTTCGAGTTCTCCCGAGGCCGGGTCGCTGTAGTCGCGGGGTACGGTGACCGTCGTGCAGTCGAGCCCGGTGCCGCACTCCTCCCAGTCCAGGGTCTGCCCGTAGTACGGCAGCAGCTCGGCAGGGATGCCGTCGGTCTGCGGGGCCAGCGAGGCGCCGTCGTCGGGAGCCAGCGGGGGGATCTGTGCATAGAGACACCCGGAAAGGGCCACGGTGAGGGCCGCGACGCCCGCCACGGCGGTGACGAGCCGACGACACAGGCTCACGGCGCTGATCCGTTCGCGACGGTGATGAGCAGACTCTCCAGCGCGAGCAGCGGAGCGGCGTTCTGCTCGAGGTTGCGACGGGTGTCGGTGATGCGGTCGAGGACGCCCAGGGTGCGGGCGGGGGTCCACTCGGTGGCGAGGGAGCGCAGGTCGTCGATCCTTTCGGCGTTGACGAGGTCGCCGTCGCGTCCGTACTGGAGCATGACGACGTCGCGGAAGAGCGACTGCAGGTCGGTGAGCACGCGGTCGATGCCGTCACGGAGGCTTCGGGTGGCCCGACGTTTCTGGTCGTCTTCGAGGGCGTTCAGCTGTCCGCGCACGCTCGGCGGGACAGCGGCACCCTCGGCGACGCCGAGGGTGCGCAGAAGGGTGCGGCGCTCCTCTTCGTCACGGCTGGCGGTGAGCGCTTTCGCGTCGTCGGTGGCCAGACGCACGATGTGGCCGGCCACGTCGACGGCGTCGCTGATGCCGCGCACGGCGAGGACGGCGGAGAGCGTCTCCGCGCGACGGGCGCGGGCGTCGTCATCGGTCGCGAGCCGCTGGGCCATGCCGATGTGACGTTGCGCGTGGCGCGCCGACTCTTCGGCGACATCGGCGGGGACACCCGTGCGCTCGACGATCAGGGACGCGACGTCGGTGACCGACGGTTCGCGCAGACGCAGGACGCGGACGCGGGAGCGGATGGTGGGCAGCAGATCGGCGTCGCTGGGGGCGCACAGCACCCACACCGTCTGCTCCGGTGGCTCTTCGAGGGCCTTCAGCAGGACGTTCGACGTGCGTTCGGCCATGCGGTCGGCGTCTTCGACGACGATGACGCGGTGCCGCCCGAGGGACGGCGCGAACGAGGCGCGCTCGACGAGGCGGCGGGCCTCGTCGATGCGGATGACGACCTGCTCTGTGCGCAGCGCCGTGAGGTCGGGGTGGGTGCGCGCCAGTACTTGGCGCTGCGCCGCCTCGTCGTCGGGGTCGGCGATCAGCGCCGCAGCGAAGGCGTACGCGAGGGTCGAGCGACCCGAGCCGGGCGGACCGGTGATGAGCCAGGCGTGAGCGAGCGCCGCGGGGTCGGCGGCGGCGGCGCGGAGCGTCTCGACGGCATCGGTCTGCCCCCAGACGGCGTCCCAGGGGAAGGGCGCGGCGGCGGGTCGTGAGGGCGAGTCCACTGCGGCCGGCATGCGTTCCACCCTAATCGGGGCCACCGACACCGCCGCTGTCGACCGGCTGGGGGTCGGTGGTGAATCGGTCAGAGAAGACGGGATGCCACAGCCTCACGCACGCGTTCGGCGAGAGCGGACGCGGGCTCGGTGGCGTCCAGGACGAGGAAGCGGTCGGGCTCGGCGGCGGCGAGAGCGAGGAAGGCGGCGCGGACGCGCTCGTGGAACTCGTTCTTCTCCGCCTCGAGCCGATCGAACGGCTTGTCGGCGGCGTCGAGACGCGCCCGCGCGGCGGCGGGGTCGAGGTCGAGGAGGACGGTGAGGTCGGGCAGCAGTCCGCCCGTGGCCCACAGCGAGAGCTCGCGCACGTCGTCCGCGTCGAGCACACGTCCCGCGCCCTGGTAGGCGACGGACGAGTCGAGGTAGCGGTCCTGGATGACGACGTCACCGCGGGCGATCGCCGGCTGCACGACCGTTTCGACGTGGTGGGCGCGGTCGGCGGCGTACAGCAGGGCTTCGGCGCGCGGCGCGATGTGTCCGCGATGGTGCAGGACGATGTCGCGGATGCGGACACCGACGTCGGTGCCCCCGGGTTCGCGGGTGCGAACCACCTCGTGCCCCGCGTGCCGCAGCCACTGCTCGAGGAGTGCGGCCTGCGTGGTCTTGCCGGCACCGTCGCCCCCCTCGAAGGTGAGGAACAGGCCCGGCCCCCCGGCGGTCGTCGCACGCGGGGCGTGCGGCGGCCGGGACGGTTCGGTCGTCACGACTTCTTCGCCGGGGCCTTGCGGGCGGTGGTCGTCTTCTTCGCGGCGGTGCGCTTGGGTGCGGGGCCCTTGGCGCGCTTGTCGGCGATGAGTTCGACGGCCCGCTCGAAGGTGATCTCCATGGCGTTCTCTCCGCGTGGCACGGTGGCGTTGGTCTCGCCGTCGGTGACGTACGGGCCGAAGCGGCCGTCCTTCAGTTTGATGGGCTTGCCGCTGACGGGGTCGGCGTCGAACTCCTTCAGGGCGCTCGATGCGCGACGGGCGCCGTACTTGGGCTCGGCGTACTTGGCGAGGGCCTCTTCGAGCGTGATGTCGAAGATCTGCTGCTCCGAGTCGAGCGATCGCGAGTCGGTGCCCTTCTTCAGGTAGGGGCCGAACCGGCCGTTCTGTGCGGTGATCTCTTCCCCCGACGTCGGGTCGGCGCCGACCACGCGCGGAAGCGAGAGCAGCTGGAGCGCGGTGTCGAGGTCGATGGTGTCCACGGACATCGAGCGGAAGAGCGACGCGGTGCGAGGCTTGGGCGCCGCCTCTTTTTTCGCTCCGCGCTTCTTCGGCGCCTCGACGACCTCGCCGGTGGCCTGGTCGACTTCTTCGGGCTCTTCGGCCTCGACCTCCTGCACGTAGGGGCCGAACCGGCCGTCCTTGACGACGACGAGCTTGCCGTTCTCGGGGTTCTCTCCGAGCACGCGGTCACCGGCGACGGGGGCGTCGATGAGTTCCTGGGCCTTCTCGGGGGTGAGCTCGTCGGGTGCGAGGTCTTCGGGGATGTTGACGATGCGCGGCTTGGCGTCCTCGGGGGCACCGGGCTCGACGACCTCGAGGTAAGGGCCGTATTTGCCGAAGCGGAGGGTCGCGGTGTCGGTGATGCGGGTGGAGTTGAGCTCGCGCGCGTCGATCTCGCCGAGGTTCTCGACGATGTGGCGCAGACCCACTTGCTTCTCGGAGCCGAAGTAGAAGGCCCTGAGCCACTCGGTGCGTCGCTGCTCGCCGCGGGCGATGGCATCCAGGTCGTCTTCGAGCGCCGCGGTGAAGTCGTAGTCGACGAGGTCGGCGAAGTGCTGCTCGAGCAACCGCACCACGCTGAAGGCGAGCCAGCTGGGCACGAGGGCCTGGCCGCGCTTGGTGACGTAGCCGCGGTCGAGGATCACGCCGATGATGCTGGCGAAGGTGGACGGACGGCCGATGCCCTTCTCTTCGAGCGCCTTGACGAGGCTGGCCTCGGTGTATCGCGGCTTCGGCGAGGTGCTGTGGCCCTTGGGCTCGACGTCGCTGATCGCCAGCTCGTCGCCGACGGCGACGACGGGGAGGGACTGGTCGGCGTCGTCGTCGTTGCGCTTCTCGTCGTTGCCCTCCTCGTACGCCTCGAGGAAGCCCTTGAAGGTGTAGACGGTGCCCGAAGCGGTGAACTCGGCGTTCTTCTCCCCGGCCTGGACGGCGAGGGTGACCGTGGTGGTCTCGTACTTGGCATCCGACATCTGACTGGCGATCGTGCGCTTCCAGATGAGGTCGTACAGCTTCTGCTCGTCGCGGTCGAGCGCGGAGGCGACTGCCGCGGGGGTGCGGAAGTCCTCGCCGGAGGGGCGGATGGCTTCGTGCGCCTCCTGCGCGTTCTTCGACTTGCTCTTGTAGACGCGGGGGTTGGCCGGCACCGCCTTGTCGCCGTAGAGCGCCACCGCCTGTGCACGCGCGGCCTTGACGGCCTGCGTCGACAGTGCGGTGGAGTCGGTGCGCATATAGGTGATGTACCCCT
The DNA here is from genome assembly GCF_020781835.1 of Microbacterium testaceum. Taxonomy (GTDB): domain Bacteria; phylum Actinomycetota; class Actinomycetes; order Actinomycetales; family Microbacteriaceae; genus Microbacterium; species Microbacterium testaceum_H. The sequence goes on from NZ_JAJGNJ010000011.1 coordinate 8,877, forward strand.
TCTCGTACAGACGCTGAGCGACGCCCATGGCGTGCTTGGCGCTCATCGAGAGCTTGCGCCCCGCCTCCTGCTGCATCGTCGAGGTGGTGAAAGGGGCGCGGGGGCTGCGAGTGCCGGGCTTGGCCTCGACCTTCGCGACCGTGGCCTTGGCCGCGGCGACGATGTCGGCGGCGAGTGCCCGGGCCTGCGCCTCGTCGAGCACGACGACGGCCTTCTTGAGCTTTCCGTTGTCGTCGTAGTCGCCCCCGCGAGCGAGCGGGGCGCCGTCCAGACGGTTGAGGCGTGTCGTGAAGGAGGAGCCGGACTTGGATGCCAAGGCCTCGACGTCCCAGTACGTGGCCGAGACGAACGCCATGCGCTCGCGTTCGCGCTCGACGACCATGCGGGTGGCGGCGGACTGCACGCGACCGGCGCTCAGAGCGGTGCCCTCGCGGCCGGAACCGACCTTGCGCCAGAGCACCGGCGAGACGTCCCAGCCGTAGAGACGATCAAGGACGCGACGGGTCTCCTGCGCGTCGACGAGCGACTCATCGAGGTCGCGCGTGTGGTTGACCGCGTCCTGGATCGCGTCCTTGGTGATCTCGTGGAAGACCATGCGGCGCACGGGGACCTTGGGCTTGAGCACCTCGCGCAGGTGCCACGCGATGGCTTCACCTTCGCGGTCACCATCGGTCGCGAGCAGGACTTCGTCGGCGGACTTCAGGGCGCGCTTGAGCTCGGCGACCGTCTTGGTCTTGCGGTCGTTGACGACGTAGTACGGGTCGAAGTCGTTCTCGACGTCGATGGAGTACTTTCCGTACGCCGCCTTCTTGTCGGCGGGGATCTCCTTCTTGGAGGCGAGGTCGCGGATGTGCCCGACGGAGCTGAGCACCTCGTATCCGTCGCCGAGGTATCCCTGAATCGACTTCATCTTCGTCGGGGACTCGACGATGACGAGCTTCTTGCCGTTTGCCACTGGGGTCCTTTCTTCGTTGCACACCATACACACGCCTTCCTGGTCGGGATCCGGGAGGTCGTCTGCGGTCGAGACATCGGGGGGTCCTGCCCGCGAGCGTGCAGCGAACGGAATCCCACCGTACGCGCTGCGGACCGTGACCGTGGCGACGAGGCCGTCGACATCGCATTCGTCCAGGTCCACGCCGCCGGCCTCCGCGACCGCCGCGGCCGCTTCGCACGGCACCCCGGGGATCGCGCCGCTGACGGTGTCGGCGGCGGCGAGCGCGGCGGCATCCGCGATACCGCCGACGCGCTGAGTCTCGGTCATGGCCCCCGCCACCGCGGCGAAGCCGAGCGCCGCGATCATGACCGCAGCCATGACCCCGACCGTCGACACGCTGCCCGCCATCACCCTCCCCCGTCCAGCGCGCACGAGCGCGCGGTGAGGGGTCCGAGTGGCACCGGTCCGGGGATCGGGGCCGAGAGGTCGACGCACACCAGGGTGTCGTCCCTCCCCACCGAAGCCGTCGCACCGATACCGGCGACGACGGCTCGGGCGCGATCATCGTCGCCTCGGCCGAACAGCCGCGCCGACTCGGCCGCGGCATGCTGCAGTCGCACCGCCGTCATCCCCGCGGCAAGCGCGCCGAGGCTCAACATCAGCACCAGCACGATCGCGGGCAGCGCGATGGCGAACTCGGCCGTGACCGATCCCCGATCGTCGAGGAGCCGGCGTCTCACTGCACCGTCAAGGCGCGACGGACCAGGTCGGTGAGGATGCCGCGCACCTCGTCGGAGCGCATGATGACGACGAGGAGGCCGGCGAAAGCGACAGCAGCCATGGTGGCGATCGCATACTCGGCGGTGGCCGCCCCGCGGTCGTCGAGGAACAGGGCAGAGGCGCGTCGACGCGTGAGCGTCGGGAAGCTCGGCGACGCGGGCGCACAGCTTGTGATGGGGTGGGACATCGGTCTCTCTTTCTCTGTGATGGATACGGCGGAAGGAGGGGTCATAGGGGGACGATCGTGGACCGCATCACTCCCAGCACGGCCGGCACGACCGCGAGAAGGAGGAAAGCGGGCAGAGTGCACACGCCGAGCGGAACGAGCAGCCGCGTCGCCAATCGCGCCGCGCTCTCGCGGCCACGGGTGCGGGCGCGCTGACGAGCGAGCCACGCCTCACCGCGGAGAAGTTCGGCCGCGGGCGCTCCCGTCCGCACGGAGAGGTCCAGAGCGTCGGCGACGCCGGGCGACGGCTGCACGGTGACGCCACAGCCCTCGGTCGCCACGAGCGCGCGTGCCCGCTCGATCGACGCCCCCGATGACAGAGCGACCGCGAGGAGCTCGGCATCCCATCCGGGAATTCCGTCTCCGGGCTGCGCCCCACGCGCCAAACGGCGCGTCCAGAGACGCGACGCTCCCACAAGCAGCAACCCCGCGATCAGTGCACAACCGCCCAACGGTTCGCTGAGGATCGAGACCGGATCGAGTCCGACGAGGATGCCGAACGGGAGACCGAGCAGCGGGAGCCAGCTCAGAAGCCGAGCGGTGGCAAGGGGTTCGGCCAGTGCCACCGACACGTCGGCGCGGACCTCCGCGGCATCACGCAGAGCGCCGACGGCGGACCGGAGGGTGTCGGCGAGCGGAGCACCGACGGCAACAGCGACCGACCACACGGCGGCGATGTCGGGCCATGAACCGCCCCCACCGCGAAGCACGGCCGCGACGTCGCCGCCGTTCTGTGCGGCGAGCGCCGTATTCACGAGCAGCGGATCCCGGCCCCGTGCGAGGTGTCGCCACGCCGCCGACGGGGTCACACCCGCCGCGAGGAGGACGGCGAGGCGCATCACGGCTTCGATCGTCGGTATGTCGGAAGCGTCCGGGGATCGCGTCCTCATCCGAGGAGCTCCTCGTCGATCGCGAGCCGATCGCCACGCAGCACCGGCCGACCGATGCCGACGACCCGCCGCCGACCACCCCTCCGTTCGACATGCACGATGGCGTGCACGGCGCTGACCGCCTGGCGCGCCAGCGCGGTGGCATCCATGCCCGCCAACGCTCCGAGCGCTTCCAGCCGGGCCGTCACCTCGCTGAGCCCGCGGGCATGCAGCGTTCCCGCGCCGCCGTCGTGGCCCGTGTTCAGCGCGAGGAGCAACTCGCGGATCTCTGCGCCACGGCACTCTCCCACGACCAGGCGGTCGGGTCGCATCCGCAAGGCCTCGCGCACGAGACGCGCCAACTCGATCCCGCCGGCGCCCTCGAGGTTGGCCTGACGAGCCTCGAGGGCGACGTGGTGCGGGTGACGCGGGTGCAACTCGGCCACCTCCTCGATGGTCACGATCCGCTCGGCATCGGGGACCGCGGACAGCAGGGCGGACAGCAGTGTCGTCTTCCCCGCACCCGTCGCACCGGTGATGAGGAGGTTGGCGCGTTGACCGACGAGCGTGTCGAGCCGGTGTCGAACCACCCCCGGAAACATCCCCGCTCGGTGTAGCCCGTCGAGGTCGGGCGCGTCCCACCGCGGCACGCGGATCGAGATGGCTGTTCCGCGGGTGGCGACGGGGGCGAGGACCGCGTGCACCCGCGTGCCCCGCTCGAGTCGCACGTCGACACACGGGGACGCATCATCGAGGTGGCGTCCACCGAGAGCGATCAACCGTACCGCCAGGCGACGTACCTCCCCCTCGCTCGCGCGCCACGAGGGCACCCGCTCGGCACCGTCGCCTCGGTCGACGAAGAGGCCGTCCTCTCCGTTGACGAAGACATCGCTCACGGCGGGATCGTCGAGGAAGGGGCGGAGGAACGCGAGGGCGGGGTCAGCCCATGCGGCAGACGTATCGGAGGACGACGGACGCGCTGAAGAGGCCGTGCCGGGAACGAGAAGCAGACGGGGGGATGTCACGTCCACGACGGTACGAAGACGGCCCGCATCATCGCGGGGCTCGAAGACCGATCGGTGGAGGATTCTGCTGATCCGCGACCTGGGGAGAACCGGCGCCGCAGCCGCCGCTCGAAGAAAGAGGGGGCGGCATCCCGTCAATGGGGGGCGAGGGATGCCGCCACGCGCCGGGGAAAAATTGGGGGGCTCCCCCCGACGCGCTGCCGGAAACGAAGTTCGGGCAAAGCCCAGCGTACGCATGCACGCGGCCACCGCCAACTCTCGTCACGGGATAAGCGAGCGATATATCAGGTGGGTCGCGGGGCGCCGATGCCAACTATCGGAGGTAACCGCCCCTTGCGGGTGAGGGATAACGTGACCGTGGCGCGAGGACGCGCCGTGCCTCGACCGCGAAGGAGCGCCAGATGAGCAGCCAGATCGATCATCTCCTCACCGAGACCCGCCGTTTCGCCCCGTCGGCGGAGTTCACCGCGAACGCCGTCGCCGACGCGAGCCTGTACGAGCGCGCAGCCGCCGACCGCGAGGGCTTCTGGGCCGACCAGGCGCGTGAACTGCACTGGCACACACCCTTCACGACGGTGCTCGATTGGTCGAACCCGCCGTTCGCCGAATGGTTCGCCGACGGCGAGCTCAATGTCGCCTACAACTGCCTCGACCGTCACGTCGAGGCCGGCAACGGCGACCGCATCGCCCTGCGCTGGGAGGGTGAGCCCGGCGATCGCCGCAACGTGACGTACGCCGAGCTCACCGACGAGGTCAAGCGCCTCTCCAACGTGCTGATCGGCCTCGGGATCGAGCGCGGCGACCGGGTCGCGATCTACCTGCCGATGATCCCCGAGGCCATCGCCTCCATGCTCGCCGTCGCCCGCATCGGCGCCATCCACTCCGTCGTCTTCGGCGGCTTCTCGGCCGACAGCCTCCGCGCCCGGATCGACGACGCCGGCGCCAAGCTCGTCATCACCGCCGACGGTGGCTGGCGCAAGGGCAAGGTCTCTCCCCTCAAGCCGGCGGTCGATCAAGCGCTCTCCGACCGCAACGGGTCCGGCATCCAGGAGACCGTCGAACACGTGCTCGTCGTCAAGCGCGGCGAGAACGACATCGAGTGGACCGACGACCGGGACATCTGGTGGCACGACGTCGTGCCGCAGGCCTCGAGCGACCACGAGGCGGAAGCCTTCCCGGCGGAGAACCCGCTGTTCATCCTCTACACCTCGGGCACCACCGGGAAGCCGAAGGGCATCCTGCACACCTCGGGCGGGTACCTGACCCAGGCCGCCTTCACCAACCGCGTCGTTCACGACGTGCACCCCGAGACCGACGTGTACTGGTGCACCGCCGACATCGGCTGGATCACCGGCCACACCTACGTCGCCTACGGCCCTCTCGCCAACGGCGCGACGCAGCTGCTCTTCGAGGGCACGCCCGACACCCCCCACCCCGGCCGCTGGTGGGAGCTCATCCAGAACCATGGCGTCACGATCTTCTACACCGCGCCCACCGCCATCCGCTCGTTCATGAAGATCGGTCGCGATGTGCCGCAGAGCTTCGACCTGTCGTCGCTCCGCCTGCTCGGGTCGGTGGGCGAGCCCATCAACCCCGAAGCGTGGGTCTGGTACCGCGACATCATCGGCGGCGACCACGCACCGATCGTCGACACGTGGTGGCAGACCGAGACGGGCGCGATCATGATCTCGGCCCTGCCCGGCGTCACCGAGACAAAGCCGGGTGCAGCGCAGGTGCCGCTGCCGGGTATATCGGTCGACGTCGTCGACGACGCCGGTGAGCACGTCGGTCACGGCAACGGCGGACTGCTCGTCATCACCGAGCCGTGGCCGTCGATGCTGCGCGGCATCTGGGGCGACCCCGACCGCTTCGTCGAGACGTACTGGGAGAAGTTCTCGGACAAGGGCTACTACTTCGCCGGCGACGGCGCCCGCCTCGACGACGACGGAGACGTGTGGCTGCTCGGCCGGGTCGACGACGTCATGAACGTCTCCGGCCACCGCCTCTCGACCGCCGAGATCGAGTCGGCGCTGGTGGGCCACGAGGGCGTCGCCGAAGCCGCAGTCGTCGGGGCGTCCGACGAGACCACCGGCCAGGCGGTCGTCGCGTTCGTCATCATCAAGAGCCGCTACATGAAGAAGAACGGCGTCGACGGACTCGGTGACGTGCTGCGCAAGTGGGTCGGCGAGCAGATCGGCCCCATCGCCCGTCCGCGCGACGTGTACATCGTGGGCGAGCTGCCAAAGACCCGGTCCGGCAAGATCATGCGGCGTCTGCTCCGCGACGTCGCCGAGGGCCGCGAGGTCGGCGACACCACGACGCTCGCCGACACGGCGGTCATGAGCGTCATCAGCGCCCAGGTGAAGTGAGGCACTCGCGTCGCGGGTGCCGGGGATCCGGCATCCGCGACGCGTTCCTCATTCGACGTGCCCCGAACGCTGCCGTGTATACGAAAAGCGCATACGAAGAGCCCCAATGCGTCCGCGGAACGGCGTGTGTATACACTAAGGAGACCAACGGCGAGGAGGGATGCGATGCGCGCCAGCGACCGGGCCTACTCCGCGCTCCTCGAAGAGATCCAGACCGGTGCCCTCGCGCCCGGCACCGTGCTCGGTGAGGTCGAGCAGTCCGCCCGCCTGGGCGTGAGCCGCACTCCCCTGCGCGCGGCCCTCGCCCGCCTCACCGCAGACGGGCTCGTCGCCCAGACGTCGCCGCGGGTCACCGTCGTCACCCACGTCGACGGAGATGACATCCGCGCGCTCTTCGTCGTGCGGCGCGCGCTCGAGGAGACCGCCGCGCGGCTCGCCGCCGCATCCCCCCGCGCGGCGCGCTTCGCCGCCCTGGTCCAGGCGTTCGACGCCGCACGCCTCGACGGAGAAGCCGCCCGCGACGCCTACTACCGCCTCATCGCCGAGTTCGACGCAGCCCTCGACGCCGCCGCCGCGAACGAGTACCTCACCTCGGCGCTGCGCACCGTCCGCACCCACCTCGTGCGCGTCCGCCGGCTCGCCCGCTACCAGCCCGAGCGGCTCGCCGCCTCGGTGTCGGAGCACCGGCTGATCGCCGCCGCGATCGCTGCCGGCGACGGCGACCTCGCCGCCCACGCGACCCACGTGCACCTGCACAACGCCCTGACGAGCATCCTCGAGTCCCTCGATGACGCCGCGCCCTCGCCCGACCGAAAGGCCCTCGCATGACGATCACCCACCACCTCCGCGTCCACCGCAGTGACGAGAACCTCGCCCGCGAGGGACAGCTGGCGTGGGGTCTCGCGCGCATCGCCGTCGACCCGGTGGCGGTCGACGACGACGTGGTCGACATGATCGTCAACCGCGTCATCGACAACGCCGCCGTCGCCGCAGCCTCGCTCACCCGCCAGCCCGTCAGCGCCGCCCGCCAGCAGGCACTCGACCACGCCGTCTCGATCGGCGGCGTCGGCGCGACGGTCTTCGGGTGCACGCTCGAGCGTCGCTCGAGCCCCGAGTGGGCCGCGTGGGCCAACGGCGTCGCGGTCCGCGAGCTCGACTACCACGACACCTTCCTCGCCGCCGACTATTCGCACCCCGGCGACAACATCCCGCCCGTGCTCGCCGTGGCGCAGCACACGGGTCGCGATGGCGCCGCCGTCGTGCGCGCCCTCGCGACCGCGTACGAGGTGCAGATCGATCTCGTTCGCGCGATCTCGCTGCACAAGCACAAGATCGATCACGTCGCCCACCTCGGCCCCTCGGCGGCCGCCGGCATCGGCACACTGCTCGACCTCGACCAGGAGACGATCTACCAGGCGATCGGTCAGGCTCTCCACACCACCACCGCCACCCGGCAGTCCCGCAAGGGCGAGATCTCGACGTGGAAGGCCCACGCCCCCGCCTTCGCCGGGAAGATGGCCGTCGAGGCCGTCGACCGCGCGATGCGCGGCGAGACCAGCCCCTCCCCCATCTACGAAGGCGAGGACGGCGTGATCGCCTGGATGCTGGGCGGACCGGATGCCACCTACGACGTGCCCTTGCCCGCCGAGGGCGAGCCCAAGCGGGCCATCCTCGACTCGTACACGAAGGAGCACTCGGCCGAGTATCAGGCGCAGGCGTGGATCGATCTCGCCCGGCGCCTCGGCACCGAGCGCCCCGACCTGCGTGACCCCGCGAACGTGGCATCCATCGTCCTGCACACCAGCCACCACACGCACTACGTCATCGGCTCGGGCTCGGGCGATCCGCAGAAGTACGACCCCACCGCCTCGCGCGAGACGCTCGACCACTCGATCCCGTACATCTTCGCCGTCGCCCTGCAGGATGCCGCGTGGCACCACGTCGACTCGTACACCCCGGAGCGTGCCGGCCGCGAGGACACCGTCGCCCTGTGGCACAAGATCACGACGGCCGAGGACGCCGAGTGGACGCGCCGCTACCACTCCGAGGACCCCGACGAGAAGGCCTTCGGCGGACGCGTCGTGATCACCCTCACCGACGGCTCCGTCGTCGAGGACGAGATCGCCGTCGCCGACGCCCACCCCCTCGGCGCCCGCCCCTTCGCCCGCGAGGACTACGTGCGCAAGTTCCGGCTGCTGGCCGAACCGGTCCTCGCCGCCGAGGAGATCGAGCGCTTCCTCGACCTCGCCCAGCGCCTGCCCGAGCTCACCGCCGAAGAGGTGCTGCAGCTGACCATCGTCGCCAAACCCGGCGTCCTGGCGCTGGCTCCCGCACCGAAGGGCCTCTTCTGATGCAGAGCCTCTGCGGGACCCCGTGCCGGGCTCCGGAGATCAGCCACCGCGGCGGGTCTCTTCGGCGCGGCGCGCGCGGACGGGCAGTGATCCTCCGGAGCGCGGCACGAAAGGAACAGAGCTGATGCTGTACTCCCAGGCGACCCCGGCGCAGAAGCGTCGCACCCTGCGCGAGAAGCTGGCATCCGGGGAGCTCGTGCGGATGCCGGGCGCCTTCAACCCGCTCTCGGCCCGGCTCATCGAACGCAAGGGCTTCGAGGGCGTCTACATCTCGGGTGCCGTGATCTCGGCCGACCTGGGACTGCCCGACATCGGGCTGACGACGCTCACCGAGGTCGCGGGCCGGGGCCAGCAGATCGCGCGCATGACCGAGCTCCCCGCGATCATCGACGCCGACACCGGGTTCGGCGAGCCGATGAACGTCGCCCGCACGATCCAGACCCTGGAGGACGCCGGACTCGCCGGCACCCACATCGAGGACCAGGTCAACCCCAAGCGCTGCGGGCATCTGGACGGCAAGAGCGTCGTGGACGCCGACACCGCGATCAAGCGCATCCGCGCCGCCGTCGACGCCCGGCGCGACCCCGACTTCCTCCTCATCGCCCGCACCGACGTGCGGGCCGTGGAGGGCCTGGATGCCGCCGTCGACCGCGCGAAAGCCCTGGTCGACGCCGGCGCCGACGCGGTGTTCCCCGAGGCGATGCGCGACCTCGGCGAGTTCGAGGCCATGCGCGCGGCGCTGAACGTCCCGATCCTCGCGAACATGACCGAGTTCGGAAAGTCGGAGCTCTTCTCCACGGACCAGCTGCGCGACGTCGGCGTGAACATGGTCATCTGGCCCGTGTCTCTCCTGCGCCTGGCGATGGGGGCCGCCGGACGTGGCCTGGACGCCCTGGCATCCGAGGGCCACCTCCGCGACCAGCTGGGCGAGATGCAGCACCGGGCGGACCTGTACGACCTCATCGACTACGAGCACTACTCGCGCTTCGACGCGAACGTGTTCGACTTCACCGTCACGAAGGAGTGAGCATGACCGACGTCGAGATCAAGAAGGGCCTGGCCGGGGTGACGGTGGACTACACCGCCATCAGCAAGGTCAACCCCGAGACCAACAGCCTGCTCTACCGGGGCTACCCCGTGCAGGAGCTCGCGGCGACGCAGCCGTTCGAGGCCGTGGCCCTTCTGTTGTGGAACGGCGAACTCCCCGATGCCGAGGAGCTGCGCGCCTTCGAGGAGTTCGAGCGGGCCCACCGCGATCTCGACCCGGCCGTCCGCACCGCGATCGACCTGCTGCCGCTGGACGCGCACCCCATGGACGTCGTCCGCACCGCCGTCTCGGTGCTCGGAGCCTCCGCTCCGGCGGCCGAGGTCGCCGACTCCTCCGCCGCGGCCGACCTCGCCAAGGCGAAGCTGCTGTTCGCGAAGGTCCCGGCGATGGTGGCCTACGACCAGCGCCGCCGCCGGGGCGAGGAGATCGTCGAGCCGCGCGCCGACCTCGACTATGCGCGCAACTTCCTCTGGATGACCTTCGGCGAGGAGCCGCACGAGGTGGTCGCCCGCGCGTTCGCCGTGTCGATGGTGCTGTACGCCGAGCACTCCTTCAACGCGTCGACCTTCACCGCGCGCGTCATCACCTCGACCACCGCCGACCTGTACTCCGCCGTCGTCGGCGCGATCGGAGCCCTCAAGGGTGCGCTGCACGGCGGCGCGAACGAGGCCGTCATGCACATCCTCGACGAGATCGGCTCAGCCGAGAACGTCGCGCCGTGGTTGGATGCCGCTCTCGCCGAGAAGCGCAAGATCATGGGCTTCGGGCACCGCGTGTACAAGAAGGGCGACTCGCGGGTGCCGACCATGAAAGCCGCTCTCGACACCCTCGTCGAGCACTACGGCGCCGGCGACCTCGCCGCTCTGTACGACGCGCTCGAGACGGAATTCGTCGGCCGCAAGGGCATCTACCCCAACCTCGACTATCCGTCCGGTCCGGCATACCACCTCATGGGCTTCGACACCCTCACCTTCACGCCGCTGTTCGTCGCCGCGCGCGTGACCGGGTGGACGGCGCACATCATGGAGCAGGCGGCATCCAACGCCCTCATCCGTCCCTTGTCGGCCTACAACGGATCCGACGAGCGGCACGTCGAGGGCTACGTCGCCGGCGAGGCCGAGCGGGAGGTCGCCGAGCGCGACGAAGAAGCGCAGTGATCCCGCCGCCCCGACCCGGGGCGGTGAGATGGGCCCCGCACCCGGGGCCGACGACAGGTCCCGCGACGCGGCGGGATCGGACGAGGAGAGATCGATGAAGATCGTGGTCCTGGTGAAAGACGTGCCCGACACCTGGGGCGAGCGCTCGCTCGACCCGGAGACGGGCCTGACGCGGCGCGGGGACAGCGACCACGTCCTCGACGAGATCAACGAGCGCGCCGTCGAAGCGGCCCTGACCCACGCCGACGCGCATCCGGATGCCGAGGTGGTCGTGCTCTCGATGGCACCGGATGCCGGGGTGCCGACGCTGCGGAAGGCGCTGGCGATGGGCGCGCACGCCGCGGTCCACGTCGTCGACGACGCTCTGCGCGGCGCCGACCTCTCCCTGACGGCCGAGGTGCTCGCGGCGGCGCTGAGACGCATCGGCTTCGATCTCGTCGTCGCCGGCAACCTCTCCACCGACGGGGCCGGCGGAGCGCTCCCTGCGATGCTCGCCGAGCACCTGCGCGTGCCGCACGCCACCTCGCTGTCGAAGCTCGAGATCGGCGACGGCGAGGTGTCGGGCACACGCGCGACCGAATCGGCGACGGCACGGGTGTCGGCACCGCTTCCGGCGGTCATTTCCGTCACCGAAGCACTGCCGGACGGACGCTTCCCCACGTTCAAAGGCATCCTGGCCGCCAAGAAGAAGCCCTACGAGACGCTGACCCTGGCCGATCTCGGTCTCGATGCCGACCCGGCGCGGGCACCGTGGTCGATCATGACCGCTGTCGCCGCGCGACCGCCGCGCGCGGCCGGCACGGTGATCGTCGATGAGGGCGACGCGGGCGAGCGACTCGCGGCGTTCCTGGTCGAGAACCGGCTGGTATGAGGGGGCGACCATGACCGACTCCATCCTGGTCCTTCTGGAGACGACTCCCGCGGGCGCGCTCGCGAATTCCGCCGCGGGAATGATCTCCGCCGCGCGCACGATCGGCACGGCGGTCGCGCTCGTCGTGGTGGACGGCGAGCGCACCGCCGTCGTCGACGGGGCCGTCGCAGCCGGAGCAGAGCGGGTGCTCGTGGCGGCCGGCGATCCCACCGCCCTCACCGGCCCGGTCGTCGACGTCCTCGACGCCGCGTTCGAGCGCGTGTCGCCCGCCGCGGTGCTGATCCCGCACACGGTCGACGGACGCGACGCCGCCGGACGTTTCGCGGTGCGGCGGCGCCTGCCCCTCGCGATGGATGCCGTGGGCATCGAGCGCGACGAGAAGGGCGTCCTCGCACGGCATTCGGTCTTCGGCGGCGCGTTCGACGTGACGTCGGCCTCCACGTTCGGCGCTCTCGTCGTCACGGTGCGGCCCGGGGCGTTCGACGCGCGCGCCGCCGCGGTGCCGCAGGTCCCGGTCGAAACGCTCGACGTCGCTGCCTCGGGCGCGCCCGCAGCGACGGTCGACCAGATCGAACCCGCCGACGCCCCCTCGGCCCGCCCGGAGCTGCGCAGCGCCGCGGCCGTCGTCTCGGGCGGGCGGGGTCTCGGCTCCGCCGAGGGGTTCGCCCTGGTCGAGCAGTTGGCGGATGCGCTCGGCGCCGCCGTGGGAGCCTCCCGGGCGGCGGTGGATGCCGGTTACGTCGCCGCTGCGGCCCAGGTCGGTCAGACCGGGGTGTCGGTGTCGCCGCGGCTGTATGTCGCGCTCGGCATCAGCGGTGCGATCCAACATCGCGCGGGGATGCAGACCGCGCAGACGATCATCGCCGTCAACACGGACCCCGAGGCGCCGATCTTCGCGATCGCCGACCTCGGCATCGTGGGCGACGTCTTCGCGGTCGTGCCGCAGGCCATCGCGGCACTGGAGGCGAGGCGGTCGTGAACGCCGTGCTGCGCCGGGGCCTGCCGCGTGTGGCGGGCGGGGAGCCGTGGCCACCGTCCGGCGAGGCCGTGCCGTCCATGGGCGAGGCCGTGCCAACCATGGGCGAGGCCGTGCCAACCATGGGCGAGGCCGTGCCAACCATGGGCGGGGCCGTGCCGTCCGGCGGAGTTCATGCCCGACACACCGCCGCCGACCGGCTCCCGACGGCGAGTTCCGCGGAAACCCCGCGGGACGGCGCGCGCCCCGACCTCGCAACCACGGATGAGGCCGCCACCGCCACCGCACCCGGGGTGTCAGCACCGGGCCAGCGGCGAGGACTCCCGCGCGTGCCCGGCGGAGAGCCGTGGCCGCCCGCCTCCGCACGGCGCGCCGCCGCCCAACCCGTGCCGAACGCCGCGCCCGCGGCATCCGTCGACCCCGCTGCCCTCACCGGCCCCCGTCCGCCCCTGCGCGTGCGCCGGACCGTCTTCCCGACGGCGTCATCGGAGCGGTGGAGCGCTCTGCGCGCCGAACGTCTCGGACACGAACGGCAGCCGGCCATCGCTGAGCCCCGCCGCCTCGGCTTCACCGTCCTCGGCATGATCGCCCTCGCCGTCACCGCGGGCATGGTCGTGCTGTTCACGCGATGGCTCGTCAGCACCCCGCCCCTGGAGGCGTTCTTCGCCGCGTACCCGGGCGAGTATCCGCCCCCCGACACCGCACCGGTCGGTCTGCCGGCGTGGCTCGGGTGGCAGCACTTCCTCAACGCGTTCTTCCTCGTGCTGATCGTGCGATCCGGTGTGCAGGTGCGGCACCAGACCCGACCATTGGCCTTCTGGTCGCCGCGGCGCGACCCGAAACGCAGGATCAGCCTGACCCTGTGGTTCCACCAGGCGCTCGACGTGCTGTGGGTCGTCAATGGCGTGCTGTTCGTGGTGCTGCTGTGCGCGACCGGGCAGTGGATGCGGATCGTCCCGACGTCGTGGGAGGTCCTCCCGAACGCGATCAGCGCCGCCCTGCAGTACGTATCGCTCGACTGGCCCACCGAGAACGGCTGGGTGAACTACAACGCGCTGCAGCAGCTGTCGTACTTCGCGATCACCTTCGTCGCCGCGCCGCTGGCGATCGTGTCCGGCATCCGGATGTCGAGCGTCTGGCCGCGCGACTCCGCCCGCCTGAACCGCGCCTACCCGATCGAATGGGCTCGCGCGGTCCACTACCCCGTCATGCTGTTCTTCGTCGCGTTCACGGTCGTCCACGTCGGACTCGTGCTCGCCACCGGCGCGCGACGAAACCTCAACCACATGTACGCGGCCCAGGACGGCGCCGGGTGGCTCGGGATCGTGCTGTTCGCGGCATCCCTCGCGGTGATCGCGGCGGCGTGGATCGCCGCGCGACCGCTCGTGCTCGCGCCGATCGCGCGCCTGTTCGGCGATGTCGCGACGCGGTGACGCCGGTCAGGAGACGGTGAAGACGACCTCGACCTCGACCGGGCTGTCCAGGGGCAGCACCGGCACGCCGACGGCGGAGCGCGCGTGCGCACCGGCATCGCCGAAGACCTCGCCGAGGAACTCGCTCGCGCCGTTGATGACGCCCGGCTGCCCGGTGAATTCGGGAACGGATGCCACGAACCCCGTGATCTTCAGGACACCGGTGATGTTGTCGACACCGCCGACCAGAGACGCCGCCGCCGCGAGGGCGTTGAGAGCGCACTGGCGCGCGTAGGCCTTGGCATCCGCCGGCGACACGAGTCCGTCGCCCTCGCCGACCTTGCCCGTCGCGGGGAGCGCTCCCTGCACCATCGGCAACTGCCCGGAGGTGTAGACGAGGTCGTCGTGACGCTTCGCGGGAATGTAGGCCGCGACCGGCGGGACGACTCCGGGGAGCTCGACGCCCAGCGCCCCGAGGCGCTCCGAGACGCTCACTGCTGGCCCTCGAACTGGCGCGCGGCAGTGGCGGCGGCACCGAGGCCGGCGTTGGCCTCTCCCCCGCCGACGGGGCGCTTGAAGTACGCGACCAGGCCGCCCTCGGGGCCGGTGACGACCTGGACGAGCTCCCACCCCTGCTTGCCCCAGTTGTTGAGGATCGCGGCGGTGTTATGGATCAGCAGCGGCGTGGTGAGGTATTCCCACGTGGTCATCGGGGCTCCCGGCGGGTCGGCTCGGCGGTCGAGCGAGAGGGTGGACGCGTACGCGCGAGCGCACGCCTTCGAGGCATCGCCCAGCAACGTCGCTTAGCATCAAGCCTATGCCTGAGAACAAACGTACGGCCAGCGGTGCCCTCGGCGGCATCGTCGGCCTCGTCGGCCTGAGCGCGGCCGCCGGCGTCCTCGTGACCGCGGCAGTGACCCCGGCGATCGCCGTTTCGGGCCTGGCGGCGTCGAGCGCGATCACGATCTTCGACAACATGCCGAGCTACCTGGAGCCTGACCAGCTCATGCTGCCGACGACGCTGATGGCCGGCGACCAGGTGCTGGCGAAGTTCTACGACCAGAACCGCTCCCCGGTGACGTTCGACCAGATCAACCCGGTCATGTACGACGCGATCCTCTCCTCGGAGGACCCGCGCTACTACCAGCACGGCGGCGTCGACCTCATCGGAACCACCCGCGCCCTCCTCAGCAACGCCGCGGGCGGCGAGACGCAGGGTGGATCCTCGATCAGCCAGCAGTACGTCAAGAACGTGCTCGTCCAGCGCTGCGAGCGGGATGCCCGCGCGGTCGAGGCCACGGACGACGAGCCGGCGATGACGCGCGACGAGGCGCTGCAGCAGTGCGCGCTCGAGGCCATCCAGTCCGAGGGCATCGAGGGGTATCAGCGCAAGCTGCAGGAGATGCGCTACGCGGTGCAGCTCGAGAAGCAGTACACGAAGGACGAGATCCTGCTCGGCTATTTGAACATCGCCAACTTCGGCGGTGTGACCTACGGCATCGATGCCGCGGCCAAGTACTACTTCAACGTGCCCGCATCTCAGCTCAACATCGGTCAGGCCGCGACGCTCGCCGGCATGGTGCAGAACCCCAACCGTTTCCGCATCGACCGAGCCGAGGGCTCGATCTTCGACAACGACGGCACGGCGTACAACAAGCAGCCCGACGGTTCCATCGACGACGTCGACCAGAGCACGATCCAGGCGCTCTACACGCTGCGGGACAACGGCGAGATCTCGCAGGAGCAGCTGGTCGCCGCCGCCGACGGCTACAGCGAGACCAAGGGCCGTCAGCTCTACGTCCTCAGCCGCATGGAAGCCGACGGCAAGATCACGCACGAGCAGTACGTGCAGTTCGCGATCGAGCCGATCTCGCCCCAGATCACGCCGACCGACCAGGGCTGCGGATCGTCACGGGCGCCGTACTTCTGCCAGTACGTCGTCTCGACGATCCTCAACGACCCCGCCTTCGGCGCCGAGCCCGACGACCGCGTGCGCGCGCTGCGCCAGGACGGGCTCACCATCCAGACCACGCTCGACTGGCGAGTGCAGGATGCCGCGCAGGCCACGATGGACGAGAACACGCCGCAGAGCCTCGAGGGGATGAAGTTCGGCGCCACTGCGGTGAGCACCGAGGCCAAGACCGGCCGCATCCTCGCGATCGCGCAGAACACCAAGTTCACGCAGGACCCCGACCTCGCGCAGTCCGACCCGTCGTACAACTCGATCATCTTCGCGGGCGACTCGACCAACGGCGGCTCGATCGGCTTCAACGCCGGTTCCACGTTCAAGCTGTTCACGCTGGTGGACTGGCTGGAGAAGGGCCACTCCCTGAACGAACAGCTCAACGGTCGACTGCAGCCGGTGCCGAACATGAAGAACTCGTGCCAGGGCGACTGGATCAACCAGGGCAACGTGCGCATCAACAACTTCGCCAACAACCCCGGCTACTACGGCACCCCGATGCGGTTCACCCGCGACTCGCTGAACACGGGATACCTCGCCATGGCCGCACAGCTGGACCTGTGCGACATCGCCAAGGTCGTCAAGAAGCTCGGCGTCACCACCGGTGACGGCAAAGAGATCCTGATGGCCAACGCCAACGAGGTCATCGGTAGCGACAACGTCTCCCCGATCGCCATGGCGGGCGCCTTCGCCGCGGTCGCCAACGGCGGCAGCCACTGCCAGCCGAAGGTCATCGACAAGGTCACGGATGCCGACGGCGCCGAGCGCCCGATCCCGGAGCGCACGTGCGAGACGGTGCTGACCCCCGAGGTCGCCGCGACCGCCGCGTACGCGCTTCAGGGCGTCATGACCGGCGGCGGCACCGGTCAGTCGGCCAACCCCGGCGACGGCACCCCTGTCATGGGCAAGACCGGTACGCACGAGGGCTTCCAGACCTGGATGGTCGAGTCGTCCACGAACGCCACCACCGCCGTGTGGGTGGGCAACTGGGACGGTGACGAAGACCTCTTCGGCCGCTACTCCAACGGGCTCCGTCTGAGCGACATGCGGTACACCTTGGCGCGTGACGTCCAACGGGCAGCGGACGAGTTCTACGGCGGTGACCGCTTCCCCGACCCCGCGCAGAACCTGCTCCGCACGGTGCAGCGCGACGTCCCCAACGTCGTCGGCCGCAGCATCGACGAAGCGACCTCGATCCTGGATCGCGCGGGCTTCAACGTGACCGTGGGCGACCCGGTCGACGCGGAGGTCGGCGGCGACCGCGTGGCCGAACAGAGCCCGAGCGGGACGGCCGCGGCAGGCTCGACCATCACGATCCGTCCGGGTAACGGGCAGGGCGGGACGGTTCCCGACGTGACGGGCCAGAACGTCAACGTCGCACGGGCGACGCTGCTCTCGGCCGGCTACGGCACCGTTTCGATCGGCGCCTGTCGCGAGGAGGAGTCGGCCCCAGCGGAGGGCGAGGTGACGGGGATGAACCCCGCGGCGAACTCCTCCGCGAACAAGAGCACCAACGTCACGCTGGACATCGTCGCGAAGGACTGCCCGTGACGGGTCCTCTCGCAAAGGCCGCCCTCGCGCCCCTCGGGGTCGCGGGGGCGGCCGCTGTCGGCGCCGCGGTGTGGGGAACGGGCATCGAGAGGTATCTGTTCACCGTCCGCTATCACGCCCTACGGGTGCTCCCCAAAGGCTCCGATGTCGTCCGCGTGCTCCACGTCTCGGACGCCCACATGGCGCCCTGGCAGCACCGCAAACAGGAATGGATGGCTCGCCTGGCGGAGTTGTCGCCGGACCTCGTCGTCAACACGGGCGACAACCTGGGGCATCGCGACGGACTGAAGGGCATACGGACGGCTTTTGCGCCGCTGCGCGGGGTGCCCGGGTTCGTCGTCCACGGATCGAATGATTTCCAAGAGCCGTCGCCGCGGAACCCGCTGCGCTACTTCCTCGGCCCCTCGGGCAACCCGCCCGTGCACAAGCACCTGGACGTCGACGCACTCGACCGCTTCTTCACCGACGACCTCGGCTGGAGCATCCTCGACGACACGGCGGTCTCGGTCGACGTGAAGGGTCTGCGGATCACCGCCTTCGGCGTGAACGACGCCCACCGTAACTGGGACAAGCCGGAGCTCATCCCCCCGGTGCTGTCGACGCTGAGGGATGCCGACCTCACGCTCGGTGTCATGCACGCGCCCTACCGGCGGACGCTCGACCGTTTCATCGACCTCGGTGCCGACGTGCTGCTGGCCGGGCATACCCACGGCGGGCAGGTGCGGGTGCCGTTCAGCCGCAAGGCGCTCGTGTCCAACTGCGACCTGCCGCTGGATCAGGCACGCGGCTTGAGTGAGTGGAGCCACGGCGGTCGAACCGTACCGCTCAATGTCAGCGCCGGCCTCGGACACTCGATCTACGCCCCCGTGCGGTTCGCGTGCCGTCCTGAGGCCACGCTGCTGACGCTGCTGCCGCGCTGACCTCTCCTCCCCGGGCTACCGAAGGATCGATCCGTCCACGGGTCGGCCTTTTCGGCCGTCGCGGAGACGCACCGCAATCGCATGATCGAGTCTCCTCGACCGAAGGGACACTCGATGCACCAACCTTCCCCGCGACGGCGCCGCAACCGACTCGGAGCCCTGGCCCTGATCCTCGCGGCCACCGGCATCCTGGCCACGCCCGCGCTCGTCACAGCCCCCGCCCACGCCGCTGAGCGCGGAACCGGCTTCGGCACCTGGGCACCTCTGTCGTCGACCGGATGGCACGGCTCCATGCGCGTCGGCGACGTTCACACCTATTGCATCCATCCGGGCCTGCCGGTGGCGACGGGCCCCACGACCGACCTGGGCGTACGGACGGAGGTCGACGGACTCACCGCGCAACAGCTCGCGTCGATCAACCACCTCGTCACCACATACGGCCAGACCGACGACCCGGTGCAGGCGGCGAGCGTCGGGTGGGCGGTGAAGGCGATCGTCGACCGCGACACGACCCTGCACTCGTGGGGGTACGAAGGCGATTCACTGCGTGAGGCGATCGACTACATCATGCGTCGCGCCAGTCCGGAGAATAGCGCGGCTGTCCAGGATCGCGCTGAGCAGTATCTCACCGAGGCAGCCGCGGTCCGCGTGCCCCGTGTGGGAGGTGAGCTCGAGCTCACCACCGACGCGGACGACCCGACGCGCGGAACCGTCACCGCGGACGTCGACCCGGACGCCGTGGGCGGTCTGCACCTCGATGGTGCCGTCTTCGCCGACACCGGTTCGGCGGACCGCTCCGAGGTGACGCCGGGTGTGTCCTACCCGATTTTGGCGTCGCCGCCCGCGGGCAACGACGGAAGCCCGTACACGGTGACCGCCCGCGGTGCCTTCACGGTTCGGGCGGCGGCGATCCGCTACTTCAGCACTCCCGGCCAGCAGGAGTCGGCTGGCCCGGCCGACCCGGTGCGCTTCGACCTGACGGCGGAGGATGCCACGGCTCGCCCCGTCCGGTTCTCGCCCCGGGTTCGGACGGAGGCACGGTTGGAGGACGGTCGCTTCGTCGACGAGGTGACGCTCTCCCCCGGGGAAGGTGTCTGGCCCCGCCATGCCGACGGGACGTTCGTGCAACTGCGCGCCCGGGCGGGCCTCTATCGGACGGGAGCCTTCCCCGCCGAGTCCGCCGAGATCCCCGCCGGGCTCGAGCCCGTCGCGCATCTCGAGGTCACGACCGACCCTGCCGTCGGCGCCGGAACCTACACGGCGACGACCGATCAACCGCTCCCCGGCCCCGGTGTGTACACCGCGGTCTGGAGCATCGAGCGCGCCGACCAGGATGCTGCGACCATCCCTCATCTCCCGACGCACTACCGCTGGGTCGAGCGCTTCGCCACACCCGCGCAGACCGAACAGCTGGTGGCCCCGCCGCCGCCGGCCGATGCCCCGACGCCGACCCCCACGCCGACGCTCGTCCCACCTCCGGCCGCAGAGCCCCCGGCGACCTCCCTCGCGGTGACCGGCACCACTCAGGCGGCTCTCGCGCCCGCCGGCATTCTCGCCGGATCGAGCATCGCCGTCGGCATCGCCGTGATTGCGATCGCACGCAGCCGCCGGCGATCGATCGCCCGCGCCTGAACGACCGCACCCGGGGTGGGCGCCCTATCTCGATCGTGACGCGCTCACCCCGGCGGCTCGACAAGCGACCCGCCCCCGGGTGCTGACGAGCGACGCGCCCGCCCGACGCCCCGGTTCGGAGCACGGCCGCGGACGGGGTAGACTTGCAGGGTTGGCCACGGGGTGTGGCGCAGCTTGGTAGCGCGCGTCGTTCGGGACGACGAGGCCGCAGGTTCAAATCCTGTCACCCCGACCGCAGAGAGGCTCCATCTTCGGATGGGGCCTCTCGTGTACCGAGATACCGACCTCACCCGCCCTCAGGAGCATCGTGTCCGACACCTCGCCCCGACTGGTCGCCTTCGACCTCGATGACACGCTCGCCCCGTCGAAGACGGCGATCGATCCGCGCATCGGCGACCTGCTTCTCGCCTTGGCCGAGCGGGTCGAGGTCGCGATCATCTCCGGCGGCCAGCTCCAGCAGTTCAAGACCCAGGTCGTCGAGCGCCTGCCGGAGGCCGCCTCCGACCTGCTGTCGCACCTGCACCTCATGCCCACCTGCGGGACGCAGTACTACCGCCTCGGTGGCGATGGCATCCAGACCGTCTACGCCCACTCGCTGACCGACGACGAGAAGTCGCGTGCTCTCACGGCGGTCCGCGAAGAGGCCGAGCGTCTCGGCCTGTGGGAGTCGGAGCCGTGGGGAGACATCCTCGAGGACCGCGGTTCGCAGATCACGTTCTCCGCCCTCGGGCAGAAGGCCCCGCTCGAAGCGAAGATGGCGTGGGACCCCACGGGCGAGAAGAAGAACAGCCTGCGCGAGGCCGTGGCCGCACGCATCCCCGATCTCGAGGTGCGTTCGGGCGGATCGACGTCGGTGGACATCACTCACCGCGGCATCGACAAGGCCTACGGGATGCGCCAGCTCGCCGAGGCGACGGGCATCGACCTCGACGACATGCTCTTCGTCGGCGACCGGCTCGACCCCGATGGAAACGACTACCCCGTGCTCGCCATGGGCGTCGAGTGCCATGCGGTGCACGGCTGGGAGGACACGGCCGACTACCTCGAGGCGCTCATCCCGACGCTGCCCGCGCGGGACTGACCGCCCGCCGACTCACAGGATCTGGCCGATCGGCTCGCGCTTCTCGGCTTGGAAACGATCCTCGGTGCGGCCGTACGCCCAGTAGCCCGACAGCGACACCTGGGCGCGCTCGAGTGCCCACGCGGAGAAGAACACCTCGCGCAGCGCTTTCATGGCCTCGCGCTCCCCGTGTGCGAACACCTGTCCGCGCCCTTGCGGTACCGGCCATGCCGCAACGGCCTCGACCAGGACGCCGGAGGTCCCGGCCGGCACTTCGCCGCGGTGCAGCCACGCGACCGCCACCCCTTCGGGCGCGGCCAGCGGAACTTCGTCGGCGGCGCCGGCGACCTCGAGGAACGCGACGCCGCGCGCATCGGGCCCCAGAGCTTCGAGCGCCGCCGCGATGGCGGGCAGCGCCGACTCATCGCCGGCGAACAGATGCCAGGACGCCTCGGCATCGGGGGAATACCCGCCACCCGGCGAGGAGACGACCATACGATCACCGGGCTGAGCCCGCGCCGCCCAGGGACCGGCGAGCCCCTCCTCGCCATGCACGACGAAGTCGATCACGAGCTCGTCCCCCTCGGCCGCGCGCACGGTGTACGTACGGGTCACGGGGAAGTCTTCGGGTGCGAGCGTCGCGCGCAGGGCCGCGATGTCGTAGGGAGGCTCCAGACCCAACTCCGGCTTCACGAACGTGATCTTCACGTAGCGATCGGTGTGCGGACTCTCGTGGAACGCCGACAGATCGGTCCCCCGCGCGCGCACGCGCACGAGGTGCGGCGTGAGACGTTCGGTCGAGACGACCTCGAGCACGTGCTGAGGGCGCGGAGGACGCGCGGGACGCTCATTCATGCCGCATCCCTCCCGTCGGCGACGTTCCGCGCGCGGAGCGCGTCCGCGACCTGCGACGAGTAACCGGAGATATGCGCCCGGATGCGGTCGCGGGCGATGGACGCCTCACCCTCGGCGACCGCGTCGACGACCGCACGATGCTCGGCCCGCAGCCGTTCGGAGGTCGCGCGCCAATCGTCCAGCAACGCGGCACCCGCTTGCGTGTACGACTCGATCGAGCTGCGCAGTCCCGCCATCATCGCGGCGATCACGGCGTTGCCCGACGCTTCCGCCAGAGCCTGGTGGAAGCGTGCGTCGAGGGCGAGGAACTCTTCGCGGCGAAGGCCGTCGGCATCCATGGCATCCAGGATGCCGCGGATCTCCGCGAGGTCGGCGTCGGCACCCGCGAGCGTCTCTGCGACGTCGCACTCGAGCACGATGCGCGTGCGGACCACGTCGGTGAGCGGGAAGCCGCTGGCCACGACCTGGAGCCGCAGGAAGGCAGCGAGTCCACCCCGAGGGGTCGTCACGATCATCGCGCCCGACGACGGGCCGGACCCGGTGGCCGTCCGCACGACACCGAGCACCTCAAGCACCCGGATCGCCTCTCGGACACTGGAGCGGCCGACGCCCAGTTGCGCCGCGAGCTCGCGCTCCGGCGTCAGCCGATCACCGGGCGAGAGTCGTCCCTCCCGCAGGTCGCCCTCGATCCGCTCGAGCACCACCTGCCACGCGCGCAACGCGGAATCCGCCACGGGCATCCCCTTCGTCGTGTCAGGCGCGTGTGTGGCCTGACCACACAACCCTACGCCCGCGGGGAGGAGGCCTCGGCGGGGGTTGCGTAACCCGCGGGGTTACGGGTCTGCCAGTTCCAGTAGTCGCGACAGGCGTCGTCGATCGTGAATCGCGTGCGCCAGCCGAGCACCTCGGCGGCCTTGGTGGGGTCGCAGTACGTCGCGGCGACGTCACCCGGCCGGCGGGCGAGGATCCTCTTGGGCAGCTCGTGTCCGACGGCCTTCTCGAACGACGAGACGAGCTCGAGCACGCTGACCGGGCGACCCGTGCCGAGGTTGAAGACCTGGTGTCCGGGCTGCGCCTGCTCGAGCGCCACGACGTGCCCCTCGGCGAGGTCCACGACGTGGATGTAATCGCGCAGCCCGGTGCCGTCGGGGGTGTCGTAATCGTCGCCGAAGACGCCGATCTCGTCGAGCGTGCCGATCGCGACGCGGGAGACGAACGGCATGAGGTTGTTCGGGATGCCGGCCGGGTCTTCACCGATGAGACCGGACGGGTGCGCGCCCACCGGGTTGAAGTACCGCAGCACCGTCACGTTCAGATCGGGGTTCACGCGCGCGACGTCCGCGAGGACGACCTCGTTCATGCGCTTCGACTTGCTGTACGCGTTCGACAGGTCGACGCTCGTCGTCGACTCTTCCGTGAAGGGAAGGTCGGCAGGGTCGGAGTACACCGTTCCGGTGCTGGAGAAGACGAAGGATCGGATGCCGCGGGCGATGCCGACGCGCAGCAGCGCGAACGTCGTGTCGAGGTTGTTGGAGTAGTACTCCAACGGCTTCTGGGTGGACTCCCCCACGGCCTTGAACGCGGCGAGGTGGATGATCGCGTCGATGGGTCCGTGCTCATCGAACACTGCGGCGACGACGGACTCGTCGGCGGCGTCTCCGACGACCAGCGGTGCGGGCTTGCCCGTGATGCGCTCGACGCGCTCCGCGGCGACGGCGTGCGTGCCGGAGAGGTCATCGAGGAGGACGACATCGTGGCCGGCATCCAGCAGGGCGACGGCGGTGTGTGCTCCGATGTATCCGGCCCCGCCGGCGAGAAGTACGCGCATACGTCCAGGTTATCGGCCGTGACCGACACGCACCGCCGCTCAGCGCCCGTCGAGCCGCCCGCCGGACTCTCGCAGGTAACACGCGGCGCACATCGACTCGTACGTCACGTCGCCGGCGATCTGGGCCTCGTCGATGGCGACCTGGTCACCGTCGAAGACGAAGCGACCGCCGACCAGCCGCGCGTTGAACACCGCCTTCCGTCCGCAGCGGCAGATGGTCTTGAGCTCCTCCAGGCTGTGCGCGATCTCGAGCAGCCGCGCAGACCCCGGGAACGCCTCGGTACGGAAGTCCGTCCGGATGCCGTACGCGAGTACCGGGATGCCGTCGAGCACCGCGATGCGCAGGAGGTCGTCGACCTGCCCGGCGGTGAAGAACTGCGCCTCGTCGACGAGCAGGCACGCAACGGGTGCCTTACCGGCCGCGTCGTGGAAGACGGCACGGAGATCGTCGTCGGGACCGACGAGGAAGTCGACCGGTCGCGACACGCCCAGGCGGCTGTCGATCTGGTCCGCGCCCTTCGTGTCGATCGCGGGCTTGGCCAGCAGCACCCGCTGTCCGCGCTCCTCGTAGTTGTACGCCGCCTGCAGCAGGGCCGTGGACTTCCCGGAGTTCATCGCCCCGTAGCGGAAGTACAGTTTCGCCACGGGTGCCTCAGGCGTTGATGGCGAGCGCCCGAGCCGTGGCATCCAGCTCGGCACGCGCCGCCTCGGGACGGGTGTTGAGCGTCTCACCGTAGCTGGGGATGAGCTCTCGCAGACGCGGCTCCCATTCGGGCATGCGCTCGGGGAAGCAGGTCTTGATGAGCCCCAGCATGATCGACACCGCCGTCGAGGCGCCCGGCGAGGCGCCGAGCAGCCCGGCGATCGAGTGGTCGGCGGAGGTGACGACCTCGGTACCGAACTGCAGCACGCCGCCCTTGTCCTTGTCGCGCTTCATCACCTGCGCGCGCTGACCGGCGTCGAGGAGCTCCCAGTCCTCGGCCTTGGCCGTCGGCATGAACTCGCGCAGACTGTCGACCTTCTTCGCGTGAGTCTTCAGCAGCTCGCTGATGAGGTACTTGATGAGGCCGGGGTTGTCGACGGCGACCTTCAGCATCGGGAGGAGGTTGTGCGGACGCACCTGGGTGACGATGTCGAGCATCGAGCCGTTCTTCAGGAACTTCGGGCTGAACGTCGCGAAGGGACCGAACAGCAGCGAGGTCTCACCGTCGACCACGCGGGTGTCGAGGTGCGGGACCGACATGGGCGGCGCGCCCACGGACGCCTGCGAGTACACCTTGGCCTTGTGCTGGGCGACGATCGCGGGGTTGGAGGTCTTCAGCCACTGCCCGCCGATCGGGAAGACGCCGTAGCCCTTGATCTCGTCGATGCGGGACCGCTGCAGAAGCTTCAGGGCCCACCCGCCGGCGCCGACGAAGACGAACTTCGCCGTGATCGTGCCGGGGGTGTGACCGATGGTGTGGCGGTACGTGACGTCCCAGCGTCCGTCCTTGCGCTTCTTGAGCTTCTTCACCTCGTGGTTGGTGACGACCTCGACGCCCTTCTCGCGCAGACCCGCGAAGAGCTGGCGCGTGAGCGAGCCGAAGTCGACGTCGGTGCCCGCGGGGACGCGGGTGGCGGCGAAGGGCTCGCCCTTGCGGCGCTTCTGCATGAGCAGCGGTGCCCACTGGTTGATGACACGCGAATCCTCGCTGTACTCGATGCCGGCGAACAGCGGCTGCTGCTTGAGCACCTCGTACCGCTTGCGGAGGTACGCGACATCCTTCTCACCACGCACGAACGTCATGTGCGGGGTGGGGTTGATGAAGGTCGACGGCTCGTCGAGAACCCCCTCGGCGACCAGCGAGGCCCAGAACTGACGGCTCTGCTGGAACTGCTCGTTGATCGTGACGGCCTTCGCCGGATCGAGCGGGCCGCCAGGGTTGTCCGGCATGTAGTTGAGCTCGCACAGGGCGGCGTGGCCGGTACCGGCGTTGTTCCAGGCGTTCGAGCTCTCCTGCGCGACATCGCTCAGTCGCTCCATCACCGCGATCTTCAGATCGGGCTGAAGATCCTTCAGCATCGTGCCGAGGGTGGCGGACATGATGCCGCCCCCGATGAGGAGAACGTCGACGTTTTCGGTCACCCGTCGATTCTAGGTGGCGGGCGAAGGTGTCTCGACATCGAGAGATCGGTCGCTTCGATGTCGAGACAACGACGGCCCCTGCGGCATCCGGATGCCGATCCTCAGGCGCGTGCGGACAGCTCCTGCGCGACGAGCTCGGCGATCTGCACGGCGTTCAGCGCGGCGCCCTTGCGGAGGTTGTCGTTGCTGATGAACAGCACGAGGCCCTTGCCCTCGGGAGCGGACTGGTCCGCGCGGATGCGGCCCACGTAGCTCGGGTCGGTGCCCGCGGCCTGCAGCGGCGTCGGCACCTCCTCGAGCCGGACACCCGGGGCGTCGGCGAGCAGCTCGCGCGCACGCTCGGGCGTGATGTCACGGCCGAACTCGGCGTTGATGCTCAGCGAATGGCCGGTGAAGACGGGGACGCGCACGCAGGTGCCCGCGACGCGGAGGTCGGGCAGCTCGAGGATCTTGCGGCTCTCGTTGCGCAGCTTCTTCTCCTCGTCGGTCTCGTTGAGACCGTCGTCGACGAGATTGCCCGCGAACGGGATGACGTCGAAGGCGATGGGGGCGACGTACTTCTCCGGGCTCGGGAAGTCCAGCGCCGAGCCGTCGCGCACGAGGCGCTCGACATCGCCTTGGGCGAGGACACCCTCGACCTGGCCGAGGAGTTCCTGTGCTCCGGCGAGGCCGGAGCCCGACACCGCCTGGTAGGTGCTCACGATGAGACGCTCGAGGCCGGCCTCGGCATCCAGGACCTTCAGGACCGGCATGGCGGCCATCGTCGTGCAGTTCGGGTTGGCGACGATCCCCTTCTTCGCTTCGGCGATCGCGTGCGGGTTGACCTCGCTGACGACGAGCGGGACCTCAGGGTCCATGCGCCACGCGCTGGAGTTGTCGATGACGAGCGCGCCGGCCTCGGCGAAGCGGGGCGCGTGCGCACGCGAACCGGTGGCCCCGGCCGAGAACAGCGCGACGTCGATGCCCGACGGGTCGGCCGTGGCGACGTCCTCGACGACGATCGCGTGACCGCCGAAGTCCAGCGCCGTGCCCGCCGAGCGAGCGGTCGCGAACAGGCGGAGGTCGCGGATGGGGAACGACCGCTCCGCGAGGATCTCCAGCATCACCGAGCCGACCTGGCCGGTGGCGCCGACGACGGCGAGCGAGATTCCGGATTCGGAGATGCGGGTCATGCGAAGTACCTCGGGTATGCGGTGATGGATGCCGAGACGACGGCGTTCGGGACAGGGTAGCGCGCGCGGGGTGCGTCGAACTCCTGCGCGGCGGTCCGTGACGGACAGATCACGACCGAAAGCCGCCGAATTGCAGGAGTCGTGCGCTCGCGCGCGGGAAGCAGGACCGGGGGGGGGGCGGCTCAGCGCCCGGTGCCGGCGTGGACGGTCGCCTCGATGTCGTTGTCGAGGCCATAGGCGGTGTGCACGACACGGGCGGCCTCGGCGAGGTCGACGCCGCGCACGACGACCGAGATGCGGATCTCGGACGTCGAGATCATCTCGATGTTGACGCCGGCGAGACTCAGGGCCTCGAACAGGGTCGCGGAGACACCCGAGTGCGTACGCATACCGGCGCCGACCACCGAGAGCTTGCCGATCTGGTCGTCGTGGACGAGGCTTTCGAACCCGACGTCGGTCTGCTCACCGGCCAGGGCCTTCAGCGCGGTCGCGGCGTCCGTCTTGGGCAGCGTGAAAGAGATGTCGGTACGGCCGGTCGCGGCGGCCGAGACGTTCTGCACGATCATGTCGACGTTGGCACCGGACTTGGCGACGATCTTGAAGATGTCGGCGGCCTTGCCGGGGACATCGGGCACGCCGATGACGGTGATCTTCGCCTGGCTCAGGTCGGTGGCGACGCCGGCGACGATGGGCTCTTCCATGGTGGCTCCCTCGGGGACGAGCGGGGACTTCTTCGAGGCGTCGAGCACCCAGGTGCCCTCGCTCGAGCTGAATGTGGACCGGGCGTGGATGAGCACGCCGTGGCGGCGGGCGTATTCGACCGCGCGGATGTACAGCACCTTGGCGCCGTTGGCGGCGAGTTCGAGCATCTCTTCGCTCGAGACGCGGTCGAGCTTGCGGGCCAAGGGCACCACGCGCGGGTCGGCGGTGAAGATGCCGTCGACGTCGCTGTAGATCTCGCACACGTCGGCGTTCAGCGCCGCGGCGAGCGCGACCGCGGTGGTGTCCGAACCGCCGCGACCGAGGGTGGTGATGTCGCGGGTGTCGCGGTTGAAGCCTTGGAAGCCGGCGACGATGACGATCGCCCCCTCGTCCAGCGCTTCGCGCAGGCGCACGGGGGTCACATCGACGATGCGGGCCGCGCCGTGCGTGGCATCCGTGATCATGCCCGCCTGGCTGCCGGTGAAGGAACGGGCCTCGAAGCCCATCGAGTGGATCGCCATCGCCAGCAGCGCCATCGAGATGCGCTCGCCGCTGGACAGGAGCATGTCGAGTTCGCGCGGCGCGGGGATCGGGGCGACCTGCCCGGCGAGGTCGAGCAGCTCGTCGGTGGTGTCGCCCATGGCGCTCACCGCGACGACGACCTCGTGGCCGGCGCGCCGGGTGTCGACGATGCGCTTGGCGACGCGCTTGATGCTCTCGGCGTCGGCGACGGAGGAACCGCCGTACTTCTGGACGATCAGCGCCATGAGGGGAACTCCGGGAGGAACGGGCGTCGGGATGCCACGACGGGGCGCTCGGATGCCACGCCCGAAGGTTCATCTTAGAGGCGCCCGCATGCCGCCGACGCCATGCGGTCCGCGGGACGCACGGTCCTGCGCGGTTAGGATCGTGGGGTTCCACCCTCTGCCCCTGGGAGCGCTGCGGATGTCCCCCACCCCCGCTCGATGGCTGTCGTCGCTGCGGCGTCTGGTCCACGCCGACGAGACCCTCGCGCCGGAGACCCAACTCCTCACGGTCATCGATGAGGGGCTGGCCACCCGGATCCTGGACCTCGCGATCCGCATCGGCGAGACGATGCTCGTGGTCGGGGCGCCCGCCAACGAGGTGACGTTGACCATCGTCCGCGTGTGCGGAGCGTACGGTCTGGATCCGGTGCACGTCGACGTCACGTACAACTCGATCACGATCGCGCACAGCCTGCCCGGGGCGGCGCACCCCACGACCCTGCTCCGCGTCGTCCGCGGCTCGGTGCCCGATCACGCCAAGCTGCAGCGGCTGCAGGCGCTGGTGAGCGAGATCACCGACGGTCTCGAACTCGAGGCCGCGATCACCCGATGCCGCGCGATCCGGCGCCTGCCGTTCCGGTACCGTCCGGCCGCCGTCGTCGGCGCCCAGGCGACGCTGGCCCTGGGTGTCGCGATCATGTTCGGCGCGAACTGGCTGGCGCTCATCCTCTCGTTCGTCGCCGCGGCCCTTGCCGCCACGACCCAGTACCTCCTCGCCCGGGTGCGCGTGCCGTACTTCTTCGCGCAGATCGCCGGAGGCTTCGTGATCACCGTCGTCGCGGCGCTCTCCCCCCTGTTGCGCTACACCGGGCTCGACGCGGCCGCGGCGATCCGGCCCTCGGTGATCGTGGCATCCGGGATCGTGCTGATGCTCGCCGGACTCACCGTGGTCGGGGCGGCCCAGGATGCCATCGACGGCTTCGCGCTCACCGCGACCGGGCGCATCCTCGAGCTGACGACGCAGACGCTCGGCGTCGTGCTGGGCATCCTCGCGGGCCTGGAGACCGTGCGCGTTCTGGGCCTCGGGATGTCGCCGCCGTCGACGGCGCTCCCGCTCGGCCCGCTGCCCGTGCAGTTCGTCGGCGCCGCGGTCATCGCGGTCGCCGTGGCGATCTACAACGGTGCGGGCGCCCGCATCGTGCTCGTGAGCGCGGGGCTCAGCATCATCGCGTGGCTCGGGTACATCGCCGCCTCGGGCGTGGGGTTCGAGGTGGCCGCCGCGAGCGGCGTCGGCGCGTTCGTCGCGAGCTTCATCGGCGTCGTGGTGGCCTACCGCCTGCATGTGCCGTCGGTGGCGATCACGACCGCCGCGATCCTGCCCATGGTGCCGGGAGCGGCGGTGTTCCGCGGACTCCTCGGCATCGTGGAGTCCGGCGACGACGCCGCGGTGTTGATGACCGGCGTCACGACCCTCGCGGGCGCGGCGACCATCGGTATCGCCCTGGCCGTGGGCGCCTCGCTCGGCATCTACCTCGGGCAGCCGGTGCGCGCGACGCTGTCGAGCGTGGTGCGTGCTCGGGCTCGGGCGCGGCGGTAGCGCCGGTTCAGCGGGCGATGAGCGTCAGGGTCAGCGTCGAGCGGTAGGAGCCGATGGGGGTGTCCTTCGGGACACGCAGGCTCAGCGCGGCGTCCAGGGTCGCTCCCGCCAGCGCCGTCGACGTGCCCGGCTCACCCGTTGCCAGCACCGCGGGGTAGACCGCCGCGCCGGCCTCCTGCGCGTCCGAGAACGCCACGCCCGAGGGGAGAGTGACCTGTTCCGGGGCGTAACCCAGGGCCGAAGCGGGGAACGTCGTCGTCGGGTCGGCCGCGGAGACGAAGTCGGCGACGGCGATCTGCAGGCTCCACCCCGAGAGCGTCTCTCGATCGTCGGTGATGGTGAAACGACCCAGCGCCCGAGCGGCCGAGGTCACCTCGCGCCGGAGGTCGCCGAAGTCGACCACGGTCGCCGCTGGAGCGGACAGTTGGAACAGGCCCGATGCCGTGACCGTCGCGACCAGGTCTCCGGTCGTCCGCTGCGGGAACCCCGCCGCGGGGATCGTCACGGCATTCCAGGCCGCGACGGTGCCGTCGCTCTGAGCGAGGTACACCGGCACGACGGTGCCCGGCGTCGCCGTGGGCGGCAGGGTCACGACGGCGACACCCGTGGCATCCAGGGTCGTCTGTCCCAGCGTGGTGGTCGGGGTGAAGGTCCCCGCGCGCAGCGTCGCACCGGCCCACGTCGGCCCCGCATCCAGCCGCGCGCGGGGACCACCGTCGACGAGGGTGATCGTCATCGTGCGCCGGGCCTCGGTCAGGTCGCCGAGAGCGACGACGCCGGCGCGCTTGTCGGCTGTCGGTGGCATCGGGGCGGTGCGCAGAAGGACGGTGTCGGAGTCCGTGTCGCCGGAGGCGAACGTCGGGTTCGCGCAGCTGCTCAGATCGACCGGCCCGGACGCGCCGGGAATGTCGGCGACCCGCGCGGCCGCGTTCCGAACGAGCGGAAGGGGAAGGGCCGCGTACCCGAGGCCGGGGGCGCGCTGCTGACCGGCGCACAGCGCGTACGCGAGGAAGCGGGCGAGCGATCGGCCCTTCTCCGCCGTGAAGATCCGGGTGGTCTGCGTCGGCACGACCGTGTACGACACCGTCGGGAGCGGATAGGCACGCGGATCCGTGCTGCGGCCGGCGGCGGCGAGATCGAGCGATCCGTCCGCGCGGATCTGAGCGTCCTGCAGGGCGATGGACACCGCTGCCGGCGTCGGCGCGACGAAGTAACCCGCGTCGTTGAGGACCTTGGCGACCGGGAACCCGGTCGCCATCGCGTACGCGTTCTCCACGTACGTGATGGCGCCTTCGCCGTAGCTCTGGCTCACGAACCCGGCGACCCCGAGCGAGCCGCTCTGACCGGTGAACGGCGGGGCGACCGGTGGAAACTGCGAACTCGCCCCCTTCGTCCAGACCTCGGGGTAGCGATCGGCCATCCAGGACGTCAGCTGCAGCGAGGTCGCGCTGGCGTCCGCGCGGTAGACGGGGGTGATGGCGCGGTCGGGCAACGCCACCCCCGGGTTGTCGGCCCGGATCGCCGGATCGTTCCACCGGGTGATCGCGCCGGAGAAGATCCCCGCTACGACCTCACCGGGCAGGCGGAGGTCGGTGACCCGCTCGCCGTCGATCCGGAGGTTGTACATCAGCGCCAGACCGCCGCCCACGGTCGGAACGTAGGCGAACGACGACGTGGGCGTCTCGGGCAGCGACCCGTCCTCGGGTGCGGTCTGGAACGGGATGTCGGTGACGGCGAAGTCGACGGTCTGGTCGATGAAGTCGCGGCGACCGGCCGTCGACCCGCTGCCGGCGTAGTAGACGGTCAGGCCGTCGAGCTCGGCGACGTCGCGACGCCACTGTTCGACGGCGTTCTGCGCCCAGGTCGACCCCGAGCCGCTGAGGGGGGCGTACGCATCGACGGCCGCCCACGACCCGGGGCCCGGGAGGACGACCGTGGCCACCGCAGCCGCCACGGCGAAAGCGAACGGGCGGCGCATCCGGCGCATCACCCGAATCGCCCGTTCACGTAGTCGTACGTGCGGGGGTCGATCGGCGAGTCGAACATCGCCTCGGTGTCGCCGTGCTCGACGATGTGGCCCGGCTGCCCCTGGGATGCCAGGAAGAACGCGCACTGCTGGGAGACCCGCTGCGCCTGCTGCATGTTGTGCGTGACGATGACGATCGTGAGTTCCTTCTGCAGCTCCCCCATCGTCTCCTCGATGACACGGGTCGACGTCGGATCCAGCGCGGAACAGGGCTCGTCCATCAGCAGCACCCGAGGCTTGATCGCGAGCGACCGGGCGATGCACAGACGCTGCTGCTGTCCACCGGAGAGACCGCCGCCGGGCGCGCGCAGACGGTCCTTGACCTCTTTCCACAGCCCCGCCGAGGTCAGCGAGCGCTCCACGAGGTCGTCCTTCTCGTCGCGCGAGGCGCGGGTGCCGGTGAGTTTCAGCCCGGCGATGACGTTGTCGTAGATCGACATGGCCGGGAACGGATTGGGCTTCTGGAACACCATGCCGATGTTCTTCCGCGCGTCGATCAGCCGATGGGAGGGGTCGTAGATGTCGTCGCCGTCCAGCCGCACCTCGCCGGCGAGCGACGCCGACGGGACGAGCTCGTGCATGCGGTTGAGGATGCGCAGGAACGTGGACTTGCCGCACCCCGACGGGCCGATGAGGGCGGTGACCTGCCCGCGAGGCATCGTCAACGACACGTCCAGGAGCACCTGGTGATCCCCGAACCAGGCCGAGATCGACCGCGCGTCGAGCTCGGACAGCGTGGCGGGATCCGTCACCGGCTGAGCGAAGGATGCGGGCTCGTCCGCGCCGGCCACCAGCACCGGCGCGACGACGGTCGCCTGGGCGCCGTGGACGGCGTCGCCCGGTTCTCCCGGCGCCGGGATGACACTCGTGACCTCATCGGCACCGGCGGTGGGGACGGCGGGCGCCTCGCGGCGGCCGAACACGCCCCCTCGACGCGAGCGCCGGTGCACGATGCCGAGGCTCGCGCGCGTGGCATCCGGTGTCGGTCCCGCCGCGGAGTCCGAGGACGCACCGGGGGTGGCATCGCCCACGGGGGCGGACTCGAACACGACCTCGTCGAGGACGCGCACATCGTCGGCGCGGAGGACATCGGTCATGAAGGGGTCGTCGGGGTCGTCGCCGGGGTGGGCAGCGCGGTCCTCGCGGTCGAAATCGCGGCGATCGGTCATGTCGGGCCTTCGGGTCAGAGGAGATTGGGAAGGAGGCGGATGAGCTGGTCGGAGACGAACACGCTCGCCAGCAGGAGAACCGGGGCGAAGACGATCCACGTCTTCTGCCAGCCGACCCGTCGGTAGGACCAGACCGCGACGAACTCGGCGACCACCAGGAACTGGAGGGCGAACACGAGCGCCCAGACCGTGGTCATGTCGGTGGCCATCGCCTGCGCCTGCGGGGGCAGCGCCATCGTGGTGGTCTGCCGCGCGCCGCGGGGCTGTGCGTCGCCGGTGAGGGTGGCATCCACGTAGGCGATCCCCGTCGGGAGGTAGGGCGTCCCGCGCGCTGTGGTCAGGATGAGGCGACTCTCGTCTCGAGCGGGTGCCGGCGGTGTCGGGTCGCCCGCATAGCGGACGCCGAGGACCTCGAAGACCTGCTCCCCCTGCCCCGTCCGCACCGTGAACGTCTCGCCCGGCTGCAGCGATTGCAGGCGTCCGAACGGCCCGCCGAACGCCGCCGCACGTCCCATGACGACGCTCACGCCGGCCTGGCCGGGCAGAACGGTGTCGCGACGATGTCCCGGTCCCTGCATGAGCTGGCTCGACGACGTGCCTTCGACGATGACCTCCTCGACGCCGAGCTGCGGGATCGACAGGATGCCGACGGGCGCGCCGTCGGCGAGCAGGTGGTTGTCGAAGTCGCCCTCGCTGACCGGGGCGGTGCCGGCCGCCAGTTGCGCACGGTAGGTGTCGCGCAGCTGCTGCTGGGACGCCAAGTGCATGACGTGGCTGACGACGAGGACGTTCAGCAGGAAGGCGAGGACCAGGACGGCGAGCGACGCCGCCGCCCCGCGCGCGAACACCTGCGCGGGACCCAGCGGAGCGTACGCCGGGCGGCGCCGGGGCGCCCGACGCGGAGGCGGGGGCGGCGCGGCGGGGGCGGGTCGTTCGTCGATCGTCATGCCGCGGCCGCCGAGGCGGGAACCGGCGCCAGGACCGAGCGGATCACGCGAACGAGCACGACGGCGAGCACCAGCAGCACCGCGATGAGGGCGAGCAGCCACGGGAACAGGATCACCAGCGCGTCGCGTGTCACCGGTGTCAGCGCCGTTCCCCCGACGGAGGCGGGGGGTGTGAGCGTCGCGTGCGCCGACAGCAGGGTCCACTGACCGCCATGGTGCAGGTCGACCGAGACGACCCGGCTCTCCCCCGGCTGCAGGCCGGCGACCGGGACGTTCTCGACGGTGTCGAGCCGGTTGCCGAAGACCGCTCCGTCCATCCAGAACGTCGCCGTCGCGTCGATCGCGCTCTCGGACGCGTTGCGCACCGTGAACCAGAGGGAGACCGTCCCCTCGCCGGGATCGAGCATGGGAGTGGCGGACGCGTTGACGCCCCCCACATACAGCATGCCGGCGACGTTCACTTCATCGGTCGCGCTGCCGGAGCCGGCGGGCGCTCCGGCCCCGCCGCCGACACCGACAGCCGGACCGACGCCCGAGCCGCCGGTCGACGGGGAGCCGCCCGAACGGCCGGCCACCGGCACGACGGTCGTCGGCGAGGCGCTGCTTCCCGGGGTGGGAGCCGGCGTCGGAGAGGGCGTGCTGCCGTCGGTGACGTTGACGCTCAGCGGCGTGCCGACCGGTGCGTCTTCCGCTCCGGCCGACAGCGCCGGGAACAGGGTGGCCAGGACGACGGCCGTCACCCCGAGCGCGGCGCCGACGCGTCTGCTCATCGCGACGCCTCGTGGAGCTCGACCTGGGAGGCCGCCTCCTCGGCGGCCACACGCTGCATGTAGTCGACCCACTGCTGCGCCCGCTCCTCGTCGCGGCGACGGCGCCACCGGATCAACAGCACGATGCCGGTCACGAGCACGGCGAGGATCAGCACCGTCCACGGCACGGCGAACACCACCGTGTCGCGGGAGACGGCGGACACGGGCAGCTGCTGCGCGGCATCCGGAGACTCCACGAACGGGTTCAGCGTCGTCCCCGGGTTCAGGTAGAACCACTGCCCGACGCCATCGACGGTGAACTCGTACGACGCGGTGTTGCCCGGCAGGAGCACGGGGATGCTGCCGCCTCGATCGCCGGTCGCCGCGATCCCGAGCCACGTGCGCACGCCCGTGGTGATGTTGGCGGCGAGGGCGACGTTGCCGGGGTTGGTCACGGTGTACCGGAGCCGGACCCGGCCGCCGAACGGGTTCCACCAGTCGCCCTCGAACGAGGCGGCGTAGCTCGTGATCGACAGCTGGGGCTGCAACTCCCCCGACACACGGGCGAAGATCGACGTCGCCACGCGGCGGTCGAGGCTGACCTGCTGGCCCTCCTCGATCACGGAGGCGACGAGCCCGCCCACATGGTCGCCGGGCGTGGCATCCGCCGGCACCGTCATCGTGAACGGCAGGAGCCGCACCTCGTCGGGCTCGAGGGAGAACTGGATCCGATCGGCGCCGTTGTCGAAGCGGAGCCACGCACCCACCGAGGTGGGGACGTCAGCGGTGGGGAGAAGGGAGAACGTGCCGTCCTGGCCGTTGAAGGCGTCCGTCGCGTAGACGGTGAAGTCCTGGCGTTGCGTGCCGGTGTTGCCGACCAGCACCTGGTCGCTCACCGACTGGCCGGGGTCGGCGCTGTAGGTGAAGCGCGTGCGCCCGTCGGGGCGTCCGTCGCCGCCGGCCGGACGGGTGGCCACGCCGACCGTGGCGGGGCTGGGCTGGTCGCCGTCTGCCGCGATCGCGGCGGGTGGCGCCACGAGCGTCGTGGCGATCCCGGCGACGACGAGGACCGCGGCACCGAGCGCCGAGATCAGACGGCGCCCGGACGGGCGCGGGGTCGAGGAGAGCACGGTTCATCTCCGCAGATGAGGGCGACGGAGGTGTGTCGCACAGGTGAACGAGGGCTGTTACGGGCGGGCACGGATCATGTCGGCGCCCGGGCGAGAACGCACCCTGCGGGAAGGCCGGGACGGCCTCCCCGCAGGGCTCTGTCCGGGTCAGCTCACTTGGAGGTGAGGGTGACCGTCAGCGTCGAGTGGTACTCGCCGACCTTGGCGTCCTTGGGAGCCGTGAAGGTCAGATCGGCGTCGAAGAGCGCACCGGTCGGCAGCGTCGAGACGGCCGAGCTCTGCGCGATCTTCGTGCCGGTGCCGAGGGTCACACCGTCGATGAGGGTGTAGCCCGCGTAGGCCTTCGGCGCGAGCGTGAGGGCGCTGGTGGGGATCTCGTCGCCGGAGCCGTTGGTGAACGCCGTCCACGCCGCGTTCAGGTCCCAGCCCTTCAGAACGTTGCGGTCGTCGACCACCGTGACCTTGCCGAGCGCCTTGGTGGTGCTCTGGTCACGCGCCACGGCACCGAAGTCGACCTGGGTCTTCTCGGCGTTCAGCGACCACAGGTCGCTGGCGGTGACGGCGGCGGTGAGATCGACGTCGTCGGTGGCGGGCGCCTTACCGGCGAGAGTGACGGTGCCCCAGGCGAGGATCGCGAAGGTCGCGTCACCCGGCTGCGTCAGGGCGATGGTGTGGGTGGTACCCGACGGCAGCGAGGACACGTCGACCGTGGCATCACCGTTGGCGTCGGTGGTGACCTGACCGAGGTCGGTCGGGTCGGACCAGGCCCACGCCTGCAGCGTCTTGTTGGCGTTGGCGACACCGGCGGGGACCGTGACGGTGGTCGCGCCCTCGGCCGGGGCCGGGATCGTGACCTTGTTGGCGTCCGAGCCCGAGGGCTCGACCGGAGCGGTGGCGGCGACCGTGCCCGAGAAGGCCTGGTCGTCGGAGCCGGCTGCGTTGGTCGCGGTCAGCGTGAAGCCGTACGCGCCCGCGGCCGTCGGCGTGCCCGTGATCGCGCCGGAGGCGGCATCCAGGCTCAGGCCCGCGGGGAGCGAGCCGGCCGTGACCGCCCACGAGATCGGAGCGGTTCCGCTGGCGGCGATCGTCTGCGAGAACGCGGAGTCCTTCGTCAGCGCGTTCAGCGACGTGGTCGTGATGACCGGAGCCACGTCGGCCTGGGCCGGCGTCTGATCGGCGAACGTCCACGCACCGCCGGGCTCGACGTGGATCGAGACGAACTTCACGCCGGCGTCGGCGATAGTCAGACCGTTGTTCTTGATCCACGCGAAGCCGAGGCTGTAGTCACCGCCGTTGGCCTTGATCGACGCCCAGTTGCCGCCGATGAAGCCCGACAGGCTGAGGTTGGGCTGGAGGATGTTCTGGGTGCCGGGCATGAAGCCGCCGTCTGCCGTCGCCGTCCACGACGAGAGGGTGTTCTCGGTGCCGGGGGTGGTGACGAAGTAGCCGACGCCCGTGGCATCCGACGAACCGATGAACGGCGTGTCGATGTCGGCGAACTCCGGTCCCGGGCTGGCGATGACCTGGTCGTCCCAGGCCATCACCTTGTCGTCGGGCAGACGTGAGCCGTCGCCGCCGTCCATCAGGTAGAACTGCGGGGCCGGGGTGGCGGCGTTGGCCGCGGTGGCCGAGACGCCACCGGCGAGGAGCGAGACCGCCGTCGCCGCGGCGACGATCGATCCGAACTTCTTGATGTTCATTGCGAGAGGTGTCCTTTATCCGTCGATCGGAGGTCAGAGCGTCGCGAACGCACGCTGGATGTTGGTGGTCGAGGGAGCGAGGAAGCCGAACTTCTTCTTCACCGCGCCGACCGAGCTGGAGAGCGAACCGAAG
Source organism: Microbacterium testaceum (assembly GCF_020781835.1). Classification (GTDB taxonomy): domain Bacteria; phylum Actinomycetota; class Actinomycetes; order Actinomycetales; family Microbacteriaceae; genus Microbacterium; species Microbacterium testaceum_H. The sequence continues at coordinate 46,903 of NZ_JAJGNJ010000011.1, forward strand.
CTGGTGAGGCTGTTGTTGACACTCGGGTTCACGAGGTTCGCCAGGGCCGCGTCGTACTTGGCGTTCGACGGCGTGATGCGTGCGTACTCCACGACGAGGTAGGTGTCGCGACCGAACGTCGCGTCGCTGTAGTACGCCGAGTTCGGGACGAGGTTCGGGGCGGTGCCGGTGAAGGCCGCCTGACCCGCGACCGCGGAACCGAAGGAGACACCGGCGGCGGTGGTGGTGTTGATACCGGTCGCCCCGTTGGCCTGCGAGATCCAGTTGGCGACGCTGAAGGGGATCAGCTCGTTGTCGCCGAGCACCGAGGCGTCGTTCTCCGGCGTCGTGCCCGTGGCGTCACTGACGCACGAGCCCAGGGTCGGGTTGCCGATCGCGCCCAGGAAGAAGCTGCGCGTGCCCGAACCGCTCTGCGGGATGCGCGGCTTGACCGTGACACCACCGATCTGGGTCGTGGTGCACTCGTAGATGGCCTTGAGCTGCGCGGCGGTCAGGTTCGCCCACGAGCTGTCCCCGCCCTTGTACGCGAACCCGAGGGCGTCACGGGCGTAGGGGACGTACGCGAGCAGACCGTTCTGGTTGGCGTTGCTGCCGGGTCCGCTCGACGAGCGGGCGATGTCGACCTGGCCGAGGATCTGACGCGCCGGCACGGCGGGGTTGCCGCTGTAGTTGGCGCCCGTGATCGACGCGCGCAGCGCTGTGACGCCGGCGCCCGAGCCGGCGGGACGGCCGAAGAAGGCACCCGTGGGCTTGGTCTGGATGGCGGCCGAACCGAACGCGTCGAAGTTGCCCAGCGTCTTGTTGTTCGAGGTCACGCGGACCGTGGCGCCGGTGATGGTCGTGCCGTTCACGATGGCGTTCATCGAGTCCTGCAGGGTGTCCGATCCGACCAGCGAGTAGCTGTTGGAGACCGGCTCCGCCGAGGCGGAGGTTGCGACGCCGACACCGGCGATCGCGATACCGCAAGCCGCCCCCAGAGCGACCAGCTTGTTGAGCTTCAACTCACTTACCTTTCGTAGGTATTGCACTGTGATTTCGGGTGTTCAGTTGGTGGAGGAGAAGTCGTGGTCCGACGCTCACAGGCGTCGGCGCAGGCGCCCCAGCAGCGGCACGGCGAGCGCGGAGGCCAGTCCGCCCAGAACGCTGCCGGGCAGTGCCCAGGTGATCGCACCCATGTCCGGGTCGTCGGGGGTGGTGGCGCCGGTCAGCGATGCGGCCGCGGCACCGCTCGCGATCGGGTCGGCGGGGCCTGCGGGCGCCGCGGCGGCCGGCGCGACCGCGGCAGCGGGGGCGCTGCCGACGACGCTGCCCGTCGGGAACGGGGTGCCCGAGGTTCCCCCGCTGTTCGCGGGGGTCGTGGTGGGGGTCGCGGGCACGGTGCCGTTCTGGATGTCGTCCGCCGCGGCCCGAGCGCGGTCGCGCCATCCCTCCGGAAGCGGGACATACCCCTCCGGAAGCTGGCCGATCGAGGTGCCGGGCTCCTGGCCGGTGGTCGAGACGAAGCGGATGAACGAGGCGTAGCTCGCGCGCAGCTCGGCGTCGTTCATGCGGGGGTTCACCGCCGCGTACACCGGAAGGGTCAGGGGGTAGGCGCTCGCGGCCCCCTTCGCCGCCTCGGACGACGGGTCGAAGCCGTAGACCTGCGGTTGCCGCGCGTCGGGCGTCATGGCGGCTGCGGCAGCGGCCATCGACTCCGCCGTGGCCTCCACGAACTGCCCCGCCGGGTTCTGCAGGGCCGCGGTCACCACCTGGTAGCGCGCGGCGGATGCCGTGTCGGTGAGGGCGAGCACGCTCTGGCGCCCGGGGAGGTTGCGGTCGGCCTTGCCGTACTTCGGCGGCGTGCTGGTCGGGTTCCAGTCTCCGAGGATGAGGCCGTCGCCGCGCAATGTGTCGTACGCGCCGGAGTCGAAGTCGTTGACGTACGGACGCCAGGTCACCAGGTTCACCGGCCCCGCCGACGATGTCGCCGCCTGTTCGACCGGGTCGGCCTTCGGGAAGTCCTCGCGCGGGAGCGCGAGCGCGGTCCCCGAGGCGTTGGCCTCATCGGTCGTCGCGCTCCACGGGTTGACGGTCATGCCCCACGGATCGGGCTTGCCCTCGAGGAAGTCGCGCGCGCTCTGGTCGCTCAGCACGTACTGCCACACCGCCCACGCGACATCCGATCGTCCCTGCGGGATCAGAACGTCGGCGAGCGAGGCCGCCGCGAGCGCCTGATAGGCCCACTCGGGGTCATTGATCGCGAGGAAGTCGGGGTCGTAGGTGAGGGTGCGAGGGTTGTAGACGGGGTCGTCGGCGCCGCCGGGGCCCGGGTGGCTGAGATGCGTACGGTCGGCGAAGGTCGGCAGCGAGTCCAGGTACGAATTCGTCAGCAGCTTCGCCATCAGGCGCGGGGTGAGCTTGAGCGATGTGAAGGGCAGACCGGCTCGCCCTTGGACGTCGGCAGGGACGGTCGGATCCTCCGGCCGCGGGTTGCGGTCGATCGCGAACGACACCGCGGCCCCGGTGATGCCGATCGGCGCGTACCGGAGGCGATCGGTGCCGAGCTCGGGGTCCAGCGCGCGCGAGGTCAGCGCGAGTGGGGCCGGATCGGTGCCGTTCGCCGTCGACGCCGCATCGGACTCGGCGCTGGTGATCGCGGAGTAGATGGAGCCGCCCTGCTGGTTGCAGACCGCGGGCTGCCACGATGACACCGCGCGGGAGATGAGCTCGCTTCCGGCCAGCTGTCGCTCGGACGCCCCGATGGGGCACCGGACACCGATCGGCTTGAAGTCGAGCCGGATGGCGATGCGGTGCTTCCAGGCGTCCCAGAAGAGTCCGGATTGCGTGATGAACGCCGAACCGGAGTCCTTCGTGCCGCGCGGCACGATCACCAGCCAACAGCTGGTGCCGGTGACCGTGCCGTCGTCGGCGGTGACCGGAGAGCCGCAGCCGAGACCCTGGGACTGCAGGGCGGTCTGCACCTCGAACTTGACCGATCCCGAGCCGTCGCCGCCCGATCCCGCCCACGACACCATGTTGGTGGTGTATTTCGAGAAGAACTCGTTGGTGTTCATGTCGGGCAGGGACGTCGTGCCGTCGGGCCCGACGGTGTAGTTGTACGCGCCGTCCTTGACCGAGGCGATGGTCTTGCCGTTCGCGGCGCGGAACGGGATCGAGGTGTAGGTCGGGCTCGCGAAGCCGTCCGAGGGGACGGTGTACTCCCTGTCCTCGTCGGCGACGGAGGCGTCGCTCTCGCGGACGTCGTCGCGGTGGGACCCCGGCACCCCGCCGATGCCGTACTGGCACGTGGTGCGGTCCGGGCTGTTCGGATCGTCCGGGTCGTCGCCCCAGCACTGGAAGATCTGCAAGAAGTTCGCGCCGCCGATCTGCTGACTCGGAACGGTCGACGCCTTACCGCCGGTCCACGACACGACGACGCCCTGGGACTCGAGCGCGCGGGTCTGCGACACCGTCACCTCGAGGTCGGGGAACGGTGCGTTCTCGATGTCGGCATCCTGGCTGCGGGCGCTCACGGTCACGGCCGAGGAGTCCTCGGCGGCGGCACGGGATGCCGTGCCGGCGACGACGCCGGAGCCTCCGGTGACCGCGAAGATCGCGAGGCCGGTGACGACACCCACCGCGACCGACGCGATCCATCGGGGGGCTCGCCCGCCACGGATCCGCACGCGGGCGCGCGGCGTCGGCGACGGCGCGGTCTCGCCGATGAGCACAGGGTTCTCGGGCACGGGATTCCTTCGGGAGTCGAGGGCTTCGGTCCGCCCTCGCCAGAAGCTAAAGGCGACCGAGTGTCTGCGGAATGAACGAGGCGGTAACGAGGCACCGCCGTGATGTGGTGGAGGTGCGAACGCGCTTAATTCCCAGGTCAAAGGCCTTTTTTAGGCACGCTGGCGCCCCCGGGGCACCCGCGGTGCCGCCGGGGGCTGGGCGTCAGCCGCGGGAGCCGCCCCCGCGCCGTCGGGCCATCAGCGGGGGGACGAGGATGGCGGCCACGACGAGGACTCCGGCCGCGAGCATGACGAATTGCGGGGTGCCCCACCCGTCCTCGGCCAGGGTGAACGGCGAGGACACGGCCGCGGCCGCGACGCCGGAGGCCGAGCCCGAGACGAGGTTTCCGTTGGCGTCGTAGACCGGTTCTCCACCGGCCGCGACGGCACTGGCCGCGTTCGCCGCCGCGCCCGTGGTGTCACCGCCGGTCGCGCCGGTGCCCCCGGCCCCGTCGCCGGACACGCCGCCCGAGCCCGTGGCCGGGGTCTCCTCCTGCGCGCCGCCCGTGCCATCGAGGCACTGGGTCGGGCCCTGCTTGTCGCAGTCCGGGGGGTTGGGGGCGGACTGCGCGAGCTGATTGTTGGAGGGAGAGTCGCCGGGCTTGAACGTCGGGTTGTTGCACTTGTTGAAGTCGACCGCTCCCGCCGTGCCCGGGATCTTGGCGATCACGTCCGAGCCCGCCTGGACCAGGTTCATCGGCAGCGGCGAATACCCGAGATCCTTCGCGGACTGCTGGCCCTCGCAGATCATGTACGAGGCGAAGATGCTCAGCGTCTTGCCCTTCTCGGCCGTGAAGATCTTGTTCGTCTGGGTCGGCACGATCATGTACGAGTAGCTCGACATCGGGTAGGAACGCGGATCGCCGCTGTTGTACACGCCGTCGAGGTTCTGCGTGAGGTCGGGGTTGATCGCCGCCGACATCAGCGCCACGGCCACCGACTGATACGTCGGCTCGACGAAGTACCCGGCCTTGTTGAGCACCTTGGCCACGGGGAACCCGGACTTCATCGCGTACGAGTACTCCACGTAGGTGATCGCGCCTTCGCCGTAGTTCTGGCTCACGTACCCCGCCACGCCGAGCGAGCCGTTCTGCCCCTTGAAGGAGGCGTTGATCTGCGGGAACTGCGACCGCATGCCCTGCGTCCAGATGCTGGGGAACTGCTTCGACATCCACAGCGTGAACTGCGCGCTCGTCCCCGAGCCGTCGGAGCGATACACCGGAGTGATGGGGCGGTCGGGCATCGCGAGCGCGGGATTGTCGGCCTGGATCGCGGGATCGTTCCAGTTCGAGATCTGACCCGAGAAGATCTTGGCGATGACCTCGCCGGACAGACGCAGGTTCGTCACCCGCTTCCCGCCGATCTTGAGGTTGTACATCAGCGACGTTCCACCGGCGACGATGGGCATGTAGGCGTAGGACGACGTGGGCGTCTCCGGCGGTGAGCCGTCCTCGGGCTGCGACTGGAAGGGGATCTCGCTGATCGCGAAGTCCACCGTCTGGTTGATGAAGTCGTTGCGGCCCGCGGACGAACCGGTGCCGTTGTAGTTCACCGTCATGCCGTAGTTGTTGGCGACGTTCTTCCGCCATTGATCGAGGGCGTTCTGCGACCACGTGGAGCCGGAACCGGTGATCGGAACGTAGGTGTCGGCCGCGTGGGCGGGGGTGACGGCCAGGCTCACGAGGGTGGCCGTGGCGATCACGGCCCCCCAGCGGGCCAGACGGGTGCGGACGTTCACGACGGGTTCTCCTCGGTGGGTCGGTCGGGGCGGGGAGGCGGGGTGCGCTGCGAGAGTCGCCACTGCAGATCCCTCGGGGGCCTGCCCTTCGGCGGTCTGGCACGACGCTCCGCGCGAGAGGACGGCTCGTCGGGCGTCCGCCCGCGGGCAGCGAGGATGCGCTCGAGATCGCGCGCCGATGCGGCGGCGGCGTTGCGGCGCTGCCGGTCCGAAAGCTGTCCGGGCCCCTTGCCGCCGATCAGGCGCGCCACGATGAACAGGGTCAGCACCAGGAGAACGAGCGTGGCAGCGGCGCCGAACCCGCGCGCGATCATGTTCGGCTCGGGCGACTTCACGAAGTCGAAGACCTGCAGGGGCAGCGAGATCATCGGGCCCGAGAAGGGGTTGAGGTTCCACTCCGCCGTCACGCCCGAGGTCAGCAGCACGGGCGAGGTCTCGCCGATGCCGCGCGCCGTGCCGAGGATCACCGCGGTCACCAGCCCCGAGCGCGAGGTGGGCAGCACGACGCTCCACACCGTCCGCCATCGGCTCGTGCCCAGCGCGTACGACGCCTCCCGCAGATTGTGCGGGACCAGACGGAGCACGACATCGGACGCGCGGATGATGATCGGCAGCATCATGACGCTGATGGCGAGGGATGCCGCGAACCCCGAACGCTGGTGAGTGATGAGGGTCACCACGGCGGCGTAGACGAACAGGCCCGCGACGATCGAGGGCAGCGCGGTCATGGCATCCGAGATCGTCCGGACGAAGCGGGCGAACGGGCCGCCGATCTCGTTGAGGAACACGGCCGTGGTGATACCGAGGGGAATCGTGATCGCCAGGGCGATCGCGATCTGGATGAGCGTCCCGGCGATCGCGTGGGCGATCCCCCCCATGGTCAGCGGATCGAGAGGGCCGGCGAGCTTCATGGTCTCGACGAAGAAGGTGACGTTCATGATCGCCGGGAGCCCGCGCACGACCGTGAACAGGATGACGAAGACCAGGGCACCCAGCAGCACCACACCGGCGGAGTAGAACAGGGCCGTCATGATGCGCTCGCTCACGGCGAGCCGATCCGCGCGCAACGAGGACAGGACCGCGTAGATCCCGAGGAAGCCGAGGAACGACACGATCAGCCAGCCGATGACCCCCGTCATCGGCGTCACCCACCCGAACAGAAGCGTCGCCAGCGCGAGGCCCGCTGCAGTGCTTCCGAGGACGTTGAACCTGTCGCCGAACGGCACGGTACGCAGGTCGCGGCGCTCGCCCACGTGACCGGTCCGCGGAGGGATCGTCGTGCGCCCGCTCGCGGGCGCGGAGTCGTGCTCGCGGGCCGCGGCGGCATCGGGGGCCAGGATCGCCATCAGTTGCTCTCCGCTCCAGAACGGCTGCGCGCGACGATCATCGACGCGGTGAAGTTGACGATGAGCGTGATGACGAACAGCACCAGTCCTGCCGCCATGAGGGCCGAGAGCCCGAACTGGCTCGCCTCGCCGTAGCGCAGCGCGATGAGGGCCGACACCGAGTTCGTGCCGGTCTTCAGCACCTGCGGATTGATCGTGAAGATCGGCGAGATGATCATGACGACGGCGATCGTCTCGCCGAGCGCGCGCCCCAGGCCCAGCATCGTGCCGCCGATGATGCCGCCTCGACCGAACGGGAGCACGACGGCTCGGATCATCCCCCACCGCGTGGATCCCAGGGCCAGCGCTCCCTCGCGCTCACCGAGAGGCGCCTGCGAGAAGGCCTCGCGCATCACCGAGGTCTGCGTCGGCACCACCATGAGCGCCACGACGATGCCCGCGATGAAGGCCGACGACGTGAACGCCCCGGCGTCGGTCAAGCGCTGACCGGCCTCGTCGGTGACGCGGAAGACCGGGATCCATCCGAAGTACGTGGAGATCCACTGCGACACCGGGATGATGTTGGTCTGCAGGAAGAACACGCCCCACAGACCGAAGACGACGCTGGGCACCGCGGCCATGAGGTCGACGAGGGTGATCAGCAGCGAACGGACCTGAGGTGGGACGATCTCGCTGATCAACAGCGCCGTCCCCATCGCCAAGGGCACCGAGACGGCCATCGCGATGACGGCGATCGTGACCGTACCGAACAGCACCGCGGCCACCCCGAAGGATCCGGTCTCCGGCGACCACTCCTGGGTCACGAGGAAGCTCACGCCGGTGACGCTGAGCGCGTCTCCCGCACGGGCCGTGAGGAAGACGCCCACCGCCAGCATGATGGCGACCGTCACTCCTCCCGCGGCGTAGGCGACCGAGCGGAACACCCGGTCCGCCTGCACCGGCGCGCTCTTGAGCGAGCGGCGGCGGGGAGCCGTCGCCTCGGTGCGGGGAGGGAGAACCTCGGTGGTGGTGTCGGTCATGCGCTCTCCGTCGGTCGCGTGGGGCGAGTCGTGCAAGGACACCGCGGCGGCATCCCGCGCAGCGCGGCCGGCCTCGGGACGTGCGGACCACTGGCGACGCGATGCGCCCGCTGTCCCTCGTACCGGCTCGGGACGCCGGCAAGGGCGACGCTAGATCCGGTTCGTGAACGCCGCCGGGAACGGCCGACCACGCGACCTGGCCGGAAGGTGAACGAGGGATGCCACGGCTCGCGCGGCCCTGCGCGCCTCACGGCGTCCCCGGGGTCGGGGTGGGCGTCTCCGTCACCGGCGACGGGGCGGGAGTCGTCGTCGCCGTCGGTGTCGGGGTGGGCACGGTCATCCGGCCGCTGGAGACGAGCACACGCACCACCGACCCCACGGGCGCCGACGCGCCGCCCGCCGGCGCCGACCCGATGACGGTGCCCGGCGTTCGGTCCGAGACCGCCACGACCTGCTCGGGAACGAACCCCGCGGCGCGGAGGGCGATGTCGGCCTCGGCCGACGTCCACCCGTCCACGGGCGGAACGGCGTTCGTCCCGGATGCCACGACGAGACGCACGACGGTTCCCGGTGTCACGGCGGTGCCCGGCGCCGGGTCGGCGGCGAGCACCGCACCGGCGGGCAACGGGGAATCCTGCCTCGTGATCGACCCCACCACCAGGCCCGCTTCCTCGAGCGCCGCGAGCATCGATTCCAGGGAGCCGAGTCCGGGCACGACGACGCCACTCGCCTCCGGCGTCGGGGACGCGCTCGTGGTGCCGCCGGGGTCGGCGGACGTGGTGGGGAGCGCTGTGGCGGTCGGCGCGGGACCGGGCTCGGGACGTCCGGCGGTCGCCATGAGCGGCACGGCGACCGCCACGAGGGCGAGCACCACCACCACGACCGCCGCCGCTCCCCAGCCCGCACCGTCACCGCGGGAACGCGTGCCCCCCTCGCCGTCGTCGGGGCCGGCGGGCGGTGCGGCGACGGCGATCGGCGGCGCAGCCGGGGCCGGACGCAGCACCCGGGTCTGCGCGGGCGGAGCGGGAGCGGGGGCGGCCGCCTCGAGCGCTCGACGCATCTCCCCCGCGTCGGCGAAACGGTCCGCGGGGTTCTTCAGCATCGCCCGCACGAGTACGCGGTCCAGGGCCGGCGGCACGCCGCGGGCACGCACCGAGGCCACCGGCGGCGGCGCCGACAGCTGCGCCCGCACCACGGCATCCCGGTCTCCGCCCTCGAAGGGGGCGCGTCCGGTCAGGGCGAAGTAGAGCAGGCCGCCTACCTGGTAGAGGTCACCGCCGACACCGACGGGGTCGCCGCGCAGCTGTTCCGGCGAGGCGTATTGCACGTTCCCCACCACTCCCGCCGCCGCGGACGCGGTGCTGCGCAGCACGTCGTCGCCGCGAGCGGTGCGTCCGGCGTCGTCGGCCAGTCCGAAGTCCAGAAGCGTCACGCGCACCGGCTCGGTCTCCTCGAAACGCACCAGGACGTTCGCCGGCGAGATGTCCCGATGGACCAGTCCGGCGGCGTGCGCGGTCTCGAGCGCGCCGAGGATCGTCACGCCGATGCGACGGGCGGCCTCTGCACCGACCGGGCCGTGGGTGAGCACCCGCTCGGCGAGCGTCGTGCCCTCCAGCAGCTCCTGCGCGATCCAGGCGATCGTGACGGCGCCGTCCTGGAACGTCCCGACGTCGACGACCTCGACGATTCCGGGGTGCGCGACAGCGGCCGTCCGCCGCGCCTCGTCGAGGAACGCCTCGCGTATCGACGCGCTCTGCGAGAGGTGCGGGTGCAGGAGCTTGACGGCGACGGACCGGTCCAGCAGCGTGTCGGTCGCCGCGAACACGGAGGCCGTTCCCCCCGAACCCAGCAATCCCTCGAGTCGGAACCTCTCCGCGATGAGACCGGGGCCGGGGGTCACGGCCGTCCCGGAATCAGAGGGACCTCGACGGATGCCGAGATCATGGCGTGTTCATGACGACGCGGGCACGGCGGCCCGATGCGGTACCGATGCTGACGCCCTGGGCGATCGCCGCGGTGGCCAGAGCCGAGCTCGCCGCGCGCCCGGCGGCGGCGGCCTCGCTCGCGGATTCGTACCACCGGGCGGCGATCAGCACCGGCCGATCGCCCCTTCGCACGACCCAGCCGTGGGTCGTCGAGTGCGGTCCCCGGACCGTGGTGACCGTCATCTCGTCCTCACGCGCTTGCTCGGCGACGGCCGCGTCGAACGCTGCTCTCGGCGAGACGAAGATGCGTGCGCAGCGCCCGAGCTCCCGGTTGTTGGTGGCGAGCAGCCGCCACACGCCGAAGACTCCGAGATGGGTGAGGGCGGCCTCGGGAGTGCCCTCGAGCGTGCCGGCCGTGACGGACAGCTCCGGGAGGAAGTGGGAGCGGAACAACAACCACGCGCCCAGGCGCGGATCGTGGACCGAACGGAAAGTGTCGAACACGATCCGCGCGCGCCGCGCGGCACGGTCGGACAGCGTCTCGTTCACGGGCACCCCTGTCTGGCGGCCGCAGAACAGAAGGGTCGGGTACCCGCGCTGCAGTCCGTAGGCAAGAAACTGGCGCGGCACGGTTTCCGCCGGTCCAGCGGCGGATGAACGCGCGGTACACGAGCGTGCAACGGTCGGCATCACCCGCCGGGGCGGACCGGCCCGCGGCCACCGGCCGCGGCGCGCCTCGCGTGCGCCCTGGGCGCCGTCAGAGCGTCCGGCGCCCCTCGAACGCCCGACCGAGGGTCACTTCGTCGGCGTACTCGAGGTCGCCGCCGACGGGGAGACCGGATGCCAGGCGCGTCACGCGGATCTCGAGGGTGTGCAGCAGACGGCTGAGGTACGTCGCCGTCGCCTCACCCTCGAGGTTGGGGTTCGTGGCGAGGATGACCTCTTGCACCGTGCCGTCGGCCAGGCGTTGCATGAGCTGCGTGATGCGCAGGTCGTCGGGACCGACGCCGGCGATCGGGCTGATCGCGCCCCCCAGCACGTGGTACAGCCCGCGGAACTCGCGCGTGCGCTCGATCGCGGCGACGTCTTTGGCGTCTTCGACGACGCAGATCAGGGTCGCGTTCCGGCGCGGGTCGCGGCAGATGGAGCAGCGGTCCTGCTCGGAGACGTTTCCGCAGATCTCGCAGAACTTCACCTTGTCGCGGATCTCACCCAGCAGCGTCGAGAGCCGAGACACGTCGAACGTCGGCGACTGCAAGATGTGGAACGCGATGCGCTGAGCAGACTTCGGGCCGATGCCGGGGAGTCGGCCGAACTCATCGATGAGGTCTTGGACGATGCCGTCGTACATCAGCTGAACCTCGTCGGGGGCTCGTAGGGCTCGTCGCGGACGTAGGTCGCCCCGAGCATCTGGCGGACCACGGCCTCCCCGTGACGCTGCACTCCCCCGCGCAACGGGGCCATGCGCGGCACCACCACCGGCGGAACGGGCAGGTCGGCCTCGTCATCGGCGGGAGGGATCACATCGTCGTCGTCGACCTCGTCGGGAGCAGGAACCGAAGGCGCGATGTCGGAGGACGGCAGCACGGAGCCCTCGAAGGGCGGTGGGGCGATGCGCGGCACTGGCCGGGCGGCGGCCTCTTCGGGCTCGTCGTCGACGGCGAGCGCGGTGGTCGCGCCGGACGCGTTCGCCGGCGAGACGGGCGAGGCGGCGCTCACCGCACCGGCGGGGCCGGGGGCTGCTGCCCCGGGTGCCGCGCCGCTGGCGGCCGTCGCGCCCGGGATCGGGGCGACCGCCCAGTCGGTGACCGACGCCGAGGCGTACGGGGCCGTCGAGCGCGGAGCCGGTCCCTGCTGCCGGGAACGTGCGCCGTCGGGGCCCGATCCCGGCGCGCCCGGCGGCGTCCCTCCGGAACCGCCGTCTCCGCCGTCGCCCTCGAGACGTGCGAGGTACTTGACCCGGATGCCCAGCACCGACTGGATCGCCTGGCGGAGGTCTTCGCTGGGGCCGCCGTCGGCGGAGCGTGTCTTGAACGCCGTGAGGTCGGATCCGGTGCGGAAGCCCAGGGTGAGCACGTCGTCGTCGAAGGCGAGCACGGACGCGTTCGACACGATCAGCCAGGATGTGCGGCTCACCGCTTCGAGCTGGCCGAGCACTTCGGGCCAGGCGTCGCGCACGTGGGAGAGCTCGAGCGGCCCGACCGGCGCGACGGGGGGCGTCGGGGCTGCCGGTTGGAGCGGCGCAGCCTCGCCGGGCGAAGGGGTGTTGTCCGTCGCGCCGTCACTCTCGCTCGGGGCGGACACACCGTCGGGCGCACCGTCGGCGGTCACGGCATCCGGTGTCGGCGCGGAGTCGAAGGGGTGCGGGTCGGAGGGGGCGGACGCCGCGGCGACCGCGGGTTCCGTCGTCGCGGTCGGGAGAGCTGTCGTCTCCGCGGCGTGAGACCGGGGCCCGCTGTCGCGAACGGACTCGTCGTCATCGAACGGCGGCGGCGCATCGTCGTCGTCGAACGGGGGCGGGGCGTCGTCGTCGGAGGGCGTGTGCGGTGACGGCGCGGCCGGCTGCGACGCGCGGACCGCGGACGGCGCCTCGACGGCGGCTGCACCCGGCGCCTCAACGGCGGGTACGCCCGGCGCGGCCACGGCCGGTGCGCCCGGCGAGGCGACGGCCGAGCCGGACGCCGGCGGTGCGACCGGCGGTGACACGACCGGCCGAGCCACGTTCGGAGCTGCGACCGGCGCGGAGACACGTCCCGGCGCCGTCCCGCCAGGGTTCGCGACAGCGGGGTTCGCCACACCGGGGTTCGCGACACCGGGGTTCGCCACACCGGGGTTCGCGACACCGGGGTTCCCGACACCGGGGTTCGCCACACCGGGGTTCGCCACACCGGGGTTCGCGACGCCCGGGGTCGCCGCGGCAGCGCCGGACGAACGGGCCGGGGCGGCAGGCGTAGGAGCCGGCGCCGTGGCGTGCTCGGTCGCGTGCGCCGAAGCCGCCGCGGGTGAGACGCCCTGGGACACCCCCGCATGCGTGAGCACGCGCGCGACGAGCAACTCCAACTGCAGGCGCGGCGAGGTGGCCCCGGTCATCTCGTCGAGCGCCGCGACGACGAGGTCGGCCGTCCGCGACAGCCGGGCCACGCCGAAGGCCGTCGCCTGGCGGGCCATGCGCTCGAGCTCGTCGTCGGGAACGCCGCGCAGCACCGCCGAGGCGCCCGCTCCGGTGGCCGCCACGACGATGAGATCGCGCAGACGCTCGAGAAGGTCGTCGACGAAGCGGCGCGGATCCTGCCCCGTCTGCACGACGCGGTCGACGGCCGCGAAGGCACCGGCACCGTCGAGCGCGGCGAAGGCGTCGACGACCTCGTCGAGCAGTTCGGAGTGCGTGTATCCCAACAGGGCGACGGCGCGCTCGTAGTTCACGAGCACGTGGTCTTCGGCATCGCGATCGGAGCCGGCGATGAGCTGATCGAGCAGGGAGAGCGTGTCGCGCGGCGACCCGCTGCCCGCGCGGACGACGAGCGGAAGCACGCCCGCCTCGACGGCGACACCCTCGCTCTCGCACAGCTCCTGCACGTATTCGAGCATCGCGGCCGGCGGCACCAGCCGGAACGGGTAGTGGTGGGTGCGCGAGCGGATGGTGCCGAGCACCTTCTCGGGCTCGGTCGTGGCGAAGATGAACTTCACGTGCGCCGGGGGCTCTTCGACCAGCTTGAGCAGGGCGTTGAAGCCCTGCTGCGTCACCATGTGCGCCTCATCGAGGATGAAGATCTTGAAGCGATCGCGCGCCGGGGCGAAGATCGCGCGCTCGCGCAGGTCGCGGGCGTCATCGACGCCGTTGTGGCTGGCGGCGTCGATCTCGACCACGTCGAGCGACCCCCCGCCGCCGCGGCCGAGCTCGACGCAGCTGTCGCATTCTCCGCACGGGGTGTCGGTGGGCCCCTGGGCGCAGTTGAGGCAGCGGGCGAGAATCCGGGCCGAGGTGGTCTTGCCGCAGCCGCGCGGACCCGAGAAGAGGTAGGCGTGCCCCACCCGATCACTGCGGAGGGCGGTCATCAGCGGCTCGGTCACCTGCGACTGCCCGATCATCTCGCCGAACGCCTGCGGGCGGTAGCGGCGGTACAGGGCTGTCGTCACTCCTCCAGCCTACGGCGTGCCACCGACATCGCGTCGGTCGCGCTCCCCCGTCACCCCTCACCCCGCCGTCAGATCAGGGGACGCCACGGAAACGGGCCGGTCCTGCCCGGAACGCCCTTCTCGCGTCACGGAGCAGCGTGCCTCCCCGAACGCGTTCCGGTCCCGAACGCCGAACGCGGCGGCACCCCGCGGGGCGCCGCCGCGTCGGGGAGCGGGATCAGGCGTCGAGCCCGACCGACACGGGCTCGTCGTCGCTGGAGACCAGGGGGATGGCCGCGGTGACGATCGGCACCGACGCCGAGAGCAGCGTGCCGTCCTCGCGGACCGACCCCTCGAGCTGGCGGATCGACGGGCGCCCCGGGATGATCGGGCCCTGCCCGTGCAGTGCGACGCGGACGCTCTCGCCCGGCGAGACCGTGTAGTCCACCCCGCGCACCGCGAACTCGACCGGCTCGCCCTCGTCGCCGGCGTGCAGCGTCAGCGCGGCGGCGGTGAGCGTGACGTTCAGGCGCGTGCCGTGCCAGTGCAGCACGTACGACAGCTCCGGCCAGTCGGCGGGCAGGCGAGGGTCGAACGTCAGCCTGCCGAAGTGGTCGCGCATGCCGCCGAAGCCGCTGACCAGCGCGGTCCACACGCCGCCGGCGGACGCCACGTGCACGCCATCGGAGGCGTTGTGGTGCAGGTCGCCGAGGTCGACGAACGCGGCCTGGCGGAAGTACTCCAGCGCGAGGTCCTGGTATCCGACCTCGGCAGCCAGGATCGACTGCACGACCGCCGACAGCGTCGAGTCGCCCGTGGTGAGCGGGTCGTAGTACTCGAAGTCGGCGAGCTTCTCGGCATCCGTGAAGTGATTGCCCTGCAGGAAAAGCGCGAGCACGACGTCGGCCTGCTTCAGCACCTGGTACCGGTAGATGACCAGCGGGTGGAAGTGCAGCAGGAGCGGGCGCTGGTCGGGCGGGGTGTTCTCCAGGTCCCAGATCTCGCGCTCCAGGAACACCGCGTCCTGGGGATGGATGCCGAGGGCCGGGCTGAACGGGATGTGCATGGCCTCGGCCGCCATCTCCCAGCGGTCGGGCTCGGAGGGGTCGAGGTTCATCCGGTCGGCCATACGGCCATAGGCCTCGGGGTCGTTCTCGGCGAGGTCGCGCACCGTACGGGCGGCGAAGCGCAGGTTGAAGCGCGCCATGACGTTGGTGAAGAGGTTGTCGTTGACGACGGTGGTGTACTCGTCCGGCCCGGTGACGCCGTGGATGTGGAACGAGTCCTGTTCGCCGTCGTCGGCGCTGTCGCTGGAACGCCAGAACCCCAGCGTCGACCACAGACGCGCCGTGTCCACGGCGATGTCGACTCCCTCGCGGGCGAGGAACTCCTCGTCGCCCGTGGCGCGGACGTACTTCGCCAGCGCGAAGGCGACGTCGGCGTTGATGTGGTACTGGGCGGTACCGGCGGCGTAGTAGGCGGAGGCCTCCTCGCCGTTGATCGTGCGCCACGGGAAGAGGGCGCCGGCCTCGTTGAGCTGGTGCGCGCGCTTGCGGGCCGCCGGCAGCATGAGGTACCGCATCCGCAGCGCGTTCCGGGCCCACTGCGGCGTCGTGTAGGCCAGGAACGGCAACACGTACACCTCCGTGTCCCAGAAGTAGTGACCGCTGTACCCCGAGCCGGTGACGCCCTTGGCGGGCACGCCCTGACCGTCGGCGCGGGCGGCGGCCTGCGCCAGTTGGAACAGGCACCAGCGCGTGGCCTGCTGCAGGTCGGCCTGGCCGCCGATGCGGACGTCGGATCGATCCCAGAATGCCGCGAACCAGGCGATCTGACGGTCGACGAGCTCGCCGACGCCGACGGTGCGCGCGCGGTCGAGGGTGCGGCGGCACCGGTCGACGAGCTCGCCGGCGGGGACCCCGCGAGAGGTGTGATAGCTGACGAGCTTGGTGATCGTCGTGGGCACGCCGGCGCGCGCCTGCACGCGGAAGACGTTCTTGGCGATGTCGGGCTCGATCAGCTGGCGCGACGTGTACTCGTTCGCCGTGTCGACCTCGTGGTCGGCGACCACGGCAAGCGTCATGCCCGACTCGGTCACCTCGTATGACAGCGCCGAACGCTCGCCGTCCTGCCAGTACTCGCGCGGTTGCAGGACACGGTCGGTGAGCTTCTCGGTCTTGCGGGGATCGAAGCCGGAGGACTTGGATGCCATGGGCGATCCGCCGTAGATGCCCTCGCCGTCCTGCCGGTTCAGCAGCTGGCACGCCACCGTGACGGGGGCGTCGGAGTTGAGCACCGTCACCGTCAGGCGCAGCACCGCGAGGTGCTTCTCATCGAACGACACGAACCGCTCGTCCTCGATGCGCACCTCCTTGCCGGACGGGGTGACCCACAGGAGGGTCCGGCGCAGGATGCCCTGGCGCATGTCGAGGACGCGCTCGTACTCGCGGACATCGGCGACGTCGAGAGAGAGCGGCTCGTCGTCGACGTAGACGCGCATGACCTTGGCATCCGGGGCGTTGATGATCGTCTGCCCCACCTCGGCGAAGCCGTAGGCCTGCTCGGCGTGCCGGATCGGGAAAGTCTCGTGGAACCCGTTGATGAAGGTGCCCTGCTCATGGGCGAAGCGACCCTCGATGGAGTTGCCACGCAACCCCAGGTAGCCGTTGCCGACGGCGAAGAGCGTCTCGGTGACGCCGGTGTCGTCGGCCGAGAACTCGGTCTCGACGAGGCGCCACTCGTCGATGGGGAAACGATCGCGATCGATCATCGGGGCATGCCTTCCGGTGCCGGGTTTCGGGTCAGTCGCGCGGGGCGACGGCTCAGTCTACGAACGCCTGCAGGTCGTCGACGACCACGTCGGCTCCGGCGGCGACGAGCTCGTCCGCTCCCGCGCCGCGGTCGACACCCACGACGAGTCCGAAGCCCGCACCGGATGCCGAGGCGACGCCGCTGGTGGCGTCTTCGACCGCGGCCGAACGGGCAGGATCCACAGCCAGCATGCGGGCGGCCTCGGCGAAGACGTCGGGCGCAGGCTTGGATGCCAGGTGATCGCGCTCGGCGACGACGCCGTCCATCACGACGGGGAAGCGGTCGCGGATACCGGCGGCCTCGAGCACCTCGACGGCGTTCTTGGAGCTGGACACCACGGCGATCGGCGTTCCCGCAGCCTGCAGCACGTCGAGCAGGGCCACCGAGCCCGGGTAGGGCGCGATGCCCTCGGCGCGGAGGATGCGTGAGAACACGACGTTCTTGCGATTGCCGACCCCGCACACCGTGTCCGTCGACGGGTCGTCGGAGGGGTCGCCCCACGGCACCTCGACATCGCGGCTGCGCAGCAGACTCGCCACCCCGTCGTAGCGCTTCTTGCCGTCGACGTGATCGAAGTAGTCGCGGTCGGTGTAGGGCGGCTGGATGTCCCACGCGGCGAACAGCTCGTCGAACATCTCTTTCCACGCGCGCATGTGCACTTCTGCGGTGGGGGTGAGCACGCCGTCGAGGTCGAACAGGACGGCGTCGTAGGAGGTCAGATCGGGCAGGTCACGGCTGTCGGTCACGGGTGCTCCAGATCGCGGGCGGGACGCGCGGACACGACGGTGCGCCGCTCTCCCAGCGTAGTGGCGCGTGGGGCTGCGCGGCGGGGTCAGGAGGCGACCGACAGCGTCTGTCGGGCGATCTCAAGTTCTTCGTTGGTCGGGACGACGAGCACCTCGACGCGCGAGGCGTCGGAGGAGATCCGACGGATGCCGCTCCCCCGCGCCTCGTTGCGCTCGGGGTCGAGCTCGACACCGGCGAAGCCGAGGGTCGCGACGGCCTCGGCGCGCACGCGCGCCGCGTTCTCGCCGACGCCCGCGGTGAACGAGATGACGTCGACGCCGCCGAGCTGCGCGAGGTAGGCCCCCGCATAGGCGCGGAGCCGGTGGATGTAGACATCGAAGGCGAGCTGCGCGTCGGGGTCACCGGCGTCGCACCGTGCGGTGAGGTCGCGCATGTCGGAGACGCCGGCGAGACCGACCAGACCCGAGCGCTTGTTCAGCAGCGCGTCGAGGTCGGCGATCGACAGATCGGCACGGCGGGCGAGCTGCAGCAGCACGGCGGGGTCCAGGTCTCCGGAGCGCGTTCCCATGACGAGACCCTCGAGCGGGGTCAGACCCATCGACGTCTCGACCGAGCGCCCGCCCTCGATGGCCGTGGCCGACGCGCCGTTGCCGAGGTGGAACACGATCTGGCGCAGCTCGGTGAGAGGGCGGCCGAGGAACGCTGCCGCGGACTCGCTCACGAACTTGTGGCTCGTGCCGTGGAAGCCGTAGCGACGGATGCGGTGCGCCTCGGCGATCCCGCGATCGATGGCGTACGTGTAGGCGGCCGGGGCGAGCGACTGGTGGAACGCGGTGTCGAACACCGCGACGTGCGGCACGTCGGGGAACACCTTCTTCGCCGCCACGATCCCGGCGAGGTTCGCCGGGTTGTGCAGCGGCGCGAGCACGGAGAGCTCGTCGATGTTGATCTCGACGAGGGGGGTCACCAGGGTCGGCGCGAAGAACCGGGCGCCGCCGTGGACCACACGGTGCCCGACCGCGATGGGCGGGCGCTCGTCGAGCGAGGGGCCGTGTGCCGCGAAGGCCTCGAGCATGACGGCGAACCCGGCCGTGTGATCGGGGATCTCGCGTTCCAGGGTGGAGGTGGCATCCGTGACCGCGGGAGCCGGACCGTCCGGGTCAGTCAGCGCCCCGACGACCGTGTGCTTCGCCGACCCCATAGGCTCACCGATGCGCTCCACGAGACCCGAGGCGAGCACACGCTCGTCCTGCATGTCGAGCAGCTGGTACTTGAAGGACGACGAGCCGCTGTTGACGACCAGAACGACGCTCATGAGGCGCTCCCCTGGGCCTGGATCGCGGTGATCGCGATCGTGTTGACGATGTCGTCGACGAGGGCGCCGCGCGACAGGTCGTTGATGGGCTTGTTCAGGCCCTGCAGCACCGGGCCGATCGCCACGGCCCCCGCCGAGCGCTGGACCGCCTTGTAGGTGTTGTTGCCGGTGTTCAGGTCGGGGAAGACGAACACCGTCGCCCGCCCGGCGACCTCGGAGCCGGGCATCTTGGCCTTGGCGACGGCGGCGTCGGCCGCGGCGTCGTACTGGATCGGTCCCTCGACGAGCAGTCGGGGTGCACGCTCGCGCACGAGGGCGGTCGCCGCGCGCACCTTCTCGACGTCGGCGCCGGTGCCGGACTCGCCCGTCGAGTACGACAGCATCGCGACGCGGGGCTCGATGCCGAACTGCTCGGCGGTCGCGGCCGAGGAGATCGCGATGTCGGCCAGCTGTTCGCTGGTGGGGTCGGGGATCACCGCGCAGTCGCCGTAGACGAGCACGCGATCGGCGAGGGCCATCAGGAACACGCTCGAGACGACCGAGACGCCCGGCGCGGTCTTGATGATCTCGAACGCCGGGCGGATCGTGTGCGCCGTGGTGTGCGCGGCGCCCGAGACCATGCCGTCGGCGAGACCCAGGTGCACCATGAGCGTGCCGAAGTACGACACGTCGGTCACGGTGTCGGCGGCTTGGGCGTAGGTCACGCCCTTGTGGGCTCGCAGGCGCGCGTACTCGGTGGCGAACTTGTCGACGTGCACGGCGTCGAACGGGCTCAGCACCTCGGCGTCGCGGATGTCGATGCCCAGCTCGATCGCGCGTCCGCGCACCTCGATGGGCTCGCCGAGGATCGTCAGATCGGCGATGCCGCGGGCGAGCACGGTCGCCGCGGCGCGCAGG
Source organism: Microbacterium testaceum (assembly GCF_020781835.1). Taxonomy (GTDB): domain Bacteria; phylum Actinomycetota; class Actinomycetes; order Actinomycetales; family Microbacteriaceae; genus Microbacterium; species Microbacterium testaceum_H. The sequence goes on from NZ_JAJGNJ010000011.1 coordinate 66,581, forward strand.
ACCCGGTCATCGTTGCCCTCGGGCAGCACGATGCGACGCCGGTCGCTGCGCGCGCGGTCGACGAGACCGTATTCGAACATCAACGGGGTGACCACGCTCGGGCGCGCGACGCCGAGCTCGCGGGTGAGCATCTCGGTGTCGACGTGTCTCTCGAACATCGCCAGGGCGGTGTCGTACCGGCGCTGCGAGTCCGCGGCGAGACGCCCGCGCGTGTTCATGATGCGCACCGCGGTGTCGTAGGTGCCGAGGTCGGTGGCGATGATGGGCAGCGACGAGCCGAGGCCGTCGATCAGGCGCACGATCGCGTCGGGGAGCTCGAACCCTCCGTTGAGCACGACACCCGCGAGCGACGGGAAGGTGCCCGAGGCGTTGGCCAGCAGCGTCGCGAGCAGCACCTCGGTGCGATCGGCGGGGATGACGATGACCGCCGACTCCTGCAGCCGCGGCAACACGTTCACCATGGACATGCCGGCCACCACGACGCCGAGCACCTCGCGGGTCAGCAGCTCGGGGTCGCCCTTGATGAGCTCGCCCTCGACCGACCTCAACACCCCGCGCATCGACGGGGCGATGAGGAAGCGGTCCTCGGGGAGGGCCCACACCGGCACGGTGCGGCCGCGGGGAGCGCCCGCCGCCTCGACGACGTGCCGGACCGAGCCGACGATGTCGTCGAGCCGGTCGGGGTCGGCACGGTTGACGACGACGGCGAAGACCTCGGCGCGTTCGTGCAGCAGCTCGGGCATGGCCAGCGCGGCGATCTGCCCGACCTCCTGCGGGGTCCGGGCCAACGAGAGGCCGAGGGTCTCGCCCTGACCCTGCTGGGCGCGACCGCCCAGGACGAGGAGGACGGGGGCGCCGAGGTTCGCCGCGATCCGGGCGTTGTACGCCAGCTCGGCGGGACTGCCGACGTCGGTGTAGTCGCTGCCGATGACCACGACCGCGTCGCACTGGGCCTCGACGGCCTTGTACCGCTCGACGATCCGCCCGAGAGCGGCGTCGGGGTCGTCGCGGACGTCGTCGTAGGTCACGCCGACGCACTCGTCGTACTCGAGGTCAACGCCGTCGTGGTCCAGCAGCATCTCGAGCACGTAGTCGCGCTCGGCCGTCGACCGCGCGATGGGTCGGAAGACGCCGACGCGCGGGGTGACGCGGCTCAAGGCGTCGAGGACACCCAGCGCCACCGTGGACTTGCCCGAGTGCCCCTCGGCCGACGTGATGTAGATGCTCTGCGTCACGCCGTCCACCCTATGCGGGACCGCCGACGGCGCACCGGGGTTGCCTCGGCGTCGAGCGATCAGAGGCCGCGCGCACGCGCGGCTCCTCCCCCGTCTCGGAGATCGACGCTGCACTCCCGGCCGCGGGCATGAAAAAAGACCCTCCGCGCACCCGGTAGAGCCTGGTTACCCTTGCTACGTTTCCGTCCTGGGGGAGTTGGCCTGGATGCCGCCACGCGGAGAGCCGACTCGAGTCTACCCGACACGCGCTCCTTCGCGAGCCGACGGCCGTTCAGGGAGGGTCCGTCCACTGCGTCGGTCGGGCGACGGGGTGCCGGAGCCTGCCGGGACGGCGCGCGGAAGTCGGCGAGTCCGGGCAGGGGGCTCGCCGATCCCCACGGCCCTACCGCTTCTCGGAGCGGCCTTCGAGCGCGTCGATGAGCGCGAGACCGCGTTCGGCCCAAGCGATCTCGTGGTCCGCGCGTGCGACGAACCCCTCGTAGGCGAACACCTTGAACGCCACGATCGCTTCGGGGTCGTGCAGGGTGTCCGTCTCCAGACGCCGCGCCACGGTGGGGTGGGTGCGGTTGCGGATCGCCTCCAGCTGCGCCTGCCACAGACCGCGGCGCATGCGGAAGTGGTCGATGTGCTCGCGGAGACGGCGGCGAGCGGCATCCGGATCGGCCCACTCGAAGTAGGCCGCCCGAAGGAGGGCGGGATCGCGGTCCGCCCCGTAGGCGACGGGCCGCTCCATCCACCGGCGCAGGTCGTCGACGCCGTCATCGGTGATCGTGTACAGCGTCTTGGTCGTGGCCGCACCCCAGGGGACGGCTTCGTCGCGGAGGAGCCCGTCGGCGACCATGCGCTTGAGCTCGGGGTAGATCTGCGAGTCGGGAGCGTGCCAGACGTGCCCGACGGAGCCATGGAAGGCCTTGGCGAGGTCGTACCCGGTCATCGGCTGGGCGGTCAGCAGCGCCAACAGCGCGTAGCGCAGGCTCATCGCGGCATCCCCTCTTGCGTCGGTGCGTCCGCCCACGATAACTTCCTGCCGATATCTATATAGATAGTTATTGAGGACGAGGAGGTCCCATGACCGAGACGACGGCGGCGAAGCTGCTCGATCACCCCCGCAACGCGTGGTACGTCGCGGCGTGGGACCACGAGGTGAACCGCACGCGCATCCTCGCCCGCACCGTGGCCGGACGCCCCCTCGCGCTCTACCGCACCGAGGACGGCACCGCCGTGGCATTGGCCGACGCGTGCTGGCACCGGCTGGTCCCGCTGTCGCAGGGCACGCTCGTCGGCCCCGGCGACATCCGCTGCCCGTACCACGGCATCACCTACGACCCCCGCGGCCGCTGCACCTCGATGCCCGCCCAGGAGACCATCAATCCCAGTGCCCTGGTGCCGTCGTTCCCGGTCGTGGATCGCTACCGGTACGTGTGGGTGTGGGTGGGCGACCCCACCCTGGCGGACCCCGATCGCATCCCGGACATGCACCAGATGACGCACCCGGACTGGACCGGTGACGGCCTGACGATCCACGCCCCGTGCAACTACCAGCTCATCCTCGACAACCTGATGGACCTCAGCCACGAGGAATTCGTCCATTCCAGCAGCATCGGGCAGAAAGAACTCAGCGAGTCCGAGTTCATCACCACCCACACCGAGACCACCGTCACGGTGGAGCGATGGATGCGCGACATCGAGCCGCCGCCGTTCTGGTTGAAGAACATGCGCGACAAGTTCCCCGGTTTCACCGGCCGCGTCGACCGCTGGCAGATCATCCACTTCGAGGCACCCTCGACGATCTGCATCGACGTGGGAGTGGCGCGAGCGGGCACCGGCGCCCCGGAGGGCGACCGGTCCCAGGGCGTCAACGGCTACGTGATGAACACCATCACCCCGGAGACCGATCGCACGAGCCACTACTTCTGGTCGTTCCAGCGCAACTACCGCCTCGACAGCCAGCTCATCACCACTCAGCTGCGCGAGGGCGTGCACGGGGTGTTCGGCGAGGACGAGGCGATGCTGCGTGCGCAGCAGGCGGCCATCGACGCCAACCCCGACTACGAGTTCTACAGCCTGAACATCGACGCCGGCGGCATGTGGGTCCGACGGCTCCTCGAGCGCATGCTCGCCGCCGAGGGCCGCGAGCGCACCCCCGCGGCGGTGGGCTGAATGGCTGTCGCACACAGCGAGGTCTGGCAGAGGGGCACGGTCGCGGCCGCCCGCGACCTCACCCCCGAGATCCGGCGGGTCGAGATCGACGTCGACTCCCCCGTCCGGGTGGAGCCCGGAGCCCACCTCGACCTGCGCCTACCGATCGCGGGCAAGGTCGAGAGGCGCTCGTACTCCATCGTGGATGCCACATCCGATGGCGCACGGGTGGCGCTCAGCGTCTACACCTCCCCGGTGAGTCGCGGTGGCGCCGCGGTGATGAACGCGCTCCGGCCGAGGGACCGGGTGGAGATGACGCAGCCGCTGAACGACTTCCCGCTGCGTCTGGGGGCCCGCCGGTACGTGCTGCTGGCCGGCGGGATCGGCATCACCGCCCTGGCGGGTATGGCCGAACGACTGCGCACCGTCGGCGCCGACTACCGCATGCTCTACCTGGGGCGCAGCCGGTCGCTCATGGCCTACCTCGATGATCTCCGCGAACGGCACGGGGATCGCCTGCGCGTGCACGTCCGCGACGAGGGGACGTCGATCTCGGTGCCGCAGCTGGTCGCCTCCATCGAGCCGGGCACCGAGATGTACGTCTGCGGACCGATCCGACTCATGGATGCCGTGCGTCGGGCGTGGATCGAGGCGGGTCTTCCGCCGGCCGACCTGCGCACCGAGACGTTCGGCAACAGCGGCTGGCACGATCCGCAACCGTTCACCGTCCGGATCCCCTCCCTCGGGCTGGAAACCGTCGTGCCCCCGAACCAGTCGATGCTGGAAGCGCTCGAGGCCGCGGGTGCCGATCTCCTGTACGACTGCCGCAAGGGCGAATGCGGGCTCTGCGAGGTGCGGGTCGCCGCTCTCGACGGAGACATCGATCATCGCGACGTGTTCTACAGCGAGCGTCAGCGCGACGCGAGCACCAGGATGTGCTGCTGCGTCTCGCGCGTGGTGGCTCCCACCGGCGGCACCACGGGGGTCGTCACCATCCTGCCGACCTGATCCCGGGTCACACCACCAGCGGGGCGAGGGCCCGCACGGTCGGCTCGAGCGCGCCGATGAGCTCCGCCGGGTCTTCGACGCGGTGGCGGGCACCCGAGAACCCGACCGCGCCGACAGTGACACCGCGGTCGTCGCGGAGAGGCAGGGCCAGGCATCCCGTGGTCGGTGTCAGCTCGCCGCACTGACGCGTGACCCCGAACCGCTGCAGGTCCGCCGCCACGGAGGCATCCGGAGCCTGTCCCTCGGCGCACAGCAGCATCCGCCCCAGCGCGTAGCGGGCGGGTTCGCGAGCGAGGCGCGCGGCGTCCGACAACGGGAAATCCGGGTCCGCGTCGAGGACGACGAGGCGTCCCTCCACGAAGAGCACGACGTGCACGCCACCGCGAATGGTCCGCCGCGCCTCCGCCAGCAGCGTCCGGGCCGCCGCCGGGAGCCGGGCGGGCGCGGTCACGCCGACGAGCTGCGCGACGCGAGCGCCGAGCGCGAAGCCCGACAGATCGGGGGTGCGGACCAGGTACTCGTCCTCCACCAGGAGGTTGAGGAGGCGGTAGGTGGTCGCCCGCGCGAGCCCCAGCTCGGTTGAGATGCGCTGGGCGCTGACGCCGGCGCCCAGATGGGCCACGGCCTCGAGCACCGCCAGCGCCGATCGGACGGCTCCCGGCTGGCGGGCGGCGAGGCCCGGCGGTTCAGGCATCGGTCCGCCGACCCGGCGGTGCGACTCCACCGAGCACCTGTGCGGCGACCGGCTCGTCGTACGCGCCGATCGGGCGCTCGCGCGGGCGCGCGGCGACGACGGCGATCAGCACCCCTGCGACCAGGCCCGCCCCTGCGACGGACACGAGCCCCACGAGATCGGAGCCGACGACGAGGAACGCCACCAGCGCAGCGGTCAGAGCGACAGCCGAGACACCGGCGGCGACAGCGGGGCCGGCCGTGAACTCGCCGATCCGGCGCAGGAACACGGGCGCTGCGACGCACACCAGAACGTAGGCGACGATGTACCCGGTCGCCCCGACGGCGAGGGTCGCCTGCATCGCCTCGCGCAGATCCGCCCCGACGATCGCCAGCACGACGGGCACGCCCCCGACCACGGGCAGCGCCGCCAGGATCGCGGCGATCGGCGTGCGCAGGCGAGGATGCGTCCGCCCCAGCCGCGCCGGAAGCACCCCGTCGCGGCTCATCGCGAAGAGCACCCGAACCAACGCGGTCAGCGTGCCGATGGCGCATGCCAGGAACGACGCCGCGATCCCGATGTCGGCGGCCACGCCCCACGGGCCCAGCCCGAACGCGCTCGCCAGGTCGTTCACCGGCGAGGCGCTCGCGGCCAGGTCCAGGCCCAACGCACGGAAACCGGCGGCCTGCGTGACCGCCGCCAGGACATACACCGCCCCGCTGATCACGACGGTGCCCATGATCGCGCGGGGCACGTTGCGCAGGGGCGCGACCGATTCCACACCGAGGGTCGCGGCCGACTCGAAACCGACGAACGCCGTCAGCGCCACGACGGCGCCCGCCGCAAGCGCCACGGGGTCGGTGGGCCCGGGACTGAGAGACGCGACCACATCGGCCGGGCCGATCAGGACGAGCAGCACCGACAGCAGGGCGAGGATGAGCGCGACCGAGATGGCCTCGACCACGAGCGCCACCCGAGCGGACAGACGGATGCCGGCGACCAGGACGATCGCGACGAACACGACCTCCCCCAGCAGCGTCATCGTCACCGTCGCCCACCCGTCGAGGCCGGGCCAGGCCGCCGCGAGGAGATAGCTCAGGTAGTACGCGCCCCCGAGGAGCGCGAACATCGCGATGGCGCCGTAGCCGACCACGATCGCCGCTCCCGCGGCCAGCCCCGCCCGCTCGCCCAGCCCGCGCGCGGTGTAGGTGTACAGCGCGCCGGCGGCGGCGAACCGGCGCGCGAACTGCGACACGGTGCGCGCGACCCCGAAGCTCAGAACCCCGGCGGCGACGATGGCGGCCACCACGGCCCCCGGAGCCACCCCGGCCACGAGGAGCACGACCGTCGTGGCAGCTGCCGCGGGAGCGACCGCGGCGACGGACTGGGCGGCGAGATCGAAGACACCGATGCTGCGGCGTTCGAGTCCGTGCAAAGGAGATCGCGCGCCGAATCCGGCGACGGGCGTGGGCCGGGCGATGGCGCGGGCAAGTGCGGTCATGGTGCTCCCCGAGTGCTCGCAGCGACCGTACGCCCGGGCCGTTGCACCGGCGCGACACCGATGTTTCGTGTGCGTGTCCGCGACTGAGACGCGGACACGCGGGCGTCTCAGTCCGCTGTCGAGGTCTTTCACGCCCCCTACACGATCGGGCAACGACGCGAGAGGACCCTCGGATGCACACCCGCAACCGAAAGGCTCCGACATGACCCAGCTCGAATCGAAGGGCACCGCGGCCGCACCCTCGCGGACCCTGCGCGGCTCCCTGGGCGTCACGGCGATCGTCTTCATGGTGGTCGCCGCCGCCTCGCCGCTCACCGTCGTCGGGGGCGCCGCACCCCTCGGCATCCTGATCGGAAACGGCGCGGGCTTCCCGACGCTGTACGCGATCAGCGCTGTGATCCTCCTGCTGTTCTCGGTCGGGCTCGCCGCGATGACGCGGCACGTCCCGCGGCCGGGCGCGTTCTTCACCTACATCGGGTACGGCCTCGGCCGTCCGTCCGGACTCGCCGCCGCGTGGACGGCGATGCTCACGTACACGACCATCCAGGTCTCGGTGTACGGCTACATCGGCTACCTGCTGGAGATCACCGTCGTCTCGCTCGGCGGACCCGACCTCGCGTGGTGGCTCTACGCGCTCGCGGTCGTGGGGCTCGTCGGCATCCTGGGCTACCGCCACATCGACCTCTCGAGCAAGGTGCTCGGCGTCCTCCTCGTCGCCGAGGTGGCGATCGTGCTCGCGCTCGTCGCGGCCGTCGTGTTCGACGGCGGTCCGGAGGGCCTGAGCGCCGCGCCGTTCGAGCCCGCGAACGTGCTGAGCGGGTCGCCCGGCGTGGGCCTGATGTTCGCGATCGCGGCGTTCATCGGGTTCGAGGCCACGGCGATCTTCCGCGACGAGGCGCGCGACCCGGACCGCACGATCCCCCGTGCCACCTACGTCGCCGTGATCGGCATCGGCGTCTTCTACACGCTCGCCTCGTGGGGCCTGGTCATGGCGTGGGGCCCGGACGGCGTGCTCGCGGCGGCCGCGGAGGACCCCGGGACGCTGATGCTCCGCACCGTCGCGATCTACCTCGGAAGCGTCGGGGAGATCATCGTCAACGTCCTGCTGCTGACCTCGATGTTCGCGTGCGTGCTGTCGTTCCACAACGTCCTCACCCGCTACCAGCACGCGATGGCCACCGCCGGTGTGCTGCCGGACCGCCTGGGCGGTGTGCACGCACGCCACCTGTCCCCGCACGCCTCGTCGATCGCCCAGACGGCCACCGCGGTGATCCTCACGGCCGTGTTCGCCGTGCTGAACCTCGACCCGCTGCTGCAGGTGTTCACCTGGTTCGCGGGGGTCGCGACCCTCGCGATCGCGGTCCTCATGGCCGCCACCTCGATCGCGGTGATCGTCTACTTCGCCCGCAACCGGGCCGACCGGCGGGTCTGGAACACCGTCATCGCCCCCGCGCTCGGCTTCGTCGGCCTCCTGGCCTCGGCCGTGATCATCGTCGTCTACTTCCCGATCATGGTCGGCGACGTCGACGCGGAGGGGACACCGGTCTTCGGCGCCGTGAGCGCCGGGCTGCTCGCCCTCGTGGCGCTGTTCCCCCTCCTCGGCTACGCGCAGGCCGCGTGGATCCGCCGGCGGCGCCCCGCCGCCTACGCCAAGCTCACCGACGCCATCGCCGGTTGACCCCTCCCCTTCCCCCATCCGCTCCACCGAGAGAGACACCATGACCCTCACCGATCCCACCGTTTCCGCTTTCGTCGCACCGGATGCCCCCGCCCATCCGCTCGGATCCCTCACCGCCGCGGAGATCACCGCCGTCCGCACGATCGTCGCGGGGCTCGACGGCGTCGACGAGGCGACCCGCTTCGCCTACGTCGGTCTCGAGGAGGCCCCCAAGGGCGAGGTGCTCGCGTGGGAGCGCGGAGAAGCCGCCGCTCCCGAGCGTCGCGCGCGCGTCCAGCTGCTGAACCTGCGCACCGCGCACTCGCTCGACCTGGTCGTCTCCCTCGCCACGGGAGCCGTCCTGCGACGCGACGAACTCGACGGGTCGGAGGGACAGCTGCCCATCCTCGATGCCGAGTTCGAGGAGGTCGGCGTCATCGCGAACGAGAGCGCCGCGTGGGTCGCCGCGCTGGCCGCCCGCGGGCTGACGCCCGAGGACGTCGTGCTCGTGCCGTTGTCGGCCGGGCACTACGGGTACGAGAACGAGGTGGGCCGCCGCATCCTGCGTACCTTCGCGTTCCGCCAGGACCACCCCGCCGACCACCCTTGGGCCCACCCCGTCGACGGCCTGACCGCCTACATCGACGTCGCCGCGCGCGCCGTGATCGAGATCGTCGACACCCCCGGGTTCACGGTGCCGGAGACCCACGGCAACTTCGACGACCCCGAGCTGCAGGGGCCGCCGTTGGAGGGCCTGAAGCCCATCGTCATCACCCAGCCCGAGGGCTCGAGCTTCACCGTGGACGACGAGCACGTCACCTGGGGCGAGTGGGACCTGCGCATCGGGTTCGACACCCGCGAGGGCCTGATCCTGCGCCAGCTCTCCTTCGCCGGGCGCCCTGTGATGTATCGCGGGTCGATCAGCGAGATGGTCGTGCCCTACGCCGACCCCGCGCCGAACCGCTTCTGGCAGAACTACTTCGACACCGGCGAGTACCTCTTCGGCCGCTACACGAACGAGCTGGAACTGGGATGCGACTGCGTCGGCGACATCACCTACGTCGACGCCGTGCTGTCGGACGAGAACGGGATGCCGCGGACCATCCGCAACGCGGTCTGCATGCACGAGGAGGACTTCGGCTCCCTGTGGAAGCACACCGACATCTTCACCGGCTCCAGCGAGGTCCGTCGTGCCCGTCGGCTCGTCATCTCCTTCTTCACCACGGTCGGCAACTACGACTACGGCTTCTACTGGTACCTCTACCTCGACGGCACCATCGAGTGCGAGGCCAAGCTCACCGGCATCCTGTTCACCTCCGCCTACCCGGGCGAGGACTACCCCTTCGCCTCCGAGGTCGCGCCGGGGCTCGGCGCGCCGTACCACCAGCACCTGTTCTCGGCCCGGCTGGACATGACCGTCGACGGCGTCGCGAACGTCGTCAACGAGATCGACGCGGTGCGCCTGCCGACCTCGCCCACCAACCCCGCCGGCAACGCCTTCACGAAGAAGGTCACGCCGATCACGTCGGAGAAGGTCTCGGGCCGGGTCGCGGACGGCGCCGTGAACCGGGTGTGGCAGATCGCATCGACCGAGAAGACCACCGAGCGGGGCCAGGCCACTTCGTACGTGCTGTTCCCGACCGAGACGCCCGTGCTGCTGGCCGACGAGACGTCCTCGATCGCGGCCCGCGCCGCCTTCGCGACGAAGAACCTCTTCGTCACGAAGTACGACCCGGCCGAGCGCTATGCGGCCGGCGACTTCGTGAACCAGCACCCGGGCGGGGCCGGCATCCCGGACTTCATCTCGGGCGATGAGCCGCTCGTGGGCGAGGACGTCGTGCTGTGGCACACGTTCGGTCTCACCCACTTCCCGCGCAACGAGGATTGGCCGGTGATGCCGATGGACTACGCCAAGTTCACGCTGAAGCCGTACAACTTCTTCGAGCGCAACCCGGTGCTGAACGTGCCCGCGCCCGAGAGCGCGCACTGCGCGCCGGCCCCCGGCGGTCACGCGCACGACCACGGACACGGGCACCACGGCCACGACGGCGGCCACCACTGAGCGCCCGATGAGCGAGGCGCTCCACCTGTGGGCGGTCGCCCCCGCCGCGATCGGAACGTGCTGTCTGGCCGCCGATCGCGCCCGGGTGCGGCCGCCCGAGGTCGTCGCCTCGGTGCTCATGCTGCTGGCGATGCTCGACACAGCGCTGTCCGGCCTGCTGGCCCCCGTGTACTGGTCGGCGCTGCTGATCCTCGCGGCGCTGGTGCTGGCGATGGTGCGGCGACCGCGGCGGCACCGGGCGCCCCGCGTCCCGGTGGCGATGACACTGCACACCGCCCTCGGCCTGGTGGTGATGGCGGCGCTCTCGCTGGTGATGACGGCGCACGCACCGGCGGCCGGACACGCGCACGGGATCGCGCTCGCCCCGGTGCTCCTGGTCGGTTCGGGAGCCTATGCGGTCGTGTCGGCGGCGTTGATACGTCGCATGCGTGCGCGCGTGGACCGCCTCCAGATCAGCGCCATGGGCGCGTCAGTGGTGCTCATGGCCGCGGCCCTCCTCTGACGTCGCGCGGTGTCACGCTCGCAGCGCGAGCGCGGCCGCGCCCAGCAGCGGCCCGTCGCCGTCGAGACCCGAGGGCACGATGCGGCACCGGCGGGCGTAGGCGTGCTGCGCCGCGGCATGCGCCGCGGCGCGCACCTGGTCGACGTAGTCGTCGGCGACCTTCGCGAAGCCGCCGGCGATGGCGACGGCCTCGAGATCGCACAGGGTGGCGGCCGCCGCGATCGCCTGACCGACCGCGACGGCCGAGCGGCGCACGGCGGCGACGGCGATCGCCTCCCCCGCGCGATAGGAGGCCGCGAGGTCGAGGCCCGTCTGGCCCGTCCACCCCTGCTCGCGCGCCCAGGCGACCGAGCCCGGGCCGGCGGCCACGGCTTCGAGGGTCGCGGCGGCGGCGTCGTCCTCGATCGTGCGGACGAACGTCTGCCCGAGGTGGCCGGCGTTGCCCGAAGCGCCGCTGATCGGCTTGCCGTCGAGGACCAGCCCGCCGCCGACGCCGGTGGACACCACGATCGCCATCGCGTTCTGGTACCCGACCAGGGCTCCGCGCCAGTGCTCCGCCAGCGCGATGCACGTGCCGTCCAGGGCGAGGGTGAGCGGTCCGTCCACGAGCCCGCTCAGCACATCGTCGATCACCAGTCCCTGCGCCTCGGGGAGGTTCAGGGGCGACACGGACCGCGCGGGCAGATCTACCGGACCGGCGCTGCCGACGCCGACCGCCTCGACGCGTACGCCCGGCACCGCCGCGAGCGCCCCCTCGGCCGCGGCGCGGATGTTTCCGGCGATCCCTTCGCGCGTGTTGTCGCGGCCGGTCGGGCGGCGCGTCACGCTCGCGCGCACCACCTCTCCGTCGGCCGTGACGACGGCGGCATCCACCTTCGTTCCCCCGATGTCGACGGCGAGCACGGGTGCGGAAAGGGACATGCGTTTCTCCTCGGGTCGGGCGACGATGCCTGATCCTAGGGCCGGCGGGCGCGAGTGCGGCACCTGAGCACCTGCCGTGTTCCGGCCCCGGGCCGGTCGGTGCAGGTTACGATCAGGTCACGGCGGCCCGACGCTCCACCGCCGCAGTGCGACACGAGGGATGCCATGGACGAGACGGTGACGCCCGAGGCGGGCCCGCGGCTGCGCCGACCCGATCTGCAGCCGCCGCGCACGGAGGCCGACGAGTCGCTGGATGCCGAATCCTTCGCCCGCCTCACCGGACGGATCACCGCGTCCATGTCGCGCGTGATCGATGGCAAGCCCGACGCCGTGCGCAGCGCCCTCATCGCCCTGCTCGCCGAGGGGCACCTGCTGATCGAGGACGTGCCCGGCGTCGGCAAGACCGTGCTCGCCCGCGCGCTGGCGGCGACGATCGACGCCGATGTCCGCCGCATCCAATTCACTCCGGATCTGCTTCCCGGTGACATCACCGGTGTGTCGGTGTTCAACCCCGTCCAACGGCAGTTCGAGTTCACCCCGGGCGCGGTGTTCGCGCACATCGTCATCGCCGACGAGATCAACCGCTCCTCACCCAAGACGCAGTCGTCGCTGCTGGAGGCGATGGAGGAGCGCCAGGTCACCGTGGACGGCCGCACGCACGTGCTCCCCTCCCCCTTCCTCGTCGTGGCGACGCAGAACCCGTTCGAGATGGAGGGGACGTACGCCCTTCCCGAGGCGCAGCGCGACCGCTTCCTGCTGCGGATCTCGATGGGGTACCCGGACGCCGAGGCCGAGACGCTCATGCTCCGCCAGCGCGACACCATCAATCCGCTCGACGCGCTCACCCCGGTGGTGTCGGCGCGGCAGGTCACGGCGATGATCGCGTGGGCCCGCGGGGTGCACGTGGCCCCGGCGCTCGAGGAGTACGCCGTCGCGCTGGCGCAGGCCACGCGCAGCCACCCCGACATCCGTCTGGGCGCCAGCCCCCGCGCGACCCTGCAGCTCGTCCGCGCGGCCAAGGTGCGCGCGGCGCTCGACGGCCGCGCGTACGTCATCCCCGACGACCTCACCGCGCTCCTGTCCCCCGTGTTCGCGCACCGGATCATCGCGAACCGGTCGGCGGCCGGAGGACGCGCGGGCGCCGTCGTGGTGGCCGACGCCCTCGAGCGGATCGCGGCGAGCGTGCGCGTCCCGCTGACCCAGCGAGCGTGAGCACGCCGTGAGAGAGCGCTGGCCGCTGACCCTGCGCGGCACGGGCGCGCTCGCCCTCGCGGCGATCGCCCTCGTGGTGGCTCAGCGGGCCGCGATCCCCGAACTGATGTACTTCGGCGTCCTGATGCTGGCGCTGGTCGTGTGCGCCGCGGCGAGCGCGCTCTTCGTCCGGGCATCGGGCGAGGTCGTGCGCACGGTGTCGCCCGAGGTGGCAGAAGTGGGCGGACTCGCCGAGGTCCGCTTGTCGGTGCGCGTGCGCACGGCGCTGCCGACCCTTCCCGGTCGCTGGTCCGACGACCTGCCGACCGGGCTCCGCGGGCGGGCGGAGGGCGGGTTCCCCGCCGCCGCGTCGACCCTGCGCCGCACGGGAGCACCGGTGCGCCTGCGGTACGAGGTGCGCGGCGTCGTCCGGGGAACGTACGCCGTCGGGCCGCTGCGGGTGTCAACGACCGACCCGTTCGGGCTGATCCGGCGCCGTTTCGGCGTCGGGAGGGCGACCGAGGTGACCGTCGCGCCGACGATCGTCGAGCTCGGTCCCCTTCCCTCCTCACCCGGCGAGGCCGGGGGCACGCGGCAGAGCGCGGCCTTGCAGCTGGGCCAGGGGGCGGACAACCTCGTCGCGCGGCCCTACGCGCCGGGCGATTCGATGCGACGCATCCACTGGCGGGCGACCGCTCACCGGGACACGCTCATGGTGCGTCAGGAGGAGCAGGAGTCCAGCCCCGCCGCCACCGTGGTGCTCGATCGCGCCCTCTCGCGCTGGTCTCCGGCGGCCGCCGACGCTCCGGGCGGTGACCGCGCGTTCGAGACGGCTGTGTCGGCGTGCGTCTCGGTGGTGGCTCGCCTGGTGCACGAGGGGTACACGGTCGACGTGGTCGACAGCGACGGCGAGCTGCTCGCCGAACCGGTCGACGGCGGAGAGGATGCCGAGGCCCGCGCGCTCGCGGCGTCGTTGGCGACCGTGCGCGCCCGCGCCGACGCACCGTCCCGCCGTGTCGTGCCCGCGTCCGCGGCCGCGTCGGCCGGCCCCGTCGTGGTCGTCACCGGGCGCCTGCACGAGGACGACGTCCTCGCGCTGCGCGCGGCCGCGCCGCGCTCGACCATGGCCGTGCTGATCGCGGTGTCCGACGCCGACGGCCTTGACACCCGCACGGCGACGGGGTGGCACGCGACGACGCTGCGCCCGGGCGGCGACGTCGCGCACGCCTGGGCCGACACGACACGGCCGGAGGACGCCCGTGTCGGCGCCTGAGCGGGCCGAGTCACGGCCGGCACGACGCCGGCGCGACCTGGCACTGCTCTCGGTCGGCATCTTCGCGGGTGTCGTGGCGGCGCTCGTGCCGGTGTTCTCGGTGATCGCGGCCGGCCCGTGGACGGCGGGAGCGTACGCGGCGGCCGCCGCGGTGCTGGTCTCGGGACTCATGGTGCGGTTCCTCCGGCTTCCCGCCGTCGTGGCCACCGTGGTCGAGCTCGTCGTCGTCGTCGTGCTCCTGACGGTGATGTTCGGACGGTCGACGGCGTTGCTGGGCCTCATCCCCACCCCGACGACGATCGCCTCCGTTCCGGGCCTGTTCGCGGCGGCATCCGAAGAGATCCGCGTGGGGGTCGCGCCGGTCGTCCCCGCCTCCGGACTGGCGTTCGTCCTCGTGGCCGCGGTGGCCGGTCTCGCCGTCGTGCTCGACCACGTCGTCCTCACCGCCCGGATGCCGCTCCTGGCCGGTGTCGGCCTCGTGGCCGTCTCGCTCATCCCCACCATCGCCATCCCCGCCGCCGTGGACGTCCCGGCGGTCCTCGCTCTGGCCGCCGCCGTGCTCTTCCTCCTGCGCATGGACGTCCGCGCGCGCACGCACGCAGGCACCACGCGCGCCGACACCACCCGCGCGGGCGCAGGGTCGCGGCTCGTCGGCGCACGGATCTGGGGCGCGTCGGCAACCGCGATCGGCATCGCCGCGGTGTCGGTCCTGGTCACGCTGGTGGCCGTGCCGCTGCTGCCTCAGCCCGGGCTGCGGTTCGCCTCGGGCACCGGCGCGGGATTCGGCACGACGATCAACCCGAACCTCGAACTCGGCAACGATCTCCGGCAGCCGCGCGAGATCGACGTGCTCACCGTCAGCACGACGGGCCCGTCGGCGCCGTACCTGCGTGCGGTCACGCTCTCGCGATTCGACGGCGCGGTCTGGCAGCCCGACACCGGCGACACCGTCGGCGTGCGCGGTGACGCGCCCGTCTTCGACCCCGTTGCGGTCGACGGCGACATCGCCCTGGCGGACTGGACCACGACCGTCACCGTCGGTGACCTCGACAGCCCGTGGCTGCCTGTCCCCTATCCCGCGTCGACGGTCACGGGCCTGGAGGGCGAATGGCTCGGCATGCCCGAGAACCGCACGATCGTGTCGCGCTCCGGGTCGTCACGGAACCAGGAGTATCAGGCCCAGGCCCTCGTGCCGCGCCCGACGCTCGAGCAGATCCGAGCGCGGCCCGTGGGCGGGGATGGACTGGGCGATGCGGTGCGGGCGCTTCCGCCCGACGTCCCGGCCATCATCGGCGAGACGGCGCGCTCCGTGACCGCCGGCGCGCAGTCCCCGTACGACGCGCTCATCGACCTGCAGACGTGGTTCCGCAGCAGCCAGTTCCGCTACTCGCTGGACGCCCCCGTCGACGCCGGCTTCGACGGGGCCGGAACGGATGCCATCGCCCGCTTCCTGGACGAGCGCACGGGCTACTGCGTGCACTTCGCCTCCGCGTTCGCCGTCATGGCGCGCACCCTGGACATGCCCGCGCGCATCGTGGTCGGCTACCTGCCCGGAACACGGTCCGGGTCGGTCGAACAGGAGGGCCGCATCGAGTACACCGTCACCTCCAGCCAGCTGCACGCGTGGCCGGAGGTGTACTTCCAGGGCATCGGCTGGGTGCCGTTCGAACCGACGAACAGCCTGGGTGTCCCGACGACCTTCGCCTCCGGCGACACGGGGGGATCCACCGGCGCGGTGGACACCCCGCAGCAGCAGGATGCCGCCACCCCCGGAGCCTCTCAGACCGATGCTCCGCAGCTCGACGACCAGGACGGCCCCGGAACCGCGGCCTCCGGCGCCGCGACCGAGAACGGACAGAATCCCGCCGGCGTGCTGCTGACCGTCGGCGCGGTGATCCTGCTGCTCATCGCCGCGACGCCGGCGGCGCTGCGGGCCGGGCGCCGACGTTCCCGCACCCCGCGCATCCGCGCCGGTGACGCCGTCGCGGCGTGGACGGAGATACGGGCGGAGGCGGTGGACCTCGGCATCCGGGCCCCCGCCGCAGAGTCGCCGCGTGCGTTCGCCGCACGCCTCGCCGAGACCCACGGCGTCGACGCGGACGACATCGGGCTGCTCCGCGACGCGCTGGAGCGCGCCGTCTACGCCGAGGACGGCGGCGGGGCCGATCACGGGCCCGCGTTGCTCGACGCGGTGGGTCGTATCCGCGCCCGCCTCCGCGCCGCGGCGACACCGGGACGCCGGGTGATCGCCGTCGTCCTGCCCCGCTCGCTGGCGATGCGCGAGGACCCGGCGCAGGTGGCCACGCCCGAGACGGTCGGCTGACGTGCACCGGCCCGGATAGAACGTCGCCCCCGTCCGGTGGGACGGGGGCGACGATCTCTGGCGGAAGTGACAGGATTTGAACCTGCGAGGCGAGTTACCCCGCCTACATGGATTCCAGCCATGCTCCTTAGGCCGCTCGGACACACTTCCAACAGACGATCTTACACGGCGCCGAAGGGGCGCCCGTCAGAGAGCGAGACGGCCGACCAGTCCCGCGCGGACCTCGGGCCACTCGTCACGGAGGATCGAGAAGTACAGCGTGTCGCCGACCGTGCCGTCCGCCGCGATCCGGTGCCGACGCAAGCGCCCCTCGGGCGTGGCGCCCAGTCGCTGGATGGCACGGGCGCTGCGGTCGTTCCGGGCGTCGCATCGCAAGGCGACACGGTTGAGCTCCCACTCCTCGAACGCGTGCGTCAGGAGCAGCATCTTCGCCGCCGGGTTCGTCCGACCGCCCTGGAACTCGCGCCCGTACCATGTCGTGCCGATCTCGACGCGGCCCTGTGCGGGCGCGTGGTCGTAGAACGTCGTGGCCCCGTGCACCCGTCCGGTGACGGCATCCCGGACGGTGAATGCGAAGACGCCCGGGGCGGCGCGCTGCTGATCGATGCGGTCGGCGTACTCCTCGGCGGACGCGGGCCACGGCGTCGTCATCCCCCGCCACAGGTCGGCGTCGGTGAGCAGCCACGCTTCGGCGGCGTCGTCGGGGTGGGCCGGCGCGAGACGAACGCCGAAGCCCACGAGCTCGAGCGAGTGCGCGGTCATCGCGCCGCCAGCTGAGTGAGGAACTCGTCCGCGGCCTCCACCTGACGGCGCAGGGCATCGCGGCGCGCCCTCGCCTCCTCGCGGATGCCGTCGAGCCGGGCCCGGAGAGCGAGGTCGTCGGGGGCTCCGGCCAAGCCGTCGACGACCGCGAGCAGTTCCCCCATCTGCTCGAGGGAGTAACCGAGGGGCTTCATACGACGGATCAGCAGCAGGCGCGACTCGTCCTCGTCGGTGTAGAGGCGGAAGCCTCCCTCGGACCGCGCGGACGGGCGCAGGAGACCGATCTCGTCGTAGTGGCGGAGGGTGCGGACGGAGAGCCCCGTCCGTTCGGCGAGTTCGCCGATCTGCATCCGCCGCACGTTCTTCATGACCTCCCCGATCCGGCAACCCTCTCGTTACGGTAGAGTTGCCCGGTCGCGTTCGCGACCCCTCGATTCTCCCCCACCCCACCGGAGTCCCTGTGACCGACGTCCTCGCGCGCCCGCGCCCCGAGCCCACCGTGCGGCAGGCCCTGCGCTCCCCGCGCCTGCTCACCCGCGAGGTGCTGGCCGGCCTGGTCGTCGCCATCGCCCTCATCCCCGAGGCGATCGCCTTCTCGATCATCGCCGGGGTCGACCCGCGACTCGGCCTGTTCTCGTCGTTCGTCATGGCCGTGGCGATCGCCTTCCTCGGCGGGAGACCGGCCATGATCACCGCCGCGACGGGGGCCATCGCGCTCGTCATCGCCCCCGTGGCCCGCGAGCACGGGGTCGACTACCTCGTGGCCACGGTGATCCTCGGTGGCATCCTCCAGGTCGCCCTCGGACTCCTCGGCGTGGCCAAGCTCATGCGCTACATCCCCCGGAGCGTCATGGTGGGGTTCGTCAACGCCCTCGCGATCCTCATCTTCGTCGCGCAGGTGCCACAGCTCATCGGCGTCCCGTGGATGGTCTATCCGCTCACCGCGGCCGGCTTGGTGATCATGTACCTGCTCCCCCGGCTCACGCGCGCCGTGCCTGCGCCGCTCGTGGCGATCGTCCTGCTCACCGGAGCCGCCGTCGTGTTCGGGATCTCGGTGCCCACGGTCGGGGAACAGGGCGCCCTCCCCGAGAGCCTGCCGATGCTGCTCCTGCCCACCGTGCCGCTGACCTTCGAGACCCTGGCCATCATCTTCCCGTTCGCCCTCGCGATGGCGGTGGTCGGTCTGCTCGAGTCGCTGATGACCGCGGCTCTGGTCGACGACATCACCGACACGCCCTCATCGAAGACACGCGAGTCGCTCGGCCAGGGCGCCGCGAACGTGCTCTCGGGCCTCTTCGGAGGGATGGGCGGCTGCGCGATGATCGGTCAGACGATGATCAACGTGAAGGCGTCGGGGGCCCGCACGCGCATCTCGACGTTCCTGGCCGGGGTCTTCCTGCTCGTGCTGGTCCTGGTCTTCGGAGACGTGGTCGCCGTCATCCCGATGGCGGTCCTGGTCGCGGTGATGATCGTGGTCTCCGTCGCGACCTTCGACTGGCACAGCATCCGCCCCTCGTCCCTGCGCCGGATGCCGCTGAGCGAGACGATCGTCATGCTGTCGACCGTTGCCGTGACCGTGTGGACGCACAACCTCGCCATCGGCGTGGGTGTCGGGGTGGTCGTCGCCGCAGTGCTGTTCGCGCGGCGTGTGGCCGGCGTCACCACCGTGCACCGGGAGGTCGACGGGGACCTCGCCCGATACCGCGTGGAGGGCGAGCTGTTCTTCGCCTCGAGCAACGACCTGACGACGAAGTTCGCCTACCACCGCGACCCCGGCCGGGTGGTGATCGATCTGTCCGATTCGCACGTCTGGGACGCCTCGACGGTCGCGGCGCTCGACGCTGTGCAGACCCGATACGCCCGACTCGGCACGACCGTCGAGATCACCGGCATGAATCCGGCCACCGCGAACTTCCACGGCCGGCTCAGCGGCACGCTCGGCGGGCACTGAGACGCCGACGCCGCCCTCAGGAGCGGAGCGTCGTGGACGGCGTCTCGCCGAACTCGCTCCGGTACATCGCGGCGAAGCGACCGAGGTTGGAGAAACCCCACCTCGCGGCGATCGCGGCCACCGTGTCCACCGACGGGTCCGCTCCGCGCAGCTCGGCACGGGCGGCATCCAGACGGACGCGGCGGACGTACTGCATCGGCGTACGTCCGGTCGCCGTCCGGAAGGCGTACTGAAGACCGCGCGGCGACAGCCGCGCCGCCTGCGCGATGTCGGCCAGGGCGATGGGCCCCGTGGCGTGGGCCTCGATGTAGGCCTTCGCCCGACGAACGGGAGCGGGCAACGGCCGCGCGGGCCGCCCCGCGGCGAGCGCCTCGGTGAAGGTCGACGGGAAAGTCATGAGCGTGGCTTCGAGCAGAAGCGTGCGCACCTGCTGTTCGATCACCGGAGCACGTTCGGGAGAGCGCAGCAGCACGTCCCTGGCGTACTCCCACGTGCGGTTCCAGTAGCGCAGACGATGTTCGGAGACGGGCGCGTGCCCGGTCGGACGCACGCGCAGGGCATCGTCGCCGGACAGCCTGCGCGCCGCCTCGTCCACGTCGGTGCGCGCGAAGGACACGGCGGTGCCCGCGATGCGCCCCGAGAACGCGATCTCGATCGGGCGGTCGACGACGACGAACGGCACCGTCGTGTCGATGCGCTCTCGCCGATACGTCGCCCGGATGCGTGAGCCCCCGATCCGCCCGACGATCAGCTGGTCGTCGGGGTCCGTCTCGGTCACCATCGTCGAACCGACGGTGTAATCGCAGAACCCGAAGCCCGGTTGGGCGGCCCCGTGGAAGACGAAAGCGGGTTGGATGCCGTCGGCCCGGGAGATGCGGGCTCCGGGCAGGACGGTCTGCCACATCTCCTCGACCGTGGTGGCATCCCTGGTTTCGACGTGCGTATGTTCCACAGGCATTTCATAAATACGACGTGCAGAAAGCGGATAGACCGTTGCGCAGCGCGGCGATCTGTGCGATGAAACCGGTCCCATCGCGGCAGGAGATGCGCGTCGCATCGAAGAAATACCGGATAATCTATCGTCGCCGCCCCCGCTGCGCCCCTTACCGACGGGATGCCCCCATGCCCTTTCGCACCATGACCACGCTGCAGACGTGGATCGACGACTTCCGCGCGCTCGGGTACGACGACGCCGGCATCTTGCGCGTGATCCCGCAGGACGCCGACGACGGTTCCGACGGGGGACTGATCGCCGCGCGACTGCGGAGTGTCTCGACGACGTTCTACGTGGCTCCCGAGACCGAGCCCGGCTCCACCGGATGGGCCGTGACGTTCGAGCCGCGCGAGAGCGCCGCACCGCTCGGCTCGGCGCGCGTCCTCGCGCTGTCGGGCGAACTGGCGATGCTCTCCGCCCTGTGCACGTTCCTGCAGGCGCGCGCGGAAGCTTTCCTCGACGACCGCACCTGAGGCGACTCAGCGCGTCAGCCGGATGCCGTTCCCGCCGCGGTGAGGCGATCGAGAGCCGCCGCGACCGCGTCGGCCTCGGCGGGGTCCATGGTCTCGATGGCGGCCTCGACCGCATCGTCGTACGCGCGCAACGCAGACCACGGAGGGCATTCCAGATCCACCGTCGCAGTGATGTGGTTCACACGTCGGTCCTCGTTGTCGAGATCCCGGCGCACCGCGCCTCGCTGTACGAGCCGGTCGATGAGGGTCGTCACCCCGGCGGACGTGATGCCCAGGTGATCGCGCACGTGTGACGGCCGGGCGCCCGGATTCTGCGCCACGAAGATCAGCGCCTTCGCATCGAGCTCGTTCAGGCCGAGCGTGCGACGCGCCGCCGCCGTCGCGGCGCGACGCGCCTCGTCGTAGGCCACGAGAGCGCGTCCGAGATCGGAGCGCGTCCTCGGCGCCGCGGGCGAGTCGGAGGAGTTCTGCACGACCCCTGATCGTACTGGTGCGACGAGCGGCGTGAGGGCATGCGCGCGACGCGTCGCGGTTCTCTGCGCGCGGGCCATCGAGCGCGGCCCCTCGGGCCGGTGCGCGCGTTGCACGCCGGAACGGGCGGCGCAAGGGTGGCGCGCCGCTGTACGGATGCGCCGTATACCGGACCTCCCCCCAACAGCAGGACGGAAGGAGCGACCATGTCGCAGTTCACTGCGTCGAACGACGGAGAAGCCGGCGTGACCGCGAAAGCGGAGACGGCCGCGCAGGAGGCATCCGGTGTCACGGAGACCGTCGGACACGAAGCCGCCGGCGTCGCCCGGACCGGCAAGGAAGAAGTGGGCGCGGTCGCGAGCGAAGCCAAGACCCAGTTCACCCAGCTGCTGTCCCAAACCGGACGACAGCTCTCCGAGCAGGCAGCCGGTCAGAAGCAGCGTCTCGCGGACGGCGCGAGCGCCTTCGGCGACGATCTGTCGCGGATGGCTGACGCCGACGAGGGGTCCGGGATCGCCGGCGATCTCGTGCGACGGATCGCCACGCACGCCTCCTCGGCGGGCCGCTGGCTCTCCGACCGCGACCCGCAGGAGCTGCTCGGCGACGTGAAGGCGTTCGCACGCCGGCGCCCCGGTGCCTTCATCGCAGGCGCCGCGCTGGCAGGACTGGTCGTCGGACGACTCACCCGAGCGCTCGCCGCCGGAGCGACCTCGTCCGCCACTCACGCGAACACGGACGGCTCCCCGGGCGCGGTCGCCTCCGACGGTCCGCGCTTCGCCGCCGCAGACGCGCAGGCACGCGCGACGGAGGGTGTCGCCGTCGAGGCCGATACCCCCGTGTACAGCCGATCCGCGCACCTCATCGACGGCACCGGAGGGGAGCAGTCGCATGACCGACCCGACACCGTCTGAACAGCGCGCAGCTACGACGTCGCTGGGCGAGCTGGTCGGCGAGGTCACCCGTGACATGTCGACGCTCGTCCGCCAGGAGCTCACGCTGGCCAAGGCCGAGCTGAAGGACACCGCCTCGAAGTCCGCCAAGGGCGCGGGCCTCCTGGGCGGGGCCGGCTACGCCGCGGGGATGGTCGTGCTGTTCCTGTCGCTCGCCCTGTGGGCGGCCCTCACTCTGCTGATCGGGCAGGGATGGGCTGCGGTCGTGGTGGCCGTGGTCTGGGCGATCATCGCGGGCATCCTGTACGCGGTCGGCCGCACCGAGCTGAAGAAGGTGGAGGGCGCGCCGGTCACGGCGGAGACCCTCCGTGAGATTCCGGACGCATTCACCAGAAACGAGGAGAACCGATGACCGATTCACCGGAAGCCATCCGCGCCGACATCGAGCGCACCCGCGCGAATCTCGGATCCGACGTCGACGCGCTCGCCGACAAGGTCACGCCGTCGAAGATCGTCGACCGCCAGAAGGACAAGGTGCACCGCGCGGTGAGCGGACTCCGCGATCGCCTGATGGGCGCCGCCGACGACACCGCGCACGGCGCGTCGGGCCTCGCCCACGGAGCCGCCGACGCGGTGCACGGTGCCGCCCACGACGCGACCGCGAAGGCGAAGGGCAATCCGCTCGCGGTCGGGCTGGTCGCCTTCGGGGTGGGCATGGTGGTCGCCTCCCTCATCCCGCCCACGCGCGGCGAGCGCGACGCGGCCGCCGCCGCGAAGGACAAGGCGCAGCCGGTCGTCGAAGGCGCGAAGGACCTCGCGCACGAGATCGTCGAGGACCTGCGCGAGCCGGCTTCGGAGGCTGCTTCGGCCCTGAAGGATCGGGCGAGCGAAGCCGTCGGACACGTCAAGGACGAGTCGGCCTCGGCCGCGTCCACGGTGCGCGACCAGGCTCAGGAGGCCGGGCAGAACGTGCGCCAGGCCTGACAGACCCCGCGGGACGGGGCACCGGGCTCGTTCCGTCCCGCGGTTCCTCCCTGGGCCGCCCGCGGCCCCTGCTCCCGACGCGTCGGTCCCTTCCCCCGGGGGCCGGCGCGTCGGCTCTTTCCGGTCGCACGCGTTCACGCAATGGTCTTCGGGGCGTAACCCGCCGCCGGGGGTCGACCCCGCAGCATGGGGAAACCGCAACCGCGGTGATCGGCTCGGCACCGCACCGCGGCGCCCCTCCCCGGAAAGCGATCAGGATGACCCGACCCGTGCGTGTGCTGTCTCTGTACGAGGGATTCTTCGCGGGAGGAGCCCGCATCCTCCACTCCGATGTCGTCGCAGGACTGCATTCGGACGGGCGTCAGCATCATCGCGTGCTGTCGCTGACCTCGGCGGCCCGTCGCGATGCGTCCGTGCAGCACGCCCACGACGACACGCGGTTCCATACGCTCCGCGACGCGGGCGTGCGCATCGAGACCTTCGACCGGATCGCGGGGGACGAGCCCATGACTCCGGACTCGTTCACCGACGCCGAGCTCGCGCACGCCGCCGCGCTCATCGCGGATGCCGACATCGTGCTCTCGCTGAAGGAACAGCCGCTGAGCCTGGTCGTCGCCCTCGATCGCGCCGGGATGCTGCCCGATCGCCCGACGGCGGCCTGCCTGCACCGGTCCGACCCCGCCCATTCCGGTCCGGCGTTGGGGTGGCTCGTCGACGCCGGTGCGACCGGCGCGGTGTCGGCGACGATCTCGTGCGCAGCGTCGACCTCGCTGGCGTACGCGCGCGCGGGCGTGGCCACGTCCCGCGCGTGGGTGATCGACAACGGCATCGACACTCGCCGGTTCCGTCCCGGCACGCGCGCCGAGCGGCGCCGCATTCGCGACGCGCTCGGCATCCCCGAGTCCGCCCCGGTCGTGCTGCTGGCGGCACGGTTCGACGCGATGAAGGACCCGGGGCTGTTCTTGGACTCCGTGGCACGCCACGCGCGTCGGAATCCGGGTGCCCATTACGTGCTGTGCGGGGCGGGGATGACCCACCGCAATCCGGCTTTCTCGGCGCTCGTCGCCGCCGCGGGTCTGGGTGCGGGTGCAGCTCTCCACGCGCTGGGGTTGCGCGAGGACATGCCCGCGCTCTACCGCATCGCCGACGTCGTCGCGCTCACCAGCGCCTTCGGCGAGGCGTCGCCGCTGTGCCTGGCCGAGGGCGCGGCATCCGGCGCCGTCCCCGTCACGACCGATGTCGGCGACGCCGCACGCGTCGTGGCGGGCATCGGCCTGGTGACCCCGCGCGACGCCGACGCGATCGCCGCGGCGTGGGACGAGGCGATCGCGCGCCGGGTCGAACTGCGGTCCGCCGCGATCTCGGCCCGTGCGCGCCTGGACCGCCGCCGCATGATCGCCGACTACCGCGGGGCGATCGAGGATCTCGTGCTGCCCGAGGTGCTCGCCGCCTGACCCCCCGGAGGAGGCCGGCCTGTCAACCCTCGTGCGCGATCGCCGGGCGAGCGGTGGAGTGGTACGTCCCCGACCCCCAGGAGGAGACATGACCCAGCAGCCCGCTCAGCAGCAGGACGTTCCCGGCACCGACCGGGCCATGGACCCCAAGCCCGACTACGGCGAGGACAGCTACCGCGGTTCGGGCCGCCTCGAGGGAAAGGTCGCGCTCATCACCGGCGGCGACAGCGGCATCGGCAAGGCCGTCGCGCTGGCGTTCGCCCGTGAGGGCGCCGACGTCGCCATCGCGTACCTCAACGAGCACGAGGACGCCCAGGAGGCCCGTCGCTTCGTCGAGGACGCCGGCCGCCGCGCGATCCTGCTGCCCGGCGACGTGTCCGACCCGCAGCACTGCCGCGACCTCATCGCCCGGACCGTCGATCAGCTCGGCGGACTGGACGTGCTCGTGAGCAACGCGGCGTTCCAGATGAGCCATGACACCCTCGAGGAGGTGTCCGACGAGGAATGGGACTACACGTGGGCGACCAACGTCAGCGCGTACTTCCACCTCGTGAAAGCGGCGCTGCCGCACCTGAAGCAGGGGGCGTCGATCATCGGGTCGAGCTCGGTGAACTCCGACATGCCCAATCCCACGCTCCTGCCGTACGCGGCGACGAAGGCCGCGATCGCCAACATGACCGCTTCGCTCGCCCAGCTGCTCGGCGAGCGGGGCATCCGGGCCAACAGCGTCGCGCCGGGCCCGGTGTGGACACCGCTCATCCCCTCGACGATGCCCGAGGAGGCGGTCGAGAGCTTCGGCGAGCAGACGCCGCTCGGCCGCGCGGGACAGCCCGCGGAGTTGGCACCGGTATACGTGCTGCTGGCCTCGGACGAGGGCAGCTACGTCTCGGGTGCACGCGTGGCCGTCACCGGCGGCAAGCCGATCCTCTGACGCGGCGCGGGCGTCCCGCGGTCAGCCGAGGGGCGCCCAGGCCGCGACCGCGATCACGACGATGACCAGCAGCGCCACCGCCGCCTGCACGCACATCAGCACGGCGAAGATGTAGCCCTGGTACGAGCCGCGTCGTCCGGTGAAGCCGTTGACGGCGATCGCCGCGAAGATCGCCACCTGGAACGCGATCCCGATCCATGCCCACGCCGCCACGATCGGGATCGCGAACGCGAACAGCACGACGGCCACGAGGGCCAGAAGGCCGGATGCCACCATCCACACGCGCGGCTTCGGGCGGCGCACGGCATCCTGGTTCGTCACACGGGTGGGGTCGACGTCGCTCATGAGGATCCTTCCGGAGGCAGGACGGCCACCGTACGGTCGTCGGGTCTGCGCTCTCGACGGGGTTGACACCCCGTTTGGGGAGTTCCGCACCATAGACGGCCCGCGGGGGCGGCACCATCCCCGCGTCCGCGTCGGCAAACCGTGCCTACAGTGAGTCATGACCGCGAGCATCCTCTCGATCGGCACGGCCCTGCCCCGCACCCGTGTCGCCCAGTCGGCGCTGCGCGACCTGTTCGCCTCGCAGCCCGGATTCGATCGGCGCAGCCAGCGCCTGGTGGGCGCCGCGTTCGACGCCGCGGCCATCGACACCCGCCACACGGTGCTGCCGCAGCTGGCCGGAGGCGACGCCGAGGGACTGGCGGCACGTGCGGGCGACAGCCTGCTCATGCCCCCGACGGGCGCCCGCAACGACGAGTACCGCCGCACCGCCCCGGCACTGTTCGCCGAAGCAGCCGAAGCCGCGATCGCCGGGTCGGGGAG
This sequence comes from Microbacterium testaceum, assembly GCF_020781835.1. Taxonomy (GTDB): domain Bacteria; phylum Actinomycetota; class Actinomycetes; order Actinomycetales; family Microbacteriaceae; genus Microbacterium; species Microbacterium testaceum_H. The sequence goes on from NZ_JAJGNJ010000011.1 coordinate 92,801, forward strand.
GGATGCCGATGCCGTGACCCACGTCGTGACCGTCTCGTGCACGGGGATGTTCGCCCCCGGTCCCGATTACCTTCTCGTGCGCGACCTGGGGCTGTCACCGAGCGTCGAGCGCTATCACCTGGGCTTCATCGGGTGCGCGGCGGCGATCCCCGCGCTGCGGCTCGCGGCTCGGATCGTGGCGGCCGATCCCGCAGCGGTGGTCCTCGTGGCCGCGGCCGAGCTGTGCTCGCTGCACTGGCAGACCTCGTCGCACCCCGACCAGATCGTCGCGGCGTCGGTGTTCGCCGACGGGGCTGCGGCGGCGGTGGTCGCCGCGGGCGACGGAACGCGACCCGTGCTCGATCTCGAGGGGTTCGCCACCTACGTCACCGACGAGGGCGAGAAGGACATGGCCTGGACGGTGGGCGACTCGGGCTTCGAGATGACCCTCACCCCCGAGGTTCCGCGCATCATCGGCCGCGAGATCGCGGCGATCGCCGCCGACGTCCTGGGCGACCTCGCGCAGGTCGATGCGTGGGCCGTCCACCCCGGCGGACGGAGCATCCTCGACCGCGTCGAGTCCGCGCTCGCCCTGGAGGCCACCGCCCTCGCGCCGTCGCGCGAGGTCCTGCGCGCGCACGGCAACATGTCGAGCGCGACCCTGCTGTTCATCCTGCGCGACCTGCTCGCCGATGCCGACCGCGTGGACGGCGAGCACGTGGCGGCGCTGGCGTTCGGCCCGGGCCTCACGGTGGAGGCGGCGCGCCTCATGCTGCGCCGTCCCGAGTGACCACCGTGGGGGCCGGGGGGCGGGGAGTCTGGCGGGGCCTCGCCCGCCGCGACACCGACCTCACGGAACTGATGGACGACCCCGACTGCGACCCACGGACGCTCGCGGCGACCTACCGTCGCTTCGATCTGGTCAATCGCGCGGTGTCGGGGTGGGGCGGGGTGTACCGCACGCACGTGCGCCCGGTGCTGCGAGAGCTGGGCGGTCCCGCGCGCGTGCTCGACCTCGGGTGCGGCGGCGGCGACGTCGTGGTACGTCTGGCGGGTCTTGCCGCGCGCGACGGATTCGATGTCGAGTGGGTCGGCGCCGACCCCGATCCGCGCGCCCTCGAGGCGGCCCGCGAGCGCGAACGGTCCGGCGTCCGGTTCGTGTCGCGCGACTCGACGGCGTTGCTCGCCGCAGGTGAGCGGTTCGACATCGTGCTGTCCAATCATGTGCTCCATCACCTCGATGCCGCGCAGCTGCGCGGTTTCGTCGACGACTCGCGCACCCTCGCCCGCTCGATGGTCCTGCACGCCGACATCGCGCGGGGGCGATGGGCCTATGCGTTGTACGCCGTCGGGGTGACGCCGCTGGCACCGGGCACGTTCCTGCGCACGGACGGCCTGCGCTCCATCCGCCGCAGCTATCGCGCCGACGAGCTGGCACGGGCGCTCGGTGGCCCCTGGCGGGTGGAGACGCCGGCGCCGTTCCGGGTGCTGGCCGTCGCGGCCGGGACGGGGGATCACCGTGGCTGAGGTGCTGGTGGTGGGCGCCGGGCCCGTGGGACTGGCCCTGGCCGCCGATCTGCGCGGCCGCGGTGTGGAGGTCGAGATCGTCGAGCGGCGCGCGAATGCGGACGCCGGAACGCGGGCCATCGGCATCCACTCCCCCGTCCTCGCCCGCCTCGAGCCGTCCGGAGCGACGGACGCGCTGCTCGCGCGAGCGGTGCGCATCCGCCGCGGCGAGGCGCGGGCCGACGGGAGGACTCTCTCCGCCATCCGGTTCGACCGGCTGCGGGCGCGGCATCCGTACGTCGCGGCACTCGCGCAGGCCGACACGGTCGAGGTGCTCACGAGCCTCTGTCCGCCGGTGCACCGCGGCGTGGGCGTGACGGCGGTCCGCGACACCGGGACCGAGGTGCGCGTGCGCACCGCCGGCGCGCGCGGCGAGGACGAGCGACGCGCGAAGGTCGTGGTCGTCGCCGCCGGCTGGGCGGGGCGCGGCCTCGTCTACCGGCCCGACGCCGTGCGCACGCACCACTACCCCGACCGGTACGCGATGGTCGATGTCCAGGCCCCGGGCGATGCGACGGCGCTCGTGCACCTCGAACGCGACGGCGTCGTGGAGTCGTTCCCCCTGCCGGGAGGGAAGCGGCGACTCGTGGCCTGGGCGGGCACGTCCGACGTGCCGGATGCCGCCGGCTTCCTGCGCACCGCGCTCGCAGACCGCATCGGGCTCGACGTGGACACCGCGGAGGCATCGACCTTCCGCGTGCGCCGGGCGGTGGCCCCGGCATTGCGGCGAGGGCGCGTCGTCGTCGTCGGCGACGCGGCGCACGAGGTGAGCCCGATCGGCGGGCAGGGCATGAACCTCGGCCTGCTGGACGCGCTCACCCTGTCGCCGCTGCTCGCGCAGTGGGTGCGCGGCCCCGCGCCCGAGGACCTCGCCCGGTGGGAGCGGAGCCGGCTGGCATCCGCTCGGCACGCGGCGCGCCTGGCGTGGCTCAATACGATGCTCGGGCGCGGGGCCTCACGGGCCGGACACGCCGCGCGTTCCGCGGCTCTACGCGCCGTCCTGCGCGGTCCGGGCGGGGCGGTCTTCACGCGCGCGTACGCGATGGGGTTCGACGCGGCGGCGCGCCGGTGGTGAGCGCGCCGGTGGTGCGGTGACGACCGCCGGACGCGGGAAGGACTCAGGTGACGACGAGGTGGACGGCGAGGAGGAGCGCCGCGAGCATCGTGAGCTGGAACACCGCCCGCCCCGGGGCACGCGACACGGCCAGCGCGATCGTGGCCACCGCGACGAGGATCACGGCGACGAAGAAGACCGCGCCGACGATCCCGCCGCCGGATCCGGTGAACACCGCGACGGCGCCGACGACGATGCCCGCGGCCGCGACGACGACGCTGACCCGCGCGCCGAGCCGGTGCGGCAGTCCACGGACGCCGGTGGCGCGGTCGTCGTCGAGGTCGCGCACGACGTTGGTGAGGTGGACGGCCGCGCCGAGCGCCACCCCCGCCAGCGACGCCCACGGCGCCGCTACTTCCGGCTGCGGGAGCGCCAGGGTCGCAAACGACGGGAACAGACCGAAGCTCACCAGGAACGGCAGGAGCGAGAACGGTGTGGACTTCAGCCCCGCGTTGTAGGCCCATGCCGACGCGAGGGCGACCGTGTGGGCGGCGACGAACCCCGGCCCGAGCGGCACCGACAGCGCGAGGGCGAGGACCACGGATGCCACCGCGGCCGCAAGCGCGCGCTCGGGCGTGACGGCTCCGCTCGCGACGGGCTTGTCGGTCCGACCCACGGCGATGTCGCGCGCGGCGTCTATCGCGTCGTTGGACAGACCCACCGACACCTGGCCGGCGAACACCGCCACGACCAGCACCGCGAGGCGCCCGGCCTCCAGGCCCGCGGCGACGCCGAGGGCGAGCGACAGGGCCGTGACGACGAGGGTCGGTCCGGGGTGCGTCGCGCCCCAGAGCGCCCGCACGAGCGGCAATGTGGCGGGGGCATCGGACACGTGACGACGGTACCGTCTGGTCGCGGCCCGGTGGCGGGCGGCCGGGGCCGCGGTCAGGCGCAGCCTCACTGGGGCCCCGCGGTGCGGGCTTCGGCGACGGCCCGACGGACGCCGTGCGGCCACGCGTCACCGTGCCCGGGCAGGACGACGGCCGCCTCGGTCGCCTCGAGCGCGGACAGCGCCTGCAGCGCGACCGGGCTGTCGGCGGTGGCCGCGCGGGCGACGATGCGCGGGCCGCGTCGCCCGGTGTAGGGGTCGAGGGTGACGAGCGCGTCACCGCTGAACAGGACGCCTCGGCCCGGCAGGTGGTATGCGATGTGCCCGCGGGTGTGTCCGGGCGTGGCGATGGGGACGAGACCCCCGAGCACCGGCGTGCCCGGCGAGACATCCCCCCGAGCTCGGATGCCGCGGACACCGAGGGCACCGGCCACGGCCATGCGGAACAGGTGGGGCAGCCCACCCACGTGCCGCAGCGGGTACAGCAGGCGCGAGGCCTCCCGGTCGTAACGGTAGGGATGCCGCGCGAGGGCGACGTCGGACGCGTGCACGTGGACGGGCACGTGGTGATCGTCCTGGAGACGCTTCGCGAGCCCGACGTGGTCGAAGTGGCCGTGTGTGAGGTACAGCGAGACCAGATCGTCGGGCGACGCTCGACGCGCGCGCAGCGCCTCGAGGACGAGCGGCCAGCTGCGCGGCAGTCCCGCGTCGATGAGGATGATCCCGTCGTCCGTGTCGACGAGGTAGGAGTTCGTCACGGCGCACGTGATCTTGAGCACCCCGTCCGCCACCTCCGCGATGCCGTCGCCGGAGGATCCTGCGCCGGGCGCCGTGTCGTGGGACGTCATTGCGCCACTGTGCGGGCCTTCGGCGGACGGACCCACGGGGTTGCGCGGTCGCGGGCGCAGGGGTAGCGCGGCGTCGTGGGCGCTCAAAGTCGAGCGCGCCCCTTCCCGTCAACCCCGTCCCCCGCCGCACCGCCGCGGCCTACCGTACCGGCATCCCGCGACGCGCTGCCGGCCGACGGCACCGCACCCGCGCAGGATCGAGCGTGAGGAGTGGCATGCCGCAGGTCGTCGTCATCACGGGAGGTTCACGAGGCATCGGCCGGGCCACCGCCGTCCGCTTCGCCCGACGCGGCGCTCGGCTCGCGCTCGTCGGCCGGGATCGCGTGGCGCTCGACGCGGCCGCGGCGGACTGCCGCCGGCTCGGCGCAGAGGTCCTGCCGCTCACGCTGGACCTGGCGCTGCCCGGCTCCGCGCGGCGCGCTGTGGACGCCGCCATCCTGCGCTTCGGCCGGATCGACGTCTGGGTGTCGGCGGCATCCGTGTTCTCCTACGGATCGGTCGAACAGACCCCGGATGCCGTGCGCGACCGCGTGATCGAGACGAACCTCCTCGGACCGATGCGCGATGCCCACGCGGTGCTCCCGCATTTCCGCCGTCGCGGGACGGGCACGATCGTTTTCGTGGGGTCGCTCTTCTCGCAGGTCGCGGGCGCCTACGTCGCACCCTACGTCGCGGCCAAGCACGGCCTTCTGGGGTTCGCACGGGCGCTGCGCCAGGAGATGCTCGGGGAGCGCGGCATCCGGGTGCGCATCGTCCTGCCCGCCAGCGTCGACACCCCGATCTACCGTCGCGCGGCCAATGCGACCGGCCGCACGCCTTATCCGCTGCCGCCCGTCGTCTCGGCGTCGCGGGTCGCGCGCGCGATCGAACGCGCCACGCACGGACGCCGCAACGAGATCGCGGTCGGCGCCGCGCAGTTCGCCGCCAGACCCCTCCGCGCGCTGGCGCCGGACGTGTACGACCGCGGCATGCGCCTGCTGCAGCGCACGCTGGGACTTCGGCACCGGCCTGCCGAGCCCACGACCGGTGCCGTGGTGACGCCCCTGCACGACCGCGGCGCGATCAGCGGCGGATGGCGCCGGATCCCGCGCGGTCGGCACTGACGGGCGCCGAGCGCCACCGATCACGGCCGAGCGCGGGGCCGTCTCGCCGAGGCGGCCCCGCGGGCGGTCTCACCGCGCTTCGAAACCCTCCCGCTGCGTCTGCTCGTCGGCCACGCGCACGCCCCACCGGTACGAGAGCTTGCCGCCGAGCCACCCCGACACGGTGAGGCCGGCCGCGGCGATCAGACTCAGCACGAAGGCCACGGCGGGGATGCGCCCTGCATCCAGCAGGCGGACGACGAGACCCAGGGAGAACAGGATGATCGCCGTCGTGTTGAGCGCGAGATGCACCAGGGCCGTGCGGTGCGCGGGCGTGCGGCGCTCGATGCGGGACATGTCGAGCAGGCCGAGGACCGCGGCGACCACCGCACCCACCAGACCGATCGCGATCAGCAGCCGCGATCCGGCGGCGAAGGCGGCGGGCTCGTCCGCGGCGAGACCGATCAGGTCGAAGACGAGACTGGACGTCCACGCACCGATCGGGATCGTCACCGCGATCGGATGGAACGGATGCCCGTACGGGCCGGCCACGACCGAGCGCGGGCGCTTGGCCGAGCGCATCGCGGGAAAGCTGGCGCCCGTCCGCTCCCCTCCGGCGCCGAGCCGCTGCTCGGCGCCGGCCCCGGGCTGTCCGGCCCCGCTCATTCCTTGTGCAGCGCGTCTTGGGCGCGTCCGGCGAGCTTCTCGACGGTGTTGGGCAGTTCGGTCGTGCCGTAGAAGCGCACGTCGGGGTGCGTGGGCGGCGGCATCGGCACGCCGGGCTCCGGCGAGGCCAGATAGGTGAACTCCCCCTTGCCGTCGGGCGTCGGCCCCGATGCCCACCGGCCCTCCGCCGCTGCGGCGCCGTCCGAGAAGTTGATGTACTGGTACGACACGTCGCGGTCCTCCTTCTCGAGCGGGAAGTTGCTGGGCACGGGCAGGCTCTCGAGCCCCTCCTCCTGCAGTTCGGCCGCCGCGGCCGCCCACTGGTTCTGGTGCATGGTGTCGCGGGCGAGCAGGAACGCCAGGAGATCCTTCACCCCGTGGTCGTCGGTCTGGTGGTAGAGCCGGGCGACCTGCACCCGCCCCTGCATCTCCGCATTGGCGTTGGCCGTGAAGTCGGCGAGCAGATTGCCGCTGGCGGTGATGAAGCTTCCCTGCCAGGGATTGCCGTTGGAGTCGACGGGCCGCGCGCCCGCCCCCGCGACGATGCCGTGCTGGATGTCGGTGCCGCCGATGACGGCGGCCACGGTGGGGTCGTTCTGGACCGCCTCCTCGGTGATGCCGAGGGGCGACTTCTCCAGGAGCTGCGCGATCATGACCGCGAGCATCTCGACATGTCCCATCTCCTCGGCCCCGATCCCGAAGACGAGGTCGCGGTACTTGCCCGGCATGTGCATGTTCCAGGCCTGGAACTGGTACTGCATCGCGACGGAGATCTCGCCGTACTGTCCGCCGAGCACCTCCTGCAGCTTGCGCGCGTAGACGGCGTCGGGCTTGTCGGGTGTGGCTGCGTGCTGGAGTTCCTGCCGGTGGAAGTACATCTCGCTCCTTGGTCGTCGGGACGCCGCCCGGGGGGCGCGGCATCGACGGCCACGAAACGCCCGCGGGCGGGGGCTCGGCACGGGGGTTGTCAGAGGCCGCGAGCGGGGGCACAATCGCGCGACGAGGTCTTGGCACTCTCCCCGTGAGAGTGCTAATCTGACATCAGGTTGAGCGAAGGTGACTCAACTTCAGGCACTCTCCGGATGCCGGCATCCGGACCGATCGATAAGGAGAAACGACCATGGCCGCTTATGACCCCTTCCGCGACCTCGACCGCCTCGCGTCGACGCTCCTCGACGCCCGCCGCGGCGGACCGCGCCGCATGCCGATGGACCTCTACCGGGACGGCGACCACTACGTCCTGTCCGCCGATCTGCCGGGGGTCGACCCCGGCTCGGTCGACATCGACGTCGACGGCCAGCTGCTGACCATCCGGGCCGAGCGCACCCTCGCCGCGGGCGACGACGTGAAGTGGATCACGCGCGAGCGGGAGACCGCCTCGTTCGTCCGGCAGCTCAACCTCGGTCAGGGCATCGACACCGAGCGCATCAGCGCCGCCTACCGCAACGGCGTGCTGTCGGTCACCATCCCCGTGAGCGAGAAGGCGAAGCCGCGTCGCATCGCGGTCTCGACCGACGACTCCGGGGACGTGATCTCCGCGCACGAGAGCGCCCCGCAGCCGATCGAGCAGTGATCCGCCTGACGAGGGAGCGGCCCGGGCCGCTCCCTCGTCGCATGCGTGGACCTTGTCAAGGGCCTCGGCGATCCCCCGGGACACCTCCAGAGTGCTCGAGTGTCCGTGACCATCTCCCCCCACGATCCCCTGGCGGCCGGCGCCGACGACGCGCCCGCGCTGCCCTTCACTCCCCGCGGCCCCGTCAGCGCGGCTGTGCTCGGCCACCTCGCCGACGGCGCCGCGACGAACCACACCGCTCTCGCCGACGCGGCCGTGGCGGCCTCGTCCGACGTCGAGATCGATGACGATCTCCAGCTCGCTCTGTTCGCGCTGTACGCGTCGGCGTACGGCTCCGTCGCGGCCTTCGACCCCGACCTCGAGTGGGACCCCTCCCTCATCGCGACCCGCGGCGTCATCGAGCGTGCGTTCGAGGCGACGCTGCGGCGGCGCGTCTCCCAGCCGGAGCTCCCGGCGGCGACGGCGGATGCCGTGGCACGTGCGCTGTTCGCTCTGACCGCCGCCGACACCGGCCCGAGCCTGTCGCGCTATCTGGCGAGGAGAGCCACCCTGGACCAGGCGCACGAGTTCCTCGTGCACCGCACGGTGTACACGCTGCGCGAGGCCGACCCGCACTCCTGGGCGATCCCGCGCTTGACCGGGCGCCCGAAAGCGGCACTGGTGGAGATCCAGTCCGACGAGTACGGCGGAGGCGACCCGGAGCGCGTCCACGCCGAGTTGTTCGCACGCGCGGTCCGCGGCGCCGGGCTCTCGGATGCGTACGGCGCCTATGTCGACGACGTACCGGCCGTGACGCTCGCCTCGCACAACGCGATGTCGATGTTCGGTCTCAACCGGCGCCTGCTGGGCGCCGTCGTGGGACACCTCGCGGCTTTCGAGATGACCTCATCGATCCCGAACCGCCTGTATTCGGAAGGCCTGCGCCGCCTGGGCTTCGACGACGACGTCTGCGGCTACTTCGACGAGCACGTGGAGGCGGACGCCGTTCACGAGCAGATCGCCGCCCGCGACCTCGCCGGCAGCCTGGCCGAGGACCGACCCGATCTCCTCCCGGACATCGTCTTCGGCGCTGCGGCCTGCCTGAGCGTCGACGGCCGGGTCGGCGCCCACCTGCTGGATGCGTGGTCGCGGGGCGAGTCCTCCCTGCGCCCCGAGGATGCGCGATGAGCCGGAACCCGCCGCGGATCACGGCCTACCCCGATGGCCCGTTGCTCGTGCGCGGCGAGGTGGACCTGCGCGATGCGTCCGGCAGGTCGATCCCCCAGCACCGCCGCACCGTGGCCCTGTGCCGCTGCGGACTGTCGGCGATCAAACCGTTCTGCGACGGGACCCACAAGCCCGCGGGGTTCCGCACCGACGACTGATGCGTCTCGCCGCCGAGTACGTGCTCCCCCTGCGCTGGGACGACGACGAGGCACTGCACGAGCTCACGGAGTACCTGCGCGTCCTCGCAGGGTGGATCGACGTGACCGTCGTTGACGGATCGGACGCCGACCTGTTCGCCGCCCACGCGCACTCCTGGGCCGCCCACGTCCGTCACATCCAGCCGAACATCACCCGCGGCGCCAACGGCAAGGTCCGCGGCGTCCTGACCGGTCTCGCACTCGCGCGACATGAGCGCGTCGTCCTCGCCGACGACGACGTCCGGTACGACCGCTCCAGCCTGGACGTCGTCGTCTCCGCGCTGGAGGGCGCCGAGCTCGTCGCCCCGCAGAACGTCTTCCGTCCGCTGCCGTGGCATGCGCGGTGGGACACCGGCCGGATCCTGGTCAACCGCGCCTTCCACCGGGACTACCCCGGCACGTATGCCGTGCGCCGCAGCGTGCTCGACCGCACGGGCGGCTACGACGCCGACGCGTTGTTCGAGAACCTCGAGCTCGAACGGACCGTCCGCGTCACGGGCGGCAGGCTCCGGCTCCGTCCGGACGTCTACGTCGCGCGCCGTCCACCCACGCTGCGGCATTTCCTCGGTCAACGGGTCCGGCAGGCGTACGACAGCCACGCACAACCGTTGCGTCTGGTCCTCGAATTGTCGATCGCGCCGCTCGTGTTCGGTCTGCGTCGCCGCCCCGACCTCCTGGCGCTGCTCACGCTCGGGGTCGTGGCCGCCGCCGAGTTCGGCCGTCGGCGCGCGGGCGGGCACCGCGAGTTCCCCCGATCGGCGCCGCTGTGGGCACCGCTCTGGGCGCTCGAACGCGCGGTCACGAGCTGGATCGCCCTCGGCGCGCGGGCGCGCGGCGGCGTGCGATACGCGGATACGCGGTTTCCGCACGCCGCCACTTCTCTTCGAGAACTCCGCCGCCGTCACTGCGCGCCCGGACGCGGCGTACGCGGGGCCACGGCCGCTTCGCGCGCACCGGACACCCAAAGCTCACCCGCAGGTCAGAGATCCTCGGGTGCGAGGTCGCCCTGACCCTCCTCGCCGAGTTCGACCACACCCGGGTCCTCGCCCTGCGAGTCGGTGCCGGTGGACTCGGGGTGCACGTCCTCCAGCGGGATGTCGGAGTCGTCGGCAGGGATCTCGGCGGGGTCCGCCCCCGTCGCCGTGGCCGGGGCGAGGTCCGCCGGATCCGCCCCCTCGTCGCGGGCGGTGGTGGCATCCCACTCCGCCTGGGCCGGATCGAGCGCGGGGTCCGGCTCGATCGATGTGTCGCCGTCGCGCAACGGCTGGACGCCGGTGACGCCGTCGGGCGCCGAAGGCACGGTCGGGTCGGACGAGACGGGGTCGATCGAGGCGTCGCTCATGGGGGATCCTTTCGGTCGTCCGTGCGTCGGGCGCACGCATCGCCGTACGGCGACTCGCTCCATCCAACGCCCGGGCACACCCGTGGCTCCCGCCCCTTGACACCGTCCGGAGACACCTCGTAACGCGACCGTTTCGCTCGGGGGCCGAGCATCGCGCACGGTGTCCTCCCGCGCGTTCGGCTGCGGTGGCGAGGGCAAGATGTCTCGGATGCCGCGGTCCGACCACCGCGGAGAAGGGCAGACATGGGCGAAGTCCTCACCGTGCGCGCGACCGGCGCCGGCGATGTCGAAGCGGTGTGGCAGCAGTTCATCCCGAGCGCACGGCTGGACCGCGTGGACCCCGTCCATGTTCGATTCGAGTGGTCCTCGATCGAATCCGGGACGTTCTCCCTCGTCCAGTACTCCCTGCGCGCGGACGTGCGCTCGTCGATCCAATTGGACGATCAGATCATGGCGTGCCAGTTGGCGGCCCTCGACGGACGCGTCTTCACGAACGATCGCGACATCGACCCGCGGCAGCCCTGGATCGCCGGCGACGGTCCGATGCATGGCCGGTGGAGCGGCACGGGCAAGGTGCGGGCGTTCCTGTTCGACCGCACATCGGCCGAGCGCGTCGCACGGGCGGTGTCGGGCGACGACCGCCTCGTTCTCCGGGCGATCGACCCGGTCGCCCGCGACCGGATGCTCGCGTCGCAGTGGGAACGCAGCTTCGGGTATGTGGCATCCGCCCTGGTGTCCGGACACGAGCACCCCCTCGTCGCCGCCGAACTCGAGCGGCACGCGCTGCTGTCCACGCTCACGACCTTCTCGACGACCTACCTGGAGGCCCTGGATCGGGCGGGGCAACGTGCCGCCGCTCCTCGCACCGTCCGTCGCGCATTGGCCTTCATCGACTCCCACGCCCACCTCCCGATCACGATCGACGACATCGCAGAGGCGGCGGGCATCTCCACGCGCGGTCTGCAGCACGCCTTCCGCCGCGCGCTGGATACGACGCCGTCCGCGTACCTGCGGACGGTGCGGCTCACCGCGGCTCACCGCGATCTGCACAGCGGCGACGACAGCGTCGGCGAGGTGGCCCGGCGATGGGGGTTCTCCAGCCCCTCGCGCTTCGCGCGGTACTACCGCGAGGTGTACGGCCGCAACCCGAGCCAGACCGCCCGGATGTTCTGAACGTCGTCGCATTCCGTGCCGTGATGGCGCGAGGCGTCTGCACCGATGAACGCGGCGTGCGACGCGAGGCAGAGTGACGAGATCGTCTACGAGGAGGATGCGTCATGGGCAAGTTCATCTACGAGGGCACCGTCCGTGCCGACTTCGAGGACCGCCTTCTCGCTCACCTGCAGATCGTGGTGGGCAACAAACTGCGTCGCGGGGAGCCGTTCTACTTCCAGTGGAAGGACGACGTCAGCACGGGCGGAGGGCGGACGTCGGTGTGGCTGCACCCCCGGTCCAACATCGTCTTCAAATTCCACGGGGGACGGCCGCCGGCGCTGAACCGCAGCTGGCTCGAAGCGCTGATGACCATGGCGAATTCGCCCGCCGGGCTGTACGTCGTCCCCGAGCCCCCGGAGGACGCCGGCGCGTCGGATTCGTTCGGATGAGCCCCTGTCAACCCGCTCGCTCGTGCGGCACGGGCGCGGTTGGCTGAAGACAACGGAAGGATGCCGCATGCCGCACTCGCCCACCCCGGGTCCGCACATCGTGGTGATCGGGGGCGGCAACGCCGGACTCTCGATCGCCGGGCGCCTGACCCGCGCACGGATCGGCCACGTCACGGTCGTCGAGCCCCGCACACGACACGTGTACGCGCCGCTGCAATCGCACATCGCCGGCGGGACGGCGCGCGCATCGCAGGCCGTGCGCCCGCAGGGCGACGTCACACCACCCGGGGTGCGATGGCTCCGCGACGAGGCGTTCACGGTGGATCCGGTAGAGCATCGCGTGCATCTGGTCTCGGGAGGCCACCTCGACTACGACCAGCTCGTGGTGGCGGCCGGGCTGCGCCTGGCGTGGGAGTCGGTTCCCGGGCTCACCGACGCCATGGATCGAGCCGAGGGCGTGTCGAACTACGAGCTCGGTCTTGCCGCCCGCGCCTCCGCGACCCTGCGCGACCTGCGCCGCGGCACGGTGGTGTTCACGCAGCCGCCGGAGCCGGCCTCGTGCGGCGCCGCCGCGCAGAAGCCCCTGTACCTCGCGTGCGACTGGTGGCGTTCGCTCGGGGTGCTCGACGACATCCGCGTGATCCTCGTGCTGCCCGATCCGGTTCCGTTCGGCGTCCCCGACGTCGACCGCGAGCTCCACCGTGTGCTGGACCGGTACGGCGTCGAGGTGCGGTACTCCCGCGAGGTGAGACGGGTGGATGCCGATGCCCGCACCGTCACGATCGGGCACGGCGACGACGAGGAGACGATCCGGTACGACGTCCTGCACGCGGTCCCCCCGCAGCGCGCGCCCGAATGGATCTCCGGCAGCGGACTGTCCGCGGACGATGACCCGCACGGGTTCGTCGACGTCGACCCCGAGACGCTGCAGCATCGCCGGTTCGCCGACATCTGGTCGCTCGGCGACGCGGCGAGCGTCGCGACGCGTCCCTCGGGAGGGGCCATACGCCCCCAGGCCAAGGTTCTGGCCAAGAACATGCGCGCCGTCCTGCACGGCGGAAAGCCGGCCGCTCGGTACGACGGCTACAGCGTCGTGCCGTTCACGGTCTCGCGCGGCACGGTCGTCTTCGCCGAGTTCGACCGATGGGGGCGACCTCGGCCGACGATCCCGTTCTGGCGGTCGCTGTCGCGTGAGCGACGTTCGACGTGGATCGCCGATCGCCGGATCCTGCCCTGGGTGTACTGGCACATGATCCTGCGCGGCCGCGCGTGAGCGATCGACGCCTATAGGCCACTCGAGCCGATCGCTCAACCCCCGGGGGTCCGGGGCCGGAACGCGCGAAGACTGGGGTCCGCCCCGGATCACACGAAAGAGGAGATCATGGCCCAGGTCATCGAAACCATCGACGTCGACGTTCCCGTCCGCGTCGCCTACAACCAGTGGACCCAGTTCGAGGAGTTCCCGCACTTCATGAGCTTCGTGGAGTCCATCACCCAGAAGACCGACACGCTCACGCACTGGAAGGTGAAGATCGCCGGAGCCGAGCGCGAGTTCGACGCCGAGATCACCGAGCAGCACCCCGACGAGCGGGTCGCCTGGAACAGCGTCGGCGGCGAGGAGAACCACGCCGGAGTCGTCACCTTCCATCGCCTCTCCGACAGCGAGACGCGAGTCACGGTGCAGATCGACTGGGAGCCCACGGGGCTCCTCGAGAAGGCCGGCGCCGTCTTCGGCGCCGACGACCACTCGGTCAAGAAGGACCTCGAGCACTTCAAGGAGTACATCGAGTCGCGCGGTGCCGAGTCCGGCGCGTGGCGCGGCGACGTCAGCTGACGCCGTACTCCGGGAGAGCCGGACCCGCCCTTGGGGCGGGTCCGGCTCTTTCGCTGTCAACCCCCTCGGCTTCTCCGAGGAGTGGTTCTTACCTTCCCCTGTTGCCCACTTCTCACGTGGGCGAAGAGAAAGGTCTCGCCATGGCATCCCCCCGCCGTCTTCTTCTCCCCCTCGCCTGCGTGAGCGTCCTCGCGCTCGGCGGCTGTGCCGTCGGTACCGGCGGCGCCGATGATTCCGGCGCCGAGTACGACTCCGGTGCCGAACTCGACGGCTCGCTGACCGTCATGGGGTTCGGCGGCGTCGACGAGGTCGCCACCACGCGGATGGACCTGGCGAAGGAGTCTCTCGGCGGCGTCGACGTCTCCCTCGTCGAGGGCGAACTCGACATCCAGCAGTTCCTCTCCGCCATCGCCAGCGGCCAGCCTCCCGAGATCATCTACGCCGACCGCAACCAGATCGGCTCACTCGCCGCTCGCGGGGCCATCGTCCCGCTGGACGGATGCATCGAGGGCGAGGGCATCGACACGGCGCAGTACGTGCCCTCGGCGATCGCGCAGGTCACGCTCGACGACGCCGTCTACGGCATCCCGGAGTTCAACGGCATCCAGATCACCATGGCCAACGCCGACCTGCTGGCCGCGGCCGGGCTCGACGTCTCCGCGGTCAACGGGTCGGATCGGGATGCCATGACGGCGGCCAACGAGGCCCTCATGCGCCGCGACGGCGGACGACTGGACGTCATCGGCGTCGACAGCAAGCTGCCGGAGTTCCTCCCCCTGTGGGCCAAGGCCGGCGGCGCCGACCTGATCTCGGAGGATGGGCGCACCGCACAGCTGGACGACCCGGCCGTCGTGCAGGCGCTGGAGTGGGCCGTCGGGATCTACGACGCGCAGGGCGGGTTCAGTGCGGTGAAGGCGTTCCGCGACTCCGCCGACTTCTTCGGAGCGGGCAACCAGTTCGCCACCGGCGTCCTGGGCGCGATGCCGATGGAGCAGTGGTACGTCAACATCCTCAACGACGTCTCGCCCGACGCGCCGCTGGTGTTCGACACCGTGCGCGACATGGAGGGCGAGCCGCTCGCCTACGCCTCGGGCTCGGCCTGGGCCATTCCCGCCGGCAGTGCCAACCCCGAGGCCGCGTGCCGCTGGGCGCGCGTGATGACCTCCGTCGACGCGTGGGCGGCCGCCGCCGACGCCCGACTGACGGCGCGGGAGGCCGAGGGCAAGCCCTTCACCGGCATCCTCACCGGCAACGCCGCCGCCGACGACCTCGTCCGCGAGAAGGTCACGGCGACCACCGCTCCGTGGAGCGACGCGGTCGAGGCGATGTACGAAGCGAACGACCACACCTTCTCGCTTCCGGCGAACCCCGCAGACGCCGAGTTCACGCAGGCCTGGCAGGATGCCGTCAACGCGGTGCTCAACGGCCAGTCCACCCCGCAACAGGCCCTGGCCGAGGCGCAGCAGACGGCTCAGAACGCCCTCGATGACGCGTGGGCCGAGATCGAGAACCGCTGAGGTGGCCACGACCGCTCCGGTCGCCCGCGACCTGACGCGCGAGCGATCCCGTCGGCGGGCCGCACGCCGCAACCTGCGTTCGGCGCTGCTGTTCCTCTCGCCGTGGATCGTCGGATTCTGCGTCTTCACCGCGTGGCCGCTGCTGTACAGCGCGTACCTGTCGCTCACCGACTACGACGTCATCCGTGATCCACGCTTCGTCGGCCTGGACAACTACGCCCAGCTCGCCGAGGACCCCAAGGTGCTGCAGTCGCTCGCCAACACCGCCTTCTACACGCTCGTGCAGATCCCGCTGTACATCGCCGTCGCACTGGCGCTGGCGCTGCTGCTGAATCGAGCCGGGCGCCGGGCGGGGTTGTTCCGCACGCTGTTCTTCCTGCCCAAGATGACACCGCCGGTGGCGGTCGGCATCCTGTTCCTCCTTCTGTTCAACGGGCAGAACGGGCTGATCAACGGCGCCCTGCGGGTGGTGGGCATCGACGGGCCGGCGTGGACGACCGATCCGGCGTGGATCAAGCCGGGCCTCATCCTGATGAGCCTGTGGACGGTCGGGTCGTCGGTGCTGATCCTGCTCGCCGCGCTGCAGAACGTCCCGGTGGAGCTGTACGAGTCGGCGCGGTTGGACGGCGCGGGGTTCTGGCGGCAGTCGTGGAGCGTCACTCTGCCGCTCATCAGCCCCGCCCTGTTCTTCATCGTGGTGGTCAACACCATCGCGGGTCTGCAGACCTTCGACGAGGCGTACACGGCGTTCTTCGGGGCGGGCAACGGCACCTACAGCAACGACGCCGCGCTGTTCTACGTCATCTACCTGTTCCAGCAGGCGTTCGAGTTCCTCCACATGGGCTACGCCTCGGCGATGGCGTGGCTGCTGTTCGCACTGATCCTGGTGGTCACCGGCATCCAGCTCCTCGTCTCGCGTCGCCTGGTCTACTACGAAGGGGGCCAGCGATGAGCCGCACCATCCCGTTCGCCGCTCCCGAGGGGCTCCACGAGCCCGAGCGGCCGGCGTCGTCCGTGTCGCCCGCGGCGACCCGCCGGGATCCGTCCGCGTCGGCGCGACGCCGCGCTCGCTTCACCCGGGTCCTGGTCGTCGCCGCACTCTCGGTGCTGGGGGTGGTCTTCACCTATCCGTTCGTGTGGCTCGTCAGCGCCTCCTTCAAGCCGCGCGGCGAGGTGTTCGACAACCGGCTCATCCCCGAGACGTTCACCCTCGGCAACTACGCCGCGGTGTGGCAGGAGGCTCCGCTCGCCCTCTGGTTCGTCAACACCGCGATCGTCACCGTCCTCGCGGCCGTCACCGTCACGCTCTCCAGCGCCATGGTCGCGTGGGGCTTCACGTGGTTCCGGTTCCGCGGCCGCGGGGTGCTCTTCGGGTTCGTGCTGGCGAGCATGATGCTCCCCGGGGCCGTGACGATGATCCCGACCTTCCTCATCTGGAACTCGCTCGGCTTCGTCGGCACGCTGGTGCCGCTGTGGGCGCAGAACCTCTTCGCGAGCGCCTTCTACGTCTTCCTGCTGCGTCAGTTCCTGCTGGGGCTCCCCCGTGACTTCTTCGACGCCGCACGCGTGGACGGCGCGTCGCAGTGGGCGGTGTTCTGGCGCATCGCGCTGCCGATGGCCCGGCCGGCACTCGCCGTCACGCTCGTGTTCGAGGTGCAGGCGGTGTGGACCGATCTCATGCGGGCGCTGATCTACCTGCGCGACTCGTCGACCTTCACGATCCCGCGGGGTCTAAAGGCGATGGTGGATGCCTTCGGCTTCAGCGGTCAGTGGAACTGGGAGATCATCGTGACGGCGAGCGTGATCGCCACGGTGCCGATGATCCTCGTCTTCTTCCTCGCCCAGAAGCAGATCATCCAGGGCGTCGCATCGTCGGGACTGCGATGACGCCGCGCCCCGTCATCGTGGGACGCGGCGTACGCTCACCACTGCGGGTGGATCTCGGCGCGCAGACGACGGTCGTAGACCTCGCGCACGACCGCATCGAAGGCGCCGAGGTCGAAGCCCGCCTCGAGCAGATCGGCCGCGGCCGCGTTGGCCGTGGCCTGCTGCGCCGACCGTGCGCCCGGGATGACCGAGGTGATGCCCTCGCGCGACGCGATCCAGGCCAGGGTCGCAGCCGGCAGCGTGACGCCCTCGGGGAGAGCGGCCTTCAGTTCGTCGGCCGCGGCGACGCCCTCGGCGAAGGGCACGCCCGAGAACGTCTCACCCTTGTCGAACGCCTCGCCGTTGCGGTTGTACGTGCGGTGGTCGTCCTTGTCGAACGTGGTGTCGGCGGTGTACTTGCCCGACAGCAGACCGCTGGCCAGCGGGACGCGCGCGAACACGGCGACGCCCTTCTCGGCCGCGGCGGGCAGCACCTCGTCGAGCGGCTTCAGGCGGAACGGGTTGAAGATGATCTGCAGGTTGGTCAGGTTCGGCCGGCGCAGCGCGGACAGGGCCTGGTCCATCGTCTCGACCGACACGCCGTACGCGGCGATGACTCCCTCGGACACCAGCTGGTCGAGCGCATCCCACGTCGCGTCGGCGTCGATGACGGCCGACGGCGGGCAGTGCAGCTGCACGAGATCGAGCGTGTCCTGGGCGAGGAGCCGGCGCGACCGCTCGGTCCACAGCCGGAAGTTCTCCATCGTGTAGTTCTCGGGCACCTGTTCTTCGCGTCGGCCCATCTTGGTCGCCACCGTGATGCCGCCGGCTCCGGACTGCTGCAGGAACGCGCCGATGAGCTCCTCGGAGCGGCCGTCGCCGTAGACGTCGGCCGTGTCGAAGAGCGTGACGCCGGCGTCGACGGAGGCGCCCAGCACCCGCATCGCCTCGTCTTCGCTCACCCCGCCCCAGTCGGGTCCGAGCTGCCAGGTACCGAGACCGATGGCGGAGACCTCGCGGCCGGTGCGGGAGAGGGGACGCTGCTGCATGGCGGTTCCTTTCGGGGATCGCACCGAGCCTATCCAGCACCTCCGACAGCGGGGCCGCCGAGCCCCGCAGAGCGAAAGGACACTCCATGAGCGACACCTCCCTCGATGCGGCCGTGGCGAGCCTGGCCGGCGAGCTCACCGCGCGCGGAGCCCGTATCGCCGTCGCCGAGTCCCTGACGAGCGGGGCCGTCGGTACGGCCCTGGGCCGAGGGCCCGACACCCAGGAGTGGTTCGCCGGGTCGGTGGTGGCGTACCAGATGGCCACGAAGGTGCACGTGCTCGACGTGGGTGCCGACGTCGATCCGTGCTCCGCCGAGTGCGCTCTCCAGCTCGCCGACGGCGTACGTCGACTCGTGGACACCGATTTCGCCGTGGCGGTCACCGGCGTCGGCGGTCCGGACGCCGACGACGCCGGTCATCCGGCCGGCACGGTCTACGTCGCCGCAGTGTCCGGCAACGCCTCGACCTGGCGTCTGCACGAGTTCGAAGGCGACCCGGCCGAGGTCATCGCGCAGAGCGTCGAGGCCGCGGTCGCCCTCCTCGCCGAGGTCGTCAACCCCGTCTCCCCGAACGGACGCGGCGCCTAACGTGGCCCCACACCCAGCGGAAGGACCACCGTGAACACTCCCCCCAGCGACCTGCCCGGCGCCGACCACGAGAAGACCGTTTCGGATGCCGAGGGCGTGACCGCCGACGTTCCCGCCGGGGGCGCCGGCGCCGACACCGGGGCGGTCTCCGCCACCGAGGTCGACGGAGCCGACGAGGCGCGCGTGCAGAACGTCTCGAGCCAGAACGACCTGCCGGGGGTCGGCACGCGCGCCGCCGACGGCGGTATGGAGCGCGGCACCGACGGCGCGCGCGGTGACAGCGGCTCCACCTCGCGCCACCACCCCGAGGGCGGCACCGCAGCGCCGTCGACACCCACGGACGCCGCCGGCGAGGACCGCGCGGACGCGGACTCGCTCATCGCGCAGTACGAGCCCGGCGTCGGCCGCGGGTCGGCGGAGTCGAGCAGGATCGCGCAGAACCTCCCCGACCCCGACGACGCCTGACCGGCTCGACCTAGGATGTGCGGATGACGCCCGCACCCGACACCGCCGCTGCGCCCCGTGTCGTGATCGCCGGAGCGAGCGGATTCGTGGGTCGGTCGCTCGCGGCGGCGTTCCGCGAGGACGGCTACGACGTTGTCACGGTGGGCCGCACGGGGACGGCCACCTGGGCGGACCCCGCCGGGATCGCCCGGCTCGTCGACGGCGCCGACGTGCTGATCAACCTCGCGGGCAAGATCGTGTCGTGCCGGTACGGCGACGCGAATCGCGACGAGATCCTGCGGTCCCGTGTAGAGACGACCCGTGCTCTGCATCGGGCGGTCCGGGATGCCGCCCGCCCGCCCCGCGTCTGGATGAACGCCTCGACCGCCACCATCTACCGCCACGAGACCGAGAGCGGCAACGACGAACTCACCGGCGTCATCGGCGAGGGTTTCTCGGTGGATGTCGCCACGAGCTGGGAGCGGGCGTTCTTCGAGGGGGTCCTCCCCGCCACCCGCCGCATCGCGCTGCGCATGGCGATCGTGCTCGGCGACGGGCCCGCGACCCGGATGCTGCTCGCCCTCGGCACGCTGGGCCTGGGCGGGCCGCAGATCGACAGCTGGTGGTTCCCGCACCGGCGCTACCGCGGCATCGGTGCCCGTCCGACAGGCCCCCTCTGGTCATCGTGGCATCGCACCCGGGGGCGTCAGCGATTCAGCTGGATCCACATCGACGACGTCGTGGCATCCGTCCGATTCCTCCGCGATCACGACGGTCTCGCGGGCCCGGTCAACCTCGCGGCGCCGGGTGTCAGCGACAACCGCACGCTCATGCGCGAGGTGCGACGGGTCGCCGGCACGTCGTTCGGGCTCCCCGCCTTCCGCTGGATGCTCGATCCGGCGATGGCCGTGCTCGGCACTGAGCCGGAGCTGGTGCTCAAGAGCCGGTGGGCCACCCCGGGCGTGCTCACACGAGCGGGCTTCACCTTCGCCTACGACGAACTGGGGCCGGCGCTGGACGCCGTGGCATCCGTGCGCCGGCCCCGGGCCCGCGATCTCTTCTCGGTCTGAGAAGACGCCGCTCAGGTGTTGCGGCGGACGAACCGCATCAGCGCGGCGATCACGCCGATGATCAGGATGATGATGCCGATCCACAGGAGGAACTTCACGGCCTCGACGAAGATGCCGAGGAACAGGAAGACGAGACCGACGACGATGAGGAGGATGGCGAGAGCTGGCATGGCATCCACTGTCCTCCCCCGGGACGCCCGCGCCGGTGCCCTTGACACGGGCGCGAAGACCGAGCACGCGGCTGTCAAGCACTCGTCGTGCACCCGGCGGTCGGTCTAGCCTCGGAGCCATCACGACCAGGAAGGCGCATCATGGGCGATCGCGACACCACCGGCCACGGCACGGGGCCGGACGAGGGCGAGTACACCGAGGTGGAGTTGCCCGACGGCGAAGAGGCCGGCCGCGACCTCGACGACCCGGGAGAGTACGTCGACAACGAGCGCGCCGACGGCACCAGCGCACGGCCCCGAGCGGATGAGGCCGGTGCGTACACCGACGTGGAGCTGCCGTCCGGCGACGAATCCCGCGAGGATGCGGAACGTCCGGGCGAGTACACCGATCGCGATCGCTGACTCAGCGTTCGAGGGTGGTCTGCGGGTCGGCGCCGTAGGCCGAGCGATACGCGGCGGCGAAGCTCGGCAGATCGACGAAGCCCCACCGGAGGGCTACCTCGCCGACCGTCGAGAGCGTCGGATCGAATGCCACCAGCTCGGAGTGCGCGGCGCTGATCCGGGCCTGCGAGAGGTAATCCTCCGGGGTCCGGGCAAGGCTTCCGTTGGCGGCGAAGGCCCGGCGCAGGCCGGACGCCGAGGTGCCCGCCGCGCGTGCCGCATCGGCGGCGGTGATCGGCAGCGACGCGTGATCGTCCATCCAACTGGTCGCCGTGGCGTAGATGGCGGCCTGTTCGAGGGCCGAGGCGCGCCGTTCGCGCGGATCGCCGGCGAGCGGGAAGGCCTCCAGCGTCGCAGAGGCAAGCGCGCGGTGGACGTGCGCGCGGACAAGGGGTTCGAACAGCAGCGGCAACTGGGTCAACGACCAGCGCACGGTCGCGAGCCAGTAGTCGCGCATCCGCGGCGATACCGGGCCTGTCCCGTCGAAGCGCACCGAGAGATCGTCGTCGCCGTAGATCGCGCGGGCCGTTTCCGTCAGGTGCGCTGGGTCGAAGGCGACCAGTTGGACGGCGCTCCCATCGACATCGCCGGAGAGCTCGTGACCCGGCTGCACGACGCCCGGCTCGACGCTGTACTCCCCCTTTGCGGCCCCGATACGCCACGCCCAGCCGGGGGTCGAGCTGAGGAAGACGAACCGGTCGGCCTCGTACGAGATCCGCGCCCGGCAGCCCCACAGGAGGCTGCTCAGCACGAACGCACAGTCCCCGGACGCATGCTCGGCGAACGATCCCTGCTCGGCCTGGACATCGACGCGCCCGTAGTGCCTCTGCAGCCAGGCCAGGGTCTCGGCCGGTTCGGTCGTGCGCATACGCGTGTCGAAGTAGTCGCTCATGAACTGCGGCACTCCGTTCCCGCCGTACTGCGCCACCGCCATAGTAGTTAACCTCGGCACCCCTCATGCCCGTCCCCACGCCGCCGATAGTTCATCGAGAACAGGAACATGCCCCATGACCGACTCGCCCGTCATCCGCGACATCCGCCCCGAGGACGCCGGTGAGGTGCTGACCATCCAACGCGCGGCCTTCGCGAGCGAAGCCCTGATCTACGGTGACCCCGACATGCCCCCGCTGACGCAGACGCTCGATGAGCTCGAGGCCGAGCTGGTCGAGAACCTCGGCTGCGTCGCGCTCCTGGGGCATCGCCTCGTGGGTGCCGTGCGCGCACGCCGCGACGGCACCCTGCTGCTGATCGGTCGGTTGGCCATCGCCCCCGACCAGCAGGGCGGCGGGCTGGGCTCGATGCTGCTCGCCGCGGTCGAGGAGCGCGGTCGCCGCGCCGGCGCCACCGAGGCCGAACTCTTCACCGGCGGTCTCAGCGAGGCGAACCAGCGTCTGTATGAGCGCGAGGGCTACCACCGCAGCGAAACCACCGCCGACGGCGAGATCTTCTACCGCAAGCCGCTGACCTGAGACGGTTCGGTCGACTCGAGAACAGGCCCCGCGACGAGAACAGGCCGATTCTCGAAGAATCGGCCTGTTCCGGCGACATCCCCTGTTCCGGGGATGGCAGCAGCGCCTACGGGGTCGGCATCCCGCCGTTGACGTTCAGGGTCTCGCCGATCACGTAGCTCGACTCCGCGGAGGCCAGGTAGACGTACGCCGGGGCGAGCTCGGCGGGCTGCCCCATGCGTCCGAGGGGCGTCTCCTCGCCGAACTCGGCGACCTTCTCCTGGGGCTGACCGTCCGACACCTGCAGCGGCGTCCAGATCGGACCGGGAGCCACCGCGTTCACGCGGATGCCCTTCGGCGCCAGCTGCTGGCCGAGCGCCTTCGTGAAGGCGTTGATGGTCGACTTCGTCGAGGCGTAGTCCACCAGGATCGCCGACGGCGAGTACGCCTGGATCGAGGTCGTGTTGATGATGGCCGCCCCGGCGGGCAGGTGCGGCAGCGCCGCCTTGGTGACCCAGAACATCGCGTACACGTTCGTCTTGAACGTGTCGTCGAACTGCTCGTCGGTCAGCGTCGTCAGGTCTTCGTTGAAGAGCTGCTTGCCGCCGTTGTTCACCAGGATGTCCAGCCCGCCGAGCTCCTCGACCGCCTGCGCGACGAGGGAACGGCAATACTCCGGGTCGCGCAGGTCGCCGGGGATCTGCGCCACGGTGGCCCCGGCCTCGCGCAGGATGCCGGCGATGCGATCGGCATCCTCCTTCTCCTCCGGCAGGTACGACATCGCCACCGACGCGCCCTCGCGGGCGAAGGCGATCGCCGTGGCCGCCCCGATGCCCGAGTCGGCGCCGGTGATGAGGGCCTTGCGCCCCTCGAGGCGCCCGCTGCCGACATAGGTGTCCTCCCCCAGCGCGGCTTTCGGCGTCAGCTCGGCATCCAGACCCGGCTCGGGCTGGTGCTGCTTCGACGGTTCGATGTCGGCGTAGAGCTGGGTGGGGTCGGTGAAGGTGTACTGACTGGTCATGGCGAGTCCTTTCAGGGGGATGCCGGAGCGCGAGCCGCCCCGGCGGGGGAAGGTCAGCGGTCGCCGAGGCGGGCCTCGTCGACCACCTCACGGATGACGAGCGCGGCGTTGATGAGCGCGAGGTGGCTGAGCGCCTGGGGGAGGTTGCCCCAGAAGGCGCCGTCTCCCTCGGCGATCATCTCGGCGTAGAGTCCGACGTCGTTCGCCTGCGCGACGAGGGCGTCCATCGCCTCGATCGCCTCGGCGTGGCGACCGACGCAGGCGAGGGCCGTCGCACGCCAGAACGCGCAGGCGACGAAGGTGTGCTCCTCCTGGTCCATGCCGGTGTAGCGGTAGACGAGGTGGTTGTCGGTGCCGAGGCGCTCGGTGATGGCATCCACCGTCTTCGACATCCGCTCGCCCCGGTCGAACCCGGTCGGGGCGTGCAGCAGCACCGAGGCGTCGAGGTCCTCCGTGCCGGGCCGCTGGGTGTAGGCCTGGAGGGTCTCCGACCAGCAGTTCTCCTCGACCCACGTGTGGATGCGGTCGCGCTCGGCGCGCCAGCGCTCGCCGTTGTCGGGGATGTGACCGCCGGACGCGAGCCACTGCGCGTCGTCCAGGGCCTTCCAGCACCCCATCTTCGACGACGTGTAGTGCTCGAGCTCGGGCAGCTCCCACATGCCGGAGTCCGCGCGGCGCCATAGATCGCACGTGCGATCGGCCACGTCGGCGAGAAGCCTTCCGGTCTGCGTGTCGAGGCGGTTGCCGGCCTCGACGTAGGTGCGGCAGATCGCGATGAGGTCGCCGTACACCCCGAGCTGCAGCTGGCCCTGCGCGGGGTTGCCGGTGACGACCGGCTGATTGCCGTTCCACCCCGGAACCTCGTGCTTCTCGAGGCCGACGTCCGCGTCGCCGTCGAGGGTGTACATCACCTGCACCTCGGGGCCGTTGGCGCGGATCGTCCGGAGCATCCACGAGAGCGCGGCGTGCGTCTCTTCGCGGAGGCCGAATCCGACCCAGGCGTGCGCGGTATAGGCGAGGTCGCGCACCCAGGCGAAGCGGTAGTCCCAGTTCTTGCCGCCGCGGGGGTTCTCCGGCAAGGACGTCGTCGCCGCCGCGGCGATCGCGCCGGTGGGACTGAACAGCAGCAGCTTGAGCGCCAGCGCACTGCGCTGGACGTCGTCGGCCCACGGACCGTCGTAGGAGAACTCGTCCGACCACATCGACCAGCCGTCGATGGTGCGGTCGATGCCCCGGTCGACGTTCTTCGCGTCGGGAACGCGCAGCGGCTCCCCCTCGGTCGCCGCGACCACGAGCAGGTGGCGGGTGCCTTTCGCGGTGGTGAAGCGGCCCGAGATGCTCTCGCTGCGCTCGTCGGGATCGCCGTGGATGCCGTGCTCGTGCCCGACCACGGCGAGGGACACGTGACCGATCCGCATGATGGAGAACCCGTCGATGCGCTCCGTCCACGGCGCGGCGGAGCGCAGCATGGTCCCGGGCTGCACGCACCAGGCGAACTCGACCTCGCCCGAGACCCCCTCGACGCGGCGTGCGAGTTCGGCCCACGGCAAGCGTCCGGCGATGCCCGTCACCATGGCATCCGTCAACGTGGCGACGCCCGTCTCTGTCGTGAACGTCGTCTCGAGCACGTTCGTGTGAGCGACGTAGCGCCTCTTGACCTCGAACTCGCCGACGGGAGCGAGCTCGATGCAGCCGCCGGCGGAGTCGTCCACGAGTCGCGCGAACACGGGGCGCGAGTGGATGTTGGGCAACGGCAGCCAGTCGACCGCACCATCGAGCCCGATGAGCGCGACCGTGCGACCATCACCGATCGCGGCGTAGTCGCGCAGCGGGCGGGACTGCGGGGGTGGTGTCGTGGGCACACCTCAACGCTAGGAACCGCTCGGCGCCGGCATTCGGGGGTTGTCGATCCGGGGCCGAGCGGGTACGGGGCCGTCGCTACAGCGGCGCTGTCGCGCTGGCAACCCCCGGCGTCGGGCACACCGCAGGACCTAACGTCGAGGACGACCGCGAGTGAAAGGAACGCGCATGTCTTCCACCACCAAGGACTCCCCGACCAAGAACCGCCGTCGCCCGGCTCGCGGCGGCAGCGGCCCCGAGACCACCGACGAGCAGAACGCCGAGCAGGGCTTCCAGGCCTCCGAGAAGCTCACCGACAGCCTCCAGGCCGTCCTCGTCGACCTCATCGAACTGTCGATCCAGGGCAAGCAGGCCCACTGGAACGTCGTCGGCAAGAACTTCCGCGACACCCACCTGCAGCTCGACGAGATCATCGAGGCGGCGCGCGAGTTCAGCGACACGATCGCCGAGCGCATGCGGTCGCTGCACGCCCTGCCCGACGGCCGCAGCGACACCATCGCCGAGACGACGACCCTGCCGGAATTCCCGCAGGGCGAGGTCGACACCGCCGAGGTCGTCGACCTCATCACCGAGCGCATCGACGCGACCGTCGGCACCGTCCGCGACGTGCACGACGACGTCGACGACGAAGACCCCACCAGCGCCGACATCCTGCACTCGATCCTCGAGCGCCTCGAGCAGCTGTCGTGGATGGTCAGCGCCGAGAACCGCGTCGCGCGGAAGTAACCGCGTCGGGGATGACACCGGATGCCGGGGCCTGGAGGCCTCGGCATCCGTCGTTTCCGGGCGTGTCAGAGAGCGGGCAGGATCAGCGGCGGGCGCGGACCCTCGAGGCGGGCGATCGACGCCTCAATGTCGGCGATGTTCGCCAGGAGGAAATGTCAGAGCCGCAGCACCTCGGTGACGCGGACCACGGCCGTCCCCTCCTCCTCCGAGGCAGCGAGGTCGACCTCGGCGCGGATGCGCCAGTCGTGGTCGCCGTCCGGGTCGTCGATGGTCTGCTCGACGCGCCAGAGACCGTCCGCCGCGGCCGACTCGTCGATGTCGACATACGCCGACGAGCGCGCGGCACCGCCCGTGCCGATCGAGTCGTGCTCGTCGAAGTAGGCATCGAGGGCCGCCGACCAGTCGACATCGGCATCGAGCTCGGCGAGTTCGTCGTCGCGCTGGAGCGCGGCCAGCTGTACGCGGCGGAACATCTCGTTGCGCACGAGGACGACGAACGCCCGGTGGTTGGTGAGGATCGACGGCGGCGCCGGCGGCACCACCGGGGCCGCCGGATCATCGGCCGGGTTGATCAGCTGCTCCCACTCGTCCACGAGGCTCGAGTCGACCTGCCGCACCACTTCCCCGAGCCACGCGATGAGGTCGAGCAGGTCGGGGGTCTGCGCGTCGACGGGCACGGTCTGTCGGATCGCCCGGTAGGCGTCGCTGAGGTAGCGCAGCACGAGACCCTCGCTGCGGGCGAGCTGGTAGAGCGAGACGTATTCTCCGAACGAGCACGCCCGCTCGTACATGTCGCGGACGACCGACTTCGGTGACAGCTCGAAGTCGCGCACCCAGGGCTGGCTGGATGCGAACACCTCGTACGCCTGCGCGAGCAGCTCGTCGAGGGGCTTCGGCCAGGTGATCTCCTCGAGCAGTTCCATGCGTTCGTCGTACTCGATGCCCTCGCGCTTCATCGCCGCGACGGCTTCTCCGCGGGCACGGAACTGCTGCTGCGACAGCACGGGACGCGGGTCGTCGAGTGTCGCCTCGATCACGCTGACGACGTCGAGGGCGTAGTGGCCGGTGCCGACCGACGAGGCCGGAGGTGCGGCATCCGGTCCCCTGCCGAGCTCCACCTCGGGATCGAGCATCTCGATCGCGGCGAGCGCGAACGGCGACAGCGGCTGGTTGAGCGCGAAGTTCGGTTGCAGGTCGACGGTGAGCCTGATGTGTCCGTCGACCACCTCGACCACGCCCGCCTGGACCAGCGTGCGGAAGATCGCGAGCGCCCTCCGGGCGAGCGCGTACTGACGAGCGCGGGGCTCGTGGTTGTCGAAGACGAGCGAGCGGACGTTGCCGAAGACGTCGCCGCCGCGGGCGATGACGTTGATGAGCATCGCGGCGGTGAGCTTCATCTGCGGTTGCAGCGGCTCCGGTTCCGCCGCGACGAGGCGGTCGTAGCTCTGCTCCGTCCAGTTGACGAAGCCCTGCGGCGCCTTCTTGCGGACGATCTTCTTCTGTTTCTTGATGTCGTCGCCGGCCCTGGCGATCTGGGCCGCGTTCTCGATCTCGTGATCGGGAGCCATCACGACGACCGTTCCCGCGGTGTCGTAGCCCGCGCGCCCCGCGCGTCCGGCGATCTGGTGGAATTCTCGCGCCGAGAGCTGCCGCATGCGCTGGCCGTCGTACTTCGTCAGCGCGGTGAGCAGGACGGTGCGGATCGGGACGTTGATGCCGACGCCGAGGGTGTCGGTGCCGCAGATGACCCGAAGCAGCCCGCGCTGCGCGAGGGTCTCGACGAGACGCCGATACCGCGGCAGCATGCCGGCGTGGTGCACGCCGATGCCGGCGCGCACGTAGCGCGAGAGCGTCTTGCCGAACCCGGTGGTGAAGCGGAAGCCGCCGATCGCCTCGGCGATCTCGTCCCGCTGATCTCGTCCGATGATCCGGATCGACGACAGGGCCTGCGCGCGCTCCATCGCCGCGGCCTGGGAGAAGTGCACGACGTACACCGGCGCCTGCCGCGTGTCGAGGAGCTCCTGCACCGTCTCGTGGACGGGCGTCCGGGCGTATTCGAAGTGCAGCGGCACGGGACGCTCGACGCCGGTGACCCGCGCCGTCGGCCGGCCGGTGCGGCGGGACAGGTCGTCGGCGATGTCCGTGACGTCGCCGAGGGTCGCCGACATGAGCACGAACTGCGCCCGGTTCAGCAGCAACAGCGGCACCTGCCACGCCCACCCGCGATCGGGTTCGCCGTAGTAATGGAATTCGTCCATGACGACCTGGTCGACGTCGGCATCCGCGCCCTGCCGCAGGGCGAGGTTGGCGAGGATCTCGGCGGTACAGCAGATGATCGGGGCGTCGGAGTTCACGGACGAGTCGCCCGTGACCATGCCGACGTTCTCGGCGCCGAAGATCTCGACGAGGGCGAAGAACTTCTCGCTCACGAGCGCCTTGATGGGGGCCGTGTAGTAGCTGCGCCCGCCCCGGGAGAGGGATGCCGCGTGTGCGGCGACCGCGACGAGCGACTTTCCCGTTCCGGTCGGGGTCGACAGGATCACGTTCGCTCCCGACACGATCTCGATGATCGCCTCGTCTTGCGCGGGGTAGAGAGCGAGCCCGCGACCGCCGGCCCACTCCACGAAGCCCAGGTAGGCGGCATCCGCATCGCTGCCCGCGGGCACGTGGTCGAGGAGGGAGGTCACCGCACCAGCCTCTCATCCCACCGATCGCGCCCGGCCGGATCGGGTCACTCGGCGTCGGAGAACACCCCTACCCGATCGCCGTCGCGCACGAACTGCACGGAGCTGCCGACGGGGAATCGTTGCCGGAACGCCTCGGGCAGTTCCGGTGTCACGACGAACTCCACCGTCGCCGGGAAGACCCCGGCACCGCACCCGCCATACCGGAAACCGCTCCGGAAGGACTCGTCCTCTTCCGTCGCGGCCAGTTCGCTCGTGTCGACGAGCACCAGGCAGTCCGATCGTGTGCCCGAGGAGTCCACCTGGGTGGACCCGGCGAAAGGTGTCAGCCCGTGGAAGTCGGCGTATCCGGTCAGTTGCGAGGGCTCGAGCCCGAGCGTCGACAGGGAGTCCGTCCCGACGGAGGGGTCGGGTACCAGGCTGTCGACCTGGGCGACGCCCGCCGAGCGCGCGACCGGCACGACCGTCACCGCGGCGATCGACGCGGCGCTGGCCAGTGCGGCCACCGCCGCCAGCGAGCCCGCCCAGAGCCACAGAGTCCGGCCGCGACGGACGTCGGGGCGCCGGGATCCTCGCTCCGTGACACGCGTGCCGTCGCGCACGTCTGTGCCGTCGGTATCGACGTCGGCGTCGACGTCGGCGTCGGCGTCGAGGGACCGCACCTCCTCGCCGTCGGCGACGAGCACGGCGGCGGCCTCCCCGTGGCGACGGCGCTCGATGTCCTCCAACTCGCGCAGCCGCGCCCACGCCGCGGGGTCGTCCGCGAGGTCGGCGTCCGGCCCGTAGGCGCGCACGCGGAGCCTGTCGAGCTCGCCCCGTGCCTCGGCATCCATGCCCTGCATCGTCCCACAGCCCGCAGCGCCCGGGGCCGTGCTTGTATGCGAGGGAATAGAACCGGGGATGCCGCGTTGCACCCGATATGCGTTCCTTCGGCACCCTCTCTTTCGGGCACTACGGCCCTCTCGGCGGTGGGCATCACCTCTCCGCCGGCGACTCGATGCTGCAGGCGATCGACCTCGCCCAGGGCATGGACGACCTCGGCGTCAACGGCATCTCGTTCCGCGTCCACCACTTCGCCCGGCAGCAGTCGGCCCCGATGCCGTTGCTCGCGGCGATCGCGGCGCGCACATCCCGGATCGAGATCGGCACCGGTGTCATCGACATGCGGTACGAGAATCCGCTCATGCTGGCCGAGGAGGCGGCATCCGTCGACCTCATCAGCGGGAACCGGCTCGCGCTCGGCGTGAGCCGCGGGTCACCCGAGACGGTCGTGCGCGGCTACGAGGCGTTCGGCTACACCGGTTCGGAGGATCCGCGCGGCGCCGACATCGCCCGCGACCACTTCGACCTGTTCCTGCGCGCGATCGACGGCGAAGGGCTCGCGGAACGCGACCCGATGAGCCCCTTCGGCGGCGGCACCGGGCTGCAGCGCATCGAACCGCACTCCCCCGGACTGCGCACACGCATCTGGTGGGGTGCCGGAACCACCGCGACCGCGGAGTGGGCGGGGCGCACGGGTGTGAACCTCATGTCCTCGACGCTGTTGACCGAGGCCGACGGCACGCCCTTCGACATCCTGCAGGCGCGTCAGCTCGACGCGTTCCGCGCCGCGTGGAAGGACGCCGGTCACGCCGGCGAGCCGCGCACGTCGGTCAGTCGCAGCATCTTCCCCATCGTCAGCGACGAGGACCGGATGTACTTCGGCGGCTCGGCGGGCTCCGACCAGATCGGCGTCATCGACGGCATGCGCTCGACCTTCGGCAAGACCTACGCCGCCGAGCCGGACGTGCTCGTGGAGCAGCTGCAGAACGACGCCGCCGTGATGAGCGCCGACACTCTGATGCTCACGATCCCGTCCCAGATGGGTGTCGAGTTCAACCTGCGCCTGGTCGAGAACTTCGCCACGCACGTCGCGCCGGCCCTGGGCTGGCAATCGACGCGCGCGACCGTCTGAGACGCGAGCGGATCCGGATGCCGGATGCTTCGGCATCCGCGAACGGGCTATCCGGCGCTGGTCGCCGGCACGCGGTCCGCCGGAGGAAGGGGGAACGTCAGCTCCGCCACCGTGCCCCCGTCGGGTGCGTCGTCCAGGCGGATGGTGGCTCCCATCCCCGCCAGGAGCTCGCGCGTGATGGCGAGACCGAGCCCTGTTCCCGCCACGCCACTGCGGGTGGTGCCCGGCGATCGATAGAAGGGCTCGAACACCCGTTCACGCTCCTCCGGGTCTATGCCGGGACCCTGGTCTCGCACGGTCATCGTCACGGCCCCGTCCGCCCGCGTCGCATGGATGAAGAGCCGCCCCCCTCGCGGCGAGAACTTCACGGCATTCGTGAGGAGATTCGTGATGACCCGTGCCAGATCGCTGGTGTGCGCGACGACCCGCAGCGATGACGCGCAATCCACCTCCACAGCGATGTCCCGACTGGCGATGCTGTATCGCACATCGAGCAGACAGTGGTCGATGACCTCGCCCAGGATCACCGGTTCCGGTGCCGCGTCGGCACCGGGACTCTGCCGTCGGGCGGCCACGAGGACGTTGTTCACCAGCTCGAGAAGCCTCTCGCAATTGCGGAGGATGACCGCGATGTAGTCGCGTTCGAGAGGGGAGCGGGCAACGTCGGCGAGCTCCTCCGCGTAGCCACTGATCGAGGTCAGTGGCGTCCGCAGCTCGTGCGAAACACTGGCAACGAACTCGTCCTTCTGCCGGTTGATGGCCCGCAGGGCGTCGACCACCTGGCGCTCCTTCTCCAATCGAGCGGCCATCACCGCCTCCGCGTCCCGCAGCGCACTGAGGTCTTCGATGTACAGGAGGTAGATCCTGCCGTAGTCCGACCGATCGAGGGCCTCGACGGTGACGCGGAACAGAGCGTCCTCGCCCTCCTCGATCGGCCACGCCGTGGTATCGGAGCCACCGGCGACGACGCCCCTCGTGAACTCCCGGAGCGGTCCGTTGCCCCGGACGAACAGACGGGATTTCGATGCCGTGGAGAGCTCGCCCGCGAGCACGCTCGTCGCCATCGGGTTGATCTCCAAGACCGCGAGCGCGCCATCGGTCTCTTCGGAGAGGATCGCGAATCCGCTGCGCGCCCGCGCGAACCCCTCGTTCAGCAGGCGGCGTGTGCCCTCGCGCTGATCCGAAAGGCGACGCTGATGGGACTGCGCCGCAGCGACGAACAGCACCGTGACCGCGAGCGTGATGGCGTAGAGCTGCAACAAGCTGACGACTCGGATGACACCGGATGAGTCAGCGAACGCGCCGCCGCCGTACGCCGTCAATGCACTCACCACGATGATCGTCAGCACCAGCTGCGCGTACGCCATCCGCATCGATTGCGTGAAGGCCGCATACATCAGGAGCGGCACGGGGAGGAATCCGAGGGGTTCCTCCCCCGCAGGCAGGAACGCGACGGCGACAGAGGCGAGGGTCAGGAGCGTCAGCCCGAGGGAGAGCCGCCACGGTGCGGTGCGCTTCTCCCGTGCGATCAGAACGAGGGGCGTGATGATCAGGATGGCGGAGGCGTGCGATGCGGCAACGGCGGCGACGACGGGGAAGAAGGCGCCGCCCGCCACCGCCACGCCCGCCGCGATGCCCATCCCACCCACGGCGGAGCCGACCACCGCGCCGAGCACGAACCGCCCGGCAGCCCGCAGATCCCTCACTCCCGGCGGCTCCGAGTGAGCCGTCGCGATCGTCGCGACGAGATAGACCTCGAGGGCCGCGGCCGCACTTCCGACCAACGCGATGCCGAGCCCGCGTTCGCCGAGCACCGACACGGCGAGGATGGGCAGCCCGTACGAGAGGCTGACGAACGGACGCAGGGCGGGAGACGACATGAGGGCGGCCGCCGCTCCGATCCCGACGGCGGGCCACCACCAGCTGAGGGTCGAGGGACCGCTCACCGGCAGGACACTGCCGAGCCCCACGACGAAGCTGAGGAAGAGGGTCGCGGCCAGGGCCGCCACGTGGCGCCACCCGCTCAGATCACGGACCCTGCTCGCGATATTGCTGTGCGCCACCCCGGGATAGTATCCGTGCGAGAACCGATCCCGGCGCACGGAGCGCGCGGCCACCGAAGCGGGTGCGCCCTTGCGAACCATCAGTCCGGCCGTGTGCCACGAGAGGAAGAGCGAACGTGCAATCCGTCTTGGTCGTCGACGACGAGGTGGACTTGGCAAGACTCACGAGGATGCGTCTCGAGAGCGCGGGGATCACCGCCGCCGAGTGCTACGACGGAGTGAGCGCTCTGACGTTCATCCGGCAGCATCGACCGGCCGTGGTCATTCTGGATTGGATGATGCCCGGGCTGGACGGTCTCGAACTCGTACGCCTCGTGCGAGAAGACGACAGCGTCACGCACACGCGGATAATCCTGATGACCGCGCGCGCGGAGGCGGAGACGCACGACGACTTCGCCGAAAGCCATGGCCTGGACCTCGTCCTGGTCAAGCCCGTGTCCCGTGCCGTTCTGATCGAGAGTGTCCAGGCCGAACTGCGGGCGGCGGCACACGCGGCCTGAACCGCCCGCGTTCACCGCACCGGTCCTCACGCAACGTCGCTCGATAAGCCACCGCCCGTCTCGCGCTGTCCTGGAGCATATCTCCGCGCAAGACTCAAGCCGCGGGCGCGGCAACGGCCCGAGGCATAGCGTTCTCGCAGCGCTTCACACAGCAGAGGCGCCGTGCCACCCGGCATCTCGCAGCAAGGAGTACAACATGCTTTGGACGATCCTCGGCCTCATCCTGGTCGGCCTGATCGCGGGCTTCATCGCGCGCGCCATCATCCCCGGCAAGCAGAGCATGAGCATCCTCATGACCATCGTCCTCGGAATCGTCGGCTCGTTCGTCGGCGGGTTCCTCGGCTTCCTCATCTTCGCCAGCGACCCCATGGGCGGCTTCCTCCAGCCGTCCGGGATCATCGGCTCGATCATCGGCGCGATCATCGTGCTGGGGATCTACGTCTTCGCCACGCGTGGCCGGAGCGCTCGCGCGCGCTGATCCCGGCTCACTTCACGAAGCGCCATCACCCCGCGGCCGCGGCCGCGGAGTGGTGGCGCTTCGTCGTTCTCCACCGACTCCGGCAGCACGCCTGTCCCGGCTCGTGTCCGGGTCGAGAGGTAGGTTCGGGTCATGGATGTCAGCGCCGCGCCGCCCGCCGCCGCCGTCTCCGTCCTCGCCGATCGCGTCGAGCGAGCGGCATCCGGATCGTCGCGTTTTCTGCTGGGGATCGCGGGGAGCCCGGGAAGCGGCAAGACGACGCTCGCGACGGTTCTCGTCGCCGAGCTGAACACACGTCGGTCCCGTTCGGCGGCGGTACTGCCCATGGACGGCTTCCATCTCGCCAATGCCACACTCGACCGCCTCGGTCGCCGGGACCGCAAGGGCGCGATCGACACGTTCGACGGCTGGGGCTTCCTGAGCCTGCTCCGTCGGGTGCGTGAAGAAACCGATCACACGGTGTTCGCGCCCAGCTTCCGTCGCGAGGTCGACGAGGGCGTGACCGGCGAGATCGCGGTCGAGCCGGAAGCACGCGTGGTGGTCGTCGAGGGCAACTACCTCCTCGTCGACGACGGCCCGTGGGCGCAGGTGCGACCGACGCTGGATGAGGCGTGGTTCTGCGCGGCGCCGGATGCCACGCGAGAGTGCCGTCTCGTCGAGCGGCACACGCGGCATGGCCGCACGGCCGCGGCAGCGGCGGCGTGGGCACGCGAGGTCGACGGCGTCAACGCCGCGGTGATCGAGGCGACCCGCCCACGAGCGCATTTGATCGTGTCGGGAGAGACCGGAGCCGTTGTCGACTGACCCCCGCGTCAGACGTGGCACGATTCTGACGTGGCCGTTGACCTCATGGGGACGCCCCTCGCCTGAGCCCGACGACCCAGCTCGGCCAGTCGGGCGCAGGATGGGACGCCTTCGGGATGGATGCCGAGCATCGTTCCGCGGCGCGCCGCCGGAAGGCGCGCGCCACCCAGCGCACCGGCCCGTCCTCCCCTGTGGATGGGTCGCTCGCGATGTCGGAGGTTCGTGGCAGCATGTCTGCATGCCGGATCGACCGCCCGTCTTCGATGATCGAGAGGACACCGTCCTCACCGAGGTCGTCGACGCGCTCGTCGAGAGCGAACGGGCTCTCGCCGAACTCGAAGCCGCACGTGTCGCGCAGTTCGCGGCGGCGATGCGCGTCGCGCTGCGGCGGTCAGAGCATCGGCCGCGCGCAGTCCAGGAACGAGAGATGGCGCTCCGCTCGATCGCGGCCGAGATCGGCGTCGCGC
This sequence comes from Microbacterium testaceum, assembly GCF_020781835.1. Lineage (GTDB taxonomy): Bacteria > Actinomycetota > Actinomycetes > Actinomycetales > Microbacteriaceae > Microbacterium > Microbacterium testaceum_H. The sequence continues at coordinate 127,790 of NZ_JAJGNJ010000011.1, forward strand.
TGCGCTGGAACGACCGCACGGTGCAACGGCGACTCGGCGAGGCGCTTCAGCTGGTCGACGATTTCCCGGCGACACTGCAGGCGCTGTCCGATGGCAGGATCAGCGCACGCCACGCGGCCGCCATCCGTGATGTCGGAACCGAACTCGTCGATCCGACGGTGCGGGCGGCCTTCGAGAACCGGGTCATCGCGCGGGCCGCGAGCGACACCGCAGCGGGGACGCGGGCCTTCGCGCGCGCCCTGGTCGAGGAGCTGCACCCCACTTCGGTCACGGAGCGATTCGAGCAGGCCGAGCGGCAGCGGCGCGTGTGGATCGACGACGACGTCGACGGCATGGCGCGCCTGGGCGTGATCGATGGCACCGCCAAGATCCGCGCGATGTACGACCGTCTCACGCAGCAGGCGCGCGCGATCCGTGCGGTCGCGCGCCCCGAGACCGCGACCGACGACTCCGATCCGGATGCCGTGCGCGACCGCCGCACCATCGATCAGGTCCGCGCCGATCTGCTGTGCGACCTCGTGCTCACGGGAGCGCCGACCATCGACCCGACCATCGACACGCTCCCGGGCGGCCTCGGCGCGATCCGCGCGCAGGTGTCCGTCGTCGTTCCCGCGCTCACCGCCGCGGGCGCGAGCGATCGGGGTGCCTCCATCGACGGACTCAGTCCCATCGACGCCGGCACGGCGCGACGACTCCTGGCGGGCTCCTCGGCGTGGGACCGGCTCGTCACCCACCCCATCACGGGCAGCGTCCTGGCGGTGGATCGGTACCGCCCCTCCCCCGCCCTGCAGCGCTTCGTCCGGGCACGCGACATGCACTGTCGATTCCCCGGGTGCCGGCAGCCCGCGCGACGGTGCGACCTCGATCACAACCGCGACCACGCCCGCGGCGGACCCACCGCACGATGCAATCTCGCGTGCCTGAGGCTGTCGCATGAATCTGCGGGTGATCGGGCGTGTCTGATGCTTGTTTATGCCTGATCAGGGGATGATTAAGTA
>NZ_JAJGNJ010000012.1 GCF_020781835.1 Microbacterium testaceum
CTTTTCGTTCACCCCCGATGCTTGTTCCCTTCCCCTGTTGTGGGGGTGGGGGCGGGCATCGGGGGTGTTTCGTCGTTCCCGGGCGGCAGCGTCCGCTGGGTCACTTCCCGCCGAGCTCGCGGTACGACCGCATCGACGACATCGACAGCAGCCCGAGCACCGCGGCCGCGACGAGGAGCCCGACCCCGACGCCGGGTGCGAAGAACAGGAACACGATCCCGGCCAGGGCTGCGATGACCGCGAGCCCGCCGAACAGGATCCCGACTGACAGACTCACGATCGCCCACCTCGACATGCCGACACGCTACCGCCTGCCCTCGCGACCCCCGCACTCACGAGCCACACTTACACGGGCCGATGTCGGAACCCCAGTCCACACTGGTCTCATGCCCACCGTCGCCGAGCTGTTCGCGTTCGAGAACGAACACCCGCGGCACACCGGCCGCAAGGAAGTGTTGATCCTCGACGAGCTCGGCGTGAAACCCGCACGCTACTACCAGCTCCTCCTGCACGCGGCCACGTCACCCGAAGGCGTGCGACTCGACCCACTCCTCTGCGGACGGCTCCGCTCGAGACGCCGCACCGCGGCATGAAGAAAGCCCCCGCTCGGCGAGTCGGGGGCTTCTCTTCTCACGCAGGGCGAGGTAGTCGTTCGGGGTGATCCTGGACCTTCTTTGCCGTTGGCGGGGACTCCGTTGTCCCCTCATCCTCTTCTGAGGGCCATACTCACCGCCACCGGCCTGATGGTGCTTGTGCTCATATGGGAACACTAGCGCGCCTATGGGTACACGCGCAACCGTGCGGGGGTGGTCATATTCGAGCGAGTGTGAGCACGACAGCGTGCCCACAATTTGCCCACAAGCACATGCATGCAGATGTGTTCAGAGACGTCCGAGCGTGCTCCCTGTCAACCGTGCTTGTGCGGAACGCCCCCGGTAGTGCGGCGCGCTCAAGGGTTCGATTCCCTTAGGCGGCTCCACACGACGAAAGGCCCGGGTTACTCCGGGCCTTTCGTGTTCCCGGGGTACCCCCCGGGTGCCCGGCCGAGAGCGTTCCGCCCGATAGGCTGGAGGCCCACCCGTCGCGCCTCGGCGCGGAGATCGTCGCCCCGCCCGCAGGAGCCCCCGTGTCGAACGTCGTCGATGTCGTCATCGAGCTGTTCACGTGGGTCGGCCTCGGCGCAGGCGTCCTGCTGGCCGTCGCCGCGCTCATCCTCTACGTCGCCGACGGCACGTGGCTGCCCGTGCGAGCCGTCGTCGAAGACGTCGACGGTCACCGGGTGGTGCGCTGGTTCGACGAGAACGGGGGAGTCAACGAGGCGCCCCTGTCGCCCCACGACGACGCGCGTATCGGTCGCGCCGACATGGCCGACATCTTCGCCCGGCGCGGATCGCGGCACCGCATGCGGTTGACGTCGTTCTCCCCGCTCGTCCGCTTCGTCGCGCTGCTGGCCACCGGCGTCCTCGGCCTGGGCGCCGTGGCGTTCCTCGTCTCGATCATCCTGCTGTTCACGCGGGGATGACAGGGCCCGGTGTGGGCGGTCGCGCGTAGGCTCGGAGCATGAGCCGGGCACTGTTCATCGTCGACGTCCAGAACGACTTCACCGAGCGCGGAGCTCTCGGGGTGGTGGGAGGCGACGAGGTCGCCGCGCGCATCTCGCGCTACCTCGACGCCCACGCCGACGACTACGCCATCGTCGTCGCGTCGCGCGACTGGCACAACGGCGACGACGACAACGGCGGACACTTCTCGTCCCAGCCCGACTTCGTCGACACCTGGCCCGTGCACTGCGTCGGTGGCACCTACGGCGCCGACTACGACGAGGTGTTCGACACGCGCCGCGTCACCCACCACCTCAAGAAGGGTCAGGGCAGGCCGGCGTACTCGCTCTTCGAGGGGGTGACCGACGACGGTCTCACGGCCGACCGGCTCCTCGAGGACCACGGCATCCGAGACATCGACATCGTCGGCATCGCCACCGATTACTGCGTGCGCGCGTCCGCGCTCGACGCCCTCGCGGCCGGCCGCACCGTGCGCGTGCTCACCGACCTCGTCGCGGGTGTGCACCCCGATTCGAGTGCCGCGGCACTCACCGAGGTCGAGTCGGCGGGAGCACGCCTCATCCGATCGGCGTGACCTCGTCGTCGGCACGGGGGATGGTCAGGGTCACGGTCGTGCCGACATCGAGCTCGCTCGAGATCCGCACCCTGCCGCCGTGCTCCTGAGCGATCTGTCGGACGCTGGCCAGTCCGATGCCGCTGCCGCCGTCACGCGCGTCCGCCAACCGCCCGCGCTCGCCCTCGTTCAGCACCGCCCGCAGGTCATCGGGATGGATGCCACGTCCCCCATCGCGCACCGCTACGGTCGCGCCCTCGTCGGTCTCGTAGACCTGCACGTGGATGACGTCGTCGGAGTACTTCGCCGCGTTCTCGAGCACGTTCGCCACCGCGCGCCGGAGGCCGAGGACGTCACAGACGACCGGAACGGCATCCATCCTGCCGAAGGCGACCCGATCCGGCGCCTGGCCGGGGAGCACGAGCGCGACGGCTCCGCGCGCCACGGAATCCATCGTCGCGCGGCGACGTCCGCGCTCGGGACGCGCGATCGCGCCGGACATGAGCGCCTGGGCCATCCCGACGAGATGATCGCTCGCCTCGCGGGCCAGCGTGATGAGGCGGTGGTCGGCCGGGAGCTCTTCGGCGACCAGATCCAGGTAGCCGCGGAGCGCCGTGACGGGCGAGAGCAGATCGTGGGCGAAAGTGCGCTGCAGTGCGGCCTGCTCATCGGCTGCCTGCTTCTCAGCGGTCAGGTCACGCACGATCTTGACGAATCCGAGCACCTGTCCGTACTCGCCGCGGATCGCCGAGATGGTCACGCGCGCCCAGAACTCGCCGCCGTCCTTGCGGACGCGCCAGCCCGTGTCCTCGACATGACCGTCGTGCTGTGCGGCGGCGAGCAGTCTGTTCGGCAGGCCGCGCCGCCGGTCCTCCTCGCGATAGAACCGCGAGAAGTGCTCGCCGACGATCTCGTGCTCCGCGTAGCCCTTGATGAGTTCGGCACCGAGGTTCCAGCCGCTCACCACACCGCCGCCGTCGAGCTTGACGATGGCGAACTGGTCGACCTGTCCGTCCCAATCCGACGGCAGGTCGCGGCGGAGGCTAGCGATCGGTCGCCCCTTCTCGGGAAGGGGCAGCGTGAGAGGTGCAGAAGAGATCTCGTCCTCGTGGACGCTCATGCGATCGGGCCGATGGGCGACGGGATGCTTGCTGAAGGCATGAGCCGATCATGCCCGCCGCCGAGGGGCGGGAACAGCGCTTGACATCGGCCCTTCGTTGGTCGTCGACCGAAACCTCAGCTGACGGTGACAAGGGTGCGCTGCCAGCCGCTCGACCCGTTCGGGGCGATCGCCGCCGGTTCCTGGATCTGCACGTTCCCCTGCTTGTCGACCGCGCGCACCGTGATGTAGTGCGAGCCGGGCTGCGCGTCCCACTCCAGCACCCACTGCACCCACGACTGGTCGTTGATGGGTGTCGAGAGTGTCGCCTGCTGCCAGTCGCCGTCGTCGATGCTCACCTCCACCGCCTGCACGCCGATCGGCTGCGCCCAGGCCATTCCCGCGATCGGCACCTTCCCCGCCGACACCGGGCTGCCGATCTTCGGGGTGTCCACCCGTGACGACATCTTGATCGGCGCTTCGGCCGAGTACCCGCGCGGAGTCCAGTACGCCTCGTCCCGGTCGAACCGCGTGACGGTGAGCTTTGTGACCCACTTCGTCGCCGAGACGTAGCCGTACAGACCGGGGACGACCATCCGCACGGGGAACCCGTGCTCGAAGGGCAGCGGTTCGCCGTTCATGGCCACCGCGAAGATGGCATCCAGACCGTCGTCGGTGAGCGAGGACAGGGGAGTGGATGCCGTGTACCCGTCGACGCTCTCGGAGAGCACCATGTCGGCGTCGGCCTGGGGACCCGCCATGCGCAGGATGTCGCGGATGGGCACCCCGGTCCAGATGGCATTGCCGACGAGTCCGCCACCCACCTCGTTGGACACGCACGTCAGCGTGACGCCGTATTCGTCGAGACCCATGCCGACGAGGTCCTCGAAGCTCAGCTCGATCGGCTGGTCGACCATGCCCTCGATGCGCAAACGCCACGTGGACGGATCGACGTTCGGCACGGTCAGGGCGGTGTCGACACGGTAGAAGTCCGCGTTCGGCGTGATGATCGGCGACAGTCCGGACACATCGAGCGACGCGCCCTCGGGCACGGTCACGGTGCTCCGCGCGGAGGGCAGACGCAGGGCGTCGCGGGCGGCAGCGACGGACGCTGTCGCGGCGTTGACGACACGCGCACCGACGCCCACGACGACGGCCGTGGCCGCGGCGATGCCGGACAGGAGGAAGAAGCCACGCCGGTTGACACCGGCCTGGGTCGCGTCGTCGCCGGCAGCGGCGGAGACCCAGCGGCGCAGACGCCGCACGAGGAACACCAGCAGCGCGACGCCCGTCACGGTGCCGAGCACGGGAGGCAGCCAGGCAAGAGCGCCGGCTCCCGCGCGCGTGATGATCGCGGCGGTCGCGAGCGCGCCGCCCGCCCCGAGGAGGATCGCCCCGACCGGGCGGAGGCGGTACTGCAGCGCGCCGGCGACGGCGGCGGCGACCGCGGCCCCGAGACCGACGCCGACCAGCAGCGCGATCTTGTCGGCTTCGCCGAAGACGGTGATCGCGAACTCCTTCAGCGGTCGCGGGACGACGTCGACGATGAACGACCCGACCGCGAGCACCGGGCTGGCCGATCGCGCGACGAGGACGGCGAACAGCTCGGCGACGGCGAGCAGCGCGGCGGCGGAGACCAATCCGGCCAACGAGGCCCAGAACCACGCGCGCGGGCGCCGGGCGGTCGGGGCGTCGTCGGCGCGGGCCGCGGTGTCGGTCGTCATGGCATCCCTCTTCCTCGTCGACGGCGCACGAAGCACGGCCGTCTTCCGATTATTCGGAGCGGGAGGGGGAGCGGATGTCGTTCGGTGCCTCTTCCTGGCCGGTTCGGCTCGCGTCAGCGCTGTAGGTGTCCGCCGTCCGCTCCGCAAGCGGGACGGACGCGACCCGTCGGCGGCTGTCTAATGGCCCCGTGGACTCGCTGCCTTTCGCTCTGCTCGTCGTGATCTTCGTCGTCGCCGCTGGTGTGGTGTGGGCCGCGGGTATCCAGTTGTCCAAGGCGACCGATGTGCTCGACGCGCGCCTGCACGTGGGCAGCGCGCTCGGAGGTCTGATCGTGCTGGCCGTGGCCACGAACCTTCCGGAGATCGCCATCACCGTCTCGGCGGCGATGTCGGGCAATCTCGACGTCGCGGTCGGCAACATCCTCGGCGGTATCGCGCTGCAGACGGTCGTGCTCGTCATCCTGGACGCGTTCGGTACGCGCGGCCGGGGGATGAAGCCCCTGACGTATCGCGCGGCATCCCTGGCACTCGTTCTCGAGGGCCTTGTGGTGGTCGCCGTCCTCGCCGTCGTCATCGCCGGGAGCCAGCTGCCCGACGGGCTGGAGCTGCTGCGCCTCACGCCCGACGTCGTCCTGATCGCCGCCCTGTGGATCGTCGGGCTGGTCCTCGTCCAGCGTGCCGGATCGCACCTTCCGTGGCACGAGGACGGCCGCGCCCCCGATGCGACCCCGAAATCGACGAAGAGCGGCGGCGAGACGAAGATGAGCACGAGGAAGGCGGCGATCGTGTTCGCCTTCTCCGCCCTGGCCACCCTCGTCGCCGGTGTCGTGCTGGAGCGCGCGGGTGATGCGGCCTCCTCGCAGATCGGCCTCTCGGGCGTGCTGTTCGGTGCGACGGTGCTGGCGCTGGCGACCTCGCTCCCCGAGATCTCGACGGGCCTGCAAGCGGTCCGCCAGGGAGACGACAACCTCGCGATCAGCGACATCTTCGGCGGGAATGCGTTTCTGCCGGTGCTGTTCCTGCTGGCGACCGTGATCTCGGGGTCCGCGGTGCTGCCTCGCGCGAACGCGGCCGATGTCTACCTGACGGCGCTGGCGGCGCTGCTGACCCTCGTCTACGTCGTGGGTCTCATCTTCCGCCCGCAGCGGCGCATCATCGGCATGGGCGTGGACTCGTTCGTGGTGCTCACGCTCTATGCGCTGGGCATCGGCGGGCTGTTCGCCATATCCGCTTGATGCCCCGTCGTGGCGGCTCGATGCCCGGCTCGCCGCCGCGGCTACGCTGTGAGGCATCCGCTCGGCGGCATCCGCCCGTTCGCGGGAGAGGAGCCCGCCGTGTCCGACGTCGCTCGCTGGGTCGCGGCGCTGTCCACCCTCGTCGGCCTCGGGCTCAGCCTGGGCCTCAACCCGGCGCTGTACGCGGCCACGACGAACGTGCTGGCCCAGAACACCCGGGTCGCCCCGAGGATCGGGGGGATGATCGTCGGTCTCGCCGTGGGAGCGACCGTGCTGTACTTCCTGCTGCAGACCTTCGACCCGACCGCGTTGGTGACCGCGGCCGAGACGCGCGCGACCGATGCCGTGCGAGATGCGCGGGTGGACGCCCTCGCCGGTGCGCTCTTCCTGGTGGGCGCCGTCGGGGTGGGCGGGTGGAAGCTCCGTGAGCCGAAGCGCCCGCCCCGGGTCGCCACCATCGCTCCCCGGACTCGCACCTGGAGCTATGTCGCGCTCGGTCTCGGCTGCTCGGTCATCGGCTTCACGACGCTGCCCATCATGTACATGACCGGTCGTGTGACCGAGGGGGTGACGGCAGACCCCCTCCTGCGGATCGCGGCGTTCGTGGTGTTCCTCGTCGCGCTCGCCGCACCGTTCGCCGGGCTGGCCGGCGTCTGGTCCTTCTTCCCCTCGGCGGCGGCCAGGGTGAACGGCATCTACGCACGGCTGGCCCGCACGGATCACCGCTGGCTCTACACGGGTGTCCTCGCCGGGGCCGCCGTCGGCTGCTTCGTGCTCGCGCTGCTGCCGGCGCGGTGACGTCGCCGGCAGCAGCGGGTCTCACGCGCGCGTGATGTCGCTGATCGCCCCCTTCGCCAGGCGCAGCCGCCGCCGTGCGCGGCGGGCGACGGCCGAGTCGTGGGTGACGACGACGAGTGTGAGCCCCTCGCCGTTGAGGGCGTCGAGCACGTCGAGGATCTCGTCGCGCATGTGCTCGTCGAGGTTGCCCGTCGGCTCGTCGGCCAGAAGAACCTTCGGTTGCTTGGCCACCGCGCGGGCGATGGCGACACGCTGCTGCTGGCCGCCGGAGAGTTCTCCCGGCCGGTGATCGTGACGGTCGGCGAGGCCGACGCGGTCGAGCGCCTCGGTGACCCGACGATGGCGCTCGTCCCGGTCGAGCCGGAGCGGCTCGAGCCCCATCTGGACGTTCTCGGCGGCGGTGAGCGTGGGGATGAGGTTGAACCCCTGGAACACGAAACCGATCTCCGCGGCGCGGACGCGACCGAGTTCACCGTTCGACGCGCGGGCGAGATCGAGGTCGCCGAGGCGGACGCTGCCCGAGGTCGGACGGTCCAGCGCACCGAGCATCTGCAGCAGCGTCGATTTGCCGCCGCCGGTCGGCCCCTGGATCGTGACGAAGTCCCCGGCGGCGATCTCGAGATCGATACCCGCGAGCGCCGTCACCGAGCGCTCCCGCTGACGATACGTGCGGGTGACGCCGTCGAGACGGTACGCCGTGGCGTTCGCCGCCGGGTCGGCGGTGGAGGACGTGGCTGTCATGGTCATGATGTCTCCTTCGAGGATGAGAACGGAAGCCGGTCAGGCGACGGCGCGGAGGGCGGCCGCCGGGCTGAGGCGAGCGGCGCGCCACCCGCCGAAGGCACCCGCGAGGACTCCGCCGAGCACGGCGATCCCGACCGCCGCGACCACGACGGTGGGTGTCACGGGAGCGTTGAGGACGATGTCCGTGGCCTGCTGCGCGGCCTGTCCGAAGCCGCCGGGGCCGCCCATCCCGGGGCCCCCTTGCCCGCCCGCACCGGTGGCGTCGGTCGACGAGGACGTCACCGAGATCGTCGGGGAGATGAGGTTCACCAGCAGGATGCCGCCGAGCCCGAGCACGAGACCTGCGGCGCCTCCGATGAGTCCCTGCACGAGCGACTCTCCGGCGACCTGACGCACGACCCGGCCGTTGGACCACCCGATGGCCTTGAGGGTGCCGAATTCCCGCGTACGCCGGGCGACACCCGAGAGGGTGAACAGCACCGCGAGGGCCACGGCCACGGCGAGCACGACGATCGAGAGCCACGTGCCGAGGTTCGTGATGAGCGACGACGCGCTGGACAGCGACCCGGACACGGTGGAGGCGAGCTCGGACTGCGTGCTCACCGTCGCATCGGGCAGCGCGGCCGACACCTCACTCTGCACGGCGTCGATGGCATCCGCCGATGTCGCCTGCACATAGACGGTCGAGACCACGTCGCCGACGCCCGCGAGCTCCTGCGCGACGTCGAGGGGAAGGTACACGTTCGCGGCGGTGTCGGCTTCGGCCGACGCGGATGCCACGATGCCGACGATCTGCAGGGCGGTGCCCCCCACGTCGATCGTGCCGCCGACGGTGAGATCGTTGGCAGTGGCGTAGGTCGCATCGATCACGGCGACGTCGGTCCCCGCGTCCGACGCGGTGAGTGCGCGTCCGTCGGAGACGGTGATGGACGACAGGGGTCCCACGGTCGCGGCGGGGTCCACGCCGAGCACGCTGAACGACTCGATGCCGAAGGCGCTGCCGCCGTCGCCGTTCGGTCCGCCCGCGGGCGGACCTCCCATGCCTCCGTCCTGCGTGCCGTCCGATCCGGACATCGCGCTGCGGTCGGGGATCTCCCCGGAGAAGGTGGTGTTCGTCAGCGAGAGCGCCCCCGTGGCGGCGGCGACTCCGTCGAGATCGGCGACGGTGGTCACGGTGGAGGCGTCGAGCGTCTCGCGCAGGAAGTCGGTCATCAGACGCGACTGGCTGAGCGACGTCGTGCCGTCTTCGGTCGATCCATCTTCGGCGCCGAAGTCGAAGCGGGGACCTCCGCCGCCCTCGGCGGGCTGCGTCTGAGCCCCGGTCACGGTCAGGTCGGTGCCCACGCCGTACACCGACGACAGCGCCTGGGACTGGGCGTCGCGCACGCCCGCAGAGAGGGCGTTGACGACGATGACGAGCGCGATCGCGACGGCGAGTCCGACGGCGACGATCACGGTCTGTTTCGTGCGGCCCGAGAGTTCGCGCCTCAGGTACGTCCAGTACATGCTTCTCCTTCCGGCGCGGGGTGCGGCCGTCGACCCGAAGGTAGGAACGCGGGCCTCACCGTTGCCTCATCGTTCCTATGAACCGCATATGCGGCCGTGCGAGGGCGTGCCCCGCGGCCGCGTACACGGCATGCTGATGCACATGCCTGCGCCTCGACTGCCGCTGACCCGTCCCGACGGCTCGCCCGTGCGTGCCCTCGTCGTCGACGACGAGGTCAACCTCGGTGAGCTGCTGCGCATGGCTATGAGCAACGAGGGGTGGGACGCCCGCGCCGCCACGAACGGTCGCGAGGCGCTGGAGCTGATGCGTGGCTTCGATCCGGACCTCCTGGTCCTCGACGTGATGATGCCCGGCCTGGACGGCGTCGAGTTGTTGACTCGCATCCGGGCGGCGGGCAATGACCTGCCGGTGCTCTTCTTGACCGCCAAGGATGCCGTCGAGGATCGGATCGCCGGGATTGCCGCAGGCGGCGACGACTACGTGACCAAGCCGTTCAACCTCGAAGAGGTCATCCTGCGCCTGCGCGGAATGGCACGGCGCCATGTCGCGGCCGCTGCGGCGGCGGACACGCTTCTGCGTGTCGGCGATCTCGCGCTCGACGAGGAGGCGTACGAGGTGAAGAGGGGTGGCATCCCGATCAAGCTCACCGCGAAAGAGTTCGAGCTGTTGCGCTACCTGATGCAGAACGCGCGCCGGGTCGTGAGCAAGGCGCAGATCCTCGACGCCGTGTGGGGATACGACTTCGGGGGCGACAGCGGTGTCGTGGAGATCTACATCTCGTACCTGCGGCGAAAGATCGACGCGGGCCGTGACCCGCTCATCCACACCGTCCGCGGTGTGGGGTACACGATCAAGGCCTCATGACCCGCCGACCACAGACTCTGCAGCGCGTCCTCGTCGTCGGGGCGAGCAGCCTGGTCGCCGTCGCCATCGTCGTGATGAGTCTGGCGACGATCACCGCGCTGCGGGCGTTCGTGTACGACCGGCTGGACGAGCAGGTCTCCGCAGCGCTTCAGTTCGCTGGCGTTCGTGCCGCGGCCATCCCGGGGGGCATGAGCGCGGCGCCCGAGAAATCGGAGACTCCGCGGTCCGACGCGTCGGAGACGGCGCGACCCTCCCCACGTGTCGGGTCGCTCCAAGCGGTGATCGGCAGCGACGGGAAGGCCCTGACGTCCGGATACGCGCGCGGCGACGGCACCGAGGTCTCCCTGTCCGACGAGCAGGTGGCCACGCTCGCCGCCGCCCTGCGTTCCGGAAACGGCCCCGTGACGGTCGACCTCGACGGCGACCTCGGCGCGTTCCGGGTCGCGGCTCGCACGGTCGGAAGCGACACCGTGGTGGCCGGTCTGTCGGTGGGCGACGCCGAGGCGACGACGCGCGCGCTCACGGCGATCTTCGTCGGCGTCGGTGCCGTCACCCTCCTCGCTGCGGTCGCGGGCTCCTCGCTGCTCGTGCGCCGAAGTCTGCGTCCCCTCGAACGAGTCGCCGCCGTCGCCCAGCGGGTGTCGGGCCGAACCCTCGGACGCGGGGACGTGGACATCCCCGATCGAGTGGACGCCGCCGACACCGATCCGCGCACGGAGGTGGGTCGCGTCGGCGCCTCGTTGAACGAACTCCTGGGTCACGTTCAGGCGGCGCTCGCCGCGCGCGAGCACAGCGAGAGCGAGCTGCGTCGGTTCATCGCGGATGCCAGCCACGAGCTGCGCACACCGCTGGCGAGCGTTCGCGGGTATGCGCAGCTCTCGCTCGCCGACGTCGAGCCGATGAGCGCTGCCCAGAGACGCTCGCTGCAACGCATCGAGTCCGAGGCTCGACGCATGGGGGCCCTGGTCGAGGATCTGCTTCTGCTCGCCCGGCTGGATGCGGGACAGCGCCTGCGCGGCGACGATGTGGAACTGCCCCTGCTCGCCGTGGATGCCGTCAGCGACGCGCAGACCGTCGATCCCGAGCGTGAGTGGCGCGTGGAGATCGCGACCGATGCCCCCCTCACGATCCCGGGCGACGAGGATCGTCTGCGGCAGGTGGTCGCGAACCTGCTGCGCAACGCGCACACCCACACTCCGCCGGGCACCGTCGTGACGACCGCGGTGTTGCACGACGGCGAACACGCCGTTCTGCGCGTGTCCGACACCGGTCCGGGGATCGATCCTGCCGTGGCCGATCGCCTGTTCCAGCGTTTCGCCCGCGGGGATGAGTCGCGTAACCGCGACGCCGGCAGCACCGGGCTCGGACTCTCGATCGCGCAGGCCATCGTCGCCGCCCATGGCGGGACCATCACGGCCCTCTCTCGTCCGGGAAGGACGATCTTCGAGGTGCGCCTGCCTGCGCAGAGGGTGGCCCCCGCTCGGGGGACGGGCGAGGAGGCAGACCGTCGTTCCTGACCTCGCTCTCGACCGGGGCGCGCGGGCGGCGCGAAGGCGCGACGAGGGAGGTCAGCCCGCCGGATTGGTCGCGACGCCGCGAGCGAGAGCGACCTCTCGAGCCCAATCGCTGTAGTCCTGTGGGGCGCGCCCGAGGAGAGCCGTCGTCGTGGCGAGGTGGCGAGCATTCGTTGCGAGGCGATTCTTCGCGAGCGAGCCGAACGCCGCGCGGAAGTCGGTGCCCTTCCGACCGGGCGGGAACCGGTCGGCCACGATTCGCTCCCAAGCGCTGCTGTCGTCGCCCGTATAGGTGACGGGACGGCCGAGGGCGTCCGCCCACACTGCAGCAGCGAGCTGTCCGGTGACGGTGCGCGGCCCCATGAGCGTGTAGCTGCCGGCCGGGAAGTCCGCCTGCGTGAGTGCATTCGCCGCGATCTCACCGACATCGGTCGTGCTGATCATGTTGAAGCCGCGGAGGGGCACGGGATACTTGCCGTCCGAGATCTCCTCCAAGAACAGCTCGTCGTTCTGGAAGAAGGCGGTCGGGGCGAGGAGGACGGCGTCCGTCGCGCGCTTCTCGATGTCCGCGGCGAGGGCCAGCTTGTCACGGTAGGCGGGCATGAGCCGGCGGAGAAGGGTCGCCTGCAGCCGTCCGGACAGGGTCCGTCGGCTCGAGTGCACGCCGGCGAACACGATCCGTACGCCCGCTCTCTCTGCCTCATCGACGAACGTGCGGGCGTAGTCGATCTCGGAAGGCTCGTGTGGAGAGACGTAGAACGCATGCGTCCTTCCCTGCAGGGCATGGCGCACGGCCCGCCGGTCGCCGAGGTCCGCGATCTCCTGGTGAACGAGCGGGTGGGTCAGGCTCGGGCGATGGCGTCGCACCAAGGCGGCCAGGGGGATGCCTCGTCCAAGGAGTGCTGTCGTGACGGCGCCGCCGAGAGAGCCGGTGGCCCCAACGACGAGGATGCGAGGTTCGGTGTTCATGAGCTTCTTTCTGATGTGGGGAAGGGAGGAGGCGTTACCAGCAGGGGGTCGGAGGGCGTGTGGTCGAAACGGCGTCCTTCAGCACGCGTTCGATTTCGAGCAGCGGGTCGCCCACTTTCGCCATCGCCGCGGCGATCTCCTCTGCACGCGACCGGTAATGACCCTTCAGGACCGCACGGACGCCCCGAGTGACGGCCCCGGGCGTGGGGGTTCCCGTTTTGAGATTGACGCCCGCGCCGGCCCACGCGACTCGGGCAGCCACCTCCGGCTTGTCCTCGGTGGCCCCCGCGAGGACGAGAGGAACGCCCGCGGCGATGCTGAGCTGCACACCGCCGAACCCGCCGTTGGTGACGACGACGTCGGTGCGGGGCAGCAACGCCGAGTAGGGGATGAACTCGGCCACGCGAGCGTTGCCCGGAATCGTTCCTCCGCACGCCCGATGTACTGCGTCTACGGGTGTTCCCCCGGTCGTGGCGACCACGATGACGTCCTCGGTGGCGAGCCCGAGGATGGTCGGCGCGATCAGGCGCGTCATGTCCGCATTGTCGATGGTGCCCTGCGTGACGTGGACCACCGTCTTGCCGTCGAGGTCCGCCCACCAGTCAGGCAGGGCGACGTCCGCCTTCGCCGCCGCCGGGCGAAGCGGTCCGAGGAACCGTACGTTCTCGCCGAGCTCCCGACGGGGATACTCCAGCTCCGGCGCACTGAGCTGCAGCAAGAGGTCGTAGGTGGTCGGCGCATCGAAGAAGACGCGCGGCTCCCCGGGCGCACCGCATTCGGCGAGCGCGTCCCCGAAGGCCGCGTACAGGGGGCGGAACGGTCCCTTCGCCAGCATCGTGTTCAGTGCCCTGTTGCGAAGGCGCGAGACGGGCCCCTTGCCGGGGGCCAGAGCCGGGCCGAAGGGCGCCGCGTCCACGCTGCTCTGCGTCACCGGCAGAGCGGAGATGCCGACGATGGGTTCGCGCTGTCCAGGCTTCTCTTTCAACAGAGTCGGGAGGAGCCCCAGGAAGGCGCTCTCCCCGACGATGGCGTCGAACGAATGAGCCTGGCGTAGGGAGTGAACGGCCCGGTGCTGGGCGGCCAGGGGACGCAGGAACATGCCGGTGATGTCGTACACCACCGCATCCAGTCCCTTGCGCGAGGAGCGGTCCGGCAGCCACGCCTCGAGGTCGGCGTCGTCGTAGTCGGCTTCGGCGGGAAGCGCGACGAAGGTGGCACCGGCGTCTTCGACGCGCGCCTGGTACTTGCGACCCGTCAGGAAGATCACGTCGTGGCCTGCCTCGGTGAGACTGGCGGCGACGGTGATCAGGGGGCTGACGTGGCCGAAGATCGGACTGGAACACAGGAGAAGCTTCATCACAGGACTTTCGCTAAGTGGCAAGTATTGAATTAGTGGTACTGTAGTGAATATGGCGACAAAGTCAAACACCACGTCGAGAAGCCCTGAGCGACGCGTCTATCGATCGCCCCTCAGAGAGGCGCAAGCGAAGGAGACGCGGCGGAAGATCGTGCAAGCGGCTGTCGCGTGCTTCTCGCAGTACGGGTACTCCCGTTCCACGCTCGCCCTCATCGGCCGCGAGGCGGAGGTTTCAGCCGAGTCGGTGGCTGCGCATGGGCCCAAGGCCGCGCTGCTGATCGCCGCGTTCGAGTACGCCTTCACGGGGCAGGAAGGAGCCGATCCCGTCGCCGCCCGCGAAGACATCGAGCGCATCTTCGCGATCGAGGACACGAACGAGATGGCGCGCGCATACGCCGACTTCTCCGTCTCGGTGCACGGGAAGGGCATCGACATGTGGCGTGCCGTTCAAGACGGGGCAGCTCAAGACGAGAGCGTGGCCGAGCTCTACCGATCCCTGATGGAGCGTCGACTCCGCGACAACCGGACCATCGTCCGTCTGCTGGCGGATCGCGGGATCGTCCGGCGTGATCAACCGGAGGAGATCACAGCTGGAACGCTCGCACTGATCAGCAGCTTCGACCCGTACCAGCTGTATGTACGCGACTTCGGATGGTCCGAGCAACAGCTCACGGACTGGTTCGTCGAGGTCTTCAGGCGCAACGTCTTGAGCTCCTGATCGCCCGACGCCCGGCGCCGTCCGAGCCTCAGGCGTTGGCAGGCGTCCGGCATCTTCCCGTCGAATTCGGTGAGCGCACGTCGGGGGGGAGCCGAATTCTTCGTCGTGCGGCGGACACGCACGATCCGGCTCATTTGCCCAGCCCATTCATAGAAACGCTGAGTCGGCGTACGGTACTAGGTCCCTACTGTCAAAATCCCCATCCTCTTCCCCCCGACCTCAGGAGACCGTGATGACAGGATCGTTCGATGCCGATGTGGTCGTCCTGACCAGCCGATTCGCTCCGGAGAAGGACGGTGGTTATGCCGTCGCCGTCATGTCCCGCCTCCTCGCCGTTCAGCGGGCCGGCGCGTCGCCGCCGCTTCTTCTGACCCTGGATGCCGGTCCGCCGCACGATCGCGAGCACGCCGCTGCCTTCGCGATCGAGAGCGGCATGCCCTCAGAGTCCTTCACGATGCGCAATCTCTTCGACGAGGCGTTGCGGGATCCGCGCTGGTTGAGCGCCTCGGCCCGGCCGGGCGAACCTACTCCGGGTCTGGCATATCGTCAGCTTCGCGACGATCAGGGGACGCCCGTGCTGTCGTTGCCGGTCATCAACGATCCGTCGGGGTGGTATCTGTCCGAAGCGAACGTCGTGATCCATGACGGCGACCGCGACCTCGTCCTCTCCGGATTCGGGGAGCTGTACGTCGCGTGGCTTTCGCACGTCGCAGAAGGTCTCCGTGCGGCCGCGGGCGACGACGAGCGTCAGCTGGTCGTGATCTGCGAGTCGCGTCAGGTGGGGGAGGTGTTGCACCGGTGGCGCGATCCGCGAGTTCGCATCGTCCACACGGTGCACAACTCCCACCTCGCCTCCCCGTTCGACAGGTCGGCGCCCCTGCGGGACGACGGGTGGCGGCGCTGGTTGGAGGGGATGGACAACTTCGATCTCGTCGTCTGGCCCACCCACGCGCAGCGGAGCGAGGTCGACCAGCGCTTCCCGCACCGGGTGCCGTTCGCATCGGTGCCGTCTGCCATCCTGCCGAGACCGTCCCGGCGGGCCGCGCCACGCAGAAGCGCCGATGTGGTGATCATGGCGTGCCGCCTGGTCGATCAGAAGCGCGTCGATCTCGCGGTGCGGGCCTGGGAGGAAGTCGTCCGGCTGCGGCCCCGTGCGCGCCTCGACGTCTACGGAAACGGACCTCTGCGTGATCGCCTGGCCGCCCTGATCCGTGAGCGGGGCTTGGAGCGCGCGGTTCGTCTCCGCGGACACAGCGATGACGTACGCACCGCCATGGAGCAGGCGCGCGCCTTCCTTTCGACCAGCGCGTTCGAGGGGCAGGGGCTGGCGATCATCGAGGCCATGTCGGCAGGACTGCCGGTCGTCTCCTTCGACGTGCGGTACGGGCCGGCCGAGATCATCGGTGATGGTGGCATCCTGGTCGCTCCCGATGACGTGTCGGGCATCGCAAGAGCGATCGTGGCGCTGCTCGAGGACGACGATCGCTGGGAGCACGCCTCTGCGCACGCCCGCCGTGCCGCCGCCCGGTTCGCGCCAGAGGTGGTGGGTCGCCATCTTCTCAGCGAGCTCGATGCGGTCCTCGCGGTGCCCGCGAGCCGGCTCTGCGCGCTCGCCGAAGCGTGATCAGCGAACCGAGCGGCAGGTGCGGGGGCGGGGAGCCGAAGAAGCGGAAGAGCGGAGGTCTCCTCACGACTCCGCCTCGGCGCGTCATCCCCGCTGTTTGCCCGCAGACGACAGCGCCGAGCGTCGCGACGTCATCGCTGCTCGCGGTCCCGGCGAACGGTTCCCTCGTCGCTCATTTTCGTCTGCTCTGCGTCCCGAGGAACTCTCGCACGGCGGCGGCCACCTCGGCCGAGGTCGGGTACTCGTTCTCCGGCGCCGGGAACGCGCCCTCGCGTACCTCGCGCGCGTAGGTCTCCACGCCCTCGACCATCGCATCGCCGATCGTGGCATACCGCTTGACGAAGACCGGGGCGCGGCCCTCGGTGATCCCGAGGAGGTCGTGCTGCACGAGCACTTGTCCGTCCGCCGTGCCGGCACCGATACCGATGACGGGGATACGCAGGGCCCGTCGGATCTCGGACACCACATCGGAGGGAACGGCTTCGATCACCAGGGCGAACGCGCCGGCATCCTGCACGGCGAGCGCGTCGCCGGCCACGCGGATGGCGTCGTCGGGGGTGCGGCCCTGCGCGCGAAGGCCGCCGAGCGCGGTCGCCGTCTGCGGGGTGAGGCCGACATGGCCCACGACCGGGATGCCGGCGTCGACGATCGCCCGCAGCCGCGAGAGGCGCGCGGGACTCGCCCCCTCGATCTTGACGGCCTCGGCGCCGGCTTCGTGCACGAATCGGACCGAGGTGGTGACGGCCTGCTCGTCGCTGACCTCGGTCGACCCGAACGGCAGGTCGCACACCAGCAACGGCGTCCGCACCGCTCGGCGGACGGCCTTGGCGAGCATGAGCATCTCGTCGAGCGTCACCGAGGTGGTGTCGGGGTGGCCCAGGACCACCTGTGCGCCCGAGTCTCCGACGAGCACGATGTCGACTCCGGCGCGCTCGGCCACCCGGCCCGACGCGAAGTCGTACGCCGTGACCATGACGATCGGCGTCCCTTCCGCCGCGAGCTCGCGGAGGCGACGCAACGTGACCTTCGAAGGCGTCACGGCCGGGTCCTCTCAGGAGAGATCAGGGGGATGCGGTCGTCGGCACCGGGAACCAGCACGACGTTGTCGATGAGTCGCACCGGCCCCACGCGTACCGCGAGTGCGAGCAGGGCGGGATGCGCGACCTCGCTCATCGGCTCCAGGCTCTCGGCGTCCACCGTCTCCACGTATTCGGGGTCCAGCCCCGCGGCATGGAGTTCGGCGCATACAGCGGCCGCGAGTCGGTGAGAGTCACGGACGCCGAGGGCGAAGGCATCCTGCGCAGCCCGGAGCGACCGGGGGACCGCGGCCGCGATCTCGCGTTGGTCGGGGGAGAGGCGCGTGTTGCGACTCGAGCGTGCCAGACCGTCTGCCTCGCGAGAGGTCGGGCGCGTGACGATGTCCACCGGGATGCCGAGATCGGCCACCATGCGGCGGACCACGACGACCTGCTGCGCATCCTTCGCTCCGAAGTACGCGCGATCGGGCTGGACGGCGAGGAGAAGCTTCGCGACGACCGTGGCGACACCATCGAAATGGGACCGTCCCCGGACGGCTCCCTCCAGGGTCTCGCTGAGGGGACCGCCCACCGACACGGTCGTGGCGAACCCTGTCGGGTACATCTCGTCGACGGAAGGGGCGAAGACGAGGTCGACGCCCGCTTCGGCGGCGAGGGCGACGTCGGCCGCCTCGGTGCGCGGGTACGCATCGAGATCGGCTGCCTCGCCGAACTGCGTCGGGTTCACGAAGATCGACAGCACGACGGTGCCGTTCTCGGACCGCGCAGCGCGCAGCAGCGAGAGGTGCCCTTCGTGGAGCGCCCCCATGGTCGGCACGAAACCGACGCCGTCGGCACGGCTCGGGGCGAGGACGGTTCGTAGTTCGCTGACCGTGCGGACGATGCGCGGGCTCACGGGGCCGCCGCCGTTCCGGCGCGCTGCGCCGCCGCGAGGTCCCGGGTCGCGTCGACGAGCGCGTCGAAAAGGGCCAAGCGGTCGGGGAGCCGCTCGGCGATCGCCCGGCGCTGGCGGTCGACGGTGGCGCTGTCGCCACGCGAGACCGGTCCGGTGAGAGCGGACGCCGCCCCGCGTTCCGCCCAGTTGTCGACGGCGGCGCGCACGAGCGGGACCAGCGCCTCTCGATCGACGCCGGCGGTGGCGGCGAGGTCCTCGGCCATCCCCTCGAGCGTGACGAGGAAGTTCGCGGCGATCGAGGCGGCGGCGTGGTAGGCCGCACGGTCGTCATCGTGCACGATGACACCGGTCACTCCCAGCACATCGGCGAGCGCCTCAGCGACCGCATGAGCACGCGGAGTCGTGCCCGCCAGGGCGGCCGTCACACCTGAGAACGATGCGCCGGCCCCGGTGACCGTCATGAGGGGGTGGATGCCGAACGCCTCGTGCGGCGCAAGGACCGAAAGGTCCAGCGCGCCCGAGAGGTGTCCGACGAGGCGACCGGGAGCGAGGGCGCGCGCCGCCGCGGCGATCGCGGCATCCGGCACCGCCAACAGTACGATGCCGGCGTCGGCACCGTTCTCGCCCCGGGGGGCGGGACCGATCAGCGGCACGGCGGCAGCGGTGAGCGCGGCAGCGAGCGCCCGGCCCATCCGGCCGTCGCCGACGATGAGCACCGGTGCATCGAGCCGGAGGGTGGCGAGGGAAGAGGTCTTCATAGTGTGCAGCGCGCCCGCACGGGCGGGCGCCGCACACCAGCGTATCCCGGCGGGGCGCCGGGAGGCGGCGGGACGGTGCGCCCCCTCGATCGTCCCTCGTGAGGAGGCGGTCGCCGAGGGCCGTGATCGGCGTTGTCGAAGCGAGATCGTGCACTCGGTCGCCGCGAGGCTCAGGGGAGAGTCCGTTCTTCCTCCACGGGGTTGGCGAGCGTTCCCAACCCCGCGATGCTCACCTCGACGCGGTCCCCGGGCCTGAGGAAGACCTGCGGCTCGCGTCGGTACCCCACCCCGCCAGGGGTTCCGGTGAGGATCACGTCCCCCGGTTCCAACGTGGTGAACGTGGAGATCGTCGAGATCAGGAAGGGGACGCTGAAGATCAAGCGGGACAGGTCCGAGTCCTGGAGCCGTTCGCCGTTCAGGGTGAGCGATATGCGCGCCCCCTCGAGGTCGACCTCATGCGGGAGGAACAGAGCGGGGCCGAGCGGCGTGGACACGTCCCACGCCTTGCCCGGCAACCATTGGTGCGTCTTGTACTGGAAGTCGCGCATCGTGACGTCGTTGGCGATGGTGTACCCCATGACGTGCGCCAGAGCATCCGCCTCCGCGATCCGACGTCCGGACGTGCCGATCACGACCGCGAGCTCCGCCTCGTAGTCCACTTGACCGGACTCCGGCGGGAGGGGGATCGGCGTCCCCGCCGCGATGAAGCTCGACCCGAACTTCGGGAAGAGGACGGGGTAGTCCGGGAGATCCCGCTTCGTCTCATCGACATGGGACAGGTAGTTCAAGCCGACACAGAACACCTTCCCCGCGTGGGGGACGACGGGGAGCAGGTCGACCTCGTTCAGCGGGACGGTCCGACGGGTGTCGCGCGGCGCGGATGCCAGGGTGTCGCCGGCGGTGTCACGACCGATCTCGCTCAGCCCGTCGAGGGGGACGACGCCGTCGCCGACCACCTCGCCCACGTGGGCGGCGCCCTCGAACAGATAGCTGATGTACGGCATCCGTCAGTTCCCTTCGCTGGTCTTGCGCCACACCGGCAGCTGGCCGCCCCACAGGTTCACGGAACCCGGCGTGGGCGTCCACCGTCGAGGCGTGTACTCGACGCGGTCGTCGTAGAACTTCTCCATCTCCGCGGAGAGCTCGATGTGGGTGCCTGCGGGGTCGTCGAAGAACACGAACAGGTTGTTCCCCGGTCCGTGGCGCCCCGGTCCCCACGCGACCGGGACGTCCAACTCGGTCAACCGGTCGCACCACGACTTGAAGTCCTCCCACTCGGCGAGGTCGTACGAGTAGTGGTCGAGGTCACCGCCGATCCCCACGTTCACCACGGCGAGAGTGTGGTGATCCCGGTCGCTGCGCAGCCAGCAGAATCGTCCGTCGGCGAGCTGGTCCGACACGCGGAATCCGATCGTGGTGAAGAAGTCGACGACGGGTTGGACATCCGCCGTCCCCAGGGTGGTGTGCTGGAATTTGATCGGCCGGCGCCCGGGGTCCGCGGCGTTCTCACCCGGACGGGCGACCGTGGTGTGGAAGTGAACGGCGGTCCCGTCGGGATCGGTGACGACGATTCCGTCCGCGTCTCCGACCGCGTGATCGACGTAGTCGGCCGAGAGCGGCTCGAACGGAATGCCCGCGTCGTTCAGCCGTTCCCGGATGCCGTCGAGTCCGCCGTCATCGCGCACCTCGAAGCCATAGTGGTGAAGGCCCTTCTCTCCTTCGCGCAGCTCCAGGACGTGGTGCCCCGCACCCCACCCCAGCCGTACGCGCTCGTCGGTGATGTCGTGCACGTGCATCCCCAGCACGCGCCCATAGAACCGGGTCGTGACCTGTAGGTCGGGAACGCGGAAGCCGATGTGCGAGACGGCTGTCCGCCGGAGGACACCGGCCGGACTCTTCTCCTTCAACAGCACACGCTGCGGTCTGGTCATCTGTCTGCCTTTCTCATTCGTGCTCGGCGGACACTCCGCCGGCGAGGACCGGTTCACCGACGAACCAGGTCGTGATTTCGGTGACGACGGTGGCGTCGTCAACGGGTTCCCACGCGGCGGCCACAACGTGATCGGGACGCACGAGGACGCGGCGGCCGCGCCACGGGGTGAACTCGCGCAGCAGGGAGCCGTCGACGTCCAGCAGCGTGCGCGCCCCGGGGTCTATCCGTCGTTCCTCGCTGAGCGCGACATCGAAACGTGCGACGGACGAGGGCAGCGTCGCCGACAGCGGTGTGCTGACCTCGACGTCGAAGAGAGCCCACCCATCGCCGACCACGTCGTCCAACATGCTGATCCGCCCGCCCGGGGTCGCGAAGACCCGCGGCTGACCCACCTGGCATCCGATTCCTTCTCCGTCACCCGTGACGAGCCCGGACGTGAAGCGTGCCGGCGGGCGGAATCGCATGTTCTCGAGAAACTCGCGACCTCCGGTGGTGTCCAGCGCCCGTCGCACGGCATCGTCGCGGAACGTCGCCAGTCGTTCGGACACCGTCATCACGACCCGGCCGAGCTTCTCGGACAGTCGAACCGACTGGAGCGCGTGCGGCAGCCGCTCCGCCTCGTAACTGTCGAGGATGGTCTCCGGCGCCGTGCCGTGCAGCACGGAGGAAAGCTTCCAACACAGGTTCGCCGCATCCCGGATGCCGGAGTTGAGCCCTTGGCCCGCGAAGGGAGGCATCATGTGCGCCGCGTCGCCCATCACGAACATGCGCCCTTTCCGCCACCGGTCGGCGACGAGGCCGTGGAAGCGGTAGACCACGGCGCGCTCGACGTCTTCGGGCTCGAGTGCGCGGTGGGGAGAGAGCACGTCGCGCAGGAGCTCGAACGACGGCTCCTCGCCGGCGGTCGCCTCGCCGTCGAAGAGGCGGAACTCGTAGCGGCATCGGCCTTCGCGCCCGGGCACGATCACGTGCGGGCGCCGGGGATCGCCGTGGTGCATCCCGTACCGCTCGACGTGGGCGTCGTTCCGCGTGTCGACGACCAGCCAGAGGTCCGGATGGGAGCGTCCCTGGAGCCGCACGTCCATGGCGGAGCGCACGACGGAGCGTCCGCCGTCGGCGCCGATGAGGTACTCAGCGGCGTACGACCGTGCGACCCCCGCCGAGACGGCGTCGACGGAGACCCCGTCGGGGCTCTGATCCGCGGACTGGACCACCGTGTCGAAGTGGAACCGGACGTTCGGACGTGCACGAAGGTGCCGGAGGAGCTCTCGCTCCAGGTCGGGTTGCGCGAAGGGGTTCTTGAAGGGGAATCCCAACCGGAACGGGTGGTCCGTCCCCGCGTGGAACAGGGCGGCGCCATCCGCTCCGTAATACCGCGTTCCGGAGCCCGGCAGGATCAGGGGGAGAAGGGGCCCGTCCAGGCCCGCCTGCGCGAACGTGCGCAGCGCCTCGTCGTCGATCGAGATGGCCTTGGGTTCGTCGCTCGTGCTCGAGTTCCGCTCCAGGACGACGACCTCATGCCCTCGCGAAGACAGAAGGGCAGCGGCAGTCAGTCCGACAGGACCCGCGCCCACCACGAGCACTTCCGCCTGCTGCGTCCCTTGTCTCACGTCATCCGCCTTTCGCCTGTGGCTCTGACGAAACCTACGAGCGCCGTGTCTCGTTAATCAAGACGCTCTGTCTCGATATATGAGATTGTGGTTCGTATGTCCCCACAGACGGGAACGCGCAACTCGACCGCTGATCGGGCGCTGGAGATCCTCGGACTCTTCACCGCCGATTCGCCCCTGCACAGCGCGGCCGACATCGGTCGTCTTCTTCACCTCAGCCGCGCGACGGCATACCGGTATCTGCAGTCGCTCGTGGCGCACCAGTTCTTGGAGGACACCGGAGAGGGGACCTTCCGACTCGGTGTACGGGTGCTCGAACTGGCACGCGTCGCCCGGGAAGGGTTCGGAGTCTCTCGGCTGGCGCTGCCGGAGATGCGTCGCCTGGCGGATGACTTCCAGCAGACCGTCCTCTTGACCCGGTTGGGCGGGCACTCGATCCATTGCGTCGAACGCGAGGAGTGGCACGGACAGTTCCTGCGCCTGTCCTACGACCCGGGTGTGGAACTCCCGATCAACGCGGGCGCCTCTGCGCTGGTCAATCTCGCCTGGCTGCCGGAGGAATCCGCTCGAGCGCTCCTGCAGCGCCCCCTGCGCCGGTTCACGACGCACACGCTCGTCGATCCGGAGGCGATCATCCGGCGGCTTCGCGAGATCAGACGAGCCGGCTACGTCATCACCGAGGCACACGTCGACGCGGACACCGTCGGCATCGCGGCGCCGATCCACGGCCCCCAGGACGACGTCGTCGCCGGCCTCAGCATCGTCGCGGTGGGTTCCCGCTTTCCCGCCGCGGAGCGCGAGCGCGCGGCGAGCGCGCTTCGCGCGGCCGCGTCACGGATCGCCCGGCGTCTGGCCATCGCACAGTGAGCTCAGGCGGGGAGCGGCGATGACCTCTCTTCAAGGAGCTCCGGAAACGCGTGAGCGAGCTGGAGGGCCAAGATCGTCTCCTGCACCCTCGTCGTGCTGGAGCGGCCCAGCATCTCCTCTGCGCGCCGGACACGGTAGGCGACGGTGGTCGGTGCCACATGTGTCGCGGCTGCAGCCACCTGCCGGCTCCTCCCGCTGATGAGGAACTGGCACAGCGTGTCGCGGATGGACGCCGATCCGGGATCATCCCCGATCAGGCCTCCGATCTCCCGGCGCACGAACTCGCCGGCCTGACCCCAGTCGCTGGATGCCAGAGCGAGAACGCTCACCTCGTCGTACTCCACGACGTCCGGGGGATGCCCCATGCGCAGGCCGATCGAGCGGGCGCTGCGCGCCGCGCGGGTGCTGGCGACGAACCCCCGCATCCCCGGGGCGACGAAACCGACGGCGAGTCTCATCCCGCCGGGGCGTTCGCGACGGACCACCCCGGGGTCGAAGCTCTCCGGGCGGGGGAGAGACCAATGGAACTCGACGTGGTCTCCGCGCTCCACGATGAGGGAGGACCCGCCGAACGCTCGCGCCACCTGCCGAGCGAAACGCTGCGCGTTGTCCTCGGTGTGCAGGGCGCGATTCCCCGCGGACGACCACCCCACGGCGGCGACGTGGTGATCGGTCCATCTCAGCCCCAGCACCCGTTCGGATCCCTCGGGCGCGGGAGCGCCGTTGAGGACGGCGTCCACCACGCGGCGGCGCCCGGCGAGAAGGCGACCTTCCGTCTCTCGCTGCTCTTCCGCGTAGGCGTTGCTGATATCGCTGATGTACTGATCGATGCACGCCGTGAGCCGGGACACCAGGTACCGCACCTCCCTCATCATGACGGCCGGTGGCACGGATGACTGGACCAGCGTGGGCAACCGCTCCTGGACCTCCGCGTGACATCCCCAGGCGACGCGGAGGAGCCGCTCCAGGGCGATGTCGGCGCGAGCCGCGACGCGGGCGTCATCCAGCGCGGCCTCGGGCGTGACGATCGTCAGCCCCTCGTCGGCGAGGCCGACCAGGGCCACCAGCGTGCACTCCTCACAGCCCCGCGCGCCGGCCACCTCCGTCGGCCCGGACTGGGAAGAACGCCGCACGACCAGGGCCTCCAGCACGGCCACGGTCACTTCGGCGGCCCACTCCACCGCGTCCTGACCGACGCGCTCCGCGGCCCAGGCACGGAGAGCGGGGGACGAGGCAGGAGCCACCTTGCGTGAGGCCCGGAGGGCCGTCATCCACTGTCGCATCCCGCACCTCACTGTCGTCGGACAACAAACACGATAGATCTCTTCCTCGTGCCGCGCGCAGAATCCTGCGGGCTGGGCTGATGAGACTGGCGTGAACACCCGGTTCGGATGTCGGGGGCACCCCGGCCCCCGGATACCGACTGCTACAAGGAGGTAGCTTCGCCATGTCATCCCGTGAGACCGCATCCACACCGCACCTCGTCCACCACCCGACCATCTGGGCGTCGGCGGCGGCCGTGCTCCCGGCGCAGATGTGTCTGACCGTTCTCGCTCCCCTCAACGACACGATCCAGGCGACCTACGGAGCCAGTGCGACCCAACTCACCTGGCTGACCGCCGCCGTCTTCGCCCCGACGGCCCTGCTCGAGTTGAACTTCGGCGTCATCGGCGACATCTTCGGCCGCAAGAAAATGATGCAGATCGGCTTGCTGATGGTGGTCCTGGGCGCCGCGGTCGGCTGCTTCGCGGCGAGTCTGGTGGTCCTCGCGATCGCACTCGTCGTGCTCGGTCTCGGAGCGGCGATGCTTCTTCCCGCCACCCTCGCCTCGGCCGCCGAATACTCGCCGGACGCACGCACACGGGCGCATGCGCTGTCGCGGTGGGCCGTCGCCATCTCCGTCGGCGCCGCCCTCTCGCCGCTCCTCTCGGGGCTGATGGTCCAGCAATTCGGTCTGGGATCGGCGTTCCTGCCGGTCCTGGTCGTCGCGATCGCCGCGTTGTTCCTCGTGTCCTTCGTGGCTCGCGAGAGCAAGTCGGAGCACAAGCGAGAGCTGGACTGGCCGGGGCAGACGCTCGTCATCGTGGGGCTCCTCGGGGTGATCTTCGCGATCATCCACGGGTCCGAAGCGGGCTTCGGCAACGCGCTGGTCCTGCTGGCCTTCGCCGTTGCCGCCGTGGCGCTGGCCTTCTTCGTGGTCGTCGAGCTCCGCAGCGCGAACCCCATGTTCCAGGTGCGCCTGCTGAAGATCCCCGCTTTCGCCGCGTCGGCGGCCGTCGGGTTGCTCGGCATGCTCAGCTTCTTGGGGACGGCGTACGCGATGGCCATCAAGCTCGGACCGATCGCGCACGCGTCGCCACTCATGGTCGCGCTCCCCTTCGTGCTGATCCAGCTCGTGCCGCTGGTCCTGGCGCGCTGGCTGCCCGCGCTGGTCCATCGAGTGTCGTCGCGCGTCCTGCTCGTCGTGGGGTTGATCATCCTCGCGATCGGACAGGTCTGGCTCGCCATGCTCGCGGACGGCACGGTCGATCTCCTGCCCCTCGCTCTGCCGATCCTTCTGCTGGGTATCGGCTTCATCGTGATGTTCACGTCGCTGACGGCGGCTGCGGTGAACTCCGTCGCCCACGAGCACATCGGGATGGCGGCCGGGGCGACCAGTCTCGTCCGGGAGACGGGGCAGACGCTCGGGTCGGCCGTCGTCGCGGCCGTGGCGATCGGCTCGGCCTCCGCCGCCACGAGCGCTCAGCTCGGCTCGGGCGAACTCCCGCCCGAGGTGACCCAGGTGGCGAACGAGGTGCTGGCCCAGGGTGGTCCGCTGGCGCTCGCCAACGCCCCGCTGCCGGACCCCATCCGTGAGCTCGTCGCGCCGATCGCCACAGCCGCCCTGGAGCGCGGCTTCGATGTCGGTCTGCTCACGATGGCCGGACTCTCGGTCCTCTCCGCCCTCATCGTCCTCGTCGTGATGCGTCCGACGAAGCGCGACTCCGGCCCCGTCCCCACGCCCGGTGCCGATGTCGGATTGGTGGGCTGAGACGTGCCTTGCGGGAAGACGACGAGACCACGGATGCCTGCTTCCCTCCGACCGACCGAGCCGACCACGTGACGGTCGACGACTTCGACACCCCGTGACCGACGGGCGACAGGTGCCCTCGTACCTGCTGTCCCCTCACCGAAAGGACCCGCCATGGCCTATGAGCCCCTCGTCTCCCCGACCCAGTTCCTCCCTCGAGTCACGCCTCCACGCCACGTGCAGGATGTGGACTGGGACACCTCGAACAAGTTCCTCAACGGACCCTTCGCTCCGTGGGCGGAGGAATCGGAGGCGTTCGATCTGCCGGTGATCGGTCGGATACCCGACGATCTCGCGGGGGCGCTGTTCCGCATTGCGAACAATCCTCGTTTCGCGCCGCGTGAGCCCGACCGGTACCACTGGTGGGAGGGCGACGGGGGCGTGGCGGCGACCTACATCCGCGACGGAAAGGCGTCGTTCCGGATGAAGTGGGTCTTGACCGACTCGATGAAGATCGAGGTGGAAGCGGGGGAGGCCCTCTACAGCGGGTTCGTGAACGGTTCGGGATTGTCGCCGCGACAGCTTCCGCCCGGAGCCCCCCGTTCGAAGAACGTCGCGAACACCAACGTCGGCATCTTCGCCGACCACCTGCTCGTGTATTTCGAAGGAGGTCTGCCCCACTCCCTCGATCCCGGCACGCTGGACACGATCGGAACGTACGACTTCAACGGCGGCATCGACGTCCTCTGCACGGCTCACTACAAGCTGGACCCCCGCACG
Organism: Microbacterium testaceum; assembly: GCF_020781835.1. GTDB lineage: Bacteria > Actinomycetota > Actinomycetes > Actinomycetales > Microbacteriaceae > Microbacterium > Microbacterium testaceum_H. The sequence goes on from NZ_JAJGNJ010000012.1 coordinate 27,159, forward strand.
GGGAACATGCTCTTCTTCGCCGCCGTCGGGAACAACCTCACCTGGTACGAGGCGGATGCGCGCGACGCGCGGATTCTGGACAGCGTCACCTTCGACATGGGGTGCCCCGCCATGGTGCACGACTACATCGTCAGCGAGCACCATGCGATCTTCCTCATCTCGCCGACGCAGTTCCGGCTGGATCGGATCATGCAGGGCCGGCCGGGCGTGCTGTGGGATGAGGACGCCGTCCCGGGCGGCAGCAGATTCGCCGTGCTGGATCGACGGACGAAGCGCGTCACCTGGTACGACACGGGCACGATGCTCGCGCCGACGCACTTCTTCAACGCGTTCGAGACCGACCAGCGCATCGTCGTCGACCTCCACGTGATCGCGCGCCTGGGCAACCCCGTCGACGACGGCGACAGCACGCACGATTCGCACAACTGGTTCCCGCCCGCCATGGCCTGGCGCTTCGAGCTGGACACGGTCACCAAGCGAGTGACCCACCGAATGCTCAGCGGCGTCGCCGGCGAATTCCCGAAGATCAACGACGCGTTCCTGGGGCGAGAGCTGCAGTACGGCTACTTCGCGACGACGCGTGCGCTCACGCCCGAGACGATGACGGACGGCCTCGCCCGTTTCGACTTCGGTACGGGGCAGACGATCATCGTGGAGGGCGCCGAGGATCTCACCAATCCGAGTGAGCCCATCTTCGTGGCGCGGCGCGGATCGGTGGAAGAGAACGACGGATACCTGCTGTCCCTGTGGTGGAACAGGCAGACGGGGCTGTCGGAGGTGCTCGTCCATGAGACGGCGTCGTTCACGCCGGCCCCGCTGGCGCGCATCCAGCTGCCGGTGCGTGTGCCGTTCGCCTTCCACGGCTCGTGGGCGGACGCGGAGCAGCTCGACGCCGCTCTCGCGGCCCACCGCACGGCCGTGGCGACACGACGCTGAGAAGAAGAAGGAGAGAACTGATGGCTGAGAAGTGGGACGAACGGATCTTCTCGACGGGAGGATTCGTCCCCGGTCGCGGCGAGGCGATCGACGTCGTCGCTCCGGCGACGGGGGAGGCGCTCTCCCGGGTGGGCGGGGCCACGATCGACGACCTGGAGGATGCCGTCGCGGCAGCGGTCCGCGCTCAAGCCTCGTGGGCAGCGCTGCCGTACACCGAGCGGTCGGCGGTGATGCGTCGTGCCGCCGCCCTCCTCGAGGATGACCCCGACCGACTGGTTCGGTGGCTCGTGCCAGAGTCGGGCTCCGGGCACGGGAAGGCGGCGTTCGAGACAGCCCTGGTCGCGTCGGAGTTCGCCGCGGGCGCCGCCGTGGCTGCCCAACCGTATGGCGAACTCCTGCGGAGCATGAAGCCGCGCACGTCGATCGGGCGATACGTTCCCGTGGGCGTCGTCGGTGTCATCAGCCCCTTCAACTTCCCGGCCATCCTGGCGATGCGCTCGGTGGCTCCGGCGCTCGCTCTCGGCAACGCCGTGATCCTGAAGCCGGACCCGCGGACACCGGTGTCCGGAGGTCTCGTCCTCGCCGAGATCCTGGCCGAGGCGGGCCTCCCCGACGGACTTCTGCACGTGCTTCCCGGAGGTGCCGAGATCGGCGCCGCGCTCGTTGCACACCCGCACGTTCCGTGCATCTCTTTCACCGGGTCGACGGCCGCCGGCCGGCGGATCGGAGAAGCCGCGGGACCGCTCCTGAAGAAGGTGCACCTGGAGTTGGGCGGGAACAACGCCCTTCTGGTCCTGCCCGACGCCGACGTCGAGGCGGCGGCCTCGGCGGGCGCGTGGGGGTCATTCCTTCACCAGGGCCAGATCTGCATGACCACGGGTCGACACCTGGTCCCCCGCGAGATGGCGGCGGAATACACGAGACGGCTCGCCGAGATCGCCGATCGCATCACGGTGGGCGACCCCACCGATCCCGCGAATGCGCTGGGTCCCATCATCGACGACGGACAACTCAGGCGCGTCGAGAGCATCGTCGCGGAGACGCTCGCGGCCGGGGCGGCGCTCGAGGCGGGAGGGGTCTCGGACGGGCTCTTCTACCGCCCCACGGTCCTTTCGGGTGTTCCGCTCGACGCTCCGGCGTTCGAGCAGGAGGTCTTCGGGCCGGTGGCACCCGTGGTCGCGTACGACACCGTCGATGAGGCCATCGACATCATCAACTCCTCCGAGTACGGCTTGTCCGTCTCGATCCTGACCGGCGACCCGTACCGGGCGTTCGAGCTCGCCGACCGCATCCACTCCGGAGCGGTACACATCAACGATCAGACGGTCGATGACGAGGCCGTCGCACCGTTCGGGGGAACGAAGGCATCCGGTGTCGGAGGACATTTCGGCTCCTCCGTGAACGTGGACACGTTCTGCGAGCTGCAGTGGGTGACCATCCAGTCGCACATCGAGAAGTATCCGTTCTGATCGAGCGGTCGCCCCGGACTCCCGGGGCGACCGCTCAGCGGGCCGGTTCTGTCTGCGGGAGGCCGGCGATTGCCGTGATGACCTGAGGACTCTCGCTCGGGGAGGCGTAGCGACCGAGGATGTGGGCATCGGGCCGGACGAGGACAGCGCCGTCGTCGATAAGACCGAGGAGAGCGTTCCACCAGGAGTCCTCCTCGAACGCGAGTTCGACTTCGACGACCCGCGGTGCGAGCGGCGACCGGGCGAGGGCGGACGCCCAGCGCGCCCCGGCGCCGGGCGCGACGAGGAGGGAGAATCCCTTGCGATCGATGATCGAGCGGATGCCGCTGCCGATGGCCAGTGGCACGGCCGGTACGTGATCGCCCACTTCCGCGGTGGGTTCGTGGGTGAGGACCGTGATCTCCTTGCCGCCGCCGTAGCGATAGCCCAACTGCAGACCGATGGTGTTGACGGCTGCGAGCTGGCGATCGATCTTCCGCTGGAGGAGTTCGTCGTCACGGTGCTCGTCGTAGGCGATCATGGCGGGGTAGACCTGCATGAGGTCGACGAGGTTGGCCAAGCTCTGGTCGCGATTCTGCTCTCCGACCGGTCGTCGTTCGCTGTCGTAGGTGTCCAGGAGGCCGGGCGCGGCCCATCCGTGCAGCACGGCCGAGATCTTCCAGGCGAGGTTGTCCGCATCCCCCAGCCCCGTGTTCAAGCCGAGGCCGCCGGTCGGTGGGAAGCGATGCGCGGCGTCGCCCACGAGGAAGGTCCGTCGATCGGCGTAGCGCTCGGCGACTTCAGCGGCCACGGTCCACGACGAGATGCCCTTGATCTCGAACGGGCGATCGGCTCCGATCGCCGCGCGGATGATGTCGACGGCATCCCGTTCGGCGGTCTCGGGGGTCAACGGGGCGCACAGGTAGGCCCACGTGGAAGCCGGGTCGTAGGCCAGGAGGGTGCCTTCGGTGCGCTCGTTCCCCACGAAGTACAACATCCCCTGGCGGCCGCCCACGAGATCGCGGAGATCGGCTTCGAAGTGGATCGTCGCGCGGGCGTCGGGGGGCGGCGGACCTTGCATCCGAATGCCCAGCGACTCGCGGATACCGCTCCCGGCGCCGTCGGCGGCGATCAGATACGAACTGCGAAGGTGATACGACCCGTCCGGGCCATGGATCTCGGACAGCACCCCTTCGTCGTCGGTCAGGGAACGGATCCACCGATGCTCCGTGCGCAGGGTGCCGGGCTTGATTGCTTCCAGGTGCTCGCGGAGCGCGTTCTCCAAGAGGGGCTGGGCGATGTTCAGGCGTTCCGCGAACTGTCCGCGCTCGGTGCCGGGTTCGTAGGGCCGCCAACCGAACGCTCGGCCCGCGAGGGAGTTGACGTACCAGGCCTTGGTGTTCGCGGTGCGCGGCGGGGCCAAGGCCTCCAGGCGCTCCACGGGGATGCCGGCGGTCGTGAGGATCTCGAGGGATCGGGGGCTGATCAGGTGCGCCTTGGGCGCCGCGAGCATCGACGCATAGCGCTCGAACACGACCACATCCACTCCGGATCGGATGAGGAGCAGCGCCGCGACGATGCCGACGGGTCCACCCCCGACGATGAGGTTGCTGGAACAGCGAACCAGCATCGGAAAGGTGGTCCTGCGAATCGACGACTGAGCACGAGCTGTCGTCGTGGAGTGAGGTCACCGTAGACCTTCTCGGTCTGCATCCGCCACGCCTGCTCTCGCGCTCGGAGGCGAGCCTCGCACGAAACGCGATCGCTATCCGATCGCCGTCGTACGGAAACACTCCGTGGTTCTACTGGACTGCATGGACAACGCTTCAGCGCTCGCACCAGCCGACAGTGATCGTGTATCGACGCGTGTCAGCCTAGCCCTGCTCGGCGTCCGCAGCGACGCGCCCGTCCGCCGCACCGGCGGAGCCGGTCCCAGCGACGACGGGCACTTCGTGCTCGACGGCGAGGGTGCGGCCATCCCCCTCAACCCGAACAGTCCGTACGTGATCACCGCGTCGGGGCGACTGACCCGCGACGGCGCCGACCTTGGTTTCGACGTCGCGCCGGTCGTGCGGCCGAAGTTCTACGACCTGCAGACCGACGAGGGGGTCGCGTACGACAAGATCGCGAAGCTGCACGGCAAGAACGTGCTCGCGACCACCGTCGTGCAGACGTGCGTGCGCTACGACGAGAGCGAGCGGTGCCGCTTCTGCGCGATCGAGGCGTCCCTCGATGCCGGCACGACCATCGCCGTCAAGACGCCCGCCATGCTGGCCGAGGTGGCCGAGGCGGCGGTGCGCCTCGACGGCGTCACGCACATGGTCATGACGACCGGAACGTCCAACGGGTGGGATCGGGGCGCGAAGCACCTGGCCCGGTGCGTGCGCGCGGTCAAGGCGGCCGTGCCGCAGCTCGAGATCCAGGTGCAGTGCGAACCGCCCGCCGACCTGCAGGCGATCACCGATCTCTACGACGCCGGCGCCCGCTCGATCGGCATCCATGTCGAGTCGATGGACGACGACGTGCGTCGACGGTGGATGCCGGGGAAGTCGCGCGTGAGCATGGACGAGTACCGCGCGGCGTGGCGGGAAGCCGTGCGCGTGTTCGGGTGGAACCAGGTGTCGACGTACCTCATCGTCGGAATGGGTGAAGATCCCGATGAAGCGGTCGAGGGTGCGCGCGAGCTCATCGAGATGGGGGTCTACCCCTTCGTCGTCCCCTTCCGTCCCCTCAAGGGCACGCTCGCGACCGACGTCGACAAGGTCCCGGCGCCGCACCGTGCGGTCGTCGACGACATCACCTCCCGGGTGGCGGCACTGCTGCACGGGGCCGGGATGCGCGGGGAGGATCAGCGCGCGGGCTGCGCGGCGTGCGGCGCGTGCAGCATCCTCAAGACGGCGGGCGCGTGATGTTCGACGTGCCGGTGCTCACCGGCGCTCCGCGGCTCCGCGAGACCCCCGCGTGGGTCATCCGGGTCGCGGATGCCGCGGACCTCGCCGCCTATCGCGCGATCCGGCGCGATGTCTTCGTCGACGAGCAGGGGTTGTTCGCCGGGACGGACCACGACGACATTGACGACGATCCGCGCACCGTCGTGCTGGTCGCGACCACGGCCACGGGCGACGTGCTCGGCGGGGTGCGGCTCGCGCCGGCCACCGCGCGCGACATCGGCTGGTGGACGGGTGGGCGCCTGGTCGTCCGGCGGGCCGCCCGCCACGCCGGCGGCATCGGCTCGGCCCTCGTCCGGGCGGCCTGCCGCGAGGCCCTGAGCCGCGGCGTGCTGCGCTTCGACGCCACCGTGCAGGAGCGCAACGAACCCCTGTTCCGGCATCTCGGCTGGGTGCGTTGGGGGGAGGCCGTGATCGGAGACGTCCCGCACGTGCGGATGCGCTGGCCCATCGAGCGCATCGCCGATCTCGTCGACGCGATGAAGCTGCCGCTCGGCGACGTGCTCGCCGGCATCCGCGACGACCATCCGCAGGGGCTGGGAGGCGACGGCTGGGTGGGTGACGATGGCGCGTTGGTGTCGGGGACCGACGTCGTGGTCGCCACCGATGCGATCCTTCCCGCTCTCATCGACAAGGACCCGGAGTGGGCCGGGTGGTGCGGGGTGCTGGTCAACGTCAACGACCTGTCGGCGATGGGGGCCCGAGCGGTGGGGCTCATGGATGCCGTGTCGGCACCCACCCCGTCGGCCGTGCGCCGCATCGTCTCGGGGCTGCGCAGCGCCGCGGTCGCCTGGGGCGTCCCCCTACTCGGCGGCCACACACAGGTGCGGGGAGCGTCCTCGCTCGCGGTGACGGCGCTGGGGCGCACGACCACGCCGATCCCCGGTGGGGGAGGCCGCGCGGGGCACCGGCTGGGTCTGACCGTCGACCTGCACGGCCGCTGGCGTCGCGGATTCGAGGGACGCCAGTGGGACTCCACGTCGACACGCACGGGGGAAGAGCTGCGGCATCTGGCGGCTCTGATCGCCGACCATCGCCCGGCGGCCGCGAAGGACGTGAGCATGGCAGGTCTCGTCGGTACGGCGGCGATGCTGGCCGAGGCGTCGGGGACGGGTGCGCGCATCGATGTGGCCGATGTCCCGGCACCCGACGGCGTCGCGTTCGGGGACTGGCTGACCTGTTTCCCCGGGTTCGGCATGGTGACCGCCGACGCGCCCGAGATCGCCTCACCGCTGGCGGAGTCGTCGACGATCGGCGAGCTCACCGCGATTCCGGGCGTGGTGCTGCGCTGGCCCGACGGCGTCGAGACCCGAGCCCTGGATGCCGGAGCGACCGGCCTCGGCAAGGCGTAACGCAAGCTCTTTCCGGACGAAACCAAAACGAAACACCTGCACGCGAGCCTGATATCAGACACGCGCTCCATCCCCGGCTCCACCGACGCGAAGGACACGACCATGACCACCGACCTCGACGCCCAGATCGCGGAGAACATCGCCAAGTCCCTCGGCGAGATCCCGCACCCCTCGCTCCCCAAGGGCAGCAACATCTACGGCTCGACCAAGCTGTTCCCCGACTTCCAGGCCGAGGACGGTGAGACGTATTTCACGCTCATCCACGGCATCCCGCACGAGTCCTCGGTGAGCTTCGTCGCGATCCTGCAGGCGACCCGAGCGCTCCGCAAGGGCTTCGAGTCGGCCATCTACCTGTACGGCCCCGGCACCCTCGCCGCCACCGCGAACCGCGGCTTCCCCACCACGGGCGACGCGGGCTTCCCCGGCGAACTGAACATGAACAACTCCCTCGAGACGTTCATCAAGGAGGGCGGAACGGTCTACTGCTGCCGGTTCGGCCTCGCGCTGCACGGCATCCGCGAAGAGGACCTCATCGAGGGCGTCATCCCCGCCCACCCGCTCGACGTGCAGGACGCGCTCATCTATTACGCGCGCAAGGGCGCGATCATCAACTCGACCTACAACCTCTGAGGCTCGCCATGTCGATCACCGTCGCCTCCGTCTCGGCGAACTTCACCCGGGACCTGGAGCAGAACTACGCGCTCATCGCCGACCTGGTGGCCGAGGCGCGGGCCGCGGGAGTGTCGTTCCTGGCGTTCCCCGAGGCCGCGATCGGCGGCTACCTCTCGTCGCTCGGCAATCACGGAGACACCGTCAAGACGACCACCCGGTCGATGCCGCCGGCGATCCGGCTCGACGGCCCCGAGATCGCTCGGGTGCAGGAGCTGGTGGGCGACATGATCGTGACGATCGGCTTCTGCGAGCTGGCCGACGACGGTGAGACGCGCTACAACGCGGCGGTGTGCCTGGACGGCGAGAACATCTACGGCTCGTACCGGAAGGTCCACCAGCCGCTCGGCGAGAACATGTCGTACTCGGCCGGAGACACGTACGAGGCGTTCGACACCCCCGTCGGACGCGTGGGGATGCAGATCTGCTACGACAAGGCATTCCCCGAGGCCGCGCGCATGCTGGCGCTGGACGGCGCCGAGATCGTGGTGAGCCTGTCGGCGTGGCCGGCGGCGCGCACCGCCACCGCGGAGAACCTCCAGGACGATCGGTGGACCTATCGGTTCAACCAGTTCGACATCGCCCGCGCCCTGGACAACCAGGTGTTCTGGCTGGCATCCAATCAGTCGGGCACCTTCGGGTCGCTCCGCTACGTCGGGAATGCGAAGGTCGTCGACCCGGGCGGGAACATCCTCGCCACGACGTTGCTCGGCACCGGGCTCGCGATCGCCGAGATCGATGTGGCCGAGACCTTCCGCGCGATGCGCGGGGGCATGTTCCACCTGCGCGACCGTCGGCCCGACGTCTACGGTCCGGTCGCCGAGACGGCCGGTGAACACGTCGAGGGGTGGAGGGAGCTGGCCCATGCCTGAGATGCGCTTCGCCGTCCGCTGGCCCGACGGTGCCGAGTCCTCGCACTATTCGCCGAGTCTCGTCATGCACGACTACCTCACGACGGGCGAGAGCTACGGGGTGGCCGACTTCGCGGCGCGCGCCGGTGAAGCCCTGGATGCCGCGGGTGAACGCGTGCGGGCAGCGTACGGTTTCGCGTGCACGTCGGCCATGGCATCCCGCGACGAGATCGTGCGCGCCGCGGCCGGCTACGCCGGGGGAGAGGTCACCGTGCTGCGCATGGAGCCGCCCCTCCCGGCGGAGGCGTCGTGATCCCCGTCGAGCTCCGGCCCGGCGACCACTACGCCGCCGTGATCGTCGGGGGCGGGCAGGCCGGACTCTCGGTCAGCTGGCACTTGACCCGCGCCGGGGTGCGGCACGTCGTGATCGAGCGCGAGTCCGCGGCGCACGAGTGGCGCGACGGGCGGTGGGACAACTTCACGCTGGTGACACCGAACTGGCACTGCCGGCTCCCCGGCTACGCGTACGACGGTCCCGACCCCGACGGGTTCATGACCCGCGACGAGGTGTACGCGTGGGTGCGCGGCTACGCCGACACGTTCGACGCGCCGCTCGCCGAGGGCGTGGAGGTGCACCGCGTGGATCGCCGGGACGACGGGGTGTTCGTCGTGCAGACCAGTGTCGGCGAGATCACGGCCGACACGGTGACGTCGGCCACGGGCGGGTACCACCGTCCCATCACGCCATCGTGGGCCGATGACCTGCCGGAGCGCATCGTGCAGATGCACTCGCATCACTACCGCAACGCCGCTCAGCTCCCGGGGACCGTCCTCGTCGTCGGCACGGGGCAGTCGGGCACGCAGATCGCCGAAGACCTCCACCTCGAGGGACGCCGCGTGCACCTCGCGGTCGGACGTGCCCCCCGCGTCGCGCGGTTCTACCGGGGCCGCGACTGCATGACGTGGCTGGCCGACATGGGCGTGTACGACGTGCCGGCGGGCGCACAGGCCGCTGCGAAGCGCGCCGCGACCAACCACTACGTCACGGGGCGCGACGGCGGGCGCGACATCGATCTGCGGGCGTTCGCCGCGCAGGGGATGCGCCTCCACGGACGCGCGATCGGCGTCTCCCGGGGCACGCTCGCCTTCGACGACAGCCTCGCCGCCAACCTCGACCACGCCGACTCGGTGGCCGAGTCGATCAAGAACGACATCGACGCCTACATCGCCCGCGAGGGGATCGACGCCCCGACCGAGGCCCGCTACCGGCCGGAGTGGAGTCCCGAGGCGGGCCCGACGCTGCTCGACCTCGCCGAGATTGACGCGGTGGTCTGGGCGATCGGCTTCCGCGCGGACTGGTCGTGGCTCGGCGATCTCGACGTGCTCGACGTCCACGGGCACCCCGTGCACGAGCGCGGCGCGACGACGGTCCCCGGGTTCTCGTTCGTGGGTCTGCCGTGGCTGCACACATGGGGCTCGGGCCGTTTCCACGCGATCGCCCGGGATGCCGAGCACGTCGCCGGATCCGTCGTGGCGGCAGCGCGCGACGTCTTCGCGGTGCGCTGAGCGGCCCGCACGGCGACCGCGTACCCTCGAGAAATGGCATCCGTGACGATGGCTGCGGTGGCGGCCCATTTCGGCCGCGACATCGATCGCACGCTCGCGAAGCTGCCCGGCATCGTCGGCGACGCACGCGAGCGCGGGGTCGACCTGCTCGTTCTCCCGGATGCCACGATCGGCGGGTATCTGCTGGACCTCCACCACCCGGTCGACGAGAGTGACGGCATCCCGCACTCGGTCGAGATCGACGGACCCGAGGTGGCGGCGATCATCGCTCTCGCCGGCGACATGACGGTGTGCTTCGGCATCGCCGAGCACGCCGTCGAGGACGGCGAGGAGCGCCGCTACAACTCCGCGGTGTGTGTGACCGGCGACGGCGTGCTCGGGGTCCACCGCAAGGTGCACCTGCCGCTGGGAGAGTCCGAGGTCTACGCCGCGGGCACCGACTTCCACGCGTTCGACACCCCCGCGGGGCGCATCGGGATGCTGATCGATTTCGACAAGACCTTTCCCGAGGCCGCGCGTTCGCTCGCGCTCGACGGCGCGCAGGTCATCGCCTGTCTCAGCGCGTGGCCGGCGAGCGTGACCGATCGGTCGGACCGCATCCGCAACGACCGCCAGGCTCACCTGTTCGACCTGTACGACTGCGCCCGCGCCGCCGAGAACCAGGTGTACCTCGTGTCGTCGAACCAGACCGGCGTCCTGGGTGGGCTTCGCTTCCTCGGTCAGGCGAAGGTCGTCGACCCGGCCGGAGAGATCGTGGCGAAGACGTGGGCGAAGGGCGGTCTCGCCGTCGCGAAGGCCGACATCTCCGCCGACATCGCGCGGGCACGCCGCTCGCTCAATCACCTGGCGCAGCGCGCCGAGCACGCCTACCGGCTCACCGCCCCGGTCTAGGCCGCGCCCGGAAAGGACACCGATGCGCATCGCGCAGCTGACCTACTCCACCAAGCCCCGCGGCGGGGTCGTCCACACTCTCGCGCTCGCCGAGGCGCTCGCCGCCCGGGGCCACGACGTCGAGGTCTGGACCCTCGGCCGCGGTGACGACACGGCGTTCTTCCGTCCCGTTGATCCGCGCGTCGACGTGCGGGTCGTCCCCTTCCCGCCGCGCGACGGCGAGGGCGTGGGCGAGCGCATCGAACGCTCCATCGAGGTGATGGCCGCAGCCCTGGACACGGATGCCGATGTCGTGCACGCGCAGGACTGCATCTCCGCGAACGCGGCGCTGCGGCGCGGCATCCCCGTCGTCCGCACGATCCACCACCTCGACTCGTTCACGACGCCTCAGCTGGTCGCGTGCCACGACCGGGCCGTCACCGAGCCGGTCGCTCGGCTGTGCGTCTCGCACGCGGTGGCACGCGAGGTGGAGGAGGACTACGGCGTGCGCCCCGAGGTGATCGCGAACGGCGTGGATGCCGAGCGGTTCTCCGTCGCGTCGTCGGACGCGGACGCGCGCGCGGCGTGGCGGGCGCGGCTGGGCGTGTACGTGCTGGCGCTCGGAGGCATCGAGCCGCGGAAGGGTTCGATCGACCTCCTCGACGCCTACGCCCTCACGCGGAACGCCCACCCGGGGCTGCGCCTGGTATTCGGCGGCGGCGAGACGCTCTTCGACTACCGCGACTACCGCGAGCGCTTCGACGCACGCGCCGCGGAGCTCGGCATCCATCCGACCGTGCTGGGACCGGTCGACGACGACGCGCTGCCGGCCCTCGTCGCCGAGGCCCGCGCGCTGGCGTTTGTGTCCACCAAGGAGGGGTTCGGCCTCGCCGCGATGGAAGCGCTCGCCGCCTCGACGCCGGTGATCGCGCGCGATCTGCCGGTCATCCGCGAGGTGTTCGGCGACACGGTGCTCTACGGCTCGACGCCAGCCGAGATCGCCGGGCAGCTCGACGCCGTGCTGCGCGGGGCGGCGTCGACCGACGCCGAGGGCGGACGCGTGCTTGCCCGCGCGCACACGTGGGATCGGGCCGCGCGAGCGCACGAGGAGTTCTACGCGCGCGTGCCGCTCGGAAGTCCGCGATGACGACGCGCTCCTTCTCGGCGATCCTCGCCGACCGGGCGCGGTCCGACACGGACGAGCCGATCGTGGTCGACGCCGAGGGCGTCCTGACCGCCGGAGAACTGGATGCCGCCACCTCGGCGCTCGCCCACGAGCTGGTCGGCCGCGGCGTCCGGCTCGACGACACCGTGGCCGTCTCCCTGCCCAACGGGAGGGACATGGTGATCGCGTGCTTCGGCATCTGGCGCGCCGGTGCGACGCCGCAGCCGCTGTCGCCCGAGCTCACGGCGGCGGAGCGCGCGGAGCTCGAGGGGATCGCGCGACCTGCGGCGGCCATCGGCATCCGACCCTCGTCGGCCGGCATCCCGTGGGTGTCCGAGGTTCGCGTCGATCCGCGCCCGGGCGCGCTGCCAGATCTGGCGGCCTCGTGCTGGAAGGCTCCGGCGACGTCGGGATCGACGGGGCGGCCGAAGATCGTGCGGGCGGCGGCGCCGGCGACCCTCGATCCCTCTCGTCCCGTCGCCGAGTTCCTGCCGCGCGTGGCGACGCAGATCGTCGCCGGGCCGCTCTGGCATTCGGCGGTTTTCACGTATGCGTTCCGGGGTCTGCTGACGGGGCACCGGCTCGTCGTCCTCGACCGGTTCGACCCCGAGGCGTGGATCGCGGCCGTCGAGACCCACCGTGCGACGTGGGGGCTGCTGGTTCCCGCCATGATGGCGCGATTGCTGCGCCTTCCGCCCGAGGTGCGGGCGGTGAAGCGGGTCGAGACCATCGAGAGCGTGCTGCACATGGGGGCTCCGTGCGCCCCGGCCCTCAAGCGCGCGTTCCTCGACTGGCTCGGTCCCGAGCGTGTCGACGAGGTGTACGCCGGGAGCGAGTCCAACGGCCTCACGCGGATCACGGGTGTGGAGTGGCTCGAGCGGCCCGGCAGCGTGGGGAGGCCGATCGGTGGCACCCGCGTCCGTGTCCGCGACGACCGCGGTGTCGATCTCCCGGCCGGACGGGAGGGGCTGGTGTGGATGCGACGCGGCGACGCGGCCGCCTACTCCTACGTGGGCGCGACCTCCCGCCGCGACGGTGACGGATGGGACACGCTCGGTGACGTCGGTCACCTGGATGCCGACGGCTACCTGTTCCTGCACGATCGGGCCGACGACGTCATCAACCGGGGCGGGGACAAGATCGCCCCCGCCACGGTCGAGGCGGTTCTCGAAGCGCACCCCGCGGTGGTCGAAGCGGTTGCCTTCGGCGTGTCCGACGAAGAGTTCGGCCAGGTCGTCCATGCGGCCGTCCGGCTGACGGATGCCACGGCCCTCCCGCTCGTCGCCGCCGACGCGCGTGCTCACCTGGGCCGGCGCGCTCCCGACGTCCTCCACCTGTCCACGACACCGCTGCGCAACGATGCGGGAAAGGTGCGGCGTTCGGCTGTGGCCGAGCGGTTCCGCGGCTGAGCGCCGGTCGGGCGCGAGCTCGACACCTTTCCGGTTCGCGCGCCGCTTCGGCATCGGCGGCGATCCGGGCGAGCGGCGTCTCCGGTGCGTAGGTCTTGACGCTCAGTGGTGTCGATCGTGGTCGTGTTCGTCGTGCTCCTCCTCGAGAAGCATGCCGACCGATGTCGCGCACGCGTCGCCACGCCAGGCCTCGATGCCCTCACGGATCGCGAACGCGGCGATGACGAGGCCGGCGATCGCGTCCGCCCACCACCACCCGAACAGGCTGTTCACCACGAGGCCGACGAGCACCGCCGCGGAGAGGTAGGTGCAGATGAGGGTCTGTGTGGAGTCCGCGACAGCGGTTGCCGATCCCAGTTCGCGACCAGCGCGGCGTTCTGCGAGCGAGAGGAACGGCATGATGACCACGCTGAGAGCGGTGATGACGATACCCAGCGTGGAGTGCTCCATGTCGACCTGGCGGACGAGCGCAAGCGCCGAGGAGACGGTCACGTACGCCGCGAGGGCGAAGAACGCGACGGCGATCACGCGCAGCGTCCCCGCCTCCCATCGTTCGGGATCGCGGCGCGTGAACTGCCAGGTCACCGCGGCCGCCGAGACGACCTCGATAGTGGAGTCCAGGCCGAACCCGATCAGTGCTGCAGACGATGCCACCGTGCCGGCGGTGATCGCGATGACCGCCTCGATCAGGTTGTAGCCGATCGTCGCGGTGACGATCCACCGGATACGACGTTGAAGGACATGCCGGCGGTCGTCGGCCAGGCGGGGCGCGGGAGGTGTCATGCGCGGGTGCACGTGCAGCGTCCTCCGGCGCAGCAGTCGGGCTCGACGTGGAGGACGACGCGCAGCAGCTCGTCGAGGGCGGGGGCAAGGTGAGAATCCGCAAGGCGATACCAGGTGCGTCGCCCGTCGGGCACGGCCTCCACGAGACCGCAACCACGAAGGCACGCGAGCTGGTTCGACATCACCTGGCGCGAGACGCCGAGAGCGTCGGCCAGATCGGCGGGGTAGGCCGGCGCTTCGCGCAGGGCAAGCAGCACGCCGGTTCGGGTGTTATCCGAAAGCGCGTGCCCGAGACGAGCCAGTGCCGCGGTGTGCGTCGCGGTCGCAGTGGGGCAGACGGTCGACATGGCCGCAAGAGTACATCGAGTCATGAATACAGAAAAGCCTGTACTCGGTCCGGCTGTCGCCCATTCCCGCGATCGCTGGACGCTGATCCTTCTCGACGGAAGGCCCGTTGCGATTCCGCAGCGCGCCGAAGCACCTCGTGACGTGCGAGCTCGCCACGGTCGAGTCTTCCGGGGCACGTTCGTACGCGTGACGCTCCGCATGCTCTGTGAGCGATCGAGGAACGGCTATGTGTGTGGGCCCCGTGGGGCTCGAACCCACGACCCGCGGATTAAAAGTCCGATGCTCTACCGACTGAGCTAGAGGCCCGTGGCATCCAGCCTACCGGCCTGCGCGGGGCGGATCGTGCACGGGTCGGCACGCAAAGAGCGAGCGCCGGACCCCCTCGCCTGGGGTCCGGCGCTCGCCGTCAGGTCCGATCGTTCATCGATCGGTCGGAAGCGTGGTGATCACGCTCCGAGGACTTACATCGGGGGCATCAGCACCGAGTCGATGAGGTACACGGTGGCGTTGGCGGTCTGAACGCCGCCGCAGATGACGTTGGCGTCGTTGACCATGATCGAGTCACCCGAGCCGGAGACGGTGACCTCCTGGCCCTCGACCGTGGCCTGCGCGCCCTCGATCTCGTCGGGGGTCATCTGGCCGGGGACCACGTGGTACGTGAGGATCTTGGTCAGCAGGTCGGTGTCGGTCT
Organism: Microbacterium testaceum; assembly: GCF_020781835.1. Lineage (GTDB taxonomy): Bacteria > Actinomycetota > Actinomycetes > Actinomycetales > Microbacteriaceae > Microbacterium > Microbacterium testaceum_H. Next base: position 42,195 of record NZ_JAJGNJ010000012.1, read on the forward strand.
TCAGCGTCTCGATGGTGGCGGGGTCGATCTTGGCGAACGCGTCGTCGACCGGAGCGAAGACCGTGAACTCGCCACCGTTGAGGGTGTCGACCAGGTTCACGTTGGGGTTCAACTGACCGCTGACGGCCGCGGTGAGCGTGGTCAGCAGCGGGTTGTTCGAGGCGGCGACGGCGACGGGGTCAGCGGCCATGCCCTCCACCGAGCCGGCACCCGAGGGGACGGCGGCGGCGTAGTCGGCGCAGCCGGGGCCGACGAGGTTGGCGGCCGGGTCCATCATGTCCGACGACGCCGACGGCGATGCCGACATCGAGGGCGCCGAGGTCTCCTCGGTCATGGACTCGCCGGAGGTGGAGCCACCCGAACATGCGGTGAGAGCGAAGGCCGAACCCAGGACGAGGGCGAGACCGGCGACGACGGGCTTCTTCTTGGTGAGCATGGAATTCCTCCGAAATCGTTCGGACCGCGGCTGCGACCCGTGGGACACCCCGGTGCGGGGGGTGGTTCGCCGTGCGGCGTACACAGGGTCTTCGGGACCCCCACGGCTTCGGATTGCGCTTTCCTGGGAGATATCGGTCGGATCCGAGGTCGCGAGCGAAGAAAATCCCAGGTCAAATGCGTCTAAATATTCTTCGGAATGTTTCCGCGGCGCCGCCCCCATTTCTCCCTGAGCGGCGTGCAGGCGGCTCGGTTCACGGTTGTCTACCTCATGCGCGCCACGCGCGCACGTGTGAGGGAAGTCCGTGTTCGGTGCGGCATGCTGGGACTCATGGTGATCGACGGTTTCTCTCTCCCCGATGACGGGGCGGACCACGTCGACCACGTCGGAGAATTGCTGCAGAAGGTCGCCACGGGCGACCGGAATGCCTTCGCCGAGCTCTACGACACGCTGTCTGCTCGCGCGTTCGGTCTCATCCTGCGGGTGCTCGTCGACCGGTCGCAGAGCGAGGAAGTGCTCCAGGAGGTGTTCCTGGAGATCTGGCAATCCGCCGCGCGTTTCGTTCCGAACAAAGGGCAAGGAAGATCGTGGGTTCTCACGATCGCGCACCGGCGGGCGGTGGACCGCGTGCGGTCATCGCAGTCGAGCGCCGATCGTGACGTGCGTGCGGGTTTCCGGAACATCGACGTCGCGTACGACGGTGTCTCCGAGAGGGTGGAACTCAAGATCGAAGGGCGGCGTGTCGTAGATGCGCTCGCGACGTTGCCCGACGCCCAGAAGGAAGCGATCACTCTCGCTTACTTCGGTGGGTACAGCCAGAGTGAGATCGCTACTCTCGTCGGAGCGCCGCTCGGTACGGTCAAGACACGAATGCGCGACGGTCTTTCGCGCTTGAGAATGGAAATGGGGGTGGACAAGTGAACGAGAGGGATTTCGCCGACCTCGCTGCCGGTCACGCGCTGAACGCGCTGTCAGAGGCAGACGAACGCGCGTACCAGGAGGCTCTCGCGGGCAATCCGCACTGGTCCTCCTACGTCCGGGATGCCATCGACGCCGTCGCCGCGATCAGCGAGGCCGTCGCGCCCGTCGAGCCGCCGGCATCGATCCGTGCCTCCCTCCTGGCGCGCATCACCGATCTTCCCCAGACCGCCTCCACCGAGCCGGAGCGCGACCCCGGCGATGTCGAGGACTACGCCGCAGCCGGCCCCGCGCCGGTCGACCGAGAGATCGAGGCCGACGCCGAGGGAACGCCTGCCGCGTCTGCGTGGGGCCTGCGGCGCTGGTTCACCCTGGCCGCCTCCATCGTCGCCGTCCTCGTCCTCGGCTTCGGCGCGGTCGCGATCAGTCAACAGCTCACCCGCCCGGCCGCGGTCGTGGCGCTCGAACAGATCACCACGGCCCCGGATGCGCAGTCGGCGACCGCGACCATGCCCGACGGTGCCGTGGTGACGGCGCACTGGTCGGCATCCACGGGCCAGAGCGTGCTGGTGACCGAGGGCATGCCCTCGCTGCCGGACGACCAGACGTACGAACTGTGGTTCGTCCGCGACGACACCCCCATCGCCGCGGGCATCTTCGAGACGGATGCCGAGGGTCAGGCGACGGCCGTGCTCGAGGGCGAGTTCCATTCGGGTGACGTGATCGCCGTCACCGTGGAGCCCGCCGGCGGATCGCCCGACGGGACGCCGAGCTCCGCGCCCGTCGTCACGGTGGCCACCGCCTGAACGCTTCGCACCCGGCCCGGGGTGTTCGGCTCACGCTCTAGCCTGGAACGATGAGCGATTCCCCTCGCGAGTTCCACAAGCCCGTGCGGCGCCCCGCGGAACTGTTCGACCGGCTGTTCGCCGCGGACGATCCGGCCGAGGTGTCGCGCGTCGCGCACAGCACGGCCCACGCCCTCCTGTCGCGGGTTCGGGCCGACCCGAGCGTCGACGTCGTGGAACGGCTCGTCGCTTTCACCGACGACCACGGCATCGACGACATCGCCGAGCTGTGGTCGCGTTCACCGGCCCGATCGCTCCCGGGGGCGCTGTGGCGCCTGTACCTGTTGCAGCTCATGATCCATGACGACGCGGCGACCGCCGCTCTGCTGTTCGAGCGGGGGCGCGTGGAGATGGCCACCGTCGATCCCGTCGTCGTCGGAGCACCGGCGCCCGCGGGGCCTGAAGAGCTCGTCCAGCTCATCGACACGATTCTCCGGGGTCTTTTCGAGGGCGACTTCGCCGTCGCATTGGAGCGTGCCGCCGCGTTCTGCCGCGTCCAGGCGTCGGGGTCGACGCATCTGGCCGACGATTACGAGAACACCGAGTCGGAACGCGCGACGGCCCTCACGACCCGCGCACTGCGCCTGTCTACATACGCCGACGACCTCGCCGCCGCTGCCGCGCTCTGGCGTCGCGACGCACTGACCTGACGTCGATGCGGCACGCCGCGCGACGGTGCAGATCGGCGGCCGTCACTCGAAGCCGGGGCTGCAAAGAAAGTGCCGGGCCGCAGAACGCCTCTCGGCGCAAGGCCGCTCGCAGCGGCAGAAGATGGAGCCCGGGGTTACTGCGGCCCGGCTATGAGAGTGTAACAAGGGCTGCGTCGAGACATTCCCCCGGGCAGGGCGGTTGACGCGGCCCGGGCGTGTCGGTACCAGGGCATAGGGTCGACACATGGCTTGGCGTTTCGCGCTCCTGATCGACTCCGTGGCATCCGATCTCCAGCGCGGCGACTTCGCCGAGACGTTCACGATCGTCGATCCGTCCGGTCCGGTGCTGAGCCTCGGCGAGTTGAGCGCCCAGCGCGGCGACGGTGTCTTCGAGTCGCTGGGCGTCGTCGACGGGCACGCACAAGAGGTGGGTCCGCACCTCGACCGGCTCGCGCATTCGGCGCGGCTGTGCGAGCTGCCGGCTCCGAACCTCGACCAGTGGCGTGCGGCCGTCGGCCGTGTCGCCGCCGAGGCCGGGCGAGGCGAGGCGGTCATCAAGCTGATCCTGAGCCGCGGAGTCGAGCACGGCCCGTCACCGACCGCCTGGGTGACACTGGGCGACGCCCCCGACAACGCGCGCGCCCGCATCGAGGGTGTCCGCATCGCCACCCTCGACCGCGGGTACGCGCTCGAGGCGCCGAGCCGCGCCCCGTGGCTCCTTCTCGGGGCCAAGACCCTGTCGTACGCGGTGAACATGGCCGTGATCCGGGAGGCCAGACGGCGCGGGGCCGACGACGCCGTCTTCGTCACGACCGATGGATTCGTGCTGGAGGCGCCCACGGCGTCCGTGATCCTTCGCTTCGGCGACCGCTTCGTCACACCGGAGCCGAGCGCCGGAATCCTGCACGGCACGACCCAGCGGAGCCTGTTCGCCCACCTCGAGCAGAGCGGGTTCGAGACCGCCTACGAAACGGTGCCGGTGACTGATCTCGTTCGGGCGGATGCCGCGTGGCTTCTGTCGAGCGTGCGTCTGGCGGCACCGATCTCGGCGGTCGACGGCGAGCCCGTGGCCGTCGACCGTGCCTTCACCGACGCCCTCAACGCGTACCTGCTCTCGCCGCGCGACTGAGCCCCGGAGCGACGATGGCCCCGCCGGAGCGGGGCCATCGTCGGGGGAGAAGGGCTTATCCGAAGCGTCCGGAGACGTAGTCCTCGGTTGCCTGCACCGCCGGGGTGGTGAAGATCGTCGCGGTGTCGTTGTACTCGATGAGCTTGCCGGGCTTGCCCGTGCCGGCGATGTTGAAGAACGCCGTCTTGTCACTGACGCGCGACGCCTGCTGCATGTTGTGCGTCACGATGACGATCGTGTACTCGTTCTTCAGCTCGCTGATGAGCTCCTCGATGGCGAACGTCGAGATCGGGTCCAGCGCCGAGCACGGCTCGTCCATCAGCAGCACGTCGGGCGAGACCGCGATGGCGCGAGCGATGCACAGACGCTGCTGCTGACCGCCCGACAGACCCGAGCCCGGGCGGTCGAGGCGGTCCTTGACCTCGTTCCACAGGTTCGCACCCTTGAGCGACTTCTCCACGAGCGCGTCCGCGTCGGACTTGGCGATGCGTCGGTTGTTGAGCTTCACACCGGCCAGCACGTTCTCGCGGATCGACATGGTGGGGAAGGGGTTCGGGCGCTGGAAGACCATGCCGACCTGGCGACGCACGAGCACCGGGTCGACGCCCGCGCCGTACAGGTCGTCACCGTCGAGCAGCACGGAGCCCTCGACGCGGGCGCCGGGGATCACCTCGTGCATGCGGTTCAGCGTGCGCAGGAAGGTGGACTTTCCGCAGCCGGACGGGCCGATGAAGGCGGTGACGCTGCGGGGCTCGATATCGAGGGACACACCCTCGACGGCGAGGAAGTCGCCGTAGTAGACGTTCAGATCGTTGACTTCGATGCTCTTGGACACGATTCCTCGGGTGTTTCTACTGGGGTCTGACGAAAAGGGTTCAGCGGCCGAGCTTGGGCGAGAAGATCTTCGCCACGACGCGGGCCACGAGGTTCAGCACCATGACGATGACGATGAGCACGAGGGCGGCGCCCCACGCCCGATCGACGAAGGCCGTGGCCGGGATGCCCTGGTTCATGTACTGCGAGTACGCGAACACCGGCAGCGTCATCATGCGGCCGCTGAACAGGTCGTAGTTGACGGAGGTCGCCACGCCGGCGGTCAGCAGCAGCGGAGCGGTCTCGCCGATCACACGCGAGATCGACAGCATGACGCCCGTCGTGATGCCGGCCACGGCGGTCGGCAGGACCACCTTGCTGATGGTGAGCCACTTCGGCACGCCGAGCGCGTACGAGGCTTCGCGCAGCTCGTTGGGGACCAGGCGCAGCATCTCTTCGGTCGAGCGGACGACGACCGGGATCATCAGCACGGACAGAGCGATCGCGCCCATGATGCCCATGCGGATGCCGGGGCCGAAGATCAGCGCGAACAGGGCGTACGCGAACAGGCCCGCCACGATCGAGGGGATGCCGGTCATGACGTCGACGAGGAACGTGATGGCCTGCGCCAGGCGGCGGCCCGCGCCGTACTCGATGAGGTAGATCGCGGTGAAGATGCCGATCGGGATGGAGATGACGGCGGCGGCCAGCGTGATCATCAGCGTTCCGACGATGGCGTGGAGAGCGCCGCCGCCTTCGCCGACGACATTGCGCATCGACGAGCTGAAGAACTCTCCGCTGATGCCGTTGATGCCGTTGGTCACGACGGTGACGGCGACGGAGACCAGCGGCACCATCGCGATCGCGAAGGCGATCACGACGACGCCGGTGACCAGACGGTCGGTGCCCTTGCGGCGTCCCTCGACCACCGTGGAGACGGCCGTGATGAGCACGAGGTAGAGCACCGCGGCCAGGACGACCCAGCCGGCGACGTTGAAGCCGCTGCCGGAGGAGAGGGATGCCACGGCGAAGGGAGCAGCGCTCAGCGCGGCACTGCCGCCGAGGATGCCCCACGGCACCCACGAGGGAAGGCGGCCGCTCGTGAGCTTGTTCGAGGGGGCCGCGACGGCGGTCGTCGTGGGGGTGCGCGGAGCGGTGGTGGTCGTGGTCATGTCAGTTGGCCCCCGAGAATTCCTTGCGACGGCTCACGACGTAGCGCGCCAGCGCATTCACAGCGAAAGTGACGATGAAGAGCACAAGGCCGGTGGCGATGAGCACGTTGACGTTGAAGCCGTAGGCCTCGGGGAACGTGAGCGCGATGTTGGCGGGAATCGTGCTCGGGTTCTCGGACGTGAAGAGCTGGAAGGTGATGACGCCGGATGCCGAGAGCACGAGCGCCACCGCCATGGTCTCGCCGAGCGCGCGGCCCAGGCCGAGCATGGAGGCGGACACGATGCCGCTGCGCCCGAAGGGGAACACGGCCATGCGGATCATCTCCCACCGCGTCGCCCCGAGCGCGAGTGCCGCCTCCTCGTGGAGGACGGGCGTCTGAAGGAAGATCTCGCGGCAGATCGCCGTGATGATCGGGGTGATCATGACGGCGAGGACGACCGCGGCGGTCAAGATCGTGCGCCCCGTGGCCGACACGGTGCCGGAGAAGAGGGGGAACCAGCCCGCGTTGGTGTTCAGCCACGCGTAGACCGGCTGGATCGCGGGTGCGAGGACGAGGATGCCCCACAGGCCGAAGACGACGGACGGGACGGCCGCCAGCAGGTCGACGATGTAGCCGAGTCCCTGGGCGAGTCGACGCGGCGCGTAGTGCGAGATGAACAGGGCGACGCAGACCGAGAGCGGGACGGCGAGGATGAGGGCCAGGATCGATGCCCAGATCGTTCCGAACGCGAGCGGGCCGACGTAGGCCCAGAAGTTGCTGCCCAGGATCGAGGCGTTCTCGCTCGTGGCGGTGAAGCCCGGGATCGACTGGACGACGAGGAAGATCGTCACCGCGGCGAGCGTGACGAGGATCATCGACCCTGCGAACAGGGCGGTACCGGAGAAGACGCGATCTCCGGGGCGTTGCTTCGGCTTCTCGGGTGCCGGAGCAGTGGTGGCTGTCATGGCTTCCTGTTTCGGGTCGATAACGGGCCGAAACCCGGCCCGACGCGGTGACGCATCGGGCCGGGCATCGGAAGGGGCGATTACTCCGCGACGATCAGGTCGATCGCCGAGTTCACGCGCTCGCGCAGCGTGTCGCTGATGGGCGCGCTACCGGCGGCGTCGGCGGCCGCCTGCTGGCCCTCTTCGCTCGCGACGTACTGGAGGAACGCCTTCACGATCGGCGCGTTCGCCGCGTCGGCGTACTCCTGGCAGGCGATCATGTAGCTGATGAGGACGATCGGGTAGACGCCCGCCTCCTGCGACGTGCGGTCGAGCTCGATCGCGAGGTCGCCCTCGGAGCGGCCCTCGACGAAGGGCGACTCGTCGACGATGGCGGCGGCGGCCTCAGGCGAGTAGGACACGTACTCTTCGCCGACCTTGATCGCGACGGTGGAGAGACCCTCCTCGGCGGCGCGCGACGCGTCCGCGTAACCGATGGTGCCGTTGGCGCCCGACACGGCCGAGACGACACCGGAGGTGCCGTTGGCGGCCTCGCCCGAGCTCAGCGGCCACTCGCCGTCCGGCTCCGACGTCCAGACGCTCGGGGCGGCCTGGTACAGGTAGTCGGTGAAGTTCTCGGTGGTGCCCGAGTCGTCCTGGCGGTGGACGGGGGTCACGGCGAGGTCCGGAAGCGTGACACCCGGGTTCATCGCGGCGATGGCGGGGTCGTTCCACTTGGTGATCGTGCCGGCGAACAGGCCCGCGACGGTCGCGGCGTCGAGGTTGAGCGAATCGACACCCTCGAGGTTGAAGATGACGGCGATGGGCGAGATGTAGGTCGGCAGCTCGATGATGCCCGAGCCGTCGGCGCACGCGGCGAAGTCGCCCGAGGCGATCTCGTCGTCCTTGAAAGCGCGGTCCGAGCCGATGAAGGGGAACGCGCCGGCCTGGAACGACTCACGTCCTGCACCCGAACCGGAGGGCTCGTAGGTGATGGTGACGTCGGGGTTCGCTGTCTGGAAACCAGCGGTCCAGGCCTGGACCGCAACCTCCTGGGCCGACGAGCCGCCGCTGGCGACCTCGCCGGACAGCGTCGAGCCCGAACCACCGTCGGTGCTGCCGGATCCGCCCTCGTTCGCGGCGCAACCGGCGAGAGCGAGTGCTGCGACGGCCGAGACGGCGCCGAGCTGGGCGAAGCGAGTGATCTTCACGATGTGGAATCCTTCTGGATATCGGGTGCTGTGGTCGAAACCCTGTGCGGGGTTCGCCGGGAACGCTAAACGCCGACCCCTAACAGAGTGCGTTGCACGGGTGAACGGAAGGTGAACCGGTGCGGCCGTTCCGGGGTGTTTTCCCGGCGCGTATACGCTTCACCCCCGTGACGACCCCCGCGTTCTCCGCCCAGGCGGTGCTCGACCGCTCCCGCGCAGCCACGCCGCCGCGTACGCTCATCGACATCCTCGCCGACGTGGCATCCCGGCATCCGGAGGCCTCCGCGATCGACGACGGCTCGGGCGCCCTCAGCTACCGGGAACTCCTCGCTCGCGTGTGGCGCACCGCGGCGGCGCTGCACGCGGCGGGTGTGCGTCGCGGGGACCGGGTCGGTGTGCGGATGCCGTCGGGGTCGAAGGAGCTGTACGTCTCGATCCTCGCGGTGATGGCGGCGGGCGCCGCATACGTGCCGGTGGATGCCGACGACCCGGACGAGCGCGCACGTCTGGTGTTCGGCGAGGCCGGGGTGAAAGGCATCGTCGCCGGCGACGGCGAGTTCGTCGCGGGCGACGATCAGCTCGTGCGCCTCTACGACGGCGAGGCTCCCCACCCGAGCACGAGCGCGGTGCCGACCGTGGCCCCGCCGACCGTGGACGATGACGCATGGATCATCTTCACGTCCGGGTCGACCGGCGTGCCCAAGGGGGTCGCGGTGACGCACCGGTCGGCGGCTGCCTTCGTCGAGGCGGAGGCGCGCCTGTTCCTGCGGGACGACCCGCTCGGCCCGGGGGACCGCGTCCTCGCGGGACTGTCCGTGGCGTTCGACGCGTCGTGCGAGGAGATGTGGCTCGCGTGGGGCCACGGTGCGTGCCTCGTGCCCGCCCCCCGGTCTCTCGTGCGTTCGGGCGAGGACCTGGCGCCGTGGCTGCTGCGCCAGGGCATCTCGGTCGTCTCGACCGTGCCGACGCTCGCGGCGATGTGGCCGGCCGACTCGATCGAGAACGTTCGCCTGCTGATCTTCGGGGGCGAGGCCTGCCCACCCGAACTGGCGGCACGGCTGGTGGCCGACGGGCGCGAGGTGTGGAACACCTACGGACCCACCGAGGCGACGGTCGTGGCGTGCGCCGCGCCGCTGGACGGCACTCCACCCGTGCGCATCGGACTGCCCCTCGACGGGTGGACGCTCGCGGTCGTCGACGGCGAGGGACGACCGGTGGCCGAGGGCGACGTGGGGGAACTCATCATCGGGGGAGTGGGCCTGGCACGGTACCTCGATCCGGCCAAGGATGCCGAGAAGTACGCGCCCATGCCGACGCTGGGGTGGGAACGTGCCTATCGGTCCGGGGACCTCGTCCGCTTCGAACCCCAGGGCCTGGTCTTCCAGGGGCGCGCCGACGACCAGGTGAAGGTCGGGGGGCGCCGCATCGAGCTGGGCGAGGTCGAGGCCGCGCTGCAGGATCTGCCCCGGGTCCACGCCGCCACCGTCGCCGTCCGCGAGACCGAGGCGGGCGTCCCGGTGCTCGTGGGCTACCTGGTGATGTACGAGGGCGTCGAGCTCGACCGCGCCGCCGCGCGCGCTGCGCTCGCGGACCGCCTCCCCGCGGCGACCATCCCCCTCCTCGGGGTGGTCGACGAGCTTCCGGTGCGAACCTCGGGCAAGGTCGACCGGGCGGCGCTTCCGTGGCCGCTCCCCGGCGTCGACGCCCCGGCGGCGACGGATTTCTCCGCCGACGAGGCGTGGCTCGCCGAGCAGTGGCAGGCCGTGCTCGGACTGGCGGTCACCGATCGCAAGGCCGACTTCTTCGACCTCGGGGGAGGGTCGCTCTCGGCGGCGCAACTGGTCTCGCGCATCCGCGCCCGGGTCCCGGAGTTCTCCGTCGCCGACATCTACGATGTGCCGCGTCTGGGCGCCATGGCCAAGGCGCTCGGTCCGCAGCTGAACGACGACGCCCCCGCAGCGTTCCACCGGCCGACACCGACGCCCCGTACGACCCAGTGGGCGCAGACCCTGCTGGGGGCGCCGCTGTTCATCCTGTCGGGGGTGCGCTGGCTGCTCTACCTGCTCACGGCCTCGGCGATCCTCCGGCTCATCCCGGGCTTCGACGTGCTGCCCACCCTCCCCTGGCCCCTGCTCCTGCTGGGACTGGTGCTGTTCGCCACCCCGTTCGGGCGCATGGCGATCGCCGTCATCTCGGCGCGGGTCCTGCTGGCGGGGCTGCGGCCGGGCGACTACCCGCGCGGGGGCGGGGTGCACGTGCGCCTGTGGCTGGCCGAACAGATCGCCGCGCAGGTCGACGCCGTGGGTCTCGCCGGGGCGCCGTGGGTGTCGTACTACGCCCGCGCTCTCGGCGCCCGCATCGGCCGTAATGTCGACCTTCACGCGCTGCCCCCGGTGACGGGGATGCTCGAGATCGGCGACGGCGCGTCGATCGAACCCGAGGTCGACCTCACGGGGTACTGGATCGACGGCGACCTCGTCCGCATCGGCGAGGTGCGGATCGGATCGGATGCCACCGTCGGCGCACGCTCCACTCTCGCACCGGGCACACGCATCGGGCGACGGGCGGAGATCGCGCCGGGGTCGGCGGTGTTCGGACGCGTCAAGGCCGACCAGTCGTGGGCCGGCTCGCCGGCCGTCCGGGTCGGCGGCACCGCGAAGGACTGGCCGGACGAGCGACCCCCCGCACCGACACGGTGGCTCTGGGCCTACGCCGCGTCCGCCGTCGTGCTCTCCCTGCTCCCGCTGCTCTCCTTCGCGGTGGGCGGCCTCGTCATCGCACAGGGCCTGCGCGGGGCCGGGTCGCTGGCGGCGGCGGCCGGAGCCGCCTTCGTCTGGCTGGTGCCCGCTGTCGCCGTCACCGGCCTGGTGTTCGCGGCGTCGGTCGTGCTGCTCGTGCGCGTCTTCTCGCTCGGGCTGGTGGAGGGCACCTTCCCCGTGCGCAGCCGTGTCGCCTGGCAGGCATGGACGATCGAGCGTCTGCTGGACGCGGCCCGCACGATCCTGTTCCCGCTGTACTCGAGCCTGTTCACTCCGGTGTGGCTGCGTATGCTCGGCGCGCGCGTCGGCCGTGACGTCGAGGCATCCACGGTCCTGCTCCTGCCGACGATGACGCGGATCGAGGACGGGGCGTTCCTCGCCGACGACACGATGGTGGCCTCCTACGAACTGCGCGCCGGGTGGCTGCGCGTGGGGTCCGTGCGCATCGGCAAGCGGGCGTTCCTCGGCAATTCCGGGATGGCGGCCCCCGATCACCGCGTACCGCGCGACGGTCTGGTCGCAGTGCTGTCGGCGGCGCCGCTGAAAGCCAAACCAGGATCGTCGTGGCTCGGCTCACCGGCCGTGCGCCTTCGGCGACTGTCGGCGGAAGGCGACGAGTCGCGCACCTACCGCCCGACGCCCGGGCTGCGACTCGCCCGCACGCTCTGGGAACTCGGCCGGTTCGTGCCCGTCGTCGCGACGTGCGCGATCGGACTCGGGGTGCTGTTCGCGCTCGCCGGGCTCTGGGAGGCGACGGGGCCGGTGTGGACGCTCCTGCTCTCCGGGGTCGTGCTGCTGGTGGCCGGAGCGCTCGCCGCGGCCGTGTCGACGCTGGCGAAGTGGGCGATCGTCGGCGTCATCCGCGCGGGCGAGCAACCACTGTGGTCGAGCTTCGTGTGGCGCACCGAGGTGTCGGACACGTTCACCGAGATGGTCGCGGCGCCCTGGTTCGCCAGGGCCGCCGCAGGCACCCCGGCACTGGCCGTCTGGCTGCGCAGTCTGGGCGCTCGGATCGGCCGCGGCGTCTGGTGCGAGAGCTACTGGCTGCCCGAGCCCGATCTCGTGAGGCTGGGGGACGCGTCGACGGTCAACCGCGGGTGCGTCGTCCAGACCCACCTCTTCCATGATCGAATCATGAGTATGGACACCGTCGAGCTCGAACCCGGTGCGACCCTGGGGCCGCACAGCGTGGTTCTCCCCGCATCGACCCTCGGTGCGCATGCCACCGTGGGTCCCGCGTCGCTCGTCATGCGCGGAGAGACCGTTCCCGTCGGGTCGCGCTGGAGCGGCAACCCCATCGGACCGTGGCGCGCGGTGAAGGTGCGCGCCTACCAGTCGACCACGTGAGCGGGCCCGATCCGTACGCTCCGCTGAGCGGCGACGGCGGATACCGTGTCGAGTCGTACGACCTCGCGCTGAGCTATCGGGTGCGTACGAACCGCCTCGAAGGCACGGCTGTGATCGCAGCCGTGGCCGAGGAGGATCTCGCAGCCGTGTCTCTGGACCTCGTCGGTCTTCGTGCCTCGCGCGCGCGCATCGGCGGTGCTCCCGCCCGCTTCTCCGCCGCGGCCGGGAAGCTGAGGGTCACGCCCGCGCAACCGATCGCCGCGGGCGAGCCGTTCGAGGTCGAGGTCGTCTACGCCGGGGCGCCCGCCCCGCGTCGTTCGCGCTGGGGCATGGTCGGCTGGGAGGAGCTCGCCGACGGGGCTTTGGTGGCCGGCCAGCCCATCGGCGCTCCCACGTGGTTCCCCTGCAACGACCGACCCGACGCCCGCGCCCGCATGACCATGCGGGTCACCGTCGACGAGGGGTACGAGGTCGCGGCCACCGGCGTCGCCGGGCCGCCCCGTCGCCGCGGCGGCCGTGTCACGACGACCTTCACCTCGAACGTTCCGACCGCCACCTACCTCGCGGCCGTCCACGTGGGCCGGTACCGGACGCGACCGGTCGCGGGATCCGGCGACGGCGTCGTGCCCCCCGTGACGGTGACCGCTCCGCCCGCCCTCTCCGCGGCGGCCGATCGGGCATTCGCCCCCGTGCCCGAGATGTTGCGGGTCTTCGACGATTTCTTCGGCCCGTATCCGCAAGAGGCCTGCACGCTCGTCGTCACCGCCGATGAGCTGGAGATCCCGCTCGAGGCGCAGGGTCTCGCCGTCTTCGGCATGAACCACCTCGTTCCCGCCGCGGAGCGTCTGATCGCGCACGAGCTCGCGCACCAGTGGTTCGGCAACAGTGTCGGGATCGCGCGCTGGAGCGACATCTGGCTGAACGAGGGTTTCGCCTGCTATGCGGAGTGGCTGTGGTCGGAGGCATCCGGGAGCCGGACCGCCGACGACTGCGTCCGCGCTCACTACGCGCGTCTGGCCGCGAAGCCCCGAGACCTGCTGCTGGTGGACCCGGGGCCGGACGACATGTTCGACGACCGCGTCTACAAGCGCGGGGCGATCGCCCTCCACGCCCTGCGGAAGCATCTCGGCGACGGGTCCTTCTTCGGTCTGGTGCGCGGGTGGACGTCCACCCACCGGCATTCACTCGTGAGCACCGACGACTTCCGCGCCGCCGTGCGCGAGGCGGGCGGACCGGATGCCACCGAGCTGCTGTCGCGCTGGATCGAACGCGCCGAACTCCCGCCGCTGCCCTGACCCTGACACTGCTGTCGCACAACCTCAGTGATCCGCACAGGATCCGTTCGCGGGGGCGGCGAAGGAGTGAGGTTGCGTGAATCACTGAGGTTGTGCGCGGCTGGGCCGTCCGCCGAGCGCGAGAGCGACGAGCACACCGGGCGGCCCGTCGAGGTCCCACCCCGCGAGGAGTCCGCCCGCGTCGACCCGGCCGCTCCAGTGGGCACCGGCAACGGCCTCGACCACGCGGACGCGACCCGGATCGACGGCGAGACCGCGACCGTCCGCCTTCAGCACCGCCTCGACGCGCGCCCACGATCGCGCATCCGCCCGGGGAAGCACCCGCTCCAGACCCCGGGCGTCGGCGGCGACGGCATCCACACCGATTCGGCGCCCGTGTCCATCGGCGGCGACGACCGCCCACCCCGCCGCGTACGAAACCGACACCGAGGCATCCGCTCCGATGACGTGCACCCGGCCGTGCGGGCCGCCGCAGCGCGGGCACCGCGACACGAAGGTCGCCGCGGGGTGCATCTCCTGGAGCAGCGCCCGCGAGACCGCGCGGCGCTCGACGCCTTCCGGGACGCGGCGCCACCTCAGGCGCACCTCGGCGGGGAGCGTCACACCTGCGGCTCGTGCGTCTCGATCGCGACGATGCCCGACCCGGGATGGGCGACGGGGATGTGGGCCACCGAGAACCCCGCCGGCTCGAGCGCCGACGAGCTGCCCAGGTAGGACCCGCGCATCGTCCCGGTGGCCAGCGCCAGCTCGTGCATGATGTCCGGGAGCACGGGGCCGTGGCTCACCAGGACCACCGGCTTGCGGGCGCGGACGCGCTCGCCGACGACCGCCCGCGCATCGCTGCGCCCCTCTTCCCACGCGTCCTGACTGATCGCCTCGGTGAGCTGAACACGCTGGGCGAGCGCGGCCGACAGCGGCGTCACGGTCCGCACGCAGCGTTCCGCGGGACTGGACACGATCCGCCGGATCCCGAACGCCAGGAGCGGCCCGACGATCGCGTCGGCCTGACGGCGGCCCCGCGTGCTGAGCGGTCGAGCGGCGTCCGCCCCGTCCCACTCGTCCCGCGGGCGCGCCTTCGCGTGCCGCAGCGCGACGACGGGGAATGTCGGGAGGGCCTGCTCGTCGATGAGGCGCACGAACTCGTCGAGGATCTCGATGTCGACCGGGTAGCTGAGGTGTTTGCGTGCCTTCTTCAGCCCCACCCACTCGATCGCCGCGATCTCCTTGTTGGGGACGAACGTCGAGGTCCGCACGGCGGCGTCGGTCGCCTCGGCCGCCCAGTAGTGCACGATCTTGGTTCGAGAACTCGGCATCCGGTAGCGCGAGACGCCCACGGGCACACCGAGGGCGACCCGGATGCCGGTCTCCTCGCGGATCTCGCGCACGGCGGTCTCGGCGAGCGTCTCGCCGGGGTCGACCTTGCCCTTGGGCAGCGTCACGTCGCGGTACTTGGTGCGATGGATCAGCAGGACACGGTACTTGCCCTCGACCATGCGCCAGACCACGCCGCCAGCCGCGTAGACGGCGGTTTCCGTCACCGGACCGCCCGCGAACGGCGCTTGCGCTGGACCTGTGCCATCGTGCGCTCCTGGAGGTCGATCAGCGGGACTCCGTCGGCGTCCACGCTGTGCCGCGTCCACTCGCCCTCGGGTCCGAGGTGCCACGAGCTCGTGCGGTCGTCCATCGCGAGATCGAACAGATCGGACAGCTCCTGGATCTGCTTCGGATCGATGACGCGCACGAGCGCTTCGACACGGCGGTCGAGGTTGCGGTGCATCATGTCGGCGCTGCCGATGAACACCTGCGGATCGCCGTCGTTGACGAATGTGAAGATGCGCGAGTGCTCGAGGTAGCGGCCGAGGATCGACCGGACGCGGATGTTCTCGCTCATGCCCTCGACGCCGGGCTTGATGGAGCAGATGCCGCGTACCCACACCTCGACCGGGACACCCGCCTGGCTCGCCCGGTAGAGCGCGTCGATGATCTGCTCGTCGACCATCGAGTTGACCTTGATGCGCACGCCCGAGGGCTTGCCCGCGAGGGCGTTGGCGCGCTCTCGCTCGATGTGACGGACCAGTCCCTTCCGCAGGTGCAGGGGGGCGACGAGCAGACGCTTGAACTTCTTCTCGATCGCGTAGCCGCTGAGCTCGTTGAACAGACGTGTGAGGTCGCGACCGACCTGGTCGTCGACCGTGAACAGTCCGAAGTCCTCGTAGATGCGGCTGGTCTTCGGGTTGTAGTTCCCCGTGCCGACGTGACTGTAGTGGCGCAGTCGCCCCTCTTCCTCGCGGATGACGAGCGCGAGCTTGCAGTGGGTCTTGAGCCCCACGAGGCCGTAGACGACGTGGACGCCGGCCTTCTCCAGCATGCGCGCCCACACGATGTTGTTCGCCTCGTCGAATCGCGCCTTCACCTCGACCAGCGCCAGCACCTGCTTCCCGGCCACAGCGGCGTCGATGAGCGCCTGCACGATGGGGCTGTCGCCCGACGTGCGGTACAGCGTCTGCTTGATGGCCAGGACGTTCGGGTCTTTCGCTGCCTGTTCGAGGAACGCCTGGACACTGGTGGCGAAAGATTCGTAGGGGTGGTGCACGAGCACGTCGCCCTTGCGGATCGCGCCGAAGATGTCGGCGCGGCCGTTCTGCTCCGGCGGCTGGAACGCGAGGGCCGTCTTGGGCACATGCGGCGGGTAGTGCAGATCGGGGCGGTCGATGCGGGACAGGTCGAACAGGCCGCGCAGGTCGAGCGCGCCGGGCAGCCGGTACACCTCCTGCTCGGTGATGTCGAGCTCGCTGAGCAGCAGCTCGCGGGTCACGTCATCCATGTCCTCGGTGATCTCGAGGCGGATCGGCGGGCCGAAGCGGCGACGCAGCAGCTCCGCCTCGAGCGCCTGGATGAGGTTCTCGGTCTCGTCCTCCTCGATCGTGACGTCCTCGTTGCGCGTCAGCCGGAAGGCGTGGTGATCGAGCACCTCCATGCCCGGGAACAGATCGCCCAGGTGGTTCGAGATGAGCTCCTCGAGCGGAAGGTAGCGCACCCCCGGCCCGGTGCCGGGGACCTCGACGAACCGCGGGAGCATCGGCGGCACCTTCAGGCGCGCGAACTCCTGGCGGCCGGTGCGGGCGTTGCGGATGCGGATCGCGAGGTTCAGTGACAGGCCCGAGATGTACGGGAAGGGATGCGCGGGGTCGACGGCCAGCGGCATGAGAACGGGGAAGACGTTGCGCTGGAAGTACTCGGTGAGCCGCGCCGCGGAGTCCTCGTCGAGCGAGTCCCAGGACACGACCTCGATACCCGCCTCGGCGAGAGCGGGGCGCACCTGATCGGTCCACACGGCGGCGTGCCGCAACTGCAGGCGGTGGGCCTCGGCCGAGATGTCGGCGAGGACGTCCTGCGGTGCGCGGCCGACGTTGGTCGGCACGGCCAGCCCGGTGACGATGCGGCGCTTGAGTCCGGCGACGCGCACCATGAAGAACTCGTCGAGGTTGCTGGCGAAGATCGCGAGGAAGTTGGCCCGCTCCAGGACCGGGACCGTGGGATCTTCGGCCAGCTCGAGCACGCGCTGGTTGAACGCCAGCCAGCTGACCTCGCGGTCGAGATAGCGGTGGTCGGGGAGCTGCGCGTCCTCGGCCTCCACCGCCTCGTCGAAGTCGTCGTCGTCCGCGTCACCCAGGCCCGCGTCCAGCACGTCGTGTTCGATCATCCCCACATCATTGCAGGGGTCGATGACGTGCGCGTGAACGGTTGCGCGGCGGGGCTCAGGCCGAGGGTGCGGCGACGGGCGGCTGATCGTCCTCGTACACGTTGAACCGGTAGCCGACGTTGCGCACGGTGCCGATGAGCTGCTCGAGGTCTCCGAGCTTGGCGCGCAGACGCCGGACGTGCACGTCGACCGTGCGCGTGCCGCCGAAGTAGTCGTATCCCCACACCTCGCTGAGCAGCTGCTCCCGCGTGAACACGCGGGACGGGTGGGTGGCGAAGAAGTGCAGGAGCTGGAACTCCTTGTATGTCAGGTCGAGCGGCTTGCCGTGGACCTTCGCCGAGTAGGAGGACTCGTCGATCGTGATGCCGGACGTGGAGATGCGCGAGGAGACCTGCTCGGCGCTGCGGCGTCCCATCGCCAGGCGGATTCGGGCGTCGATCTCTGCGGGACCGGCGCCGACGAGAACGACGTCGTCGACGCCCCAGTCGGTCGAGACCGCGGTGAGGCCGCCCTCGGTGACCACGAGGACGAGCGGTGCCTCCATGCCCGTGGTGGTCAGGATCTTGCACAGCGATTTGGCGCCGACGAGATCGACGCGGGCGTCGACGAACACGACGTCGGCGCTCGGGGCGTTGACCAGTTGCGCCGGCTCGGCGGGGATCTGCCGCACCCGGTGGCTCAACAGTTCGAGCGCAGGCAGAACCGCGCCGCCGCCTGGGGCGGAGCTGAGAACGAGAAGCTGAGCCAAACGGACCTCCCAGTGCGTGCCTGCCGCACCCGCCCATCTTAGGGTCAGCCGCCCGGTCGTGCCGTCACCGCGTGACCGGGCTGGTCGTCGCTGCGTGCGAGAGGGGCCGCCGTGCGCGATGATGGAGGGTATGTCGACCCCCGACCTGGCGCCGCGACGCACGTTCGGCGGCATCGTCGCGGTCTGGGCGCTGGCCCTCGTGGCGGGTGTCGCGATCGGCCTCTTCGTTCCCGGCGAGTGGCGCGCCCCCTGGATCACGCTCGCCCTGGGCGGCTGCGTCATCGCGGCGTTCGCTGTGCAGCTCTGGTACGGGCGCTCGCAGGCCTTCATCCAGCGCGTCGCGGCGAGCGTGCTCGGCGCGGTCGTCGTGCTCGGCCTCATCACCGCGGGGTTCGGGCTGGCATCCATCGTTCCCCGGTAGAGTTGGGTCATGGACCTCCTCGCGCTCGAACTCTTCTTCGTGGGACTTCTCGGTCTCGCCTCGCTGGCGATCGCCTTCGTCTCCGGCACCGTCATCTGGAATCTCTACCGCGGCCAGCGCTGAACGCCGTCGTGATCGAGATTCCGACCGACCTTCCCGCCGACCTCGTCCCGCTCTCGTGGCTGATCGGCGTGTGGGAGGGCACCGGCGTCATCGACTACGAGGCCGACGGTCGCACGTTCTCGGGCGAGTTCGCGCACCGCGTGAGCTTCAGTCATGACGGCGGCGACTTCCTGAACTATTCGGCGCACGCCTGGCTCCTCGACGGGGAGGAGCGTCGTGCCCTGGTGTCCGAAACCGGGTACTGGCGCGTCGCGCGACCCGCCACCGATGCCGACCCGGGTCCTGCTCTTCTTCCGCCGACCGCGACGGCACCGCGGCGGACGGCCGACGACGTCGAAGCGCTGCGTACCGCCGAGGGCGGCTTCCCGCTCGAGGTGAGCCTGGCCCATTCGGACGGCATCCTGGAGCTGTACCTCGGTCAGGTGCGGGGGCCCCGCATCGATCTGGCCAGCGACGCCGTCGTCCGCGCGGCCGGAGCCAAGTCGTACACGTCGGCGACGCGCCTGTACGGTCTGGTCGACGACCACCTCCTGTGGGCCTGGGACGTCTCGGCGTTCGGACGCGAGCTCGCGTCCCACGCGTCCGCTCGTCTGGCCCGGGCCGAATGATGGCCGCGCTGTCCGAAGTCCCTGGTGCCGTCGTCGACGACGGCGGTCTCCGTCACGTCGGCTCACCCCTCGCCGAGCAGCGGCGACTGGCATCCGGTGCCGCACTCGCTCCGCTGGGTGAGCGCGGGGTGCTGTCGGTCACGGGCCCCGACCGTCTGAGCTGGCTCGACTCGTTGTCGTCGCAGGCGCTCACCCACCTTCCGCCGGGCGTGTCGACCGAGATGCTCATCCTCGACCCGAACGGACGCGTGGAGCACGCCGCCGCAGTGATCGACGACGGTGAGACGGCGTGGCTGCTCGTGGACGCCGTGGACGCCGAGCCGCTCGGGGCGTGGCTGTCGCGTATGCGCTTCCGACTGCGGGTGGAGGTGCGCGACCGGTCCGACGAGCTGTCCGTGATCGGCGGGACGCGCGCCGCGGTCGGTGCGCTCACGCCGCTCTCGCCGACGGGTGTCGCCGTGGTGTGGGTCGACCCGTGGCCCGAGGTCGCTCCCGGCGGGTGGGCGTACGCCCGCGTCGACGATCACCCCGGTGCCGAGCGTGATTGGGCCGAAGCGGTGGTGGATGCCGCCGAGGCGGACCGCGTCGTCGCCGCGGCCGTGGCGGGCGAGATCGCCCTGGCCGGACGGGAGGCCGTCGAGGCCCTCCGGATCGCCGCTTGGCGCCCACGACGTGCGATCGACGCCGACGAGCGGCTGCTGCCGCACGAGATGGACTGGCTCCGCACCGCGGTGCACCTGTCGAAGGGCTGCTACCGCGGGCAGGAGACCGTCGCGAAGGTGCACAACCTCGGCCATCCGCCCCGTCGCGTCGTCGCCCTGCAGCTGGACGGCAGCGACAGCGTGCTGCCCGCGCGCGGCGACGTCGTCCGCGTCGGCGACGACGCGATCGGTGCGGTGACCTCGGTCGCCCTGCACTACGAAGAGGGGCCCATCGCGCTGGCCCTGGTCAAGCGCACGGCGCCGGCCGACGTGCCGTACGTCGTCGAGACCGCGGACGGACCGATCGCCGCGGCCGTCGAGACGGTGGTCCCCGCTGACGCCGGAGCCACCGCCGGCGTGCCGCGCCTGCCGCGCCTCGGTCGTCGTCGCGCCGCGGAATGACCGGCGAGGACTCCTCGACGACCGTCGGTGTCGTCCTGCCACGATCGCGCCTGCGCACGACGCTGCGCCGGCGGTGGGCGAGGGTGCGCGAGTCGCTGCCGGCCGTCGTCCAGATCGTCGTGGCCGCCACCGCCGCGTACGCGTTCGCGCACTTCGTGCTCGGCCACCCCGTCCCGCTCCTCGCGGCGACGGTCACGGTGTCCAGCCTGGGCCTCGTGCGCGATGCGCGGCCGTGGCGAGTCGCCGAGACCGTCGCGGGCATGCTCGTCGGCATCCTGCTCGCCGAGCTGGTCCTCCTGGTCGCCGGCGCCGGGTGGTGGCAGATCGCCCTCGCGATGTTCGTCACGCTCGTGGTGGCGCGGTTCCTGTCGCCGCAGCCGGGGTTCGCGCTGGCCGCCGTGGTGCAGTCGCTCATCGCGCTCGTCCTCGTGACCGGTGTTCCCTTCGTCCGGGTCGTCGACGGAGCCGTCGGGGGAGCGGCCGCCCTGCTGGTCACGGCGCTCATCCCGCGGACGCTGCGGCGTACCGAGCTCCGCGACGCCGACGAACTCTTCGATGCGTTCGATGTGGCCACCGCGACGATCGTGCGGGCGCTGCGACGCGGAGATCGCGCCCGCGCCGAGCGCGGACTCGAACGTGCTCGGGCGCTGCAGACGTACGTGGACGCGTGGAGTGGTTCTCTGGAATCCGGGCAGGAGGTCGCGCGCATCTCGCCGTTCCTGCGTCGTCAGCGCGCGGAGCTGGAACGGCACGCGCGTGTACGGGCCGCGATGGACCTCGCCACCCGCAACCTCCGCGTCGTCGCGCGACGCGCCGCATACCTGTGCGCCGATGGCCGGCCGCGAGCCGTACCCGCGGATCTCCTCGGCGAGATCGAGCGCGGCGCGGGTCTGGTCCGCGACGCCCTCGACGACGTCTCGATGGAGCCGGCTGCCCGCTCCGCGCTGGCCGCTCTGGCCACTCGTCTCGACCCGGCGGCGCTCCTGCCCGACGGCAACATCGGCGAGCTCAACCTCGTCTCGGCCCTCCGGCCGCTCACGGTCGACCTGCTCGTGGCGACCGGGATGCCGTTCACCGAGGCGCAGGCGCTGCTGCCGCGCGTCTGACCGGCGCCGGGGCCGTCGCTCGCCCTCAGGCGGGGGCGACGGCGCTCCAGTCGACGCCCACCTCGCCGAGGCGCCACCGCGACCGCCCGTGGACCGGCCACCCTTCGGCGGCCAGGGACTCGACAGCGGTCCGCCACCGATGCACCGGACCGAAGGGCGCGACCGCCGCGGCGCGATGCCACTCCCTCTGGAGGGCGGCGACGTAGTCGTGCACCCTCTCGCCGGGGACGTTGCGGTGGATCAGTGCCTTCGGCAGACGTTCGGCGAGGATCGCCGGATCCTCCAGCGCGGCGAGCCGGAGCGAGACGGTCAGAGTGCGGGGCACGGCATCCGCCCCCACCTCCACCCAGGTCACGACGCGACCGATCTCGTCGCACGTCCCCTCCACGAGGATGCCGCCGTGGGCGAGCCGTCCGCACATCCGCGCCCACGCGTCGGCGACGTCGGCTTCGTCGTACTGCCGCAGCACATTCATCGCCCGGATGATCACGGGGCGCCTGCCCCGAGGGGTGGGAACCTCGAAGCCGCCGAGCGCGAAGTCGAGGCCCGCGACGCCGGCGGCCTGTTCCCGGGCCCGGGTCACGCGCTCCGGATCGATCTCGAGACCCAGGACCGTGGCATCCGCTCGCACCCGGGTGATCCGCGCGTGCAGCTCCGTCGGTGTCACGGCGCTCGCGCCGAACCCGAGGTCGACGACGAAGGGATCCTCCGCCCGCCGGAGCACCGGATGCCGGGCGATCCAGCGGTCCACTCGACGCAGGCGATTCACGCCCGTCGTGCCGCGCGTGGGGCGGCCGACGGGGGAGGGGGTCACCCCCACAATGATGCCAGCCGTCCGGCTCCGGACCGGCCCGCTCGCGTCGCTAGCATGGAGTCATGCCTCACACGCTGATCCTCCTCCGCCACGGGCAGAGCGAGTGGAACAAGACCAACCAGTTCACCGGCTGGGTCGACGTCCGGCTCACCGACCAGGGGAAGGCCGAGGCCCAGCGCGGCGGCGAACTCCTGAAGGAGTCGGGCGTCCTGCCCGACGTGCTGCACACCTCGGTGCTCAGCCGCGCCATCCAGACGGCCAACATCGCCCTCGACGCGGCCGACCGGCTGTGGATCCCCGTGAAGCGCTCGTGGCGCCTGAACGAGCGGCACTACGGCGCGCTGCAGGGCAAGGACAAGGCCCAGACGCTCGAGGAGTTCGGCAACGAGCAGTTCATGCTCTGGCGTCGGTCGTTCGACGTGCCGCCGCCGGCGCTGCCCGCCGACGACCCGTACAGCCAGGTCGGCGACCCGCGCTACGTCGGCATCGACGGCGAAGTGCCCGACACCGAGTCGCTGAAGATCGTCATCGACCGCATGCTGCCCTACTGGCACAGCGACATCGTTCCCGACCTGCAGGCAGGCAAGACGGTCCTCGTCACGGCGCACGGCAACTCGCTCCGCGGGCTCGTGAAGCACCTCGAGGGCATCAGCGACGCCGACATCGCGGAATTGAACATCCCGACCGGCATCCCCCTCGTCTACCGCCTCGGCGATGACCTGAAGCCGCTCGGCCCCGGCGAGTACCTCGACCCCGAAGCCGCCGCAGCCGGTGCCGCTGCCGTCGCGGCGCAGGGCAAGAAGTAACGCCCGCGCGGACGAGAAGGGGGTGGATGCCACTGGCATCCACCCCCTTCGACGTCTGCGGCGTCAGACCACCGGCGTCGGGGTGACCTCGTCGTCGGCGCCGGCCCAATCGCCCGTGGCGAGGTAGACCACCTTCTTGGCGACCGAGACGGCGTGGTCGGCGAAGCGCTCGTGATAGCGGCTGGCGAGGGTCGCATCGACCGTGGCCGTGGCCTCACCCTTCCAGGAGTCGCCGAGGACCTTTTCGAAGACGCTGACGTGCAGTTCGTCGATGTCGTCGTCGGCGTCGCGGATCTCTTCGGCGATGCGGAGATCCTGCGTGCGGAGCAGCTCGGCGAGACGGCGCGCCACCTGGACGTCGAGTTCGCCCATGCGGGTGAACGTGCCCTTGAGGCCCTTCGGGATCGCGCGCTCGGGGAAGCGCGAGCGCGCCAGCTGTGCGATGTGCTCGGCCATGTCGCCCATCCGTTCGAGCGACGCGCTCACGCGCAGGGCCGTGACGACGATGCGCAGGTCGCGCGCGACCGGCTGCTGACGGGCGAGGATCTCGATCGCGAGCTCGTCGAGGGCCACGGCCTTCTCGTCGATGATCGCGTCGGCCTCGATGACCTCCTCGGCGAGGGAGACGTCGCTCGTGCCGAAGGCGCGGGTCGCGCGGTCGATGGCGACCGCGACCAGATCGGCGATCTCGACCAGTCGACTCTGGACGTCCTCGAGGGACTGGTGGAACACTTCGCGCATCGCGATACCTTCCTCGTCGGCGGCACGGCACACATACGTCCCGCGACCCTCGGGGATTCTTCCCAGCGAAGGTTAACGAGTGGTGCTGTGACAGTGAATAGTAGCCGCTCGGTGTGGCCGGCCCCGTCTGAACGGCAGGTGACGTCGGACGGGCGGCTCTACGCTGGAGCCATGGACCACACGCAGCTCTCGCTGCTCGCGCTCCTCGTGGGTGTCATCGTCGGGGGCTCCGTCGTGATCCTCATCGTCCTCGCGCAGCGCGCCCGGGACCGGGCTCTTGCCCAGGGGTCGTCGCAGCTCCCCGAGGGCGTGCCGGCCATGCTCGGAGCGCTCGAGGACCCCGCCGTCGTGTGCGACACGTCCGCCACGGTGCTCGCGCTCTCGCCCGCGGCCGAGGTCTTCGGTCTGGATGCCGGCAGCGTCATCGCCGACGAGGATCTACGCCGTGTCGCGCGGGCGGCGCGCGAGAACGGCGCCCCCGTCAGTGAGAAGCTCCGGCTGCGCCGGGGAGCGGCTCCGGCCGAGCCCCGTCTCGTCTCCGTGCGCGCCGCGCCCGTGTCGCCGCGGCTCGTGCTGCTGGTCCTGCGCGATATCACCGAACGCGAACGCGTCGAGGAGATGCGGCGCGACTTCGTGGCCAACACCAGCCATGAGCTGAAGACGCCGGTGGGGGCGGTCAGCCTGCTGGCGGAGGCGATCGAGTCCGCTGCCGACGACCCGGCGCAGGTGCAGTACTTCTCCGGCCGTCTGCAGGCCGAGATCCAGCGGCTGTCGGCGTTGACCAATCGCATCCTGAGCCTGTCCCGTCTCCAGGCCTCGGACGAACTCAGTGAGGTGCGCGACGTCTCGATCGACGAGGTGGTCACGGCGGCGATCGAATCTCACACGATCCAGGCCGACTCCGCGCAGGTCACCGTCGTGCGCGGGGGAACCAAGGGGCTCTGGGTGCGCGGCGAGCCGCAGATCCTCACCGAGGCGCTCGGCAACCTGATCGCCAACGCCATCGCCTACTCCCCGCAGGGGTCGAAAGTGGGTGTCGGCGTGAAGCTCGACGAGGACGTCGTCGAGATCGCCGTGACCGATCGGGGGATCGGCATCCCCGAGAGCGATCAGCACCGCGTGTTCGAGCGGTTCTACCGAGCCGACCAGGCTCGCTCGCGCCGCACCGGCGGGACGGGCCTGGGCCTGTCGATCGTCAAGCACGCCGTGCAGCGTCACGGCGGCGAGGTCCGCCTGTGGTCACGGCCCGAGCGCGGTTCCACATTCACCATCCGTTTACCCCGGTCCGAGGCGCCCGACCTCGACCTCGTCCGCCCGAAGGCCCGGCGCAAGAGCCGCAAGACCGGCTCCGCCGCTCGCCCCGCACCCGTGAAGGGAGACACCGCATGACCCGTGTTCTGATCGTCGAGGACGAGCCGGATCTCGCCGACCCGCTCGCCTACCTCTTGCGGAGGGAGGGGTACGAGGTCGAGATCGCCGAGGACGGTGCCCTCGCCCTCGCCGCGTTCCGCGACCGCGGGGCCGACATCCTTCTGCTGGATCTCATGCTCCCCGGGATGCCGGGGACCGAGGTGTGCCGCCAGCTGCGTCTGACCTCGCAGGTGCCGATCATCATGCTGACCGCGAAGGACTCGGAAGTTGACATCGTCGTGGGGCTCGAGCTCGGCGCCGACGACTACGTCACGAAGCCGTACTCGACGCGCGAGCTCCTCGCCCGCATGCGCGCGGTGCTGCGCCGTCGCAGCCCCGAGGAGTCGGACATCGACGAACGCATCCTCACCGGAGGCCGTGTGACCCTCGACATCGATCGGCACACCGTCTCGGTCGACGGCGGCGAGATCAACATGCCGCTCAAGGAGTTCGAACTCCTCGAGGTGCTCATGCGCAACGCCGGCCGTGTGCTCACGCGCGGACAGCTCATCGATCGCGTGTGGGGGACCGACTACTTCGGTGACACCAAGACGCTCGACGTCCACATCAAGCGCATCCGTTCGCGCATCGAGCAGAGCCCGAGCGAGCCGTCGATGCTGGTGACCGTGCGCGGTCTGGGATATCGCTTCGAGGCCTGACGTCCGCGGGGACGACGAAGGCGCCGACGGAAGCCCGTCGGCGCCTTCGTCGTGAAGATCAGGAGGACGGCGTCGGAGACGGCGTCACCGAGGGCGTCGGGGACGGCTCGACGAGGCGCGTGGGCGTCGGAGTGGGGGCGAGCGGGCTCAGGTACTCGAGTGCGCCGTCGAGCACCGGAACCTGGACGAGAGCGCCCTCGCCGTCGCCGGACTGGAAGAACACCGGGACCGTGGAGCCGGGCGCGCCCTCGAAGCCCTCGAGGGCGAGCGGCTCGACGTCGTCGGCCAGGTCTCCCAGGCTCAGCGTGCGGCCGGCCGGAACGTTCACCGAGGCGCTGATGGCACTGCTGCCTTCGCCGACTTCGAGGCGCAGGGTCTGCGTCTCGGTGGTGTCGTTCACGACAGCCGCGACGAAGTTGCCGGCGGTGCCCTCTTCGTCGGCGACGATGAGGGCGTTGCGCACCTGCAGCGGGCCGGACTCGGGCACGTTGACCCCGTCGGAGGCGGAGTAGTCGATGGTCGTCGCCTGGGGTGCAACGAGGTTGCATCCCGTCGTTCCGAGAACGACGGCGGCACCAACGGCCAGGGACGCGAACAGGCGCGTTTTCACGGATCCTCCCGGAACGACAGACGGCATCCAGATCATCCTACGGGGTCGGGGCGCGCGGCCCGCCCGCCAGCGGCCCTCGCGCGCGCGAGGAGGCGCGCGGAGACAGGGAAGAGAGGGTGGGGCGGAACCTTAGCGCATCGGGGCCTGTGGTATCCTGGATGTTGCCGAAAGGACATAACTCCATGCTTTTTGAGGTTGGCGAGACCGTCGTTTACCCGCACCATGGCGCGGCCACGATCATCGAGGTCAAAGAACGCGTCATCAAGGGCGAGACGAAGAAGTACCTGAAGCTCAACGTCACGCAGGGCGACCTGGTCATCGAGGTCCCCGCCGACAACGTCGACCTCGTCGGCGTCCGCGACGTGATCGGCAAAGAGGGTCTCGACCGCGTGTTCGAGGTGCTGCGCGCACCCTTCACCGAGGAGCCGACCAACTGGTCGCGTCGCTACAAGGCGAACCTCGAGAAGCTGGCTTCCGGTGACGTCATCAAGGTGAGCGAGGTCGTGCGCGACCTGTGGCGCCGCGATCAGGACCGCGGTCTCTCCGCCGGCGAGAAGCGCATGCTGGCCAAGGCTCGGCAGATCCTCGTCTCCGAGCTCGCCCTGGCCGAGAAGACCGACGAAGACCGTGCGAGCGTCGTGCTCGACGAGGTCCTCGCCTCCTGACGTCTCGACGGGGTCCGGTGTACGACCGCGCTAGCGTGGTCAGGTGACTCTCGCTCCCGTTCCGCGTCTCGCGGTCATCGTCGTCGCGGCCGGCTCCGGCACACGCCTGAACGGCGGCGCTCCCAAGGCGTTCGTCGGTCTCGACGAGCACACGATCCTTCGTCACGCTCTGCGAGGCGTGTTCGCCGCGCCGAGGGCGCAGATCGTCGTGGTCGTTCCGTCCGGCTTCGAGGGCGCTGCGCTGACCGACGCGCGCGAGGTCGCCGGCGACCGCGCCGAACTCGTGTCCGTCGTCACCGGTGGAGCGACGCGTCAGTCGTCGGTCGCCGCGGGCCTGGCCGCGCTGTGGGCCGATGTCGACACGGTCCTCGTGCACGATGCGGCGCGCGCCCTCACGCCCCCGTCGGTGTTCGAGCGTGTCGTCGCGGCCCTCGCCGGCGGTGCCGACGCCGTCATCCCGGCCGTTCCCGTCGTCGACACCATCAAGCGTGTGGATGCCGCGGGCGCCATCGTCGCGGCCGTCGACCGTTCCGAACTGGCCGCCGCACAGACCCCGCAGGGGTTCCGGCGCGAGGTGCTGGTGGAGGCAGCGACGTCCGCCGACGCCGACCACACCGACGACGCCGCTCTGGTGGCCGCCGCGGGGCACCCCGTGATCACGGTCGCGGGGGACGCGGCATCCTTCAAGATCACCACCGGACCCGACCTGGACCGCGCGCGGGCGCTGCTCTCGCAGACGCGGTCGGTCGCACCGCCGACCCCACCCATGCCGCGATCGCCCCGCGTGGGGATCGGTACCGATGTGCATGCCTTCGGGGGTGAGGGCACGCTGTGGCTCGCGGGCCTGGAATGGCCGGGGGAGCCCGCGCTGTCGGGGCACTCCGACGGGGACGCCGTCGCACACGCCGTCGTCGACGCGCTGCTGGCCGCTGCCGGGCTCGGCGACATCGGCGAGCACTTCGGCACCGATCGTCCCGAGTTCGCCGGCGCCCACGCCGAAGCGTTCCTCGCCCACACCCGGAACCTCTTGGGCGCGGCGGGCTGGCGCATCGGCAACGTCTCCGTCCAGGTGCAGGCTCAGCGTCCCCGCTTCTCGGCCCGCCGCGGTGAGGCCGAACGCGTGCTCTCGGCGGCGCTGGGCGGTGCGCCGGTGTCGGTGAGCGCCACGACGACGGACGGCCTCGGCTTCACGGGGCGCGCCGAGGGTGTCGCGGCGTTCGCGACGGCACTCGTCGTTCCGGCCTAGATCTCTCGCGTCATGAAGGTCGAGAGCGGGTCGGGTCGGTAGGAGCCGAACGCGGCGCACTCGACGAACCCTTCGCTCGCGTAGAGGCCGCGTGCGGCCACGAAATCGTCGCCGCTGCCGGTTTCGAGCCACAAGCTCCGGATGCCGCGCTCCCTCGCCTCGGCCATGATGTGCCGGAGGATCGACCGGCCGACACCCTGGCCGAGGAAGCGGTCGGTGACGCGCATGGACTTCAGTTCGCCGGCGTCTTCGCCCCACGGCGCCAGGGCCCCGATTCCGGCGAGCTCGCCGTCGACGCGCGCGGACCACAGCAGCGCGCCGTTGTCGACGAGGGCGTCGGCGTCGAGCGCGTGGCAGCTCTCGGGCGGGGTGTTCGCGAGCATGCCGGACACGTGGGCTGTCACGAGGGCACGGGTGTCGGCGACGGAGACGTCGTCGAGTCGGATCTCCAGCGGCATGCGGCGAGCCTATCGCCGCCGTGTTTCGGGCACGGGTCGCCGTCAGGGGCGGCCGGTAGGCTTGTGCGGTGACCGTTCGGCTGTATGACACGAAAGCGCAGGCTCTGCGCGACTTCGTCCCCGTCGACCCCGCGAACGTCACGATGTACGTCTGCGGCCCCACCGTCCAGTCCGGCCCGCACATCGGTCACGTCCGCGCCGCCCTGGCCTTCGACCTGCTCCGGCGCTGGCTGGAGTACCGCTTCGACCGGGTGACGTTCGTGCGCAACGTGACCGACATCGACGACAAGGTGCTCGCCAATGCCACCGACACCGAGCCGTGGTGGGCGTTGGCGTATCGCATGGAGCTGGAGTTCTCACGCGCCTACGCCGCCGTCGGCATCCTCCCCCCGACGTACGAGCCGCGAGCGACCGCCTCCGTGGCGCAGATGCAGGAGCTCATCGCCGACCTCATCGAGCGTGGGCACGCCTACGCCGCGGCCGGCGACGTCTACTTCGATGTGCGTTCGTGGCCCGCGTACGGCGAGCTGACGCGCCAGAGCGTGGATGCCATGGAGTCCGCCGCCGACGCCGACCCGCGTGGCAAGCGCGACCCGCGCGACTTCGCCCTGTGGAAAGGCGCGAAAGAGGGTGAGCCCGCCTCTGCGACGTGGGTGTCGCCATGGGGCGCGGGACGACCGGGCTGGCACATCGAATGCTCCGCGATGTCGCGGCGCTACCTCGGCCCCGAGTTCGACATCCACGGCGGCGGCCTCGACCTGCGCTTCCCGCACCACGAGAACGAGATCGCGCAGTCCACCGCCGCCGGTGATCCGTTCGCGCGCTACTGGGTGCACAACGGGCTCGTCACCGTGGACGGGCAGAAGATGTCGAAGTCGCTCGGCAATTTCACCCTCGCCGCCGACGTGCTTGCCGAGCGCGACCCCCGGGTCGTGCGGTACGCGCTCGCCGCGGCGCACTACCGCTCGAACCTCGACATCTCCGACCGCGCCTTCGCCGAGGCCGCGAGCGCTCTCGACCGCATCGACACGTTCCGCGGTCGCGCGATGCGCGTGACGGATGCCGCGACCCTCCCGCCCGCGGGGGTCCCCGCCGCCTTCGCCGACGCCCTCGACGACGATCTCGGCGTTCCGCAGGCCCTTGCGGTGCTGCACGAGACCGTTCGGATGGGGAACACGGCCATCGACGCGGGCGACCTTCCCGCGGCGGCGGAGGCGGCGCGGGCGACGACGGCCATGATGGACGTCCTCGGGCTCGACATGGATGCCGAGCCCACCGCCGCGGGCGGCGCCGACGCGGCGCTCGACGCGCTCGTCGCCGAACTGATCGCGCAGCGCGCCCGCGCGCGCGCCGACAAAGACTGGGCCGCTGCCGATCGCATCCGCGATGCGATCGCCGCCGCCGGAATCACGCTGGAGGACACTCCGGCCGGAACCCATTGGAGTATCGAATGAGCAAGCCTGGACGGCCCGGCGCCCGCAAGCCCGGCAAGAAGAAGGGTCCGCTCAAGGGCACCGGCGGGCACTCCCGCAAGGCGCTCGAGGGCAAGGGCCCCACGCCGAAGGCCGAAGACCGCAGCTGGCACGTCGCCGGCAAGCGCAAGGCGGCGCAGGAGCGCTACGCCGCCGCCGGCGGCAAGGGCAAGCCGGGCGTTCGCCCGGTCGGATCCTCGCAGGGCCGTGCGCGGCCGAAGCAGTCCGACGACACCGAGACCGTCACCGGTCGCAACTCGGTGCTGGAGGCCCTGCGCGCGAAGATCCCCGCGACGGCGTTCTACATCGCGCAGCGCGTCGAGATGGACGACCGCGTCAAGGAGATGCTCTCGATCGCCACCCACCGCGGCATCCCGGTTCTCGAGGTGACGCGCCCCGAGCTCGATCGCATGGCCGGTTTCGACGGCGTGCACCAGGGCGTCGCGCTGAAGGTCCCGCCCTACGAGTACGCGCACCCGCAGGACATGCTGGAGGAGATCATCGAGCGCGGCGAGCTTCCGCTCATCGTGGCGCTCGACGGTGTGACCGACCCGCGCAACCTCGGCGCGATCATCCGGTCGACCGCCGCGTTCGGCGGTCAGGGACTCGTCCTCCCGCAGCGGCGTTCGGCGAGCGTGAACTCGGCCGCGTGGAAGACCAGTGCGGGTGCGGCCGCGCGCGTGCCGGTGGCGCTCGCCGCCAACCTCACCGCCACGCTCAAGGAGTTCAAGAAGCAGGGCGTGTTCATCCTCGGCCTCGCCGGCGACGGAGAGGTCTCGCTTCCGGAGCTGCAGCTCGCGGACCGCCCCGTCGTGATCGTCGTGGGTTCCGAGGGCAAGGGTCTCTCGCGCCTGGTGACCGAGACGTGCGACCAGGTCGTGTCGATCCCGATCTCGGCGGCCACCGAGTCGCTCAACGCCGGCATCGCGGCCTCCGTCGCCCTGTACCAGGTGTCGACGCTGCGCAACGCGGGCTGAATCCACCGCAGATCCTGCTGTGAATCGTGTCGGTTCGGGCGTCAGCGCTTCGTGTGGGCGCCGGCAACCGGCACGCTGGGGAGAGACGTCCGCACGAGGATGCGGACCGGAGGAAAGGAACACCCGTGGCCCGTATCGCTGTCATCGGAGGGACCGGCTACGCCGGTAGTCACATCGTCGCCGAGGCCGTCCGCCGTGGACACACGGTCGTCTCCGTCGCCCGTTCGGTTCCCGCCGAGCGTGTGGAGGGTGCGACGTACATCGAGGGCACGGTCCTGGACGTCCCGGGTCTCATCGCCGAGCTCGAGGGCGTCGACGTCGTGGTCTCGGCCGTCGCCCCGCGCGGCGACATGCTCGGCAAGCTCCGACCCGCGGTCGCGGACCTGAACTCCGTCCTGCCCGAGAGTGTCCGCCTGGGCGTCGTCGGCGGGGCCGGGGGATCGCTCGTCGCCGAGGGCGGCCCGCGCCTCATCGACACCGACGGCTTCACCGACGAGTACAAGCCCGAGGCATCCGAAGCCATCGGCATCCTGGAGGACCTGCGGGCGGATTCGTCCGGCCGCGACTGGTTCTACGTGCACCCCGCCGGCGGCTTCGGCGCGTGGGCTCCGGGGGAGCGCACCGGGACCTACCGCGACGGCGGCCACGTCCTCGTCGTCGACGACAAGGGAGACTCGTTCATCTCGGGGGCCGACTTCGCCGTCGCTGTGCTCGACGAGATCGAGAGCCCGAAGCACTCGCGAGACAACTTCGCCGTCGGCTACTGACCGACGCGTCACACGGACGGCGGCGCCGTCCCCACCGGGGCGGCGCCGTCGTCCGTCTGTCAGACCAGGTCTCGCCAGTCCACCGTGTCGGTGTCGGTCGTGGGGACTTCCCCCGTCTCCGGCGCCGCGGCGTCGGAGATCGTCGCGAGCGACATCGTGTCGGTGGGGGGACCCATGACGGTGGCCTCGTCGCGGCGGTGGCTCAGGACGTCGTCGATGTACGACGTCACCACTTCGGCCAGGGGCACGGACCGGCCGCGCGCCTGCGACATGTACCAGCGGTGCTCGAGCACCTGATGGAACACCTCGGCGGGCTCCAGTTTGGCTCGCAGGTCGAACGGGATCGCCATGACGATGGGCTCGAACACGCGCGTCAGCCACTCGTGCGCGACCATCTCCTCGTCGGCGCCGAGACGCGACACGCGTGCGCGGAACTCGTCCAGGTCGTTCAGCAACCGCCGGGCCTGGTTCTCCTCGACGTCGAGGCCGGTCAGGCGCAGGAGGCGCCGCTGGTGGTGGCCGGCGTCCACGACCTTCGGCTGAATCGAGACGCGAGTGCCGTCTCCGACGGTCTGGATCGACATCTCGCCGATGTCGAAGCCCAGCGCGTTCAGGCGGTGCACCCGCTCGGTGATGCGCCATGACTCGTCGACGGCGAACGTCTCCTTGTCGGTGAGCGCCCCCCACAGCGAGTGGTACGACGAGACGAGCCCGTCGGCGATGGCGATGGCGTCCACCCCGCCCTCGAGGCGTCCGCCGGCTTCGAGGTCCATGATCTCGCCGGCGATGTTCGTGCGCGCGATGTCGAGATCGTGCGCGCGCTGGCCGTTGGTGAGGCGATTGCCGTGCAGCTCGCCCGTCTCGGCATCCACGAGGTAGGCGGCGAACTCCCCGGCGTCGCGCCGGAACAGGGTGTTCGACAGCGACACGTCGCCCCAGTAGAAGCCCACGTTGTGCAGCCGCACGAGCAGCACGGCCAGGGCATCGACGAGGCGGGTCGCCGTGTGCGGACGCAGGACCTGGGTGAACAGGGCGCGGTAGGGGAGGGAGAAACGCAGGTGTGCGGTGACCAAGGCGGCGGGGAGCGGGCGGCCTGAGGCATCCGTCCGCCCGGCGATCACCGCGACCCTGTCGACGCAGGGCGCGGCCAGGCGGTCCAGGTTGCCGAGCATGTCGTACTCGCGGCGCGCCATCTCTTCGGTGGTCTCCTTGATGGCGACGACGCGTCCCGAGAGGTTCGCGAAGCGCACGAGGTGACGCGAGATGCCCTTGGGGAGGGCGACGATGTGCGAGCTCGGCCAGTCGGCGAGACCGGTCGACCAGGGCAGCTGCAGAAGCCCCGGGTCGACGGTGCGGGCGGTGATGCTGAGGGATTCGGCCACGGTTCCTCCGGGGAAAACGGGGGCGGGGGGGGGGGGGGGGGGGGGGGGGGGGGGCCGCCCCCGCCCGCGGGGGGGCGCGGGGGGCGGGCGCGGAGGGGGGGGGGGGGGGGGGGGGCGCCGCCCCCGGGGCGACGACGCACAGCCGG
>NZ_JAJGNJ010000013.1 GCF_020781835.1 Microbacterium testaceum
AGATCACCGCCGCCTAAACTAACGACAGCTGATCATCGCAACGAAGCGAAAGACCACCACTCAAACGGACGCGGCCCTCACAGGTCCTGTCCCCTGGTGTGGTGGAGGATCCGGCCGGGTTGTCTTCGTCGTAGACGTTGGTGAGCCATCGTGGTGATAGTCAGTGAGGGCTCGTCGGATCTGATCGACGCGGGAAGCGACCGTGTGGATCGTTGCCGCTCCGCACGATCTCACCACGGAGCGCACCGCCCGCCGCAACTGGACCCGCCCGACGACGCTCGCCACCTGGCCGGGGAGGTCGACCTGAAGGTTCCCAAATACCCGGGGGCGTGACTCACGCCTCGAGGTTCTCGGTCCCGACGAACGCGTTGTGACGCCAATAGATGTTGTCCCGGAAGTGCGCAAACCCGACGCTTTCGTACGACGCAGCGACCTTCTTTCGGGAGCGCCGAAACTCGATCTCGGACAGGTGCTCCCACGGCACCGGTTGCGCGCGGAGAACGATGAGAGTCTCCCTCCCCGTGCCGGTCACCGTCTCCACCAGCGTCGTGAGCAGACGTGGACCAAGGCGCTGACCCCGGTACGGTGGCTCCACAAAGACGCCCTCGACGATCACGAGCTGCGACACCTGCTCGCCAACCAGCGGATCGCGGGAGTCGAGCCACTCGAAGACGTTCTCATCACCGAGAATCGACTCGGTGATCTCGAATGCTTCGCCGCCTACTTGATCGAACACGTCAACGACGTCACCCACCCGGTCGAGGTCGACGGTGTACGCAGTAGCGCGCGCGATGACACGACGCTCCGGCTCCCCCTCGTCGTCGTCATCGAAGATGTACAACGTCGCGTCAGCGGAGATCTTCGCGACGCCCGACGGCAACTCCGTCCAGTTCACGGAGTCCGGTACTCCGACCAGTGGCCGCGTGACCTTCACAATGCACTCAATATCCGTGAGGTCCACGTCAAGTCGCGCAACAACAGCAGACATACTCACCCCTTCAACAACGGATACGCGGCAACGGCATCGTGCCGACAATACCCGGGCGCTAGCCGCGATCCAGCAGAGAAGCTGAGGCGCTGTGAAACCGCCGCCCACATGATCGCGACGGTCGGCCGGCGTCCGAACCATATGGACATCGCGTGGACATTTCAACTGCGAAATGGACATTTCAGAAAGATCCCTACAAGATCGACGCTTGACCCGCACGCAGAAACCCCCTACTCTGTGAATGTCACATTCACTACTAACTGAGTAGAGGGAGACCCCACAGACCCACAGCCAGGGGAACCGCGCAACGCCGTTCCCCTCCCAGGGACAGGCGCCACACCGCAGCCTGACGAGCGCTCGCCGCGCTCTTCGCTCCGTCCCTCACGGCGACCGCCGTCCTCCCAACCAGGTCGCCGCCGCGGGGGCGGCTCCGTGACATAGCCGCCCCCGCACCTTCCCCTTCATGTCCGCGAAGAGAACGATCCGCGGCCTATACCCACAGACGCATCGGAGGATCCCATGGACAGCATCGACACCACCGCACCGGCAGACTGGCACGACTTCTACGTCGACCCCTTCCCCGGCCGCAAGGGCTCCGAGCGGATCACCGACACCTGCGGCAAGTGCATCGGCACCGGCCTGTACACCGGGCCCACCCACTTCACCGATGGCCACGGTCGCCCGATCTGCTTCGACTGCCACGGCACCGGCACTCGCAGCCGGCTCGTCAGCAGCGCTCGCGCCACCGCCCGCGCCCACGCGAAGGCGCACGCCGAGCACATCGACACGACGCGCGCGATCACCGCCCGTCGCGCTGCCTTCGAGGCCGAGCACCCCGGCCTGCGCGACCAGATCACCGAAGCTCATCTGAGCATCCGGGAGGGCAACCCGCTGCGCGAGAAGATCGGCTACCTCCTCGACTCGCTCGAGGACTCCACCGGCACCCTCGACGCCGATGAGGTCCGCACTGCCCACGAGCTGCTCGAGCAGCTCGAGCGCGAGCTGGCAGCGCGCCGCCCCGTCCCCACGGGACGCACCCTCATCCAGGGTGAGATCCTCGCAACCAAGACCACCGACACCCAGTGGGGCATCACCGTCAAGATCCTCGTCCAGGGCGAAGGCTGGCGCGTGTGGGGCACCAAGCCCTCCGAGATCTCCTCCGCGACGCGCGGCGACGTCGTCGCATTCACCGCAACCGTCTCCGCCTCGGACGACGACGACAGCTTCGGCTTCTACTCCCGTCCCACCAAGGCGCACATCATCGCCGTAGGCATCCGCCGCACCGCATGAACGAGCGCCTCATGAACAGCCGCACCAGCCTGACGATCTACCCCGCCCACGACGAGCGGTCTCTGCATCCGCCGGCGCCGATACTCGTCGACGAGCACTACTTCGTCCGCTCCGGGCTCGAGCAGCTCCCCGCCCGCCTCATCGGGTTCAGTCCTGCCGGCGCGATCGCCATCACGGCATGGGTCCACGACGTGTTCCGCTCCCCCGAGCTCGCACGCGATCTGTACCCGACCTTCATCATCGCCGGCCGCGTCCACGCCCACCCAATCCCTGCTGCCCGAGTCACCGTGCGCGAGCCCTCCGGCGTCGTCCAGGTCGTCATCACCGACCCGCGAGGCAAGCGATACCGCCCCTACCTCGGCGAAGACCGCGACGTCGCCGACCGCATCGCCGCCGCCTGGGGTTCCCACCGCGGCTACTCAGCCACCGTCGAGCAGATCACCCCGGCGGCTACCGCCTGACCACACGATCGGAGATCACCATGCGCTGCCTGATGTGCGAAGAGCCCACCACCATGTACATCCCATCCGACGACGTCGATGGCGTCGGACTGCACAGCTGCGGCGCGTGCGGCTTCGAGATCGAAGCGCCTCGTGATGAGCCCATGCGCACCGTGCCCGCCGACAGGCAGCGCTCTCGACTTTCGGCGACGACGACGACGACGGTTGCGAGAACGCTGCAACCTCTCTAGTATCAGTGAATGTCACATTCACTACTTTCTGATTGATTGAGGAGATCGCCCATGAGCGAATCGGCAGAGACCGTCACTGAGGATGTCGTCTACGTCGGGCGCAGGCAGGCGGGCAATGGCAAGCTCGCGCACTGGTACCGCACGCTCGTCGACGGCGAGATCTCCGACAAGGAGCTCGGCTCGTACAAGCCGTACACGTCGGCGCCGGTCGGCGCGATCATCACGATCACTCGCCCGATCGACGAGCCGAACTCGCTCTACACCCGCGGGCTGCATGCGCCACGGATCACGGGCGCCTATGCCGACCGCGCGGCCACCGACGAGTGGCGTGTGACCGATCAGGCCGAGGCGCAGCGCGACGCGAACGAGCGGCGCGTCAAGCGGGATCTCGACGGGCTGCCTGCCGAGTTCACCGCAGCACTGGACACCCTGGGCGCGCACTTCTCCCGCCTCAACTCTCCGCAACGGGCGGCGCTGTTGTCGCTCGTCACCGCGAAGCTCCTGCGCTACTGAGGCCGAACGTGATGTCCACCCTCGACCTGCTCGACGACAGCTTCCCGCACGGCACCCCGGACGGGTACCGCCGCGGATGCCGCACTGCAGCGTGCCCCGCGCTCATCCCCTGCCGCACCATCCACACCCGCTATGCCGGCGACTTCTCCTTCGCGAAGCTCATCGACGCCGGCACGCCCCTTGCGGAGATCCTCGAGCGCGACGCAGCCGCACGCGACCAGTCCCGGCAGCGTGACAAGATCGCCGCTCGAGAAGAGCGCCGGGCCGCGGCCGAAGCCACGCAGCCCCGCCGACCCAAGCAGGCCTCGAAGCGCACACCGACAGCACGGCCCGCCCGCCCGCCGAAGACGGCGCCGCTGAGGATCGCGACCCCGCGACCGACGTTGCTGAGGACGCGCACGCATCCTGGCTATCAGTGGATCGACAAGGCCCGCCTCGCGGCCGAGACGCTCCCCGTCGAGCGTGCCAGCACGTTCGCGGAGACGGTCGACGGCTACGAAGCAGCGCTGGATCGTCACGTCGACGAGCTCGCACAGTGGCGCAGCGACCACCGGGATCTGCGCGTCCAGCTGCGTTCCGCGGTCGAGACGCTCAAGACGGCCACCATCGCCGCCGGAAGCGGCCTATCGGTCGGCGGCGTGATCGAGCGTGCTCTGCAGGACGCCACCGCCAGGCATCAGGCAGCAGTCGACGAGCTCGCGAAGCATGATCGCCCGGCACCGCCGGCCAGGCCGCGGATGCCGCGGCCGCAGACCCCGCGGGCCCCTCGCGTCTCCCGACCGCGGCAGCTGCAGCCGCACGGCACCAACGCCTGCCGGGCGCGTGGCTGCGATCGACCGGAGTGCATCGAGGCGGGCCGCGAGTATCACCGGCAGTGGATGGCAAACCGGAAGGAACAGAGCATCCCGGCCGAACACCACGGGACCGCCTACGGCTACCAGCTCGGCTGCAAGGACCGAGATCAATGCCCTGCCGAGATCTCCTGCGCCGACGCATCGCTGACCGAAGAGCGACGCCGGCGGCGGGAAGCCGGCATCGCCCCGCAGGCCCCGCGCGTGCCCGCTGACCCCGTTCGCCGGCACGTCCGACAACTGATGGCCTCCGGCATGACCATCCTCGAGATCGCCGACCGAGCGCAGGCCTCCAAGACCGGCGTGAAAGTCCTTCTCTACGGCCGCTCCGGCGCTCGTAAGGGAGAGCTGCCGGGCGAGATCGAAGCAGCGAAGGCGCAGCGGCTCCTCGCGCTGCAGCCGACCGCCTCCGCTGCGCAGCTCGCACGTTCCGCCTGACATCGACAGCTCAACCGCCGCAAGAAGGCCCCGCCGTTGAACTGGTCGCAGCGGGTCACCATGCGGATGATCGCCGATGGCCGGTCCCCCTCCGGTGGCGCCAGCTACCTCGATACGACAGGCCTGGGGATTCCCGGTGGCACCATCCAGTCTCTCCGCAGGCGCGGTCTGATCGAGCGCTACTCATGGGTCGAACCCGGCTGGGTGCTCACGAAAGCCGGCGTCGATGCCATCAACAGTGGCGCGTGTGACGAACCCGACAGCAGCATCGACGACTAACCTCACCGATCTTCGCAACTCGGGTGTCCGCGAACAGCGCCAAGACCGGCCTATACCCAGCAAGAAGGGCCTGCGGCACAGTCAGGCACGGGGGTTCCCCTACCAGACTCGCAGGCGTATAGTCAGTGAATGTCACATTCACTATTTGATTGAGGAGACAGGCCATGACCATCACCCAGGCCGCAGCCCCCACGGGCACCGCGGTCACCATCGCAGGAACCGTCCGCACACCGCTCACCCTCGTCCGCCGACTCACCGACCGTCAGGCGCGCGTAGGGTTCCGCGTCGAGACCGACGCCGGCTCATACAACGTCCACGCCAACGGGATCCTCGCCGAGATGCTCCGGCTGACGACCCACCGCGGCGACCGTGTAATCGTCCACGGCCCGGCTGTCACGTTCAGCCACCCTGCCCAGACCATCCCCGACCTCGAGGCCGACAGCGTCGAGCTCGACCTCCGCTGACCCACGACGAGGATGGACACCACGACGCATCAGCAGGAGAGAACCCCATGACCCGCATCTTCCACGTCAACGGCAAGCCCGTCGACGTCACCGACGCCGCCGCGGTCCAGGCACTCACCGCGGACGAGTACGCC
Source organism: Microbacterium testaceum (assembly GCF_020781835.1). Lineage (GTDB taxonomy): Bacteria > Actinomycetota > Actinomycetes > Actinomycetales > Microbacteriaceae > Microbacterium > Microbacterium testaceum_H. The sequence continues at coordinate 5,649 of NZ_JAJGNJ010000013.1, forward strand.
GACCTGCTCGCTCAGACCCTCAACGACACCGACGCGACCGACACCGAGATCGTCGGACTGCGCCAGGACCAGCCCGACGCCGGCACAGGGTTCATCATCACCAACCCGCCCAACGAGAGCGGGAGCGAGCGATGACCGAGCGCCGGAACAACACAGCCCATCGCCGCGGCGTTGGTGTCCGCAGCGCGGAGGCTCGACGATGCCCCGTGTGCGGACGCGGCGCCGCGCTGGTGAGCGTCACTCCCCGCCCGCTCACGCCAGAGGAGACGACCACCTACTGCCGGTGGGACGACTGCACCTATGCGCGGGTGGTGCCCTCTTCGAGTGATCTGTCGCGGCTGCGAGACGGCACACATGCGACTGCGAGAGCGATCGCCGACGCCGAGGCTCGCGGAAGGATCGACGACGCTGCGAATCAGGTGCTGATCGACCGCCTGTACCCGCCGCTCGATTCGACCGGTCAGCCGTGGCGGAGCGCGTTCGATCATGCGCGCCAGGAAGGGCACAGCGAGGCCGAGGCATACGACTTCGCAGACGAGTACGCGGCCTACGTGGAGGACCGGCAGTACGAGATCCGCGATCCTGACCTGCCGATCCCGTCCCCGAGCGAGTACACGCGATGACCGGGCGTGAGAGTAGTAGGGATCGGCATCAGCGCACGCTGAGCGAGTGGACAACTCGCGCAATCCGGAGCATGTTGCGTTCCTCGGACCCGGCCACCGCCTTCGCACAGCAGGACGGGGTCATCAAGGATCGCATCAGGAACGAGCTCGGTCAGCACCGCCGCGCAACGCTGAGGGTGGTCCTGCCGATCGTGCTGCTCGCTGTCGGCGTGGTGATCGTGGTCCCCGCCCCGATCGTGCTCCTGCCTCTTGCCGGCATTGCGGTGGTCTTCGTCATCATCGTGCGAGAGGACCGACTGGCCCGCCTGCACGAGGCGATCCAGCGTGTGGACCCCGACGAGGACACCCGATGAACGAGGCATCGCCGACCGTCACGCTGGACGTGCGCGCAACGATCGTGCGCACGATCCAGCAGCACACGGACGAGGCGGACGAGGAGGCCGGCTACATCGCGGACGACATCATGGACGCGCTGAGCCTGGGCAGCGAGCTCACGGTGACCGTCCCCAGGCTGCGGCGCCGCGGCGAGCACGAATGGCCGTGCGCGCTGTTCTACGTCGGGAACTGGAACGGTTCGCGGCCGCGTGCACGGTGCAGTTGCCCGCCTGCCGAGGCGGGAGCCGAAGGATGAAGGATCCCCGCCAGCTCTCCCAGGCTGAGCTCGACGAGTACCTCGACCAGCTCGTGCGTGACGGCGACGATGACAGCCCGGAGTTTCACCGCGCCTACCAGGTGTGGGAGGAGCTCAACGGCTGACGTTTGACCATGCCGCCCTCATCGGGGCCCTGCCGACCGGCGGGGCCCCGATTTCTGTCCGCGAACACCCCCAACCCCGGCCTATACCCAGCAGACGAACGGGAGAGGCCATGTGCGACGACATCGACCACGGAGGGCGGCGGTGCCCGTCGTCGACGGCCGAAGGGCAGCGGCGTCGCCGCGCCGAGAAGCGCGAGCGGAACGCCGAGAAGCAGCTTGAGGCCTTCATCGGCGCGACCCCGTTCCGGCCGGTCTCGGGCGAGCTGATGCGGATGAGCTCGCGCCCCAGCTATTGGGACACCGACGAGTGGATCGAGTACGAAGACACCCTGCGCGCGGCCGCGGAACGTCACGGGATCGAGATCTCCGAGCTGCAGCACGCGGACGGGCTCTGGGAGGGCACGTCGGAGCCTGCAGGCGCCTACATCGTCCACGCGGACAGCTTCGAGCAGGTCACCGACTGGGCCGGCGAGCTGGCGGGGCGGTATGAGCAGGACAGCATCATGGCCGGGTACTTCGACGCTGACGGCCCCGACCGGGTCTACAGCTTCGCCGCCGGCACCGGCTCGCAGCAGCAGGTCCAGGAGACCCTCGACATTCTCCGCGCCGCCGGCGCACCGGGAGGCAGGCTCTATGACGGCAAGCTCGAGATCGCGGAACCCGCCGAGTATCCGCTGCCGGCATCCGCCGTGAACGCGATCGCCGCCCGTCTCGGAACAGAACCCACCTTCGCTCGAGCGCACGTTGCCTTCGTGCCCGGCAACGACAGCTACCGTCACCACCAGCCGATCAAGGAGATCCAGTCGCTCAGAGAGCGGTACGCCGATGCGCACGGTTTCCCACAGCGCACGCCGATCCCCCGACTGACCGAGCTCGACGACATCGCTGCAGCGAGGGCATACGCGGCCGCACCGCACGAGCCCGCGCACCCGCAGGTCGCCCGCTCCTACCGATCACTGCGGCAGCACATCGGCGCTCAGTGGGACATGCTCACAGAAGCCGGCTACACCTTCGAGCCCTGGCACGGCGAGACCGAGCAACCCTACGCCGACTCTGCCGCGATGCTGGCCGATCTCCGCGAGAACAAGCACCTGTTCTACTTCCGCACCGAGGTCTCGCAGCACAGCGAGGGGGCCCTTCCGCCGGATCATCCGATGGCTCGCAGCGTTACGGTCACCCTGCCCACGGGCGAGCGGGCGCCGATGCTCGCCAACGACGTCTTCCGCGCCGTCCACGACGCGATCGCGCACAGCGAGGGCCACCAGTTCGGACCCTACGGCGAGAAGCGCGCCTGGTGGACACATCGTGCCTGCCTCCCCCGCGAAGCGCGGCTCGCGCTGTGGTGCGAGACGCGCGCGCAGAACTGCTGGACCAACGCCGGCCCCCACATGACCACGGAGGGGGAAGCCGGGCATCCCCGGCTCATTCGGCGAAGGGAACCGGGTTGGATGCCGCTGAGTGAACGCCCCTATGCGCAGCAGAAGTGCTGCCGCGTCGACTCAGCACTCCTCTAGTCCACGGCGGTTGACGAGGGTACGTCGCCCGCGTACCATCAGTGAATGTCACATTCACTACCGTTCTGATCTGAGGAGGACTCCATGACAACGGCCATCAAGATCACCCCCGCTGGCGAGATCGACACCATCCGCATCGACGAGCTGCCCGACTACCAGCGCGAGATCGGCGGCTGGGTCGCAGAGCTCCGCCTGACCAACGGCCACGCACTGCTCGTCGACGAGGAAGCCGGTCTCAAGGTCACAGAGCCGAACCTGCTCGCCTCGCTCTACCTGACCGAGCACGGCCGCAGCGCACTGCTGTTCAGCACCGCGCTCATCGTCGGGCTGCACCCCAGGACCGGTGAGTGGATCGACGTCGCCCCCGACGTCGACGAGCAGCTCCGCGCGATCGCTGCGCAGATCTGACCTCATGCCCACCCTGAACGCTCGGCCGGTACTCATGCCGGCCGAGCCGCCCTCCTCCCCCGCGAGCGACTACTGCCAGCGTTGGTCTCGCGGCGCCCATTCGTGGCGCCACATCTCCGAAGGCGGGTTCGACCCCCGTCTATACCAGGTGGCCCCGATCACGGAAGCCGCCGCGCGAGCATTCGTCATCGACGAGCACTACGCAGCATCCTTCCCCGCAGCACGCTTCTCGATCGGGCTGCTCACCCGCGACGACCGCTTCCCCATCAACGGCGCCATGGTCGACGAGATGGCACTGGTCGGCGTCGCCACCTTCTCCACCCCGATGAGCAGAGGAGTCCTCAGCTCCGTCTTCGGCACGCTCGAGCCCTACGAACAGAGCATCGAGCTCGGCCGATTCGTACTCACCGACACACCCGCGAACGCCGAATCCTGGTTCCTCGCACGCGCTTTCCGCCACGCCTACGACCGGGGCATCCGCGGCGTCGTCTCTTTCGCCGACCCCTTGCCACGGCGCCGACAGATCACCGAGACCCTCGACAACGGCACCACAATCGAGCGCATCGAACAGACCTCGCCCGGCCACATCGGCGGGATATACCAAAGCGTCAACGCGATCGCCCTCGGCCGCAGCACCGCACGCACCCTGAACTACCTCCCCCGCCGCGGCCTCGTGCTCTCCGAGAGATCTCTGTCCAAGGTAAGAGGACAGGAGCGAGGCGCCGACGCCGCCGAGCGACACCTGGTCTCGCTCGGCGCCCCCATCCGCCGCGCAGGGCAAGACCCGCGAGCCTGGCTGCGCGAGGCGCTCGCCGCGCTCGATGTCACGAAGATCAGGCATCCGGGGAACTTCCGATACGCCTTCCCTCTTGGCAGCAGCTCCCAGCGTCGCCGGCTGCCGATCGGGCTGCCGCGCACCGCGTACCCCAAAGCCGCCACCGACATCCTTCCGGGCTGAGACCCCCGCTGCAGGCGGGTGCAAATCGGAGTTGACGGGGCATATCGAATGCCTCATACTAGTGAATGTCACATTCACTACTCGTCCACTCTGAGGGAGGACACCATGACCACCAAGACCCGCCGCAGCGGCACCACCCGCCGCACCCCGGAAGAGCGCCGCGCACAGGCCGAGGCGCTCCACGAGCAGCTCACCGCACAGGTCGCCACGCTGGCCGAGAGCGAGAACTGGAAGGCCTGGCTGCGCTTCGCGCGCATCGTCCGCCGGCGCTCGTTCTCCAACCAGATGCTCATCCTCGCGCAGGGCGGCACCCACTGCCTCGGCTACCGCCAGTGGGAGACCCTCGGCCGTCACGTCGTCAAGGGCGCGAAGTCGATCAAGATCTTCGGCTACTCCACCAAGCGGATCGTCGAGGTCGACGAGGCCACCGGAGAAGAGTCCACCAGCAGTCGAGTGATCTACCCGGTGCTCTCCGTGTTCGACGTCCGCGACACCGATGGCGAGCCGCTCCCCGAGCAGCCGGCCATCTACCTCGAGGGCGACGACGTCGCAGGCCTCTTCGACCAGCTCGCCGACTTCATCACCGCGCAGGGCTGGGATGTCGCGCTCGAGGACATCGCACAGGACGGGCTCAACGGGTACACCGATGGCCAGGCCCGACAGATCCGGGTCGACAGCAAGATGGCACCGGCCATGCGCGTCAAGACCCTCCTGCACGAGATCGGTCACGCACTTCTGCACTTCGACGAGGGCAGCACCCGCGAGCACCGCGGAGTGATCGAGACCGAAGCCGAGTCGGTCGCGTACTGCGCCGGTGGCCTCCTCGGACTCGACACGTCCGCGTGGTCGATCGGGTACGTCGCAGGATGGGCCGGCGGTGACGTCGACCTCATCCGCAGCGTCGCCGGCAACGTCCTCCGTGCCGTCAACGCGATCGCCGACGCCATGCTCGGCGCCGACGACCAGGCCGCGGCCGCGTAACAGCCCTCGGGGGGCGGGCTCGCCTATGCCCGCCCCCGAGAATCTCTGTCCGCGAACACCCCGAACTGCGACCTATACCCCTAGACGAATACCCCGGAGGAACCCATGGATCTCGCCCTGTCTACCGCCCGCGACTTCGCTCCCCTTCTGCTGGGCAGCGGCGGCCTCGTCGGCATCCTCGTCACCGTCGACACTGCACGCCGCGCAGAGCGCACGGTACGGCGCAGCCTCAAGTTCCTCGTCACCCTTCTCCTCAGCGTCGCCGCGGTCGCCGCGGCCGTCGTACTCGGCGCCGCCCTCTTCCTCTGAACGGACCACTCATGAACCGCCGAACCACACGCCTCGCCTCCGCCGCCGGCGCTGTTGTCGTCGCCCTGCTCGCTGGCGCGATCGCGATCACCAGCCAGCCCTCCGGCGTCAGCGACCTCACCGACACCGCGCCCGCGCCTGTGCCTGTGCCTACCGCAGAGATCTCCGCGGACGCCGCCGCAGCCCTCGATGAGCTCGAGCAGCTCGTCGTGGCCGATGCAGCCGACCAGGACAGCTACGACCGTGACGCGTTCGGGCAACGCTGGGCCGACATCGACCGCAACGGCTGTGACCAGCGCAACGACGCACTCGCGGCCGCGCTCGAGAACATCACCACCAAGCCCGGCACACACGACTGCGTCGTCCTCACCGGAACGCTTCACGACCCTTACACCGGGCTCACGATCGCCTTCGAGCGCGGCCAGGGCACGAGTGAGCTCGTGCAGATCGACCATGTCGTGCCGCTCGCGTGGGGGTGGCGTCAGGGCGCCGACGAATGGGACGAGGCCCAGCGTGAGCGCTTCGCCAACGATCCTCTCAATCTGCAGGCCACGGACGGCAGCACCAACCAGTCGAAGAGCGATCGCGGCCCCTCCGAATGGATGCCCCCGAACGCGGACTACGGATGCGCCTACGCTGCGCGCTTCGTCGACGTCCTCACCGCCTACCAGCTGACGGTCAACCCGGCCGACTACTCCACGCTCCGCGCGCAGCTCGCCAGCTGCGCCGCATGACCCCCCACCCGAGAGGACTGACAACGATGAGCACTCTGAACAACATCGTCATCACCGATGACACCGGCACCCGTTACAACGATCTCTTCCTCGACATCCCGCTGGACAGCTACGAGATCTCCCGCTCCTCTGTCGGCTTCCATTCCGTCGACGCGATCGTGCCAGCCGACCCCTACTCGACCCGCGCATCCGAAGATGGTCCGCTCGGTGCACTGCTTTTCCGCTGGGCTCAAGCGCACGTCGCCGGCCGCAACTACATCATCAGCTGGCAGTACATCGACGCTCACGACGTCCATACCGTCGCCGTCGCCGACACCACCACTCGCGAGCTGCACTTCGTCAACCTGTTCGGCCACGTCATCGCCGGTCGACGCAGCTACAGGCTCCGTGAGCTCGCCGACGCGCTCGACCTCCTGATCGACGCCAGCTTCGACTGAGGACCAGGCCATGCTTTCCGACGAGGTCGCTCGACAGATCATCCACGGCAGCCCCGAGGGCTACGACCTCGGATGTCAGACCCGCGCCGGATGCGCCAACCACCACCACCCCACGCTCATGACCTGTTTCGCCGCCGCGATCGCCGTCCGCGATGACTGGCGCCTCGCGAAGCTGCCTCGCAACGAACCCCTCCCCAAATCCGCTCGGCGGCTACGCCGCTCCTCCCCCAGAAGCAAGGAAGGAACACCCTCATGACCGACCCCGAGCTCACTGCGTGGCCGGCACTGCGCCTCGGAGATCATGCCCTCATCCGGGAGCGCGCGACAGCACGCGAGCTCGCCGTCACCATCGTCGCTCTGCTCGAGCCGATCGAGGGCGAGGGTGAGGGCCTGGTCGACCACCGGGGCCGCGTCATCCGGCACCACTTCTACGACGCCCGACCCATCGCGGCCGACGTCGATCTCCCCGACCAGCGCGACGTCGACACACGCTTCGCCCGACTGACCGCAGATCTCCTGAACACGAGGACACGATGACCGCACCGCTCACCACCACCGAGACCCGCCTGCTACACAAGTCGCTCGAGCTCGCCGCCGGCTACGCGAACAATGAACGCGACGAGACCGCGATCCTTGAGCTCAGCGCACGCATCCGACAGGCACAGAAGACCATCCCCTCTGCACCGGACGCGCACACCACGATCCTCGCGACGATCGACGCCATAAAGCGCGCAGGACGCCACGAGCAGCTCACCCCTCAGCTGCTCGACCGAGTCGCTGACGAGCTCCTCCAATCCACCCCGCTCTGACCGCCCCGCGCGGTACACTAAGGCGCGGCACCCGGCTGTTGAGCAGGTTCCCTTCCGCCCCTCGGGGCGATGGCTCCTCCTCAGTTGGATCGTTGGTGAATGTGACAATTTCCACGCTCCGGCCGGGTGCCGTTTTCTCTTGCCCCGGTGGCACGCGATCATCGACGATTGCTCACCGGTGGACCAGTCGCCCTCACATACTCCGACCAGGTGCACTCGACAGCGAGCCTCATTGCATCGTCGGGGAAGTAGCCGATCAACACTCGCCGCTCGGGATCGCGATCGAACGTCACGGAACGCAGCAGCCTACGGCCGCGGATCTCGACATGGCGGATGATCGCGATCCTCTTGCTGTGGTCGAACACGTACCAGATCCCCGGCTCCGGCGACGCCTGCAGCTGAGACATCGGAGACCAGTGCTGCACCACAACAGCGAACACTATGCCGGCGCACCGACAGCCCCGTGCCGACGACGACCGCGTGACTCAGCTCGTCAGCGACCCGCCGGATCCGTAGGCGTCGTGGTCATACCGCTGTAGCGCAGCAATGAACTCGGCACTAGTTGTATGAGGGCTGAACGTTGGTGACGCCGTCCCTAAGTCGAGATGCTGGCGGCCGCCCACCGGTTCCGCTGTGCGGGCGGTGGTAGTTGTAGTGGATGTTCCAGACGGCGATCGCGGAATTGCGGGCATCCTCGCTATTGAACTCGCGGGCGTAGAGCAGCTCCTCGGCCAGGATTCGCTGGTAGCGCTCCACCTTGCCGTTGTGGCGCGGGGTGTACGGCTTCGTCTTCTGATGTCGCGTGCGTCGTCCGACGATCCGGGCGAAGTCACCAGAGCGGTAGCAGGCCCCGTTGTCGGTGACGACCCGGTGGATGTGCGTGATGCCGTGCGCTGCGAACCAGACCTTGGCTCGGGCCAGGAACGCAGCAGCGGTGGCTCCCTTCTCGTCGGGCAGCGGCTCGGTGTAGGAGAGCCGAGAGAATCCGTCGACGGCCGAATGCAGGTAGGTGTAGCCACGCTTCGCGCCAGCTGACTTGGCGCGCTCGACGGTCTTGGCCTGATCGCTGTCGCGGCCATGGGTGCGCCAGCCGCCGCCATCGGGGATCCGGCCGACCTTCTTCACGTCAAGGTGCACCATGTGACCGGGCCAGCGTGCATTGATCTTCCCGGGCTTGCGGTTGCTCTCTCCGCCGGGGTCGATGAACCTCCGTCTGCCGAGACCGAGTTGGGTCAGGTGGCGGGTGACGGTGCGGCGGTTGATCGAGAATCCGAGCTCGACGAGTTCGTAGGTGATTCGATTGGCCGACCATTTGTGTTCACGCCGCCAGGTCTCGATGCGCTCGAGGACCCAGGCGGGTGTCGCGTGCGGACTCCGATGCGGAGTCGACGAGCGGTCTTGAAGTCCGTCGTCGCCGTGACATCGCCACCGGTTGACCCACTTCGACGCGCACGCCCGCGAGATTCCCATCTCGGCCGACACATGGGCGATCGGCCGGGTCTTGCATCGCTCAACCAGCCGGCGGCGGCCTTCGATACTCAATGGCGCGTTGGCGTGAGTCACAACGTTCTCCTTGTCGTCTTGGCGGGCTGCGGCTCGCTGCGCTGGGCGGGGATTGCGGCCGCAGTGGCGATCACAGCAAGGAGCGCTACTGACATGAAGACGAAGGCGGCTCTATCGGTGCCCGCGATAGCGGCGGCGGCGGTCGCGGCTGCGAGGCCGATCGCGCCGCCGAACTGCTTCGCCGTGTTCATCAGGCCAGAGGCTGCGCCAGCATGTTCAGGACGAACGCCCGTGGTGACGAGCGTGGCGAGCGGCGTGTTCATCAGGCCACCGCCGATCCCAATCATGACGGTGGGAACCAGGACTGCGACAGCGAAGGACGCGCCGTCGACGACTGTCAGCCAGAGCAGTCCGGGAACGGCGACGACGACACCGGCCACGATCAGCGCCCGGGGCGCGCGTCGCTTCATCAGGCGCGGCGTGCACCAAAGGTTCACGACCAGCATGCTGGCGGTGAGAGGGAGGAACGCCAGACCGGCCTGGATCGGCGAATAGCCAAACTGAGTCTGCATCCGGTACGTCAGGAAGTACCACAGTCCGACTTGGAAGCATGCCCCGGTCAACGCGGTCGCGATATTGCCGAGGACGATGAGCCGGTCTCGTGCAAGATCGCTCGGCACGAGTCTGTGGGACGTGCGGCGCTGCTGCAGGAAGAGCAGGACGAACAACGCGACCGCGAGCGAACCCACTACGGCTAGAAGGCCACCCGGGGCTCCCTCACCTGCGACGGACAGAGCGTATATGGCGCACGTGAATGCGGCTGTTGCCAGCCCTGCACCGATGAAGTCGATGCGACCCGTGCTGCACTGTTCAGTGGTTCGTCGGTGGAGAACGAGGGCCGCGATGACGACACCGGCCCCGATGGGAAGGTTGATCAACAAGGTGGCTCGCCAGGAGATCAGGTCGGTGAGCAACCCGCTCGCGATGTTGCCCAATCCGCCCCCAGCCAGGCTTACTGCGGTCCAGACAGCGATAGCTCGCGTTCGTTCCGGGCCCTCGGCATGGGTGGTCGTCAGCAAGGTGAACGTAGCCGGAGACGCCGCAGCGGCAGAGACACCCTGTGCCGCACGGGCGGCGATGAGCACCCAGCCTTCCGTCGCGAGACCTCCGATGAGGCTCGCCAGGGTGAAGGCCGCCACGCTCCAGGCGAGCAGCCTCGCGGTGCCCACGACATCGGCCAACCTCGCGCCGACCAGGAGCAATCCAGCGAAGCCAAGACTGTAGGCCAATGCCACCCACGACGCGGCAACCTCGGAGAGTCCGAGGTCGGCCTGGATCGAAGGCAAGGCGACATTCACCACCGAGACATCCAGCACGACGATCAGCTGAGCTAGACAGGACGTCCAGAGCCCGAGCCGTTGCAACCATGTAGACATACCCCTCCTTGATACGCTTGTACCATTTGGTACGAGCGTATCATCGGCGGAGATGGTGAGGAGTCTTGATGACGGAGTCGACGCGCAGAACCGAGATCATGGAGGCCGTTGAGCGCCTCCTGGCCCGTGGCGGGCTTAACGCCGTCACCATGAGAGCCGTCGCCGCCGAAGCAGACGTGTCCCTCCGACTCGTTCAGTATTACGGCAGCACCAAGGACGAACTCCTCAGCGCCACGCTCGACCGCCTTGCCGACAAGAGTGTCGAACGATGGCGGGCTCGTACCCGACGGCAGGGAGACGAGTCGCCGCTCGAGGTCATCAAAGGCTTCTACGACGAGGCACTACCAACAGATCGGGCGAGCCAAGATTTCCACCGGGTCGGCGTCTGCATGGAGGGTCTGGCGCTTACCGGCACCGACATGGCAGGGCAGGCATATCAGCGACATCTGGGCGGCGTTGAAGACCACCTTTCCGGCGTCCTGGAGTCCGGTGGTCTTAGCGCGACAGCCGCACGCCGCCTGGCCCTGGAAGTGATGGCATTGGCCCACGGAGTCGGGACACTGGTGATGACAGGACAGCTTTCCGAGACCGACGCCCAGACGCTGATCAAGAACTACCTTGAACGGCTCGGACCACAACTATCCCCATGACCGCGCGGACGTCCTTTGCAACCGTCACGAACGTCCTGCCCCGCAACAACTAGTGATCTCATAGCGAGCCACCGCGGCCGCGGCGCCGTGGAACAGAGCAGCGTTGGGATACACACGGCCGCACACTGGGCAGACCGCGAACTCGTCGGGGTCGGCCGAACCAGCAGCATCGAAGGCAAGACGCCCAAGACGATCGGCGCTCCGCCAGTCCTGAGTCCACGAATCATTGCCACAGGCGCAGACCTGATTCTCCCCTTCCTCATCGACCGTCGCGGTCCCATCGACGCGGACGGTCGGGTACGGCCAGCTCACGATGCCGCACTCGCTGCTGTCGCCTTGCGGGGACGTTTCTTCGGCATCGCGAGCTCGTCGACCGTGGTGAGCTTCGCATAGCTGGCGAACAGCGCTCGCAGTCGGTCAGCCTCCGTCGCTATCCCCCGCAGGCCCAGGGCCTTGTCGACAGCAGTGTCGAGCTCACGATGCGCCCGGAGCAGTTCGGGCGACATCGCGAGGGGGTTGTAGTGGTCTGCGAGCGAGCGTTCTGGGCGTAGCGCTCTCGCATCCAGAACGGCTTGCCCCCCGGCGATGATGGCGGCACGCTGCGTGTCGGTGAGGGCGGGCAAGGGGAAAGTGTTCCACGTCAGGGTGCTCGAGAAGCGCAGACGAGACTCAAGGCGACCGCCGATAGTGCGCTGCCAGGTGATGAATGCCGACGACGAGATCACTGCGAAGGCGAGGCCGTCTGGGTCGTCTGCCTTGAAGTTCGCGTCACCGCAGATCACATCAGGGGTGAACAGGGCGGTCGGGAAGAACTTGCGTGTCTCGCTCACATGCCGCGGCACACAGACATAGGGCGTGTCGGGTTGCGACCTTTGACCGAACAGGTGCGGCGTGTCCGCCATCTGTCGCGTGGACTCGGCCTTCGACGCTGCGCGGAACTGACGCACGGCATCCAGCCGCCCGCGGAGTATCGGGGATCGGGCGATGTCGCTGGGGTCAAGATCCACGAGCCACAGGCACCACCGGGGTTCGTTGTGGATGAGCTGTCGGGCGCCGACAAACGGCCGGACGTACTTCGCGGCGATCGGATCTGCCATCACTTCCGCATAGTCGGCCGGCTCGATCAGGAGATTGCCGTCGTCGCGAGCCATGTTCCCGAACACCATCGGAGGGAGAGCCGACGCCAGCGGGCTTCGCCGCTGATCGATTAGCACAATGGGACCGTCGACCAGGTATCCGTTGAGCTGATCCACGACGGGGATCTCGACGGGCTCGCCCTTGAGGTTTCCTGAGTAGTCGAACAGCCGCGCTCTCTTCCTCGACGGCCGGTCAAAACCGATCACCGAGCAATGCACTGCCGCAGCGCCGGGCGCTTCACTGGTCCACGCGAACGTCCGGTGCGCGAACTTGACGCGCCACCCTGCGGCAAACACAGGGCCGAAGAGCGCTGGCACCGGCTCTCCCTGTGCGATCGAGTTTGTCGAGACGAACGCGAACTCGCCTCGGTAGCCGGGACGGCCGAGCAGCTCGAGAGCCTTCGCGTACCAGCCGGTGACATAGTCCAGCCGACCGATGTCGTCCCTCCGCCACACGTCGCGAAGTTCCTGCGCTTGCTCGGTCGAGCGGGTGGCGTGGCCGAGGAAGGGCGGATTGCCCATGATGTACAGGTGCTCAGTCGGTTGTAGGACAGCTGCCCAGTCGACACGCAGCGCGTTGCCGACGACGATGCTCTTGATCTTGTCCAGCGGCAGCGGATCTGGTGCAGATCCAAGCGCCAGCTCCATCGCCTGGTTTGCCTGGTGTTCCACCAGGTGCAGCGCCGTCGCTGCGATCTGCGCGGGCCATTCCTCGAGCTCGATCCCGTGGAAGCTCGACAGCCGCACGGCGAGGTGCTCCTCGGTGAAGAACATTGTGCGGGCCGTCTCACCGGACAGCTCTTGGATCCGCAGCAGAACCTCAAGATCGAGGGCTCGCATCTGTCGGTAGCCGACCACCAGGAAGTTGCCACAGCCGCACGCCGGATCAAGGAATCGCATCAGCCCCATGTCCGCACGCAGCTTCTTGAGCTTGGCGGTGTCGTGGTACCCGTCCGTGAACCGCTGCCGCAGCTCATCGAGGAACATCGGGCCGATGACCTTCATGATGTTGGTCTCGGTGGTGTAGTGCTCGCCGAGCTCACGCCGAGCGGTCTTGTCTTTGACGGCCTGGAAGAGGCTGCCGAAGATGGCCGGCGAGATCGCCGACCAGTTGAACATTGCAGCCGCGATCAGCCGGTCACGCATGCCTGCGTCGAACGACGGGATCGACACCGATTCCTCGAAGACTCCACCGTTGACGTAGGGGAATCGCGAGATTAGCTCGTCGAGGTTTGACTGCCGACGAGACGGCTCACGTCCCATGACCTGGTACAGCAACGACAGCTGAGGCCCGAGGTCGGAACCATCCGTCGCGGTGCGGGTCTCGAGGAACTCGAGGAACAGATCGCGATCCCACACTCCGGCGTCATCGGCGTAGAGGGCGAACAAGGTGCGCACCAGGAACACCGACGCCTCGTGATCGTCGTACCCAGACCCCTCGAGGGCCTCGTAGAGGGACGCCATCAGCTTTGCCGCTTTGATCGACGCAGACTCCTGCGCCTTCGATCCGAAGGTGCGCTCACCGTACCCGGCGAGGAAGGCGAGCACGTCAGCGCGATCCCGCATCTGGGTCAGGGCGAACTCCTGCACACCCTCGCTCTCAGCGTGGAGATCGAGCAGACGGAACCGGCGGAAGTCGCTCGTGATTACCCACCGAGGAACCTCCGGGTCAGGAAGGTCGTCAATGTAGTCGAGCGCCTGCTGCTCAGCCGCGACGAGATCCTTGCCGGCGGACTTCATTTCGATCAGCGCGAGACCAGGGATCAGCGCGTCGATGTATCCGCGCGAGCCGGTCGACGAGCGCTTGACACGCTTCTCGTAGAACGCCGCGCGGGTCTGGGTTATCCCGTACACGCCGAGCAGATCCCGGACGAAGGACTGCGCTTGCTGTCGCTCGTCGCCGGGCTCGTCCTGCCAGTCACGGGTGAACTGCGCAGCGCGGGCTCGGATCTCATTCATCGACAACGACTTCGGCACGATCCCAACGCTATCCGGCCAGACCACTCGCACCCGGTACTACCCGACCTCCGTCCGCAGCGTGGCGGCTGCTTGGCGCCACCACCACAGCGACGACGACGACGACGACGTCTTGACATGAGCGCCGACTGATTCTAGGGTAGTGAATGTCACATTCACCACCTGAGGGGGTCATCATGCGCGCGTTTCCCGTGAACCGCGACACCATCGACCTGTTGGTCACCGCCGCCTACATTTCCACACCCGCCTACCGCAGCAGCACTCCGCGCGAGCTCGCCGAGAACGCCGACCGGATGGGTCAGAGCCTCTGGGATGAGAACTACGCGAGCGTCAGCTACGCGATCAAGCAGCACATCGCCGCACCGCGCTACGAATGGCAGCCGGTCGCCGAGATCGTCCCCCATGCCGATGACGAGCAGGCGTTGCAGATCGAGCGCAGCCGTCTACTGCTCGCCGAAGTCTCCTGCCATCACCCCGGATGGGATCAGTCCCCTGCGCGTGACCTCGTCGAACGCCTCGGCGACGCGATCGCGCGACGGTTCGCTCACCGCCCGCTCGTCGACTCCCCGGACCACCTGGGCGTGAAGGAGTATGAGGGCCTGCATCGCGCCGCCGAGGTCTGGGAACGGGAGATCGGATTCCGCCACCCTCTCACGCACGACGCGGCCGCGCGGGAAGGGAGCCGGCCATGATGCTCACGATCATCCACGCGGCCGCGGAAGGCACCCTCATCGAAGGGACCAGCCGGGGCGACGGCACGGCCGATACTCTCAAGGCCAACGGCTGGCGGTGGAGCCGGGCGCTCGGATCTTGGTACATCCCCCACTCCCGCGACCGCGAACCGAAGATCGCGATCATCAACCGCACCGCCGAGCAGCTCACCGCTGCCGGGTTCGTCGTCGAGATCTCGATCGACTATGAACGCCGGGCCGCGGCCGTCGTCGAGGCTGACCTGGTCGACCGCAGGAACGATCGCGCTGCCGCCCTGGCGGTGCGCGCAGATCGACGACACCAGGACGCCACCGAAGAGGCAGAGCGCGCGGCCCGCGCGCTGCGACGCCTCCCCGAAGGTGGCGAGCCCATCAAGGTCGGACACCACTCGGAGGCCGGCCACCGCCGAGCGATCGGCAAGGCGGACGCGGCGATCCGCCGCTCCATCGACGCCGACGCGGCGGCACGGCGCGCCCAGGTGCGTGCCGACGTCGCGGCCGCGGCGACCGATGCACGGTATGCGCCGATCACCGTGGCGAACCGGATCGAGAAGCTCCGCGCAGATCGCGCCGGCATCCGTCGACGTCTCGACGGGTCAAGCCGCACCCTTCCTGGCGGGTATGTCGAGGTCACGGCTGCAGCCACCGGCGCCTACGCCGAACGGCTCGAGAGGGAGCTGGCCGCGACCGACGATCAGCTCACCTACTGGCAGGAGGTCCGCGCCGAGCAGGTCGCGACCGGCGCGGCCACCGACCACAGCAAGGACACCATCAGCGTCGGCGACCAGATCAAGTACTTCGGCGCCTGGTGCACCGTAACCCGCACCAACCCGAAGAGCGCCACCATCGTCGACGCCTACGGCCACCGCGGCACAGTCCCTTACACGCACATCCGCGAGCACCGTGCCGGCCAGAGCGGAGCGATCTCATGACCATCGCCGCCCGCCCCCGCACGATCCCGGAGCCCACGACTCGTTGGCTCCGCCGTCTCGTAATCGCGCTGCTGTACATCGCAGCCGCGGTCCTCTCTGGGTGGCTCGGGATCCTCGCCGCGCCGATCCTCGATCGCATCATCGTCACCGCCGCGGCGGTGATCCTCGTCCCCATCACCATCGCGCTCGTGATCGACTTCTTCAGCAACCCAGATTGAGCGTCCGATGCCCGCCTACAAGGTCCAATGGCAGCAGCGCGTCGACGTCACCGCCACCGTCACTGTGGAGCTCGACGAGCTCGCCGACTGGGCATGCGAGCATCTCGGGCTGCGCACCCTCGAGGCCGGTGCGCCGGCAGGCGCGGCGCCGGCAGGGGTTCGGATGATGCTCGAGCGGAACGGGCCTCTGCGGGAGCAGCTGCTGCAGCGGTGGGCAGCGGCGCACATGCCGCACAGATGATGTCCCGCTCCGATGAGCAGAGCAGAGGCCCCACCGGCGAAGAGCTGCCGGTGGGGCCTCTGTCGTCAATCACGCGAGCCGTTGCGCGAGCTCGTCGATCTTGTCGGGACGGAAGCCCGACCAGTGATCCTCATCCGTGATGACGACCGGTGCCTGCAGGTAGCCGAGCGACTTGACCTGTTCGAGCGCTGCGGCGTCTTCGCTGAGGTCGACGACGTCGTACTCGATTCCCTTAGCATCGAGCGCGCGGTGTGTCGCGACGCACTGTACGCATGATTTCTTGGTGAACAGCGTGATCGTCTTGTCGCCGTTCGTCAGTGTGGTTGTCATGGGTGATCTCTCCTCCTTCCTGGGTCTCGTTTGCTGAGCATGGCGGGCAGCTCAGACACGGGCAGCCGCGCGGCGCTTGAGCCACACGATGAGCGCGATCGCACCGATCAGGATCGCGAGGATGACGAGGATCTGTCCCCAGCCGAGGCCGACGCCGTCGACGACGGGGATCGCCACGGTTTCACCCTGCTCGAGCAAGTGGTACTTCAACATCCACGCGCGCAGCGGATCGAGGAACATCCCCAGCGACACTGCGCCACTGGCCAGGACGAGCACGGCGATCAGCAGCAGCGAGATCCAGTCGTCTTCCGACACGCTCTGGTTCGACACGCGATTCATCCCTTCTCTCGGGGCCGGTAGGCCCGCAGCATCATGACGGCCACGACGATCAGGCTGCTTCGGGTCGGCGGTAGCTGATCACCGAGTTGTCGAAGAGCGTCAGCAGCCCGTCCTCACCGCTGTCGAGGTCGCGGTATTCGATCGCGAGGTACTCGTCGTCGACGACGTCGGGCTCCACTCCTTCGACCACTCCCCACAGCCCCAGAGTCGCGTCGACGAGCAGGAGATCTCCGACCTCGAGCTCCACCGCGGGGCCCTCGAGGGATTC
This sequence comes from Microbacterium testaceum, assembly GCF_020781835.1. Taxonomy (GTDB): domain Bacteria; phylum Actinomycetota; class Actinomycetes; order Actinomycetales; family Microbacteriaceae; genus Microbacterium; species Microbacterium testaceum_H. The sequence continues at coordinate 22,918 of NZ_JAJGNJ010000013.1, forward strand.
GCCGTATCCGTCGCCGTCAGCGGCCGCGTCGACGTCCGGTGCATCGTCGTCGACTTCGGGCACGAACCGGACCCGTTCACGAGAGTCCAGTGGGGTGACATTGGAGGGTCGAAGCGCGTCGTGCTTGGTCGTCGACGGTACCGATGCATCCCAAGCGACAATCTCGGCCGAGGACCACTGGAAGTAGTCGGGCTCGAGCTCCTCCCCCTCGCCGTCGTCGGTGAGCTCCGCTTCCGGGTCGCGCACCATCATCCGCTCGTAGTCGGCAGCGTCGGGACGCAGCGCCGCCAGGTGATCCCAGTCCGCCTTGTCGGTGGAGTCGAGCTTGGCGGGGTCGGGGGTGTAGAACGCCTGAATCTCGACGGGCTGAGATTCGGCGTTCAGAGTGACACCGCGGCCACGCTTGTTGCGAGGGATCGCGACACCGACCGCGAAGCTGTCCCACATCATGTTGGCGCCCTGCGGGGAGAGACGACCGAAGCTGACGCGGGCGCCGAAGTTGTCTCGCATCTCACCGCCGAGGAACTCGACGTCGGGGCGCTGCAGACCGAGCAGGATGTGGATCTTCGCCGACCGTGCCAGTCGCGCGAGATCGGAGAGCAGATCGAGAACGGGGGCCTGCGCCGGCGCACCCTTCGGCTTCACCGTCTTGTACCAGCGCTGCACGCGCGCCTTGAACGTCGCGTACTCGTCGATGATCAACGCGAGGGGGTCGAAGTCCTCGAGCCGGGCCGTGCCGTTCTCGAGCTGCGAGTACCGCTCCTCCATGAGCTCGTGCGCAGCGTGCAGCATCCGCACCTGGTGCTCCACCCGCGCGCCGACGAGCTCGACGTTGGGCCAGTCCCGGAATCCGGCGAACTCGATCCGCTTCCCATCGAGTACCCACACCCGCCAGTGAGCGTGCGCGAGATGGGTGAGCACCGTGTGCTGGAAGCTGGTCTTTCCCGATCCGGTTCCACCGATGACGAGGCAATGCGGGGAGACCGCCGGATGCCACGACTGGATCTGACCGTCTTCGTCAGGACCGATCGGGATCTTGAACGCCTTGTAGGCGGCGTGGGTGAGTGCGGCCGCGGGCTCCACTTCGTGCAGGACCATGTCGGGCATCGTCGGTCGGACCTCGAACGTGATCTTGTCGCCCTCGAGATCCCAGTGCGCACGCCACCGGCCAGGGAGCATCGAGGAGACCACCTTCTCGACCTGGGAGCGCCGCGCCGCGATCGCCATCTTCGGTCCCACGTTGTGCTTGACGTCGATCTTCGAGACCGAGCCGTCATCGGCACTCTTCACCGAGACGCTCGCGGTCGGGTCGATGACCAGCTTGACGACCTCGATCGCGCGCTGCTGCTCACGGGAGACCGGATCACTCACGGGTGCGAGCTCGACGACGAGCACGCACCGCCTCGAGTTGTGCTTGCGTACCCGGTACTCGGCACCAAGCCTGCGTGCAAGGCCTGCGAGGATCTGGTCGACGAAGCGGGGGTCGGTGTCATCGACGTGCGAGGCGTACCGGATCTTGATGCGCTCCGGGAGGCCCACCCATCCACGAGTCCACTTCACCGGCACGACGAGAGCACGGGTTGGCTGTGCCGCACCGAGCATCGGAAGGACCGCCTCGATCGCCGGGTCCATCCGCCCTTCCCGTTGGAAGGTCCGCACGCCGGATGCGACCGCGCCGGCGGCGAGCAACACGGCCACGACCCACACCAGCGGGATCAGATCGGTGAACGGGCGCACCGCGTTCAACCCGGTGGCGGCGGTCGCCAGTGCGATGCACAGCAGCGCCGGGATGATCCCGGTCAGCTGACGCCGAGGAAGAACACCCAGAGCCACCGTCGCCGGTGCAGGTGGGCGCGCCGGCGGACGAGATGCCACACGAGTTGTCGTTGCCATTCGAGCCTCCTGAGTGGGCCGAGTACTTCACGACCCTCTTGCGAGGTATAGGCCGGAGATCTGCTCCTTCGCGGACATCGCGGATTCTCCCCGCGTCTGACGCACTCGTGATGTCCCCTGTGCAAGAGTGTGCTCGAGGAGATCGCCACGGCGGCTGGAAAGGGTTATTGCGCCACATCGCGGCGCAGACCAGCGCAATACCTCCGCCACACCCGCGCTTGACACGGGTGATAGGATCAAGCCCGATCGGCGTTCTGCCGCAGGCACGGTTGTCGAATCGAGCTTGAACCCCTCCCCCTGGGAAATATTTCCAGCAGGCACACCCGCGCAGTTATGGCGCAATACTGCGCCGCACATCGGCGGCATACTGTCGTGTCTCACTCCAGTTGTCCGATTCTCACGGACCTGTCGAGTCGTCTCACTCCATTTGTCGGATTCTCACTCCAGTTGTCCGACGCTCGGCGCGACGCCTAGGGCGTGTCTCTTAAAGCCTTGAGCCAGATGGTGATGGCGCGTAGGACGACGCCGCCGCGATAGGTCAGGGCGAGTTTGTCGTAGCGGGTGGCCAAGGCGCGCCATTGCTTGAAGATGTTGAATCCGCGCTCGACGACGTTGCGGCGCTTGTAGGCCTCGGTGTCGTAGGTGACCGGGCGACCACCCTTGGCGCCGCGGCGCTTGCGGTTGGCGATCTGATCATCGCGTTCGGGGATGACGGCCTGGATGCCGCGCCGGCGCAACAGCTTGCGGTTGGCCCGGGAAGAGTAAGCCTTGTCACCCAGCGCCCGGTCGGGCCTGGTGCGTGGCCGGCCCCCACCCAGGCGCGGTACCCGCAGGGCGTTCATCACGTGCTCGAACATCGGGGAGTCCCCGCCCTGCCCGGGCCCGAGCAGCATCACCAGCGGCCGCATGTTCCCGTCGCACAGGTGGTGGATCTTCGTCGACAGGCCGCCGCGGGAGCGGCCGATGGCGTGATCAGGCGGCTCGATGCGCAGATTCGTGTAATTCGTCAGGTCCCCCTGTGTCCCGGGGCAGGTTGGTGGCGTGCTGATGGGCGCGGTTGATCGTGGAGTCCACCGAGACTTCCCAGTCGATCAGCCCGGCGGCGTCGGCATGGGCCAGCAGGACGCTGTGGATCTTGTCCCACGTCCCATCACCGCTGAAGCGGCGGTGCCGCTTCCACACCGTCTGCCACGGCCCGAAGCACCCGGGTAAGTCCCGCCACGCGATCCCGGTCCGGTAGCGATAGATGATGCCCTCCACCACGGTGCGATGATCGGCGAACGGCCGACCACGACGCCCCTGCGAGGACGGCATCAACGGAGCAATCAGCTCCCACTGCGCATCAGTCAGCAACTCCGTTCGAGACACACACCGAGCGTTCCAGCGACCAGCCCAAACCTTTGGGAGACACGCCCTAGTCGCTTTCCAGGAGAACTGGCTCTTCGCGCGGATGGCGAGCGACGTCTTGCCGAGTCTTTCCAGGATGATGATCGGGTTCATCGGCGCTGTGGTCATCGGCGTGGTCGTGGGGTTCGTTCTCGGTCAGGCGCACCGCCTCCAGGCGATGTTCGCACCCGTGCTCGAGTTCCTGCGCGCGATCCCTGCGGTCGCGTTGATTCCCCTCGTCATCATCGTGCTGGGCCTCGACGACACCGCGAAGGTGATTCTGATCACCTTCATCTGCCTCTGGCCCGTGCTCCTCAATACCGAAGCTGCAATCAGAGGAATGGACCCCGGACTGCGCGAGACCGCCCGGGTGTACGGCATCCACTGGTTCCGCTACGAGTTGCAGGTCGCACTTCCCGCGGCAGCTCCGCAGATCTTTGCCGGAATGCGCACGAGTCTTTCGCTCGCGCTCATCATGGTCGTCGTGAGCGAGATGATGGCGGGAGGCAACGGGATCGGCGTCTTCGTTCTTCAGTCGCAGAGGTCGTTCGCGATCACGGACATGTGGTCGGGCATCGTGCTCATCGGGATCTTCGGGTACGTGTTCAACCTGCTGCTCATCGTCGTCGAGAACCGGGTGCTCGCGTGGCACCACGGCGCGAACACCGCCGTGGAGTGACACCGCGGTCGAGAGGACGCCCTCACACCTCGATGCCGCCGCACCACACACGCAGAACGCGACGCGCGGCAGCGATGTCGGTGAGCGGATCGCCGTCCACCAGCACGAGGTCGGCTCGCAATCCGGGGGTGATCGCCCCCCGATCGTCGAGTGAGAACGCGTGCGCGGCCGTCGAGGTGGCAGCGCGCAGCGCTTCGGCTGTTGACAGGCCGGCGTCCACGAGCAGAGCGAGTTCGTCGTGCATGCTCTCGCCGTATGGCGGCATTGCCCGTTCGAGGAGCCCGATGTAGGCGTCTTCGTCGTGCATGCTCTCGCCGTATGGCGGCGATGCCCGTGTGAAGGTGTAGGCGTCGGTGCCGGCCAGGACCGGAACGCCCGCGGCATGCATCGCGCGCGTGCTCTCGTGGGCGTGTGCATAGCTCACACCGGGAACGCCCGCTGCGGTGAGATTCGCGGCGACGCCTTTCATCATCGTCAAGGTCGGGATGAACACCGTGCCCTGGGCGAGCATCGTCTCAGCCGTCGCATCGTCGAGCGCGCGGTCGAGTGGAGCATGGGTGATCATGTCGGCCCCCGCAGCGAGGCTCATACGCACAGCTTCGTACAGGGCTGCGTGCGCGATGACCTTGAGCCCCCGCGCGTGCGCAGCAGCCACGAGTGCATCGAGCACGTCCTGGGTGGGACCGGGCAGATCGGCGATGATCTTGATGTAATCCACCCCGTCTGCCACCTGCACCTCTACGAACCGCTCCGCCTTGTCGGGGGAATCGACCAGCGCGACGTCCGGATAGGTCGGAATGCGGCTGTGCGTGCTGCCCTGAGATGTCGCCGCCATGCCGGCGGTGCGGAAGTCAGCGACTCCCCTCAGTCCCCGCAACGACTGGAACTGTGATGCGGGCCATGTCGCCATGTCCAGGCCGGTGGTGACACCGTACGTGGCGAGCGTCTCGAGGGACTCGCGCCCCTTCAGGTGCATGTGACAGTCGATCAGGCCAGGAAGGAGCACCGCACCTTCCGCGTTGACGACAGCGGCACCGACGACGACCGCATCCGCTGATACGTCACCGATGCGCCCGTCGGGCTGGACGACGACCGTCGTGGGGGCGCTCAGACTGTGTCCGTCGAAGACCCTGGTGTTCGTGATCGCGGTCGCAGAGACTGCGCCGAGCGTGGAATCCGTCATGAACTGCTCCGTTCGAGGAGATGTAGATACGAGACATTATTGTTCACGGGCTGACTACTCTCCCGCCGACGCGTTGACGGCGGCGAGCTGCTCGTCGGGGGTCATGTTCATGAACGCCTCGAGCATCTCGGGAGTCATCTCGTAGACGGTCGGGAACTGCCCGATCGGCACGACGGAGTGCAGCACCCGGTCGCCGTAGACGTGCACGAGGTTGTAGGACTGGCCGCCGTCCTGGCCGCGGGCACCGGGGTAGGCGACGGCGAGGTCCTGCGTGTAGCAGGTCGCCGACGCGACCGACACGGGCACGCCCGCGAACGTGCTGGTGGTCGAGTAGTGCAGGTGACCGCCCAGGATGCCGCGCACGTCGGTGCCCCGGATGACCTCGGCGAGGCGCTCCTGGTCGCGCAGCTCGACCAGGGCGATGAGCCCGATCGGGCTCGGCACGGGCGGGTGGTGCAGCGCGATGAGGGTGCCGTCGGGCGCGGGGACTTCGAGCTCGCGGCGCAGCCACGCCAACTGCTCGTCGCTGATCTCGCCGTGGTGCTGCCCGGGCACCGTCGAGTCGAGCGCGATGATGCGCAGACCGTTGACGTCGTAGACGCGGTCGACGGGCTCGGACTGGTCGGCCTCCTCGTCGAGCAGGCCGCGGCGGAACGCGACGCGCTCGTCGTGATTGCCCATCACCCAGATCACCTGGGCACCGAGCTTCTCGGCGGCGGGCTCGACGATGGCCCGCAGGCGCTCGTAGGCGTCGGGGCGGCCGGTGTCGGCGAGGTCGCCGGTGAACACGATCGCTTCGGGGCGGGCGTTGGCCTTGGTGAAGCCGTCGAACAGCTCTGCGAGGTTCTTGTCACTGTCGATGCGCTCGTGCAGCAGGTCGCCGTCGCCCACGAAGTGGGTGTCAGAGACATGCAGGATGAAGTGCTCGGGAGCGGGATGCTGGCTCGCGATGTGCGACATGGTGTGTGTTCCTTCCGATCAGACCGCGGTGGCGGCGGGGTCGATGATCACGGCGGTGAGACGCTCGAGCTCGGTGGGGGTGAGTCCGTGGGCGAGGAGGTAGGCGCTGATCGACCCGTGCTCGCGGTCGATGCGCTCGAGCAGCGCCTCGAGCACCTCGGCGGGGCTCTCGGTGATGAGTTCGACCATTCCCGCGGTCAGTTCGATGCCGCGCTGTTCGAAGACGGCGGTCATCGCGTCTGACCACTCGCCGCGCAGGTTCTCGGCGGTGGCGGCGTAGTCGGCCACGACGTCGTCGCGGTCGACCCCGGCGGCGGCGAGCGCGAAGGCCACGACGAGACCGGTGCGGTCTTTGCCGGCGGTGCAGTGCACGAGCACCGCGTCGTCGTCGTCAGCCGCGATGATCACCCGGATCGCGTCGACCAGCTGCGCCCCGCGCTCGTCGACGATGTGGTCGTAGACGGGCACGAGTCCGACGTGCGTGGTGGCCTGCGCGGCCGGGTCGGCGTCGTCGAACACGGGCAGGTGGTGCACGGTGACCTCGAGCCCGTCGACCGCGCTCGGCGCTGTGGCGCGCTCGTCGCCGCCGCGCAGGTCGATGATGTGGGCGACGCCGATCTCGGCCAGCCGGTCGCGACCGGTCGCGTCGATGCGGTGCAGAGCATCTGACCGCAGCAGCTTGCCCCACCGGCTGGTGCCGCCGGCTGCACGGTAGCCGCCGGTGTCGCGCAGGTTGTAGAGGCCGGCCACGGCGTGGCGACGCTCACGAGGCGCCGCGGTCGCGGCATCCGGCGACGAAGCGGCCGCGGCATCCGTCGCCGAAGGCGTCAGGTCGAGGTCGATGGTCATTCGATCAGCCCCTGCGCGCGCTCGGCGGCCTCGGTCATAGTGGCGGCCGGGTCGGCGCCGTAGAAGACCGCGTCTTCGATGGCGGTGGCGAGCACCTGGTCGACCTGGGCGTAGCTGTCGCCGGGGTACGACACCCACGGCTCGAGCGCGTCGAGCTGCTCGAGGTTGGGCTTCACGAGCGGGTTGGCTTCGACCCAGTCATAGAGCGGTCCGCCCTCGTCGGCCATGCTGCTGCGCAGCGGTAGGTACCCGATCTGGGTCGAGATGATCTCGTAGGCGCGGGGGCTGGTCATGAACTGCATGAGCTCCCACGCGGCGGCCTGCTTGGCGGGGTCGGTGGCGAACATCGCGAGGAACGAGCCCGAGTTGGTGGGCACGACCGCCTGGTCTCCGAACGCGGGCAGGGTGTGAGCGTCGAGGGTCCAGCCACCGGCCTCGGCGCCCATCATGAACGCGCCCTGCAGGGCCGAGCTGTTGACGTGGATCGCGGTCTTCCCCTGCGCGAACGCCTCGTACTGGCTGGTGAAGTCCTCGTTGGTGAGCACGCCGTCCTCGTACATCTCGGTGAAGGTCGCGACCGTATCGATCGCGGCGTCCGAGCCGAACTCGATCGTCGTGCGGTCATCGCTCAGCACCTGGGCGCCGTTCGAGAGGAAGAGGCCCTGCATGCACCAGCTGCCGCCGGTGATCACGCACGACGCGCTCATCGAGGGGGCACCGGTGGACTCGGTGATCGGGGTGCGGCGTCTTCGATGATCAGGTCGATATCACTGACGGCGGCGGTGCTCTTGAAGGAGCGACCGACACCAGAGAGCTGGATCGTTCCCATGAGTCGCCTTCTGCAAGCGACCTGACGAACCGGGGCCTTCCCGCGAAATCCGCTTGCAGAGCTATTGCAATCGAGGAAAGTGAATTTCCTGCAAACGGAGTGTCAACGCCCATCGCCGTGGTCGATAACGTCTGGCACGTCGGATGCCTCGGCGTCGGAGCCGTCGTCGGCGACGATGTCGAGCACCTCTTCGCGCACCGCGAGGCGCGCGCGGTCGGCGGCGTCGCTCATGCGGTCGGCGACGGCGATCTGCAGGGCGTTGAGCACGAGCAGCTGTACGAGCCCGCTGCCGAGAATGCCTTGATCCCACGCCTGGAAGCGCGCACCGGCGACGAGCAGGTGGTCGGCGCGGGTGGTGAGCGGGGTACGGGCGAAGCTCGTGACCCCGATCACGGTGGCGCCGGCGTCGACGGCGGCGTCCGCAACCGCGAGGGTCACCGAGTTGGCGCCACTCGAGCTGACGATGAGGCACACATCACCGGGGGCGAGCACGCGGGCGGTGAGGTGGGCGACCACGCCGTCAGCGGGCGCTTCGCAGGGCCGGCCGTTGACGGCGAACGCGACGGCCGACGCCTGGGCGGCGGCGTGCGAGGCGCCGGTGCCCGAGATCAGCAGGCGCGGCGCGCGGGCGATGGCGTCGGCAGCGGCGTCGAACGCGACCGGGTCGATCGAGGCGAGCGCGGTCTGCAGCATCCCACCCGCCCCTCGGCCAGCCACCGCAGAAAGCCCTCGGTGCCGGCGGGTGCGTCGGGCGCGGCGGTGGCGTCGGCGGCGAGGTCACGCACGAGCAGCATGCGCAGGTGCTGAAAGCTGCGCAGCCCCAGCGCCTGGGCGGTGCGGCTGACGGTGGCCGGCGACGTGTTGGCGGCTTCGGCGAGGTCGGCGCCCGACATGTCGACCACGTCGTGGGGTCGCTCGGCGCAGATGCGGGCGACGCGCTGCGCGCTCGGTACGAGCGACGGCAGGATCGAGAGGATGTGGTCGATGGTTCCGCCGAGCGGCGGCTCGTTGAGGGGCGAGTTCATGTAGCCGGTGATCACCTTTCGGGTTCGCCGCACATCGTATGGGCGCAATGCGACCACGACCCCAACCATAGGTGAACGCAGCGTTCATCGCCTCCGCTATCCGCGAAAGGCAATTTCATGACCTCCCTGCGTCCGCTCGAGCTCCCGAACAGTGCCATGCCCGCAAGGAAGTCGGCCAAGGGTGACTCGACCGAAGACGCCCACCTCGAGCGCCGCGATGGCGCCTACGATGACCGTCCGTGCGAGCCAGAGCCACGTGATCTGTCGATCCCGGCGGTCAAGCGCTCGAACGTTCCGCACGTCGATGTTCCGCTGGCGGGGGCGCCGGGGCAGCAGACACCGGTAACCAACGACGCGAAGAAGCCTGCCACGACGATGACGCCCGCAGCGCGGAACCAGAGGGCGGGGGCGACGCGCGAAACTGATCCTGCTCATGGCCCGATCAGACCGATGGCCACTCAGACGTGAAAGGGGAGACATCGCGTAGGGCTGCGAGGGGGAGAGCAGCAGGCGTCGGATCCGCGACAACTCGTGCGAGACAGACCGCTCTGCCGGGGATGCTCCGCGAGCGAGAGAACCCCCGGTCAGCCCATCCGCGATGTGACAAGTCGAGTGAGATCCGACACATACTGCACCGCACACCCGGTGCAACACGTCGCCGTGGCGCGGAGTCGGGTCAGTCGTTGGAGTCGGTCGGCGGGGTCTGCGCCTGTCGCCGGCGCTCCCACTCGCCTCGCAGCCATTCGCCCTGTCGTTGTGCTGCAGCGCGGCTGATCCCTCGCGCCTTGGCCGGCGCCGGCGGGAACGGGGCACCCTCGTTGTAGAGCTGCTCAAGGCGGTCGGCTTCCCGCATGAAGGCGACCTCGACGAGACCGGCCAGCGCGGGCGCACCCTCCGGCTCATCCCTCGTCGACCACCACGCAGCCTTGAGGCGCGCGTGCAGCGCGACCGGCAGGTAGTAGGTCTGATGGCGGTATCCCGCGGCTCCTCTTGGGTTCACACCCTGGGCACGGTCGGGGGCAGGAGGGAAAGGGGAGCCGGCGTTGTAGAGCTGCTCGAGGCGGTTGGTCTCGCGGCCGATGGCGACCTCGACGAGACCGGCCAGCGCGGGCGCACCCTCCGGCTCATCCCTCGTCGACCACCACGCAGCCTTGAGCCGTGCATGCAGCGCGACCGGCAGGAAGTATGCGATCGAGCGGTAGCCGGTGGCCGACACTGACCCGGCGGGTCGGTCGGTGTCACCAGCGGCGTTGACATCTGTTGAGGGCACGAGTCACCGTCTGGGTGGGAGAGGCTTCGGCCCCGTTTCGGGCCGGGGCTGCCCCCAGCCTACAGGCCGGTTTCCAGGCCGTCAGGAGGGTTACATGCCGCGAGTTGACTCGGTTTTCCAGGGGGGTCAGAGGCGTCGGCAAGTGCCGTCTGTGGGACAGATCTCGATGCCATACAGGCGGAGGAACTCTTCGGGGGTCACGTAGCCGGCGTACTGCGAGGGGGCACCGAGTGCAGTCGCCTCCTGCAGCCCGGCGACGGCCTGATTCGTCGTCCCGTTCTTGTTGACGGCCAGGTGCAGGTGGCATCCCCCACTGGGCGGCACGTTCCCGACGACACCGATCTGCTGGCCGGCGGTGACGGTGTCTCCGACGTCGACGAGCCGCTCGCTCTTGTACATATGCAGGTAGGACACCACGAACCCATCGGGGTGCTTGATCGACAACCACAGTGAGCTGCTGAGAGTCACCGTGCCCGGCAGGACCGCGTAGACAGGGTCGCCGCACGGGTTTGGCCAGCGCTGCAGGTCGATTCCGACATGCCAACTCGACGCACCCGGAACGGTGATGTCGCGCGGCCCGTAGCCGGAGGTCATCTGGTAGCCGGCCGCAAGGGGGAAAGCGGCCTGCCCGACGACAGTGCTGCTGTCGCAGCTGATCGACCCGCCGACCGCGGTGATGATCTGCTGTGCTGCGGGCTCCCACTTGTCGTAAGCGGTCGGGTATGCGGAGACCTGCACGGTCTGCGCGGCCTCCCCCAGCCCCATGTCCTCCCAGCCGGGGATGTCGAGCAGCCCACGCGGCGATCCGCCGTTGGGGCCCTCCTCGCCGCCGAAGAACGCCTTGGCTGCGTAGAGGGGGTCCATGAGCTCCTCGACGGTGCCCCAGCCCGACACACGCTGCTGGAAGTAGTTGACGGAGTCGTGGTCGCTGCCGACCGCGTCGTGCGGGTAATCGAGGGACTCAGGCACGGAGGAGTTGGCGTACATCTTCAAGCCGGACTCCTGCAGCGCGGTCATGATCGCGATCTGCTGGCCCCGCGCGGACACGCCCAGTGAGCGGGCGACCGAGAGGATGGTGGCCGCGTGGCCGAGCTCCGTCGCACCGAGGGTGCGGGTCGATCCTCCTGTGGTCTGGACCTCGAGCTTGTCGGTGGTCAGCGACCCCGCGGTGCACTGCGACGACCCACCGCCGGAGGCGCCGGCGATCGCCATCATCAGGAACATCGTGTAGCCGGCGAAGAGCACCACCGGCACCAGCACGAGCGCGATCACCCAGAGGACGACCTTGCGCGAACCACCACCGTCCCCGTCGTCTCCCCCATTGACGGCGCCGGCGACGTCGGCAGAGCGCTCGAGTACTCCCGATGCGGACATGCGGGGTTACTTCTGTGCGATCGCGAGCCGGGCGCGCATCTCACCGCTGCGCGGAGAGCGAGGCGCGCGCGCCGGCAGGGACGAGATGTCGACGACACCTGACGAGGGGCGCCGTTCGATGTGTCCCATGCCCGAGGAGTCGACGACGATCCGTCGAGGACCGTCCGGGGTGCGCGTGGGCGCCGGGCCCTGGTCGACGACCATCGAGACCACCTTCGGGTCGCCCGCAGCTCGCGGCTTGCTCGCGCCTGCCGCGGCCGCGGAGACAGCCTTCGACGCTCCCTTGCTCGCGACTCGGCCACCGACCTCGAGCGCCGCGGCGCCGGCGGCGCCGGCCACACCGCCCGCTGCGGCACCCTTGCCGATCCGCGCGGCCGTGAAGACCAGGTCCGCGGTCTTCGAGGCCTTGGCGGCAGCACCCGCGCCAGCGCCGCCCCCAGAGCCCATCTGAGGCGACGGGAGGGCGGGACGGCTCGGTGAGCCGCCAGAGGGCGTCGAGGGCGGCTTGGGAGCCGCGGGCGGGCGTGTAGCGGTCATTGTGCCGATGTCCTGCGCAGCCCCCGCGCCGAAGTTGATGGAGCGCGCGTCGACCTTGTTGTCAGGGCGACGCAGCGCCGCGGCCGCGACGGTGGATACGGCGCTCATCGCCGCGACGGTCTTGACCCCGTCGCGCTGCGCCGGCGCGCCCTTGCCGATGCCGTACTTGGAGAGCTGCTCGGCGATCGACCGGCCGGTCTTCTTGGCAATGCGACGCGCTCGGATGATGAGGAACAGCAGCACGATCATCACCAGCGTCGCAAAGGTCATCTGCGCGACGAGCGGGATTCCCAGGCTGCTGAGCCCGGTGATCGCTGCGACGGTGAGCTTGAGGACGGCCGCCATGACGACTGCCATGAAGACGATGGCGACCAGGCCCATGAAGGTGTCGGCGAGGGACTTCCACAGCGGGTATCGGTTGACCGGGAGGATCCCGATGTAGACGTTCCACATGGTCTTGAGTGCGGAGATCAGGAAGCCGAGAACCGTGACTAGGAACAGCACCCCGAAGGCCATCGGCAGGATGAACAGGGTGAGCGCTCCGGGGGTCATCGTGACGGCCGTGAGCACCTGGCCGAAGTTCGGATTCTGGTTGAACGTCTTCGCCGCCTCGTCGCACCCGCCGACCGCGTCACGGACCTCGTTGCCGCCGGTCTGGATGGGCGCCGAGTTGGTCATCGTGTCGGTGAACGTCGCGGCGCACTGCCCCTCGAGGGCGTGGCCGAACGCGATCGTCTGCGCAGGGATCTTCACGAAGATGTCGACCAGCTGCGACGTGACCGCAGCTGACAGCAGGTTCTCGGAGTCGAGCTCCGTGCTGTTGATGTCGTCGGTGACGACGACGGCAGCGATCTGACCGCCGTACTCCTGGGCGGTGTCGAATGCTCCGCCTGCGGCGGTGAGCGAGGCGATCGGGTTAGCGAGCAGACCGGTCGCCAGCACCGCACAGCACGCAGAGATGAACAACTCCGCCCACCCGGTGGAGTGCCGGCCGAGCATGATCGCCAGGCCCGCGACACCGCCGGCGATCGTCAGCGCGAACGGGATCCATGCGATCTCGCCGAGGAAGTCCTGCAAGAGGTCGGCCAGCGCGCCGAACGGTGCCGCGACGATGTCGACCCACTCGAAGGAGAGCAGCCAGTTGCAGAACCAGATCATCCACGACACCAGACCCAGATGCCCGGTCCAGATCGGGTCGATCCACATGGAGATGAAGAACTTCCCCATCGTGAACACATCGCCGCGGTCCAGTGGAAGCACCGTGTAGTTGGTCAGCGGGACGCCGTCGCTGTCAGTGATGTCGCCGCCGAGCATGAACGGGGACGAGCCGCCGCCGTCAGCGGCGAAGGCCCAGTACGTGTTGCCGAACAGGACCAGGAACAGGTCGATCAGGACGACGGCGATGACCTTGCTCCACCGCGGGTGATCGTGCGCCCAGAAACGGACCCGCCAGAACGCGCCGCCCAGAGTCTCGAAGGTGTGCCGGTAGAAGGTGATCATGGTGTCACCAGAGACGGGGTCGACAGCACGGCTTCGCGGCGGTCGGGGCGCTCGGGCAGCGTCTTGCGGAACTTCCCGATTCGACCGCGCTGGTCACGGATCAGTCCCTCGCCGCGCCGCTCCGGGGCGACCTTTCCGTCCGCCCCGAGCGGGGACAGGTCTTCGGTGACCACCTGGACCATCGCCGGGTCCGCGGGCTCGCCGGTCAGCCACTCGATCGCGCGGCGAGCGAGCTCCTTGTCGGTCTGGCGCATCACGTAGCGGGTCTTGAGCAGGCCTCGGGTCTGGGTTTCTCCGAAGTCGGCGGGGTCGTGCGAGCCGAGGGCGAAGAACGCGCGGTGCTTGCGACCGTCGCGGATGCCGATGCGCAGGTCGCGCTCTCCCTCCGGTGACTGGGTGATGTGGTGGCACTCGTCGAAGTAGGCGCCGGCGAGCTCGCCGGGGTTCATGAAGCAGACCTCGCGGGAGATCCCCATGAGCATCGCGTACATGGCGCGGCCGTAGATCTTTTCCAGGGGCATCTCCTCGAACAGGTGCGCGTGCTCGAGCTCGGTCTTGTCTGGCAGCGACAGCCCATGGGTGAGGAAGACCAGGGCACGCGATTTCAGGTCGACAGCGGTCAGCCCGTCATTGAAGAGAACCTCGCCGATGTCCTTCGACGCGACCAGGTTGATCAGGCCCGACAGCTCATCGCTCTCCGCCGAGGAGATCGTCTTGAGGTGCGCCCGCAGGCGACCGAGGCTGGTGATGTCGTGCGCGGCGACGTACTCCGGCTCGAGGAGGCGGGACAGGGCGACGCCTCGGGAGTCGCGGGCCCGGATGCCGAGCATCACCGCGAAGAGCGACTGCACCATGCGTGCGCCGACGAGAGGGCCGAACACCCGCAGCGGGTCCAGCGAGTACTCCGGGGTCATCAGGTCAACGATCGTCGTGGTGTCCGGCCGGAGGCTCTGCGCGAAAACCGCGTACTCCTTGGCCTCTGTGCGGTCGATCGCGACGACGCGGCCGTTGCGGTCGACCGTGTCGCCCATGTCTCCCTTGAGCAGCACGCTCTTGCCGGCGCCGAGCTCGGCGACCACGCCGAAGCTGGCGCTGGTGTCGGCCTGGATACTGCCGTCCGCGTCGCGGAGGATCGGGGTGTGCCGGGCGGTGCTGATGTTCTCGCCGAAGCGGGCGCCCTTCTCGTCTCCGAGCTCGTTGCTGGAAAGCGGAACGCCGGTCGCGAACTCCCGGCCCGTCGTGATCTGGGTGAGCTCACGGACGATGCGCCCGGTGGGCGTGCCGGGGATCATCGCCCACCAAAGCTCCTCCTGACCTCCCAGGGGAGCCTCGAGGAGGAAGTCAGCGCGCTTGTACTCGTCTGCCACGAACCGGCCCTTAGCCTTCGCGAGATCGGCGGTATCTGCCCCCACAGCGAACAGCACCGTCGCCTGAACCTCGACCTCCTTATCGGAGCGGTTGAGGGAGGCGTGGTAGGCGGCCAGCGTCTCCGCGATCTCTCCGAGGTCGGATCCGCCGCCGGTGATCGTCGCGGTGCCCTCCTGGTGCTTGTACTGCTCCTCGAGGGCGGTTTCGGCCTTCTTGTTGCGACGCTTGACCTCGTCGGCGCCGGTGACGGTGAAACGGATCCCCCAGTCGACGTCAAGGGGGAACTGGTCGACGTGTGAGATCCACTCGACGCCGGGCGAAACCCAGCCGGCCTTGGGTGCGGCGACCATGGCCTGCACCACCTGGTAGGACGACGTCTCGTCCGCGTAGGGGCTGTGCACCTTGAGGTAGCGGCGCTTGAACGGGAGGAACTGCTGCCCCTTGGGAAGGTCGCTCTGTCCGCCTTCGTCGAGCCATGGGTTCGGCATCGCGGAGGGCATCTGGAAGTGCGCGAGCTCGTCGACGCCGAATCCGTCCTCGGTACCCTCGGCGGGCGGGACAGGGGCGGCGAGATCTGCGGAGAGGCCGCGCTGCTGCGAGTGAAGGGCGATCCAGATCTGCTCGGCCGGCGTTGCACGGGTCGGCTGGAACGCGGCCGGGATGCGAACCTCGATCTCCTTGGCCATCCGCGCGGCCGCAGCGATCTCGGAGTCGGTAGGCAGCTGACGGGGAAGAGCCAACGTGTCGCGCAGCTTGGTGTCGGCGGCGCGCACTGCCGACCTCGCGCGAGCCTTCATCGAACCGGCCGCGAGCGGGACCGAGAACCAGAACGCGCGCGTTCCAAGCGGGATCTGCTCGAGCGCGTCCAGGGTCAGCTCGACCTCGCGCGCCCAGTCCGGACACTCGTCGATGCGAACACCGTCCAGCATCCGCTCCACGACAGACACCGGATCCAGGTCAGCGCACAGCCCCAGCAGCAGTCCCTCGCCCCGGTGCGCCTGGAAGAGCGCCTGGTGGTGCGCCTTGACGAGCTGCTTTGCCGCCGTGGTGGCGTAGGCATACGGGAGCGGCTGCAGCCGCCACGTAGCCCAGACCACGCCCGAGCGGGTCCACATCAGGTTGCTCGTCATCGCTGTTGCCGGAATCTGCATCGTCGTCTCGTTTCTCAGTCGGTCGGCGTGGCCAGCAGCAGATCGCGACCGCCGCTGAGGGGTGCCGTGATCGGCGTGCCGCCGAGGATGGGGAGGAGGGCTGCGTAGCTCGTGGTAGCGGGGTCCGCACAGATCGGCCCACGCGCGGTCTCCGCCTTGACCACGAGGGTCTTGATGACGTAGCCGCGGCCTCGGCCGATGATGCCGAGCGGGATGTCGGTGTTGTTCATGGTCAGTTGCCTCCTCGGGCTTGCTGCAGCAGGCGCTCGACGCCGCTGACCGCGTGTGCGGGTGCGTGCGCCGGCAGCGGCGTCGAGCGCGGCTGCAGGACCGGCTGCGCCACGACGGGCGCTTCCGGTGCGGGTGCGGTGGTCTCGCTATCCGGGGTGGTGAGCGTGGCTCCGACCGGCTCGGCGATCGTTGTTCCGCCGCCTGCGAAGTGGGGCGGGCGAACCCGCATGGTCACTCCGCGGTAGCGGCCGGCTGCGGGGCGGGTCATCGCGGACAGGCCGCTGGTGATGATGCTCAGCAGGTTCCGGCGTGTGGCCGGGATCCTTCCGGCTCCCCACGCTGCTCCCCAGGACACGAAGGCAGCGACGGGGATATCGACGATCGGAGAGCCAGTCCCCCACACGCTCTGCGTCAGCAGGGCGACGACCAGGACGATCGCCAGGACGACGCCCTGCGTCAGCGTGTAGGGGCCCCCGGGGATCTTCGTGCCGTCGTGGAGACGGCCGATGAACTTTGGGAACCGGCGGCTGCGCGTGTAGAAGCGCGCAACCTCTCTCTCTTCGTCGCGATCGGCCACGTTCGCCCCTTTACGCGACCAGCCGGTAGACCGTGTCGCCGGCCGCGGTGGTGGTCTCGTTGAGCACCAGGGCGTCCGCCGGAGCTGCGATCTGATGGATCGTGACTCCGATGGCGTCGACGGTCTCGGTCTGGATGAGGCCCATGACCCACTCGCCACCGCCGGCGGCGAGGAACATGGCCAGGCCGCACGCGATGCCGGTGATGATGGTCGTCGCCATGGCGAACCGCACCTTGGCGGCGACGACGAAGAAGATCACTGCTGCTGCGAGAAACACGACCGCCCGGAAAGCAGTCGTCGCATCAGCGGTGATCCCGTTGATCCAATCGAACATGGTTGGTGTTCCTTCCTTAGTTGCCGTTACCGGACGGTGTCGGCGTGGGGGTTGTCGATCCCTTGTCGGAGACCGCTTGCGGTGCAAGATCAATGGCGCTGACCTCCCAGCGGGAGGCACGCGCGGTGAGGGTGAGCGTGTACGTCGAGGTCACTTGCTGGTCCAGCGGGCTCAGCAGTGAGACGGTCGCGAGCACCTTGAGGGTGTCGCCATCGCTCGGGGACTCCGTAGGCGTCAGGTCTGACCGCATCTCCTCGACGTTGACCATCACGTAGGGGGCGGGCGAGATCGCCACGAAAGATGTGTCCGGGGCGCTGTATCGGGACAGGTCACCCGAGCCGGCAAGGTACGCGCCGAGGAACGCCGACACTGTCTCCGCGGACGGGTCAGAGGATCCGATGGTCTGCTTGTAGACCAGCGACGTTGTCTCGCCCTGGACGGGAGCGGAGATCTGGGCCGGGAGACCGACTGCCCTCACCGTGTCCCCGTTGACCGCGATCGCCACCTGGAAGTAGCGGCGCGGCCAGCTCGTCGTGCTGGTGTCGTCGGAGTCCGTCACCGACAGCTCCTTGATGTTCGCCGCGACGACGACGTTGACGAAGTCCGAGCCGTCGACGGGCGTGATGGAGACCACGGACAGGTCGCGGTACTCCCAGGCCGTGACCGACAGCTGCCGCAGCGCCGCCAGGTCGACGTAGGTAGCCAGGTCGCCCGGTGCGTCCTTCGTCGCGCTCAGCCACGAGGAGACGAAGCCCTCCGCGTAACCGCCGGCAGCCTGCTGCTGCGTGCTCAGTCCCGCTGCCTGCGCCTCGGGCGCTGCGGCGACGACGGGCGCCGGACGTGCGGCCGCGGCGAAGAGCGCGATAGGCCCACACGCGATCGCGGCGAACAGAAGCGCGGACAGCAGCTTGCCGCCCAGCTGCCGACCATGGGTCCAGCTGCTCCCCTGTGCCGGGACGGTCTTCGTCTCCTTGGCCGGCTTCGACGTCTTCTCACGACGCGCCATTATGCAGCTCCTCCCACTCGCAGCTGCGCCACCCGCAGAGCTGCCGGCACCGCTGCCGAAAGCTCCTCAACCGCCTTCACCACGCGACCATGCGTGGAGGGGTCGAAGGGTGCGTCGAGAGTGCTCGCCACTGCTTCCTCGAACCCCTGGCGCGCACGGATCGCGC
The DNA here is from genome assembly GCF_020781835.1 of Microbacterium testaceum. GTDB lineage: Bacteria > Actinomycetota > Actinomycetes > Actinomycetales > Microbacteriaceae > Microbacterium > Microbacterium testaceum_H. The sequence continues at coordinate 41,236 of NZ_JAJGNJ010000013.1, forward strand.
GTGCAGCGTCGGGCTTGAATCCTTCCCACATGGCGTCGTCGGCGCTGTCTGCGGTGCTGCTCTCGCTCACGTTTCTGTCCCTTCCGCGGAGTCCTGATGCCTCCCGACCAACGGGGGCATATCTGTATAGGCCGGGTTTTCGGCCCTTCGCGGACATCGCGGATCGAAGAAATCTTGCGTGGATATTGCGCCCATGCAGCGAGGCATGGAAACCGCCCCTGAACAGGTATTTACAGCATCGGATCGCAACTCAGATCCACCGAAGCCAGCATCCGCCGATCGGGCGCTCTCCTGCCCGGCCGGAACTTTCCAGGATCTGAACCAGGGGTGCTGAGGAACGTGGCCCTTCGTCAACCGACGTCACGACGAAGGGCCATTTCTCATGACTGCTTGGGCGAAGACATCACCTCTTGCCGACCAGCTGTTCGATGAGTGGAACAGCTTCCACTCCCACACCACTCACCACTTCGGAACGCTCGGCGAGCTGACTGGCGATGAGGCCGTGAACCTCATCCGGCAGCCGCAAGCTCCCGAACAGCGCGACGCGCTCCTGCTCGAGCTGCTCACCCTCGAGCACGCCGGCGATACCATCGCCGGCCGCGTCCTGCTCAAGTCGTTCATGCCGCTCGCGCTGCGGCTGCCGAGCAGCTGCAGCAGCATGCGCAGCCTGTGGCAGCACTCCCCCGCCGACGCCCGTACCGCGACGATCGGCGTGCTCTGGGAGGTCATTCACACCTACCCGCTCGAGCGGGTCCACTCCGTCTCCGGAAACATCCGCCTCGAGACGATCAAGAACCTCGGAGTCTGGTTCGGCAGCGAGCACAGCGTCGACGCAATGCCGGTCGAAGACGAGCTGCTCGAGAAGATCGCAGGCCCCGACGAGAGCGATGACGTCTTCCGGGATCTGGTGACGATCCTCACCTGGGCGATCGACTCCGGCACCCTCCGCCGCGACGAGGTCCAGCTGCTTGCTCGCATCGAGCTCGCGGAGGGTGATCCCGGTGTGGCGCGTGAGGAAGCAGCTGTCGAGCTCGGCGTCAGCCGGGAGACGCTCAACCGCCGAGTGTGCCGAATCCGCACCAAGCTCATGCAGGCCGTCAGCGGCGACATGGAGGCCAAGGTCTCCTACGCCCCGCGCCGCAGCTGAGCCAACCCGCCATCCAGGGGGCAAGCGCAGTCGACGAGTCGAGCGCTCCCCACAGGCCGGAGCAACACTCCCGCTCCGCCCCCCCAGACAGACAGGGCCTCTGGATGGCCCCCAGGGGCCCTGTCTTCCCCTCCGCCTCACTCGGAGCCCTCCTCATGGCCGAAATCGCCTCAGCAGGCCGCACAGGCCCGTCTACGCCCGCATCCATCGTTTGGATGCCCCACCACGACTCCATGACCAGCCCTCGCGACACCGCGCACCCCACCATCGCCAGCGCCGCGCTACACACGCGCCACCCCGCCGCCATGCTCTGCGCTGTACCCTCGCAGCAACACCGCGATAGCCTCCGCCACTCCCCCGCCAGATCACCGCATCACTTGCGCGATACGCTGAGCAACCCCCGCGCCATACCCGCGCCAGCCATCCGCAATATCAACTGCAATATTCGCGCTATTACATCGCCCTACCCGCGCATGCTGTTGCGCTCTAACGTGCGCATTACGAGCGCCCGGCTGTCGCCTGTACGGCCCCTTACTTGCGCATTGCTTGTGCCCGTATGTAGCCACTATGGCGCGGGTCTTGTTTTAGATGATGCGCACTGTCAAGCGCTCTGCTTGCGTTGTTCTTGCACCGACAGAGCGCGTTCATCGCACAGTTCTAGCGCCGTAGCTCCACATGCTCTAGCGCATGTGTCGCGCCAGACACGCGCGATTGTTGTTGCATATAGGCGTGAATGTGACGCTATACTGGCGCCCATGAACCCGCCACAGTTGCCCCATACCCGCGCCACACATCCGCACACCGCGCGCTCGACTGGCGCGACCGCTGCCAACGCCCTCAGCCGTGGAGGCCGATCGTGAGAATCATCGGCGTCTGCAACCAGAAGGGCGGGGTGGGCAAGACCACCACCGTCATGAACCTCGCGGCCGCGCTGTCCCGCGCTAACAATGTGCTCGTGGTCGACGTCGACCCGCAGCAGTCCGCAGCACGCTGGGCCGAGCGCGCGGGGGATGACCTTCCGTTCGACTTCGCCGCCGACGTCGACCCCAACAACATCATGGGATTGCGTGACCTCGACGGATACGACATCGTCCTCGTCGACACACCTGGCAGCCATGAGAACACCGGCGTTCTCACCGCAGTCCTGCAGGTCGCCGACTTCATCGTCCTGCCGCTCGAAGCGGCCACCATGGCCATCGAGTCCGTCGCGGACACGCTCGCCGAGCACATCATCCCGACTGGGGTGCCCTACCGACTCCTGCTGAACAAGATCGACACCCGCCGAGGCGGGCGGCGACTCGAGGACTGGGAAGAGCAGCTCGACACCGTCGAGTTCATCGAAGGACAGATCGGACTCCCGCGGTTCCAGCGTCACATCCGCCTGTCCGCGAGCATCGAGGACGCTCCCTACGACGGCAAGGTCGTCACGCAGTACACCGATTCCCGCAAGAACCAAGCAGCGATCTCCGACTACACCAGTGTCGCGTTGGAGCTCACATCGCTGTGGGCCAACCAGATGAAGGAGGCCTGACGTGGCACGCCAGGATCTCGGAAAACTCACCCGCCGCGCCGTGCCGACGCCGGCTCCCGCAGAACCCGTGGAGCCCACCGTCGACCAGGCTCCGCCCACCGAGCCCGTCCCTGCAGCGGCGGTCGAACCTGCGGCCGCTCCTGCGAAGAAGCAGGCGCCGCGCAAGCAGCCGACTCGCACGACCCGCGCGGAGGACGAAGACGGGGGAGAGGGGGAGGAGCGGGAGACCGCGACCAAGGGCGTCCCTGTCCACCTTCCGGTCCCGCTGAACGACCGACTGCAGGCGTACATGGCCAAGACGCGCAAGAGCCACCAGACGGTCCTCCTGGACGCCGTCTCGGCCACCTATAAGCGTCTTCCTGAACTGATCCGCCAGGCCACCGCCGGCGGAGAAGAGACTGACGAGGACTGGACGGATCTGTTCAACCGGCAGAAGCGTCCCGCCCCCGTCACTGATGCGGGGCCTCGCGTCAAGCACACCGTGCGCGTTGCCCCGTCGTACCGCGCGATCCTCGATCGCGTCACCGCTGAACTCGATGCTCCCTCCCGGAACTTCGTCATCATCACCGCCTACGAGGCATTCCTTCCGCCTCTCGAATAGACGGTGCGGTGTCCAGCTACAGCAGAAGACCAGCTGTCGCGACAGCGGTATATGAGACACTCACCGAACTGCTTAGACACCTACGCCACATCCGCCCACGTTGAAGGACTGACTTCCAATGACCACCACCACTGACCGCAAGAGCAAGCGCACGAAAGACACCACCGAGCAGGGCGAGCAGAAGCAAGGACTCACTCCTGCAGTCCTGCAGCCGACGAAGTCTCGCCGGCGCCCCGCGATCATCGCCCTCGGCATCGCGCTTGTCCTCCTCGGCGGAATCGGCGTGTGGTGGGTCACCACGAACCTCACCCGCACCGTCAGCGTCATGGCGACCAGCGTCGATGTCTCACGCGGGGAGACGATCACCACAGACGACCTCACGACCATCCAGCTCGCCGGCGGGCAGCAGGTCGACGCCGTCTCCGCCGCGGATGCCGCCGACCTCGTCGGAACCACCGCGCTGGTCGACCTGCCCGCTGGCACCCTCATCACGTCGGCCAACACCGGCGACACCCTCGCGGTGCCGTCCGGCTCCTCGATCGTGGGCGTCACGCTCACCCAGGCGCAGATGCCCGGCTACCAGCTCGCAGCAGGCGACAACGTCCGTGTCGTCGAGACCCCCGTCACTCAGGGCGACCCGCCCGTCGAAACCCCCAAGAGCTTCGACGCCACGGTGTTCACCGCCACCTACGACACTGAGACCCAGGTGTGGGTTGTCGACCTGGTCGTGCCGAACCGTGAAGCACCCGACATCGCCGCTCGTGCCGCCACCGGCCGTGTCGCGCTGGTCATCGACTCGACGGGGGAGTGACCCCGCATGGCGATCATCTTCCTTGCCAGCGCGTCCGGCGCCCCCGGCGTGACCACCGCCGCCGGCGCCCTGGCCCTCAACTGGTCCAAGCCCGTGATCCTCGTCGAGGCTGACACCACCAAGACCAGCAGCATCATCCCCGGACTCATCCGCGGGCAGGTCTACCACAGCACCGGACTGACCGAAGCGGCCGTCGCAGACCAGTACGGCGCTCTGACCCCTGACAAGCTCTGGGAGCAGACCGTCGAGCTCAGCCCCCGCTCAGTGCTCATCCCCGGCTTCAAGAGCCTGCAGGGCGCCGCCGGCGCGGGCCCCCACTTCTGGCGGGCACTGCTCGACGCGCTGCGACCCTACGAGTCCGCCGGTTACGACATCCTCGTCGACGGCGGGCGCCTCCACGTCAACGACCCTCGTCTCCCGCTACTGCGCGAGGCGGACAGCATCACCCTGTTCACCGATCGCACGTTGCCCTCCGTGGCAGCCGTGCTCGCACACTGGCGATCCCTCGACGAGAACCGCAACACCGTCCCCGAGTGGCTGCTGAACACGCTCAACGAGATCGGGCACGCCAGCTACGTGGATCTCCTCGTTACCGAACGCTCCACCACGCAGGAGACCTGGCCTCTCAAGACCGTCACCAAGCAGATCGGCATGAACCTGCTGGGCACCATCCCCTGGGATCCGAAGGGCGCCGCTATCTACTCGGTCGGCGCACCCACCCTCGGTGCCCAGCGCACCCCCTACTCGCGGGCCATCGGCGCACTGCTGCACAGCTACAGCGATGTCCTCAACACCCGCACATACACAACCACCGACTGGGAGGGACAGCAGTGAGCGACTCCACGCCCGACCCTGCAGACCTGGGCAACATCCCGTTCTTCACCGCGCCAGCACCGGCCACCGCGCCGGCACCGGCAACACCGCAGGCACCAACGACCGCACCGGCCGACACGGGCCTGCGCAACCTGGGACACGCCGCCGCGCACCTGACCCGTGCGGCGCAGCGGAACGCTCCGGCCGAAGCCGCCCCCACGACACCTGCTGCTCCGATCGTGCCGACACCGCCCTCCACCCCCGAACGGCCTGCACCCGAGGTCACTCCGCAAACCACCCTCGACGCGCGCAGCGATCTGCCCTGGGCCGACATCGCCGCCATTCGCGACGAGGTCTCCCGTGAGCTCGCCGCGGTATTCAGCGAGTCCATGGACATCACTGCCGAGCAGCGCGAGCAGACAGCGCAGGACCACATCGTTGACCGGGTCCGAGCTCGCGTCGACGACCAGACCCGACGCCCCGGCGAGGGCCGCTGGCCGGCGCCGATGCAGACCGCGATCCGGCAGGCCGTCTTCGACCAGCTGTTCCGCCTGGGTCGGCTGCAGCCGCTCGTCGACGAGCCCGACGTTGAGAACATCCACATCAACGGGTTCGACGACGTCTGGATCTCCTACGCGGACGGCCGCGTGGTCAAGTACCAGTACCCGATCGCCGAGAATGACCGTGAGCTCGAGCGAGAGATCAACCTGCTCGCCGCCCGCTCGGGTGAGGGCGGACGATCGTTCACGAGCGCCCGGCCGCGACTGCACATGGACCTGCCCGGCGGAGCGCGCCTGGCAGCGATCGCCGAACCCGTCGCCACCCGCCCCACGATCGTCATCCGTATCCACCGCCTCGTCGACGTCACCCTCGACCAGCTCGTGGAGCGCGGCACCATCACCCGCCAGGCGGCAGCCTTCCTCCGCGCGGCCGTCATCGCCGGGGTCTCCGTCGTCACCAGCGGCTTCCCCGGCGCAGGCAAGACCACACTGCTGCGCGCGCTCGCCGACTGCATCCCGGCCGAGGAGAAGATCGTCACAATCGAGATGGAGCGTGAGCTCTACCTTCACAAGATCAACGACCGCCACCCTCGAGTGGTCTCGCTCGAGGCGAAGCCGGGGGAGGGGGAGCGTGGCGCCGATGGGCGGCTGCCTGGTGAGATCACCCCCGAAGACCTGGTCTACGACACCCTCCGACTGGACACGCAGCGCTTCATCGTTGGTGAGGTCCGCGGGCCTGAGATCTACGCCATGATGCAGGCCATGCAGTCCGGTGTCGGGTCGCTGTCCACTCTGCACGCCGCCAGCGCAGACGACTCGATCGACCGCATGTCGGCGCTGATGCTGTCGCGCGGCAACAACACGACCCCCGTGTACGCCTACCGGATGATCGAGCAGAACATCAAGATCGTGGTGCAGATCTCGAAGATCATCGACCCCGCTACCGGCAAGCCCCGCCGCGTCGTCACCGAGATCGCCGAGATCCTGCCCGGCGAGGAGCAGAACAACTCCCGCCCTGTGGCTTCTCAGGTGTTCCGCTTCGACCGATCCACCGGCAGCCTCATCACCGCTGACATGCCATCGCCGCGGCTCCTCGAGGAGCTCAAGTTCTACGGCTTCGATCCCGCGAACCTGGGAGTGTGAGATGACTACCGCAACCCTCGCTCTGTGCATCATCGTCGCGGTGGCCGGCGCGATCCTGGTCATCCTCGGCGCCGCCCATAAGCCCAGCACCAGTGGGCTGCCCACGCGCAGCGCACTTCGCGGGAAGGCGACACGCGACTTCACCCGCACGCAGCAGATCCAGCTCGTCGGCGGCGCCGCGGTCGGTCTGGTGTTCGCGCTGATCACCGGATGGTGGCTGCTCGTGATCGCGGTGCCCGTCGCCGCTGTCGGCCTGCCATGGCTGCTGCAGAAGGGCCCCGAGGAGAACACGATCGCCAAGCTCGACGCCCTCGAGTCCTGGACCCGCAGCCTCGCCGGCCTCACCGTCTCCGGTGCCGGCCTCGAACGCACCATCGCCGCATCGCTGAGCAGCTGCCCCGAAGCGATCCGCCCACAGGTCACGCAGCTCGTCGCGCGCATCAACGCCCGGTGGACCACCACCGCGGCGCTGCAGGCGTTTGCCGACGATCTCAACGACGAGACCGCGGACGTGCTCGTGATGCATCTTCTCCGCAAGGCCGAGCTCCGCGGCTCCGGTCTCGCCGCCTCGCTCGAGGATCTCGCCAAGAGCATCTTCGAGCGGGTCAAGATGCGCCGACAGATCGAAGCCGACCGCGCCACCCCGCGCAACGAGGCCAGGTTCGTCGTCTACTTCACCGTCGCGCTGCTCGTACTTCTGGTCCTCGCCCAGCAGTACTCCGCCCCCTACGGCACCCCGATCGGTCAACTCCTGTTCGCCGCGTACCTCGTCAGCTACGCCCTCGTACTGCTGTGGATGCGACGCATCAGCCGCGGCGTGCCGGCACCCCGTCTGCTCGTTGCCTCCGAGAAAGCTGGTGAGAAGTGAACCTCGCACTAATCGTCCTCCCTGGCCTCGTCCTGGGGCTCGGCTTCGCGCTGGTCATCGCCGCACTGGTGCCCACCCAGCCCAGCCTCTCCGCAGCGCTCGATCGGATCGGCACCACCACCGTCGCCGCCGACCCCGCCTACGCCGCCACCCTTGAGAACCGGGTAGGCTCAGCCGTCCTCCGTCGCGTCGGCGACAGCCCCTCGCTCAAGATCCCCACCCGCGATCTGCGCCTGATCGGCATGAGCGTCAACCGGTTCCTGTACCAGAAGGTGCTCTCCGCCGGCCTCGGCCTCATCGCCCCCATCGCGATCGGACTGATCTTCCAAGTCCTCGGCCTGACCGCGTTCTACATCCCCGCACTGTTCGGCATCCCCCTCGCCATCGGCGGCTGGTACCTGCCCAACCTGCTCGTCCGCGACCAAGCCGAAGCCGCCCGCAAGGAGTTCTCCCGCTCGGTCGCCGTCTACATGGAGCTCGTCGGATCCGAACGCATCAGCGGCGCCCCTCCCGGCAAAGCCCTCGAGTCCGCAGCCCAAGTCGGACGCAACTGGGCCTTCGTCCGTATCCGCCAAACCCTCACCGAAGCCCGCTACGCCGGTACCGCCCCCTGGGACGCGCTCGAGCAGCTCTCCGTCGAGATCAACGTCCCCGACCTGGGTGAAATCGCCAAGGTGATCAGGCTCTCAGGGGAGCAAGGAGCATCGGTATATGAGACACTCAGGGCACGGGGGCAGAACCTCCGGGACCGACTTCTGAATGACGAAGTGACGGAGGCGAACAAAGCAACCAACAAGATGACCATCCCGATGACCCTCACCGGCGTCCTCTTCATGCTCCTCCTCGGCACACCGTTCGTTCTCAACGCTTTCTTCTGAAAGGTTGTTTATCCACCGATGTCCGCGAAGGCTCCAAACCGGGGCCTATACCTAGTAGACCAAGCACCACCCACCCAGAGAGAGAAAGGAACCAGGATCCTATGTCGACCCTGAGCCGAGAGTTCCTGTCCCGCATGCGCGGGCGGGCAGCTCGCTTCACCGAAGAGCCCGAACGTGGCTCCATCACCCTCGAGCAGGTCATCTGGACCGCCGGGATCGCGCTCGCCGCGGTGGCCGTCGTGGCGATCATCGTCACCGCGATCAACGCCTACGCCGGTCAGATCCCCACCGGCTGAAAGAGCCACCCGCAGATGGTCCGCACCACCAACCCCGGTCACCGGCAGCGCCTCAGAGAAGCGCTCGCCGGTGATCGGGGTGCGGCCACGCTGCAGAACACGATCATCGCCCCGGTACTGCTGCTCGTCCTCGCGGTCTTCCTGCACCTGGGCATCATCCTTCACGCCAACAACCTCGCCCACGCCGCCGCCACCAGCGCCTACAACGCCGCCCGCGCCTACAACGCCAGCGGAACAGACGGCTCCACCGCCGGCCTCGCTGTCCTGAACCAGTCCGGCTCACCGATCAGCGGCGCGTCCGTCGCGGTCGACCGCGGCGCCAACACCGTGACAGTGACCGTCACCGGCAACGCCCCCTCCTTCGTCCCCGGACTGACCACCAACATCGACGTCACCGTGACCGGCCCCACTGAAAGGTGGGTCAACTGATGCGCACCATCCGCACCCTCATTGCCAAGCTCCGCGACGACCGCGGCTCCGCCGGCCTCGAGATCGCCATCCTCGCCCCGGCCCTCGCCGCCGTGCTCGTGCTGCTCGCAGCTTCCGGACGTCTCGCTCTGGCCGGCAATGCCGTCGAGTCCGCAGCGTCAGCCGCAGCTCGCGAAGCCTCGCTCGCGCGCACCACAGCCGAGGCGCAGGAAGCCGCCGAAGACATGGCGCGGATCTCGATGGAACAGTCCGGCGTCAACTGCACCACCCTCTCCGTCAACATCGACGCCTCTGGCCTGAGCGCCCCGATCGGGACCACCGGCCGAGTCAGTGCGACCGTCTCCTGCACCGTCGCACTCAGCGACGCCGCCATGATCGGCCTCCCCGGCACCCGCGACCTCACAGGCACCGCTGCTTCTCCGGTCGACGCCTACAGGGAGCGGCGATGAAAACCATGATCCAGAGGCTCCAAGCCAAGTTCCGTGACGACAAGGGCGTCGCGACGATCTACTTCGTCATCATGACCGTCGCGTTCCTCGCGATCGTCGGACTCGTCGTCGACGGCGCCGGCAAGGTGCAAGCCAACCAGCAGGCCTACACCACCGCAGCCAGTGCCGCCCGAGCCGCAGCGAACGCGGTCAGCGGCCAAGCGATCATCGACGGCACCACCGCGATCGACAGCAACCGAGCCGTCAGCGCCGCCAACGGCTACCTCGCCGCCGCTGGCGTCGGAGGAAGCGTCGCCGTCAGCGGCGACCGCATCACCGTCACCGTCGACACCGACTACTCGGCAACCTTCCTCCCCGTGCCGTTCCCCGTCCAAGCCACAGCCACCGCAGAGCTGATCACCCAATAGGAGCCCCACCATGAGCATCAAGCGCCTCGCCATCGCCGGCATCATCGCCGCCGCACTGACGCTGACCGCATGCACGGGCACCGGCAACCAGAACCCCACCGCCAGCCCCACAGACACCCCGACCCCCACGCCTACCGCCAGCAACGCACAGGTTCCGCCGCCGGCGAGCGAGGATGAGGCGATCACCGCAGCGGAGACCGTGCTGACCCAGTACTTCGTCACACGGGGCGAGGTCAACGCAGCTGGTGGTACCGATACTGCGCCGCTTGAGGCGTGGGCGACCGGGCGAGCTCTCGAGGTCGCTGTCAACGATGCAGCTGGCATCGCAGAGGGGCCGATTCTCAACGTCGACCAGGTGAACGTCGAAGGCCCCGCAACCACAGAGGGAGCGATCAAGTACGAAACGGTTGCTTCCTACGGGCAGGAGTGGGAAGGCATCGAGAACGGTCTTGTCACGATCAATGCCTGCCAGGACGCGAGCGAGTACAAGGTCTGGGCTAGCGACGGGTCGGAGGCCATGCGCCCCGAAGCTCGCAGCACCTTCGACTACCAGGTCGTCTACGACAGCGAGAGCGAGACCTGGCTGGTTTACAACCTGATCAGTCTGGGGGAGAGCTGCTGACCGTAGCTCGGGAGATCGCATGCTGAAACGACTAGTCACCGCCCTTGCCTCGATCGCCTTGATCGCAGGCACCTTGATGGCCACGGCTGCGCCTGCTAATGCTGCCGGTGGTGTTTGGTGTGACCCGGAGTCTTCGCGTTGCTACCTCACGATCTCGATACCTTCGGATCCGGCGCCGAACCCGGACAGCAACGGGTGGACCCCTGGCGCACCGACCTGCTACTACGAGAACTCGCAGTCTGGCCTTCTGCAGCTGGGCTGGACCGAGGATCAGATTCGAGTGTTCGAGGGCGGCACCTACCAGCGCTTCTACGCGATCATCGACTGCGGTGGATCCGACTCGTACTGGTCGAACACGCGGCAGTGCTACGTCTTTATGAAGGACGGCGTATGGCCGGCCCGCCCGCCGGGCTACTCGCAGGAGGCCGGCTACTACGGCTGCATCATGTTCAACCCGACGCCCGGTGGATCGCCGGGCCTGGGCACGGAGAGCAACTTCTGGAGTGAGACGGTCCCGCCGGGGCTGCGGGTGCTCACTCCGGGTGCCGCTGCTCAACAGCTCATCTCCACGTTCGCCCTGCGCGGCATCGACATCGGCATGGCTCCCGAGGTCAACCCGGAATGGGGTCACCGTCGCGGCTACGTCGGGGTGCCGATCTGGCTCTGGGTCAACAACCCCGAGCCCCTGACCTGGGGCCCCTATACGGAGACCGCGACGCTGGGTGGGCAGACGATCACGGCGACCGCTCAGGCCACGTCCGTTCGCTGGCAGATGGGCGACGGCGCGTCGACGACCTGCGGCAACACCGGCACCCCGTACAACGTCGGCTACGGCATGACGACGTCGCCGACCTGCGGTTACCAGTACACGTCGACCTCGAGCCGGAACCCCGGCGATCGCTTCACGGTCACGGCCACGACGAACTGGACCGTGACGTGGACCTCTCTCGCCGGCCCCGGCGGCACCATCAACCTGACCACCAACAGCGCAGTCGACCTCGAGGTCAACGAGCTGCAGACGGTCATCGTCCCCTGACCCCCAAGGAGGCATCATGAACCGCATCGGAAAGGGCCTCGGGTCGCTGATCCTGCTCGCCGTGCTCCTGGTCGGTATCCCCGCCGGGCTCGTGTTCTTCGCCGGCAACCCGCTGCCGTCGTGGGACGAGCTCGTGGCCGGGTTCACGATGCGCGACTACACCGGATCCTTCCTGATCGGGACGATCATGCCGATCGTCGCGTGGATCGCGTGGGCGACCTTCGCTGTCGGCTTCCTCGCCGAGCTGCCCGCGCAGCTGCGCGGCGTGCCGCGGCCGCGGATCCCTGGCCTCGGCGTCCAGCAGAAGGTCATGGGCGGTCTGCTCGCCGCAGTCATCGCACTGTTCTCGCCCGCGGCCGCGTTTGCGTCAGAGGTACCCACACAGCCTTCGGTGTCGATGAGCACCTCTGTCGTCTCGGTTGCGACCACCGAGGCTGCGACTGAGGAGGCCCCTGTCGTCGAGGCAGGCCCGCAGTACGTGGTGACGGGTACGGACACACTCGCCCGGATCGCGGAGAGCACGCTGGGCGACCGCAGCCGCGCTGCAGAGATCTCCGCGCTCAACCTCGGTGTGCAGCAGGCCGATGGGGGAGCGCTGACCGCATCGGGATGGCTGCAGGAGGGATGGGTGCTCACCCTGCCGGCAGACGCCGTCGTGCCAGCCGCAGCGGATGTCGCGGCAGCGCCTGCAAGCGCCGAGGCGGAGACGGTCACCGAGATCACCTACGAGCAGCGTGCCATCGTCTCCGGCGACACCCTGTGGGACATCGCGGCCGAGGAGCTCGGCGACGGTACCCGCTACCCCGAGATCTTCGAGGCCTCGAAAGACATCGTTCAGCCTGGCGGCGGCACCATCACCGATCCGAACTGGATCTACCCCGGCCAGCAGGTCAACATCCCCGTGGCCACCGTCGTCCCCATCGCTCCGACCGACGACGCGGCGGGCACCACCGGCAGCACTGGCTCGATCGACACGGACGAGGGCGCTGCCGGCGCCGTCGACGTCGACGCAGACGAGGGTGCTGGTGCCGCGGGTGCTGGCGGCGGCGCCGACGAAGGCGCTGGCGCGTCGGGTGCGGATGCCGCGGCCGAGGACGAGGCCACAAGCGGTCTGGGGTTCACCACGGATGCCACCCAGGCGCCCGCCGACGAGGCGCCCGTCGACGAGGCTGCAGCTCCGGCCGCGGCCGTCGACGTCGACGAGGACGACACGAGCGGCATTGAGGACTACTTCCAGGTCGCCACCATCGGAGGCATCGGCGCCACACTCGCCGCCGGCCTCCTCACCCTCCTCGGGTGGCGGCGTCTCAAGCAGCGCCGCGACCGCAAGCCCCGCCAGCGGATCGCGATGCCCGACGAGACGGTGTCCTCCGTGGAGCTCGAGCTGCGCGCCGTGGAGAACCCGCTGGGCGCCGAGGCGGTCGACACAGCCCTGCGCCACCTGGCCGTGTGGGCGCAGGAAACCGGCAGCCGGCTCCCCGCGCTGTACGCCCTCCGCCTCGATGAGAGCTCGGTCGCCGTCTACCTCGACGAGCCGACCGACCTTCCGGCACCGTTCACCCAGTACGACCCCGAAGACAAGCTCGCTTGGATGGTCGCGCTGACCGACCTCGAGCCTCTCGACACGGTCCCGTCCGCGCCGTACCCGGCGCTGGTCATGCTCGGCCACGACGACAACAACGGGCACATCTTCGTCGACCTGGAACGGATCGGTGCGCTCAACGTCACCGGCGCCACCGGAGAGCTGCGCCAGGGCGTGCTTACCGCCATCGCGATCGAGCTCGCCGCGAACACCTGGTCTGAGGACGTCCAGGTCACCCTCGTCGGCGTCGGCGATCGCCTCCCGCTCGCGCTCGGCAGCGGCCGCGTGCGTCACGTCGAGGACACCGACACGCTGCTGCGCAACCTGCACGGACAGGCCGCGGCGGTCGAAGCTGCTCTCGCTGAGCTCGGCGTCGACGGGCTCGAGCAGGCACGTACTACCGGAGCGGATGCGGAGGCCTGGGCGCCGGAAATCATCATCCTCGGCGACAACCCGGACGAAGCCACCCGTGAAGCCATCAGCGAGCTGGTCACCCGGATCCCGCGGGTCGGTATCGCAGCTGTCAGCGCCGGCCACCTGACGGGCAGCTGGAACCTGGCACTCACCGAGGACCGTCGAGCTCAGCTCGAGATCCCCGGCACCGGCGTCGCCATCCCGATCACCCCGCAGCTTGTCGGCACGCGCGAGTACAACGAGATCCTCGCGCTGTTCGACGTCGCCACAGAGGGCGCCGCTACCGGCGTCGCGCTCGACGACGAACTCGAGCTCGACGAGATCCCCGCCGCTGCAGTCGAAGCCGACGAGGTCGAAGCCGAGCAGCTCCCGCTCGTCGACGAGCCCGACGTCGAGATCTCCGAGCCTGTCGCCGCCGAGAAGGAGGCGGAGATCTCCGAGGCGGACGAGGCAGCACCCGCCGCCGTCGACGAGGAGCCGGCGGAGACCGTCACGGTCGACCTGGTCGACGAGGAGGCCGCGGCCGAGCACGACGAGCCGCTCGCGGCGATCACACCGCTGCACCGTGGGCCGTACCTGCAGCTGCTCGGACCCGTCGAGGTTCGCGGCGCGCGTGGAGAGGCGCCGGTGAACCCGAACACCGCCGCGCAGTGGCGATCGGCAATCCGCAAGGGGACCGAGCTGGTCGCGTTCTTGTCGGTGAACCCGAACGCCACCGCCGAGCAGGTACACGCCGTGTTCTGGCCCGGCCAGATCGCCTCGGGCAAGAAGGCAAACGACGACCGCAACGGGCTGACCTCCAAGACTCGCCGCTGGCTCGGACAGAACGATGACGGCGAGCTCTATGTGCCGCTCGTGACGACGGGGGAGTACCGGCTGCACGAGGACGTCCGCTCCGACTGGCAGGACTTCCTCGGTCTCATCGGTGACGAGATCTCTGACACCCCCACCGACCGGCTGCTCGCTGCGCTCGAGCTCGTCAAGGGACAGCCCATCAGCGGCGTCCCCGACAAGCGCTACGTGTTCGCCGACCGGCTGCGCAACGAAATGATCGCGACCATTGGCGACGTCGCCCATGAGGTAGCCACCCGCAGCCTGTCCACAGGGAAGGTCCGACACGCACGCCTCGCCTCCGCGATCGGACGCATGGTCGACCCCATCAACGAGGTCTTCTGGCGTGACGGTCTGCGCGCCGAGCACCAGGCAGGCGACCACGCCGGCGTCGAGCGACTGATCACGCAGCTCGAGCAGAACCTTGCCGCCGTCGACGAGGACTACGAGCCCGACACCGAGACGCAGTCCCTCATCGCTCAGCTGCGACAGCGCCACGCGATCGCCAGCTGACCCATGACCACAACTCGTGAGGCCCCCCAAAGCGCGCGCGCGGGACGTTTCCCGGCGTTGCGGTACCCGCTCGCGGCTGTGGGGGGCTTCGCTCTGTCAGCGGCCATCACAGCGCCCCTGAGCCCCGATCTCGGGCTCACGGTCGGCAGTTGGGTCATGATCAGCGTCTACAGCGTCTACGGGGCGCTCCTGGCGCGCACGGACCTGCAGGAGCGTCGACTGCCCGACGCGCTCACACTCACGCTCGCCGCCTTCCTGACGGGCACCGTCCTCGCTCTCGCGATCACTGCCGGCGCCGGCGGTGCAGCGATCTCTGCAATCAGCGGCGCACTCGGCCTCGCGGTGTTGCTGGCAGCGTTCGGGCTGCTCGGGCAAGTCGGTTTCGGTGACGTGAAACTCGCTCTCAGCGTGGGGCTGCTCACCGGGTGGCACACCTGGTACTTCCCGTTCATCGCAATCGCGGTCGCCTACGTCCTCGCGTTCCCCCACGCGATCATCGCGGCGGTGCGACGCAAGCACGGACACGAGAGCACGGACCTCCCGTTCGGCCCCTACATGATCGCCGCCGGCCTGGTCGTCGCGATCGTCGCCACCCTCGCCACCCTCGCCAGCTGAATGTCCGACGAGTACTACAGCCCCGAAGGGGAGTACCTACGGCGCGTGCTGCGGCGCAGGCGCGCGCGGACCGAAGTCGCGGCCGCGGGCTGGTTCGGCCGCAGACGCGCACGCGACCAGCTCCGTGAGCTCGAAGAGAGCGACGGCCTCGACGATGCAGCACAGCGATGGGCGCGTTCGATGCTGCTGACCGAGATCGCGAACGCCTGGGCGCGGACCTCCCGGCATTCCAACGAGTGGCATCCGCGACTGCTCGAGCACCTTCCGGGCCTCGCCGAGGAGGCCGCGGCCGAGGCTGTGCTGCAGGCCGGTGACGACGAGTTGCTCCACCCGCTGCTCACCGCCGCGGCCGCGGAACAGCTCGCGCGTGAGAACGTCGATCGGGTGAGGCGCGTGGTGGACGACCCGACCATCTACCTGCTGCGCACCACGACGCCAGAGGGGAACCCGATGACCGTGCTGCAGCACGCTGCGAGCGGTCTGCGTGGACGATTCGCCGTCGATCCCTTCGACGGGTTCGGTGACGTGTTCTCGAAGCCCTACGACATCCCGTCGATCAACCCGGACAACCCGCACGACGATGGCAACCGCTGGGAGCTGTACGCGGGTCTCGGCATCGGGCGTCGCCTGTACCTCTCCGCGGCCGACCTCCACCCACACGTCCGCTGGCGTGCCGGTATCCAGAGCCCCTATGCGGCGCCGCTGCGCACCAGGCTGCACGACGCCGACCCGTACCACTGGGGGGCGAGCTGCACCTGGTGCAACGAGCGGCGGATCATCTGGCGCGAAGCCGACCCGACCAAGCTCGCCGAACACCCCATCACGCCGGCGCCGGCCGCGATCGCCCCCCGGATCATCGAAGTCATCACCAGCTCGAGGTAGCAGAGGGTCATCCTCCGTGGATGCTCGCGCCGACGAAGACCGGGGGAGAGGCCACCTGTGGCAGCGCCTCCTCACGGCCGCACACCACGCACGCCAACGCGGCAGGGCGATCGCGCATCACCACACCGCAGCAATGCGGCTGGGTGCCGGCTGCCAGCCAGTCGTGGACCATCCTGCGAAGCTACGCCCCCGCGCGGCCGCGAGCATCGACTTCTCCACAGCACGTTCCCCAGACAGGTGTTTTGTGGCACAATACCTATATGGGAATCGAGTGGCCGGAGTCAGCTGACAAGCACGACATCCCCCACGCTGACGCTCTCTACGCAATGCAGAACGCGACCTACACGAGCACCAAGGTCAAGATCAACGACGGCGACACCCGCAACCAGCGTCGCGTCTTCATCGGCCCACAGCACGCACAGACCGATCGGCTGATCGAAGTGCTCATTGAACTCAAGCCCGGCGGCAACTTCGTCGTCTACCACGTCATGCCGCTGGGCGCCTACTACCGCCGACAGATGGAGGAGGAGAACGAATGACCCTCAGCAAGAAGGACCAGGAGCGCTACGCCACCCTCGCCGCGCTCGAAGAGCAGCCCACCGGCGCGTCAACGCCGGGGGATAGCGCCCACGGCGCCGACGCCGCAGCCATCGGGCAGCAGCTCCTCCTCGAGGCCCTCGGAAGCACACAGGCTGTCGCACGGGCCGTCGGAGGACGACCCCGCGTCGGCGGCACGGCCGCGGGATCCGGCGCGTCCCCGACGATCCGCACCCGCGTCACCCCGACCCGCAAGCGCGAGGTCGACCAGCTGCGCGCGCAGCTGGGGATGAAGACCGACTCCGACGTCGTCCGAGCCGCCCTCGACGAGTACGTGCAACGGCACCTGCAAGCCAGCGCATGACAGCGGGGAATGTCGGAGACGACCACTAGGGTCCGCCCATGCGCGTCATCGGAACCATCCGCAGCACCGCCACAGAGCGGATCACCGTCGAGGCCGGCAGCTACCAGGAAGCGCGCGAGATGCTCGAAGCGCAGATCCCCGAAGGCCACGAACTCATCGCCATCCGCACCGACGACACCGACGCCAGCTGACCATGGGCACACTCGCAGACTCGATACCCGCAGCTCACGCGCGAAGCGCCTGGGCTGCGGGTATCGAGCCCCTGCGTGAGGCGTTCCCACTCCACGCCGACAAGCTCGTCCGCGCGATCGCGTACTCCTACATCGAGCCCCTCCCGACACCGATCTTCATCATCGGGGGAACCCCCACAACCCGAGACGCGCTCGCCGACGCACTCGCCGAGCTCGCCGGCGAGATCGAACGACCACACATCGACCCCCTCACGTTCGCAGGAGTCCGACGTGCCGTCGTGCCCGGCAGGCCACTGGTCCTCACCAGCGCCCCCCACGTCAGCCCCCGCGCACCACTCAGCGCGCTCGACGAGATCGAGATCGAGAGCTTCGTCTCATTCGCCACCCCACTCAGCAAGGCCTCCGCGCTGATCATCGCCAGCTCTCAGACAATTCAGCCGCTCAGCGCCGAGCGCTCCATCACCATCGAGCTTCCCCAGCGTCCGCGCAGCCTTCAACCGCTCCGCTCGCTGGGAAGTGAACCCGCCGCTGCCGGCCGACGCATCATCGCGAGCTATCTGCAGCAGAACGCGCCCCACCTGGATCTCGACCCTCATGGGATCAACATCGCCCGACATCCCGACTTCGCCAAGCCCCGGCGCCTCGACGCCGCGTTCTACCTCGGCGACACGATCCTGAGCACCCTCGGCCTCGATGCTCCCGCCCAGCCCGCGACGTCATGGCTCGGCGAGGACGACCAAATCATCTGGGCCCTACGCGAGGCCGTCAGATACCTGCTCGCCAACGGCGGCGAGCTCACCGACAACGCCAGCCAGACCAAGGAGTGGGTGATCGGACGCACCGACCACCGCTACCTGTATATCCGCCCCACCGAAGCGCTGCCCTTCATCCGGGCCGCGCACGGTGACCCCACCCTCAGCATCAAAGCGATCACCACGACACTGCGCCGGCTACATCTGATCGGCACCAAGACCGGAACCGTGACCGCGCGAATCGGTGGAGAACCCACCCGCGTCTGGAAGATCCCCGCCGATCGAGAGATCTAGCGCGACACGCCGAGCTCAGCGAGCGAAGACGGGCCACACCACCCGAGGAATCCACTCCGAGGAAGCGTCGGATGACACACAACCCTCGTCGACGCAGCAGTATTGCTCGCACGTCGCTGTAACAGCAAAGCCCGACTCGCGCGCAGTGGTACACAATTGAGGTGTACCAACGAAATTAGCGCTGACCTGGGGTTTCATTACCTCTGGTACACCTGCCGATTCGCAAGGTGTACCAAGCATTTTTGCCTTCTGATCAGTGTTTTTATCGCGTTTGGTACACCTGGTACACCTTTTCAGCGGCAGCCCTCACACATGCGCGCCCGCGCGAGGCGTAAAAGGTGTACCAACAGCGAAGCCAAACTTTTTTCGGGAACCGATGTCCGCGAAGCGTCCGAGGCTGGGCCTATACCTGGCATGAGAGCTCAGAGCCGTCTGCGCGACGCACCGAACCAATCCGTGATTCTGAATCAGCTACGTGCTAGAAACAGGGCATGCCAGCCAGAGCGAAGCCAGGACGTCGTTCATACGGCCCTCGCGCCGTCAGGACGGTTCGATATCCGGAGGCCTACGACCCGATCCTCGAACGCCTCGCTGCGGAGTCTGGGATCCCCCTCAGCAGCTGGCTTGCGCTGGCTGTCTCACAGCAGGCCGGGCTTGAGATCCCGGACTACGTCAAGGACGAGTTGGAAAAGGCGGCGCGCGAGCGCGCTACGCGCGAGGCAGAACAGGAGCTCGACATGCTCGACATGCCAAAGTCCGCGTAGAAAGACTCAACCCCCTCCGGTCTGCCAACCATCGGGGGTCTTGAGTGCTTTTGGGTCACAGCCTCCTGCCAGAGGCTGATCAAGTTACTGATGCTGAGTCAGTCAATCCATGATCGGATGTTCATGATTATAGCCGCGATATTGCGGATGTCTAGCGTTGGTGTGGCCGTCGTGTCGCACACGCTGGGCGCTGCAGCGTGCACCCGAGGGGGTGTGCTGCAGCGATGACGCTTGAGTACACCGGCACGTCGACGGCTACGAACTCTCTCGATCGTGTTCTCGAGGCCCTGGACCGGGGCGGGTGGAAGCCCCGCCGGCAGGGAAGCCAGCACATGGCGCTGTGCCCAGTGCACGGCGACGCGATGCCGTCGCTGAGCATCCGCTACGACCGCACCGGCGGCAAGGTGATGTTGCACTGCTTCGGCTGCGGCGATGCCTTCGATCTCCGCGACGTGTGCGGCGCGCTCGGCCTGACCGTCAGCGACCTGTTCGACGCACCGCTGCCCGCCGATCGCCGCACCGGCTCGCGCACCCCGCGGGCGAAGCGGCCCTCGCTGCCGCCGCGGCTGACGCAAGATGAGCTCGCCCCCAAGACTCCGGATCTGACGGGCGCGACATGGCGCCAGGTCAAGGTCTACGAGTACGTCGACGACAACGGCGTCGTCCTGCAGCGCGTGCACCGCGAAGAGACCACCCTGGACGGACAGCGGCACAAGAGGTTCACGCAGAGCTACCGTGGCGCCAACGGCCGGTGGGTCAAGCGCAAGCCCGAAGGCTTTGCGCCCCTCCTGTACAACCTCGCCGCGATCCGCGCAGCGGTCGCCGCCGGCGGCGACGTGTGGCTGCTCGAGGGGGAGAAGGACGCCGACAGCGCGATCGCCGAGGCCCTGGCCGCGACGACGAACGCCGGCGGTGCCACGGCGTTCCCCGCCGAGCTGCTCGAGCAGTTCCGCGGCGCCACCGTCAACCTGGTCGTCGACAACGATCCCGCCGGCGCACAGCGGGCCGCGGCGGTCGGCGCGCAGCTGGCGGAGCTGGGCATCCCGGCACGGATCTACCTGCCCAACCTCGACGACCGCAAGTCGGACTTCACCGACCACATGGACGCCGGCGGCACCGTCGCTACGCTCGTCGAGATCTCCGTCGACGACGCCCGCGCCATGGTCGCCGCGGCCGAGGCAGACAAGCTCGTCCACGGCCGCACCGGCGTCGCCGTGTGCCTCAAGGAAGCGACTGCCCAGCTTGAGCAGAACCAGCAGGACCGGGCAACCTCCGAGCAGCACGCCGAGGCGTGGGCGCGCGAGTCCCTCAACCGCCTCGAGCGGATCCACGCGATCAACCCGGACCTGACCGCGGAGCAACTCAGCGACCGGGGCCGCGTCGCCCTGACCGAGTACGCGGCCGCGGTCGCGGAGGGCGCGCGGATCTCCCGCGACACCTACATCGTCGCAGGTCTCGACGTGCCCCAAGCGGTCGCCTCCTCCGTGGTCGCAACCCGCCCCGTCGTCGACGAGCAGCAGCCGGCAGAGACTATCGAGATCACCCCCTCCGCACCCCTCACGCAGACCGGCAGCGGCGGCGGGGGAGTGTTCTTCGGCAACGACAACCCCGAGGACCAGCCCGAGAAGCGCCCCTTCATCCGAGGCAACCACTACGGCGTGGTTGAGGGGCAGACCGTGCTCATCAAGCACACCCCCGGCGACGAGGACGACCAGTACCATCGGGTCATGCACGGCTGGGCAGAGGTCCAGACAGTCGCCATCGAAGACGACGGCACGGACAACGAGATCGCTCGCCCCCCGCACCTGTACGTGATCAAGTTCTCCCGGTGGGTCCGCAACGATCGCGGCTACCCGATCCGCGACAAGGAGACCGGCCAGTTCCAGACCGAGTCGGTGGTGCTCAAGTACACCGAAGACCAGATCCGCGACGGGTCATGGTCCAAGGCGATGCCCTGGCCTGGGTTCCTCGAGTCGAACAGCCGCCGCGGCGCGGATCAGGCATGGGATGCGATGAACGCGATCAAGCCGCCGCGGAACAACAGCATCGTGCACACCACGGTCGGATGGCGCACCACCGACACCGGCGACTACTTCGTGCACGCGACCGGCGCGATCGCCAAGAACGGCGCGCTCGGCGTCGAGGTCGACGTCGCGACGACCTCCGAAATCTACGCGATGCCCGAGCCGACCACCGACCGCGACCAGCTGCGCCAGGCGTGGCTCGACGGCACCGTGGCGCTGCGGGAATCCGAGCTGCCCGCCCGTGTGATCGCACCGCTGCTCGGCCACTCCTGGACCGCCCCGGTCCTGCCTGGCCCGATCTTGCTGCACCTGGTGGGCGGGTTCGCTTCCTACAAGACCTCACACAGCCGTCTGGCCGTGCAGTACTTCGCCCCGAACCTCACCCACAACACCAAGGGCCTGATCTCCGGCGCATCCGGCGGATCCACCGCGATCGGCCTGCAGCGCACCCTCTCCGCGATCAGCAACGTGCCGGTGATCGTCGACGACTTCGCCCCGGACGGCAACGCCAGCGACGCGATCCGCCGCATCAGCACCCTGGGCCGCACCGTGTTCAACGGCATCGGTCGCATCCGCGGCAAGCAGCGCGGCGGCGCCGAGGCCGACCGCCCGATCCTCGCCAGCATCATCACGTCCGGCGAACTCTCCGCCCAGGGCTCCGCCGACTCCCGCATTGTCAACCTCCCGCTGGATCCCGCCACGCTCAAGAACGGCGGCGTGATCTTCGGTCGCCTCGAGTCCAAGCGCGCCCGCCACGCTCGCGCGCTCATCGGTGCTTCGCTCGTGCAGTGGACGGCCGCGCGCCGTCAGCAGCTCGTCGACGACTTCACCGAGGCCGAAGAGGACAGCGAGCACCGCCTGTGCACGCAGGCCTACTGGCGTGAGGCCATCCCCCGCCAGAACGGGCACGCGGGCCTCCACGACCGCCTCGTGCAGTCTGCCGTGGTCCTGGACCGCGGCATCATGATCATGCTGATGATGCTCCGCGACCTCGACGTCATCAGCGACGACGAGGCCCGCGACTTCTACGGGTGGGCGCGAGCGGGCATCGCCGAGGCGATCAGTCTGCAGGACTCGTCCGCATCCGACCCCGCCGAGCAACTCATGGAGTACCTGCGCGAGGCGATCGCCAACGGCAACGCTCACCTAGCCGGCATGGACGGCACAGTCCCCGACGATGCGAGCTCGCTGGGGTGGGCCGACCAGTCCACCGGAATGAACCCGCAGTGGCGCCCCAACGGGCAGCGCGTCGGCGTCATCAACAAAGACCGCCTCTACCTGTTCCCGACGACGGCCGTCGCCGTGGCCCGTCAGATGTCGCAGCGCGCCGATGAAGCGTTCAGCGACACCAAGACCTCGCTCTCCTCGTCGATGCTCTCCCACGGCTGGCTCATCGCGGACGGCGCCGGCAAGCGCAGCGTCGTCCGCCGCACCGGACGGTCGATGCAGCACCGCGTGTGGGACATCCCACTGTCCGCGCTCACCGGCAGCGGCCCCGACACCCCGAACGACGACACCGGCCTGGACGGGGGAGAAGGCCCCCAGACGCCGCCCGAGAACGACATCCCGTCGCTGTTCGAGGCGCCCAAGGTCGACGAGGCCACAACCACCCCCGAGGCGCCCGCACAGCCCGCCGTGACCGAGCCCCAGCAGCCTGCATCCGCAGAATCACCCGCCGCGCCTGCCCCCCGACCGGCAGCGCCCGCACAGCCCGCCGTCGCGACGTCGGCCGAGGACTTCCGTGCACCGCTCGGCGTGCTCCACACGGACGGGCTGTGGCTGTCCACGGGCGAGCTGATCACCATCCGCGGTCAGCTCGAGCACGCCGGCCAGCTCGCGCAGCTCGCCACCGACCTCAACCTGGGCACCCGCATCAACCAGGGCACCAACGGGGCGCGCAAGACCGAGCGCGGCCAGATCTTCCTCACCATGGAAGCCGCTCTCGCTCTCGGACTCCCGCTGGACACCCTGCCCGAGTCCACCGACTCCGACTACGGCAAGCTGCTGCGCGAAGCCACCAAGGGGCACCCGTTCATCACCATGGCGACCGAGACCGGATTCTCGCTCAGCGGCGACGGATCCATGGCCGGCAGCATCGACATCTGGCGCGAGGATGACCGCCGGATCGGCGCGCACATCGCCCTCATCCCTGCCCAGGACTTTCGCTTCATCAGCACGATCCTCGACGGCGACCCAGACCCCGCGACCATCGCCCGTCGCCTGGGGAAGTTCACCGCGGCGCTCAAGTTCCCCTACCGCAGCAGCGCCGGCACCACCGGCACCAAGCTCATGCGCGCGCTGCTGCCCCGCGACAAGCACGACGAGATCTACTACCCACAGGACCGCCCCGGCCCGGTCAAGGACCAGATGATGGCCGAGGGTGACTTCAACTGGCAGCGCAAGCTCTTCGGCGACGAGCTCGAGCAGCGCTGGGTACACGGCTTCGACCGTGGAGGCTCCTACCTCGCCGCCGCGAGCACCGAGGTCGGCGTCGGAGCCCCCACCCACTACGACGGCCCGCTGCAATTCACCAAGGCCACGAACAAGCCCGGCTACTGGCTGATCACCGCACCGGAACCCGGCAGCTGGCTGATGCCCGACATCTTCGCCGCCCAAGGCATCGTCCGTGACGGGTTCACCGGATCGCAGATCTGGGTCACCACCCCCACGCTCGAGCTCGCGAGCGAAATGGGCCTCGAGCTCGAGATCCACGAAGCCTGGCTGTGGGACCGCAAAGCCAAGGTCTTCGAGGCCTGGTACAAGCGGGTCCGCGACGCCCGCACCACCCTCGACACCACCGACGTCGACGACCAGGCCGCTCGTGACCTCCTCAAGATCGTCTACGCGGCCGCGATCGGCATGCTCGACTACCGCGGCGACCACGACACCCTCGCCGTGTGGGCCCCGCACCGCCACGACATGATCGTCGCGAAGTCCCGCGCCAACATCATCCGCCGCGTCCTCGCCAACGCCGAGCGCACCGGCCGCTGGCCCGTCGCGATCGAGAAGGACACCGTCGTCTACACCAGCGACCACATCGACCCGCTCGAGGCCTGGCCCGGCGACCCGTCCTGGTTCGGCCGCGGCCTCGGTCAGTACAAGTACGAGGGCTCCGACCAGCTCTCGCATCACGCCGAGTTCCTCAACGGCGACGGCACCTACAAGGGCAAGCGACACCTGAATGAGTTGATCTGATGGCACTGAGCAAGGAAGCGCAAGCGCGGCAGCTCGCCGCGATGTTCGAGGGACTCACCGGGCACAAGCTCCCCGAGGTCTCCCGCGACACCAAATCCATGCTCAAGTTCCTCTTCCCCGGCCAGAGCGACCGGTTCCCGATCGCCACGAAGCTCGCCGCCACGAAGCTCGGAGTCTCCCAGGGCACCGTGCAGCGCTGGATCCGCGGGGCGCAGAATCCCCGCGCCGCGATCACCCAGGAGCTCACCAAGCGCGTCCGCCAGTCCGTCACCACCAAGCGCGGCCGCGGTCAGCTCGCCAAGCGCATCCAATCCCAGATCCCCACCCGTCAGCGCACCATCCGCATCAACGCGCTGCAGGGCCCGTCCGCAGACCCCACGGACAAGAAGTACGTCGCCGAACGGTTCAGCAACCTCGATATGTCGCCCTCCGAGCAGCAACAGCTCTATGACGCCTGGGTGCAAGGCGGCGACACCGGCGCCACCGACTACCTCACCGGCCTCTACGACAACCGCTACGTCGACGGTTGGCAGTTCCACGGCATCAAGGGCGTCGAGTTCCGCTGACACGAATGACCCGGCACCACAGCCTCGTCACGCTACGCTGTATGTAGTGAATGTCACGCTTTTATCAGGTGTGACCGGACTGACGACCAGAGAAAGGACCAGCCGATGGCAGCCTCCATGCCCGAGCTCGTCGACTACGCCTACATCGCCGAGAAGCTCAACGTCTCTCAGCAGACGGTGCGCGTCTACGCCACCGGCACCAAGCAGCGCAAGGCCGGCTTCCCCGAGTCGGTCGCACCCAAGACCGCGCGCTCGCCGCTGTTCCGCAAGAAGGACGCCGACGCGTTCATCCAGCGACGCCTCACCGAGACCGCCGGCGACACCGCCCAGGAAGAGGCAGCTCACAGCGCATTCGCCGAGCTCGGCCGCGAGATCAACCTGCGCAGCCGCGAACAGCTGCAGCAGGCCCTCTTCGAGGATCTCAGCCTGCCCCGCACCGAGAAGGACTCCGTCTCGACGCCAGCGCTCAAGAAGCTCTATGCCGACACCGGATCCACCTTCGTCGCCCACGTACTCGCCTACCGCGGCGCTGCAGTCGAGTGATCGCCTCGCGCTCGCCGCAGCGCCGGCACCAGCTCGGTTGACGGAGCGCGCCCACGCCTCTAGGCTGTGAATGTCACATTCACTAGTAGGAGTCAGGTAATGCCAGACGAGATCGACACGCCGGCACCCTTGTGGTTCACCCCCGAGAGCGCCGACGTCGATGCGCTCGAGCAAGCCTGGGGAGCCCACAAGCTCAGCAAAATCATGGGCGCCGCCCTCGGCAGCTTCAACCGGCTCGGCCACGTCAACGCCGGCACCGCCTCCGACACCTTCGGCGTCTCGGAGGGCACCATCCGCCGGTGGATCCGCGACGGAGTTCCTGCCAGTCGACTCGAGCGTGTCATCTCGCTCGTCCGCCCACCACAGGGCGCATTCGACCAGGAGCGCAAGGATCTCGTCTACGCCCGCGGCGCCGTGACCAAGATCACCACCGATCCAGAGAACGCCGTCGCACTCTGGGGCTACAAGGGCTACCTCGAGCAGTGGGATCTCGCGATCATCAAGATCAAGGGAATGCCCGTCCTCACCGTCCGCATGGCCCGCACCGACCGCGACCGCGCCGCAGACAAGCGTCTCGTCGCCGGCGGCGAGCTCGTCGAGCGCGTGACCTTCCCGAGCTACTGGGCAGCCATCGTCGCCCGTAGCGAGCTCCTCGAGGACGTCTACCCCTACCGAGTCCAGCTGCGCAACACGAAGCTCGCCAGCGGCGCTGGCAAGGCTTTCCTCGACGAGGCTCCCCGCAAGACGTTGCGCTCCTACCGGAAGCGTGCCCGCACCAGCGTCCGCAAGACCACCGAACAGAGCGACTGACAGGCGGCAGAGGCATGCTCCGACAGCTCCCGCTCAACCTTCCCGACGAGGACGAGCTTCTCGCCGTCGCCACGATCACGCTCGACGGCGCCGGGGAGTACAGCCTGAGCATCCACAACATCGTCGACGCCCCGCTCAAAATGACGCCCACTCAGCAGGCTCGAGCGCTGCGCATCCTCGCCACCGGTATCGAAGCAGAAGAAGCAGTCGGCAGAGAGCAGACCCCGTGAGCAAGGGGCACACGGGCCCCACGTTCTGGCATGGCGGGTTCCCCGGCCTCACGGTCGGCTCACGCCTCCTGAGTCCCTATGACGCCGCGGCCGCGCGCATCCCGATCTCATACACACCCCGCGATCGGCCGCAAATCGGCCTCGTCTCTCGCACCGATCGCGTTTACTTCAGCACGCGCCAGGAGTTCGCTCGCGCCTTCGCGTTCCAGACCGAGATCACCACACCCTCCGGCACCCTGACATCGCGAGGCACCCTCTACGCCGTCGAGCCGATCGGCGCCACCGAGGAAGATCCCGACTTCGCCGGCCACGAGATCTCATGGTGCGCGCCCGGCGCCATCATCACTGCGATCGTCGAAACCGATGTGCGCATGCGAGCTCGTGACGCAACCCGCGTCATCGGCAGCTACGCCACCTGGGACGACGGTCGACCGATGTACCTCGAGGACGGACGGCTCTGCATCACCTGGCAGATGGAGAGCCTCGGCCTCACTCAGGACACCGTCGACGAGATCGTGCGTCCGTGGACTCCTGTCGAAACCGCACTCGAGCGCATCGCGACAGCCACCCGTACCCATCACCCCCGCTGACCGGGGGAGCCGCGGTGTCGACCGCGCTCGGAATCGAGGCGAGGCCGGCCGAGCGCAGCGAGCCGGACCTGCCGGGCACCGCCACGACAACTGCACCCACGACAGCGGCCGGCTCGCCGGCCCGCCCGCCCCGCCGCGCCCGACCGGGGGAGGGCCGACGACCACGTCGATGGGGATGTCGGAGATCCTCCGGCCGGTGTTCGCGTCCAGACATGT
>NZ_JAJGNJ010000014.1 GCF_020781835.1 Microbacterium testaceum
GTTGGCGGGTGGGGGGTGTTGTGGGTCGGGCCCCCGGGTCCACCCCCCCGCTGCGGGGTGGGCCTCTTTTCGCGGTCCCCCCTGCTCGGGGGGGGGGGGGGGGGGGGGGGGGGGGGGCCGCCCCCCCCCGCGACTAGACTGAGTCGATAGTTCCAACGAATGGAGTCACCGTGATCGCCGATGTCCTCGCCGATGCCGGAGCGCGCATGGATCGCGCCGTGGAGGCCGCCAAGGAGGACTTCGCGACCGTCCGCACCGGGCGCGCGAACCCCCAAATGTTCCAGAAGGTCCTCGTCGACTACTACGGCTCGCCCACCCCGCTCGCTCAGCTGGCGTCGCTGAACAATCCCGAGGCACGCACGCTCGTGGTCAACCCGTACGACAAGTCGGCGCTCAAGGCCATCGAGCAGGCGATCCGCGACATGCCGAACCTCGGTGTGAACCCCACCAACGACGGCAACCTCGTGCGCGTCACGATGCCCGAGCTGACAGAGGATCGCCGCAAGGAGTACGTCAAGCTCGTGCGCAGCAAGGGCGAGGACGCCAAGGTGCAGGTGCGCAACCTGCGTCGCAAGGCCAAGGACGACCTCGACGCGCTCAAGAGCGATGTCGGTGAAGACGAGCTGGTACGCGCCGAGAAGGAGCTCGACGGCGTCACGCGGGCGCACGTCGATGCGATCGACGAGGCGCTCAAGCGCAAAGAGGCCGAGCTTCTCGAGGTCTGATCCATGCCCGAGGCCCCCGACGCCGATGAGACGGCACCCGCCGCTTCGCCTTCCCGACGGAGGGCCGACGCGCGGCGCGCGCCGGTGAGCGGTGACTCGGTCACCGCCATCGAGTCGCAGTTGCGCGCCATGCGGACGGACGCCGAGCAGCACATCGCGCACGCCCGGGCCGAGTTCGATCAGGCCAACGAGCGCATCAAACAGCGCACGGGGCGCGATCTCATCGTCGCGATCCTCATCGGCGTCGCCATCGGCGTCGTCGTCGTGGCGTCGCTGATCTTCGTGAAGTGGCTCTTCGCGTTCTTCGCCCTCGGCGCGATGGTGCTCGCGGTGTTCGAGTTCTCCCGAGCGTTGCAGGTCTCGGGGCGACGGGTCGATGTCGTTCCGCAGCTGGCCGCCGGTGTCCTGCTTCTGGCCAGCGGGTTCCTCGCGGGCCTCTGGTTGCACTGGGTGGCGACGCTCGTCGCGGTGGCGTTCGTCATCGTCTGGCGTCTCACCGCACAACTCCTCGCCGACGACGGCCGCGCGTATAACGAGGTGCTCGCCGACGTCCTCGTCGCCGCGTTCGTTCAGCTCTACGTCCCGTTCCTCACCAGCATCGCGATGATCCTGCTGGCGGAGGACGGTGGCGAGTGGTGGGTGCTGGCGTTCCTGATCCTCGCGGTGGTCGCCGACACCGGCGCCTACGTGTCGGGTTTGACGTTCGGACGCGGCGGACGGCATCCGATGGCCCCGCGAATCAGCCCCAAGAAGACCTGGGAGGGCTTCGCGGGTGCGTGTGTGGCCGCTCTCGCGGCGGGCGTCGTGCTGGCCGTGTTCATGCTGCAGCTGCCGTGGTGGACGGGGCTGATCTTCGGCGCGGTCGTGCTGGCCACCGCCACCGTGGGTGACCTCGGGGAGTCGATGCTCAAGCGCGACCTCGGCATCAAAGACATGAGTTCGTGGCTTCCCGGCCACGGCGGGGTGCTCGACCGTCTCGACTCGATCCTGCCGTCCGCGACCGCGGCGCTCGCGACGTACTACCTTCTCGCGCCCCTCGGAGTGTCATGACCGAGACCCAGATCGCCCGTTCCGACCGATCGACGCCGTTCCCCGACGCCCCCGGGCGTTCGAAGGGCTACGAGAAACGCGCCGTCGACACCTTCCTCGAGAAGGCGCGCGAGGCGTTCGAGGCCGACGAGCCCGGCGCCCTCCGGTCGACGGAGGTGCGTTCGGCATCCTTCCCCCTGGTTCGAGGCGGCTACGCCATCGGACCGGTGGATGCCGCGCTGGGGCGTGTGGAGGACGCGTTCGCGGCGCGGGAGCGCGAATACGCCCTCTCGCGGCTCGGTGCCCGGGCCTGGGTCGCGGAGACGCGCGACACCGCGCAAGTCGTCCTCGATCGCCTGTCGCGGCCCCGCGGGCAGCGCTTCGATCGGGTCGGCCTCCTGCACTACGGATACAGCGTCGACGAGGTCGACATCGTCGCCGACCGCGTCCGCCGTTACCTCGCGTCCGGCGATCCGATCACCGCGGAACAGGTGCGGTCGGTGGCCTTCCGCATGCAGCGCGGTGGCTACCGCGAGGTGCAGGTGGATGCCGTGCTCGACGCCGTCGTCGAGGTCATGCTCGCCGTGGGCTGAGCCCCGCATAGCACCCCGACGACGGCATCGATAGAATCGAGCACACTGTGACTCCCGGATCCGACCTCACGCGTGCGTCGTCCCGACGTGTGGCCCGTCGCGGCCACGCGGTGGTCGATGTGGTGCATCCGGCTCCATCCGGGCGACGCGGACCCCACTGGTCGCGCCGCCGCGGTGTCGTCGCGGTCTTCGCCGCCTGCGCCGCGCTCGCCTTCACGGGCGCGTACGTCGGCCCGATGGGCGGGGCGATCCTGAGCGCACAGGCCGACGAGCCCCAGACGGTGACGTTGTACGCGGAGGGTCTCGACGACGTGCAGCAGGTCTCCACCGGCGGCGAGAAGCAGGCTCCCTCGCTCGACCGCTCGAGCTACAACGTGTACGTCAAGCCCAAGCCGACCCCGACGCCGCAGCCCGTCCGGGCCTCCTCGACCGGATCGGACGCTTCCAGCGGGGGCAGCAGCGGACCGCTCTACTATTCCGGCGGTGGCGCGCCCGGCGAATGGATGGCGGCGGCGGGCATCTCCGAAGCCGACATGGGCTACGTCGACTACATCGTCAGCCGCGAGAGCGGTTGGAACCCCAACGCCACCAACCGGTCATCCGGTGCCTGCGGGCTCGTTCAGGCGCTTCCCTGCAGCAAGGTGCCCGGGAACGGCTACGACCCCGTCGACAACCTCCGCTGGGCCACCGGATACGCCACCGGTCGGTACGGCAGCTGGGCCGGAGCGTACGCGTTCTGGACCAGCAACCACTGGTGGTGACGGGCGCGTGCCCCGTTCGCGCAAGCGGCGTCCGTCCAGCGACCGTTCCGACGCCTCGCTCGACCGCCTGATCGCCGGCTGGAAGCGCACCGAGTTCAAGCGCGGTGCCGAGTGGACCGTGCAACCCCTTTCCGGCGCACAGGCGCAGAAGCCCTATATCTGTCCCGGCTGCGGCAGAGCGGTCGAGGTCGGTGTCACCCACGTCGTCGTCTGGCGCGCCGACGGCGTCCTCGGCGACTCTGCCGATCTGGCCGCCCGCCGTCACTGGCACACCCACTGTTGGAGGATCGCCTGATGGAGATTCGCGGACCCGTGCTGCTTCCCGCTCGACGGGAGGACATCGAGCTGGAGACCGTCGACGGCCTGACGCTCGTCGGCGAACTGGCATCCCCCGAGCACCGTGAGCCGGTGGCCACGCTCGTCACGCTGCACCCGCTTCCGACGGCCGGGGGGTTCATGGACTCGCACATCCTGCGCAAGGCCGCGGGTCGACTCCCGGCCCTGGCGGACCTGGCCGTCCTGCGGTTCAACACCCGTGGCACGACATCGCCGCGCGGGACGAGTGAGGGCGCGTTCGACGGGGGAGGAGCGGAGGTGTTCGATGTCGCCGCGGCCGTCGACTTCGTGCGCGAGCGAGGGCTCCCGCGACCCTGGCTCGTGGGCTGGTCCTTCGGCACCGAACTCGCCCTGAAGTACGGCCGCGACCACGACATCGAGGGTGTCATCCTGCTCTCCCCGCCGCTGCACCGGGCGACCGCGGACGAGGTCGCCGCCTGGGCGGGCGATCGGCGCCGGATGGTCGTGGTGGTGCCGGAGTTCGACGACTACCTGCGCCCCGACGAGGCCCGCGAGCGCTTCGCCTCGGTTCCACAGGCGCAGCTCATCGCCGTCGACGGCGGCAAGCACCTGTGGGTCGGCGAGAACCAGACGCGTCGCGTGCTGACGGAGATCGTCGCCGCCGTGAATCCGGACGCCCTGCCGCTTCCGGTCGAGTGGGACGGCCCCCTCGAGGCCTGAGCCTCAGCGCTCGTTCTGGCGCGGGATGATGACCTCGCGGTAGATGATCAGAATGCTGGCCGCAACCGGGATGGCGATGAGCGCACCCAGGAGGTTCAGCAGCGCCCCACCGGCGAGTGCCGAGATGACCACGACCGAACCGGGAACCGAGACCGCCCGGTTCATGATGCGCGGCGAGATCACGTACGCCTCGATCTGCATGTACACGAGGTAGTAGATCGCTGCGGCCACGATCGCCCACGTCGGCGTTCCGAGGCCGGGGATCAGGCAGGTCAGCACGATGATCGTCGACCCCGTGAGCGTGCCGACGAGGGGGATGAGGGAGAAGAAGAACGCGATGACCGCGAGCACGGCGGGGAAGGGCGCGTCGATGATCGTGAGGAAGATCGCGCTCAGGATGCCGTTGATCACGCCGAGGCTCACCTGACCCATGACGTAGTAGCCGACCGAGTCGGTGATCTTCTCGGCCAGTTCGATGAACCGCGCACGACGGGATGCCGGGACGAGCTGATACACCGCGGACTTCAGCGACGGCGTCGACGCGGTGAAGTAGATGGTGAGGATCAGCACGATGAAAGCGCCGCCGATGCCGGCGGCCACCGCCCCGCCGATCGTCAGGAGACTGTTGCCGACCATCGTGGAGATCGAGCCGACGTCGAGGGTGGTGAACCAGTTCTGCACCCCGGCCCAGACCTCGTCGATCCGAAGCCAGGGAAAATTCATCGTGGCCCAGTCCTGGACGTCGGCGACGATCTCGTTCCAGCGCCCCGGTTGCAGCAGCTGCTCGATCTGCCCGACGAGCTGGGTGATCTGGCTGACGATGATGGGGACGACCATGAGGATGATCCCGGCGAAGATCCCGAGCACACCGAGGATCGTCAGGAGGACGGCTGCCCACCGCGGCAGCCCGCGGCGTTCGAGGAAGGAGACGACCGGATCGAGCCCGAGGGAGAGGAACAGCGCGGTGCCCACGTACAGCAGGATCGTCGAGAGGTTCTGCACGCTCCCGATGACCAGGAGACCGACGCCGACGCCCAAGGTCGCCAGCAGGGCGACCCGGAACGGATTGTGGATCTTCATCCTCGTGACTCCTGCCTGCGGTGGGCGAGCGTGCCCGTCTCGAAAGGATACTGAGACAGTGCGCTTCCGGCGTGACCGCGGGGCCTCGCCGCGAACTTTCAGCCGGCCTCGGCTAGTCTGAAACGTCGATTCTTCGGTGGCCGCCCGAGTCGCCGGTGGGGATGGTGTGTAGCGTGAGATTCGTCTGGGCCGTGGTGGCGTTCGTCATCGCCGCCGCCATGATCGGCGCGGGCATCGCTCAGCGCACCGTCTTCCAGGGGCCCTCCGAGGCCACGGAGTCGATTCAGACCGACGGGTCCACGGCCTACACGCTCATCGACGGCGCCGTCCTCGGCAGCCTTCCCGGTGCCCAGGCGCTGCGCGTCTCCGGCGACGGTGAGGTCTTCGTCTCCTACGGCCGTACGAGCGACGTGCGCGCCTGGCTCGCCGACGTCCCGTACACGGCGGTCACCCTGGGGCCGGAGAACGCCGTGCAGACGTCCCTCGTCCCCGCCTCGACCGAGGCTCCCGTGACCGAGGCGACCGCCGCACGCACGCCCGTGGGCTCGGACCTCTGGCTCGACGAGTATCAGCAGACCGGCTCGCTCAGCACGACCCTTCAGCTCCCGTCCGACATGAGCGTCCTCGTCGCCAGCGACGGTACAGCGCCCGCCCCGTCCGACATCACCGTCACGTGGCCCATCGACAACTCCACGCCGTGGGCGGGTCCGCTGATCGCCGGGGGAGCGATCGCCCTCCTCGCCGGCATCGTGCTGTACCTGCTCGGCATCCGCCATGTCCGCCGCTCCCGTCGTCCGCGGCGCAAGGGCCTGCCTCTTCCCGTCACCGAGCCGATCTCGATCGCCGACGCCGACGCGGCGGAGAAGGGCGTGATCAGCTCGTCTCCCTCCCGGCGCGGACGCGGGGCGCTCGGTTCCGGCCGCCGCGCGCTGATCGCCGTTCCGGCGCTGGGCGTCTCGGCCGCGCTCTTCGCGGGGTGCTCCGCCGACGCATGGCCGCAGTTCGCCGCGAGCGAGAGTCCGAGCCCCACCCCGACGGTCATCGTGCCCGAGGGGCAGTTCCCGCCGGCGGTGACCGAGAACCAGGCGGAGCGGATCATCTCCCGCATCGCCACGACGGTCGCGCAGGCCGATGCGGCTCTGGATGCCGCCGCAGCCGAGACGCGGCTCACCGGACCCGCGCTGGCCGAGCGGCAGACGAACTACACCCTGCGCGCCGCGCTGCCCGACCGGCCCGCGCTGCCCGCGATCCCTTCCGACCCCGTGCAGATCATCCTCCCGCAGACGACCGGGACCTGGCCGCGCACGGTCATGACGGTCGTGGAGTCCCCGGCCACCGACGCCCCCACCACGTCCATCATGATGATGACGCAGGAGGATCCGTGGTCGGAGTACCGGGTGTCGTACATCGGCAACCTCGAGGCATCCACGAACCTGCCTGAGCTGGCCGCTCCCTACGTCGGCGCGACGCAGGTCCCGCCGGACTCGTCGTTCCTGGTCATGCCGCCCGACGAGGTCGCAGCCGCGTACGCCGACCTCATCAACAACGGCCAGAACAGTGCATCGTGGGCGGCATTCGACACCGCCAACGATCTGCTGCTGCCGGCGATCGAGGACAACAAGCGCAAGCGCACGGAAGAGCTGAACCAGACCGGACAGGGCACGGCCGAGATCAGTTTCTCCGCGACGGCCGGTCCGGCCGCGCCGATCGCCCTCGCCACGCTCGACACCGGCGCGATCGTCGCGGTCAACGTCTTCGAAAGCGACACGGCGAAGCCGACCAACGCGGATGCCGTCATCAAGCTCGACAACAACCCCGCGGTGAAGGCTCTCACCGGCGTCGACCAGTCGGCGACGGGCTTCACCACGACCTACACCGACCAGATCTTCTTCTACGTGCCCAGTCAGGGATCGGACGACAAGATCCGGCTGCTGGGCTACCGTTCCAGCCTCCTCGAAGCGAAGGTGTCTCCGTGAGCACTCCCACCCCCGGTTCCGTCCTCCGCGGTGCCGTCGACCTCTCGTCCCTGCGCAACCGTCCGCAGCCGCCGGCGGCGCTTACCGACGGTGCGCCGTCCCCCGCCGCGGGTGCCGCCCCGTCCCCGCTCGTCGTCGACGTCACCGACGCGTCCTTCGGACAGGTGCTCGAGCTCTCGCGCACCGTCCCGGTGGTCGTGGACCTGTGGGCCGAGTGGTGCGGTCCGTGCAAGCAGCTCAGCCCGGTGCTCGAGAAGGTCGTGATCGAGCTGGCCGGCAAGGTGGTGCTCGCGAAGGTCGACGTCGACGCCAACCCCCAGCTCGCCCAAGGCTTCCGCGCGCAGTCGATCCCGATGGTCGTCGCGCTCGTCGCGGGCCAGCCGGTGCCCCTGTTCACCGGTGCCGTGCCCGAGCAGCAGGTCCGTGAGGTGTTCGCGCAGCTTCTCCAGCTCGCGGCCCAGCACGGGGTCACCGGCACGGTGCCTCTCGATGGCGCGACGGATGCCGAGGAGCCCGCCGAGCAGCCGCTCCCGCCGTTGCACGCCGAAGCGTTCGCCGCCATCGAAGAGGGCGACTACCCGCGTGCGATCGCGGCGTACGAGCGCGCTCTGGCGGAGAACCCCCGTGACGCCGATGCGCGTGCCGGACTCGGCCAGGTGCGTCTGCTCGATCGCGTCCAGGGCGCCGACCTGCAGGCCGCGCGGGCGGCCGCAGCCGCGGGCCCGACCGATGTCGACGCCCAGTTCCTGGTGGCCGATCTGGACGTCGCCGGCGGTCACGTCGACGACGCGTTCGAGCGGTTGCTCGACCTGTTCGCCGCCCTTCCCTCGGACGAGCGCCCTCCGGTGCGCGAACGTCTCCTGGAGCTGTTCGGGCTCGTCGGCGACGAGGACGCCCGGGTGATCCGCGCTCGCTCGCGTCTGGCATCCCTGCTGTTCTGATCCATGTGAAAGGCCCCGTCCGCGGACGGGGCCTTTCACATCTGCGCGCGTCGGTCAGCCCGCGCGGTGGTGCAGCCAGAGGACGCCGAGCGGCGGAACCGTCAGGACGGCGCTTCCGCGGGCGTCCGTGGTCACCGAGCCGAGGTTGCCCTGACCGGAGCCGCCGAACGCCTCCGCGTCGCTGTTGAGCACCTCGGTCCACGTGCCGGCCTCGGGGAGATCGAGCGGGAAGTCGCCGAGGGGCACACCGGAGAAGTTGCAGACCACGACCACGGTGTTGCCGTGGTGGTCGCGGCGCGCGAAAGCGAGCACGTTGGGGTTCCACGCCGGTGCGCCCAGGCGCGAGAACGCGGCTCCGTCGTGGTCGCGCGACCACAGCGGCGCGTGCTCGCGGTAGACGCGATTGAGTTCGGCGACGAACGAGTGCAGCTGGGCGTGCGAAGGCTGGTCGAGCATCCACCAGTCGAGGCTCCGCGACTCCGACCATTCGGACATCTGCCCGAACTCCTGGCCCATGAACAGCAGCTGTTTGCCCGGATGACCCCACATGTAGGCGAGGAAGGCGCGCATGTTCGCGAGCTTCTGCCAGTGGTCGCCCGGCATTCGACCGAACAGACTGCCCTTGCCGTGCACGACCTCGTCGTGGCTGATGGGGAGGATGAAGTTCTCGCTGAACGCGTACACGAACGAGAACGACAGCTCACCCTCGTGGTGCGAGCGGTACATGGGATCGCGCGCGATGTACTGGAGCGAGTCGTTCATCCAGCCCATGTTCCACTTGAACCCGAAGCCCAGGCCCGCGTGGGCGGTCGGCGCGGTGACGCCCGGGAAGCTCGTCGACTCCTCGGCGATCATCGCGATGCCGGGGTAGCGCTTGTAGGCGGTGGCGTTGACCTCCTGCAGGAAGCGGATGGCCTCGAGGTTCTCGCGGCCACCGAACTGGTTGGGGGCCCACTCGCCATCGTTGCGGGAGTAGTCGAGATAGAGCATGGATGCCACGGCATCCACGCGGAGTCCGTCCACGTGGAACTCCTCGAACCAGTACAGCGCATTGGCGACGAGGAAGTTGCGCACCTCGTTGCGTCCGTAGTCGAAGATCAGGGTGCCCCAGTCCTTGTGCTCTCCGCGACGGGGGTCGGGGTGCTCGTAGAGCGGCTCTCCGTCGAAGCGGGCGAGGGCGAAGTCGTCCTTGGGGAAGTGGCCGGGGACCCAGTCCATGATCACGCCGATGCCGGCCTGGTGCAGGCGGTCGATCAGGTAGCGGAGGTCGTCGGGGTCGCCGAAGCGGCTCGTGGGGGCGTAGTACCCGGAGACCTGGTAGCCCCACGACCCTCCGAACGGGTGCTCGGCGAGGGGCAGGAACTCCACATGTGTGAAGCCCTGGGCGCTGACGTAGGCGATGATCTCGTCGGCGGCGTCGCGGTACGACAGGCCCGGGCGCCACGAGCCCAGGTGCAGCTCGTAGATCGACATGGGGCGATCGATCGGGGCGGTCCGGGACCGCTCCTCGATCCAGGCGTCATCGGCCCAGCGGTAGGCGGATGTCGTCACGACCGACGCGGTGGCCGGGGGGATCTCCGCCAGGCGTGCCATGGGATCGGCCTTCTGGATCCACGCCCCCGCACGCGTCAGGATCTCGAACTTGTAGCGCGCGCCGACGCCGACTTCGGGGACGAACAGTTCCCAGATGCCGCTGCCGCCCATCGAGCGCATCGCACTGCCGCTTCCGTCCCATCCGTTGAAGTCGCCGATCACGCGGACGGCGCGAGCGTCGGGCGCCCACACGGTGAACGCCGTACCCGTGGAGCCGTCCAGTTCACGGACATGGGCGCCGAGGACGCGCCAGAGCTCTTCGTGACGGCCCTCCGAGATGAGGTGCA
Organism: Microbacterium testaceum; assembly: GCF_020781835.1. Taxonomy (GTDB): domain Bacteria; phylum Actinomycetota; class Actinomycetes; order Actinomycetales; family Microbacteriaceae; genus Microbacterium; species Microbacterium testaceum_H. The sequence continues at coordinate 10,003 of NZ_JAJGNJ010000014.1, forward strand.
GGTCGAGCTCGCCCAGCGAGGGCAGATGCCGATAGGGATCGTCGGCGACATGCTCGGCTCCGCCGTCGTACGTCGCGCGCACGCGATACGGACCCGGCGCGCCGGCGTGCGCACCCTCCCAGATGCCGCCGTGCGTGTGGGCGAGATCCACCGTGGAGCCGTCGGCGAGTTCCGCGACGACCTCACGCGCCAGCGGTCGTCGGGTGCGGATGACCCATCCGTCGGCGGTCTCGTGCACGCCGAGGACGCTGTGGGGGTCATGGTGGGCGCCGTGGGCCACGGCATCCAGGAGTTCGGGGGGAAGAGCGGTCATCGGGACTCCTTCACGTGCAGGATGTGCACGGGTTCGGCGAATGCGTCCAGGCGCACGAAGTTGTGGTCGGTCCAGGTCCAGACCGCGCCCGTGACGAGGTCTTCGACGTCGTAGGGCGTCCCGGGCTCGACGCCCCAGATCGTGGTGTCGAGGTGAACCGTCGTCTCACGCGTGGAGTGCGGGTCGACGTTGGCCACGACGATGATCGTGTCGGCCTGGCCCGTGGGCGACAGCGCAGCGTCGAGGTGCTTGGCGTAGACCAGGATCGCGTCGTCGTCGCTCCACTGGATGTGGAGGTTGCGCAGCTGGCGCAGGGCCGGGTGGTCGCGTCGGATGCCGTTCAGGCGGCGCAGGTACGGGGCGAGGGAGTCGCCGGCCGCCTCGGCACCGGACCAGTCGCGGAATTTGTACTCGTACTTCTCGTTGTCGATGTTCTCTTCGGACCCCGGCCGCGCGACGTTCTCGTACAGCTCGTAGCCGGCGTACACGCCGTACGTCGGCGCCGCGGTCGCCGCGAGGGCAGCACGGATCTTGTAGGCGGGGCGACCGCCGAACTGCAGGTACTCGGTGAGGATGTCGGGGGTGTTGACGAAGAGGTTGGGGCGGAGGAAGTCCGCGGTCTCGTGGGCGAGACCGTCGAAGAACTCCTCGAGCTCCTGCTTGGTGTTGCGCCACGTGAAGTACGTGTAGCTCTGCTGGAACCCGGCCATCGCGAGACCCTGCAGCGGCGCGGGTCGTGTGAAGGCCTCGGCGAGGAACACCGCGTCGGGCTCTTCGGCACTGACGGTGGCGATGAGCCACTCCCAGAACTGCAGCGGCTTGGTGTGCGGGTTGTCGACGCGGAAGATGCGGACGCCCTGGGCGATCCAATGCCGCACGATCCGCAGGACCTCGGCCCGGATGCCGTCGGGGTCGTTGTCGAAGTTGACCGGGTAGATGTCCTGGTACTTCTTGGGAGGGTTCTCGGCGTAAGCGATCGACCCGTCGGGAAGCGTCGTGAACCATTCGGGGTGCTCGGTGACCCAGGGGTGGTCGGGGGAGGCTTGGAGAGCGAGGTCGAGGGCGACCTCGATGCCGTTGACGCGTGCTGCCTCGACGAACGCGCGGAAATCGTCGAGCGTCCCGAGGTCGGGGTGCACGGTGTCGTGGCCGCCGGCCGGTCCACCGATCGCCCAGGGTGACCCGGGGTCGCCCGGGGAGGTGACGAGGGTGTTGTTGGGACCCTTGCGGTTCTGCTCGCCGATCGGATGGATCGGCGGCAGGTAGAGCACGTCGAAGCCCATGCCTGCCACACCCGGCAGACGGTCGACGGCAGAGCGGAAGGTACCGCTGATCACGGAGCCGTCCTCGGCGCGCGTGGCGCCCTCCGAGCGCGGGAAGAACTCGTACCAGGCGCCGACGCCGGCACGCTCGCGTTCGACGAGCAGTTCGGCGTCCCGACCCGCGGAGACGAGCCCCATGACGGGACGGGCCGCGAACAGCTCCGCGATCTGGGGGTCGCGGACCACCTGGAGAGCGACGTCGTCGTGCGTGTCGGGGTCGCGGAGCGTTCGCGCGGCGGCGTACAGCAGGTCTTTGTCTTCGGCCGGACGCTTCTTCTCGCCGCGGGCCCGGTCGAACAGCTGCGCACCCATCTCGCGCATCAGTGCGGCGTCGACGCCGGCGGCGATCTTCACCTCGGCAGCGTGCTCCCACGTGGCGAACTCGTCGGCGAACGCCTCGAAGCGGAACCGCCACACGCCCTGCTCGAGCGGGGCGACGAGGGTCGACCACCGGTCGAACCCGTCGTTCAGCGGCGAAAGCCGGTGCAGGGACTCGTCGCCGGACGGGGAGAAGAGGCGCACGTGAACGCCGATGCGGTCATGTCCCTCGCGGAACGCGGTGACGGTGAAGGGCACCGCTTCGCCGACGTAGGCCGAGGGGCGGAACCGACCGCCGGGCACGTGCGGATGGGGGAGAGCCATCGGGATGCGCGGCGTCACCACCCCTCGGGAGGGCGTCGGTTTGATCGGACGCACCGGGATCGAGGCGGCGCTGCGCCAGGCGGAAACGGGCGAAGAGGTCGTCGTCGTGGTGGCCACGGTCCGAACCTACCGTGGGGCGACGAGGTTGCCGCAGGGCTTGCCCCGGGCCTTGACAGGACCCTCCGGTTCGACGACGGTTCGTCAGCCTCGCGCCTCGACGCGGAAGAGCCGCATCGACGTTCCGACGAACGGGACGACGTCGCCGGGGGACAGGCGGGGCGTCTCCTCGGACGGCGTTTCATCGGCGCTCGACCACAGAGACACGTACTCCACATCGTCCGCCAGCGCCGGCAGCGTCACCTCGACGGGGCTTTCGTTGCCGTGCACGACGAGCAGGATGCGATTGAACTCCTCGGTCTCCGGGGTCGACGTCGCGAGGTACTGGAGGGTGCGGTGCGAGGGGTCGGTCCATCGCTCACCCGACATGGTCTCGCCGTGCTCGTCGAACCAGTCCATGACCGACGCGGAGGGGATCCGCTCGCCGGAGCGCGCAAAGCGCACGGGGCGCAGCGCCGGGTTCTCACGGCGCAGGGTGAGGAGCCGCCGCGTGTGCGCGTACAGATCCTGCTGCCAGGGCGCGAGGTCCCAGGACAACCATGTGAGGGGGGAATCGTGGCAGTACGCGTTGTTGTTGCCGCGCTGCGTGCGACCCATCTCGTCGCCCGCGGTGATCATCGGCACGCCCGCCGACAGCAGCAGCGTCCCGAGCAGGTTGCGCATCGCCTTCCGGCGGGTGGCGAGGATACGCGGATCGTCGGTCTTCCCCTCGGCACCGTGGTTGTACGAGCGATTGGTGTCGGCGCCGTCGCGGTTCTGCTCGCCGTTGCCGAGGTTGTGCTTGACGTCGTACGACACGAGGTCGCGAAGCGTGAACCCGTCGTGGGCCGTGACGAAGTTGACGCTCGCGAGCGGTCCGCGTTCTTCGGAGAACGTGTTCGAGGACCCCGCCAGGCGCGTGGCGAACCCCCCGATGCCGACGGGCGCCGTGCTGGCGCGGCGCGCGTAGTCGACGTCGCTGAGCCAGAAGTTTCGGACGCGGTCGCGGTAGCGGTCGTTCCACTCGTGCCATCCGTCGCCGAACCCGCCGGTCTGCCAACCGCCCATGCCGACGTCCCAGGGCTCGGCGATGAGCTTGGTGCCCGCGAGAACCTCGTCCTCGCGGATCGCCGTCAGCAGCGGATGGTCGGGCGTGAACGCATGGTTCTGGTCACGGCCGAGGGTCACGGCGAGGTCGAAACGGAATCCGTCGATCTGCACGTCCTCGGCCCAATAGCGCAGGGAGTCGAGCACGAGTCGGGCCGCGGCATCCGTCGCGGTGTTCACGGCGTTCCCGCAACCGGTCTCGTCGATGTAGACGCCCTCGTCGGTCTGACGGTAGTACGAGCGGTTGTCGATGCCGCGGAAGCTCGAGCGCGGTCCGCCGATGCCCTCCTCGGCGGTGTGGTTGTACACGACGTCGAGGATGACCTCGAGCCCGGCCTCGTGCAGGAGCCGGACCATGCCCTTGAACTCGCGCAGCACCGCCTCGGGACCCTCGGCCCGGCTCGCGGCGGTGGCGTAGGCCGCGTGCGGCGTGAAGAAGTTGAGCGAGTTGTAGCCCCAGTAGTTCGTCAGCCCGAGTTGGAGCAGGCGCGGCTCGGTCGCGAACGCGTGGACGGGCAGGAGTTCGACGCTGGTGATCCCGAGCGAGAGGAAGTGCTCGATCATCGCCGGGTGGGCGAGTCCGGCGTACGTGCCGTGCAGGGCCGGCGGGACCCCGGGATGCCGCTTGGTGAGGCCCTTCACGTGGCCCTCGTAGATGACCGTCCGGTCCATCGGGACGCGCGGCTTCGCGACGCCTCCCCAGTCGAAGCCCCCCTCGACGACGACCGACCGCCAGTCCCCGAAGCCGCCCGCGACGAGGCCACGGGCGTACGGGTCCAGGAGGAGCGTCTCGGGGTTGAACGTGTTCCCGGGCCCGTGGGGGCCGCCGACGCGCACGGCATACCGCGCGCCGGGGGTCAACAGCGGGGTCGTGGCCTCGAAAACGCCGCCACCCACGGCCGTCATCGGCAGCGTCTCGACGGCCCAGTCGAGGTCGACGTCGTCGAACACGACGAGCTGCATCGCGTCCGCGTGCGCCGACCACACCCGGAGCGTGCCGCCCTCGGGACCGAGCCGCACCCCCAGGTCATCGAGGGACGGCGAGAGGAGGGCGGATCGTGCAGACAGGGCCGCTTCGGGTGGGACCATGCGTCCTAGGGTAGTGAAGGACTCGGACGGGAAGCGGGAGGGTGCATGTCGGTCTATCTCGACCACGCCGCCACGACCCCGCTGCGGCCGGAGGCGCGCGACGCCTGGCTGGCCGCCCATGAGGTGCTGGGCAACCCGTCGTCGATCCACGGTGCCGGGCAGGCGGCACGGCGGCTGCTCGAGGACGCCCGTGAGCGGCTCGCGGAGGTCCTGGGATGCCAGCCCATCGAGGTCGTGCTGACCTCGGGCGGCACCGAGGCGACCAATCTCGCGTTGAAGGGGCTGTGGTGGTCGCGCGAGCCGTCCACCGATGCGGTGGTCCTGCCCGACGGCGAGCACCACGCCACCGTCGACACGGTGGCGTGGCTGACCTCCGAGGCGGGTGCCGCGCTGCGCCCCGTCGGGCTCGACACGCTCGGTCGCATCCCGCTCGACGCCTTCTCGGGCGCGCTGCCGGGCTCGGCCCTCGCGACGGCCCTGGTCGCCAACAACGAGGTCGGCACGGTCCAGGATGCCGCGGGCCTCGCACGCGTCGCGGACGAGGCCGGCGTGCCGCTGCACTTGGACGCGGTGTCGGCACTCGGACAAGTGCACGTGGACTTCTCGCGCTGGCGCGGCGGTGGGAGCGGGCCCGCGGGCTTGGTCGCCCTGTCCGTGTCCGCGCACAAGGTCGGCGGACCGGTCGGTGTCGGCGCCGCGGTGGTGTCGCGTCACGCGCGACTCACGCCGCTCCTGCACGGCGGGGGACAGCAGCGCGGACTCCGCGCGGGAACCCAGGATGCTGCCGGAGCCGCCGCTTTCGCGGCCGCTGCGGCGGCGAGCGAGGCGGAGCGGGAGCGGGAGGCCGTGCGGCTCCGGACACTGCGTCGGCGCCTGGTGCACGGCATCCTCGACTCGATCCCGGCCGCGCGGCTGCTCGGCGACCCGGAGGACAGGCTGCCGGGGAACGTCCACGTGCTCTTCCCGGAGGCGGCGGGGGAGACGCTGCTGTTCCTCCTCGACATGGCGGGCATCTCGGTGTCGACGGGATCCGCGTGCCAGGCGGGCGTCGCCGAGCCCTCGCACGTCGTGCTCGCCCTCGGTCTGGACGATCGCGCCGCGCGGTCCGTGCTCCGGCTGACCCTGGGGCGCACGTCGACGGAGGAGGACGTGGATGCCGTGCTGGCGGCGCTGCCCTCCGCCTACGAGCGGGCCGTGGCATCCGGCGCCCGCTCAGCCGGCGGTTCGTAGACTGGGACGATGCGAGTTCTGGCGGCGATGAGCGGTGGCGTCGACTCCGCGGTGGCCGCGGCGCGCGCGGTCGAGGCGGGGCATGACGTGGTCGGCGTCCACCTGGCCCTCTCGCGCGCGGGCGGGACGCTGCGCGCGGGGAGCCGCGGCTGCTGCACGATCGAGGACGCGATGGACGCCCGTCGTGCCGCGGACAAGCTCGGCATCCCCTTCTACGTGTGGGATTTCTCGGAGCGGTTCCGCGACGACGTGATCGAGGACTTCGTGTCGGAGTACCGCGCGGGCCGCACACCGAATCCCTGCATGCGGTGCAACGAGAAGATCAAGTTCGCCGCGCTGCTGGAGCGAGCGCTCGAGCTCGGATTCGACGCCGTCTGCACGGGGCACTACGCCACGCTCGTCGACACCCCCGACGGACGCGAACTGCATCGCGCGTCGGATGCCGCGAAGGACCAGTCCTACGTTCTCGGCGTCCTCACCGCGGCGCAGCTCGCCCACACCTACTTCCCGCTCGGGTCCACGCCGTCGAAGGCCGTCGTGCGCGCCGAGGCCGAGGAGCGCGGGCTGTCGGTCGCGCAGAAGCCGGACAGCCACGACATCTGCTTCATCCCGGACGGTGACACGCGGGGCTGGCTCGCCGACCGCGTGGGGGCCGAGACCGGCGACATCCTCGACCGCTCGGGCGCCGTGGTGGGGCGTCACGAGGGAGCGCACGCGTTCACCGTCGGTCAGCGCCGGGGACTGCAGCTCGGCGTGCCCGCGGCCGACGGCAAGCCGCGGTTCGTCCTCGAGGTCCGGCCGGTGAACAACACCGTCGTCGTGGGACCGAAGGAGGCCCTCGCGTGCGCCGAGATCGCCGGCGACCGCTTCACGTGGGCCGGCCGGGCGCCCGAGACGTCCGAGTTCTCCTGCCACGTGCAGATCCGCGCGCACGCCGATCCGGTCCCGGCGACGGCCGTGCTCGTCGACGGCGTGCTCACGGTCCGTCCGGATGAGCCCTTCGACGGTGTCGCGCCGGGGCAGACCGCAGTCCTCTACGACGGCACCCGGGTCATCGGGCAGTTCACGATCGCCCGGACGGTGTCGGCGGTCCCGGTCGAGGCCTGAGCGCATCGGCACCGGCCCGCCCTCCGGCAGCGGAGAAGATGTGGGCAGGGTGGAGGGGGATCTCGGCATCCGTCCGTCGATCGCGGAACCTCCTCCCGAACACGCGTCCGGGACAACCCCGCCGGTGATGTCGGACCCTCTCCCTAAGCTGGACGCGTGACCGAGCACGATCAGCTTCCCGACCTGACCCTCGACGAAGCGCGCACCGAGGCGGCCGATCTGACGGAGCGCATCGTCGGGGCGCGCGACGCGTACTACGGCCGGGATGCCGAGCTCGTCGACGACGCGACCTACGACGGATGGATGCACCGGCTCGAGGCGATCGAGCGGCTCTATCCCGAGCTCCAGGGGCAGGACAGCCCGACGCAGTCGGTCGGTGCCGCCGAGGCGACCGACCTCGTCACCATCGAGCACGCCGAGCGGATGCTGAGCCTCGACAACGTGTTCTCCGCGGAGGAGCTGCGCGACTGGGCCGTGAAGACCGAGGCATCGGCCGGGCGCGCGGTGAACTGGCTCAGCGAGCTCAAGATCGACGGGCTCGCGATCAGCCTGCGGTACGAGAACGGCGTGCTGACGTCGGCCGCGACCCGCGGAGACGGGCGCGTCGGCGAGATCGTGACCGACAACGCGCTGCGCGTCGCGGGCATCCCGCGTGAACTCGATGGCGAGGGGCATCCGGCGCTGGTGGAGGTGCGCGGCGAGGTCTTCATCCCGGTTGCGGCGTTCGAGAGACTCAACCGGCTGCAGGGCGAGTATCGCGAGCGCGCCGTGGCGGAGGCGCGCGAACGCGCCATCACCCGGCGCGGAGGCGCGAAGGCGTTCGACGAGCAGAAGGCCGAGCAGGCCGCGGCGCGCCGCTTCCCCGCCTTCGCCAACCCCCGTAATGCCGCCAGCGGCGGACTGCGCCAGCAGATCGAGAAGAAGTCCGGGCTCGAGCTCGAGGCGGGGCTCGCGCGGATCGCCTCGCTCGCGCTCTACGTGCACGGCATCGGTGCGTGGCCCGACCCTCCGGTCGCGGCCCAGAGCGAGATCTACGACCTCCTGAAGTCGTGGGGACTGCCGACCTCTCCGTACAGCAGGGTCGAGTCCACGGTGGAAGGCGTCCTCGACTTCGTCGCGCACTACGGCGAGCACCGCCACGACGTCGAGCACGAGATCGACGGCGTGGTGGTGAAGGTCGACGAGCTCGCGCTGCACGACGAGCTCGGCGCGACCAGCCGCGCACCGCGCTGGGCCATCGCCTACAAGTACCCGCCCGAGCAGGTGAACACCACGCTGCTCGACATCGTCGTGTCGGTCGGGCGCACGGGGCGTGCGACCCCGTTCGCGGTGATGGAGCCCGCTCGCGTGGCAGGGAGCGTCGTGCGGCAGGCCACCCTCCACAACCAGGACGTCGTCAAGGTCAAGGGTGTGCTGATCGGCGACACGGTCGTGCTGCGCAAAGCGGGCGATGTCATCCCCGAGGTGCTCGGACCGGTGGTCGAGCTCCGGGACGGAACCGAACGCGCCTTCGTCATGCCCGCGAACTGCCCGGAGTGCGGCACGCCGCTCCGTCCCGCCAAAGAGGGCGACATCGACCTGCGCTGCCCGAACGCCCGCTCGTGTCCCGCGCAGGTGCGGGGGCGCGTCGAGCACATCGGCTCACGCGGCGCCCTCGACATCGAGGCGCTCGGCGAGGTGACCGCCGCCGCCCTGACCCAGCCCGACGTCCCGTCCGAGCCGCCGCTCGACACCGAGGCGGGGCTGTTCGACCTGACGGTCGACCAACTCGTCCCGATCGAAGTCGTCGTGCGCGACGCCGAGACGGGCGAGCGCAAGATCGACGAGAAGACGGGCGAGGAGGTGCGCCGAGCGCCGTTCCAGAAGCTCGGCCCTGCGACGTACCCGCCGGGCACGGACGACCTCGACCCCGCCGAGCGTCGTCGTCGCGGCATCCGCAAGGACTATCGCGAGGTGTTGCCGTCCGAGCAGGCGGTCAAGCTCGTGGCCGAGCTCGAGAAGGCGAAGACGAAGGACCTCTGGCGTCTGCTGGTCTCGCTGAACATCCGTCACGTCGGGCCGGTCGCCGCGCGCGCCCTCGCGCAGTGGTTCGGCTCGCTGGATGCCATCCGCGCGGCCTCGCGCGACGAGCTCGCCGCCGTCGAAGGCGTCGGCGGCATCATCGCCGACGCGGTCATCGACTGGTTCGATGTCGACTGGCACCGCGAGATCGTCGATCGCTGGACAGCGGCGGGGGTGCGCTTCGCGATCCCGGGACACCCCGGGCCCGGCGCCGCAGCATCGGCGGGCGGCGTTCTCGCCGGTCTCACGGTCGTCGCGACGGGGTCGCTCGAGGGCTACACGCGCGAGGGGGCGCAGGAGGCGATCATCGAGGCCGGAGGCAAGGCCGCGTCGAGCGTGTCCAAGAAGACGGACTTCGTCGCCGCCGGACCGGGCGCGGGCTCGAAGCTCGCGAAGGCCGAGGAACTCGGCATCCGGATCCTGGATGCCGCGCAGTTCCGCATCCTCGTGGAGCAGGGGCCCACGGCCCTCGAGCCGGTCGAAGGAACCGTGCCCGACGAATGACACGAGCGGGCCGAGGCGGCGACGGTCCCGGACCGCCCTCGGTGCGTCCGCCTCGCGGCGTCCGCCCGCTGTCCGCGGGAGGAACCGGTTCCCCAGCCCCGACGTCACTCAGCGAGCAGGCGTTCCTTCACCTGGCGGCGGAGCACCTTGCCGATGAGAGACTTCGGCAGCTCGTCGACGACCACGATCCTGCGCGGGACCTTGTACGGCGTCAGGATGCCGCGCGCGTACGCGCGCACCTCCTCGGGATCGATCTCCGACCCTTCGGCGGCGACGACAGCCGCGACGACCTCTTCGCCCGAGTGCTCGCTGGGCAGGCCCACGACCGCGACCTCCGCGACGGCCGGATGCTGTCGCAGCACGTTCTCCACCTCGGTGGGTGCCACGTTGAAGCCGCCGGTGATGATGAGCTCCTTGATGCGATCCACGATGCGGACGAACCCGTCCTCGTCGATGGTCACGATGTCGCCCGTCCGGAACCACCCGTCCACGAACACCGCCTCGGTCTCCTCGGGTTTGCCGTAGTAGCCCGAGAACACCTGCGGGCCGCGCACCAGCAGCTCACCGCGTCCGCCGGGCTCGACGTCGGCGTGCGGATCGTCCGGGTCGACGACGCGGCACTCGGTGCCCGGGAGCGGCAGTCCGACCGTGCCGGGCACGCGATTCTCGGCGACGGGGTTCGCCATGAGCACGGGCGAGCACTCGCTCAGCCCATAGCCCTCGACGAGGTAACCGCCGGTGGCCTTCTCGAACGGCACCACCAGGTCGTGGGGCAGCGCCATGGCGCCCGAGATGGCGATGTCGGTGCCCGCGAGCGAGACGCCCTGCGCCTCGGCAGCGGCCAGGAGGCGCTCGGCGATCGGAGGTACGAGCGGCAGGAAGGTCGCCGGATGCCGTTTGGTGACGGCGAGGACGAGGTCGGGGTCGAACTTCGGGAACAGCACGAGACGCGCGCCCATCGACATCGCGAACGTGAGGCACAGCGTGAGGCCGTACGCGTGGAACATCGGCAGGACGGCGTACACCACGCACCCCTCTCCACGCACGATCGAGGGCACCCACGCGCGCGCCTGGGCCGCGTTGGAGAGCAGATTGGCGTGGCTGAGCATCGCCCCCTTCGGCGTCCCGGTGGTGCCGCTGGTGTACTGGATGATCGCCAGGTCGCCCGTGGCCGGACGCGGGTGCGTCTCGGGGAGCGCGTCGTGCCGCAGGAGCTGCGCCCACGGGGTGGCATCCGAGGTCTTCTCCGTCAGAGCCGCGCGCGCGTCACGCGCTTTCGCGACGGGGAGGCGCAGCGCGAGACGCATGCGCAACGGCATCGCGCGGGTGACGTCGACCGAGACGAGCGTGGTGACCCGCAGATCCGCGGGGAACTCCTGCACGGTCTTCACGACCTTGCTCCAGACGATCGCGTGCTTCGCTCCGTGGTCCTCGAACTGCTTGCGCAGCTCGCGGGCCGTGTAGAGCGGGTTGTGCTCCACGACGACCGCGCCCAGTCGCAGGACCGCGTAGAAGGCCACGATGTGCTGCGGGCAGTTCGGGAGCACGATCGCGACCGGGTCGCCGGCGCGCACGCCGTGAGCCGCGAGCGCCGCCGCGACGCAGGCCACCTGGGAGGACAGCTCGGTGTACGTGGTCTCACGGCCGAAGAATTCCAGTGCCGGGGCGTCCGGGTAGTCCCGCGTCGAGGCGTCGAGGATGTCGACGAGCGATCCCGACTGGGGGTCGAGGTCCTCCGGGACTCCGGGGGCGTAGCTGGCGGTCCAGGGGCGAGGCGGGTCGAAGCTCGTCACCGTCCCAGCGTAGGCCGGGCTCGGTCTCGGCGCGCGATGCCTGCGAACTAGACTTGCCGGGTGTCTGAAATCACCCCTGATCTCGTGCGCCATCTCGGTGTGCTCGCTCGGATCCAGTTGAGCGACGAAGAGGTGCAGCGCCTCACCGGGCAGCTGGATGCCATCGTCGACAACATCGCGAAGGTGTCCGAGGTGGCAACGCCCGACGTCGCGGCGACGAGCCACCCGATCCCGCTCCAGAACGTCTTCCGCCCCGACGCCGTGGGCGACACCCTCACCCGCGAGCAGGCGCTGCAGAACGCGCCCGATCAGGCTGACGGCCGATTCCGGGTGACCGCGATCCTGGGGGAGGAGCAGTGACCGATCTCACGCGCCTGAGCGCCGCCGACCTCGCCGCCGCCCTGACCGCGAAGGAGGTGTCCAGCGTCGAGGCGACGCAGGCGCACCTCGACCGCATCGCCGCCGTGGACGGCGACGTGCACGCCTACCTCCACGTCAGCGACCACGCTCTCGACGTCGCCGCCGACATCGACCGCCGCCGCGCCGCGGGCGAGGAGCTCGGCGAACTCGCCGGCGTCCCGCTGGCCGTGAAGGACGTCCTCGTCACCACCGACATGCCGTCCACGAGCGGATCCAGGATCCTCGAGGGGTACATGTCGCCGTACGACGCCACCGTCGTCGCGCGCTCCCGCGCAGTGGGCCTGGTGCCGCTCGGCAAGACGAACATGGACGAGTTCGCCATGGGCTCGTCGACGGAGTTCTCGGCCTACGGCCCCACCCGCAACCCGTGGGATCTCGACCGCATCCCGGGCGGTTCCGGCGGAGGATCGGCCGCGGCGGTCGCCGCCTTCGAGGCTCCGCTCGCCCTCGGCTCCGACACGGGCGGCTCGATCCGTCAGCCCGCGCACGTCACCGGGACGGTGGGGGTCAAGCCCACCTACGGCGGCGTCAGCCGTTACGGCGCGATCGCCCTGGCATCCAGTCTCGATCAGGTGGGTCCCGTCACCCGCACGGTGCTCGACGCGGGACTTCTGCACGACGTGATCGGCGGGCACGACCCGCACGACTCCACCTCGCTCTCCGACGCCTGGCCCTCGTTCGCCGCGGCCGCGCGGGAGGGTGCCACCGGGCAGGTGCTGAAGGGCCTCAAGGTCGGAGTCGTCCGGGAGCTCGACGACAGCGGCTTCCAGAAGGGCGTGTCCGCTTCGTTCCGCGAAGCGCTGGCGGCCATGGAGGCGCAGGGTGCGGAGATCGTCGAGATCAGCGCCCCTCACTTCGAGTACGGCGTGGCCGCCTATTACCTGATCCTGCCCGCCGAGGCATCCAGCAACCTGGCCAAGTTCGACTCGGTCCGTTTCGGCCTGCGCGTCACTCCGCAGGGCACGCCGACGGTGGAGAACGTGATGGCCGCCACCCGCGACGCCGGCTTCGGGCCGGAGGTCAAGCGCCGGATCATCCTCGGCACCTACGCCCTCTCGGCCGGGTACTACGACGCCTACTACGGCAGTGCGCAGAAGGTCCGGACGCTCATCCAGCAGGACTTCGACGCCGCCTTCGCCGAGGTCGACGTCATCGCGACCCCGTCGGCGCCGACCACGGCCTTCCGCCTGGGCGAGAAGATCGACGATCCGCTGCAGATGTACCTCAACGACGTCACCACGATCCCGGCGAACCTCGCCGGTGTCCCGGGTATCTCGATCCCGAGCGGTCTGGCCGAGGAGGACGGCCTGCCGGTCGGCATCCAGTTCCTCGCCCCCGCTCGCGAAGACGCGCGTCTGTACCGCGTCGGCGCGGCGGTCGAGGCGCTGCTCGTCGACCAGTGGGGCGGTCCTCTGCTGGATCGAGCCCCCTCCCTCACGAACGGAGCGACGCGCTGATGGCCAAGGATGCGCTGATGGACTTCGACGAGGCGCTCGAACTGTTCGAGCCGGTCCTCGGCTTCGAGGTCCACGTCGAACTGAACACCGCGACGAAGATGTTCTCCGCCGCGCCCAACCCGGCGAACGAGGCCAATCACGGGGCCGAGCCGAACACGCTCGTGGCTCCGGTCGACATGGGTCTGCCGGGCGCGCTGCCCGTCGTGAACGCCGAGGCGATCCGCTCGTCGATCAGTCTGGGCCTGGCGCTCGGCTGCTCGATCGCGCCGTCGAGCCGCTTCGCGCGGAAGAACTACTTCTACCCTGATCTCGGCAAGAACTACCAGATCTCCCAGTACGACGAGCCGATCGCGTTCGAGGGGTCGGTCGAGGTGGAGCTCGAGGACGGCACGATCGTGACCGTGCCGATCGAACGGGCCCACATGGAGGAAGACGCCGGCAAGCTCACGCACATGGGCGGGGCGACCGGGCGTATCCAGGGCGCCGAGTATTCGCTCGTCGACTACAACCGCGCGGGCGTCCCGCTCGTCGAGATCGTGACGAAGCCGATCTTCGGCGCCGAGCACTCCGCTCCGGCCCTGGCGAAGGCGTACGTCGCGACGATTCGCGACATCGTCCGCGCCCTCGGCATCTCCGAGGCGCGTCTGGAACGCGGCAACCTCCGCTGCGACGCGAACGTGTCGCTGCGTCCGCGCGGCCAGGAGAGGCTCGGCACCCGCACGGAGACCAAGAACGTGAACTCCATGCGGTCGGTCGAGCGCGCGGTCCGGTACGAGATCCAGCGGCAGGCCGCGATCCTGGCCGCCGGCGGGACGATCACGCAGGAGACGCGGCACTGGCACGAGGACACCGGGCGCACGTCGCCGGGTCGTCCGAAGTCGGATGCCGACGACTACCGCTACTTCCCCGAGCCCGACCTGCTGCCGGTGGTCCCGGCACCCGAGCTGATCGAGGAGCTGCGGGCCGCGCTCCCTGAGCCGCCGGCCGCCCGGCGTCGCCGGCTCAAGGCCGACTGGGGCTTCGCCGACATCGACTTCCAGGGCGTCGTCAACGCGGGTCTGCTCGACGAGGTCGAGGCCACGGTCGCGGCCGGCGCCTCGCCCGCTGCCGCGCGCAAGTGGTGGATGAGCGAGATCAGCCGTATCGCGAACGCCGAGGAGCGCGAGCCCGCCGAGCTCGTCAGCCCCGAGAACGTCGCCGCGCTGCAGCAGCTCGTCGACGCCGGCACGCTGACCGACAAGCTCGCGCGGCAGGTGCTCGAGGGCGTCATCGCCGGTGAGGGCACGCCGCAGCAGGTGGTGGACGCGCGCGGCCTCGCCGTCGTGTCCGACGACGGCGCGCTCATCGCCGCGATCGACGACGCCCTCGCCGCGCAGCCCGACGTGCTCGCGAAGATCCGCGACGGCAAGGTCCAGGCCGCCGGCGCCGTGATCGGCGCCGTGATGAAGGCGATGAGGGGTCAGGCCGACGCCGCGCGCGTGCGCGAGCTCGTGCTGGAGCGCGCCGCCCAGTAAGCCCCCGGATGCCACGGCCCCGCCCGTCCACGAGACGCGGGGCCGTGGCATCCGTCGTTACGGCGGCGGCGTCGCGCGGCCGCGCAACCTCAGTGATCCGCCCCGGGTCAGTGGTTTCCGCGGGATTCGAGCTGAGGTTCTGCGGATGGCTGAGGTTGCGCGTGTGACGCGGCGGTGGTCCCGGCCCGATGTCGGAGGCCCGGGGGAGAATGGATGCCATGGGACGCGGAGACGGCACGGGGCGCATCGTGTCACCGCCGGGCGCCGACGACACGGGCACCGGGATCCTGCACGTCGACATGGACGCGTTCTTCGCGTCGGTCGCCGTGCTCGACGATCCGTCGCTCGCGGGAAAGCCTCTCATCGTCGGCGGCACCCAGGGTCGCGGCGTCGTCTCGAGCGCGTCGTACGAGGCGCGGCGTTACGGTGTGAAGTCCGCGATGCCGGTGGCGATCGCCCTCCGCCTGTGCCCGACCGCCATCGTGGTCAACCCGCCGTACTCGCGTTACACCGAGATGTCGCGGCAGGTCATGTCGATCTTCGACGAGATCACACCGCTGGTGGAGCCGCTGTCCATCGACGAGGCCTTCCTCGATGTGCGCGGGGCGCGGCGGCTGTGGGGCAGCCCCGGGAAGATCGCGCGTGACCTTCGCGCGCGCGTCAAGGAACGGACGGGCCTGACGTGCAGCGTCGGGGTGGCCGCGACGAAGCACGTCGCCAAGATGGCCTCGACGATCTCCAAGCCCGACGGCCTGCTCATCGTCGCCGAGGCCGACACCGAGGCGTTCCTGCGCCCGCGGTCGGTGCGCACGCTGTGGGGTGTCGGTCCCAAGGCGGCGGAGTCCCTCGAGTCCCGCGGTATCCGTCTCATCGCCGATGTGCTCGACACCCCTCCTCCTGTCTTGGCACAGGTGTTGGGGCCGGCGATGGGAGAACGCGTCTGGCACCTGGCCCGGGGCGTCGATGCCCGTGCGGTGCATACCGGGCGTGTCGAGAAGAGCGTCGGGCACGAAGAGACGTTCCACACCGACATCTCCGACACGCCCACCTTGCACGTCGAGCTGCGGCGCCTCGCCGATCGCGTCGGTGCGCGTCTGCGCAGCCAGGGATACGAGGCATCCACGATCTCCATCAAGGTGCGCTTCAGCGATTTCACGACCCTCAGCCGCTCGCGGACGCTCCCCGAGGCCACCTCGGTCGGTCAGCGGATCGGGGAGGCCGCGATCGAGATGTTCGACGGTATCGACCGGCGCCAGGCAGTGCGGCTGGTGGGGGTGCGCGGTGAGAAACTGCGACCGACCTCGGCTGCGGCGACGCTGTGGGACGACGATGCCGAATGGCGTCGCGTCGAGGGGGCGCTCGACGGCGCGGCCGCGCGGTTCGGGCGCGGTGCGGTGACCCGTGGCTCCCTGCTCGGTCCCTCGCGGGGCGGGGGCGCGCTGCCGACCAATCCGCGCCCGTCGTACGAGCACTGACACGAGCCGATCCGGCGCGCAACGCCCCTGGGCGCGGCCGCGACCCCCGGGTACGGTGGGCTCATGCCCAACATCGCATTGGAACTCGGTCAGCAGTCCACGAACTTCGGCGTTACGGCCGCTTACGGCGAGCAGCAGGACGTCGACGGCGTGCGCATCGTCCCCGTCGCCCTCACCTGGGCCGGATTCGGCGGCGGCTCCGACGAGCAGGGCAACGGCGGCGGAGGCGGAGGCGGCTACACCCTGCCGCTCGGCGCCTACATCCGCCGGGGCGACGACCTGCGCTTCGACCCGAACCTGGTCTCGCTGCTCGCCGTCGGCATCCCGTTCGTGTGGGTCGCCGGTCGCGCGCTCAGCCGTGTCATCCGCGCCCTCAAGAAGTAGCGCCGATCCCCTCGACGACGCCCTGACCATCGCGGTCGGGGCGGTGTCGTCGCGGGTCGCGGCGGTGGGCGCGGCCAACCCCGTCGTCCTCATCGACGGCCGCAGCGGGGCGGGCAAGAGTTCCCTCGCGCGACGCCTGGTGAGCGCGTGGCCCGGCCGCAGTCGCGTGCAGCTGGTCGCGCTGGACGACCTGTACCCGGGGTGGGACGGTCTCGCCGACGGTGCGGAGTATGCGCGCGAGGTCATCCTTCTGCCGCACGCGAAGGGGAACGTCGGCGTGTGGCGAAGGTGGGACTGGGAGGCGGGGGAGCGCGCCGAGGCTCACGCCGTGGATCCGTCGTTGCCGCTCGTCGTGGAGGGCGCCGGGCTTCTCACACCTGCCGCCGCGTCCTTGGCCGACGTCTGCGTGTGGGTCGATGCGCCGGACGGCTCCCGGAAGGACCGTGCATTGCGTCGGGACGGCGACACGTATCGCCCGCACTGGGAACGGTGGGCCGCTCAGGAGGAGACGCACCTGGCCGACCACGACCCGCGGGCGCTGGCATCCGTCGTCGTCGACCTGCCCTGAGCATCCGCGCCGGCAGACGGCTCCGCGCCTCAGTGCCCGGGTGGTTCCTCGAGCGTGCGGTCGAGGGCTGTGACCAGGCCGTCGAGGCGGTAGCCGATCCAGTCGTAGATGCCGAATCGCGCGTCGCCCGGGCGATGGTCATCGTCGTCCTGGATGCCGAGCCTCGTGGCCAGCACGAGGCGGACGGCCGAGAGGGTCCGCATCCACGCGCGCGCTTCGCCCTCTCCCAGGGCCACCGTGATGGTGGTCTCGGGATCGCCGGTCGGATCGAGCTCGCCGCTTTCCATGCCGAGGGTGTGAAGCACCGTCTGCGCGTCGTCCGCGCGGCGATCCAGCATGTCTGCGCCGGTCAACCGGCGGAACTCGCGGCTGGCGTCCTCGTCGTCGGGGTAGGCATCCGGGGTGAGCCGCGCGACAGCCGGGTCGTCATCCCGGTCGGCGTTGACGACGAGGTCACGGAATTGACCGACGATGCCCGCCAGGTGCAGCGCCTCGAGACCGCTGACCTCGAGCACGACGATGCGATCGTTCACCGCGGGTCCTTTCGCACCGTGGCCCACAGACCGAAGTCGTGCATCGCCTGTGCATGCACCTCCATGAGCTCGCGCGGGCCCCGGGCGACCACGGCATGGCCGTCGTGGTGGACGGCGAGCATGAGCCGGTGCGCAGTGGCCGCATCGAAGCCGAAGTAGGTCCGGAACACATGGACGACGTAGCTCATGAGGTTCACCGGGTCGTTCCAGACGACCGTCTGCCACGACGTCGGGGGAGCGACCTCGATCGCGGTCGTCTCGTCGAGGTCGGGTGCGGCCACGCCGGCCATCACGCCCACCCCAGCTCGTGCAGGCGCGTGTCGTCGATGCCGTAGAAGTGCGCGATCTCGTGGACGAGCGTCGTGTGGATCTCGTCGCGCAGCTCGTCCTCATCGACGCAGACCGCCAGGTGCGGCTCGCGGTACACGATGATGCGATCGGGGAGCTCTCCGACCCCGTAGCGCTCGCGCTCGGTCAGCGCCCAGCCGTCGTACAGACCCAGGAGATCGAGCGAGCCGTCCTCGGGACGGTCCTCGACCACGAAGACGACGTTGTCGAGTCCGTCGACCATGTCGTCGGGCAACCGATCGAGCTCGGCGACGACCAGAGCCTCGAACGCGTCGGCGTCGAGATCGAGCGGCGACCGCTCTTCGACGTCCTCGTGCATGGGGTCTCCCGACTCTCCGGACGATGGCGAGGGGATGCCGAGCCGCCTCGTCCGATCGATTCTACGAGCCTCAGGGAGATGCGGACCATGCGGACCGGAACGACCAAGGCCCGCCGGAGAGGCGGGCCTTCGTCTGCTGGGGTGGCTAACGGGACTTGAACCAGTTGCACACACCCCGGCCGATCTGCATCTAGCCGCGGAATCACGCGGATCTTGTGTGAGTGAGCGGGTTGCTCGTGTAGGCCAATATAGGCCTCTCTGGGTGGTCATTTGTAGGCATGCCTACAGCGTGTCTACACAAAGAAGCCCCCGGGCTCCCGCTCCGGAGAGGGGTGCCCGGGGGCTGCGTAGCGAGGGTCGTCCTAGGCTTCTGGCATGGACCCCAGACCTGGCGCGAGCCTAGGCGTCGTGAATGTGCACCACGAGCTCGCTTACCTGCGCGCGGGGAGCGATCCGCCATGGGAGCGCCCCCACAAGGGCGGGGTGGACGTCACCTACCGACCTGACCTGTGGACGCCCTACCAGCGGGAGCGTCGAGCCTCATTCGAGGCGCGGGTCCTTGAGTATCGCCAGCGCGGACTCCTCTGAGGGTGTGAATCAATCTGCGCACGAAAGATGCAGGGGAAGCGACCGAGATCGGAGCGTTCAGCGGTTCCCCTAGACTTCGTCGCATGAGCTTCCGGTCAGGGCACCGCACATGGGTTCAATCCGAGATCGGCGGGATGCCGATCTGGGCGTTGGTCGCCACAGCAACTGTCATCGCGGTTCTCGCCGCTGTCGCATTCGTCAACATGCCGAGCGCGGTGCAAGCAGAACCGCAACGCACCCCGCGCACCGATTTTTCGTTCGGGGCTCCACAGGATGAGCGGCCTCATGCGCGATGGTTGGGAGATTCGTTCACAGAGGCGGGTCAGGTGCCGGAGAATGAGCGGTTCCCGAAGATCGTCTCCGAACACTTCGGGTGGACGTTGACCAATGCCGCTGAGGGCGGAACCGGTTACGTCACGGACGGACCCCAGGAGTTCCCGGAACGTGAACCTCTGACCGGACACGTGCAGAGGGTGATCGCAGACGCCCCCGACTTCCTATTCGTCGCGGCCGGGCTGAATGACACGTCGCGGAACTACACGGAAGACGAGATCCGCGCCGCCGTGCAGGAAACGCTTGGTGGCGTCCGAGACGGCCTGCCCGAGACGGAGATCGTGGTCATCGGCCCCTTCTGGCCGCGCGGCAACCCCATCCCCGAGATCCTCATGGTGCGCGATATCGTCCGGGAAGAGGCAGAAGCACGCGGCCTGCGATTCCTCGATCCGATCGAAGGCGAGTGGGTAAACCGTGACCCCGCGTTGATCGGGCCAGACGGAACACACCCCACTTCGGCGGGTCAGGCGGTGATCGCCCAGCGCATCATCGAGAGCTTGACCGCTGCGGGCGTCTCCCCTTACGAGGCAACGCCCGCAGCGTGATCACGCGGTCCACGCGGCGGCCAGCTTGCCCCCCACGTACCGGGCGTGATGCTTCATCCCCCACCGGCTCGGGTGCGTACCGTCAGAACCGCGGACCAGATCTGCGTTCCCGGACAGGTTGGTAGCCCCGACACGACCTGTGCCAGTGACGTAGGAGCGGTCGATCTGCACGACCTGCGCGCCCGCGGCGTGTGCAGGTCCGCTGAATCCCGATATACACGAGCACAGGTGAGAAGACTCTAATCTGAGATTTGAACGGTCGAACATCAAATCCATAGGAATCTCAGGAAGCCGGGTAACGATCGCGTAACCCCCTTAGATCACCTAGCAATTAGCTCTCTTCCAACCCACTTTCGAAGGTGTGTTCGATAGTAGAGGAGGGCTCCGACATTGGCGAGGGGGCTGGGTCAATGTACTCACTGAGGATGCGCGTCAGCACGTCCGCGAGGGTCTGCCCGCGGGAGGCTGCGAGAGCAGCGGCGCGCGCGAGGAGGTCGGCGTCGACACCGTGGAAGACGCCGTCGTTCGCTTCGCGATCGTCCACGACGCCGATGGTACGCCGTGTCAATACACGCGACAACCGGTGCTGACAACATGGACATCGTGACCGCGCCTCGCCACACGCCGCCCCGGAGCTTCCGCATCCCGGAAGACATCTACGTGCGCGCGCTGCACAAAGCGCAGTCGGAGAACCGCTCTCTCACGTCTGTCGTGGTCGCCGGCCTCGAGGAGTACATCGAGGACTACGAAGACGACGACCCCGAAACGACAGAAGCCCCCCACGCCCAGTGACGGGCGTGGGGGGCTTCTGGTGTTCGTTCTGACGGCCTAAGCCGCGCTGGTGGGGGAGTAGACGCCTTCGTCGTCCTCATCCTCGTAGACGAGCTCCTCGTCCTCGTCCACCTCGGGTGCCTCGAGTGCTCGGAGAGTGGACTTGCCGGAGCCGAGGATGTCGCCGATGGCGTCGGCCATCTTGGCGTGCGCGTCGGGCACGAGGTGACCGTAGACGCCGACCGTGGTGGTGATCTTCTCGTGGCCGAGGCGCGCCTGAATGTAGGGGAGCGGGACGCCGGCGGCGATGAGCCAGGACGCGTGGGAGTGGCGCAGGTCGTGGATGGTGGGGTTCTGCCGAAGCGGAGTGAGTCCAGCCTCCTTGCAGAGCTCGATGTCCTGTGCACGGCGGAGCGTGGGAATCCAGGTGCTCGCGCGGAAGCGCCGGTACCAGATGGCATCGCCGGATACCTTGCCGCGGAAGATGAGCTGGTCGCCACGCCCGGGGGTCCCGAGCGCATCGACGAGGTCCGGGTAGAGGGAAACCGATCGGCGTCCGGCCTTCGACTTCGTGACGCCGAGCTCGCGCGCTGCAGTGGCGCCCTTCTTCCATGCCTTGACGATGCGGACAGTGGGCGGGCTCACCGCGAGCTGAATGTCGTTCCAAGTGACGGCAGTGGCCTCACCCCATCGGGCGCCCGTCCCGCCGAGGAAGTGGACCAGGGGCCGGTAGTACTCGGGGGTGAAGTGCAGGATGGTCTCGAACTCGGCCGGGGTGAGGAAGGTGGCTTCCTTCTTGACACCCTCGGTGAGCTTGGTCTTGTAGGCCGGGTTGGCGACGATGATCTTCTCCGCGACGGCGGACGCGAGCGCGGCGGAGAGGATGCCGTGGTAGTTCTTGATCGTCTTGGCGGCGACGAGCTGTCCGGCGCGGTGGACGGACGGCTGCTTCTCCTGCCAGGCGATCCACCGGGCGACGTCAGTCTTCGTGATGGCGTCGAGGGGGTGGTCGCCGAGGATGTTGAGGAACGAACGGCCGGCGGCGCGACGGTAGCCGTCTCGTGTGCCATCGGTCACGCCACTCAGCAGGCCGGACTCCGGGTCGAGGTAGCGCGTCATGAACTCGCGCAGCGACGGCATGTCGGCGGGCGCTGCGTTGCGCGCGAGGAGAACGGTGCGCGCGGCTCGACCTCCGACGCGGTCGACGAGCGCTCCGAACTCGTGCGCGGCGATACCCTTGCCGCCGCCTTCGTCGGGGAACGTCTCCTGGCACATCTGGCCGTCGATGCGGAACTGGACGCGCCAGCTCAGCGCGTTCGTGGCCTTGCTTCGACGGGGGGTGACACTTGCCATTTCGGCCTCCATCTGCCGGTCGCGGAGCGCGACTCGCAGCTAGATGTAGGCCAAAATGTAGGCAAAGGGCTCTTCGTGCCCTGTGTTCCCTTGATTTTATTGGGGTGGCTAACGGGACTTGAACCCGCGACCCCCGCGACCACAACGCGGTGCTCTACCAACTGAGCTATAGCCACCATGTGTCCGCCGTCGCGGACAACTGAACGATTATGTCATACGTCGCGCGCGAACGACGAAACGACCGACGATGCGGCGCCCTTCGCCTCGTCGCTGGTGGGTCCGGGCTCGGCCACGAACACGGCCTTGCGGTAATAGGCCAGCTCGCGGATGGACTCCAGGATGTCCGCGAGGGCACGATGGCCCCCGTTCTTCGCGGGAGCGTTGAAGTAGGCGCGCGGGTACCACCGCCGCGAGAGTTCCTTGATGCTCGACACGTCGACGTTGCGGTAGTGCAGCCAGCGGTCGACCCGCGGCATGTACTTCGCCAGGAACATGCGGTCGGTGCCGATGGTGTTGCCCGCGAGCGGCGCCTTGCCTTCGAGAGGCGCGAAGCGCTGGATGTACTCGAGCGCTTGGAACTCGGCATCCGCGAGGCTGACGCCGTTCGGGATCTCGTCGAGGAGTCCGGAGGAGCGGTGCATCTCGGTGACGAACTCGCCCATGTTCGCCAGCGCCGAGGCATCGGGCTTGATGACGACCTGGAAACCGGGATCGAGGACGTTCAACTCGAAATCGGTGATGACGATCGCGATCTCCACGAGCTCGTCGACCGCCAGATCGAGGCCGGTCATCTCGCAGTCGATCCAGACCAGCCGATCGTTCTCAGAGGCGCTTACCATCCCGTCATCCTACTGACGGGCTCGGACACGGAGTCGGTCCCCCAGGCACGATTCGAACGTGCGACCGGCGGATTAGAAGGCCGCTGCTCTATCCACTGAGCTACTGGGGGTCGCCACC
Organism: Microbacterium testaceum; assembly: GCF_020781835.1. Lineage (GTDB taxonomy): Bacteria > Actinomycetota > Actinomycetes > Actinomycetales > Microbacteriaceae > Microbacterium > Microbacterium testaceum_H. Next base: position 32,832 of record NZ_JAJGNJ010000014.1, read on the forward strand.
AGGATATCGGTGACCGCGCGCGGCGTGGTCGACCCCCTGGCGGGGCCACGCGCGCGGGCGTAATCTCCGGCCAGGTCGAACGAAAGGAGCACCATGTCCGACACGACGACACGACGCCTGTGGGTCGCGTACGGTCCGACCGGAGTGGTCGGCACGATCCAGAAGGACGCCGAGGGGTATGCCGTGCACATGACGGGCACGGACGACAGGCTCGGGGTCTACCCGACCATGGCGATCGCCAAGAACGCCCTGCACGCCCACCTCAAGCCCGGGAGCGATCGTCCCGAGTTCCGCGAGCACTGAGCTCGTCACCGCGTCGCGGGGCGAGGGCGCTGCCGCGGAGGGCGGGTCCTCACACCCGGGCCGCACGGCGAAGACGCCGGTGCGGCTCGGGTGCCGCCAGCAGGGGCAGCGCCACGTGCACGAGCGGTCCGATCCCCAGCGCGAACACCACGGTGCCGATGCCGACGGTGCCGCCCAGGAGCCATCCCGCGACCAACACGGTCCCCTCGACGCCCAGGCGGCAGGCCCAGATTGGCCAGCCGAGCCGCGCGTGCAAGCCGGTCATCAGACCGTCTCGCGGTCCGGGGCCGAAGTGTGCGCCGATGTACAGACCGGATGCCACGGCGACGGTGACCACTCCGGTGACCAGCATCGCGGCCTGCCCGAGGGCGGAGTCGGGGTGAGGCAGCACGCCCAGGGCGAACTGCATGCTCGTCCCCACCAGCAGGATGTTCGCCACGGTGCCGACACCCGGCCGTTGATGCAGCGGAATCCACAGCAGCAGGACGGCGAGTCCCACGATGTTGGTGATCCACCCGACGCCGATCCCCGTCACGCGGGCCAGTCCTTCGGCGAAGACCGTCCAGGGGTCGACGCCGAGTTCCGCCGCGACGGTCAATGCGCAGCCGAAACCGTAGAGTGCGAGGCCGATCAGAAGGCGGAGGATCCGGGATGACACATGGAAGATCCAATCATGTGATTGGTCCTTCTCCACGTGGCCAATTCGAGTATTCTGGCCCCATGGATTCCCGCATCTCCGCTCGTGCGCTGGCTGAGGCGCTCGGCGGGTGGCGTGGCCGCGGTCCGGCCTACGAGGCGCTGGCCGACGGCATCCGCCTGCTCTGCCTGGACAACCGCATCGCGCCGCTGACGGCTCTCCCGGCGGAACGCGAGCTCGCGGCGGCCCTGGGCCTGAGCCGGACGACCGTCGCCGCGACCTATCGCAGCCTCCGGGACTCGGGGCACATCGAGAGCCTGCGGGGGAGCGGCAGCGTGACCCTTCCGCTTCGACGCAACGACCCGGGTGCGGTGGACCGCCGCGACGGTGTGATCGATCTGCAGCAGGCGAGTCCCGCAGCGTGGCCCGGGCTGCCGGCCGTGATGGCGGAGGTCGCCCAGGATGCGGCGGCCCTCGTCGCGCGCACGGGGTACGACGTCGTTGGCGACATCGGCCTGCGCGAGGCGATCGCCCAGCTGTACCGCGACCGGGGTCTGCCGACGACCGCGGATCAGCTCCTCGTGACCACGGGCGCGCAGAGCGCGCTGCACCTGGTGGCATCCGTCCTGGTGTCGCGCGCCGACCGCGTGCTCATCGAGACCCCGACCTACTCCCACGGCGCGGACGCCTTCCGGGCCGCCGGGGCGCGACTCGTGGGTGTCCCGGTGACCCCGGATGCCGGGTGGGACCTCGACCGCGCGGCCCAGACGTTCGCGCGGGTGCTGCCGACGCTGGCGTACCTCATGCCCGACTTCCACAACCCCACCGGACGCACGATGAGCCCGACCGAGGTCGCGGCTTTCGTCGAGGGCGCGCAGCGGGCGGGGACGTATCTGCTCCTCGACGAGACGACGGCGGGACTCGACATCGACAGGAAGACGGCGGGAACGTCGTTCCCCGACGTGCCCCGGATCATCCGCGTGGGATCGCTGGGGAAGACCGTGTGGGGCGGTCTTCGCGTCGGATGGGTGCGTGCCGAGGCCGACATCGTGCGACGGCTCGCGAGCGGACGACCCGTCCATGACCTGGGCACGCCCGAGTTCGAACAGGCCGTTGCGGCGCGGGTGGTCGGGCGGCTGGACGAGATCAGCGTGCAGCGCGCAGATCTGCTCCGTGCCGGCCGCGACGCCCTGACGCGCGCGCTGACGGAGACGTTCCCCGAGTGGGAGATACCGGTAGTGCACGGCGGCGTCTCGCTGTGGGTCGGAATCGGCGAGCCGGTCAGTACCCCGCTGGTGATGAACGCCCGTACGCGCGGCCTGCTCCTTTCCGCGGGTTCGCGGTTCGCGGTGGAGGGCGGGCACGACCGGCGTCTGCGCCTGCCGTTCACGGCCGCTCCGCACACTCTGGAGCGCGCCGTCGGGATCCTCCGCTCCGCGTGGGACGACGTCCGGGGAACCCCCGCCGGTGCCGCTCTCGACGACCTCACCGCGGTGGTCTGAGCGGTCGTCTTCGGCGGACGCCAGGCTCGGGCCGCGAGGGTTCACCGCGCGTAGCGCAGACATTCGAGCGCGTCGGCCGAGGACCAGAACTCGCCGAGCCGCCGGAACCGGCCGGTCGCCGCGTGGAAGCGCTCGGCCGCGTACCGCCAGCCGCCGTCGGCGGCGATGGCGCGCACGTGCCCGACCACCACGCCGCGCGGATCGGCGATGCGCCACAGACCCGCGGCGACGTGCGTCGCGGCGCCCCACCCGACCGGGCGCGGGGCCGGGGCGAGGTCGTTCCACAGTGCGGTGCTCATGGCTTCACGGTACGAGGGGCCTCCGACATCGCGCGGTCGGTCCTCCTCCCCACGGGCGTGCTCTGAGGACTTCTCCACGGAACAGCCATCGCGGCCCGCGCGTACCGACCGGACCCCGTCATCCTGGCACTGGCTCCGGCGTCCGTCGGGCACACGGATGCCGGAGCCCACCCCATGGAGAGAGGACACATCATGAGCGACCACATCACCCTCGTCGGCAACATCGTCGGAGACCCGGAGGAGCGAGCCACCCGCGGCGGCGATCCGATCGCCGCGTTCCGGCTGGCCGTGAGCGAGCGGCGGTTCGACCGCGAGCGCGGTCAGTGGATCGATGGACACACCAACTACTACGCCGTCTCGGTCTTCGGCGAGTTGGGGCGCAACGCATTGACGTCGCTGCGCAAGGGAGAGCGGGTCATCGTCGCGGGAAGACTGCGGTTGCGTGAGTGGGAGACGGACACCAAACGCGGCGTGAGCGCGGATGTCACGGCCGACGCGGTCGGGCACGACCTGCGCTGGGGGGCGACGGCATTCCGGCGGTCCACTCGATCGGAGGCGCCGGCCGACGACACCGAAAGCTCGGCCACGACCAGCCACGCCGCGCCGGAAGGCGATGCGTGGGCGGTCCCGGGCGCTGCGCCGGCTGATCCCGGGTCCACACCCGACCCGGAGACGGCAGGCGACGCCCGGGCTGAGCCCGTACTCGTCGACGCCGGCGACACGACCCCGTTCTGACGGCGCGAGGCGGGCGCGAGCGGTCCGTAGACTCGGGCGCGTGATCCGCCTGAATCCCCGTCCGATCGCGGTGCTGGCGACGGCAGCCGTTCTGTTCCTCGCCGGCTGCACGCCCAGTGCGCCGGCGGAACCGTCGGGCACCGGCCCCACGGCGTCTTCGGCGTCCCCCGCGGTCTCTGCACCGGCTCCCTCGCCTTCCGCCTCGGCCGGTGCGCTCGCACCGGAGGCTTCGGCCGCTGACAACCTCCCCCTGTTCGAGAGGGTCGTCCGGGAAGTCTGGAACGGACCGGCGCAGGTATCGGGCCGCGCGTACATCGACGCCCTCGTGGCGGCAGGCTTCGACAAGGGCGCCATGCAGGTCACACCGGACACCACCGTGATCGGCAACCCCGCGGAGAGCATCGAGTTCTCGGTCCGGTGGGGGGAGGAGTGCCTTGTCGGTCAGGTCGGGCCGTCGATCGGCGATCCTGTCGTGACCGTTCTGCCCGGCCTATCCACCGGGGGGTGCCTCATCGGACAGACTCGCCCCATCGACTGGTGACGCCCGCGTTCGTGTGTACCGACGGTCGGCCCCACAGGCGGCGTTGATAGGCTGGAGGAGACTTCCGCGCACCCGGGCGCTCCGCTGAGATTCGAGTCGGCGACCCGGGAGGGCGCGGCCCTCATCCCCGATCGAAGGTGGTACGTCCTCGATGGCCGAATACATCTACTCCATGGTCCGCGCCCGCAAGGCGGTGGGCGACAAACTCATCCTCGACGACGTCACGATGGCGTTCCTGCCGGGAGCGAAGATCGGCATGGTCGGCCCGAACGGTGCCGGCAAGTCGACGATCCTCAAGATCATGGCCGGGCTCGACACCCCGTCCAACGGCGAGGCCAAGCTCAGCCCCGGGTTCTCAGTCGGCATCCTCATGCAGGAGCCCGAGCTCGATGAGAACAAGACCGTGCTCGAGAACATCCAGGACGGCATCGCCATCAAGGCGAAGGTCGACCGCTTCAACGAGATCTCCGCGCTCATGAGCGACCCCGACGCGGATTTCGACGCGCTCCTGGCCGAGATGGGCACCCTGCAGGAAGAGATCGACGCGGCCGACGCGTGGGACCTCGACTCGCAGCTCGAACAGGCCATGGATGCCCTGCGCACCCCGCCGGGCGATGCCGCGATCGGACCGCTGTCCGGCGGTGAGAAGCGCCGCGTGGCGCTGACCAAGCTCCTCCTGCAGAAGCCCGACCTGCTGCTCCTGGACGAGCCCACCAACCACCTGGATGCCGAGAGCGTCCTGTGGCTCGAGCAGCACCTGCAGAAGTACCCCGGCGCCGTCATCGCCATCACCCACGACCGGTACTTCCTCGACAACGTCGCCGAGTGGATCGCCGAGGTCGACCGCGGTCGGCTCATCGGCTACGAGGGCAACTACTCGACGTACCTCGAGAAGAAGGGGGAACGCCTGGAGGTGCAGGGCAAGAAAGATGCCAAGCTCGCCAAGCGCCTGAAGGAAGAGCTCGAGTGGGTGCGGTCCAACGCCAAGGGCCGCCAGGCCAAGTCGAAGGCGCGCCTGGCCCGTTACGAGGAGATGGCCGCCGAGGCCGACCGGACGCGCAAGCTCGATTTCGAGGAGATCCAGATCCCGCCGGGGCCGCGCCTGGGCAGCATCGTGATCGACGCGAATAAGCTCGAGAAGCGTTTCGGCGACCGTTCGCTGATCTCGAACCTGAGCTTCAACCTCCCGCCCAACGGCATCGTCGGCGTCATCGGACCGAACGGTGTCGGAAAGACCACGCTCTTCAAGACGATCGTGGGCCTGGAGCCCCTCGACGGCGGCACGTTGAAGATCGGTGAGACCGTCAAGATCAGCTACGTCGACCAGTCGCGCGCCAACATCGACCCGAACAAGACGCTGTGGGAGGTGGTGTCGGACGGGCTCGACATCATCACCGTCGGCAAGACCGAGATCCCCTCACGCGCCTACGTGTCGAAGTTCGGTTTCAAGGGGCCCGATCAGCAGAAGAAGGCCGGCGTCCTCTCCGGCGGAGAGCGCAACCGACTGAACCTCGCGCTGACGCTCAAGGAGGGCGGCAACCTGCTTCTCCTGGATGAGCCGACGAACGATCTCGACGTCGAGACGCTGCAGTCGCTCGAGAACGCGCTCCTGGAGTTCCCGGGATGTGCCGTGGTCATCACGCACGACCGGTGGTTCCTGGACCGCATCGCGACGCACATCCTCGCCTACGAAGGCACGGACGAGCACCCCGACCAGTGGCACTGGTTCGAGGGCAACTTCGAGGCGTATGAGGCCAACAAGGTCGAGCGCCTCGGTCCGGACGCCGCTAACCCGTCGCGTTCGAGCTACCGCAAGCTCACCCGTGACTGACGCGAGCACGAACGTGGGCTCGGCTCCGGCCGGGCCCACGCGGCTGCACGTGCCCATCCACCTGCGATGGGGCGACCTCGATGCGCTCGGGCACGTGAACAACACGTCGATGCTCAAGCTGCTCGAAGAGGCGCGTCTGCGCGCATTCTGGCGGGGCGACGAGGGCGGGGAGCCGCTGCCCACCGCCGTGTTCGACATGAGCGTGCTGGAGAGCGGCGGAGAGCGTGCGACGCTCATCGCCCGCCAGGAGATCGAGTACCTGCGGCCCGTGCCCTACAGTCAGCGCCCCCTCGACGTGCGCCTGTGGATCGGCGCGATGGGCGGCTCCAGCGCCGACATCTGCTTCGAGGTGTTCAGCCCCATCGGAGACGACGCACCCGTTCTCTACGCGCGTGCCACCGCCGTGGTCGTGCTGGTCGACACCGCCAGCGGTCGCCCCATCCGTTGGAGTGAGACCGAACGTCGCGCCTGGGGACCGTACGTCGGCGAACCCATCGAGTACCGACGCCGCGCCGCCGGGCGCTGACGCCGCACCGCCGACCGCGGGCGGGACGGGCTCACTCGCCCGGGACCCGCGCCATGATCTCCTGCGCGACGCTGGCGAGCAGGGTTCCCCCGCGGGTGTAGATCCGGCCGGTCGAGAGGCCTCGACCACCGCGGGCGTTCGGCGATTCCTGCACGTACAGGAGCCAATCGTCGACCCTGCCCGGGCGGTGCCACCACATGGCGTGGTCGAGGCTCGCGACCCGCAGACCCGGCGTGCTCCATGGCACGCCGTGACCGCGCAGGATCGTTTCCTGGATGGTGAGGTCGCTGAGGTACGCCAGCGCCGCACGATGCACCGCGGGGTCGTCGGGGAGCGCGCGCCGGGTTCGCATCCAGACCGCCTGGCGGGGCACATGAGGTTCCTCGACCGAGGAGTAGACCGGAGAGGGCACGTGCACGACATCGACCGGGCGTTCCGAGAACAGATTGCGGCTGACCGGATGCAGTTGGCCCTCGTCGAACGGGGGGAGGTCCTCGGGCTGCGGAATGCCCTCGGGCATGGGCTCGGCGTGTTCGAGACCGGGGCCGTCGTCCTGGAACGAGGCGATCATCGAGAAGATCGGCACGCCCGACTGGAAGGCCTGGGTGCGCCGGGTCGAGAACGACCGCCCGTCGTGGATCCGATCGACCGAGAAGGTGATGCCGGCCGCGGGGTCGCCGGGGCGCAGGAAGTAGCCGTGCATCGAGTGGACGGCTCGCTCGGGAGGGAGCGTACGGGAAGCGGCGACGATGGACTGCGCGAGCACCTGTCCGCCGTAGACCCGTCCCGACGGCATGGGCTGCGACATGCCGGTGAAGATGTCCTCGGTGGTCCGCGCACCCGCGTCGCGGAGGTCCAGCACCGCGAGAAGCGAGGCGACGGGGTCGATGGCGTCGGTCACGCTCACTCCCGTTCCGCCGCAGAGGTCTGCGTCGCTTGATAGTTTAGGGCGGGTGTCCGCGCGCCTGTTGTTCCCCGACCCCCAGGCGGCAGCCGACCTGCTCACCTTCTCCTCCCGGGCCGTCCGGCTCGGCGACGGATCCGTCCGCCTGCGGGCCGACGGCGGCGTGCTGGTCACCACGGCTGCCCCCCTTGCGCCGAGGGGTCTGCTGGATGCCACCCCCACCGTGCTCGGGCTGCGCGTGTCGGCGGTCGACCCGGAACTGCAGTGCGACCTCGTGGTCGAGGCATCCGCCCTGTCCCTCGCTTCCGACGACGCCTCCGCGATCGTGCTGCCGGAGACGGCGAGCGCCCCCGCATGGGCGGGCATCTCACCACCCCGCGGCGGGTGGACGGCGACCGACGCCCTCGACAGCGCCGTGCTCGCCGCCCGGGCCCAGTACGGCATCGCCGCGGTGGCCGACGCGCTGCCCGCCGATCCCGGCGAAGACGTCGTGCGCACGGTGCGCGCCCAGGTGTGGGGTCGACCGGACGACGCGCTCGGAGGGTTGCCCCTGGGAGCCGCCTTCGCCGCCTACGCCCTCGGATTCATCGCCGGGGCGGAGGAAGCGGCCGTTCGCACCAGCGGGGCCTGGACACGCGTGACGCTGGATCGGGGCCACGTCCTGGTGCGAGGACCCGTGCGCTCGGGGCTCACGGCCGTCCGAACCACGGGGCGCTGAACCAGCGATCACACGGGCGAGGTCGGTGGCGTCGCCGTCACCGTTTGCCGACAAGAGGAGAGCATTCCCGACCGGGTCAGGCGCCGCGCGGCGGCCGCCGTCAGTCCGCGGAGCGGATCGGCAGCCCGGTGCCGGCGCGTCCCGGGCCGGTCGGACCGATTCCGCGCGGCTCGAACGTGTTGACCATGGCGTGGGCGGCCCGCTCGAGGTAGTCCCACAGCGGTGCCTCCAGGGCCGGGGGCAGTGCGATCTCGTCCACCGCGGCGCGCATGTGCCCCAGCCAGCGGTCGCGGGCGTCGGGGTCGACGTGGAAGGGCATGTGGCGCATCCGAAGGCGCGGGTGCCCGCGATTCTCGCTGTACGTCGTGGGTCCTCCCCAGTACTGAGCGAGGAACAGCGTGAGACGCTCGGCGGCGGGTCCGAGGTCTTCCTCCGGATACATGGGCTTGAGAACGTCGTCCCGCGCGACCCCTCGGTAGAAGGCATCGACCAGACGGCGGAACGTGTCCATGCCGCCGGCCTGTTCGTAGAAGCTGATCGGCTCGCTCATGCGGAGGCTCCGTCATCGTCGGCCCGCACCGCGGGGGGAGTGGGCTTGATCACGGCATCGTCGTCGGCAGTCGGCGTCGCCGACGGTGGGGTCGCCGCGGCGGGGGGCGCGGCATCCGCCGCGGCCGTCTTCTTCGGGCGCGGCTTCGCGGCCGCCATCTCGGCGGCTACGGCGTCGGCGTCGAGGACCGAGTCGGACACCGCCAGCTTCCTGCGCTTGGGGCGCCACACCGGACGCTCGGTCGCCGTCGTCACCGCAGGGGTCGGCTTGGTCTTCGGCGGGTGTGCCCCGCGGACGCTCTGCGCGCCCTCGGCCCCCGTGAGGACGATCGAGTTGAGCTGGGGCAGGGTGATGCCGAGCGCGTCGATCGCGCGCTTGAGACGCACACGGAGCTCTCGTGCCACGTCGTCCTTCGCGCTCGAGCGCGTCTTCATGACCAGTCGGATGACGAGGGCGTCGCCGCTGATGGACTCCAGGCCCCAGATTTCGGGCTGCTCGATGATCCGGGAGCGCCACTTGGGCTCCTTGGCCAGACCTCTCGCGGCTCCGAGCATGGCCGTTTCGACCTCGTCGATGTCGGCATCCACCGGCACCGCCAGGTCGATGATGACGCGCGACCAGCCCTGCGACATGTTGCCGATGCGGGTGATCTCTCCGTTGCGGACGTACCACAGTGTGCCGTTGACATCGCGGACGTGGGTGATCCGCACGCTGACGAACTCCACGATGCCGGTGGCCAGCCCCAGGTCGACGACGTCGCCGATGCCGATCTGGTCCTCGGCGACGATGAAGATGCCGTTCAGGACGTCCTTGACGATGTTCTGCGCACCGAAGCCGAGTCCGGCGCCCACCGCGGCGGTGAGGAGGGTGAGGGATGCCAGGGCGTTCGGCGCCACGATGCCGGCGATCCAGACGAGGGCGACGATCACGAGCACGACGTTGACGATGTTCTGCAGGATCGTGCCGAGCGTCCGCGTGCGCTGCACGAGACGGACGGCAGCGAGCGGCGACCGATCGAGCGCCTGGGTGTCGTCGACGCGCGCATTCTTCTTGGCGCCGTTGACGATGCGGTCGACGACGCGCCGGATGATCGAGCGCAGGATCCACGCGGCGACCACCACGCCGATGATGACCCCGATCACGCGGAGCGTCACGCCGCCGAACTCCAGCAGCCGCGCGCCGATCCACGCCCAGGTGGAGGGGTCGACGAAGTCGGCGGGTGAGCTGGGCGAGGTGGGGGACGGTTCCGGTGCGCTGGCGAGAACAGACATCGCCTTCATGCTAACGAGGGATGCCTCGGTGCCGCCTGAGCATCGAGGCATCCCTCCTTCCTCACACGGTTACGCGTCGCGACGCTGCAGCAGAACGATGCCGGCGCCGACGAGCGCCACCACCCAGGCCGTGAGCGTGAGCGCGGGGACCAGGGGATCCCCGGTGGGAATCGCGGTCAGGTCGGATCCGGCGGCGACAGGGAGGTAGCGGCCGAGGTCGACGACCCACTGCCAGGACGCCCCGCCCAACTGGAAGAGGCTCACGGCGATGGGGGCGACGAACAGCACACCGACGGTCGCGGCGATCGCGCCGGCGCCGTTGCGGATGAGGAGACCGAAGCCCATCCCGATGAGGGCGTAGGCGACCATCGCGGCGATGCCGAGCACCAGGGGCAGCAGAGCCTGGGCGGGTTCGGCCCAGGCGACCTCGGTGGACGACATCGGAACCGTGACGGCGAGGCACACCAGGTAGCTCACGGCGGTGGCCGCACCGACGACGATCGCGACAGCGATGCTCTTCGCCAGCGCCACCTGGACGCGGCGGGGGTCGGCGGCCAGGGTCGAGCGGATCATGCCGGTGGCGTACTCGCCGGTGACGGTGATCGCGCCCAGCACCCCCGCCACGAGCATCGTGAACTGGGCGGAGACGAGCACGCCGAGGACGGGAGATCCGCCGTCCGAGGCCGAGGCGTACAGAAAGGCGATGGCGACCGAGAGAACGGCAGCGATCGTGAGCGACCACCACGTCGACCGCAATGTCACGAGTTTGAGGAGTTCGCCACGCAGGGTCCGCAGGAACGTCGGTCCCCCCGCGGCATCCGTGAACGTGGCGCGACGGGGCGAGGTCAGGGCGGTCATACGAGCTCCTTCGTCTTGTATTCGATCGCGTCCTCGGTGAGGGCGAGGTAGGCGTCCTCGAGAGAACCGCGGCGCGGGGTGAGTTCGTGAAGCGGGATGCCGTGTCGGGCGGCGACGTCCCCGACGTCGGATGCCGAGGCGCCGGTGAGGCTGGCGCAACCGGGCTCCACGGGCGTCGCCGTCACGCCCGTCGGCGCGAGCGCTTCGACGAGGCGGGGAAGCTCCGGAGAGCGGACGAGCACCGCCTCGGTGGTCCAGGAGCGCACGAGATCCGCGAGAGGGGCGTCGGCGAGCACCGAGCCCCGGCCGAGGACGATGACGTGGTCGGCGGTCATCGCCATCTCGCTCATCAGATGGCTGGAGAGCAGGACGGTGCGCCCTTGGGAGGCCACATGGCGCACGAACTCGCGCACCCAGCGGACCCCCTCGGGGTCGAGACCGTTCACCGGTTCGTCCAGGATGAGCGTGTGCGGGTCGCCCAGCAGTGCCGCGGCGATGCCCAGCCGCTGACCCATGCCGAGGGAGAAGCCCCCCGCCCGCTTGTCGGCCACCGACGCGATGCCGGTGATCTCGATGACCTCGTCGACGCGTCGGCGGCTGATTCCGTGGGTGGCGGCCATGACCCGGAGATGATTACGGGCCGTACGCCCGGTGTGCACAGCCTTGGCGTCGAGCAGCACGCCGACCTCGGTCAGGGGAGCGCGCAGGCGATCGTACGGCGTTCCGTTGACGGTGACGCTGCCCGCGGTCGGTCGGTCGAGTCCGACGATCATGCGCATCGTCGTGGACTTGCCGGCGCCGTTGGGTCCGAGGAACCCGGTGACGCGTCCCGGCGGGACGGTGAAGGAGACGTCGGACACGGCGACGCGGGTGCCGTATCTCTTGGTGAGGTGGTCTGCGACGATCATGCGTCCACGCTAGGAAGCGGTCACCGTTCTCCGCGTCCGTCCTCGGAGGGATCTCCGCGCCTCGACGTACATCGGAAGAGGTACGCCCCCTCCCGCGGCAGCGGGAGAGGGCGTATCCGGTGAACTGCGACCTACTGCGCGTCGCGCTCCTGCACGGCCAGCGCGCGCTCCACGCCCGCCAGGTTCTCGCTGACGAGGCGACGCAGTGCCGGAGCCGCGTCCTTGTGAGCGGACAGCCACGCGCGGGTGGCATCCCGCAGCTCGACGTTCGCGAGGGCGGCGGGGTACATCCCCACGATGAGGTACTGCGCGATCTGGTAGCTGCGGCTCTCCCAGATCGGAAGCAGCATGTCGAAGTACGGCCCGACGAACTCGGCGAGGACGTCCACCGTCGCCGGGTGTGTGAAGCCGAGGGCGGCGGAGCGCACGATCGTGTTGGGCGCGTCGGCGCGGTCGATGAGCGAGCTCCAGGCTTCCTGCTTGGCCTCGAGGCTCGGGAGGGCTGCCTTGGCCTGCGCCGCGAACTCGCCGCCCTTGGCGGTGTTGTCGGCGGCGCGAGCATCGTCGATGTCGGTCGCCGTGACCGCGCCACCGGCGGCGAGCGCCACCAGCAACTGCCACGACAGGTCGGTGTCGACCTCGAGGCCGTCCAGGACCGTCTCGCCGTCGCGGAGGGCCCGTACGGCGTCGACGTGCGCCGGTGTCGCGGCGGCCGCAGCGAAGGCGGTCACGAACTGGAGCTGGCTGTCGCTGCCGGCCGCGGCCGCCTGCGCGAGCTCCCAGAGTCCGTCCGCGACGCGCTCGCGCGCAGCCTGACGCGTCGCCGGTGCGACGTAGCTGTTCGCCGTGAGCTGCAGCTGAGCGAGCGTCGTGCGAACGGTCGTCGACTCGGTCTCCGCACCGATGTTGCGCAGCACCAGGTCGATGTAGTCGGTCGCCGAGGCCTCGGCATCCCGGGTCTGGTCCCACGCGGCTCCCCAGACAAGGGACCGCGCGAGCGGGTCGCCGATGTCCTTCAGGTGCGCGATGGCGGTGGCCAGCGACCGCTCGTCGAGGCGGATCTTGGCGTAGGCGAGGTCGTCGTCGTTGAGCAGGACGAGGTCGGGGCGACGGATGCCGCGCAGCTGAGGCACCTCGGTGCGGTCGCCGTCGACGTCGAGCTCGACGCGGTGCACCCGCTCGAGGACCCCCGTGCCGTTGAGCGAGTAGAAGCCCACCGCCAGACGGTGCGGGCGGATGGTGGGGTAGTCCGACGGCGCGGTCTGCACGATGGCGAACCGCGTGAGCGAGCCGTGGTCATCCTGCTCGATGAGCGGCGAGAGCGTGTTCACGCCCGCCGTCTCCAGCCACTTCTTGGCCCAGTCGCCGAGGTCGCGTCCGCTCGTCGTCTCGAGCTCGGCGAGAAGGTCGCCGACCTCGGTGTTGGACCACTGGTGCTTCTGGAAGTACGCCGCGACGCCCGCGAAGAACTGCTCGATGCCGACCCAGGCCGCCAGCTGCTTCAGCACCGAGCCGCCCTTGGCGTACGTGATGCCGTCGAAGTTCACCTGCACGTCCTCGAGGTCGTTGATCTCGGCGACGACCGGGTGCGTGGAGGGCAGCTGGTCCTGGCGGTAGGCCCACGTCTTCTCCATGGCGTTGAAGGTCGTCCAGGCGGCCTCCCACTCGGTGGCCTCGGCCGTGGCGATCGTCGACGCCCATTCGGCGAACGACTCGTTCAGCCACAGGTCGTTCCACCACTTCATCGTGACGAGGTCGCCGAACCACATGTGGGCGAGCTCGTGGAGGATCGTCACGACACGACGCTCCTTCACGGCATCCGTGACCTTGCTGCGGAAGACGTAGGTCTCGGTGAAGGTCACGGCGCCGGCGTTCTCCATCGCACCGGCGTTGAACTCGGGCACGAAGAGCTGGTCGTACTTGGCGAAGGGGTAGGGGAAGCCGAACTTCTCCTCGAAGTAGGCGAAGCCCTGACGCGTCTTGTCGAAGACGTAGTCGGCATCCAGGTACTGCCACAGGCTCTTGCGGGCGTAGACGCCGAGCGGGATGACGCGGCCGTCGGCGCTGGTGAGCTCGGAGGACGTGCTCTCGTACGGACCGGCGATGAGGGCGGTGATGTACGACGAGATGCGCGGCGTCGCGGGGAAATCCCATCGTGCCACACCATCGCCGGCCTCGACCGGTTCGGGGGTGGGGGAGTTGGAGACGACTTTCCACGCGGCGGGAGCCGTCACGGTGAAGGTGAACTCGGCCTTGAGGTCGGGCTGCTCGAACACCGTGAAGACACGGCGCGAGTCGGGCACCTCGAACTGGGTGTAGAGGTAGACCTCGCCGTCGACGGGGTCGACGAACCGGTGGAGGCCTTCTCCGGTGTTCGTGTACTCGCAGTCGGCGTCCACGACGAGTTCGTTCTCGGCCTGGAGTCCGTCGAGCGCGATGCGGGAGTCGGCGAAGACCTCTGCCGGATCGAGGCTGCGACCGTTGAGGGTCACGGAGTTCACGGTGCGCGCGATGAGGTCGATGAAGGTCGACGCCCCCTCGGTGGCGGCGAAGCGGGCGGTGGTCACCGAACCGAACACCTCGTCGCCGCGCGTGAGGTCGAGCTGCACGCGGTACTCGTGCGTGTCGACGATCGCGCGGCGCTCCTGCGCTTCGATGCGGGTGAGGTTCTCTCCTGGCACTGGCGTTCTCCCGAGGATGTGGGTGGATCGTCGCGGATGGCACTGCTGGCGCCGACGACAACCGTATAAGCCTAATGTCGAGATACCCCACGCCCGGGCTGATCGCGCAGGTGGGAGGATGTCGGGGTGAGCACGACCGACACGGACACCAGCCCCGAGACCGTCCTCTACGCGTCGCCTGCCGCGGCATCCGGACCCCGGTGGGTCGAGACGCCCGTGGCGTACGACGCCATCCTCCTCGCCGGTTTCGGCGGGCCCGAGGGTCAGGACGATGTCATCCCCTTCCTGCGCAACGTCACGCGCGGGCGCGGGATCCCCGACGAGCGCCTCGAAGAGGTCGCGCACCACTACCGTCACTTCGGCGGTGTGAGCCCGATCAACGAGCACAACCGTCAGTTGAAGGCGGCGCTCGAGGCCGAGATCGCCCGGCGCGGGCTGAACCTTCCCGTGTACTGGGGCAACCGCAACTGGGCGCCCTACCTCGAGGAAGCCGTCACCGAGGCCGCGGAGGCCGGCGACACGACCCTGCTGGCCATCGCGACGAGCGCGTACAGCTCGTTCTCGAGCTGCCGCCAGTACCGCGAGGACTACGCCCGCGTGCTCGAGGCCACCGGCCTCGGCGAGACGGTGACGATCGACAAGGTGCGCCAGTTCTTCGACCACCCCGGGTTCGTCTCGACCTTCGTCGAGGGCGTGAAGGATGCCGTGTCCACCTACGTCGCCGATGGCGTCGCGCCCGAGAAGATCCGCGTCCTCTTCTCCACCCACTCCATCCCCACCGCGGATGCCCAGCGCTCGGGTCCGCGCGACGTCGACTTCGGCGAGGGCGGTGCCTACGAGGCGCAGCACAAGGCCGTCGCCGCCTTCGTGATGGCCGAGGTCGCCGCGGCCGTCGCCGACGTCGAGTGGGAGTTGGTCTACCAGTCGCGTTCCGGCCCCGCGTCGCAGCCGTGGCTGGAGCCCGACGTGAACGATGTCATCGCCGAGCTCCCCGGCCGCGGGGCCGAGGCCGTGGTGATCGTGCCGCTCGGCTTCGTCAGCGACCACATGGAAGTCCTCTGGGACCTGGACACCGAAGCGATGGAAGCCGCCGAGGAGGCCGGCATCCGTGCCGTCCGCACCCCCACGCCGGGCATCGACCCCGCGTACGTGTCGGGGCTGATCGACCTCGTCGAGGAGCGTCTGAAGGGAACCCCGAAGGCGGAACGTCCCCACGTCACCGACCTCGGCCCCTGGTATGACGTGTGCCGTCCGGGGTGCTGCGAGAACGTCCGCGCCGGATTCAAGCCCGTCGCCGCGGGACTTCGGCCCTGACGCACCGCGGCGCCGCCCGCGTCGGGTGGGCGGCGCCTTCGCGTCCACCCGACGTGTCAGCGACCCTCAATAGGATGAGCGCATGCGCATTCACATCGGCACCGATCACGCCGGTCTCGAGTTCTCCACTCAGCTTCAGCACCACCTGGCCGAACAGGGCCACGAGGTCGTCGACCACGGTCCGATCGAGTACGACCCGCTCGACGACTACCCGGCGTTCTGCATCCGCGCCGCCCAGGCGGTCGTGCGTGACCAGGCCGACGGCGTCGAGACGCTCGGTGTCGTCTTCGGCGGATCCGGCAACGGTGAGCAGATCGCGGCGAACAAGGTCCTCGGTGTCCGCGCCGCCCTCGTGTGGAGCATCGCGACGGCCGAACTGGCGCGCGAGCACAATGACGCCAACGTGATCGCGATCGGGGCACGTCAGCACACGTTCGATGAGGCCGTGTCGTTCATCGACCGGTTCATCGCAACGCCGTTCTCCGGCGAAGAGCGCCATGCCCGCCGGATCGCGCAGCTCGCCGCCTACGAGCAGGACGGCATCCTCGTACCCGACCCCCGCGAGGGGCAGCAGGAGCCCGACGTGCTCGACGCGAGCGATTCGTTCGACCCCGAGGCAGGCTGATGCCCGAAGGGCACTCCGTCCATCGCATCGCCCGGCAGTTCGACCGCAACATCGTCGGCCGCGCCGTGGCGGCATCCAGCCCCCAGGGCCGGTTCGCGGAGGGTGCGGCGGTCATCGACGGACGCGGGGCCCTGGAGGTCCGCGCCGTCGGAAAGCAGATGTTCGTGCGGTTCGACCCGGACGTGTGGCTGCGCGTCCACCTCGGTATGTACGGGGCGTGGGACTTCTCCGGCGAGGTGGCGGTGGACGCCACCATCGCCGCCGCGAACGGACGCATGGGTCAGACCAACCAACGCGGCACCGTCCTGGACGAGCCGATTCTGGATGCCGCCGGCGAGAACTCCCTGACCTCGATCGGTGCACCGCGGCGCGCCCGGGTGCGGATGTCGGAGCAGACCACCGGTCTCGAAGAGCAGACCGAATGGCCGCCTCCGGTCGTGGGAGCGGTGCGTCTGCGCCTGCTCACCGAGGCGACGTGCGCCGACCTGCGCGGGCCCACCGCGTGCCAGCTGCAGAGCCCTGACGAGGTCGCGGCGACGATCGCGAAGCTCGGTCCCGACCCGCTCGTCGACGACATCGCCGAGGGGGAGGAGCGTTTCGTCGCCACCGTCCGGCGCAAGCCCACCGCCATCGGCCTGCTGCTGATGGATCAAGCCGTCGTGAGCGGTATCGGCAACGTCTACCGCGCCGAGCTCCTCTTCCGCGCACGTCAGAACCCGCACACCCCTGGCCGAGACGTGCCGGAGGAGACCGTGCGCGACATCTGGCGCGACTGGGTGCGCCTGCTGGCGATCGGCGTGCAGACCGGGCAGATGATGACGATGGACGATCTCGACCCCGAGGCCTACCGTCGCGCGATGGCACACCGGGACGACCGGCACTGGGTGTACCACCGGGCGGGTCTTCCGTGCCGGGTCTGCGGCACGACGGTGCTCGTGGAAGAGGCGGCCGGACGCAAGCTGTACTGGTGTCCGAATTGCCAGGCGTGAGCGTTCTAGGCTGATCCGGTGCGGCAGAATCCGAGTTTCGCGATCACCGACGTCGGCGAGATCCGACGTCTCATCGAGCAGAATCCGTGGGTCACCCTGGTCTCGTCCGGCGCGGAGGGGCTCGTCGCCTCCCACTACGCCGTGCTTCTGGACGATGAGCGTGACGATCTCGCCATCGTGGGGCACGTCGGCAAGCCCGACGATGCGATCCTCGGGCTCGGGGATCGGGAACTGCTGGTGGTCGTACAAGGTCCGCATGGCTACGTGTCGCCGCGGTGGTACGGCGACGTCCCGGCAGTGCCGACATGGAACTTCGTCACGGCGCATCTCAGCGGCATCCCGGAACTGCTCTCTCCCGACGAGAACCTGCGGGTGCTCGACCGTCTCGTCGCCCGTTTCGAGGGCGACGGCGTCGATGCGCGCGGCCTGTACCGCGCGCCGAACGACCCGGAGTTCGTCGAGCGGCTGGAGCGGGGCACGGTCGGGTTCCGGCTGACACCGACGCGGGTCGTCGCCAAGCGGAAGCTGTCGCAGAACCGTTCGGCCGAGGTCGTGGACACGATCATCGACGGACTGAGCGATCGGCCGTACGCCAACCCGTCTCTCGCTGCCGAGATGCGCCGCGCCGCCGACGCGCGACCGCGGGCATGATCGGCGAGACCGCGGCCTTCGTCCGCGCGGTCCGTGTGGCCGGTCCGGGCCGGGAGTTCTTGCCCACGCCCGGTGAACCCGTGGACCTGGTGCTCGCCGACGGACGCATCCTGGACATCGCGCCGACCGGCAACCTGCGGCCCCGCGGCCACATCATCGACGGGAGGGACGGTTGGCTCCTGCCCGGCCTGTGGGATCACCACGTCCATGTCGTGCAGTGGGCGCTCAGTGTGGAGCGGATCCCGCTCGGGGATGCGGCGTCGGCCGCTGAAGCCGCCGCCATCATGGGACGCGCGCCCGTGTCCGGCGGCCGGCGCATCGGAGTGGGCTTCCGCGATGGACTGTGGCCCGACGAGCCCACGCTCGACGTACTGGATGCCGCCACGGGCCAGGCGCCGACCTACCTCGTGAACGCCGACGTGCACAGCGTGTGGATGAACTCCGCCGCCTTCCGTCGCGAGGGCATCGAGCCCTCGGCATCCGGGATGCTGCGCGAGGAGGAGGCGTTCGAGATCTCGCGACGGATCAACGACGTCGGGTCCGATGTCGCGGACCGCGCCGTCGAGCGAATGGCGCGCGCCGCCGCCGCGCGGGGGATCGTCGGACTGGTCGACCTCGACATGACCTGGAACGACGAGCCGTGGCAGCGCCGCGTCGCACGGGGATTCGACGCGCTGCGGGTGTCGTACGGCACGTATCCGCAGCATCTGGATCGAGCGATCGCGGAAGGCCTTCGAACGGGCGACCCCGTGCGCGGGGCGCACCACGACCTCGTCCGCGTCGGCCCACTCAAGGCCATCACCGACGGATCGCTCGGCACGCGGACCGCCGCGTGCGCTCATCCCTATCCGGGAGATGTCGGCAATCACGGGCTGCTGACGATCCCGCCTCACGAGCTCGAGGACCTCATGACGCGCGCGACGGCCGCGGGACTCGAGTGCGCGATCCACGCGATCGGCGATGTCGCCAACGCGCACGCGCTCGATGCGTACGCCCGCACCGGCGCGGTGGGCACGATCGAGCACGCGCAGCTCGTCGCGCACGCGGACATTCCGCGGTTCGCGCGTCTGGGGGTCGCCGCCAGCGTGCAGCCCGAGCACGCCCTGGACGATCGAGACATGACGGATGCCATCTGGGCGGAGCAATCCGCGCAGCCGTATCCGCTGCGCGCACTGGCCGACAGCGGCGGCAACCTCCGCTTCGGCTCCGATGCCCCCGTCGCGCCGCTCGACCCGTGGGCCGCGATGGCATCCGCGGTGTTCCGCACCCGAGATGGGCGCGATGCGTGGCAACCGCATCAGCGTGTCGACATCGACACCGCCATCGCGGCATCCACCGCGGGAGGATCGACCTCTCCCGCGGAGATCGCCCCGGGAGCGCGTGCGGACCTCGTCATCGTCGACGCCGATCCTCGCACCGCGGATGAGCGCGGTCTGCGTTCCATGCCCGTCCGCACCACACTCATCGCGGGTCGGGTGACGCACGCGTCCTGACTCCTGACGCGAGAAGGGGGCGACGCCGAAGCGCCGCCCCCTTCTCGGAGGGTCCGTCAGGCTGCGAGGTGCGCGAAGAGGAACCAGCGGTCCTTGTCGAGGCCGCGCTTGATCTCGATCGCGACGTCCTGGCTCGACAGGTCGGTCTCGTCGAGGCCGTCGATGGCGGTCTGGATGTCGACGAGAACGGCGTCGATGTCGGCGATCACGGCGCGGATGATGACGTCGGACTGAGCGAAGCCCGCGGGGACGGCGGTCTCCTTCGCCTTGGCGGCGACGGTGGACAGGCGCGAGTCGATGGGGAGACCGAGGGCGACGATGCGCTCCGCAGCGAGGTCGGCCCAGTCCTGCGCGTGGGCGACGACGGTGTCGAGCAGCTCGTGCACGCCGATGAAGTTGGAACCGCGCACGTGCCAATGCGCCTGCTTGCCGTTGACGACGAGGGCCTCCAGACCGAGGACGACCGGCGAGAGGAACTGTGCGGTGCTGGACGCCATGGTCGAGTCGACGGTGGTGGCGGCGGGCGTCTGAACGGTGCTCATGAGATCTCCTCGGGTTCTTCGGAAGTCGTTCTGACAGCAACGCTACTCAGCCCGGAACATTCCGCAAGCAAGATGAGGCTCGGCTAAATCCCTGGTAGACAGGCAATCCTCACCTCACTCCGGCGATAGGGTCGGCGGTATGACGATCGCTGCCGATGCCACTGTCCTCGCCCTGCCCGATGCGACGCCGGAGGTGCATGCGACCGCGTTCGTGGCATCCGGTGCACGCATCATCGGCGATGTGACCCTCGGCGAGGATTCCAGCGTCTGGTACAACGCCGTCGTGCGCGGGGACAGCGCGGCGATCGTGCTCGGCCCACGGAGCAACCTGCAGGACAACGTGTCGGTGCACGTCGACCGGGGTCGTCCGGTCACGATCGGCGCGGACGTGTCGGTGGGACACAACGCCGTGGTGCACGGCTGCACGATCGGCGACGGTTCGCTGATCGGGATGGGCAGCGTCGTGCTCTCGGGCGCCGAGATCGGACCCGGATGCCTCGTGGCCGGGGGAGCGGTGGTCCTGGAGGGCACCGTAATCCCGGAGGGCTCGCTCGTCGCGGGAGTGCCCGCGAAGGTGCGCCGCGCGCTCACGTCAGAGGAACGCGCCGGCATCCTGCGTAACGCTCAGACTTACCTCGACCACGTGGAGCGGCATTCGGCGGCGACCCCCAGCTGAGTGATTCTCACCGCGGAATCAGGCGCGGAACGACGCGGACGAGCACGATCATCCCGATCAGCTCGACGACGGTCTGCGCGACGACGGCGGCGGATGCCGCGGCCAGCGGCTGGGGCAGGGCCAGGGCGAGCGGCAGGACGACGAGCGAATTCCGCGTGGAGCCGGAGAACACCGTCGCCCGCGCCGTTGCCGCATCCTGCCGGAAGAGCCGGGAGACGACGACGCCCAGGAGCGGTGCGGCCACGAGGAAGGCGACGTACACGGGGAGCACCCCTAAGAGGGCACTCACATGGTCGCGGACCGTCCCGACGTGGGCCGCGACGATGACCGCGAGGGTGACGGCGAGGATCGGCACCATCGCGGCATCCATGCTGCGCTCGACCATTCGTGCGACCGCGACCCGGCGTCCCAGCGCCTGAGTGAGAGCGGCGAGTCCCATCGGCAGGACGACGAAGAGGCCGAACGCGCTCGTGAACGGGGCGATGTCGATACCGTCGATGACGTCGGGTCCGGCCATGAGCCCGATGAAGACTGGCAGCAGCGCGAGTTGAACGAGCATGACCACGGGCGACACGGCCAGAAGCCGGGATGCCGCGCCGCCGGCGATCCGCGTGAAGACAACGACGTAGTCGATGCAGGGGGCGAGCAGGACGAGCAGGACGCCGACGAGGATCGCCCGATCGTGGGCGACGAAGCGGGAGAGCCCGAAGACCAGCGCCGGCACGAGTGCGAAGTTGAGGAGGAGGATCGCCGCGAGGAAGCGGACATCGCGCGCCGCGCGGCCGATCTCGACGAACGGCACCGCGAGAAACGTCGCGAACAGGAGCACGATCAGGGTCGGATTGACGAGCGCCGTGAAGACGGGAGTCGCGCTGGGCAGCAGGATTCCGACCGCGGCGCCCGCGAGAATCCCCGTCAGGTAGAGGGGGATCTGCCAGCGGTTCGCCCATGTGATCATCGACTCGAGCCTAGGGCGACCGCCAGTCGGTCGTCCGCGGGGCCGACGGCGTGGACCGCCGGCCCCGCGGACTCATTTCACCGGGCTGGTGGCGGAGGATGTCAGCGAAGCGGGCACGTAGCCGGTCTGGGTCCCGCGGACCCTCACGGTGATCGCCTTGCCCACCTGTGCGGACGTCAGTCGAAACGTGCTTTTCGTCGCCCCGGCGATCGCCTGGCTCCCGGCGAACCAGGTGTAACCGAGCGTGGTGCCCGCCGTCCACGCGCCGGGATCCGCGGTCAGCGTCGACCCGACTTTCGGGCTGCCGATGATGCGCGGCTTCGTCGTCTGCAGGTCTTTCAGCTCGGTGAGCGTCACGTTCGCCGTGGACGCCGCCCCGGCCTTGACGGTGACGGTCGTGGTGCCGCACGCCTCGCCGAAGTGGTCGCTCCGGGGAACCCCCGTCGGAAGGGAGGCGCACACGCGGTACGTGCCCGGCGGGAGGACGGCGGAGTACACGCCCGGGGCTCCGGTCGCGCTCGTCTCCGCGGACACGACCTCTTCACCCGAGGTGGTCTTCACCGACACGTGCGCGTTGCTGAGCCAGACGTTCCCGCCCGTCGCGAGAGATGCCTTCACCCGGCCGGTCAGCAAGCCTCCGGCCGACAGTTTGCTCGTGGGGACGGTGGCCACCGATCCTGCCGTCACCGCCACGGGTGTCGCGGCGCTGCGGGTCGCGGCGTTGTCGACCCACTCCGGGGCGTACGTCGAGTTCCTCGCGTCCGGCAGGGAGTAGCCGCTGCTGTAGGCACCGACCCGCACGCGGTACGACCCGCTCGACAGATCCGAGAAGTCGTACCGACCGCGCGAGTCGGTCACTGTCTCCTCGACGAGCCCCTCATCGTTGTTGAGGACGATGTGTACCGGTGTTCCGACCACGGGCGCGCCGGTCGTGGCATCCAGGACGGTGCCCTTCAGACGTGCGGGCGCCGCGAACGCCAGGTCCACCGTCTGAGACCCCGTGCGCGCAAGGATCTCCGCGCGCGCCGACGTCCCGGGCGAGTTGCTCGCGGTCACGGTGTATGCGTGACCGGCGGCGAGCGCGGAGGGGAATGAGTAGCGCCCGTCCGCTCCCGTGGTGACGCTCCTCGCGTCGACGATGCCGCCGGCGGCCGTTGTCTCCGTGACAGCGACGTACACGCCGGCAACCCCGACGCCGTCGGGACCGGTCACGGTGCCGACGAGGCTCGCCTTGCCCGGGACGACAGCGAGGTTTGCGCTCGCGGCGCCTCCGGCCGACACGGTCACCTTCCGCGCGGACGAGGCGCTCGTCCCGCCGTACCAGGCGGTGGGCGCCGACGGGCTCTGCACCCCCACGGTGTACGAACCTGCAGACAGTGCGGGGAACGTGTAGGTGAACGACGTCGGTCCCGTGCGCTTCACCGTGGTGGAGCGGATCGTGCCGTCGGCGGACGTCACGAACACGGCGACGTTCGAGGCGGATGTGATGCCGGACACCGACCCGCTCAGGCTCCCCGCCGAGGCTGGGACATCCGTCACCGTCCCGATGTCGACAGTGGCACCCGCGCCCACCGTGATCCGCGGCGCCGACGCCGGATCGTCGGATGCGAAATCGTAGGTCGAGGAGACGAGCGCGTACACGCCGGGTGCGAGGCTCCCGAACGTGAAGGTCTGGCCGTCGGAGATCCATTGCGACCCGGTGCGCTCCCATGTCGCGCCGTTCGACTGCCACAGGCCCAGCGACAGACCCCCTTGCGACGAGGTGCGGACGTCACCTGTGATCGCACCGGCACGGAGCACCGCGAGGTTCTTCTTCAGCGATGTCGTGCTCATCGTGAAGTAGTCGGACTCTGCCGCTGAGGACGCACCGAAGGCCCATGTCTGCGCGTACGCGGCATCGGCGGGACGGACCGCGAGCGTGTAGGAACCGGGCGGGACGTTGCGCAGCGCGTACGCGCCGCCCTTGCCGATGGTGGCCTGAATCCCGGCGGCGCCGGTCGACGAGTACAGCGTGACCGTACCGCTCGAGATCGCCGCGCCGGTGTCGGCCGCGGTGATGACGCCGGTGATCGAGCGACCACCCAGGGCGATCTCGACGGTGGTGGTCCGACCGAGCGCCACGGATGAGAACGCCGCCGCGACGATCGAGCCGGCGCCGTTGGAGAACGTCAGCCCACCCCCCGTGAGGACACCGACGGCGACGTCTCCGGCGCGCAGCCCGACCACCCTGAACGCACCTGCCGCGTCCGTCCGGGACGAGCCCACCTCGACACCGGCGCGGTTCATAACGCGTACGTCCGCTCCGCCCACGGCGACTCCGTCGGCGGAGCGTACGGTTCCCGCCACCGAGCCGCCCGTCGCAAGTTTGGTGACGAGGTTGCTGCGAACCTGGCCCGCGTCCACTGTCAGGCCGGTTGCCGTCGCCTGGTCCGTTGAGTCGTTCCACCACTCGGGCAGCAGCGCCGAACCCGACGGGGGAGTGAACTCGAGCGCATAGGTCGCCGGGCTCAGGCCGGTGAACGTGTACGCACCCGCACTGTCGGTGGTGACGGACGAGCCCCATCCCCACGTGCTGCCGGATCGTGGGTGTATCGTCACGCGCGCGTTCGACACGGGAGCACCGGCCGCGTCCCGTACGTAGCCCTTCACCACTCCGCCGCGGTCCAGAGTGACGTCCACATGGGACACGGACTGCGCGGCGGTCACCGTAAGCGAGTCCGCGGACCAGTAGTTGGCCTTGTCGGAATACCACTCCGACAGCACGCCCGAGCTCGAGGGCGCTGAGAACTGGAGCCGATAAGACCCGGCGGGGAGTCCTCGCAGCGAGTAGGTGCCGTCTACCTGGATGCCGGTGGACGCCACGTAGCTCATCTGCGGGCCGTACGCGGTGACCCGGTACTGCATCGAGTCGACGGAAACCCCAGCAGGAAGCGTCACACGCCCCGAAATTGTGCTTCCCGTGATCAAGCTCGCGTCGACGCCGCTCACGGTCTGGCCCGCACCGACTGCGACACGTGTCGCGTCGGCGTAGGTCGCCACATCGTTGTAGTACTCGTCGATCAGCCCCCATTCGTCGGGTGCCTGGAACGAGATGACGTACTCGCCGGGGAGAAGCCCCCGAAGCGCGTAGGTCCCGTCCGCGTTGACGGTGGTGCTCGACGAGGAGTAGGACCCTCCCGAGTTCGACGACGCGTAGACGGAGATGCGGCTGCCATTCGATCCCCGGGGTGTGCCGACGGGTACGGTCACGGTGCCGGTGATCGTGGCACCGACGGCGAACTGGGCGTCCACACCGGTCACGGCCTGTGCGCTGGCGAGGGTGATGCCGGTGGACGCCGACCATGTCGTGGCGTCGTCCCACCATTCCGAAAGCAGCGCGGAGCCGTACGGCGGCTGGAACCGGAGGTGGTACGTGCCCTCGCGCAATCCCGTGACGGCGTAAGACCCGTCGGCGCTGACGGGAGTGGAGGACACCCAGTTGTGCTCGCTCGAGTACACCTGTACCGAGCCGCCGCTGACGGCGTAGCCCGCCGGAGCGGTGACCGTTCCCGAGATCGAGGCGCCCGCACCGAGGGTGGCGTCGATGCCGGTGCGTGTGCCTCCCGCCGACACGTCGATCGGAGTCGCCGAGGCGAAGTCCGCGGCGTCCTTCCACCACTCGGGCAGGAGGACCGACGGCGAGTAGGCGGAAAAGCGGACGCGGAGGCTCCCGCCCGGCAGACCGCCGACGGAGTACGTCCCGTCGGATCGGACGTTGGTGTACCCCACCGTGCTCTGCGACGAGTCGTACACGTAGATCGAGACCTCGGAGGGCGAGGAGCCGGCCGGGACGGTGACGCGCCCTGAGATCGTGGCCCCGCGTGCGAGGGTCGGGTTCACGCCGGTGCGAGTCGCTCCTGCCGCGACGGTGACCGTCTTCGCGGAACCGAAGTTCGCGGCATCCTCGTACCACTCGTCGCGCAGGCCGCTGGAGGTGTCGGCGTCGATCTGCAGGCGGTAGTCGCCCGCGGGGAGACCCGCGAGGCGGTAGGTGCCGTCGCTCGCCGCATAGGTGTCGGCGACCCAGCGCTGGTTCGCGTGGTACACGGACACCCTGATCGTCCAACTACTGATCGTGACCCCCGTGGGCACGGACACGCGCCCGCTGATGACGGCGCCCTTGGCGAGCGTGACATCGGCTCCGGTGCGCTTCTCGCCGGCGGTGAGTGTGATGGCGTCGGCCGTCGAGAAATCCTTCTTGTCGTTGAACCATTCCGTGACGAGTCCGCTGCTGGAGCTGGAGCTGAACTGCAGGAAGACAGGGCCGGCGGGGAGCGACGAGACGGTGTAGGAGCCGTCTGCCGCGACAGCGGCCGAACCGATCCAGCTCTGGGACTGGTCGTACGCCGACACGAAGACGCCGCTGACCCCGCCGGGCGTGCCCGCCGGCACGGTCACGACACCGGAGATGGATGCCGCCTTCGCCAGGGTCACGTTGACGCCGGTGCGATCGACCCCGGCGGCGAGCGTGATCGCGTCGGCGGCGTACCGGCTGGTCTTGTCGTTGTACCACTCGGCGAGCAGACCGGTGGAGGGGGCGACGTCGACGAACAGCACGTACCCTCCCGCCTTCAGCCCGCTCAGGGTGTACTTCCCGTTCGACGTCACGGTCGCGGCGGCCACCTCGGTCCAGAGGTCGTCCTTGCTGTACGCGCGCACCGTGATGCCGGTGGCGGGCAACGACGATCCGCTCGCGACGGAGATGAGCCCGGAGATCGACATCGGCTGGGACGAACCGGTCGGGCTCGGAGTCGGGGTCGGGGTCTTCGTCGGGCTGACGGTGGGCTTCGGCGTCGGCGTGGCCGACGTGGTGGGCGAGGGTGTACGCGTCGGCGTGGCCGAGGTGGTCGGCGTCGGCGTCCGTGTCGTGGTCGGGCTGGGAGCGGGTGTGCTCGTCGGTCGCGGCGTGGCGGACGCGGTCTGTCCGGGCGCCGGGGATGCCGTGGGGCTGGCGGACACCGGTGTCGGTGTGGGCGTGGGCGTCGGCTGAGCCGCCGAGGCCGCGGGGGCTACGCCCAGCCCCAACGACAGCGTGAGCGCCAGCGCGACCGCACTGGAAATGTACCGGCGCGTACGCGCACCAAAGGACGTGGACATGTTCCCCCCATAAACGGTGCACGCCGAGCTCGCAGCACCCCTGCGGCGAGCAATTCGTGGCCTCGGGCGACCACGCGCTATTCCTACCACACCGTGTTCGCCTCGCGGGGACGGATGAACGCCGAGGGTCACCCGCACGGGACGTCGGCAAGATCGGGATGCCGATCAACCCCCTCGCGATGGGGCGCGCCTCGCGTCTAGCGTGCGACCATGCACATCGAAACGCTCCAGCCCGGTGAGATCTTCGTCTTCGGCTCCAACGCCTCAGGTGCGCACGGCGGGGGCGCGGCGCGGTTCGCGCACGACCGCTTCGGTGCGATCTGGGGACAGTCCGAGGGGCTGCAGGGACAGTCCTACGGCATCGACACGATGTCCGGACTCACGGTGTTCGAGGAGCACGCGCGGCGCTTCATCGCTTTCGCGGCCGAGCATCCCGAACTGCGGTTCCTCGTCACCGAGGTGGGCTGCGGCATCGCCGGGTATCGGCCGCAGCAGGTGGCCGGATTCTTCGCGGATGCCGGGGAGAACGTGGCGCTGCCGGAATCATTTCGGGCGGTGCTCGGGGAAGACCCAGCGCTCAGCTGAGAGTCGATGTGGAGGGGATGACGGGAATCGAACCCGCACCATCAGTTTGGAAGACTGAGGCTCTACCATTGAGCTACATCCCCGCGGCGGCGAACCGCAGCGTCGACCACTCTACTTCACGCCGGGCCGTCCGACGAACACGGCGGTGACCACAACGGGGGCTGCGTTCAGAGCCGGGCGATCGGGGCCGGATCGGCCTGTCCTCGCGGCATGACCTGTTCTCGAGTCGCGCCGCGGCATCCGCGAAGCTTCTCGATCGGCGCTCACACCTCCATCGACTAGACTTCCAGGGGTCGTTTCGTCGAACGCGTCTTGCGCGTCGCCCCGGGGCGTAGCTCAGCTTGGTAGAGCGCCCGCTTTGGGAGCGGGAGGCCGCAGGTTCAAATCCTGTCGCCCCGACGCAAACGGCCCCACAGACCACAGGCCTAGCCGGCCCCCGCGTGCGCGCGGGCCACACGAGGAGAACACACCGCATGGTCAACAGCACCGTCGAGAAGCTCAGCCCGACCCGGGTCAAGCTCCACATCACGGTCTCGCCCGAAGAGCTCAAGCCGAGCATCGCCCACGCCTACGAGCACATCGCTCAGGACGTGCAGATCCCCGGCTTCCGCAAGGGCAAGGTGCCCGCGCCGATCATCGACCAGCGCATCGGCCGCGGCGCCGTCATCGAGCACGCCGTCAACGAGGGTCTCGACGGGTTCTACCGCCAGGCCGTCGAGGACCAGGAGCTGCGTGTCATCGGCCGCCCCAGCGCCGAGATCGTCGAGCTGCCCGAGCTCAAGGACTACTCGGGTGACCTGGTCGTCGACGTCGAGGTCGACGTTCGTCCGGAGTTCGATCTGCCCGCCTACGACACGATCACCGTGACCGTCGACGCCGTCGAGACCGACGACGCGGCCGTGGATGCCGAGCTCGACCGCCTGCGCGCCCGATTCGGCACTCTCGTGACCGTGGACCGTCCCGCCGCGAAGGGCGACTTCGTCGAGCTCGATCTGGTCGCCACGATCGACGGCGCCGAGATCGACCGCGCCGAGGGCGTGTCGTACGAGGTCGGCTCCGGCGAGCTGCTCGAGGGCATCGACGAGGCCATCGACTCGCTCACGGCCGACGAGCAGACCACTTTCCGCTCCAAGCTCGTCGGCGGCGACCACGCCGGCGAAGAGGCCGAGGTCTCGGTCACCATCACCGCCGTCAAGGAGCGCGAGCTCCCCGAGGCCGACGACGACTTCGCCCAGATGGCATCCGAGTTCGACACCCTCGAGGAGCTGCGCGCGTCGCTCGCCGAGCGCGTGTCCGAGCAGTCCGTCTTCACGCAGGGCGCGGCCGCGCGCGACAAGTTCGTCGAGGCGCTGCTCGAGGCCGTCGAGATCCCCGTCCCGCCGCAGCTCATCGAGGACGAGGTGCACAACCACCTCGAGGGCGAGAACCGCCTCGACGACGACGTGCACCGCGCCGAGGTCACCGAGGCCAGCGAGAAGCAGTTCCGCACCCAGATGGTCCTCGACAAGATCGCCGAAGATGCCGACGTCCAGGTGTCGCAGGACGAGCTGACGCAGTACCTCATCCAGTCGGCCGCGCAGTACGGCATGGCCCCGCAGGACTTCGTCAACGCGTTGCAGCAGGGCAACCAGCTGCCCGCCATGGTCGGCGAGGTCGCCCGCAACAAGGCGCTCGCGATCGCCCTGGGCAAGGTGACCGTCGTCGACACCAACGGCAAGCCCGTCGACCTGACCGGCTTCGTCGCCGTCGAGGGTGAAGAGCCCACCGACGCCGAGGACGAGGTCGTCGAAGAGGCGCAGGAGATCGCCGACGCCGCCGCCGACGCGGACGCCGTCGTCGAGGCGGAAGAGGCCCCCGTCGAGGAGGCCCCCAAAAAGGCTCCCGCCAAGAAGCGCGCTCCGGCCAAGAAGAAGGCCGCCGACAGCGAGTAACACTCGCACGTCGTGCAGACAGGGGGTGGATGCCACGGCATCCATCCCCTGTTCCTGTCACCGCCTCGTTAGCTGACTGTCCACGACACGCCGGATGACGACCGACCGATACGGCGTGTCTTGGACACTCGACGGGGTTCGCGGCCGGAAGGCGCCGCTCACGACGCAGGGAAGAACGTACATGGACGACTGGCAGGACCGCGTCGACGCGGTGTGGGATGACACGACGTTGACCGAGCAACAGCTCATCGAACGGATCGACGTCCTCGCGAGCGAACGACCCGACGACGACGCTGTCGCTCTCTTCGAACGCGCGGGCGCTCGCGACTCCGCAGGGCTCGAGGGAGAGGCTGAGGTGCTCTACCGCCGGGCGTTGGAGATCGGGCTCGACGATCACCGTCGCACCCGTGCGACGATCCAGCTCGCGAGCACGATCCGCAATCTCGGCAAGGTCGACGAGGCTCTCACACTGCTCCGCGGCGAGTACGAGCGCGAGCCACGGGGACCGCTCCACGACGCGGTGGCGGCGTTCTACGCCCTCGCACTCGTCTCGTCGGGGGACGCCGAGCGGGCGGCCTCCATCGCGCTCCAGGCGCTCGCTCCGCACCTGCCGCGCTACACCCGCTCCGTGACCGGATACGCGCGCGAGATCGCCGACGGACACGCCTGATCCGCCCGCGGCGAACACGGCGACCCGGCCTGAACCGCGCCGGTAGATTCGTTGCAGATCACCGGAAGAGGAGCACCAATGCCCGAACCCCTTATGGCAACGAGCGTCTTCGACAGGCTGCTGAAGGACCGCATCATCTGGCTCGGTTCGGAGGTGCGTGACGAGAACGCCAACGAGATCTGCGCCAAGATCCTGCTGCTCGCCGCAGAGGACTCGCAGAAGGACATCTACCTCTACATCAACTCGCCCGGCGGCTCGATCACGGCCGGCATGGCGATCTACGACACGATGCAGTTCGTGCCGAACGACATCGTCACGGTCGGTATCGGCATGGCCGCGTCCATGGGTCAGCTGCTGCTCACCAGCGGCACCAAGGGCAAGCGCTACATCACCCCGAACGCTCGCGTGCTGCTGCACCAGCCGCACGGTGGCTTCGGCGGCACGGCGAGCGACATCCAGACGCAGGCGCAGCTCATCCTCGACATGAAGAAGCGTCTCGCCGAGATCACCGCCGCCCAGACCGGCAAGAGCGTCGAGCAGATCAACGCCGACGGTGACCGCGACCGCTGGTTCACCGCCGACGAGGCCCTCGAGTACGGCTTCGTCGACCACATCCGCGAGCACGCGACCGACGTCGCCGGCGGCGGCGGGACCGCGGCCTGAGGCCGAGGGCGAGAGGAAAGGACACCGCAATGCACACTCCCACCTTCGGCGGCGGCGCCGCGCACATGCCGAGCAGCCGCTACATCCTGCCCCAGTTCGAGGAGCGCACGGCCTACGGCTACAAGCGCCAGGACCCGTACAACAAGCTGTTCGAGGACCGCGTCATCTTCTTGGGCGTCCAGGTCGACGACGCTTCGGCCGATGACGTCATGGCACAGCTGCTCGTCCTCGAGTCGCAGGACCCCGACCGCGACATCATCATGTACATCAACTCGCCCGGCGGCTCGTTCACGGCCATGACGGCGATCTACGACACCATGCAATACGTCTCGCCGCAGATCCAGACGGTCGTGCTCGGCCAGGCCGCCTCGGCGGCCTCGGTGCTGCTCGCTGCCGGCGCCCCCGGCAAGCGTCTGGCCCTTCCGAACGCCCGCATCCTGATCCACCAGCCCGCCGTCGGCGAGTCCGGTCACGGCCAGGCATCGGACATCGAGATCCAGGCCGCCGAGATCATGCGCATGCGCACGTGGTTGGAAGAGACGATGGCCCGTCACACCGGCCAGGACGTCGCGAAGGTCAACAAGGACATCGACCGCGACAAGATCCTCTCGGCACAGGAGGCGATGGAGTACGGCATCGTCGACCAGGTCCTGACGACCCGCAAGCGCGTGCCGGCGGCTCTCACCGCCTGAATGCGCGCACGATGCCCCGCCGGAACACCACCGGCGGGGCATCGTCGTTCGGCGGGACCGATGCCGCGGTGCTCGGCCGCGGCATCCGTGTCCGCCATCGGCGATCACAGCAACGGCACTCGCGCAAATGCCCTCGAATGTCGCGGGCAGCGGTTAGGCTCAAAGTCATTCGGGCGAGTGGCCGGGGATAGGGAGGCACGGGCATGGCACGCATCGGGGAAAGCGCCGATCTGTTCAAATGCTCCTTCTGCGGCAAGAGCCAGAAGCAGGTGCAGCAGCTGATCGCCGGTCCGGGCGTGTACATCTGCGACGAGTGCGTCGAGTTGTGCAACGAGATCATCGAAGAGCGTATGGCCGAGTCGTCCTCGGGCGAGGTCGCCGACTTCGATCTTCCGAAGCCCCGTGAGATCTTCGGCTTCCTCGAGGAGTACGTGGTCGGCCAAGAACCGGCCAAACGAGCGCTCGCGGTCGCCGTCTACAACCACTACAAGCGCGTCCGCTCGCACGGGACGCTGCAGCCGGCCGAACAGCGCGCCGAAGAGATCGACATCGCCAAGAGCAACATCCTGCTCCTCGGTCCCACCGGGTGCGGCAAGACCTACCTGGCGCAGACGCTCGCGAAGCGTCTGAATGTGCCGTTCGCGGTCGCGGATGCCACGGCCCTCACCGAGGCGGGCTACGTCGGCGAAGACGTCGAGAACATCCTCCTCAAGCTCCTGCAGGCCGCCGACTTCGACGTCAAGCGTGCCGAGACGGGCATCATCTACATCGACGAGGTCGACAAGATCGCCCGCAAGGCCGAGAACCCCTCGATCACACGGGACGTCTCGGGTGAGGGCGTGCAGCAGGCTCTGCTGAAGATCCTCGAGGGGACGGTCGCCTCGGTCCCGCCGCAGGGCGGCCGCAAGCACCCGCACCAGGAGTTCATCCAGATCGACACGACGAACGTGCTGTTCATCGTGGCCGGCGCCTTCGCGGGCCTGGAAGAGATCATCTCCGCTCGTGTCGGTAAGCACGGCGTCGGATTCGGCGCTCCGCTGCACCGCAAGGAGGACGCGCCCGACCTCTTCAGCGAGGTGCTGCCGGAAGACCTGCACAAGTTCGGTCTGATCCCCGAGTTCATCGGTCGCCTTCCCGTCGTGGCATCCGTGTCTCCCCTCGACCAGGACGCACTGATGGAGATCCTCACGGCCCCGCGCAATGCGCTCGTCAAGCAGTATCAGCGCATGTTCGAGATCGACGGCGTGCAGCTGGAGTTCGAAGAGGAGGCGCTGCGCGCGATCGCCGACCTCGCCGTGGCACGCAAGACCGGCGCCCGCGGGCTGCGTGCGATCCTCGAAGATGTGCTGGGCCCGGTGATGTTCGACATCCCCTCCGCCGACGACGTCGCGAAGGTCGTCATCACGCGCGCGTCGGTCGAGGACGGCGCCCCCGCCACCGTGGTGCTCGCGCAGAAGCGCAAGAGCGCCTGACGGACACGGGCGGCGGTCCGCGGATGATCCGTCGCCGTATCGTCGCCGCCGTCGCGATAGCGGCCATCGCCGGCGTCGTGCTGGTTCTCTCCGTGGTGTTCGTCGCGCACAGCAGCATGGGGCTGTTCGCTGCCGTCGGTCAGGCCATCGCTGACTCCGAGGACGGCGACGTGCTCGCTGCGCGTCGCGTCCGCGACACTGCAGAAGATCTCACCTCGTCGATCGGGTACGTCCAGACAGCCATGGATGCCGAAACCCGCGCCGCGACCACGTTCACCTCGTCCAGCGGCGCCGGAAACGTGATCCCGCTCGCGTGGACCGGCGCCGGTTTGCCCGAGGATCCCGCGATCGTCGACGTCCGCATCGAGGCCACCGTGTCAGCCGTCGAGGGCGCCCCGTGGCGGAAGGGTCGCTCCGCGGGTGAGCCGCCCCCTTCATTCGGTCCGGACGTTCTGTGAGTCGTCGGTTTCCATTTGATGGGTGCACTGTCGAGCGTACTCGACTGGGGGTAGGTAGCCGAGCGAGGAGTG
>NZ_JAJGNJ010000015.1 GCF_020781835.1 Microbacterium testaceum
CAGCCTCACCTCTGCCAGAGGCATCACAGCCAGAAGCAGTTCACGCGGTGGAAGGTCAGACAACTCCCCGGCGGGGTGCTCGAGTGGACCTCGCCGACCGGGCGGGTCTATGCGGATGATCCCCTGCCCTACACACCGGCGGTGAGGTTCCTGCCCGACGAGCCCGCCTCGGCGCCTCCGCCCGAACATCTCGACGCCGCACCGTTCT
The DNA here is from genome assembly GCF_020781835.1 of Microbacterium testaceum. Taxonomy (GTDB): domain Bacteria; phylum Actinomycetota; class Actinomycetes; order Actinomycetales; family Microbacteriaceae; genus Microbacterium; species Microbacterium testaceum_H. The sequence continues at coordinate 209 of NZ_JAJGNJ010000015.1, forward strand.
GAACCACGGACGCTTCCGCCCGCCTCAGCACAGCGCCCGCGGGCCACGGCGCCCTCGCGCCGCGCGTGCCGGGCATGTCCGCGCGCAGGTGCTTCACGACTACCCCAGCACCTTCTTCAGACGCGCGTACTCCTCCTCCATCCCCGGGTTCGCGCGCCGCGGGTCGTTCGATTCCCCGGTCCGTCGCACGTCCGCGAGGTACCGACGGTCGGCCTCCCACCGCGCGAACGCGTCGGTGCCGACCGATCCGTGCCCCGGGACGACGATCCGCGCGGCGCGCGCGTACGGCTCCAACATCTCGAGCGCCCGCTCATACGCGGGAACATCATCCGGGTCGAACGGCAACGGCAGCTCGACGTCGCTGAGCATGTCGCCCGCGACGAGCACTCGTGGCCCCGGCAGCCACACGGCCGTGTGACCGGGAGCGTGCCCGTCGTGCATGATGAGCTCGACGTCGAACACCGGGGAGCCGGCATCCACCCGCCCCATCAACTCGACCAACTCGGCGGGGAACTCCGCCCCGAGCGCTGCGACCAGAGCATCCCGCTCGTCGCGCGCGAGCGCGGCCGTCCGCGCCGAGGCCCACCGCGGCGCCGAACCGAAATCGGGATGCCACAGCAGATGGTCGTGGTGCGCGTGTGTGGCGAACCCCTCGGCGACCGTGAGCCCGCGTGCGCGGAGCTCGGCGGCCAGGGCGTCGAGTTCGTCGGGCATCCACGCCGGATCGATGAGAAGGGCCCGACCGGAAGCAACGACCACGGTCGACGTCGTCTGCATGATGCGGCTCGTGGCGACAAGTACCCCGGGCGCGACCTCGCGGAGGGAACGCATGGCGCCAGCGTACGGGCGGGGCCGTGAACGGCGGCCCCGCCCGGGCCGCTACTCGGTGACCTCCGCCCGGTCCACGCGGAACGTCTCCGCCCGCCCGTCCGGGGCCGTCACCGTCACCTCGGCCACCCCCTCGCCGCCGGGGAACACGCGCAGCGTCAGCCCGTCGAGGTGGTCGTAGTCGGGCCGGTCCTCCCGCGCGCCCCACGGCAGCACGGCGCCCGGCCGCACGTACAGCGGCAGCGAGTCGAAGCCGTGCGTCTCCCGACGCCACCCGCCACCCGCGACGTGCTCCCCGGTCATCAGGTGCGTCCACTCGCCGGACGGCAGATAGAACGTCACGTCCCCGGATGCCGAGAACACCGGCGCCACGAGCAGGTCCGGGCCGAGCATGTACTGGCGGTCGAGGTGCAGCGTCGTGGGATCGTCGGGGAACTCCAGCGCCATCGGCCGCATCACGGGCACACCCGTGGCCGCGGCCGAACGCGCCGCCGCGTACAGGTACGGCATGAGCCGCAGCTTCAGTCGGGAGAACCGGCGCGTCACGTCGACGGCCTCGTCGTCGAACGCCCACGGCACCCGGTACGAGTCCGAGCCGTGGAAACGGCTGTGCGACGACAGCATCCCGTACGCGACCCAGCGCTTGAACACGGCCGGGTCGGGCGTGCCCTCGAAGCCGCCGATGTCGTGGCTCCAGAACGAGAACCCGCTCCACGCGAGCGACAGGCCGCCGCGCAGCGTCTCGGCCATCGACGCGAACGTCGAGGAGTTGTCGCCGCCCCAGTGCACGGGCATGGTCTGCCCGCCCGCGGTCGCCGAGCGGGCGAAGAGCACGGCTTCGCCGACGCCCCGCTCCTCCACGAGCACCTCGTGCACCGCGGCGTTGTACAGCTGCGCGTAGAGGTTGTGCATCCGCTCGGGATCCGTACCGTCGTGCCACACGACGTCCGTCGGGATCCGCTCGCCGAAGTCGGTCTTGAAGCAGTCCACCCCCTGCGCGATGAGCCGCCGCAGGTACGACTGGTACCAGCGCACGGCATCCGGGTTCGTGAAGTCGACCAGCGCCATCCCCGGCACCCACAGGTCCCACTGCCACGGCGTGCCGTCCGGTCGCCGAACGAAGTACCCGTTCGCGACCCCCTCCGCGAACAGCGGCGAACGCTGCCCGATGTACGGGTTGATCCACACCGACACGCGCAGGTCACGGTCGTGGAGGCGTTGGAGCATGGCATCCGGATCCGGGAACACCCGCTCGTCCCACGTGAAGTCGGTCCAATTGAACTCGCGCATCCAGAAGCAGTCGAAGTGGAACACCGACAGGGGCAGGTCGCGCTCGGCCATGCCGTCGATGAACGAGGTCACGGTCGCTTCGTCGTAGTCGGTCGTGAACGACGTCGTCAGCCACGTGCCGAACGACCATGCCGGCACCACCGGCGGGCGACCGGTGAGGGCGGTGTAGCGCTCGAGCACGTCCTTCGGGGTGGGCCCGGCGAACACGAGGTACTCCAGCGCCTCGCCCGAGACCGAGAACTGCACGCGCTCGACGTTCTCGGACCCGATCTCGAACGACACGTGCCCGGGGTCGTTCACGAGCACGCCGTAGCCGCCGGACGAGACGTAGAACGGCACGCTCTTGTACGCCTGCTCGCTCGAGGTCCCGCCGTCGGCGTTCCAGATGTCGACGGTCTGCCCGTTCTTCACGACGGGTCCGAACCGTTCACCCAGGCCGTAGATTGCCTCGCCGACGCCGAGGTCCAGCTGCTCGTGCACGAAGTGGCGCGAGAACGGCACCCCCGTGTCGGCCCCCGCGTTCGAGATCACGCCGCTCTCGACGTCCGCACCCTCGGCGAGTCTCACCCGCCCGACGGACCGGAATCCGCTGCCGGTGACACGCTCCCCGTCGACCTCGAACGACAGATCCCACGGCGCCCCCGGCGCCACCCGCGCGGTGAGCCGCCCCGCGGTCAGGATGCCACCCGCCGAGGTCACCTCGACCGACCCGCCGCCCGCGACCGCCCCCGGCAACGCGAACCCGGCCGAGCTGCGCGCCCCGTCGTGGTGGACGATCCGCACGCGCACGACGCCGTCCAGCGGCGACGACAGCGTCACGGTGAGGACAGACCGGTTGAGCACGTCGCCGCGCTTGGCGATCACCTTCGTCGGAGCGTGCACCACGATGCCGGGCCCATCGGGGGTCTCCGCCGGGCTGATGTCGTACGCCTCGGCGGCGTAGTCGACGGTGACACCCGGCCTCATGAGCCAGAAACCATCGGTGAACTTCATTACTTGACTGCTCCTGCCGTGATGCCGCGTGTCAGCGTGCGCTGGAAGATGAGGAAGAAGATCAGCGTCGGGATGATCCCCAACAGCGCCGAGGCGCTGATCGTCGTGACGTCCATCAGTCGGTCGCCCTGCAGGACGCTGATCGCGACGGGCACGGTCTGGTTGTCGTTGGATGCCAGGAACGTCAGCGGGATGAGGAACTCGTTCCACGTCCAGATGAAGAAGAAGATGACGAGCACCGAGAGGGTCGGGCGGCTGATCGGGAAGACGACCTGCCAGAGGATCTGCCACCGCGTCGCGCCGTCGATCGCGGCGGCCTCCAGGATCTCGCGCGGGAACGTCCCGTACACCGACGACAGCAGGTACGTGCCGAACGCGGCCTGGATGACGGTGAACACGATGATGACCGACAGCACGTTGTCGTAGAGACCGACGGATTTGAACATGTAGTACAGCGGGTACAGCAGCGCCTCCTGCGGCAGCAGGTTCGCGAGCAGGAACAGCAGCACGATCCCGGTGCGGCCACGCACCCGGCCGATGCCGATCGCGAAGGCGTTGAGCACCGAGATGAGCACGGCGAGCAGCGCGACGACACCGGAGATGAGGATCGAGTTGCCGACCTTGCGGGGGAAGTCGACGCGGTTCCAGAAGTCCACGATGCCGCCGAAGTCGAGCTGCTGCGGCAGGGTGAGCGGCCCCGAGGTGGCGTAGTCGACCGGCGACTTGAACGAGTTCACCAGCACGAGGTAGAACGGCGCGAGCACGAGGAGCGCGCCGACGACGACGAGCGCGAGCAACAGCCAGTCGACCGGGCGCCGACGTGTCATGCCGCCGCGTCCTCCGCGCCGCGGCGAACGCCCTGTGGTGATGACGGCGGTGGTGGTCACAGTCCCGCCCTTTCCTTGCGTTCGAGCGAGGTCTGCACGCGGATGAACACGATCGACACGATGACGACGAGGATCGTCAGCACCGTCGCGATCGTGGCGCCGTAGCCGACGTTCCGCTTCGTGAAGAACTCGAGGTAGGCGTAGTACGCCGGGACGATGGTGGACCCGGCCGGCCCGCCCTGGGTGATGACGTAGACGGGGCCGAACACCTTCAGCGCCGCGATCGTGCAGGTCAGGGTGACGACGAAGATCTCCGGCCGGATGATGCTCATGGTGATCGCGGAGAACCGCTGGAACCAGTTGGCTCCGTCGAGTTCCGCGGCTTCGTACAGCTCGGGGTCGACGCGCTGCAGGGCGGCCATGAACACCACGACCGGGTACCCGATCTGCACCCACACGAGCACGACCATGAGCACGATGAGCGCCGAGGGCATCTGTCCGAGCCAGTCGTACGACGGGATGCCGAGCCCGCCGAGGATCTGGTTCAGCGCGCCGGTGTCGCCGGGGCGCACGATCCACCCGATGACGATGCCGGCCACGGCGACGGGAAGGATCTGCGGCAGGTAGTAGGTGGCGCGGAGGAAGCTGCCGACCTTGCCGCCGAACTTGCGGCCCACGACGTCGAAGAGGAGTGCCGCGACCGCGAGCCCCACGACCGTGGGAACGACGACCATCGCGAGCACCATCCACACCGAATTGGTGAAGGAGGTCCAGAAGTCCTCGTCGGAGAGGAGCTTCGTCCAGTTGTCGAGGCCGATGAACTCGGGGGCGCCGACGCCGCGCCACTTGGTGAAGGTGAGGAACACGTTCCACACGAGCGGGACGATGACGATGACCAGCAGCAGCACGAAGCCGGGCAGGAGGTACATCCAGTACCCGGCGGTGCCGCCGCTGCGTTGGGGGATGGCCGGCTGCTCGGGCGGGAGTGCCACCCGAGCAGCCGATCGCGTGGAGAGGGCCATCAGCGGAAGTCCGCCGTGCCTTCGTCGTACTTCTCACCGAGGTTGGCGTTCGTCGTGGCGGCATCCTGACTGCCGGTCACGAGACCCTGCAGCTCCTGCACGAGGACGTCGTAGAAGCCGGGCGCGGGCCAGTCGGGGTAGAACGACAGACCGTCCTCGTCGAGGATGCCGTTGAACGTGTCGATGAGCTCCTTGCTCTTGGCATCCGTGATGTCAGCGGTGTCCGCAGCGACGGGCACGCCGCCGTTGTTGCCGATGATCGCCTGGATCTCGGGGCTCATCGTGATGTCGATGAACTGGTACGCCAGGTCCTTGTTCTGCGAGCGCTCGGGGACGACCCACAGGTTGCCCGACGAGCCGAGCGACAGCTTCGACCCGGGGAAGGCCGACAGCGTCCAGTCGAAGCCTGCTTCACTCGCGAAACGGCCGTACCACCAGGACCCCGACACGAAGATCGGCGAGGTGCCGTTGATGAACGAAACGCCGGCGTCCTCGGCCTTGACCGACGACACGTCCGTGGCGATGTAGCCCTTGTCGACATAGTCCTTGAGCGTCTCGGAGGCGTACTCCACCTCGGTGCCGCTCCAGTCGACGGGGTTCTTGTAGAGCTGGTAGTCGTCGACCCACGAGCGGTCGGCCTCGGTCAGCGCGAGCTGGTACCAGAGCTGTCCCAGCGGGTACTCGGCCCCGGCTTCGGCGAGGGGCGTGATGCCCTTCGCGACGAAGGCGTCGAGCACCGCGACGAACTCGTCGTACGTCGTGGGCACTTCCAGACCGGCGGCGGCGAAGGCGTCGAGGTTGTAGTAGACGCCGACGAACTCGCCGTAGTTGGGCACGCCGTACCAGGTGTCTCCACCCATGACACCGTCGGAGGTGTACTTCGCGGTGGTCTGCAGCGATGGGGCGAGCTTGGCATCCCACCCGTACTCGGCGACGGCGTCGCCGATGTCGGAGATGAGCCCCGTGCTGGCGAGAAAGCCCGCCGTCGCGTTGCCCTTGTTGAATTCCATGAGGTCGGGCGCGGCGTCCGTGTCCAGCACCTGGCTGGCGGTCTTCTGGATCTGCTCGAAGGACTTCTCCTCGACCTTCACCGTCGCGCCGGTCTGTTCCTCGAAGATCGGGATCGCTGCGTTCCAGGCCTTGGCCATGGCGCTGTCGGCGCCCTCGTAGTGCCAGAGGGTGAGGGTCTGGCCCTCGCCGTCGGTGGAACCGGAGTCGCCTCCCCCGCTGCAGGCCGAGAGGGCGAGGGCGGCGACGGTGATCGAGCCGAGGGTCGTGAGGGCTCGGGTCGCGCGTCGTTGGGCGTTCGTGCGTGCCATCGTTGGCACTCCTTTCACTGTGATCCGCTGGTTCATGGGTGTCCGCTAGCGGGGGCGGATGCGTCGCGGCCGGGTCATCGAAATGTTGTCGAAGCGCTTCGATGATGGGCGAACGGCGCAGGCTGTGGAGTTGGGAGGGTCAGGCGGGAGGAGCCGCGGCGACGGAGCCGCGCTCGAGGTAGGCGGGAGGGATGAGGTGAAGACCGGATGCCACGGGCCGACCGGCGATCAGCTCGATGGCGAGGTCGACCGCGAGCTCGCACGAGCTCTGGGGCACGAGCGGGATCGAGTCGACGGGCGTGGGGAGCGCATCGGTGTCGAAGCTGCTGCCCACCGAGACGATCGACACGTCGCGCGGCACGCTCTTGCCGAGGGCCGCGAGCTCGACGAGCGCGACCTGCAGCACCTCTTCCGGGGCGTGCAGCACGATGCCGGTGACGCCCGCGGCGACGAACTCCCGCACCGATCGGCGCACGTGACTCCGGTCGGTGACGACCTCGCCGGATGCCACGGCCCGGGCGTTCATCCCGCGCTCGGTCGCGCGCTCCGTGACGGCCGTCCGCACGCGGGGCGGGAAGTTGGACTTCTCGTACGCGCGGCGCGACCCGCCGATGAGGCCGATCTCCCGATGGCCGGCGTCGGCGAGGCGATCGACCGCGGCGACGGCGGCGCTCTCGAAATCGAGGTCGACGCACACGAGGTCGGCGTGGTCGTTCGGGATGCCGACGAACAACGTCGGCGTCGCACTGGCGCGGGCGATCTCGACGCGCGGGTCGTCGGGGGCGACGTCCAGCACGAGGATGGCATCCACGAGTCCACTCGCCGCGACCCGCTTCATGCCGGCCGACGCGTCTTCGTCGGTGAGCAGGAGCATGTCGTATTCCTTGCGGCGGGCAGCGACGGTCATCGCGTGCATGAAGGCCATGTGGCTCGGGGCGTGGCTGTCGGCGCGGAGCGGCTCGGACAGCGCGAAGATGTTCGTCTGGCTGCCGGCGAGCATCCGGGCGCCGGCGTTGGGGCTATAGCCGAGCTCGTGCACCGCGGCCTGGATGCGGCGCCGCGTCTCGGCCGACACCGGACGCTTGCCGCTGAGCGCGTAGGAGACCGTGCTGATCGACACACCCGCGGCACGGGCGACCTCGTCGATCTTGGCCATCGCGACTCCTTCGTAGCATTGTCTAAGCGCTTCCGGGAAGCGCTTCGACGGCAAAACTAAGCCACATCGCCCCGGAGCGCAAGAGGTAAGTTGGCGCGGGCAACAAACCCGCCGGATCGAACGCCTGGCAGACTGCCGGGATGAGCCGCCACACGATCCTGCTCGGCGTCGAGGGAGTGCTGCTTGTCGAGATCGACTCCCCCGCCCGCGATCACGCGGCCATGAAAGAGGGTCGGGAGTACGCGCCACTCCCCGTTCCCGACGACGGTGCAGTGACCCCCGACGATCGGTTCTTCTTTCGCCTCCCCCTGGTGGAGGGCATCCGCGAGCTGGCCGAGGCGGGCGCCGACATCGTCTGGAACACGCGCCGCCTCACCGACCCCGCAGCCCTGGGGTCCCTCGCGGAGCACCTCGGTCTCGCGGATGCCGTCCGATTCCCGGATGCCACCGAGCTCCCGGCCGCGCCCACGGACGGACCCGTCGATACCGGACCGAACGTGCTGTGGGAGCACTGGAAGGTGCAGGCGCTCGTCCAGCGCGTCCGCAATCTCTCCGCGGGCGACGAGGTCGTGGTCGTCGACGCGACACTCGATCTCACCGCGCACCGGATGCCGGACGGCCTGGCCCGCCGATCGGGACAAAAGGATGCCGATGGCATCGGCGGCGTGAAGACGGTCGACACCGCCGGCCTCGACGAGCCACGCCTCGCCGCGCTGCGCGCGTGGGTCGCGGGCGGGGCGGTGCCGCGGATCTAACCGGGCGTCACGGCTGCCGCCGCACCGCCGCCCACCCGTCCCCGTCGCGCGTGAACACGATCCGGTCGTGCAGCCGCGAGGGACGCCCCTGCCAGAACTCGATCTCCCGCGGCTCGATGCGGTACCCGCCCCAGTGCGGCGGCCGCGGCACGGGCGCTCCGTCCGCGAACCGCGCCTCGACGGCGGACATCTGCTCCTCGAGCGCGGCTCGGGATGCCACGGTCTCCGACTGGTGACTCGCCCAGGCCGACAGCTGCGACCCCCGCGGACGCGACGCGAAGTACGCGTCATCGCGCTCCGCCGGCAGCGGCGTCGCGGTGCCGAGGACGATGACCTGCCGCTGCAGCGCGTACCAGGGGAACAGCACCGACACGGCCGGGTTCTCGGCGAGCGCGCGCCCCTTCCGCGACTGCCGGTTCGTGAAGAACCACAGTGCGCCGTCGCCATCGATTCCGCGCAGCAGCACGGTGCGCGAGGTCGGTGAGCCTTCGGCATCCACCGTCGACACCACCATCGCGTTGGGTTCGGGCAGGTCGGCGGCATCCGCCAGCCACCGCTGGAACAGCGCGATCGGCGAGGCCGCGAGGGCGTCGTCGTCGAGCTCGGCGAGCGTGTAGTCGAGCCGGTGGGCGAGGGGGTTCTCGGTCATCGCGCGGTCCTCCGGTGGGGCTCGGGAGGCACCATCGTACGGCGGGGTCTCCACCGGAGGGCGTCGATGTGGAATAGCCTCCGTCCGCAGCGGGTTGGGGAGGGGCGGCCCTGTTTCCCCCCGAAAGGACACCCGTGAGCCTGTTCAGCCCCACCACCGTCGGCGATGTCGACGTCCGCAATCGCGTCTCGCTCGCTCCCATGACCCGCCTGCGTTCCGGCGCCGACGGCGTTCCCGGCCCGATCGTCGCGAAGTACTACGCGCAGCGCGCGGGCATCGGCCTGCTCGTGACCGAGGGTGTCTACCCGAGCGCCGAGTCGCGGGCGTACCCCGGTCAGCCGGGCATCGTCACCGACGCGCAGGCGGCCGGCTGGGCGAAGGTCGCGGATGCCGTGCACGCCGAGGGCGGTGCGGTCTTCATGCAGCTCATGAACGGCGGACGCGTGACGCATCCGCTCATCACCGGCACCGACCGCATCGTCGCCCCCTCGGCGATCGCGATCGAGGGCGAGACGCGCTTGGCCGACGGCACGAAGGTCGCCTATCCGGTGCCGCACGCGCTCGAGACCGCTGAACTGGCCACCGTGCGCGACGAGTTCGTCGCCGCCGCACGTCGCGCCGTGGATGCCGGAATCGACGGCGTCGAGCTGCACTCGGCCAACGGCTACCTGCTGCACGAGTTCCTCTCCCCCGCGTCGAACCAGCGCACCGACGGGTACGGCGGGTCGCCCGAGGCCCGCGCCCGCTTCGTCATCGAGGTCGCACAGGCCGTGGCCGCCGAGATCGGCGCCGGTCGTGTCGGCATCCGGATCTCTCCCGCCCACAACATCCAGGACGTGTGGGAGAAGGACGACGCCGAGACCCGCGCCACCTACGAGGCGCTCATCGCCGGCCTCGCGCCCCTGGGCCTGGCGTATCTCAGCGTGCTGCACCACGACCCCGCGGGCGAGCTGATTCAGGACCTGCGCCGCACCTTCGGCGGCACGTTCATCGTGAACTCCGGCTTCTCGATCGTCACCACACGCGACGAGGCCATCGCCGCCATCGACGACGACATCGCCGACCTGGTCGCCGTCGGCCGCCCCGCGATCGCCAACCCCGACCTCGTCACGCGCTGGGAGCGCGGCGCCGCCGAGAACGAGGTCCACCAGCCCTCCGTCTACGGGCCGGACGAGCGCGGGTACACGGACTACCCGTTCCTCGAGGACTGAGTTCCGGACTCCAGGAACCTGTCGGTCGTGGCGCGCAGTCGCGTCTGAACGTCGACGCTGTACGACACGGGCGGCGTGGGCGTGTCCGTGTCGCGAACGAAATAGCGTCCGGTGACGCCGTCCAGGTCGGGGTCGGTCGCGAGCCGGAGTGCCGCGGCCGCCCCCTGCTCTGGCGTCAGCATCGCCCGGCGGAGGAGCCCGCCGAAAGGTCGGAGAGCCGCGGGCATGACATCTCTGATGATGTCGGTGGCGACGATACCCGGGTGCACCGCGTTGACGGACACCTCGCCCGCGAGGGTACGTGCGAGCGCGTACCCCGCGATCACCGTCAGCAGCTTGGCCCGCGCGTACGCTTCGAAGGGCACGAAGCCGGCGATCGGGTTGAGAAGGGCGAGATCGCCCAGCGCGTCGATGTCGAGAGTCGCGGGACGGGGGCGACCTCCCGCTTTGAGTCGCCGGGTATCGCGGAGCGTGTCCGAGGCGACGTTGACGACGCGCGCTCGGCCACTCCTCAACTCCGACGCCAGCAGGACCGTCATCCCGTAGGCGGCGAGGTAGTCGACCGCGACGTGCATCTCGATGCCGTCGGCCGAGAGTCGGTGTTTGCCGTAGTGCGCTCCGGCGTTGTTGATCAGGAGCTGGATCACGTCGTGGCGCTCACGAATTGCGGCCGTCGCCGCGTGGATGCCGGCGCGGTGCGACAGGTCGCCGGGGATGACTTCGAGGGAACCGGCGCCGTCCCGTGCGATCTCGTCGCGCAGTTCTCGCGCGCGCTGCGGCGCCCGAGCAACCGTCACGACGTGCATGCCCCGGCGCGCCAGCGCGAGCGCGAGGACGCGTCCCATCCCTGCGGTCGCGCCGGTCACGACGGCGACGCCGTTCTTCGCCGCGGTCATCGGCGGAGACGGGGGTAGCGGCGAACGAAGGCGGGATTCTCCGCTTCGCGGACGAGGAAGTCGGCGAGATCTTCGCGTCCGATGGAGTGCCAGAGTCTGATGGGGAGCCGATCGCCTGTCGTGTAGGAACCGGATGCCGGGGTGTCCCGCAGCATTGGCGGGCGGACGATCGTCCACTTCAGAGGGGAGGCGACGATGAGATGTTCCATCGCCTCCTTGTCCTTCATCCGCTCCCCGACGGCCGACCACACCGCCCGCGAGTACAGAGTCCGGTCCCGGGTTTCGAGCACTCCGTGGGCACTGACGGCGATCAGCCGGTCGACGCCCGCGTCTCTCATGGCGGGAACCGCGGTGCGCATGGCATCCGTGCAAACGGTCGTCGGTCCGGTGCTCGCGCCTCCCAGCGCACTGATGACGGCGTCGGCTCCGCGAAGGGCACCGCTGAGCGTGTCCGCATCGGCGATATCCGTCCACTCGACCTCGCGAAGACGCTCGGACGGGCGGAACGAGCCGGGCGTGCGCACGAAAGCCAGCACGTGGTGTCCGTCCTCCAGCGCGCGAGCAACGACGTGCCGTCCGGTCGCGCCCGTCGCGCCGAGAACGGCGATGGTCATCTGCGATACATTTTGTCTCATAACGCCGACTCTGGCATGCGCCGACTTATGAGTCAAGACATCTCATAGACTCGAGTCATGAGCAGCGAGTCCGACCCCCGCTTCCGGCGCAGCCGCGAGGCGATCGTGAACGCCGCACGCGAGCTGCTCCTTCAGCACGGGCCGGCAGCGGTCACGCACAACCAGATCGCCGATCACGCCGGCATCGGGCGAGCGACCGTCTACCGCCACTGGCCGCGGACCGATCAGCTGCTGGCCGAGGCCATGGCGACCGTTCCCCTGCCGTTCTTCGAGAACGCCGCGTCGCCTTACCGGGAGTGGCTCACCCGGGAGCTGACGACCATCGCCGGACAACTCGATCAGGACGACGTGCGCGCCGTCACGTCGACGTTGGTCAACACGGCCCTGTGGGACGCGGCCATGGACACCCGGCGTGAGGGGTTTGCGAGCGTTCTCTCCGAGCGTCTGACGGCTGCCCTGGGCGAAGCAGCGCGACACGGGGAACTCTCCCTTCGGGGAGACGCCACGGATGCCGCGGCCATGACGATCGGGCCGATCTACTATCGCGCGACCATCGAACGGAAACCCGCGGATGCCACGCTCATCGAGCGCTGCGTGGCCGCAGCCGGGGAGTGGCACACGCTCTGACGCAGAGGCGGGGCCGGCGACCGCCGACCCCACCCCTGGACGGGTTCTACTTCTGCGCCGTCCGGCGTCGGAGCACCGTGAGGACCAGGGCAGCCGCCCCTCCCGCGATCAGCGCGAACGCGAGGGCGGCGAGGCCGGTCGTGCTCTGCGCCCCGGTGCGCGCGAGGGCCGCGGGCTCCGACGTCGAGCCCGGAACGGGAACCGCGCTCGCGGTGGGCTGAGCGGTCGGTTCCGCGGTCGGCGCGACCGTCGGAGTGGCGGTCGGCGCGACCGTCGGAGACGCGGTCGGAGAGGCGGTCGGCTCCGGGGTGGGCTCCACGGCCAGCAGCTCCGGCGTGGAGGCCGGCGCGACGCGGTGCAGCGTCGCCTGCTCGTAGTCGTACGACATCGCGAGCAGCGCAGCGTCCTGGCTCCGCGGAGCGGCCAGCTCGAGGCCCACGGCGGCACCCGTCGAGGTGAAGCCGGCGGGAAGCGAGACGGTCGGGATCCCCGTGTTCGCTCCGACGTCGCAGAACGTCGTGCCCGCCCAGTCGGGCGTGGCCGACGTCGCGCTGGTCGGCATCGCGAGGGCATCGAGGTCGTGGTCGATGAAGTACTGGTCGATCGCGAGCTTGCCCGCCTGCTGCTCGGCGCCGGCCGCCTCCCAGGCCGGGTTCGGGATGTCCTCGTTGCCGAGGAAGTAGTCGATGTCCCCCTGCGTCAGGGAGGACTTGCCGTCGGCGATCACGTCGGAGAACGTCAAGGCATCCAGCGGCTCGGTGAGGGCGGCGAGGCCCTCGGGCCACGTCGCCTCCGTCGTGGCGAAGAACTCGTCGATGTCCGAACGCATGTCGATCCAGCCGCCGCTCTTCAACGTTCCCGAGACGAACTCGCGCGTGAAGTCCGGCACCTCGACGATCTCAGCGCCCTGTGCGGCCAGGTCCTGCACGGCCTGGTCGATGAGCGCGGTGGTCTCGGCGAGTCCGGGGCGAGCCGGGTCCTCCTCGTAGTCCCACCGCACGTAGCCGATGCGCTTGCCCTCGAGAGCGGTGTCGCTCAGGCCTTCGACATACGAGGTGCTGTCCTGCTCGTTGGCGATGACCGTCTGCGGGTCGGTCGGGTCGTAACCGGCGAGCACCTCCATCAGCAGCGCCGCGTCGGTGACGGTCGTGGTCATCGGGCCCGACACGTCCTGGCGGAGCGAGAGCGGCACGATGCCGGTGACACTGGTCAGGCCCATGGTCGGCCGGTAGCCGACGAGGCTCTGGTGAGCGCTCGGCCCGACGATCGAGCCGCAGGAGTCCGTGCCGAGCCCGGCGGGCGCGTAGCCGGCGGCGACGGCCGCGGCGGTGCCTCCGCTGGATCCGCTGGCGCTGTTCGCCTGGTTGTAGGGGTTGTTGGTGCGTCCCCGCTCGGAGCTGAGCGTGTAGGTGCCGTGCCAGGCGAACTCCGCCATGTTGGTCTTGGCGAGGATGATCGCTCCGGCGTCGCGAAGGCGCTGCACCGCGGTCGAGTCGAGCTTCGTCTGGTACGTGTGCAGGGAGGCGCTGCCCGCGGTGGTGGGCATGTCGAACGTGGCGTAGTTGTCCTTCACCAGGATCGGGATGCCATGCAGTGGCCCGCGGATGATGCCGTCCGCGCGCTCCGCGTCGAGTTCGGCCGCGGTCGCGAGCGCGTCGGGGTTGGCGAGGATGACGGCTGCGAGACCGGGCTGATCGCCGTAGGGGTCGTCGTAGGCGGCGATGCGGTCGAGGTACTGCTGCGTCAGGGCGACCGATGTGGTGGCGCCGGATTCGAGCAGTGCGAGCGCGTCGGTGATGCTGAGGTCGACGACGGCCGGCGCGGTCTGCGTGGGGGTCGTCGCGCCGAACGCGGACGGCGCGGTCAGTGCGGCGCTGAGGACGAGACCGGAGCAGAGCGCGGCGGCCGCGGAGAGCCGGACGGCCCTCCGCGACGAAAAGGAGTGAGACAAACGGGAACCTTCGAATCGAATGTGAACGGGCAATGAACGCCCATCAGTTTCGGAGTCCGGTATTGCGCGGTTGTTTCCGCTCCGAGTCCATAAACGTCCGCGCGAATCGCATCCCCGCGAACGCCGTCCGTTTCCTCTCTCGCGCCGCCGGGGAGGGCGACGGATGACACCCTCCCCGGCTCGGCCCGTGACCGCCTATACCGGGTTGGCCGCCGCGAAGACGTTCCGCGGGTCCCAGTGCGCCTTGAGCGCGCGCAGGCGATCGAGCGACGCTCCGAACCCGGGCGCGCGATCCATTCCCCCGTCGAGGAACGTCAGCGCCAGGGTCTCCGCGGCCCACGGCTCGAAGGCGTCGACGAGCGCCGTCGCCGAGGTCAGCGCCCCCGGCAGCGCTTCGGGCACGGGCGGCACCGCGATCGAGTGGACGATGTATTCGCCGGCGACCGCCGACACCGCCCCGCCGCCCGGCACCGGACGGGCGGCGGCACCGCCGACGTGTCGGAGTTCGGCGACGAACAGCCCCGGATCCGCGGATGCCGCCACGAATGCGGCGACGGCGTCGTCGGGCAACGCGTCGAGCACGCGGTGGCGCGTCACCGCCGGGGTCGGCTGCGGCGGGTCCATGTGCACCTGCACCAGCGCAGCGGACGGGATGCGCCCGAACGTGTCGATCTCGGGCGCGAGGTCGCGCAGGGGTCGCAGCAGCTCGTCGGCGCGGGCGTCGGACTCGAGCACGGCTCCGTCGACCACGACGACCGACCGGCCCGAGAGGAACGGCGGCAGTTCCGGCAGCGGCGGCAGGTGCAGCACGCGCAGGGTCGAGGTGACGGATTCGGGGACGGATGCCGTCCACGCGGCCCACGCGCGACTCACGGCGGCGGTGTGCGAGGCATCCCACAGCAGCATCCCGGCGAACACGTCGGCGTACGGCAGCAGGTCGATCTCGAGCGAGACGACGATGCCGAACGAACCCGAGCCGCCGCGGACGGCCCAGAACAGGTCGGCATTCTGGTGCGCGCTCGCGCGGACCAGCGAGCCGTCGGCCGTGACGATCTGCACGGCGCGGACGGCGTTGACGCCGAGCCCGTGAGCGCGGGCGTAGAACGAGACACCTCCGTTCAGCGAGTACCCCGCGACCGACACGTCGCCGGCGCTGCCGTGCAGCGCCGTGAGGCCGTACGGTGCCGCGGCGGCGATGACGTCGTTCCAGTGCGACCCGCCGAGCACGATCGCGGCGCGGGCCTCGGGGTGCACGGTGACTCCGCGCAGGGCGGTGAGGCGCACGAGCACGACGTCGGAGAGGTCCGTCTCGGACAGCCCGGGTGCCGCGTGACCGGTGGACTGCGCGGCGACGCGGAGGCCGGCGGCGGTCGCCGCGCGGACGACGGCGACGACCTCCTCCGCGGACTCCGGGATGACGACCGCGAACGGACGCTGATCGACGGCGACGTTCCACGGCGACCGCACGGCGTCGTAGTCGGCGTCACCGGCGAGGATGACGCGGGATCCGAGGGCATCGCGCAGCTTCGCGGCGCTGTCGTCGAGAGGGGTTTCGGTGATGGATGACATGGTGAAGACCGTTCGTTCGGGTGGGTGACGCCATGACTCTGCTCCCCTTCGTCATCGGCATCCATTCCAGACGAGAGGGGATTTCCGGCCCCCCAGAATCCTGGGATGGTGACGAAGCCCCGAGCGGAGCACACTGTTGGCATGGTCACCGCTCTGGCCGCCGGACGCGCGCGCAGCGACATCGATGTGCTGTCGCGCGCCGGTCTGCCGCTCGCGGACTTCATGGAGGAGTCCGCCGCCGCACTGCTGAGCGTCATCCCCTTCGTCGCGGGCTGCTTCTCGAGCACCGATCCGGCGACGTCGATGATCTCCAGCACCCACAAACTCGGCGATCTGCACGGCCGGAACGATGCCGACGTGGCGTGGGCGCGCATCGAGTACGGCGGTGAGCCCGACCCCACCCACTACGACGAGATGGCGTCGGCGGGGAACGTCGCCGTCGGCATCCATGCGACCACCGGCGGTCAGGTCGACCGCCTCGAACGCATGGCCGACCTCGTCGTCCCGCGGTTCGGCTACGTCGATGAGGCGCGGGTGGTGTTCGCCGATCGCGGGGGTGTCTGGGCGACCCTGTCGATCCTGCGCGGCAGCGACGACGCGGTCTTCGACGCCGGTGAGCTGCAGCTGCTGACCGATATCGCGCCGGCGCTGACGCGTGGCATCCGGACGGGTCTGCTCTCGCAGCTCGCCCGCCGCGAGGCCGTACACCCGACGGGCCCGGCGGTGCTGATCATCGACGCCGCGGACCGCGTCGTGCAGTCGAGCCCCGGCGCGCAGGAGCGTCTCGCGCAGCTGTCCGCGCCCGGGGCGGACCCCCTCAGCTACATCCAGGCGCTGGTCAGCGGCGCGCGCCGGTTCGCCGCGGGGACGCTCCCCCGGATGCCACGCACCCGCACGCGCACGGCCGACGGCGTGTGGCTGGTGCTGCACGCCGCACCGCTCGGGGGCCTCGGCGACCGCGCCGGCGAGGTGGTCGTGACGATCGAGGAAGCCCGCCCGCAGGAGGTCATCGACATCGTGGCCGCGGCCTTCGCGCTGACGCTCCGCGAGCGCGAGGTGGTCGGGGCCGTCCTGCGCGGTGCCGACACCAAGGAGATCGCCGCGTCGATGCACGTCTCGCCGTACACCGTGCAGGACCACCTCAAGTCGATCTTCGACAAGGCCGGCGTCACCAGCCGCCGCGAGCTGGTCGCCCGCGTGTACTTCGACCAGTACATGCCGCGCGCGGGATCGGACCTCGGCGCGGACGGGTGGTTCACGGGGGCGTGAGCCGCCGGCATCCCGGGGCCGGCGCTCGAGGTCGTCCGCCCGGTCGGACCTCGCGTCCTACATGCCGGTCATGCCGGCGTCGATCGTGTAGATGCTGCCGGTCACGTACGAGGCCTTGTCGGATGCCAGGAAGGCGACGACCTCCGCGATCTCGGACGGCTCGGCGTAGCGCTTGAGCGCGACGAGGTTCGCGAACGCCGCCTGCACGCCGGGGATGTCGTCCGGCGACATGCCCTGTTCGATCTCCCGCATCATGCGCGTGTTGACCGGGCCGGGGCACACGGCGTTGACGCGGATGCCCGCCGGTGCCGCCTCTTCCGCGGCGACCCGGGTGAGGCCGATGACGGCGTGCTTGGACGCGGTGTAGACGCCGAGCCCCTGGAACGCGATGACTCCCGCCATCGACGAGGTGTTGACGATGGCTCCTCCGGTTCCCTGTTCGGTCATCGCCGCGATGACGTGCTTGAGGCCGAAGAAGTGTCCTTTGACGTTGACGTCGAGGATGAGGTCGAGCGTGGCGGACGTGGTCTCGGTCAGAGGACCCGTCGCTCCTTCCACACCCGCGTTGTTGAAGAACACGTCGATGGTGTCGAAGCGGTGGCGCGCGATCTCGACGTACTTCTGCACCTCGGCCTCGGATCGCACGTCGGCCGCCACCGTCTCGGTGCGGTCGGGGTCGAGATCGAGCTCGGTCACCGTGCGCTCGAGGGCCTGCGGGTCGATGTCGACGAGGACGACGTTCGCGCCGCCCTCCGCGAAGATCTTCACGGCCGCGCTCCCGATGCCCCCGGCGGCTCCGGTGACGACCACGGTCTTGTCGGCGAAATCCATGATGGTTCCTTTCTCGAGGTGTGACCTCACTGTCGGCGGCGACCGGATGCGGCGACATGGACGGCGGTGCAGGAATGGTCGACCTCCGTGCAGCGCTTCGCGGAGCCTCCGCCCAGGTGTCGCGGAGATTTCGGCGTGCTCTCGGCCGCCCGGCGCGGTCGAGAGAAGTCGTTTACGCTCCCCCACCCCGTGGAAACACGCGCGTGATGGTCGGATGCGATGGTGTGAACCGACGACGTCTGTGGAGTGATTGCGAGGTGGCCGCCCGTGTCCTCGACATGGAGCCTGCGTGACATCCGCCCGCGTGAACGTCACGCCTTCTGGCGTGAGACCCTCACGACGGCGTTCACTCCGCTGCGACCCGAGCCGGTCGACGGCGGGCGCTGGGGTGGCGGGGCCTTGCTGCGGGGAGACGTGACGACCCAGCCGCTCGGGCCGCTCAACATCGCGACGATCCGTTCGAGCGCTCAGCACAACGTGCACGGTGCGGCCGAGGTGCGCCGCAGCGACGAGGAGGTGTGGTTCGTCAACCTCATCGTCCGCGGCCGCTGCGTCGGCGAGCAGGAGGGTCGGGAGTGCGACCTCGGTGCCGCGACGATCGGGATCTTCGACGCACGCCGCCCCTTCCGTCTGACGTACACGGACGACTGGGATGCCGTGTCCGTGCGGGTCCCCGCGCGGGATGCCGCGATGGTGGCGCAGGCACCGACCTCGATGCGCCTCGCGGCCGACATTGGGGCGGGGCGTCTTCTCGCCGGTGTCATGACCGGGTTGGCCCGTGGCGGCGACGACACTCCCGACGACCGACGTGAGGCGCTCGTCGATGCGTTCCTGCTCCTGCTCGGTGCCGCGGCATCCGGAACCCCCGGGGGGATGCCGTCGCACGCCGAGGTCGACGCGCAGCTGCGCGAACGCATCTGCGCGTACGTGCGCGACGCCCTCGGCGACGGGCCCGTGGAGCCCGCGGACGTCGCCCGACGGTTCCACATCTCGGTCCGCAAGCTGCACCAGCTCTTCGAGCAGACGGATCGTTCGTTCGGTCGCACGGTGCTCGCGATGCGGGTCGAGTCCGTGGCCCGCGACCTGGATGCCGGCAGCCGCGCCACGCTCACCGAGCTGGCGGCGACGTGGGGCTTCGCGGACACGTCCCACCTGCACCGCGCGTTCCGCGCCCACACCGGTCGCGCACCGGGCGACTACCGCCGCACCCGGCTCGCGGCGTGATGTCCCCGCCCGTGGCGGCCGTGCGGACGCTCGAGACGCGCATGATCACGGCGTCGACTCCGATGTCGACTTCCGGCATCCATGTCGTCGTGCTCGCGTGGCACGGCGAGACCGAGGTCCGCACGGGTGCCGCGACCATCCGTCTGGGTGCGGGCGAGATGGCCGTCGTTCCCCCCGACTCGGCGCTGACGGTCGCTCCCGGTGTCGCCGCTCGTGCGCTGTGCGCCGAACTGCCCGCGTTCGTTCTGGAACCATGGTGCGCGCCGGACACCGAGCCGTGGGTCGCGCGCGGGGACCGCGCGCGGATCGCGGCGGATCTTCTGGTCGCCCTGCACACCGAGCGGCCCGCCGAGCGCGACGACCCCGGCATCCTCGGTGCGCTCGCACGGCTGCTCGCCGCCGGCGCCGAGAGCACCGCCGACGTCTCGTCGGACGAGGTCTTGCGCTCTCGCATTCTGCGTCACGTCGACACCGCGATCCGGGTGGGTCCGGTCACGCCGGCCGACACCGCGGAACGTTTCGGGATCTCGGTGCGCAAGCTCCATCAGCTGTTCGCCGGGCAGCCGCGCAGCTTCATGCAGACCGTGATGGATCGACGCGCGCTCTGGTGCGCGGTGGACGTGCGGGCGACTCCGGATGCCAGCCCCTCGGCGCTCGCACGCCGGTGGGGGTTCGCGGACTCGTCGCATTTCCAGCGGGTGTGGGCCCGCCTCGATTCGCGCGCGTAGCGGCGCGGCCCCGTGCACGGTGGTTGATCGGCGGTGCGCCCTCGCACATGTCGAGCCCCGAACGCCCGGCGCAGACTGAGGCCACCCGGGCCACTCCCGAGCCCCCACCCCGCAGTCAAGGAGCCACGATGACGATCACCGACACCTCCTCGCCCTCGCTCGTCGAGTCCATCGAGGAGATCCGCGCCCTGGGCGCGCGCTACAACTACGCCGTCGACGAAGGAACGCCCGAGGAGTGGGCGGCGACCTTCTCGAAGGACGGCGTGTTCCACGCCCTCATCCCCGGCCAGACCCCGCGCGGCCACGCCGAGCTCGCCGCGTTCGTCCCGCTCTGCCGGGCGACGTTCGGCGCCATGCGCCACCTGACGATGAACGAGCTCATCGAGGTCGACGGCGACACCGCCACCCAGACCGCGTACCTGCTCTTCTTCGCCGAGAACAACGGTGTCGTCGACGGCACGGTGTGCGTCTACGAAGACGAGCTCGTGCGCGAGGACGGCGCGTGGAAGTTCGCCGACCGCAAGGTGCGTCCCGCCATGCCGTTCACGAAGCTCGTCGCCCCCGCGGCCTGAGAGACGTCGTGGTCCTCGTCCGCGGGCAGACGGCGCGGACGAGGACGCGACTACGCGTGCACCTCGCTGGCGCCGTGATTCCCGGAGCGTCGTCCCGCCCCCGCGAACCGCTCCGCCTGCACCGCGAACGCCTCCGCCAACTCCGGCGGCCCGACGACCTCCATCGCCGCCTCGAACCGCCCGAACGACGCGGCGAGCGCTCCCCACGACCACGATCCCGCCTCGAGCGTGCAGCTCTGCTCGTCCACGGCCGTGACAGTTCCGTCGCCGGCGAAAGGCAGCACGTCGCGCGCCGGGAGGTGCAGCAGGACCGTTCCCCGGCACGGCCAGGCGTTGGCATCCGCGCCCTTGAACCGGGCCGAGACGAACGCGTCGACGTCGCCGCCCGGCACCGTGCGCGGGGTGAACGGGGCGCCGTGGGGGATGCGTGGATGGATGCGATCGACCCGGTAGATCCGCCAGTCGTCGCGCTCGAGATCCCACGCGACGAGGTACCACCGGCCGTCCGAGACGGCGAGGTGGTGGGGCTCGACCCGCCGCGGGGAGTCCGCGCCGTAGTCGAACCGCAGCGTCACCCGGTCGCGGATCGTCTGCGCGAGCGTCACAAGGACGTCGAGTGAGATCGGATCGGATGCCACCTCCCCCGGCCGCGCGACCGTCGTGACCTCGAGGGTGTCGAGGCGGTGCCGAAGGCGCGACGGCATGACCTGGCGCATCGTCGCGAGCGCGCGGATCGCCGCCTCGCCGATTCCCGCCCCGAGCGCCGGTGCGGTGCGCAGCGCCACCGCCACGGCGAGCGCCTGGTCGTCGTCGAAGAGCAGCGGGGGCAGCTCGGCGCCGGAGTCGAGACGATACCCGCCGTCCGGGCCCATCGTCGCCTCGATGCGGTAGCCCATCTCGCGAAGGCGATCGACGTCACGCCGCACTGTGCGATCGCTGATGCCCAGCCGCGAGGCGAGCAGCGACCCCGGCCAGTCGCGCCGCGTCTGCAGCAGCGACAACAGGGTGAGGAGCCGCGATGTCGTGGTCATAGCATCCAGGGTATTTCCGGTCTAGGACAGAAACCGACCTAGACGGTTGCGAGGGTGGTCTTACGAGCCGATCCGGCCCGAGACCTAAGGAGCAGACATGTCCGTGCAGACCACCCCTCACCTGAACTTCCGCGGCGACGCGCGTGCGGCGCTGGAGTTCTACCAGTCCGTCTTCGGCGGGCACTCCGTCGTGAACACGTACGCCGATTTCGGGATGCCGGCCGAGATCCCCGGCGCCGACAAGGTCGTGTTCGGCCTCGTCGCCGCCGACAACGGCTTCCGCATCATGGGATACGACATCCCCGGCCAGACGGAGGGCGGCATCGTCGGCGGCGGCTCCACCCAGCGCGAGAACAACACGACAATCACCGACCAGGCGCTGTTCGTCTCTATCAGTTCGCCCACGCTCGTCGAGCTGCAGGGCTACTGGGATGCCCTGACGGTAGATGCCACGATCGTCGAGCCCCTCGCGGCGTCGGCGTGGAGCGCCGGGTTCGGCATGCTGACCGACCGCTTCGGCGTGACGTGGAGTGTTTCGGTCGTGGCGGAGTGACCGGGTGCGCTGCACCGACCACACGCGCCGCGCGCGCTAGGTCCTGAAGACCGCGCGGGGCGGGGTCGCCACGGTGGCACCGCCCCGCGGACATATCGACGGCGATAACCCCTGCGGTATTCTGTCGATGTGGACATCCGCGCGGAACGACGAGCGGCTGGCCTGAGCCAGGCCGCACTCGCCCGTGCCGCTCAGGTGCCGCAACCGAACATCTCGGCCTATGAGAACGGTCGCCGCCAGCCGAGCGCCGAGGTTCTCGACCGCATTCGGCGAGCGCTCGCGGGCAACCTCCGCGACCGGGTCTTCCGCCACCGCGACGAGATCCGTCGGATTGTCGTGGAGTATCACGCCACCGACCCCCGCGTCTTCGGATCCGTTGCCCGCGACGAGGCCACTGAGTTCTCCGACATCGATCTCCTCGTCGATTTCACGCCCGAGGCCGGACTGCTCGACGAAATCGGGCTCCGCCTCGCCCTCGCAGATCTCCTGCACGCGGAGGTCGACGTCGTGGCATCCGACGCTCTTCGGGGTGATCTTCGCGACCGCATCCTGCGAGAAGCGGTGCCGGTGTGACCGCTGAGGCGCAGAAGGCTCGGGATGCCGCGGCTCGAGTCGTCGCGGTCTGTGACGTGATCGCGCAGATCGTGGCCGGCGGCAAGAGCTCGTTTCTCAAGGACGTCCAGGCGCAGTGGGCGGCGGAGATGGGGCTGATCCGTATCGGTGAGGGTGTCGCGAAGATCCCGGTTGCCATACGCGAGCGGTTCGCGGAGCAGCCGTGGCGGCAGATCATCGACATGCGGAACTTCGCCGCTCACCAGTACGACGACCTCGATCCGCACCGCGTCTGGCGCACACTGACGATCGATGTTCCCCGGTTGCGCGCCTACCTCGCCGAGGTGCTGGTCCCGGGAGTGTGAGCGGGCCTATACCGCTGCACCGTGACTCCCGAACCGAACTCCCGCCGCTCGACCAGCTCGAGCGTCAGCTCCACGCTGTCGAGCAGCCGCGGGCCGCGACCGGCGATCACCGGATGCACGACGAACGCGTACTCGTCGATGAGCCCCGCCGCGGCGAGCGCCACCGGCAGCCGCACACCCCCGAGCGAGATCCCCCGCCCCGGCTGCTCCTTGAGCCGCCGCACCCCTTCGACGAGATCGCCCCGGAGGAGCTCGGCGTTCCAGTCCACGGCGTCGAGAGAAGTGGATGCCACGACCTTCCGCATCGGATCCATGACCTCCGCGAAGGCGACCTCGCTGGCATCCATCCAGTCCGGCCACTGGCCCGACGCGGGTCGACGCCACGCGCCCTCCATCAGCTCGTACGTGACGCGCCCGTAGAGGAGCGTGTCGGAGCGGCGCAGCTCGTCGGTCCAGAACGCCATCGACTCGGCGTCCGGTGGGAGGCCCGCCTCATGATGGACGCACCCGTCGAGGGAGACGTTGATGCCATAGCGGAGGGGTTGGGGCATTGCCTCAGCTTCCTCGCCTGCCCCCTCCGGCGGAAGAGCCTCCTCCTGCGCGCGCAAATCGCTCCGCGTGCGCCGCGAACACCTCCGCTAGCTCGGGCGGCCCGATGACCTCCATCGCCACCTCGAACCGACCGAAGGATGCCGCCAGCGCACACCACGACCACGATCCCGCCTCAATGGTGCAACGGCTGTCACCGACCGCCGTGACCGTTCCATCGCTGGGGAGGACCGGACGCGATGCGCGGACGCGTGCAGGACGACGGCTTCACGGCACGGGCACTCGTTGAGCATCCGATCCTTTGAAACGGCCCGAAACGAAGGCGTCGACGTCACCCCGGGCACAACCTGCGGCACGAAGGGGGCACCGTGCGGCACGCGCGGGCGCACCCGCTCGGCGGCGAAGAGTCGCCAGTCGTCGCGGTCGAGATCTCATCCGAGCAGGTACCACCGGCCGTGCGAGGTGACGAGGTGGTGCGGCTCGACCCGTCGCGGCTGGGGGTCGCCCTCGCCCCTCGGCAGGTAATCGAACCGCAGCGTGACCCGGTCGCGCACCGCCTGCGCCAGCGTCAGCAGAACGTCGAGCGGCACCGCGGCCGCGGGCGCCTCGCCCTCACTTCACTCAGAAGGAGCGCTCTCAGGAGCGCTCTCAGAAGCGCTCTTTTTCGTTTCCGGTACACCCAGGACGCCTCTTACTGTTCTTCTCAGATTGTCAGTCGCCTCCGTCAAAACGGCCTTTGCTGCGCGAACCTTCTTGATGTCGTTTTCTGCGTAGGTCGCCTGACGAGCGGCTTCCTCTATAGCGCTCGCTAGGTCTCGCAGATTCGCCGGAGCGATCAATTGGTACTCGTAGGAGGACTGTCGAATGGCATCCCAACCTTTGACGAGGACATCGGGGTACTTACCAAGAGCGTCCTGCGTGCTCCTCCGTCTTTGAGAGAGTGAGTCCTGCGCGAGTAGCGATTCCCATTCAATAAGGTGGTAGATCACGTCGGCTGCGGCCCGCACGATGACGGCACTGCTGGTCTTGATCTCATCGAGGTACCGCCGGGAGAGGTCTCTCTTAGCTGTCCTCGCGTCTTGTAACCAACCGAGCCAGAATGTGAGCAGCGCACCGATGGCGACGCCTACAAGCGCCCCCAGGACGCCGACAAACGAAGAGTCCCAAAAGTTGCCCCATCAGAGACCATCTTGACGAGGAACGGTTCGGGCGTAGGCGTGAGAGTGGGCGTAGGCGCAGGCACTCGCTCAACCTATCGGCATCGACTACTGGGCTCTGCGCTCGTCAGGGCGATTGTCCCGAGGCCGCCGTAGGTCCTCCTCGGTGTCGTTCGCAACATCGACCGAATGCTCCTCCAGCGTCCTGATCATCTCCGCCGATGCACGGTCCGCGAACGACTCCTTGCGCTGTTGGCTTCCCCTGGCCTCAGTGGTCTCCAGGTCAGTTAGGCCCCGAAGCCGTCGAAGCGCGTTGACAAGCTCCTGCTCGGTCCGGACGTGGAGCTCCAGTCGCATCGTCATCGAAGGCTTGTCAAACGGGGGCACCGTCAGTGCGATGCATGCGGTCGAGTAAGCGACGACTGCTTTCTGGATGCTCTGAGGCATCGCCAGGCGAAAGCGGTTGTATACGACGCTGTGCCTGCCGATGAGATCGGTGCTCCGTTCGACCAACTCGGGGAAGAACTCGGGGAGCGACGTCGAGATGGTCTTCTGGCCCAGGGCGCTGAACTCACGCCCGAGGGCGATCAGCTCGGCCGCGTGTTCCATCAGCTCCTCAGTTAGCGCGTTGTCACGTTCCGTCTTGATGCGTCGTTTTTCGTTGACTCGGTTCAGCAGGTAGGTGAGGTAGCCACCAAGTAAGAGGAAGACGCCGGCCACGGCCGGGACGCCGTACCACGGAGCGCTATCGGCAGAAGTGATCACCCCGACGAGAACTGGGCTCGGGTAGGGCGTGGCGGACATCACCTCAATCTAGTGAAGAAGCGACACGATCTGCCCTCATTCAAGGCCTGGCTGTCGTTACAGTGCTCGTATGGCCGACAACACACCTGAGGATCACCAGCGGGCCGGGGTGGCGAAGGGACCGAGCGAGGACGCCAAACTCATTCGCAGAGGCAACCAGCTTTACGTTCGAATTGATGGAAACCTCGTCAAGGTGGATGCCTCGGTGGAAATAGCTAGGCGCTATCGATTTGGTGTTGGTAAGCGGATGTATGAAAGGCAGTCCGCCTCGTCTCGCACCAAAGCACCTACGCCAACAGTCGAGAATACCCTTCATGCCGTCGAGGGCCGGATGTACATTGCGTCGTCGGATGCCGCAGAAGTCCTCAATGTCATCGCGGCCTACCGTGATTTCGTTCGACACCTGGGCGTGCAACGCGTCGAAGTTGTCGAAGCTGAACCTGGTTCTGTTTGGATCAAATTCAAGCAGTGGACCAAGATGATGGCGGATAAAAAGAAAGCCCGCATTGTCGCCATGCAGCTAGTCGGCCTTGTTGAAGGGGCGACGACCGAAAAGTTTCAGGCGGAGAACACGGCGACTCACATGGAGTCGGTCGCAAACCTTGCCGAGAAGACGAAGCACCTGAAGTCTTTCTCTTTCGAATCCGAACCGCTCCAGTACGTTCAATGGGAAGACGAGAATGGTGACACGCACGCTCGCGCTCGTGTTGTGAACTCAAGGGACATCGCATTGAAGCGGCTCGACGACGACATCGTGAGAGACCCCCAAAAAATGTTGGAGCAGCTTGACGAAGCCGCCGACGCGATCAAGCCGGAACCAGAGAGCTAAAGCTTTACATTCACGGCGTTCGCGTTCATATTGAGGGTCAGATGCGCCGATCCACCGGCGGACGACCCGTCGACTTCGCCACCGGGAACAACGGGCCAGTCACAGCTCACACCTCATCCGAGCCCTCACAGCGCGTATTCACTCGAGGCTCACGCACACGCCTCCGTCCAGCGTTTAGCAACACGCCCTGGTCCGCACTTCGTCTCGAATCGATCACCTGGTCTGAGACGAGGAATAGGACGCTCCGCCGCACTGGCCGTCACGGTCACCGCCCAACTGCTTCCGCCAACCGCACCATCTCTCCCTCAAGCGCCATGACATCGCCACTTAGCGTGATTGCGTGCACGCAGATGTCGACACGCGCCGCCGGCACGGCGATCGTCCGTGAGACCACATCACCCGAAACGTAGATTAGGTGCGCGGTCGGAACGTTCAACGCCAGGGCGTACGCGACCATCTGATAGACGTCACCGCTCTGCGGCGCTCCCGTGCCGTCAGTGAGCACTTTGTACTTCGTGTCGACAATGCAGACCGGCGCTTGATGACGAGCGACGACGCTGTCGGCCTACTCGCAGCAGATGGCGACTCGCCCTCAGACCATCGGGTACTCCCTGACCGATTCCCCCGTCGGACTCGCGGCATGGATCTACGCGATGTTCCAGGACGTGGGCGGCTCGCACCACGAGCACGGCGACGCCGAAGCCCTCTTCTCGCTCGACGAGATGATCGATGACGTGATGTTGTACTGGCTGCCGGGCACACCGGCGCCTCGGCCGCGCAGATGTACTGGGAGTCCGGCCGGGGCGGTTGGTCGAGCCCCGGCACCATCGAGGCGCCGTTGACCGTACCCGTCGGACTCAGCGTCATGCCGGGCGAGTACGTCCGTCGGTCGCGTCGCTGGGCCGAGCGTCGGTACCCCTCACTCGTGCACTTCTCGGAAGTCGCCCGCGGCGGGCACTTCGCCCTGCTCGAGCAGCCCGAGCTGCTCGTCGACGACATCCGCCAGACCTTCCGGTCGCTGCGCTGAGAAGGGTGAGCAGCCGCGCGGTCGTCGTCATGGCATCCACAGTGTTTCCGGTCTAGGGCGGAAACCGCCCTACTTTCTCCGCGTCCCGGCGGCCACTATTTCGTTGCGTTGGGATGAGCCGTGAAGACCTTGAGGAGAACCACCATTCGTCCGTCCACGTAGAACCAGATTCGGGCAGTTCCCTGCGCGGTGGGCTTGTGCTGCCAAACGTCATGCACGCGGTCATCTGGGCCTCGCCAGGTCGACAGTTCCGCCTTCAGTCTGTAGTTCGTTGGCGTGACGCTCTGCGGCGACCGCGTCAGGAACGCATGAACGGTCGCGAGGGGACCGGGGATCGTCGCTTTGAGATCCCTCCACCCCCGAGCGGCTTTCTCGTCGCCGTAGAAGATGGCGTACTCGTGTGACCGAAGCGGCTCTGGGACGCTTTTGGTCTTGGGTGACTTCTTCGACTTTGCCGCCGCCATCTCAGACGGCGGTCTCCGCGTCCATCGGCTCCGCAGCAATCGGCTGGTCGAAGGGTTCTATGTCCGAGAGGGTGAGACCAGCGGCGAGTGCCGTCGCGGTTTCGTACCATGCCGTCAGTTCAGCAATGGCCAGGTGGGCCTGACCTGTAGCGAATGACGCACGCGCGGCCGATAGCAGTTCTCGAGCACACTGCTCCTGGTCCTTGGGCTTCAGGGCAAGCATCCAGGGGAGGTGGTTCGCCATTCGCTCGACAAGCGAGCCCTCGTCATCAGTGGCAACCGCGATGAGCGTTCCTGCGAGCTGAAGGAGCTTGGATCGCGAGTCGGCTTCGCGACGGCTCATCAGCACCAGATCCTCGCCGTCCCGTCGAGTCACATCGACGGGATGGTCCTCGGCCGCAGCGAACACCTCTCGCGCATTCCGACTCAGTTCGGAAGATTGAAATGCATGGGACGGGCGGGTCGCGGTGAGCATGGAAGCCAGTATAGTTCAGAACTTATTCTGAGTGCCCCCGTTCATCGAAAGCGAGGCGAAGTAGACGTCGGCAGCGCGCCTCATCGACTCGGCACTTGAACCCGCCATCGCCCCGTCGACGCGGCGACGCGCGAGCGGCGCGGGAGTTCTACCAGTCCGTCTTCGGCGGCCACTCCATCATCAACACGTACGCCGACTTCGGGATGCCGGCCGAGATCCCCAGCGCCGACAAGGTCGTGTTCGGCCTCGTCGCCGCCGACCACGGCTTCCACCTCATGGCGTACGACATCCCCGACCAGACCGAGGGCGGCATCGCCGGCGGCTCCACCCGCCGCGAGAACAACACGACGATCACCGAACAGGCCCTGTTGGTCTCGATCAGTTCGCCCACGCTCGCCGAGCTGCAGGGCTACTGGCATGCCCTGGCGGCGGATGCCACGATCATCGAGCCCCTCGCCGCGTCGGCGTGGAGCGCCGGGTTCGGGATGCTGACCGACCGGTTCGGCGTGACGTGGAGTGTGTCCGTCGCCGCAGAGTGACTGGCGTAGTGCGGTGCGGGTTCGCCCGCGCCGCACTCCCCTGGGCTCGTCGACGCAGTCGATAAGCTCGGACAATGGGGACGACGGAGCCGAGGGCTTGGCTTGTTCGGGGATCGAAGAATTACGCGTTCGACAGCTGGATGCTTGAGAAAGGTTACACCGCGGTCGATTTCAGCGAGGTCGGCGACCTGTCCGTGGCGAAGGACCTGCCCGCCATGCGGGCGCTTGTCTCTCCGGCGATGCCCGAGAAGGGCGAGAAAGCGGTCGGCAACTACGCGGCACAGCTCAACGCCTTCGCGAATCGGATGTCAATCGGCGATATCGTCGTGCTCCCGCTCAAGAGCGTGGGCCGGCTCGCGTTCGGCGTCGTGACCGGCCCCTACCAATATCTGCCCGGGACCGGCGTTCTGAACCACGTTCGAGCCGTCCATTGGAAGCGTCCCGACGTGGCACGGGCAGCGATCAACCAGGATCTGCTCTACTCGCTCGGTGCCTTCAGCACGGTTGTGCAGATCAGTCGAAATGACGCGGCCTTCCGGCTGGGAAGGGTGCTGCGGGGCGCAGAAACCGACCCTGGCGCACGACCGGGGGTCTCGTTGGCA
Organism: Microbacterium testaceum; assembly: GCF_020781835.1. Taxonomy (GTDB): domain Bacteria; phylum Actinomycetota; class Actinomycetes; order Actinomycetales; family Microbacteriaceae; genus Microbacterium; species Microbacterium testaceum_H. The sequence goes on from NZ_JAJGNJ010000015.1 coordinate 29,508, forward strand.
ATGTCGAAGACGGCTGATGACGTCGTCGATACGGACGAAGCGATCGCGAGTAACGGCCAAGACATCATCCGCTATTCGCGAGACCGGATACTCACCCTGATCAAGGAGAAGTTCGCGGGGCACGCGCTCCAAGATCTCGTCGCCGAGATCCTGCGCGCCGAGGGCATGACCTGCAAGGTCCCGCCGAAAGGGGCGGACGGCGGCATCGACATCATCGCCGGCTCGGGAGTCCTCGGCATTTCCGCACCCACCATCATCGTGCAGGTGAAGTCGCAGACCAGCCGCGTCGGGTCCGAGGTTCTCGACCAACTTGGAGGTGTGGTCGGCCAGCATCAGGCAGACCATGGCCTCCTCGTCGCGATGGGCGGCCTCACCGCGCAAGCCCAGGCGAAGGTCGACGCGCAGCGCCTTCGAGTCGCGGTATGGGATGCCGAGGAGATCGTCGACCGACTGCTTAAGCACTACGAGGTCATGCCCGACGCGATCAAGGAGACCATCCCCCTGCGTCGCATGTGGGTGATCGACGAGAGCACGACGGACTAGCTGGGGAAGATGGCGGGGCGCGCGCTCGGCCTGGCGTACTCCATCCCGGGCTCGCAGCACGGCACGGTGCGCGGGGCCCCCGCTACGCCGCGGGCCGGTACCGCTGCACCGTGACCCCGGACCGGAACTCCCGCCGCTCGATCAGCTCGAGCGTCACTTCCACGCCGTCGAGCAGCCGCGGTCCGCGACCGGCGATCACCGGATGCACGACGAACGTGTACTCGTCGATGAGCCCCGCCGCGGCGAGCGCCACCGGCAGCCGCACGCCCCCGAGCGAGATCCCCCGCCCTGGCTGCTCCTTGAGCCGCCGCACCGCGTCGAAGAGGTCCCCGCGGAGGAGTTCGGCGTTCCACTCCACTGTGTCGAGGGCGGTGGATGCCACGACCTTCCGCATCGGATCCATCACCTCCGCGAAGGCGACCTCGCTGGCATCCATCCAGTCGGGCCACTGTCCCGACGCGGGCCGCCGCCACGCGCCCTCCATCAGCTCAAACGTGACGCGCCCGTAGAGGAGCGTGTCGGAGCGGCGTAGCTCGTCTGTCCAGAACGCCATGGACTCGGAGTCCGGGGGCAGGCCCGCCTCGTGGTGGACGCACCCGTCGAGCGAGACGTTGATGCCATAGCGGAGGGGTTGGGTCATCCCGTCAGCTTCCTCGCCGGGACTCCTCCGCGAAAGAGCCTGCCCATGCGAAGTGCGTCGCCTACACCACGAACGCCCCCGCCAGCTCCGGCCGCCTCAAGACCTCCATCGCTATCAACCTCCCGAACGATGCGGCGAGCGCACCCCACCACCACGCCCCGCCTCAAGGATGCCGCACTCGTCGTTGACTGCGGCGACGGTGCCGTCGCCCGCAAAGGGGAGCACGTCCCGCGCCGGCTCGTGGAACGGCACTTTCCCGCGGCAGAGCCCTCATTCGTGCGCGACCCCATGAACGGATGCGCCGATGTCACAGCCCTGCACGACCCGTGGCACGGGCGGAGCACCGTTTGAGCCACTCGGGGTCGCAACGATCCGCCGAGCAAACCCGCTACTCATCCCGCTCGAGATCCCGCCCGAGCACGTACCAGCGGCCATCCGATGCCACGGGGTGGTCGGGCTCGTTCCGCCGAGGCTGGGCCTCGCCCCCGCTCCGCGGCAGGCAGTCGTAGCGCACCGCGACCCAGCCGCGAACCGCCCGCGCGAGCGGGAGCAACATGCCGAGGGACATGAAAGCGATCGCGCCTCCCCTGGCTGCCCACCGCCGACACCTCGACCGAATCCAGCCGATGCCGCACCCGCGAGGGCAACACCTGCCGCAGGTGTTGCGACCCTTCGGCCTTATACGCCATAGCAAAGGGAGCCACGCACGCACGCAGGCTCCTAACGCAAACCACGCCGCAGCTGCTCTACTGCTTTCGCTTCGCCGCCCGCAACTCCCGGTACTGGGCCCACACATCGTCGACGCCGCGATCCTCCATAAGTGTCTTGATGCGCTCAATCGACTTCTGCGAGTAGCGCTGGAACACAGAGCGCCCAATCTTGAAGGCCTTCGAGCAGTCCGGATCGTCTTTGAGATCCAAAACCGCGATCGCTGCGGTCGTCTTGATCGGCGAGAGCTTGAGCTTCCTCGCAAGATCGCTGTGTGAAAGGTTGTAGAAGCCGAGCTCATCGACCCGTTTGACTGCGATAACACCACCGGCAGAGGTTCCTTCAGGAACCAAGTGAACCGGGATCCCTTCATTCTTTGTTATGCGCAGGCTGACGTCAGCGCCCTCTCCATCGGCGTTGAACGCGACGACAGAAATTCCCGGGAAGAGGTCATCGAAGCTCGAACCTGACATCAGCCTCTCACCAAGCCGGGACAACTGCCTCTCGCTTGGCTGAATAAACTCACCCTCCAGCGCGCCGTTCACGATCGCAAGCCCGCGAAGCTTCGCAGCGGCTTCTGCGCGTCTCCGGCGGCCAGGTGCTAGCAGGCGTCGCACCTCTTCGACCTCTTCGGCGAACATCGTGATCGGGTCGATCGGCGCAATGGTCGAGATCGGCAGGGCACGCTCTGGAAGCAGAGTGGCCAGATTCTCGTCAAACACCGCACGAAGGAGGTCTCGGAACAACGTAACCCCGGACTGCGCGTGGACGTAAAGCTGGCCCTCCGACAGTTCCAACAGGTGATGCTGAGCGGCATCCCGCAACCCGTTAATCGTCTGCAGGACCAGCGCCTGCTCCGCGGAAAGAAACCCCTCGGTTGACAGCCCGCGACGAACACATGCCGGCGACGACGAGCATCGCCCAGTTCGCAAGGCTCCGGCGAGGGGTGCGGTGAGTGATGGTGGCCGACATCAGCGGCGTTCCTTCCGGCTCTCGCGGTGCTGCCAGGTGAGCATCACCGCGGCGACGATGAAGATCACGACCGACATGACCGTGGCGATGGTGGAGCCGTAGCCCACGCGGGACAGTTCGAAGAAGCTGCGGTACGCGTAGTACGAGGGCACCACGGTGGAGTTCTCGGGCCCTCCCCCGGTGAGGATGAGGATCGGAGCGAAGACCTTCAGCGCGGCGATGGTCGCCGTCAGGACCACGACGAAGATCTCGGGGCGAATCTGCGGAACGGTGATCGCCTGGAATCGCCGCCACCACCCGGCACCGTCGAGTTCCGCCGCCTCATATAACTCCGGGTCGACGCGCTGCAGAGCAGACATGAAGATGACGACCGGGTAGCCGATCTGCAGCCAGACCAGCATGAGCATGACCGAGTAGATCGCGATCGCGGGGTCGCCGAGCCAGTCCGGCGGCGACGCGATCCCGATGCTCTCGAGCAGCACGCTCAAAGAGCCCTGCTGCGTATTCAGGATCGTCGACCAGATGAACCCCGCGACCGCGATCGGCAGGATCTGCGGCAGGTAATACGTCGCCCGCAGCACGGCGATCGCGCGATCGCCGAAGCGGCGCCCCAGATAGTCGAACAGGAGGGCGGCCAGCAGGATGCCGATGAGGGTGGGGATGACGGTGATGGCGACGATCATCGCGATGCTGTTCTGGAAAGAGCGCCAGAACGTCTCGTCCGCGAAAAGGGTCGCGTAATTCTCGAGCCCCGCCCACCGCATCGGGCTCTGCCCGCCCTTCCAGTGGAAAAGGCTCGTGTAGACGTTCATCGCGAACGGCGCCGCGACGACGACGAGGAACCCGGCTGCCAGGGGTAAGAGGTAGAGCCAGTAGGTACCCCGTCGCTCCAAGGAGGCGCGCTTTGTGTCGCTCATGGTGTGGTGTCTCCGGGAAGGGGGCCCGCCCGCGCCAGCGGGCGGGCCCGGGGGTCAGCCGGCGAGCGCGGTCTCGCGGCCCTCGTCATAGAACTTCTGCAGGTTGGCGGTCCACTCGTCGGCGGAGGTGTTGCCGTTGGACATCGCCTGCATCCCCGACTGGATGAAGTCGAGGAAGCCGGGCACGGGGTAGTCCGGGTAGAAGCTCAGGGTGTCGGCATCCAGCAGTTCGTTGAAGCGCTCGGTGTACTCGCGCGTCAACTGGTCTTCGATGGTGGAGGCGTCACCGGCGAGCGGAAGTCCGCCGAGCTGGCCGATCTTGTTCTGCACCTCTTCGCTGAGGGTGATGTCGATCCAGTCGTACGCGAGCTCCTTGTTGGTCGCGTTGGCGGGCACACCCCACAGGTGGCCGCTCGAGCCCATCTGCATGTTCGCGCCGGGCAGCGTGAAGTAGCCCCACTCGAAGGGTGCCTGCTCGCGAATGCGCGCGAATTCGCCCTGGTTCCAGATCAGCATGGCCTTTTCGCCGCTCAAGAAGTTGACGGTCGCCTGCTCGAAGTTGAGTCCGCCGAGCTCTGTACCGACATAGCCCTTGTCGATCCACGATTCGAACTTCTTCGCCCCGTCGATCCAGGGCGCTGCCGAGAAATCGACCGGCTCACGGAGGAACATGAAGTCGTCGATCGACTTCCGGTCGGCGGCCGCCGACACGAGCGAGTACCAGACCCACATCTGGTTGAAGCCCTGGCTCGTGGCCGCCGACGACGAGATCGGCGTGATTCCCGCGGCGACCAACTTGTCCATGGCCGCCTCGAAGCTCGCCAGATCGGTCGGCTCCTCCGTGATACCCGCCTGCGCGAACAGATCTTTGTTGTAGTAGAACATCACGTACTCGCCGATGTTCGGGATGCCGTACCAGTCGCCCGATCCGGCCAGTCCCTGTTCGTCGTACTGGGCGAAGGCCTGCATGGCGCCGGTGATCTTCTCGTCCCACCCGCGCTCGGCGACGACGTCGGTGAGCGGCTCGAGCAGTCCCTGTGCCGCGAGCTGGCCCCCATCGGCGTTGCCCTTGTTGAACTCGATGACGTCGGGGACGTTTCCGCCGGTGAGCGTGATCTTCGAGTTCTGGCGGGCAGCGTCGAAACTGGTGGTCTGATAGTCCACCTCGACATCGGGGTGCTTCTCCTTGAACAACTCCAGCGCGAGCGCCCAGCCCTGTCCCTGAGCGGAGTCGGGGTTCTCGTACTGCAGGATCGTGAAGGTGTTGTCGCCGGAGTCGGCGCCGGAGCCGGCGCATCCGGCGAGTGAGACGGACACGACGGTCGCGGCGAGGATGCCGAGTCCGACACGCGCCGCACTGCGCTTGGTCGCTTTCATTTCTCTCCTCTGATGGGGGCGGCCGCGTTCCGCGGGCGCGCCGGATACCGGCCATGCGCGTGCACGGTCGGACGGTTCGGGGTCGTGGCTAGGTTCGGGGCGGAGGACCCACGGACCCGCGCTCGATGAGGGGGCATGACAACGTCGTCACGCCGGGCGGCGCCGACACCCTGCCGTGGATGCGGTCGATTACCCGGCGGGCCGCCCATGCGCCCATGTCGTGATGGGGGAGGCGCATCGTCGTGAGCCCCGGTCGCAGGGCATCGGCGATGAACCGCTGATCGTCGAAGCCCACGACAGACAGGTCGTCGGGGATGCGTAGGCCGAGGTCGGCCGCCGCTTGGAAGACCGCGAAGGCGATCTGGTCGGAGAAGCAGAACACGGCGGTAGGCCGGTCGGAACGCTCGAGGAGCCGTCGTACCGGCGCATACGCCGCGGCGGTGGCGGGTTCGGGCAGATCCACGATGAGCGACGGGTCGCCCACGATGCCGTCAGCGTCAAGGGCATCCTGGTATCCGGCGCGCCTCAGTTCCGTGGCGACGAAGGTTCCGCTCTGCACCGTGCAGAACGCGATGCGCGTGTGGCCGTGTCCGATCAGGTGGGTCGTGGCGTCGAAGGCGGCGCCGCGTTCATCGGGAACCACGCCGTCCGCCACGGCGTCAGCGGCGGCGAACCCGTCGAGCACCACCACCGGCAGGGTCGGCGGAATGACGGGGAGATCGACCTGACGATGGAACTGCGCTGCGACGATCACGGCGTCGATGTCGCGCTGTAGCAGAGCGCGCGACGACTGGTCGAGCATCTCGGCCCGATCGGTGGTGTCGATGATCATCGCGAGGTAACCGCTGTCCCATGCCTCGCTCTGCACCCCCTCAAGCATCCGCCCAGCGAAGGGCACGCTGGCGACCTGGTCGGACAACACCCCGATCGTGTGCGTGCGTTTGGTCTTGAGTCCTCGCGCGAGCTGGTTGGGGATGTACCCCATGTCTGCAGCCATCACACGGATGCGGGCCGCTGTCGTCGCATTCACTCGGCCGGCGTGGCGGTCGTTGAGCACCAGCGACACGGCGGAGGGCGATACGCCCACCGCAGCAGCGAGGTCTTTCAACGTGATCACGACGGCTCCTTCGACATCAATCGTTTGACGCTTACGGCGAGAACCCGCGTCAAACGTTTGATGTGACCGTAGGAGCGTCAAACGCGTTGACGCAAAAGGTCGTTACCGATTCGTTGCCTGATCCCCCAGCCACGACCTCAAGTCCTATTGCCGATGTTGCCCTGGCGCTTGGTATGCGCAGTCGGCGCTCGCCACCACCGCGTCGGCTCACGGGAACCTTCCTCGCCACCGTTCCCGCTCCCCGTCGCCGGTCCCCGGCACAGGCGAAGATTCGGCGGTGTACGGTGTCGCGGAACGCCGGGGCGTACGTGTGCCCACCCATGTTGGGGACGAGCATCTTCTCGCGCGAGGCGACCGCGTCAAGCAGGTCGAGCGCCGCCTGACGGTCGTTGCCCTCGTCATCCCGCACAGAACATGATTCGGGATGCCAATTCCTCGCGACTCCGCCGGAGATGCCGACTCTCCTCGCCCGCGGCGAGCGCGGAGCGACGTGCTCCCGGGGCCTGATCCGTGTCGGCCCCCGGGAGTACGGTCGGCGCCATGAAACCGGACGAACTCTTCCTTCACTCCGACGCCGCGCTGCGCGACGTCATCGACCGAATCGATCCCGCCGACTTCTCGGCGCCCGCGCCGCAGGAGTGGACGCAACTCCCGTCGCCCACGCTGGTCGACATCATCGGATGCCACGCCTACGACGAGGCGTGGATTCCCGACGTGATCGCGGGCCGCGCGGTCGCCGACGGCGACCCGTTCGTCGACGCCGACCTCCTCGGCGACGACCCGATCGCCTCCTACGACGCTCTCAACGACGCCGCGACGGCCGCGGTGCGCGCGGGTGACTTCGCCGAGACGTTCCGGTTCACCTACGGCGACTACCCGGCGGCGGAGGGCTTCGCACACCTGTCGATGTATCGCGCGTTCCAGGCCTGGTCGATCGCGAAGCACTTCGGCATCCCGTACCACCTCTCCCCCGAGCTCATCGCCGGACTCGACGAGCACGTCGTGCCGCACGCCGACGAGTGGCGGCAGTGGGGCGTGTTCCCTCCGGCCATCGAGCCGCCTGCGGACGCCGACGACGAAACGCGACTGCTCTGCACGGTGGGGTACTGGGTGCCGTAGACGGGGTTGTCGCGAGCGGTGCGCGGCGGCGGGTGCCCCCGCGGCCCTACCGCGACGTGCGACTGCGAGGATGGCCCGATGAGCCAATCGCGCGAAGCACGTGCAGAGCAACGACGCCAGGACGGCTCCAACGACGCGGCGGTCGAGGAAGAGATCGAGGTCGAGTTCGAGGAGGTCGTCGGCGAGGGCGCGGAGCGGCTGCACCGGACCTTCCGCGCGACCCTCGTCACCGGATTCCTCGGCGGGGTCGAGGTGGGCATCGGTGTGCTCGTCTACCTCGGCATCCTTCACGAGACGGGCGACCATCTGCTGGCGGGGCTCGGCTTCAGCGTCGGCCTGATCGCCCTGCTCCTCGCCCACAGCGAGCTCTTCACCGAGAACTTCCTCATGCCGGTCGCCGCGCTCGTGGCCCGCGAGGGCACCGCGGCGCAGATGCTGAAGCTCTGGGGCGGCACGCTGCTGTCCAACCTGATCGGCGGGTGGCTGATCATGGCGATCATCGTCGCGGCCTTTCCCGACTGGCATCCGCTGCTCGCCGAAACCGCACAGCACTTCGTCGACGCGCCTTTCAGCCTCGAGTTCGCGGCCCTGGCGATTCTCGGTGGTGCCGTCATCACGCTCATGACGAGGATGCAAGCCGGCACCGAATCCGAGCCCGCCAAGATCGTGGCGGCCATCGCCGGCGGATTCGTCCTCGCCGGCTTTCAGCTGTTCCACTCGATCCTGGATTCGCTGTTCGCCTTCGGCGCGATCATCAGCGGGGCGCCGATCACCTACCTCGACTGGCTGCTGTGGTTCCTGCCCGTTCTGGGCCTGAACCTCGCGGGCGGGCTCCTGCTCGTCACCCTGCTGCGCATCGTGCGGACGGGCGAGCTGTTCAAGCTCCGACGCCGCAGGAACGAAGGGCGCGGTTAGTCGGCTCTCCCCGCCCCGCCCCCGACTCCGCGCGGCACCGCTCACCGAGCGATATCGCGCCTCCGGAACGCGGCGAACGAGAGCCCGAGAAGCAGCGCGACCACGGCGACGGTTCCGAACACGCCGGTCAGGTCGGCCCCCTCCTCGATCACCGGGATGTGCCAGAACGGGCTGATGGCCAGAACCTCATCGCTGAGATCGAACGTCGGTCCCAGGATCGTGAGGCCGAACGCGGCGACGACACCCACCCACGCGGCCACCGCCACCTGCGGTCGCGCCGCGAAAACGACCGCAGCGACCGCGACGAGCGACCACACCGCAGGCAGTGACACGAGCGACTGCTGGATGGCATCCCCGAAGGTGATCCCGATGTCCGCGCCCGCCGCCAGAACCGCCACGAGGAGCCCGGCGAGCACGACGCACGCGGTGGACAGACCGAGCCCCACCACGAGGTTGCTCCCGAGGTACGTCGAGCGGTGGACTCCCGCGGCGAGGACGGGCTCTGCGCGGTCCGCCACCTCTTCGGTTCGCATCCGCAGCACGACCTGCACACCCGGAATCGCGGCGAGGATGCCGAGGAGACTCACCACCGTGAGCAGGAACGCCGACACCAGCTCGTCCGACGTGGTGGCCCCGGCCGCGAGCACCTGCGCGACGGCGGGATTGTCGCCGAGCAGATCCTGGATCGACGTCACGAAGTACCCGAAGACGAGCCCGAGCGCGAGGAACGCGACCACCCACACCACCGCCGACGGCGCGTTGATCCGCGCGGCGAGCGCTCCGGTCGAGCGGACACGCCCCCGCGCGGGGCCGGGCCGCGGCGCGATCACCCCCTGCCCGAAGTCCCGACGCGCCTGCAGCGCGAACGCCACCGAGACCAACGCGGCCGCGAACACCACCGCCCACACCAACGGCCACGCGTCATCGCCGCTGGCCGGTCGCGTCTCCGTCATCCACCCGAGGGGGTTCGCCCACAGCGTCCACTCGGGCGCCTCGACCGCGTAACTGAACCCGCGCAGCACGAACAGCACGCCGAGAACCCCGACCGCCAACGAGCTCGCGGTGCGCGCCTCCGACCCCACCTGCCCCGCCACCGCCGCGACGCCGGTGAACATCCACCCCGTCGCGGTGAACGTCGCGCCGAGCAGCAGCGATGACACGACATCTCCCCCGCACGCCACGGTGGCACCCGCGGCGACGACCCCGACGAGGAGCGACCCGATCGCCGCCATCGCCACCCCGGTGAGCAGACGCGACGCCCGGCCCAGCACACCCGACGCGAGGAGCTCCGCCTGACCCGAGTCCTCCTGCTCGCGTGTCGCCCGCACCACCGTGAAGATGGCGCCCAACGCGGCGAGGAAGCCCCCGAGCGCCAACGATCGCCACGCGGCGAAGCCATCGCTGGTGGTCAGATCGAACGCCGGCCCGAGGATGAGGCTCAGGGCAGGGTTGGCGCCGACGGCCGTCGCCAGCGCGGCGCGGTCGGCCTCCTCGGGGAAGATCCACGGAAAGACCAGAACCGAGGATGCCGCGAGCACGGTCACCACCACCGTCCACGGGACGAAGGAGCGGCGCCCGTCGTAGCGGATCGAAGCGCGAAGCAGCGGACCGGTGCCCGCGACCGTGCCGTTCATCGCGCGACCTCCGCCTCGGGTTCGGACTCGTACAGGCGCAGGAAGAGCGACTCCAACGACGGCGGCTCGACGGTCAACGCCGAGAGGCCGGCCGAAGCGAGCGCCGTGACCGCCTCACCGATGTGGGCGGCGTCCGCGGTCGCGCGCAGGTGGGAGCCCTCGACGTGGACGTCGTGGAGGAGCGCGAGCGCCGCCGCGCTCGGCGGCTGGGCGACGGTGGCGTGGATCGCCGTGCGGGCGTGACCACGCAACTCCCCCAGGGTCCCCGTCTGCACCGTGCGACCGGCACGGATGATGGAGATGCGGTCGGCGAGGGTCTCGACCTCGGCGAGGATGTGGCTCGACAACAGCACGGTCACTCCGCGCGTCTTCGCCTCCGCCACGACGTCCTGGAACACCGCCTCCATCAGGGGATCGAGCCCGCTCGTGGGTTCGTCGAGGATGAGCAGCTCGGCATCGGAGGCGAGAGCCGCGACGATGGCGACCTTCTGCCGGTTCCCCTTCGAGTACTGACGCCCGCGCTTGGTGGGATCCAGCTCGAACCTCTCGACGAGGTCTTTCCGGCGCGACTCGTTCAGACCACCGCGAAGTGCGCCCAGCAAGTCGATCGCCTCACCCCCGCTCATGCTCGGCCAGAGCGAGACGTCACCGGGAACGTACGCCAGACGCCGATGCAGAGCCACGGCATCCCGCCACGGGTCGCCTCCGAGCACGCGCGCGGAACCGCCGTCGGCGCGCAGCAGCCCGAGCAGGACCCGGATGGTCGTGGACTTTCCCGCGCCATTGGGGCCCAGGAACCCATGCACCTCCCCCGCGCGCACCTCGAGGTCGATGTCGGTGAGCGCCCGGAAGCGCCCGAATGATTTGGTGAGCGACGTCACGTCGATCACGGGATTGCTGGTCATGGCGCGTCCTTTCGTCGATGCGACGACAGCGTAGCGCAGTAATTCCTCGCGTGGGGAATTAATTCCTCGCGGGGTAGAGTCAGGCGATGACTACGGCGAAAGACACCCCTCCGCAGCGCTCCCCCGGGCGGCGAGGCGCGGGCAGCGGCACGCGCGAGGCGATCCTGGATGCCGCTCGCGACCTGTTCGCCGCGCAGGGGTTCGAAGCCGTCTCGGTCCGCTCCATCGCCGCGAGAGCCGGGGTCGACCCGGGCCTCATCCGGCACTTCTTCGGCGACAAGGAGGCGCTGTTCGCCACCACGGTGGCCGACCGCACCGTGATTCCGCAGCGGATCGCGGAAGCTCTCGCGGGGCCGCCGGAGAGTATCGGCGTGCGGGTCGCCGACACCTACCTCTCGCTCTGGGAGGACGAGCAGACACGCCCGATCTTCGAGGGGCTCGTGCGCACCGCCATCACGTCGACCCACGGCATCGGCATGCTGCTCGACGTCATCGGCGGCCGCGTCCAGCAGACGACGCCGTTCCCACCCGGACGGGAGGGCCGCATGAGAGGCATCGCGCTGACGTCATCCCACCTGTTCGGGGTCGCCGTCGCCCGGTACATCCTGCGAGTGCCCATGCTCGTGGACATGCCCCGTGACGAACTCATCGCCGCGATCGCCCCCACGCTGCAGCGGTACCTCACCAGCCCCGACATCTGACGCACCCGTGGCGAGCCTCCTGTCGGATGGCTCGACGGATCTTCCCCCGCCGGGCTCGCCAGCGTCGCGCGCGGCGCGCCTGAGCACGTGAACGGCATCCTCCAGCGCGCACAGGACCTAGGTTCGCTACATTTGGAATATGGTGAACATGTCCCACCGGGTGCCGTTGGGTGGTTGTGATGTGCTCGTCGACGATGGGGGCGGAAGCGGTTCGTCGGTGCTGTTTCTCCACGGTGCGGGGGCCGACCATGTGATGTTCGACGACCAGGTAGACGCCTTGCGGGCGAATGGGCACCGGGTTGTGACGTGGGACATGCGAGCGCACGGACGATCTCGGCCCAACACGGCCGAGATCACGGGGCCACAGTTCGTTGCCGATGTCGAACACCTCATCCGGACTCTCGACCTGGATGAGCCGACGCTGATCGGGCACTCCCTCGGCGGCAACATCGCCCAGCAGCTCGTGCGTCGTCGACCGACCGCGTACTCGGCGCTGATCGTGATCGACTCCACGTGGAATACCGGTCCCCTGAGCTGGTGGGAGCGGAGGTTGCTGAAGCTCGCTGCGCCCGGTCTTCGGCTCATCCCTGCGGGGTCGCTGCCGGGAGTCATGGCACGGGCTTCCGCGGTGACCCCCGCCGCCCAAGCGGATCTGCGTCGCGCATTCTCCCATGTGCCGAAGAATGACTTTCTGGCCATCTGGGCCGCGACGACGTCTTTCGTCGCCCCGGATCCGGGATACCGCACGCCCGTACCGCTGCTCTTGATCCGGGGGGAAGAGGACGGTACGGGCAATATCGCTCAGGCAATGCCCGCCTGGGCCGCGCACGAGGGCATCGGTGAGGTCCTGATTCCAGGCGCCGGGCACGTCCCCAGCCAGGACGCCCCAGAAGCGGTGACGGCGGCCATCACGCGATTCCTCACCTCCCTGAAGGGCCAGCGATGACCGCCGACGCGGACTTCATCAACGCGGTGGGCGACCTCATGGCGTCATGGAGCCTCTCGCGGGCTACGGGCCGGGTGTACGGGGCACTCCTTCTCGAGGAGGACCCGGTGTCGCTGGATCACCTCGCCGATCGCGTGAGCCTGAGCAAAGGGCAGATCAGCACATCCACTCGCGAACTGATCTCCTGGGGTTTGGCGCGCTCGCTCCCTCAGCCCGGGAGCAGGCGAATCCTCATCGAGGCGGCTGGGGGTCTCGACTCTCTGCTCGCGTCCTCGCAGCAACGCACTCGTGCGCTCGTGAGCGCACTGGAAGCCGGCCGCGGTCTTGTGCGAGAGGGCTCAGCCGCGCAGCAGCGGTTGGGCGATGTGATCGACCTTTTCCATGGCTACGTCGCTGCGAGCGAGCAGATCTTGTTGCACCGTCGGCCCCCGCTCCGTGAGAGCTGACCATCTCGCGGGGGGATCTCCGGCGCAATCCCGAGCGGTGGTGCGCAGCAATCCCCTACGAGCCACGAGGGCCACGGTCCCGCGCTCGGCGGAGCTCATCTGGCCTCGGCGGCTGTCTACGTCATCGCCCGCCTCGCGATGTGCCCTTCGCGGAAAGCGAGCCGGTCACGAGAGGGTTGCTGCCGCTGTCGTCGCTCGAGCAGACGCAGAGTCGACCGGCCTCCGCGCTCCCTGCGCGCGGACTGCCACGCTTTCGTGGACGCGATCACCGAGGATGCCGCGGCGCGTGTGCTCCTCGTCGAGGCGCCGGCCGTCGTGGGCTGGTCGAGATGGCGGGCGCCGGCGGCATCCGGTGGTCACCTTCCCCAGTGTTCGGAGGGCGAAGAAGGCGACGAAACGTCGAGCGACTCTTCTCCGTCGGCTTCCGGTGAATGCCATTCCCTCGACGGAGCGGAGCAGTCGGAGGACGTCGATGACGGATATGCGGGCCGTCCCGAGGGCAATGCGAGCCTCCCGATCGGTGGCTCGTGAAAGGTCGAGCTCGAGATGCAGCGTGGTGAGCGGTCGCCAGGCGCTGTGGAGGGTCGGCGCCGCCTTGTGGCCGACGAGCCGGATGGGGAGGTCGTCGTCTCCTTGGCTGTCCAACACATACCGCATGGCCTTGTCTTCCCCGTCGGGGAAGAGCTCCAGTCGACCGCGCACCGGCTGGTGGGTGGCTACCCCGGCGATGTCGAGTGTTCCGGTGATGGTCAACGGATGCCGTGAGCTCGCCCGGAATCGATCCCAGCTGGGAATCTCGGCCGCCAGGTGCAGTGTCGCCTGCACCTGCTGGCCGAGCTGGACGGTGCCCGTGAGTCGTTCCCGGAAGCGGAGTCCGTCTCCTGCGTGACGGATTCTGAGCTGTGCCATGGCGGCGAACGCTTCGTCTTCGGGGGCGGGGGTAGGGCGGACCTCGTCCCATTCGGGGGCGCGCCAGTCGGGTGTGCCGGTCGTGCGGATGGTGTGCTCGATGCTGCGTTCGGCGAGGGCGAGGATCGTGGCGGACGGGTTGGAGCCGGTTGCGGCGGGAACGGCGGCACCGTCGAGGATGACCAGCCCGGGGTAGCCGTGTACGTTGCCGTACCGGTCGATGACGCCGTCCTGGGCGTGGTCGCTCCGGGGTGCCCCGCCGAGGGGGTGGACGGTGATCGGGGTGCGCAGCAGAGACCAGATGGGGCTGGCGTAGGCGCGGCCACCGAGGTGCTGCCGGACGACCTTTCCCACCCGAGACTGTGCGCGGGTGAGGCGCCGGTTCGCTTTCGCGTCCCATGCCACCGTGGCCTCGTGACGACGGTCCAGCGTGAGTCTGCCGGTTGCGGAGTCTCGGCCCATGAGCAGGAGCGCGAGCGTGTCGCGTCGCCGACGCGCCGCGGTTCGGTGGTGACGCGTGCCGCCGGGCAGCGCTTCGCGGATCACGTTCGAGAGCAGCGTGGTCAGCGGTTCGGGGACGGCACCGTCTTGCACCTGGAACCAGACCGGTGAGCCGTCCTCTTCGACGTCCAGGATGGTGGTTGTGGTGATGGTGGGGCCGCGCTGCTCGCCACGGTCTCGCTGGGGGCGGCTGAGGAAGGTGAGGGCATCGCCGTTGCCGGAGAACCCCTCGCCGAGCCGCGGCGACAGGCGGGGCAGGGTGCGGAGGACGTCACGTTGACGAAGCAGGAGTTCGGTTGTTCCCACAGCGCCGGCCGCCACGATCACCAACCGTGCGCTTCTCTGCCGTCGCTGCCCTGTGCCGTGCTCACACCAGCTCACGAGGTAGCCGTCGTCCAGCGGTTCGATCCGGTCGACCTCGGCGCCGGTGACTCCTCGTGCGCCGTGTCTTTCGGCGAGGGCGAGGTAGGTCAGATCGAGGCTGTTCTTCGCACCCCGCGTGCATCCGACGACGCATTCGCCGCAGAACGAGCAGCCGCGCTGGGAAACCCCGTATCGGTTGGTGACCGTCGCCTCGGGGTCGTCCGTGAATCTGACGGCGAGGTTGGGTCGGATGGTGCCTCGGGGGCGACCGATTCGAGCGGCGAGGCCTTCGAGCGCCGTCACGCGGCCGGGGATGTCGCCGGTGGCGGGGTCGGCGGTGACAGGCGACACCTCGAGCATGTGGGCGGCGAGGTCGTAGTAGGGGTCGAGCGGGGCGCGACTTTCGTCCCAGCGCGGGTCGGCGAACACCTCGGCGGCGGGCCGTGCGAAGACGTTGGCGTAGACGAGCGATCCGCCGCCCCAACCTGCCGCCTGGATACTGAGCATGCGGTCCAGCCATCGGATGTCGTAGATGCCGTGTCCGGCGTTCCACAGCCAGCCGTCCGAGAGCTGGTCACCCCGTGGGAAATCGGCGGGCGAGAAGCGGCGTCCCCGCTCGAGCACGAGCACCGAGCGCCCTGCCTGCGCGAGACGGGCGGCGGCGACCGCACCGCCGAAACCACTGCCGATGACGATGGCGTCGACCATCGGCGAGGCATCCGAGCGGGGATCGGCTGCGGTGAACTGCCGGGGCTGTGAGGCGGTCTGGCACATGGCGGTGTTCCTTCCTGCGGTCGGGGGTCGGGGGGGGGGGGGGGGGGGGGGGGCCCCCCCCCCCCCCCCCCCCCGCGGGGGGGGGGGCGCCCCGCCGGGGCGGGGGCCCGCGCGCCCGCACCCCCAAGACACCCACCCCCCCCCCCCCCCCCCCGGGGGCG
>NZ_JAJGNJ010000016.1 GCF_020781835.1 Microbacterium testaceum
CGCCGTGCTGGGGCTTCCCCCGGCGTGTGGGTTCTCTCTCTTTGGTTTGCTCTACCCCTCCCGGTGGGGGGGCGGGGGCCCCCCCCCCCCCCCCCCGCGCCGCGCGTCACGACGTGACGAGGGTACCGATCGTCTCGCCGAGCAGCGCTTTGGTGACGTTGCCCGCGGGCTCCATGCCGAACACGCGCATGTCCATGCCGTTGTCCATGCACAGGCTGAACGCGGTCGAGTCCACGACCTTCAGGCCCTTCTGCAGGGCGTCTGCGTAGGTGAGGTGGTCGAGCTTGGTGGCCGTGGCATCCACACGAGGGTCTGCGGTGTAGACGCCGTCGACACCGTTCTTGGCGACCAGCACCTCGGATGCACCGATCTCGAGCGCGCGCTGCGCCGCGACGGTGTCCGTGGAGAAGTAGGGCAGGCCGGCGCCGGCGCCGAAGATGACGACGCGCCCCTTCTCCATGTGTCGCTGCGCGCGACGCGGGATGTACGGCTCGGCCACCTGCGTCATCGAGATCGCGGACTGCACGCGCGTGGCGGCGCCCGCCTGCTCCAGGAAGTCCTGAAGCGCGAGCGAGTTCATCACGGTGCCGAGCATCCCCATGTAGTCGGCACGGCCGCGGTCCATGCCGCGCTGGCTGAGCTCCGCGCCGCGGAAGAAGTTGCCACCGCCGACGACGATCGCGATCTCGACGCGATCCACCGCCTCGGCGATCTCGCGGGCGATCTGGCTGACGACGTCGGGATTGACCCCGAGCTGTCCCCCACCGAATGCCTCACCGGAAAGCTTGAGTAGAACGCGGCGGCGCCGGGTCGCTTCATCGATCACGTGTCATGTCCTCTCGTCTGGTTCAAACTATCTCCCCCGCCGACGCGACCGATACGCCGTGCGCGCAGGGAAAAGGCCCGGGATGCCGTGGCATCCCGGGCCTTGTCATCGGTGCTTACGCGCCGACCTTGAAGCGGGCGAAGTCGGTCAGGGTGAGACCGGCGTCGGAGGCGACCTTCGCGACGGACAGCTTGTTGTCCTTCGCGTAGTCCTGGTCGAGCAGCGCGACCTGCTTGAAGAACGCGTTGACGCGGCCCTCGACGATCTTCGGCAGAGCAGCCTCGGGCTTGCCTTCGTTGCGGGAGATCTCGGTGACGATCTCGCGCTCCTTCTCGACGTCGGCCTCGGGCACGTCGTCGCGGGTGAGGAAGGAGGGGTTGGCGAAGGAGATGTGCTGCGCGATGGAGCGGGCTGTCTCGGCGTCGTCACCGGTGTAGGCGAGGACGACACCGACCTGGGGCGGGAGGTCCTTGCTGGTCTTGTGCAGGTAGACCTCGAACTTGTCGCCGCGGATGGTGCGGACGCGACGGAGTTCGACCTTCTCGCCGATGATCGCGGCCTCATCCGAGATGAGCTGCTCGACGGTCTGGCCGTCGGCGTCGGCGGCGAGGGCGGCCTCGACCGAGTCGGCGCCGGCGGCAGCGGCCGCGGCGACGACCTTGTCGGCCAGCGCGATGAAACGGTCGTTCTTGGCGACGAAGTCGGTCTCGCAGGCGAGCTCGAGCAGCGTCACAGCGCCCTCGGTCTCGCGGGCCGTGACGAGGCCCTCGCTGGTGGAGCGGTCGGCGCGCTTGGCGTTGCCCTTGGCGCCCTTCAGGCGCAGGATCTCGACGGCCTTCTCGACGTCGCCGTCGGCCTCTTCGAGCGCCTTCTTGGTGTCGACCATGCCGGTGCCGAGCTGCTCGCGCAGCGCCTTGATGTCGGCGATCGTGAAGTTTGCCATGGTGTGGCGTCTCCTTGTCGTTGTGCGTTCTGATGTGAGACCGGCGGGGCCGTGCGCGCCCGTGGGCGCGGTCACGACCCCGCCGGATCGTAGCCTGTGCGGGTGACGCCGCGGTGAGCGGCGGCTGCGCTTACTTGCTGTCGGCGGCCTCGGCGGCGGCGACCTCGGCGGCCTCTTCGCCCGACGCGTCGGCGACGGCCTCGTCGTGAGCCTCGGCACCGGCGGCGTCGTCAGCGGACTCGGTCGCCGCTTCGGTGGTCTCGGCGTTGGTCTCGAGCAGCTCGCGCTCCCACTCGGCGAGGGGCTCGGCGGCCTCGTCCTCACCGGCGGGCTGGTGACGCTGGATCAGGCCCTCGGCGGCGGCGTCGGCGATGATGCGCGTGAGCAGGCTCACCGAGCGGATCGCGTCGTCGTTGCCGGGGATCGGGTACTGGAACTCGTCGGGGTCGGCGTTGGTGTCGAGGATGCCGATCACGGGGATGCCGAGCTTCTTGGCCTCGTCGATGGCGAGGTGCTCGCGCTTGGCGTCGACGACCCAGATCGCCGAGGGGGTCTTCTGCAGGTTGCGGATACCACCGAGCGACTTGTGCAGCTTGTCGAGCTCGCGCTTCTTGAGCAGGAGCTCCTTCTTGGTGAAGCCGCTCTCGGCCGGGTTGTCGTAGTCGAGCTCCTCGAGCTCCTTCATGCGCGCGAGGCGCTTGGAGACGGTCGAGAAGTTGGTGAGGAGGCCACCGAGCCAGCGCTGGTTGACGTAGGGCTGGCCGACGCGGGTCGCCTGCTCGGCGAGGACTTCCTGCGCCTGCTTCTTCGTGCCGACGAAGAGGATGGTGCCGCCGTGGGCGACGGTCTCCTTGACGAACTCGTAGGCCTTGTCGATGTACGACAGCGACTGCTGGAGGTCGATGATGTGGATGCCGGAGCGCTCGGTCAGGATGAAGCGCTTGACCTTCGGGTTCCACCGGCGGGTCTGGTGTCCGAAGTGAACGCCGCTGTCGAGCAGCTGGCGGATGGTGACGACGGCCATGGTCGTACTCCTGTTCTGGGCGCTTGCGCGCCGTGGTTGCGGTTGTTTCGCGCCGATCGATCAAGCGGCGAGCCTGGTGCCCGGCGCACACCCGCCTTCCGCCGGGGCGGAGGACCGTGGGGTGTGGATGCCGCGCGGTGCGCTGATCCGAAGATCAATGCGATGCGCTGTGGGCACGCGGAGTCATCCCGATACACGGGATGCGTCCTCCAGCATACAGGACGGCTCCTCCCCATGCGGGCCCCTCTGCCCCTCGCCCACGGAACCTCGATAACGGCCCTCGCGCGGGCGTCTCTCCCGGGCAGCGTGGAACCATGACGAGTCGAACGCATCGGGCGGTCCCACGGTGGGCACGCGTGGCGGAAGCGATCGCGGTCGCTGTGATCCTCGCGGTGGTCCTGCTCGACGCGCCCGCCCGTGCGGGTGAGACGGACCCGCTCGCGCACCGCCGTTGGGTCTGGCCGGTCGAAGCCGTGCAGGGCGTCCGCCCGTTCGAGGCTCCCGCGCACCGGTACGCCGCCGGGCATCGGGGCATCGATCTCGGATCCGTCGGGCGCGTGCGCTCGCCGGCCGCGGGCACCGTGGCCTTCGCCGGTGCGGTGGCGGGGCGTCCCGTCGTGACGATCGACCATGGCGACGGCCTCGTGACGACGTTCGAGCCCGTGACGACGTCGCTGCGCGAGGGTGACCCCGTCGCCCGCGGAGACCCGGTGGGCGAGGTCGCCACCGGAGGGCATGTCGTCCCGGGGGCCGTGCACTTCGGAGTGAGATGGAACGGAGAGTACGTCAACCCGCTGCGGTTGCTCGGCGGGGTGCCGCGAGCGATCCTGCTGCCGTGCTGCTGAGAAGTCCTCGCTGCTCGGGTCCGTCTCGGCGCCGGTCAGCCGACGCGGTTACCGCGGCCCTCCACCGTGCTTTCCCCGATGCCGCCATCCGCGGTGACCGAATTGTCCTGGCCGCGGATGACGACCGAGCCGATCGCTCCACCGACGGACACCGTGGCTCGATCTCCGCTGAGGTCGAGCCGACCGAGGTCGGCGGAGACGGCGAGTGCCGTGTCGTTGCCCTGCACGGTCGCCGCATCGATCGCGGCGGCCGTGACGTCGACCCGGTCGCCGCCCACCGTGAGCACGGCGATCGAGGCCGCACGCGCGTCGACCGTGATCGCGGAACCGGAAACGGTGAGCTGAGCGCAGGTGCCCTCCACCCGGACGGTCTGCTCGGCCCCCGTCACGGACGCCGTTCCGCCGTCTCCGCACGAAGTGAGCGATCCGCCCCCCAGGTCAGGCACCTCTGTGTTCGCCGGAAGGGGTGCCGTCGCGGACGGAGAGACGGAAGGGGATGCCTGCGCGGTGGGTGTCGCGCTCGAGGGAGACGTGGGCGCGGCGCCAGCGGATGCCGGTGGCGGCAGGCGGGTCACCACGGGGTGCGGACCGAGGCCGCAGCCGGTGAGGAGGACGGCGCCGAGGATCGTTGCTCCCAGGGAGGCGACGACGCGAGTGCGGGTGTCCACGGGGCCACGCTACGACGCTGCATCATTCCGCGCCAACCCTCCGGGCCCCGCGGAACGTGCCTGCGATCCGCGATCCGATCCCTCACGCGCGGGGATGAGCCAACCGGTACGCCTCACGCAGCCGCTCCGCGGAGACATGCGTGTAGATCTGCGTCGTACCCAGGCTCGCGTGCCCCAGGATCTCCTGCACCGATCGGAGGTCGGCTCCCCCGTCCAGCAGGTGCGTCGCGGCCGAGTGGCGCAGTGCGTGCGGACCGAGCGATTCGGCACCCACCGCGGGAGCGACGAGGCGTGACACGAGGGCGTGTACGGCTCGGGGGCCGAGGCGGCTCCCTCGCGCCCCGAGGAACACGGCCGTCCCCTCTCCGTCACGGCGGGCGAGAAGGACAGGACGCCCGCGAACGAGGTAGGCGTCGAGAGCCCCCGCGGCCGGCGCGCCATAGGGCACCACGCGCTCTTTGTCGCCCTTGCCGCGCAGGCGCAACGTGCGACGTTCGTGGTCGACGTCGTCGACGTCGAGGCCGCAGACTTCGGACACGCGTGCGCCCGTTCCGTAGAGCACCTCGAGAAGCGCATGATCGCGCAGCGCGAGCGGGTCTCCGGTCATCGCGGCGTTCCCCGCCTGGGTCAGCACGCCGTCCAGCGCCGGCGCCGTGGCGACCGTCGGGAGCGTGCGGCCCCGTTTCGGGGCGACGAGGCGTTGGCCGGGATCGGCTTCGGTCAAGCCCTCTTCTCTCGCCCAGGCCAGGAACCCCTTGACCGAGGAGGTGCGGCGGGCGGTTGTGGCCTTGCTGAGTCCGGCGTTCGTGGCCTCCCACTGCCATTCCCGGAGAGTCTCGACATCGAGCGCGCGCACGTCCGGGTCGCCGGATGCCCGTGCCAGGTCCGCGAGATCCGAGCGGTAGGCGCGCACGGTGGCCGGGGAGAGGCGGCGCACGCTGCCGAGATGGCCCAGGTAGCCCTCGATCGCCTCGGAGATCCGCACGGGACAAGACTGCCCCCCTCGCGTCGGCGGACGCCTCAGGACGCGCGCTCTCCGCCGATACGGGCTGGTCGCGATGTTCTCTGGGTCTCGCCTCAGGCTCGCTCGCGGAGCGTTCGCCAGAGCCCATCCTCACCGCGCGCCACCCGTCCCTCGAGCTCCGCCAACCCCAGCAAAGACTGCGCGTCGCCCGTCGAGAACCCCGCCCGACGGGCGATCTCCCCCGGATCCCGCCCGGCGCGCGGCGAGAGCGCATCGAGCAATCGCGTCATGTCGTCGGTGCGTCCGCCCTCGAGGCGGTCCGGTGCCGCGCGACCCGCTGCGGCGCCGCCGTTCTCCCCGAGCATCTCCCACACGTCGGCGGCTGATGTGACACACACGCCGGCGAACTCCCGCAGCACGCGGTGGCTTCCCGCGGACGCCGCGCTGGTCACCGGTCCGGGGACGGCTCCCAGTGCTCGTCCGAGCGTGGCCGCGTGCGCCGCGGTGTTGAGAGAACCGCTCCGGTGCCCCGCCTCCACGACGATCACGGCGTCCGCCAGCGCCGCGATGAGGCGGTTGCGCGAGAGGAACCGCCACTTGGTCGGCGCGGTACCGCACGGTGTCTCGCTGAGCACGGCGCCGGATGCGGCAATGCGCGACAGAAGTGCTTCGTGGCCGCGCGGATAGGCTCGGTCGACGCCGCCGGCGAGGAATGCGACGGTACGTCCATCCGCCGACAGCGCGGCGCGGTGCGCCGCGCCGTCGATCCCATAGGCGGCGCCCGAGACCACGACCACACCCGCGGCGGCGAGCTCGGCCCCGAGCTCGGCCGCGACGGACTCGCCGTACGGGGTGGCCGCACGGGCCCCGACGATCGCGACGGTGGGCGCCTCCCCGAGCCCTCCCCGCGCGCCGCGCATCCACAGAGCGTGCGGCGCGTGTGCGCCGAGATCGCTCAGGCGCCTCGGCCATCGGGGGTCGGAGGGAATGAGAAGAGCGGCGCCCGAGCGGCGGGCCGCGTCCAACGCTGCGCGCACGGCGCTCGGCTTCACGCGCGGCTGCCATCGTGCACGCGCGGTGCTCCATTCGTCGTCGGTCTCGGCGAGGGCGATCCTCAGCGCCCGCTCGGGTCCGAAGCGGGCGACGAGGTCACCGGCGGCGCCGTCGCCCGGTTCTGCCAGGACCGTCCACCACACCCGCGCGAACGCGTCGACGACGTCGCGATCATGCGGGAGTCGGAGTCCGGAGAGGGCGTCGGCGGCCGCCTCCTCCGACAGTTCGACGCCCCTCATGCGACGTTCCCCTGTCGGAGAAACAGTGCGCGTCCCACATCGTCACCGTGCAACCTGTCGTGCCCGGCGATGTCAGCGACCGTCCACGCGACGCGGAGCAGGCGGTCGTACCCGCGCAGCGTCAGCGAACCCCGTCGGAGGGCGGCGTCGAGCGGGCGCAGCACCTCCGTATCCGGTGCGGCAACCCCGCGCAACCACGTCCCCGGAACGTCGGCGTTGCGACGCCAGGGCGTCCCGGCCCAGCGCCGTGCCGCCCGTTCGCGAGCGGCCGACACGACCAGGCGCGCCCGGTCCGTCGTCACGACCGACGCCGCGGCCTCCCTCCGGGCGTTCGACACCCGTTGCAGGCGCAGGTCGAGGTCGATGCGGTCGAGCAACGGTCCGGACAAGCGCCGGGTGTACCGGCGGATGGCCTGCGGCGCGCACTCGCACACTCCCCCGGGGACACCGAACTGACCGCACGGGCACGGGTTGGTGGCGACCACGAGCTGGAAGCGCGCGGGAAAGGTCGCGGACACACCGGAGCGGTGCAGCTGGATGACACCGCTTTCCAGCGGCTGGCGCAGCGCGTCCAGCACCGTAGCCGGGAACTCGCCGCCCTCGTCGAGGAACAGCACCCCCTCGCTGGCACGCGCGATGGCACCCGGGCGCACGACCCCGGACCCGCCGCCGATGAGAGCGGCCGCGCTCGCCCCGTGGTGCGGGCTTTCGAACGGTGGCGTGCGGCTCAGTCGCGTCACGACCTCGCCCGAGAGCGAACGCACCGACGCCACGGACAGCGCCGCTTCGTCATCGAGATCGGGCAGGATGCCGGGCAGCCGGCGCGCGAGCATCGTCTTGCCCGCGCCGGGCGGGCCGCTCATCAGCAGATGGTGACCGCCGGCGGCCGCGACGATCAAGGCGTCCACGGCATCCGGTTGTCCGACGATGTCGGCGAGGTCGAGGGACTCCTCGCGCGCGAGCGATGGCTCTTCGGCGAGGACCGGCGCGAGGTCGGTTGCTTCGCTGACGCCGCCGTGCCAGCGCACCACCTCCGCGAGACACGTCGCGGCGCGCACCTCCATGCCCTCGACGAGTGCTGCCTCCGCGGCGTTCGCCGCCGGCACCACGACACGAGACCGCCCGGCCCGGTGGGCAGCCAGCACGGAGGGCAGCACGCCGGGAACGGGGCGCAGGCGTCCGTCGAGTCCCAGTTCGCCGATATGCACGGTGTCCGCGACGCGAGCGGCATCCATCATCCCCGTCGTCGCCAGGGCGGCCACGGCGATCGCGACGTCGAATGCCGAGCCGCGCTTGGGCAGGCTCGCGGGCGAGAGGTTGACCGTGAGACGCCGCTTGGGCAACTCGAGCCCTCGGTTCGTGCAGGCGTTGCGCACCCGTCGTCCGGCCTCGCCGAGCGCTTTGTCGGGCAACCCGATGATCGCGAACTCCGGCGTCTGCGGGGAGAGGTCGGCCTCGACTTCGACGAGGTCGCCACGAACGCCGGTGAGCGCGACAGCCCATGTCCGCGCGACCGTCACAGTGCATCCTCGAGGTGCTCGAGCCGGGCCGTCCGAGGGTCGGCGCCGATCAGCGCGATCGCATCGATCCGCAGACTGCGTCCGCGCGCATCGTCGGGATGCGCGGCGATCCACGCCATCGCCAGCCGCCACAACCTGTCGGCCTTGCGGCGATCGATCGCCTCGAACGGGTGCCCGAACGCCTCGCTCGCGCGCGTCTTCACCTCCACGACGACGAGCGTGCCCGCGGTCGCGGCGACGATGTCGAGCTCTCCCTGCGGACACCGCCAATTGCGGTCGAGGATGCGGAAACCGTTCGCGGACAGGTGGTGGGCGGCCCGTTCTTCACCGGCCCGCCCGAGGTCGTCTTTCGCTGCCATGCCCGAGAGCGTGGCATCCGGCGTACCCACCCCGCGGGGAGGGAACCCCGAACCGGGGACGACTCAGAGAGTCAGTCGCCTGGGGAGGAACCCTCAGCTGTCGAGCGAGAGCTCTTCGGGAAGCTGGAAGTCACGACGCGAGAGCTCTTCGACGTTGACGTCCTTGAACGTCAGCACCCGCACCGACTTCACGAAGCGGTCGGCGCGGTAGATGTCCCACACCCACACGTCGGTCATCGAGATCTCGAAGTAGAAGTCGTGTTCGGTGTCGCGGCGGACGACGTTGACGTCGTTGGCGAGATAGAACCGGCGTTCGGTCTCGATCACGTACTGGAACTGCGAGACCACGTCGCGATACTCGCGGTACAGGGCCAGTTCGAGTTCGCGGTCGTAGTCCTCGAAGACGTCGTCATCCATGGTGCTTCCATCCTAGGCACCTCGCGCGCCGAACCCGACCGCCCGGCGTTCAGAACAGCGTCGGAGCCGCCGCGATCGCCCACGAGCGTCGGTGGTGCACGCTCATGCCGTGCACGCCGATGGCCTCGCGGTGGTCGAGGCTCGCGTACCCCTTGTTGCGCGCCCACCCGTACGCGGGCAGCTCGTCGTGCAGCCCGGTCATGACGGCGTCGCGTGCGACCTTGGCGATCACGGATGCCGCGGCGGCGCTCGCGCAGTCCCGGTCGGCCTTGATGACCGGCTTCACGCGCAGGCCGCGCTCCCCCGCCGGCGTGATGTAGTCATGGTTGCCGTCGAGGATCACGAGCGCGTCCTCGGGGACGACGCCGTGCGCGCGCAGATCGGCGATCGCGCGGACGGCGGCCAGCCCGAGGGCGCGGATGATGCCGATCTCGTCGATCTCCTCGGAACTGGCCCACCCGACCGCGCTGTGCTGCACGAAAGCCGCGGCGCGGGCCGCGACCTCGGGCCGGCGCGCCTCGGGCACGAGCTTGGAGTCGCGCAGCCCCGCCGGCACGCGCTTACGCGATCGGGCCGGGTCGATCACAGCCGCACCGACGGCGACCGGACCCGCCAGCGCACCCCGACCGACCTCATCGCACGCGATGATGAGCGCGTGCTCCTTCAGCAGGCGGCGCTCGAGGCTCAGAGTCGGCTCGATCACGGCGCGCTCTCCGGTGCGGGCACCCCCGCGAACACCTCGTGATGGAAGTCGATCGGGCCGAAGCGGTCGAACGGCCACGTGATCAGGAACGCGCGCCCCACGACGTTGTCGATCGGGACGAAACCCTTGCCCGGCTGCTCCTGGTTGTACCGGGAGTCCTTCGAGCTGTTGCGGTTGTCGCCGAGAACCCACAGCGACCCCTCGGGCACCGTGATGTCGTACGGCACGGGCTCGGGCGCCGTGGCGCCGGGCGCGAGCTTCACGTACGGCTCGACGAGCGGCACGCCGTTGACCTCGGTCTGCCCGAGCGCGTTGCAGCACACGACGTGGTCGCCCGGCGTGCCGATGACGCGCTTGATGAGGTGGTCGTCGCTGTCCGGTGCCGACAGACCCACGAGGGAGAGGAGCCAGTCCGTCGCCTCGACGAGCGGTGGCCGCGGCGGCTGCGGCGTAGACGGCAGCCACCCGCCCGGATCGCGGAACACCACGACGTCGCCGCGGGAGTACTCGCCGAACCGGGGCGTGAGCTCGTCCACCAGGATGCGGTCGTTCTGCAGGAGCGTGTTGTTCATCGACGCCGAGGGGATGTAGAACGACCGGACCACGAACGTCTTGACCAGGAAGGACACCGCCAGGGCGATCAGCAGGATCACCACGACGTCGCGGAGGAACGTCAGTGCCCCACGCCGCCGTCGAGCGGTCGGGGCCGGAGGGGATGCGGTTTCGTCGCTCATGTTGATCCTTCGCCGGGCTCACCGCACACCGGAAGACCGCCCGACAAGCCTCGCACATTCTCCACCGCCCACCGCACGTCACGCGGCATCCATGGCTCTGAAATGCGCGCCCAGTGGCATCCGGATGCCACGGCCGCACCGCCCCGCCGACCGAGACGGCGTGTGGCCGGGATCCGTGCTGCAGACGGCGACGCACTCGTCGGGCGATGCGTTCTCGCGGCGCTGCCGCACCCCGGGAACGACGAACGCCCCGCGACGAGCCGCGGGGCGTTCGGTTCAGCGGATTCAGCGCTCGCGCTTCTCCTTGATCTTGGCCTTCTTGCCACGGAGGTTGCGCAGGTAGTACAGCTTCGCGCGACGCACGTCACCACGGGTGACGACCTCGATGTGGTCGATCACGGGGCTGTGCACGGGGAAGGTGCGCTCGACACCGACCTGGAAGCTGACCTTGCGGACCGTGAAGGTCTCGCGCACACCGTCGCCGGAGCGGCCGATGACGACACCCTGGAAGACCTGGATGCGCGAGCGGTTGCCCTCGGTGATGTTGACGTGCACCTTGACGGTGTCGCCGGGCGAGAAGACGGGGATGTCGGAGCGGAGCGAAGCCGCGTCGACGGCGTCGAGGATCTGCATGATCGTCACTTCCTGCGACCGCCACAGGTCGATCGCACGATGATTGGGAAAAAGATGAAGCGTGCCCGAGCCGCGGAAGCGGCGGACTCCCCTGAGGCAGAGCCGGTCAGGGCACAAACGCCTATTCTGCCACGGACGGCGACACCGACCAAACCGGCTCAGTCGGTCGTGCGGTTCTCCGTCACGACGATCACGTCGCCCTCGACCCGCGGGCGCGGGCGCTCCCGGGTGGGCGGGATGTATCCGGTGCCGTCGGTGGTGTGCAGCAGCGTGACGCCTGTGCGCGCCTCACGCCACAGCTGCACGAGCGAGGACCACACGAGCACGAACGCCCCCACGACACTCAGCACCAGCAACGGGAAGAACGTCCCCCCGTCGTACAGACCGAGCGCGATCACGCACAGCTGCCACAGCGCGACACCGATCACATCGCGCCACGACGCGGCCCGCTCGGTGCGCACGGTCGCGCGGCCGCGCACGATGAGGGCGACCAGCGTCTGCGTCACGAAGACCGCCGGCGCCGCGATGAGCAACCACAACAGCGCCCAACCGCTCCCACCGCTGAAGACGATCCACCCCACGAACAGCCACAGGGGCAGCACGAAGGCGGCCGGGAAGAGCCAGCGGAGGAAGACTCGGCGCAGGACCATGACCCGATGGTACGGGCGACAGTTGTGCGGCCGCTTGGAACGCGGGACGGCGCACTGCGGCGATCGGAGAGAATGGAGGTTCGAGGAAAGGGAAACACCGATGATCGAACTGCGCACCCCGGCCGAGATCGACGCCATGCGCCCGGCCGGCCGATTCGTCGCGGAGGTGCTGGCGACGCTGCGCGACGAGACCAAGGTCGGCACGAACCTCCTGCACCTCGACCGCCGCGCGCACGACATGATCCGCGCCGCGGGTGCCGAGTCCTGCTACATCGACTACCACCCGTCGTTCGGAGCCAGTCCGTTCGGAAAGGTGCTCTGCACCTCGATCAACGACGCGGTGCTGCACGGTCTCCCCCACGACTACGTCCTGCGCGACGGCGACCTCGTCTCGCTCGACTTCGCCGCCTCCGTCGACGGATGGGTCGCCGACTCCGCGATCTCGTTCGTCGTGGGCACGGCACGCGACGAAGACCTCGCGCTCATCGACACGACCCGGCGCGCTCTGGCCGCAGCGATCGACGCCGCGACGGTCGGCCGCAAGATCGGTGACATCTCGGCCGCGGTGGCCGCCGTCGCCCACGCCGACGGCCTGTCGATCAACACCGACTTCGGCGGCCACGGCGTCGGCCGCACGATGCACGGCGACCCGCACGTGCCGAACGACGGCAAGGCGGGACGGGGCTATCCGCTTCGCGACGGCCTGGTCGTCGCCCTCGAGCCGTGGTTCCTGCAGACGACCGACGAACTCGTCACCGACCCGGACGGCTGGACCCTCCGCAGCGCCGACGGCTCCCGCGGCGCCCACTCCGAGCACACGGTCGCCATCACCTCAGACGGCCCGGTGGTCCTCACCGACCGGTCGTTCCTCGGCGTCGACTGACTCCCGCCGCCGCGGCAGCCGGGATCGGATGCCGCGGGCACGGCCCGCGGAGCACGGCGACGGCGGCCTGCCGCCCGCGGGCGCCCGACTCAGTCCGACAGCAGGTCGGGTCGGCGTTGGCGGGTGCGTTCGAGTTGCTGCTCCCGGCGCCACGTCGCCACGGCACCGTGATTGCCGCTCAGGAGCACCGGCGGAACCTCCCGGCCGCGCCACGAGGCGGGCTTGGTGAACGAGGGGTACTCCAGGAGCCCGTCCTCGTGGGACTCCTCGACCAGGCTCTCCGGGTTGCCGACCACCCCGGGGATGAGGCGTCCGATGGCCTCCACCATCGCCATGACGGCGACCTCGCCCCCGTTGAGCACATAGTCCCCGAGACTGAGCAGTCGCACCCGACCCAGACCGGCCGCGTAATCGAAGACGCGCTCGTCGATGCCCTCGTACCGGCCGCACCCGAACACCAGGTGCTGCTCGGTCGAGAGCTCACGAGCGATCTTCTGCGTGAAGCGCTCCCCCGCCGGCGACGGGAAGACGATGACCGGTGAGGCGTCGACGTCACCGGTGACGTCGTCCAGCGCCTCGCCCCAGGGCTCGGGCTTCATCACCATTCCGGCACCGCCGCCGTAGGGGGTGTCATCCACCGTGCGGTGCCGGTCGTGCGTGTAGTCGCGCAGATCGTGGACACGCACATCGAGCAGCCCGCTGTGGCGGGCCTTGCCCAGCAGCGACACCTCGAGCGCGTCGAAGATCGTCGGGAAGATCGAGACGACGTCGATGCGCACGTCAGTCCTCGCGGGAGTCGGAGACCTCGTCGGGCGCGTCGCCCTCGGCAGCGTCATCGACGCCGTCGGCATCCGCCTCGGATGCGGTCTCTTCGCGCGGGGCGTCGTCGTCGCCCGGAATCTCCTCGAACAGGCCGGCCGGAGGCGTCACCACGACGCGGCCGCCCTCGATGTCGACCTCGGGGACGATCGCGCTGACGAAAGGAACCAGGACGTCGGCGTCCTCGCCACGTCCGGCGGGCCGAACGATCAACAGGTCCTGTGCGGGGAAATGGTCGACCCGCACGACGCGCCCGATGACCGCGTCGTCTCGGACGACGTCGAGCCCGACCAGCTGGTGGTCGTACCACGCGTCGTCCTCTGCGGGAGCGGACTCGGTGTCCTGGTCGATCCACAGGATCGCCTTCACCAGCTCCTCCGCGACCGTGCGGTCGTCGACGCCCTCGAAGAAGGCGACGGGGTGGGAGTTCATCCAGCGGAACTCTCTAACCGTCAGCTCGCGGCCATGCCACGGCGAGGTCTCGGGGACCTGCAGGGTGAACGTGTTGCCGGGGACGAAGCGCCCCTCGGGGTCATCGGTGTACAGCTCGAGCTTGAACGCACCCTTGAGACCGTGGGCTTTGACCAGGCGGCCCACGCGGAGCTGAGTTCGGGCGGGCTGGGCGCCCGCGGCGTCGCCGGTCGACATCAGTCGTCGGCGACGTCGACGCGGACGCGCTGCCCGTCGGCGAGGGCCGTGATGAGCGTGCGCAACGCCTTGGCGGTGCGACC
Source organism: Microbacterium testaceum (assembly GCF_020781835.1). GTDB lineage: Bacteria > Actinomycetota > Actinomycetes > Actinomycetales > Microbacteriaceae > Microbacterium > Microbacterium testaceum_H. The sequence goes on from NZ_JAJGNJ010000016.1 coordinate 14,012, forward strand.
GCCGCGCCCGATCACGCGACCCCGGTCATCGGGGTGCACGCGAACCTCCAGCACCTCGCCGCGGGGCGAAGTGGCGGAACGGATGGTCACGGCGTCCGGGTGATCGACGATCCCCTTGACGACGTGTTCGAGCGCGGCGGACAGCACGGGACTTACTCGGCCGAGGTCTCGTCGGCGGCAGGCGCCTCGTCGGCGGCGCGAGCCTCGTCGGCCTTCTTCTCGGCCTTGGGCTTGATGACCGACTTCTTCGACGAGTCGGCCTCGAACGCGGCCTTCTCCTCGCGGACCTTGACGGTGGACTTCGCGTCCTTGTCGCCCTTGAAGGTGCCCCAGTCGCCCGTGAGCTTGAGGATGGCACGCACCTGCTCGGTCGGCTGAGCGCCGACGCCGAGCCAGTACTGGGCGCGCTCCGAGTCGACCTCGATGAACGAGGGCTCCTCGGTCGGGTGGTACTTGCCGATCTCCTCGATCACACGACCGTCGCGCTTGGTGCGCGAGTCGGCGACGACGATGCGGTAGTAGGGCGCACGGATCTTGCCGAGACGCTTGAGACGGATCTTGACAGCCACGATTTCTCCTGTGGTGGGAAATGAACGAACCGGTCGCCTGGAGCGTGGGGTGCACACCCGGCGGAAGCTCAAAGAGGAGGACCGACGCTGGATAGAGGGTCGAGCGCCTGGTCCGACCCTCTATTCTGCCAGATGACACGGCAGGCCGCGAACCCGCCGATGCCTGTGTCGCCATGTCAGACTGGCCGCATGAGGCTCCCGTTCGCATCGTCCGCGCGCTCCTCCGTCGGACTCGAGTGGGAGCTCATGCTCGCCGACCGCGAGACGGGCGACCTGGTGCCCCGCGCCCCCGAGATCCTCGACCGCGTCGAAGAGGCCACCGCGCTCGAACGATTCACCGTCACCGGCGAACTGCTGACCAACACGGTGGAGGTCACCAGCGGCGTCGGCCAGACCGTCGCGGAGGCGGTCGACGACATCGCGGATGCCATCGGCGCCCTGCGCGAACACACGGAGCCGCGCGGCATCGAGATGCTGTGCGCGGGCAGTCACCCCTTCGCGCAGTGGTACGACCAGGAGGTCACGGACAAGACCCGGTACCACAAGCTCATCGAACGCACCCAGTGGTGGGGCCGCAACATGATGATCTGGGGCATCCACGTCCACATCGGCGTCGACGACGTCGAGAAGGTCATCCCGATCGTCAACGCCCTGACGGTGTTCCTGCCCCACCTGCAGGCACTCTCGGCATCCAGTCCCTACTGGGCGGGCGAGCGCACCGGCTACGCGTCCAACCGCGCCCTGGTGTTCCAGCAGCTTCCGACGGCGGGGCTGCCGTGGCAGCTGAGTGGGTGGGCGGAGTTCGAGGACTACCTCGACGACATGGTCCGCACGGGAGTGATGGCGGATGCCAGCGAGGTGCGGTGGGACATCCGGCCGGCGCCGCGGTGGGGCACCGTCGAGATCCGCGCGTGCGACGGCATGTCGACACTGCCCGAACTCGCCGCGGTCGCCGCGCTGACCCAGACCCTCGTCGAGCACTTCTCCCGCATCCTCGACGCCGGCGGGGAGCTTCCCGGCATCCCGCCCTGGTACGCCCGCGAGAACAAGTGGCGGGCGGCACGGTACGGGCTGGACGCCCGCGTAATCGTCGACCGCGAGGGGACCCAGCTCCCCGTGCGCGATCACCTGCGCACGACGATGGAGGAGCTCGCCGAGATCGCCGTCGAACTGAAGTGCGCGCGGGAGTTCGCCGGGCTGGAGACGATCCTCGCCACGGGCGGCAGCTCAGCCCGACAGCTCGCCGTCGCCGAGGCGGCCGACGGCGACCTCCGCGCCGTCGTGCAGCACCTGATCCGCGAGTTCCGCGGTGGACCGACGTTGCGCGAGCACCTCGCCGCGCTGCGGGTCTGAGTCCGAACCCCTCGCCCGGCGGGGAACGCAGAGCTTCGCCGTCGTAGGATCCCGCCATGATCCCTCGGCGCGGCCTCACGATCTCCGTGGGGGCTCTTCTGGCCGTCGGCGGCATCGTCGGTCTGTCCAGCTGTGCGCCCGACCCCGGCATCCCCGCGCCCGCACAGAGCCAGGGCGGAACCACCCCGGCGGCTCCGCAACCGGCGACCGCTCCGACACCGCGGCTGCGGGTGGTGACACTCGGCGACTCGCTCATGTCGAGGGCCGGGCTCCCGCGCGGAGAGGCGTGGCCGGACCTGCTCGCCGAACGTGACGAGGTGTCCGTGACGAACCTCGCGTGCGGGGGGATGGGGTTCGTCGTCGCGGGGGAATGCGGCACACCGTACGCCGGCTTCTCGCCCGCTGTCGCCGCCCTGCAGCCGGAGCTGATCATCGTGCAGTCCTCGAGCAACGACTTCTGGCAGGACGCCGACGAGATCCGCGCAGACACCGACGACACCGTCGTGCGGTTGCACGAGGCCGCGCCCGATGCCCGGATCGTGGGGCTCAGCACCATCTGGAACGCCGATCCCGAGGTGCCCGGCGACACCGTGACGACCTCGGATGCGCTTCGTGTCGCGGTCTCGTCCGTCGGCGGAACGTTCGTCGACGTCGGCCAGCCCCTCGCCGGTCACCCCGATTGGTTGCAGGTCGACGACATCCACCCCACCGCCCGCGGGCAGAAGGCCATCGAGCAGGCGGTCGTGTCGGCGTTGCAGGACGCGGGTGTCCTGCCCTGAGGCGGAGCCTTCCCCGCGGCGTGCTCTGCCGCCGTCAGCCGCGGCCGAGCAGTTTCTGCAGCTCGGCGAGATCGGCTTCGCTCGGAGCCTTCTGCCCGCCGAGGCCGAAGCCCGACCCCGTGGCGGGAGCCGCCGCGGCGATCCCGGCGTTCTCCGCGGCCCGCTTGGCGGGGTTGCCCGAACGCGAGCCCTTCGCCTTCTGCTGCTTGCCGCGCTTGGACGAAGCGCCCGGCTTCCCCCCGATGGGCCCCATGCCGGGGATGTTGGGCACACCGCCGCGCGCAACGGTCTTCATCATCTTCGCCGCCTGCTCGAAGCGCTGTACGAGCTGGTTCACGTCGGTCACGGTCATGCCGGAACCGCGCGCGATGCGGAGGCGGCGCGAGCCGTTCAGGATCTTGGGGTTGCGACGCTCGGCGACGGTCATCGAGCGGATGATCGCCTCGGTGCGGTCGATCTCGCGCTCGTCGAAATCCTCGAGCTGCTGCTTCATGGAGCCCATGCCCGGGAGCATCCCGAGCATCTTCTTCATGGAGCCCATCTTCTTCATCTGCTGCATCTGCTCGAGGAAGTCCTCGAGGGTGAAGGTCTCGGTCGCGAGCTTCTCGGCGACCTTCATCGCCTCGGCCTCGTCGAAGGCCTGCTGCGCCTGCTCGATCAGCGTGAGGATGTCACCCAGGTCGAGGATGCGGGATGCCATGCGGTCGGGGTGGAACGGCTCGACGTCGTCGAGGCCCTCACCGGTGGACGCGAAGATGATGGGTCGACCGGTGACCGACGCGACCGACAGCGCCGCGCCACCGCGGGCGTCGCCGTCGAGCTTGGACAGGACGACGCCGGTGAAGTCCACACCGTCTTGGAAGGCCTTCGCCGTGTTCACGGCATCCTGACCGATCATCGCGTCGATGACGAAGAGCACTTCGTCGGGCTGCGTCGCCGTGCGGATGTCGGCGGCCTGCTTCATCAGCTCGGCGTCGACGCCGAGGCGACCGGCGGTGTCGATGATGACGATGTCATGCTGCTGCCGGGTGGCGTAGGCGACGCCGTCGCGCGCGACCTTCACCGGGTCGCCGACGCCGTTGCCGGGCTCGGGAGCGTAGATGGCGGCACCGGCGCGCTCGGCCACGACCTGGAGCTGGTTCACGGCGTTGGGCCGCTGCAGGTCGCAGGCCACCAGGAGCGGGGTGTGTCCATCCTTCTCGAGCATCTTCGCGAGCTTGCCCGCGAAGGTCGTCTTTCCCGAACCCTGGAGACCGGCCAGCATGATCACCGTCGGCGGGTTCTTGGCGAACTGCAACCGGCGCTGCTGGCCACCCAGGATGCCGATGAGCTCGTCGTTGACGATCTGCACGACCTGCTGCGCCGGGTTCAGCGCGCGGTTGACCTCGTCGCCGAGGGCGCGCTCGCGCACCGCCGCCGTGAACTCCTTCACCACCGGCAGCGCCACGTCCGCATCGAGCAGGGCGCGCCGGATCTCGCGGACCGTCCCATCGACGTCGGCGGGGGTGAGCTGCCCCTTCTTGCGCAGATTGCGGAAGGTCTCTGTGAGCCGGTCGGAGAGGGTGCCGAAAGTCGCCATGATGGGAAGAGTTTACGCGGCCCCGCCGCGGGACGCCGCCGTGTCGGGCGGGGCCGTCGCACAACCTCGGTGATTCGCCGAGCCTCAGCCCTGATCCGGTCGGCCGGGGTGAGGTTGTGCAGATCGCTGACGGTGTGGCCGTGGATGCCGGCCCGTCACGCCGCGGCCAGAGCCTCCGACAGCGTCTGCGTCAGCGAACGACCGGCCGTGTGGTCGGCCCAGGCCCAGACCGCGGCGAGAACGGCGGCGGACAACGCCCCGGCACGGACCTGTGCGGTCAGCGGCGCCGCGCCGTCGCGGACCAGACGCGCGGCAGCCTCGCGCTGCAGGCGGAACTGTCGGATGGCGCGGTCGCGGTCGAGTTCTGCGGCGATCCCCATGGCATCCGCGTTCACGATCGCGAGGGCGAGGGCGTCCGGGGCGAGCCCGTCGCCGATCCCCCGCAGCACCTCGTGGAGTGCCCCGCCGTCGCGCAACTCGGCGACGGCCGCGTCGACACGTGCGTCGAAGCCCGACCAGAGGACGTCGCTCTTGGCGGAGAAGTAGTTGAAGAAGCTGGAGCGACTCACCCCGGCGCGTCGGGTGATGTCCGACACCGACGTGGCGTCGTATCCCTTCTCGAGGAACAGCTCGCACGCCGCCTCGGAGAGCACCTCGCGCGACGACGCGCGCGGGCGCCCCGTGCGCGATTCGGATGCCATGCCGACAGCCTAGAACGCACCGTCGCGTGTATTCTTGGACGCAATCCAACAAACGGGAGCGGTGGTGCTCGACATCCTTCGCGCGGGGCTCGCCCCCGACTACGTGCCGTATCTGGACGGCTGGGCTCTGCAGCGGGCCGTGCACACCGAGGTGGTCGCGGGCACGCGTTCCGACACCCTCCTGCTGCTCGAACATGAGTCGGTGTACACCGCGGGCAAGCGCACCGAGGCGCACGAGCGCCCGACCGACGGCACCCCCGTGATCGACGTGGATCGCGGAGGCAAGATCACGTGGCACGGCCCGGGGCAGCTCGTGGGCTACCCGATCGTCCGGCTCCCGGAACCCATGGACGTCGTCGCCCATGTGCGTCGTCTCGAGGGCCTTCTCATCTCCGCCCTCGCCGCGCACGGCGTGGAGGGCTTCCGGGTCGAGGGGCGCAGCGGCGTGTGGGTGCGCCGACCGCTCGGCGACGACAAGATCGCGGCGATCGGCGTACGCGTCGAGAAAGGCGTCACCATGCACGGATTCGCGGTGAACTGCGACAACTCCCTCTCGGGATTCCGGGGCATCGTCCCCTGCGGGATCACGGATGCCGGGGTCACGACGGTCAGCGAGGTCCTCGGGGCCGAGGTCTCCCCCGCCGACATCGTCGACAGCATCGAGGCCGCCTTCCGCGCCGAGTACGCGGCGGTGGCCGCGTGAGCGCCTGCGGAACGGGCAACGCCGGGGGCGCGGCATCCACTGCTCCCAACGGACGCAAGCTGCTGCGCCTGGAGGTCCGCAACGCGCAGACCCCCATCGAGCGCAAACCCGAGTGGATCAAGACCAAGGCGCGCCTCGGCCCTGAGTACACCGCGCTGCAGAACCTGGTGAAGACCGAAGAGCTGCACACGGTGTGCCAGGAGGCCGGCTGCCCCAACATCTTCGAGTGCTGGGAAGACCGCGAGGCGACGTTCCTCATCGGGGGCTCGCAGTGCACCAGGCGGTGCGATTTCTGTCAGATCGACACGGGCAAGCCCGCCGACTACGACACCGACGAACCCCGCCGAGTCGCGGAGAGCGTGACGCGCATGCAACTGCGCTACGCCACGGTGACCGGCGTCGCGCGTGATGACCTGCCCGACGAGGGCGCCTGGCTGCACGCCGAGACCGTGCGACGCATCCACGCTGAGAATCCGGGAACGGGCGTCGAGATCCTCGCGACCGACTTCTCGGGCAACCCGGCGCTCCTCGACGAGGTCTTCTCGTCCCGACCGGAGGTGTTCGCGCACAACGTCGAGACGGTGCCGCGCATCTTCAAGCGCATCCGCCCGGCGTTCCGGTACGAGAGGTCGCTGGGCGTGCTGACAGCCGCCCGGGGCGCGGGTCTCATCACGAAGTCGAACCTCATCCTCGGCATGGGGGAAGAGCCCGAAGAGGTCGTACAGGCTCTGCGGGACCTGCACGAGGCCGGGACGGACATCATCACGATCACGCAGTACCTGCGCCCCAGCCCACGGCACCTTCCGGTCCAGCGATGGGTCAAGCCCGCCGAGTTCGTCGAGTTCAAGGAGGAGGCCGAGCGGATCGGCTTCCTCGGCGTCCTGGCCGGTCCGCTGGTGCGCTCGTCCTACCGCGCAGGACGCCTGTGGGCGCAGTCCATGGTGTCGAAGGGTCGCGAGATCCCGCCGCATCTCGCGCACCTCGCGAAGGACATCGCCGCGGCGGACGCCGGCTTCGCCCAGGCCGTGTGAGTCACACCGGCCAGATGTAGGGCAGGTCGTCGGGCACATCGCCGAAACGGGGGCGATAGAACTCGGGGTCCTTTCGCACGAGGTTCGAGCGGTGCGCGAGGTGGAACGCCTCGTCGCCGACCCACGGAGGCAGATCCAGGGCGTCCTGCGACACCCCGTCGACTTCGGGCGCGAACGCGAGGATCTTCCCGCGCACCGTGTCGGCGCGGCCCTGTGCGATCCAGGAGTCCGTCATCACCAGGCCGTATGCCACCAGAGCGGGCAGGTGTCCGTCCCACATCTTCGCGGCCGGGTGGTGGCGCCACCCGTGGTCCGGCACCGTGAGGGCGCGCAAGAGCTGAAACGTCTCGACGCGCTGTTTGCCGAGCCGGCGGCCGTCGAGGGCGGCCGCGGAGTCGACGAACGAGGCGTAGGGCAGGAAGGTCTGCACGATCAGTCGGCGCTGGTGACCGACTGCACCTGGCCATCGGACGCGAGATTCACCAGCAGCACGTCGTCGGTGGAGTCCGGGTCGAGGGCGTACTCGAGGACCGCGAACGGGTCGGCGCCCCCGTGCTCGTCGGCCAGAATCGTCATGCTCATCAGTTGGAGCGACTTGATGACGTCGATGTGCGTGTCTCCGGACGGGTCGACGAGCAAGTCGTCGAGATCGTCGCCGAGGGTCGCCTGCTGCTGCAGGATGTACTCCGTCACCTCGCTGGTGCGGTCGTCGAGTTCGTTCACCATGGCGTTGCGCGCTGCGAGGTCGATGGTCTCGAGCGACGAGATCATCGCCGCGGCGACATCGAGCGCGTCGATGGAGACGTCGTCCTGATCGGGAGCGGTGAGGTCGACGGTGACGCTCTGGTCGCCGAACTCGACGTTCTCCGACCAGAAGATCGACCCGTCGGGTCCCGACTCGAGGAGTCCGAAGAAGTCGTGCTCGATCGCCATTCCCCCATGAAACCAGCCCGACCCGCCTCGCGGAAGGCGACCCGCCACGGCGTGCGAGTGCGGTATGGGAGTCAGTCGACGAGCGACGCGGCGAAGACGTGCGGCGTGAAGCCCGTGAGGTCGCCGATGCCCTCGCCCTGCCCGAGGAGCTTGACCGGGATGCCGGTGCGCTCCTGCACCGCGAGGACGAAGCCGCCCTTGGCCGAACCGTCGAGCTTGGTGAGGACGAGGCCGGTCACCCCGGCGCTGTCGAGGAAGGCCTGGGCCTGCATCAGGCCGTTCTGGCCCGTCGTGGCATCCAGGACCAGGAGCACTTCGCTGATGGGTGCCTGCTTCTCGATGACGCGCTTGATCTTGCCGAGTTCGTCCATGAGCCCGCCCTTGGTGTGCAGGCGTCCGGCGGTGTCGACGAGCACGATCTCGGTGCCCGTCTCCTTGGCGTGCGCGACGGTCTGGAAGGCGACGGATGCCGGGTCCTGACCTTCGTGCTGCGGTCGGACGATCGTGGCTCCCCCGCGTTCGGCCCACGTCGCCAGTTGGTCGACCGCGGCGGCGCGGAACGTGTCGGCTGCGCCGACGACCACGCTCCGGCCGTATCGCTGCAGGAACTTCGCGAACTTGCCGATCGTCGTGGTCTTCCCGACGCCGTTGACGCCGACCACGAGCACCACCGCGGGGCGCTCGGTCAGACGCAGCGTCGTGTCGAACTTGGCGAAATGCTCCTCGAGCGTCTCGCGCAGCATGCGCTGGAGGTCCCACGGGTCGGTCGTGCGGTAGCGGTCGACCTTTTCGCGGAGCTCGTCGATGAGGCGCTCCGTCACGTCGGGTCCGAAGTCGGCGGTCAGCAGAGCCGTCTCCAGGTCGTCCCACGTGGTCTCGTCGATGGTGGGTTTGACGAACAGCCCGCGCAGCGCGCGGCCGAGCGACCAGGAGTTCTCAGCCATTACCTCAGCTTACGGTGACCGGTTCCGCCGCAGCGCGGGCGCGGTCGCCGACGCGCTGTCCGACGACGGCCGAGACCCCGTCCTGCCGCATCGACACCCCGTAGAGCGCATCGGCGATCTCCATCGTGCGCTTCTGGTGCGTGATCACGATGAGCTGACTGCTCTCGCGAAGCTTCTCGAAGACACCGAGCAGACGACCGAGGTTCGCATCGTCCAGTGCCGCCTCCACCTCGTCGAGGATGTAGAACGGGCTCGGCCGGGCCGTGAAGATGGCCGTGAGGAACGCGACCGCCGCGAGGGAGCGTTCGCCGCCCGACAGCAGGGACAGACGCTCGATCTTCTTCCCCACCGGACGAACCGCGACCTCGATCCCCGTCGTGAGGGGGTTCTCGGGATCGGTGAGCGAGATGCTGCCGGAGCCGCCGGGGAACAGGATCGGGAAGATCTCGCCGAAAGCCGCACGCGTGTCCTCGAACGCCGCAACGAAGATCGTCTGCATCCGCTCGTCGAGCTCGGCGATGATCGTTTGCAGATCGGCACGGGTCTGCTGCAGATCGGCGAGCTGCTCGGTGAGGAAGGCGTGACGTTGCTCGAGGGCCGCGAACTCCTCGAGCGCGAGCGGGTTCACACGACCCAGTTGTGCGAGCTTCCGTTCGGCCTCTTGAAGGCGGCGCTTCTGTCTCGACCGCTCGAACGGCTCCGGCTCGTCGCCGTCCTCAGCGGGGATCGGCTGATCGGGGCCATATTCCGAAACGAGAATGTCTTCGTCGAGCGCCAACTCGGACTGCACCCGTTCGAGCAGGCTCGTCACGTGCAGACGCTTCTCGTGCATCTGCAACTCGAGCCCGTGCACACTCTCGGTCAGACGCGCAAGGCGCTCGCGCACCGCGGTCTCCTCGGTGCGCGCGCGCGCAAGGTCGGCGGTCACCGCGGACCGGGCCGACTCCGCCGCCGCGAGTTCCACGCGAGCCTGGCTCACGGACCGATCGACCGAGTCCAACAGGGCGGGCAGCGCCGCGGCGACCTCAGCCGCGATCTCGCGCTGCGCGCGGCGGAGTACGGCACGGCGCGCGGCCGCCGCCGCGGCGGCCCGCTCACGTTCCCGTTGCTGTTCGAGCTGCACGATGCGGGCTTCGCCCGCTCTCACGCGTTCGCGGAGCGTCTCGATGTCGAGCCGCGCGCGCATCTCGACCTCGCGCGCGGACTCCAGGTCGGCGAGCATCCCCTCGCGCGCCGACGCGTCGAGCAACGGACGCGGGACCTCCAGTGCCCGCGCGAGCGTCTCGTCCGCCGCGCGGGCCTTCTCCTCGGCATCCGCGACCGTCAGCTGGGCCTGCGCAAGACCGGCCTCCAGCCGCTCGCACTCGGCCACCGCGGCTTCGTGGCGGACGGTGACCCGGTTCAGCTTCTCGGCGTGCGCCGCCAGAGCGGCGTCGTGTGCGCGCAGGGTCGCGAGCGCATCCTTCGTCCGGGCACGGTCGGCGGTGAGCTTCTGCTGGGCGTCGGCCAGGGCCTCGCGCAGCGAGTCGGCGACGACGGTGACCTCCGCGAGACGATCGGCCGCCGCATCGCGCTCGGCGGTGAGCTCCAGGCGCGAGCGTCCGCCGCCGGACCCGGCCCGCAGGGTGCGGGCGGTCAGCACCGCTCCGTCGCGCGTCACGACGACGGTTCCCGCCGGCGCGCTGGTCAGGGCCGGGCGCATCGCCTCCGCCGCGGCGAGGTCGTCGACGATCACGACCCCGGACAGGATGCCGCGCACCCCGGCCGGAGCGGAGACGATGTCCACGGCACGCACGCCGCCGTCGATCCGCGGACCGTCATCGGCGTCGGGCGCCGCGGCGATCGCGATCTCCACGACGCCGAGATCCTCGTCCCGCGCGAGGCGGGCGGCCGCGAACGCCGCCGCCTGATCGTCGACCAAGAGCCCCTCGGCCAGAGAGCCGAGCGCGGCGGCGATGGCGGCCTCATAGCCGGCGGTGACCTTCACGGCGTCCCCGACGAGCCCCCGGATGCCCTCGGCCCCGCTCGCCGCCAGGTCCGCCGCGGCGTTGCGGACGTCGAGCGCGCGTCCGAGCGCCGTGGTCTGCGCCGTCAGCGCGTCGCGCTCGCGCTCGGCGGCGTGCAGCCGCTCACGGAGGCCCGCGACCTCGGCCTCGGTGTCGTTGGTCTCACGTTGCGTGCGCTCGTAGGCGGCGGCGTGCTCCGCCGTCGACTCCTCGGGCGTCACCTCGGGGTCGAGAGCGGCCCGAGCCTGCTCCGCCTCGGCGCGCCGTTCCAGCGCCGCGTCGAGCGCGCGCTGCTGCCGCTCGACCGCGCCGCGGACCGCGGACAGCCCGGATGCCGCGGCCTCCGCGGAGCCGCGCAGTGCCGTGAGCTTCATGTCGTGCTCGGAGACCAGCGCACTCTGCGCCGCGATGTCGGCGTCGAGGGCATCGAGCTCGGCCCGCGCCCGGGCGACACCGCGAGCCGCATCCGCCGCGGCATCCTGGGCATCGCCGAGACCGCCGGCGATGTCGTCGATCTCGGCGCGGAGGTCGTCGATCATCCCCTGCGTCACCGTGGGCGAGGCCGCGCCGACGTCCTCGTCGTCATCCGCGAGCAGGGTGAGACGCTGACCGGCGAGTGTGAACAGTCCGCGGAGTCGCTCCTGCACCTGCTCCAGCGAGAACGCGACGCGGCGCGCACGGTCCACGGCCTCCGAGCGCTGCTCCTCCTCGAGCCGCTCGACCTTCTGACGGATGCCGTCGGCCTGGTCCTGCAGCATCAGGCGCTCGGTGTGCCGCTCGCTCTCGGCCGCGGCGGCATCCGCCAGCTCACGCCGCAGCCGCACGAGTTCATCCGCGAACAGACGGGCCTTCGCGTCGCGAACGACCGCCGCGATCGTCGCGGCCTCCCGCGCGATCTCGGCCTGCTTGCCGAGCGGCTTCAGCTGGCGGCGCAGTTCCCCGGCGAGATCGCTCAACCGGGTAAGGTTGGTCTCCATCGCCTCGAGTTTGCGAACCGTCTTCTCTTTGCGTCGACGGTGCTTGAGGATCCCCGCGGCCTCCTCGATGAATCCGCGCCGTTCTTCCGCCGTCGCCTGAAGGACGGTGTCCAGTCGTCCCTGCCCGATGATCACATGCATCTCGCGGCCGAGCCCCGAGTCGCTGAGCAACTCCTGCACGTCGAGCAGCCGACAGGTCTGGCCGTTGATGGCGTACTCGCTCGCACCGGTGCGGAACAGCGTTCGACTGATCGTCACCTCGCTGTACTCGATCGGCAACGCGCCGTCGGAGTTGTCGATCGTGAGCTGCACCTCGGCGCGTCCGAGGGGACCGCGGGTCGAGGTGCCGGCGAAGATGACGTCCTCCATCTTCCCGCCGCGGAGTGTTTTGGCGCCCTGCTCCCCCATGACCCACGCGAGAGCATCGACCACGTTCGACTTCCCCGAGCCGTTGGGACCGACGATGCACGTCACACCGGGTTCCAGCGCGAACGTCGTCGACTGCGCGAAGGACTTGAATCCCTTCAGCGTGACGCTCTTGAGGTGCATGCGGATGCGCCTTCCCGACCCGATGTTCTGAGCGATCACGGTACCGGACCGCCCGCGGACAACCGCGACGCCGGGCCGCGCGTACCGAGACGACACGCCCGGAATTCTGCGATTTCTGGAGATCGGCTTGACATTCGCTGAATGCGCCCGCTAGCGTCGGGGGTCGCAACCGACGTCGAAAGGAGGTCACCCCATGATTCGCAACACCACCGGCTTCACCGCCGCTCCCGTGCTGTCTGCACCCCTGCGCGGAGTGACCGCCGCCGTCGGCATGCCTACCCGCCAGGCGTGACCTCGCCGCGTTGAGACCCCGCGTCTCCGCTCCCGCGCCGCCGTCCGATCACCGGATGCCGTGCGCTCAGGTCCTTCAGGTCCTTCTCCGCCCGTCTTGGCCCCCGCCGGACACGGCCTTCCTTTCTCGTTCTTCTTCACCGGAGCCTCCGCATGAACACTTCGCCCTGGAGTCCCGCGGGGTGGTGGTCTTTCGGGCCCGCGGCGTCGTGACCGCGACGGGGTGAGCCATCGTGCGATGGT
>NZ_JAJGNJ010000017.1 GCF_020781835.1 Microbacterium testaceum
GATCACCGCCGCCTAAACTAACGACAGCTGATCATCGCAACGAAGCGAAAGACCACCACTCAAACGGACGCGGCCCTACCGGGAGTCGAAGGTCCGAGTCTCGGAACGGCACCGGCGCCAGGTTGTCGTCGAGATCACGTTCGCTTCCCCCCATGACCTCATCCGGTGGGAGGACAGTAAGGAGCGGCAGGCGCACCTGCAACAGGCCGTGCCGCTCACGATCGGGCAGGCCCGTCCACTGACTCCGGACGCCCTCACCGGTGCAATCCCGACGGCCGGTCCCGCGCGCCCGCGGTGGTGGACGGCGCGATAACGCTGCACCCGAGCGCCCCGCCGAGACGATCCGGCGGGGCGCTCCCGTGTCCACCCCCCGGCCCGTCAAATGTCCGACCCCCCCTACTACTGTTGTGTGTGTCAGATACACAACATGGCGCGAGCCGTTAGGCGCGGGCGGCGTGTGCCGGCATGCCGGACCGCCCCACCAGGGGCGAACGGCCGGCTTCGCCGACGCGATGACGCGCCGGCCGCGAGCGGGCGGATTTGCTCAGCGCGCCTGGAGGAGGCGCGCTTTCAGACGCTCTCCCCGCGCCTGGCGTTGGCTCTCCAGATCTCCCAGGCCCTCGTGAGCTGCCCGTTGTTGGATTCCGCGGCCGCGGCGCCCTCTTCTGCGGTGAGGGCGGTGTAGCCGCCGAGCTGACCGGCCGTCACCTGTGCTCGGGCGTTGAGGTCCGCGTAGACCGCGCGGGCGACCGCCTGCGGGATCGAGTCGCCCACGGCGACGAATCCGTGTCCTCGCATGAGTGCGACCGCCGCGCCCCCGAGGGTCGCAGCAAGGTCCGCGCCGAGCGAACCGCTGCGGATCAGCAGGTCGCTGGAGGACCCGACGCTGTCACGGATCTCGAAGACCGGGACCGCTTCGCCGAGGAAGCCCGCCATGTGCCACACCGCCTGCAGAGGCGTCCTGGAGATGCTGAAGGGCACCATCGACGCGGAGTGGCTGTGGACAACGGCCTGGACATCGGCGCGTGCCCGGTAGATCTCGCCGTGGATGAATCGTTCGAGATAGCTCGGTCTGTCGTCCGCGGTCGTCCCGTCCAATCCGATCACCTGAATGTCGTCGGGCGTGACGAGGCCGGGGGCCAGGTTTCTGGAGATGAGGAACCTGCTCGGGTCGTCGGGGTCACGGACGCTCACGTGGCCGAAAGCATCGAGGATGCCGTGGCGGACGAGAATGCGATTCGCATCGACGAGATCCTCTCGAACCCCTAGTCGATCACCAGTTGACATCCTTCATCGCTCCCTACTGCAGACGTACGTGTCGCTGTCAGCCCGAACACGCGGCTCACTCACCGTATACGGCGCTGTCACTCCTGCTCGACATCTCACGCGAACGCCTGCCCGAAGACCCGGACATCGCCCATCGCAGACGCGACCTGGATCAGCGTCGGCCCATCCTCGGCGAACGCGGCGGCGAACGCGCTCTCGAGCTCCTCCGGGTTGGACGCCCGCCAAGACTTCAGTCCCAGGCTTCGGGCGTACGATGCGTGGTCGATCGGGGGCCGGAAGGTCCAGCGCATCGCATCCTCTGCGCCGGGCTCTCCGAGCGAGCTGCCCATCGCTCCCGTCACGGTCGCGACGTCCCGCCAGCCCCCGTTGTCGAGGACGAGGTAGACGACCGGAACGTCGTACGCGGCAGCGGTGTGGATCGCTGTGGAGTTGAACATGAACCCGCCATCGCCGAGGACGGCGATCACTCGACGATCGGGACGAGCCATCTGGATGCCGACCGCCGCCGGCGCGCCCCAACCCTGAGCACTCGCCTTCCCCGAGAGGCCGAAATACGTCCACGGTGCGCCATAGTCGACGAGTGTGTCGATGAAGCCCTCCGCGGATCCGCACTGGTTGACGACGATCGTCTCGGAGCCGCCGAGGCGATGGATGAGGTCCGCGATGTGGGCCGCCGATACCGCGCCATCAGCCTCGCCGAGCAGGCGCGACCGCAAGGCTTCGCGGCCCGCTTCCCAGCGCTCTCTGAGCCCTCGCACCCGCCCGCCCGAGCTCACGGGTACCGCTCCGCCTTCAGCGAGGCGATCGGCGACCGCATCGAGCAGGCGCCCGGGGTGGCTGAGGATGCCGACCTGACCTGCGTACTGCCGGCGCAGAGCGAGCGGGTCCACGGTGACCTGCACCACGAGGCTGTCACCGAAATCCGGCAGGGGCATCGCCAGCCCCTCGGTGAGCTCGGCGCCGAGGAGGACGACGACGTCTGCGCCCTCCAGTGCAGGGCTCGATGCGGTCAGCTTGCCGACGTACCTCGGATTGGTGTTCGGGAAGGCGAGGTCGGCGCCCTTGATCTCCCCGAGCACGGACGCGTCCACCAGGTCGGAGAGCCTTTCCAGCGCGGCAATCGCACCGTACCGCGCGACCTCTGTCCCCACCACGATGACCGGACTGGCCGCCGTCCTGAGAATCTGGGCGAGACGCTCTACCGCATCCGGATCGAGCGCCTCATGCAGATACTCGGTCACCGGTCCCGGGGTGAACTCGATCTCCTCTTCCAGAAAGTCCATCGGAATGCCGAGGTGCACCGGACCGTAGGGAGGGGTGGAAGCGATCTGGAACGCTCGCTCGAGGAACTCCGGAAGCCGCTCCGCCCGGGGGATCTCAGCCGACCACTTCGTGTACTGCTGTGTCGCCTCTGTGATGGCCCGGGGAACGTTTTCGGCGCCCAGGCATCCCTGCAGGCGGCCTTCGCCTCGACGGGGTTTGCCCGAGGCTGACGGGAACAGCGCCTCCCAGCACCGCCGGCATGGATCGCGCCGCGCTTGCTGCGACGACGTACAGCGCGCAGCGCTGCCCCCCTACGAGAGCAGAACGGTCACGGTCTTCGTCTCGGTGTACGAGATCAGTTCGTCGAGGGACTCCTCGCGGCCGATCCCCGAAGCCTTCACCCCTCCGAACGGCAGTCCCCAGAAGTGCCGGCTGCCACTGTTGACGAGGATGTAGCCGGCCTCGATCTGCCGGGCGACGACGTGGGCGCGCGTGACGTCGCGCGTCCAGATGCTCGAGGTGAGCCCGTACTGGACGCCGTTGGCGATCCGTACGGCCTCCTCGTCGGCGTCGAAGGTGGTGACGGAGAGGACGGGGCCGAAGATCTCGTTCTGCTCGACGAACGACCCGGGGCTGACACCGGTGAGCAGCGTCGGCTCGACGAACCACCCCTCATCGAGGCCGGCGGGACGGCCGCCGCCCGTCGCCACGGTGGCACCCGCCTTCCTGCCTTCGGCGATGGCGCTGATGGACTTCTGGAACTGTGCCTCCGACACGAGCGGGCCCATGTCCACGGACGGGTCCAGCGGGTCTCCCACCCGGATCGCGGCCATGCGCTCGGCGACCCGGCCGATCACTTCGTCGGCCACCGAGGAGTGCACGAGCAGGCGGCTCGTCGAGCCGCAGCTCTGTCCGGCGACCCACGTGAAGTTCATACCCGCGACGGCACCGGCCGCAGCCGCCTCCAAATCGGCGTCGGCGAAGACGATCTGAGCGTTCTTTCCGCCCAGTTCGAGCGACACGTGCTTGACTCCGGTCTCGGCTGCATCCCGCTGGATCGATTGCCCCGTCGCGGTGGACCCGATGAAACCGATCCGGCGGACCTCGGGATGACGCACCAGCGCGCGTCCGGTCACCGCGCCGCGACCGCTGACGGTGATCAACAGATTGTCCGGGAGGATCCCGACCGCGAGCTCGGCCAGGCGCAACGAAGACAGCGGCGTCTGGTCCGGGGCCTTGAGGACCACGGCGTTGCCGGCGACGAGGGGCGCGGCGACCTTCGCCGCCGCGAAGAAGAAGGGATGGTTGAACGCACCGATACGCGCGACCACTCCGTAGGGCACCTGCATGGTGTAGTGGAGGTTCGTGCTCACCGGAATCGTCCGGCCACCGAGGTCGAGCGCCATGTCGGCGAAGATCTCCATGAGTTCCGCCGCCGCGTCCACATCGCCCCTCATCATCGAGAGGGTGAACCCGCCGTCCAGTGCGTCGAGAGTGGCGAGCTCCTCACGGTGCTCTCGGATCGTCGCAGCGAGTTGCCGGATCACGGCGGCCCGGGCTCGGGGCGGCATCGCGCCCCAGGCCGGCTGCGCAGCCTGCGCCGCCGCCACCGCGCGCCCGACCTCCTCCTCGGAGAGGTCGGGGGCGGAGGTCAGGGGACGCCCGGTCGTGGGGTTCTCGACCTCGTAGCGCGCGGCACTGGCCCACGGCTTGCCATCGAGAGTGACGGTCCATTCCCGGTCTGCGACATCGGTCGACGGGCTCATCATTGACTCCTCGTTTCCAGCAGAAGCGGTTTCTGTGTTCCAGAGGAGCATGCCCACCCTCTGGGACGGGAGGATGGTCCTCGCAGCCGCGACGCATCGCCTCCTCCTCCGAGCGCGGCCGCGAAGGCCTTCCTCGGGCCCACTTGACGTAAGGCGCGCGTGTGTGGCAGAATCAATTTCTGCACATCAGAAACTATGCCTCGGCCCGCTTCGACGTGCGACGTCGGAGCGGTGTCGAAGCATTACACTACGGATAGGCGCGACGATGAGCACTTCCAGCATGACGATCTACGACGAGATCCGTCGCGGAATGATACCGGCGTACATCTACAACGACGCGGAGATCTTCGCGCGCGAACGAAAGAACCTTTTCAGCCGCGCCTGGCTGTTCGTGGGCCACGAGTCCGAGATTCCTCAGGCCGGCGACTACGTCGTCCGGCGAATACTCGACGACTCGTTCATCATCGTCCGCGACGAGAAGGGTGAGATCCGCGCCCACTTCAACATGTGCCTGCATCGCGGCATGCAGGTCTGCCGGGCCGAGATGGGGAACGCCTCGCACTTCCGCTGCCCGTACCACGGGTGGTCCTACCGCAACGACGGACGCATCGTCGGACTCCCCTTCCACGAGGAGGCCTACGGCGGCGAGGCCGGGTTCAGCCGAAAGGGCGCACGGCTCCTGCCGGCGCCGAACCTCGGTATGTACAACGGCCTGATCTTCATCAGCATGGACCCGGATGCGCCGAGCCTCGAGGACTACATCGGCGACTTCAAGTTCTATCTCGACTACTACACCCGGCAGAGCCCCAGCGGCATCGAGCTCCGGGGCCCGCAGCGGTGGCGCGTCAAGGCGAACTGGAAGATCGGCGCCGAGAACTTCGCCGGCGACATGTACCACACGCCCCAGACGCACACCTCGGTCGTCGAGATCGGGCTGTTCCGCGAGCCGAAGGCCGAGAAGCGCAAGGACGGCAACACATACTGGGCCGGCAACGGAGGCGGCACGACCTACAAGCTCCCGCCGGGCACGCTCGAGGAGCGGCTGCGGTACGTCGGCTACCCGGACGAGATGGTCGAGCGGATGAAGGCGACCTGGTCTCAGGAGCAGCTCGATGTCATCGGCCGCGACGGGTTCATGATCTCCGCGGCCTCGCTCTTCCCGAACATGTCCTTCGTCCACAACTGGCCCAAGGTCGAGGAGGGTTCGGACGAGGACGTGCTCCCGTTCATCTCCATCCGGACGTGGCTTCCGATCAGCGAGGACGAGACCGAGGTGTACTCCTGGTTCGCGGTCGACGCTGAGGCTCCGGAGGAGTTCAAGGCACTGTCGTACAAGGCCTACCTGATGTGCTTCGGGTCGACGGGCATGTTCGAGCAGGACGACGTGGAGAACTGGGTCTCGCTCACGAACACGGCGAAGGGATCAATGGCGCGGCGCCTGCTCCTGAACAGCCGCATGGGCATCCTCAAGGATGGATCGCCGGTCGTCGAGCCGCTCGGCCCCGACCAGTTCGCCGGCCCCGGCGTCGCGCACGTGGGCTACGGCGAGTACAACCAGCGCCATCTGCTCCACCGCTGGGCGGACTACCTGGAGTCGGAGTACGAGGGCGTCGACTTCCGTGCCCTGTCGATCGGCGGCGAGCCGCCACTGGATGTCGAGCCCCGACCTGCGGGCATCACGAACAATGGTCAGAAGGTGGTCCGATGATCGAGGAGACCGGCAAGGCAGTTTCCGAAGTCTCCCGGCTTCGCAAGTCGTCAACCCTCGCCGACCGGGTGGGCTCGTCCCTGCCCTTCACGAGCGAGCTGCACGCCACGATCCATCGCTGGCTCGTCGAAGAGGCCTACACTCTCGACCAGCAGCGGTATGAGAGCTGGCTGGACATGCTGACGGAAGACATCCACTACGTCATGCCCGTCCGCGTGACCACCGCACTCGGCACGCCCTTCAGCACGTCCCCCGGGATGGCGCACTGGGACGAGAACAAGTACTCGCTCAGCCGGCGCGTCGCACGGTTCCTTACCGAGCATGCCTGGACCGAGGACCCTCCGTCCCGGCTGCGTCACTTCGTGACCAACGTGCGGGTGTTCGAGACCGACGTGCCCGGCGAGGTGCTCGCCGACTCCGCGATGCTGCTGTTCCGCAGCCGAGGAGACGTGAACGAGCCGTCGATCATCTCCGCCCACCGGGAGGATGTGTTCCGTGACGTCGGAGGCGAGTACAAGCTCGCGCGCCGCGTCATCCTCGTCGACGAGTCGGTGCTGCGCACCCAGAACCTGGCGATCTTCCTGTGACCCTGGAGTGGGAAGGCGCCGACGTCGATCGGGCCGCCGCGATCGCCGCCGCCGAGGAGCGCGCACGTTTGGTCGCGCGCACCGTCGGCGAGCCGCTCACGATCGCCAACGAGTTCTCTGAGATCACGGTGAGCCGGGTCGAGACCCGCAACGGGACGCGTCTGCTCATCGACTCTCCGAAATCCGGACAATGGATCGCACTCGACCCGCTCGAGCTGGAGGCGCTCACCTGGCAGACCGTCCAGACGTTCTCAGCGATGATCGGGTCGCCGTACGCGCCCGTGTTCCCCGACCCCGACCCATCATCAACGAGGAATGACCATGGCCACGGTGAAGGCTGACCTCTCCCTCTGCCAGGGCTACGCGAACTGCGTCGTGGCCGCGGGAGACTACTTCGACATCGACGACGACGGCAAGGTCGTGCTCTTGCAGCTCGAGGTGCCGGACGCGGAGCGCACTCGCGTCGAGGAAGCCGCCCGAAGCTGCCCGGTCTCGGCGCTGTCTGTCGAGGGTTGAGCCGATTCGCATGTCTCACGTCGTCGTCGTCGGTGCTTCCGTCGCCGGAGTCAAGCTCGTACAGAATCTTCGTTCGGAGGGGTTCACCGGCGCGATCACGCTGGTGGACCAGGAGAGCCATCCCCTCTACGACCGTCCCCCGCTGTCGAAGAAGTACCTCAGCGGCGCCGCATCCGACCCGGAGATCGCGCTGACGACGGCGGAAGCGCTCGAAGGCCTGCGGGTCGAGACCCGTTTCGGCGTCGCCGCGACCGAGCTGGATCCTGCCGGCAAGACGCTGACGCTCGCCGACGGCAGCGAGCTGACCTACGACATCCTCGTCATCGCGACGGGTGCCCGAGCTCGCCGAACCCCGTGGGCTTCCACTCCCGGCGTCCACGTGCTGCGTACCCGCGCCGATGCCGACGAGCTGCGCAAGGAGCTCGTTCCGGGCCGCCACCTCGCGGTGGTCGGCGCCGGATTCATCGGCGCCGAGGCGGCCGCCACAGCGCTTGCGGCCGGTGTCAAGGTCACCATCATCGAACCGATCGGTGCTCCGATGGGCCGGGCGATGAATATGGAAGTGGGCGGTATCTTCGCGGAGAAGTACCGCAGGGAGGGTGCTGAGCTACGCTTCGGCGTCTCCGTCGAGAACGTCGAGCGCACGGGTGACCGCGTCCAGGTCACGCTCACCGATGGCGCGACGCTGGATGTCGACGCTGTCCTGCTCGGTATCGGAGCGGTCGTCAACACGGAGTGGCTCGAGTCGTCGGGCCTCGCGCTGGATAACGGTGTCGTCTGCGAAGGCACGCTTGCCGCCGTCGGCGTCTCCCACGTGTATGCGATCGGCGACGTGGCACGATTCATGAACCGACGGCATCCCGACCCGATCCGGTTGGAGCACTGGACGAGCGCGACGGATCAGGCGCTGATTGTCGCGCATAACATCGCTCACCCGGATGACCTGCGCAGCTACGACCCGACGGAGTATGTGTGGAGCGACCAGTACGACTGGAAGATCCAGATCGTCGGGCATACCGGATCTGATCACTGGACGATGGTGGGCGACCCTGCGCAGGACCGCTTCGCCGTCGTGTACGGCGAGAGCCAAGGGCAGGCCGAAGGTGCCGTCATCGTGAACTGGCCGCGTGCCCTCGTCGACGCCCGCCGCTCGGTCGCCTCGCGAGCGAAGGCGGACGAGCTGATACATCGGCTGCGCGCCCTCCTCGAGCCCTCGAGCACGGCTCCGGCGAAGGCGGCCGCCCGATGAGAGCTGACGACACCACCCTCCCCCTCCTGCACGGTCACCGCATCCCGCGAATCGGGGTGGGCACGTGGCCACTCACGGGAGACGAGTGCGCAACGATGGTCGAGAAGGCGGTCGGCTACGGTTACCGCCTGTTCGATACGGCGTACAAGTACGCGAATGAGGAGGCCGTCGGTGCCGGTCTGCGTGCATCGGGCATCCCTCGTGACGAGGTCTTCATCACGAGCAAGTTCAACAAGGAGGACCACAGCGTCGAGGGAGTGCAGCGCGCGTACGACCGATCGCTGAAGACCCTTCGCGTCGACTACCTCGATCTGTTCCTGATCCATTGGCCGGTTCCGGCCCTCGACCGATACGTCGAAGCGTGGAAGGGTCTGGTGAGACTGCTCGAAGAGGGACGAGTGAAGGCGATCGGCGTCTCCAACTTCAAGTCTCACCACCTTCAGCGCGTCGTCGACGCGACCGGTGTCGTCCCCGACGTCGATCAGATCCAGCTCAGCGTCGACATCGCCCGTGTCGAACAGCGCAGCTTCCAGCGCGCTCACGGCATCCTGACCGAGGCGTGGAGCCCGCTCGGACGCGGAGGAGCCCTGCTGTCCGATCCCGCGGTGACCGCGATCGCGTCGAAGTATGACAAGTCGCCCGCACAGGTCCTACTGCGCTGGCACATCGAGGAAGGGATCGTTCCCGTCCCGCGCGCCGGCGATGAGAAGCATCTCGCGCAGAACATCGACGTCTTCGATTTCACGCTCAGCTCGGAGGATATGGCGACGCTGAGTGGGCTGGATCAAGGCGAAGAAGCCGCCCGCGACCCGGACGATCCGGCCAACGGGCACTGAGGCCCACGGCGGCGGGTCGGTCGCTCCCGCAGCCACGCTCATCAGCGGCGTGTTCGCGTGCGCAGCGCATCCATGGGCGCTACGACGACCCGGGCCGGTTCACCCCAACAGTTCGGCGAGGCGGATCGCGGCGTCCTGCAGTGACCGCGCTAGGGACTTGACCTTGCCCGGCGGTAACCGCTGCACGGGCGCGGAGGCGTTGATCGCCAGTCGCAGTCCCGACGAGACGTGGACCGGGACCGCGACGCTCGCCACGCCGTCCTCGCTTTCCTGCCGATTCACGGCATAACCGTCCAGTCGTGTCCGAACCAGTTCGGCGACGAGTTCGTCTCGGGAACGTATGGAGTTCGGTGTGACGATCTCGAGCTGCTCGTCCGGGTACAGCCGGAAGAGCTGCTCGTCGCTCAGCTCGGCAAGCAGCGCCTTGCCGGTCGAGGTGCAATGCGCCGGCAGGGTCTTGCCCAGTCTCGAAACCACGCGCACGGCCACATCGGGCTCGGCAACGGCGAGGAATCGGACATGGTTGCCCTCGAGCGTGCCCAGGTGGCAGGTCTCACCGAGGGCGGCGCTGAGGTCCTCGAGGATCGGCTGCGCCAGTCTCGGGACATCCATCCTGCGCAGCACCGAGAAGGCCACCGTCGTCAGCGCCGGGCCAGGGCCGTAAGCCTTGGTCACCGGGTTCTGCCGCACGAAGCCGCGCCATGCCAGCATCGCGAGAAGTCGGTGCGCGGTCGAGGTCGCCACCCCGAGGAGGGCACCGGCGTCCGTGAGCCGCAGCTCGTGCTCCTCACCCAGCAGCAGGATCAGCTTCAGCGCGTTGTCGACCGACTCGATCGGATACTGGGGTGGATCGCCCGGCGACCCGAGCTGTCGATTCTGCACGGCAGAAAGCTTACTTGCAACGTGGGCGCGCTCCTCCTGCACCGCGCGCTCCGATGCCGACCCGACAGGCGGGAGGATCGTCTCCGCGGTGCCACTGCAGCCCGTGCCACCCCACGCCGCCCGCGTGGCTCCCTGTGACGGCCCCGACGGCCCAGGCGCTCTACGGTCGGAGCAGGACCTTCAGGCTGCTGGACGCGTCGCGGGACTGCTCGAAGGCGGCGGCGGCATCGTCGAAGGCGAACTCGTGGGTCGCCAGCGGCGACAGATCGATCCCCTGGGCGTCGGACGCCTGACGATCGACTCGAGGACGGCCTCGTACTCGCGATGAGCGATGGCGAACGACTGCGGGTGCCACAACTGATAGATGTGTAAGCAGCGTTCCGGGTAGGAGTCCACTACCCGCCCCAACGGGATGTCTGCACGCGCGACGCAGCAGCGGAGGAACGCGTGGTGCGCCACCAGCCAGGCGCCCATGTCACCGACTGCCAGCGCCGCATCCATTAGCGTCCCGTACTCGCGCGAAGCGCCGATCTCGGAGCGCAGCATCCGTCCACCGTCCGGCGCGCGCCTAAGGACTCCAGCTGAAGCCGGACACCGTAGAGCTGGTCGACCTCTTCTACGTCCGGGTGATACACCGTCGCTCGGCGATGGTATCGGCCTCGTTTGAGCCTTTCTTCCCGCAGCAAGCGAAACGCCTCGTGCAAATGACCTCCCCGTCGATCCAGGTCTTTCAACTTTCCATCCTGCGTGAGGCGGCAGTGGCGGTGACACTCCACTGCTCGGAAGAGCACTATTTCGCGCTATTGATCCGGACCCCGATGGTCGGAAGCTGTTCAGTGCCGCGTCATCGGCGCAATACGCTGGGAGACGGGGCTTCCTCTGCCCCGGGAGGACACCATGCAACCAGATAACCTCACGGTCACGGCTCGGGTGGCGCGCACAGCCGTCCCCGGGCGGCTGGACGATCTCACCGAGTGGGCGCATGGTTTCACCGGCCGGGCCCAGTCGTTCCCCGGCTACCGGGAGTCGAAGGTCCGAGTCTCGGAACGGCACCGGCGCCAGGTTGTCGTCGAGATCACGTTCGCTTCCCCCCATGACCTCATCCGGTGGGAGGACAGTAAGGAGCGGCAGGCGCACCTGCAACAGGCCGTGCCGCTCACGATCGGGCAGGCCCGTCCACTGACTCCGGACGCCCTCACCGGTGCAATCCCGACGGCCGGTCCCGCGCGCCCGCGGTGGTGGACGGCGATTTTAGTGTGGATCGCGCTGGTACCGCCTGCCATGTTCAACGCCTACTTCATCGCTCCGCTCCTGACCGGCCTGCCGCCGTACCTCCAGATCCTATGTACGACGCCACTGACCGTCGCGTGCGTCATCTGGGTGATGTTGCCTCTATTGCACGCGCTCGAGGAGAGCATCCGCCACTGGCTCGCGTGGCGGCGCGGGCGCTGAGCGTCTGCCCCATTAGGCGCTGTCGCGGCGGGCAAAGCCCTCTCCGCTCCCTCTTGTCAATCTTGCCTACCTTGGTGAGGGGCATGTCGTCGACGGCGATCAGCCGCTCGGGGTGCTTATGCTTAGCCACCCCGGCGGACTCCATGGCGGCGCGGATCCGTTCGAGCCCGAGCGGGCCGCCCTCCTTGAGACTCACGTAGACGCATACCCGCTCGCTGAACACGGGGTCGAGCATCGCGACGGCGGCCGCTAGATCGAAGCTGTCATAGCGGTAGACGAGGTCCTCCACCTCTTCGCACGAAATCTTCTCGCTGCCTCGGTTGATCATGTCGAGATGTAGCCATCCTCGGTGAAGGACCGCGCGTTCGTCTCAGGTGCGCGGTAGCATCCGCGCGGGGTGTAGCGGATCGGTTTCCTGCTCGAGCATAGATCGACGGCTCATCAGATGCCTCCAGAGTTCTTTTCGTCGGTTATGTCGGTGTGGTGATCAGCGGCGGCGCTGGCGCTTGCCGCCCCAGAACGCGCGGACTGCCATGGTGATCGCTTCGTCTTTGGTGAGGCGATCACCACGGGCCGCGGCTTCGTCGCGTGCCTGGTTGATGTACTCGAAGACGTCCGGAGGTAGTCGGAAGGTCGCGGGGTGTTTTTCGATGCGCTGGACATTGTACGGGCCGCGCTTCTTGCCGGTGCGGGGCGACGTGTCACACCCCAATCAGGGCGGCTTCGACGTCGTCATCGGCAACCCACCCTACGTCAACCGGCGCGAGCTCAGCTACCGCATCACCGGCTTCGAGACAGACAACGTCGACGACATCTACGCCTCCTGCTGCGAGCGCTCGGCGCAGATCACGCGCCCGGATGGCCGGCTCAGCCTGATCGTTCCCATCCGCAGCCAGTTCGCCGATCGCGACGAGTCACTGCGGAAGTTCTACGAGCGGCGGTTCGATGCGATCTGGGTGAGCACCTTCCAGGAACGCCCGGCTGCCCTGTTCCAGGTGAAGGTGCGCAGCACGATCATCACCGCCGCCGGGTATGGCAGCGTCTCCGAGCTGCACACGACGCTCACCCACAGCTGGATCGAGGCGTTCCGTCCGCATCTGATGGCGACACTGCGGTATTCGCTTCGGCCCGCCGGCTCGCGGACCCCGAACTGGATGCGCGCCAGCAGCGACGCGATGTTCGAGCTGATCGACACGCTGCTTGCGAAGGGCACGATCTCCTCGACGCCGCTTGTCCGTGTGAGCGACTACTCCGTCGGTTTCAAGAAGACCGCCACGTACTTCCTGAGCACGTACACGGTGCCGCCGGTCACCTACGACAAGACCACGCACGCCACGGTGCCCCTCAACGAGGGGAAGCTGTTCGTTCAGAACCGGAAGGACCAGCTCGCGGCCAGCGCGATCGCGGCGTCGCGGCTGGCGTTCCTGTGGTGGACGTTCACGGGCGACTGCTTCAACGTCACCAAGGGCACGATGTCGCAGATCCCATTCTCCCCGCACGCTTACGGGCAGGACACGTTCGATGCTCTGGTGGAGCTCGGCGAGAGGATCGAGGAGGCGCTGCCGGCCGTGCGCTCCTGGGATCTCAACTCCGGGAAGTACGTGGGCGGGTACGCGATCCCCGAACTGCGTCATCTCACCGGTCAGGCCGACGAGATCATGCTGGAGGCGATCGGCCGCATCGATCTGCTGCCGGAGATCCAGTACGCCCACGCCCGGATGTACAAGAGCACCGGGATTTCCGCGACGACACTGCGAAAGTTGCCGTTCGAGGTCGAGGTGTGACGCGCGACATCCGCACGGGTCCTTTGCCCTCGAGCGACTGCGATCGTTCGTCCGGGTCAGGATCCTCTGAGTGATGGATATGACAGGTAGGCGCTACCGGATGAGTTGACCCATCTCCCAGTCGCCGAGAGGGATCGTCCGACAAGTTCTGTCAGCGGTCCAAGCGGGACGGTGGCGGTCAGGTTGATCATCGCCGCACAGCATAGAACGCGTTCTCGAACTCGATGGGCGGGACGACACACCGACAGCGGTGGGGTGCCTACCCTTCTCAGGCGGAGTCACGGAGCGAGGTGACAAGCTCCGCGGGGAGGGCAAAGACCTTCTCGAGCAACGGGAGAAGGTCCCGGACTGCCTCGAGGTGCTGCTCTTCGGTCAGATCGTCGATCGCCGGAGGCTCGTCGCCAGTCCAGCCGATCGCTTCCGCCACGATCGTCAGGGACCAGGAGTCCCACCTGAGCCGCCCCTCGGATCGCAGCTGCTCCCGGAACTGACCGAGCACGCCCACGGGCTGAAACGCATTGCGATCGCGCGCGAGCTCGTCGCGAACGTACAACATCGCCGTTTCGAAACCGAGCAGGAACGTGTGCACTCGCTCGAACGTGACGGGCTGCCCGATATACATTCCGGATCGCTTCACGAATGCCTCGGCGATCGAGTAGACCGGCAACTCGGCCGGCCCGTTAGTTTCACTCATCTCGACTTCCCTGCCAGCAGCTCAGGAGACGGTCATTACCCGCGGCGCCGTTTGCGGCCCCAGTAGGCGCGAAGCGCAACGGTGACGATCTCGTCCTTGGTGAGGCGGTCGCCGCGGCTGGCTGCATCCTGCTTGGCCCAGTCCATCAGTTCAAGCGCGTCGTCGGGGAGACGGATCGAGACGGGCTTCTTCTGGACGTAGACGACGTTGTAGGGCCCCCGCTTCTTCTTCGCCGGCGGTGGCGTCTCCGCCTCGGCCGACTCAGGAGGCGTCGCGCTCGCCGCTGCCGGCTTCTGGCTTGCGCGAGGTGCGCGTGCGGGTGCTTCGGACGTCGCTGCCTGGTCGACGTCGCTGGTGACTTCCTCAGCGGGGGGCGCGGCCTTGCGTGCGCGGGGCTTCGCTGCAGCTGTGGGCTTCTTCGGGGCGGCCATGGTCACTGACCACCTCCTCGGTTTCCACGGCGGCGAGCGCGGCGCTCCTCGATGCGCCGCTTCTCTTCCATGCTGATGAGCTCCGCCGGCGACAGCGAGCGGGGGCGGCGAGTGCGGCCGCGCTCGGCCTGCCTCTGGTACTCGGTCGTCTTGGCCGTGCTGACGACGTTGAGGGTGACGCCGGTGATGGTGTCGCGGCTGGTGTCGAGGTTCACGTATCGGTTCTTCGACTCTTCGCGGAACCAGCCGAGGGCGTCGCCGCCGTTCTCGTGGATGCGCTTGAGCATCGTCGAGGCGTTGTACGAGTTGACCTCCATCACGCGGCCGTTGGAGAAGGTCAGGTGGGCGGTGATCTGCTTCTGCTTGTCGTGGGACTGGCCCTTGGCGGCGTTGCGGACCTGCTTGATCAGTTCGGCGTTCGCCTGCTCGCGGCCCTTCGCGGTGCGGCCCTTGGGGATGCGCATCTCGATGTACCGGTCGCCCCCGGTGGCGTATGCCACGTCGACGCGCAGCCGACCACCCTGGCGACCCTCAACGTAGGTGCCGCTGAGGTCTTCGGGGATGACGGGCTTGGCGCCGGCCTTGCCTCGCACGGGGGCGATCGAGCCGTCCTTGCGCCGGCGCCGCGGCGGGACGTGGGTGAGGCGTCCGGTGTCAGCGAGCTCCTGGAGCGCCTGGCGGTAGAGGGCGCCGCTGGTTTCGCCGTTGAGGATCTTGCGGACCATTCGAGGCGAGCGGTGCAGCTCCTCGGCGATCTCGGCCGTGCTGATGCCCTTGCGCCGCAGATCGCGGATGAGGTCTTGGGCGGTGCGCTGCTGGTCAGCCATCAGCCCTTCTCCTCTGCCTGCTCGAGCGCCTTGGCGATGCCGGCCCGCTCGGCACGTGCTTTCAGCGCGTCACGCTGCCGCAGCGTCTCCGGCGTGATGAAGGATCCGTTGAGGTAGCCCTGCAGGCGCAGGCGCCCGGTCTTGCCGTCGTCGCCGCCGCCGATGAACCGGTCCGGCAGGGACCACGCCGGCAGCTTGGTCGTGTAGATCGCATCACCCTGGATGCCGATGAGCGTCGAGGGGTCGACCGTGAGAGCACCGGAGGTGTAGCCGCCGAGGGAGCTGGGGCCGTGGAGGACGCGAGCGCGTGCGCGACCCCAGACCTGGGCGGCGAGCTCCGGGTGGTAGAAGCTTCGGGTGCGGTCGTTCGGGCGCGACGGGATGCGATAGATCCAGAGGTTGCCCTGTCGCAGCATCTTGGCCCTGTACTCGGGCGGGACGTCATCGGGCGACGCGGCGACGCGGGTCTCGTCGCGGCCCGCGGCGGCGAATGCACCGATCGAGTGCAGCATGATGTTCCGCAGCGCGGCGAGCACAGCGCGGCGCAGGTCCGGGTGCATCTCGTCCTGCAGCTGGACTCGCTCGCGGGCGCGCGTCATGCGCTCGGTGAAGGTGTCTAGAGGCTTGGCCTTGCGGAACACCACGGCCTCGTGAGGGCGGATCTCCCACCCGTGCTTGAGGGCGACGTGGATCTCGCTGCCGTCGGCCCAGGTGTCGTGCACCGCTCCGGGCCGGTTCGGATAGAACCAGCCTTCGCGAACGTCCAGGTGCTTCACACCGAGCAGGCCAACGTGGTTCCAGCCCTGAGGGACGCGGAACCGCACGTGGAAGCGGGCGCGCGCGTAGGGGTCTTGCTCGAGCAGCTCGTACGCGGCGGCCTGGTTCAGCCGGATCGCGGGGCCGATACCGAGCTCGCGCCCGACGCCGGCGAACATGAACCGGCCGTCGACGTAGGCGAACTCGCTGATCTTCTTCGTCTTGGCCGGGTCGATCAGCGGGACGCAGTCCTCGTGCTTGGCGAACGACTCCCCCGCGACCAGGTGGTCGTAGTGGTGCAGGCCCGAGGTGAAGTGGATCTCCTGGGCGATGTCGTCTTCGACCGGCACGGGGTTGATGTTCTTCGGCAGCGACAGCGCCCACAGGTTCGTTCCGGTGGCGGCAGGGCTGTTGAACAGGCGCGCGTTCTCGTCGGCGTGGCGAATGATCGACGCGGTGACGTTCCAGGCCAGACGAGCCTGGGCAGGGGTCAGCGGCCCGTCGCCGAACCACTCCTCCGCGGTGCGGACTTCGATCTTGAAGCCGGTGACCGCGTGCTCGAACCGACCGGTGGGCGGGCCGTTGTTGACCCAGTGGGCTCCGGGCTTCCAGTTCGGGGTCTGGACGTACAGCCAGTGCCGCACGCCAGGCGCAGGCTCGGGGCGCTTCCCGGTCAGCATGATGCGGTTAGCGCCGTACGAGGCAGCCGTGTCGAGCAGGTCCGTCAGGTTGGGGTTCTTGCGGCGCTCGCCGATGACGGGGCGAACGGGCGTGCCGGCGTCGGTGACGCCTTGCCCGGTGGTCTGGTCGACCCAGATCGTGGGCACGTCCTTCGGCGTCCACGGCTTGGGTCGGTAGTTCAGCTCGTCCATCTCACCCCCTCATTCGTCAGGTTATATTAGTCAAGAGTGCTTGAAAATTGCAATCAGATTTCGCAGTCGACGGGCGCTCCATGAAGGTCTGGCGGGGTCGCTAGGACGCGAGGCGGCCGCCGTAAGAGCGCCCGCGTCCGTGGTAGGACTTCTGCGCCTTCCGCAGCCCTTCCTCGGTCATCCCCAGCAGGAGGGCGATCTCTCGCTGGGTCAGCTCGGCCGCGCGCGCCTCGTCGACGACTTTGCCGCGGCGTTCGCGCAGCTCGTCCGCTTGCGCGAGCTGCTGGCCGATGCGACGGAGCTCCTCACGGATGGCGTCCGCGTCCTTGTTAGCCATGCGCCCCAGCATCCCCAACCAAGTTGGGTCTGGTTGCCGCGGCGCGCCGTAACCGCGAAAGTGGTTATATTCATCCAGCTGAGAGGAGCGCTGATGACCGGACGGCACCTCACCACGGCGGACGTCGCCGAGAAGCTCGGCGTGTCCGTCGTCGCGGTCTACAAGATGCGCTCCATCAGCAACAAGCTGCGCAGAGCCGGCCAGGAGGGTCCTCTGCTCCCCGAGCCGGTTGCCATAGAAGGCAACTCCCCGCTCTACGACGAGGCCGCGATCGACGCATTCGCGCAGGAGCGCGCGCGCAGGGCGCCCTCGCAGCGCGGCCGCCGGCCGCGACTGATGCCGGGACTGGCGCGCGATGCGGCTTTCGCGGAGCGGTTGCGGGCGGCGATCGCGGACGGGGCGGGGGCGCCCGAGGTTCCCACGCAGGCGGCTCTGATCGACCTGCTCGGCTTGAACGTCGTCACGTTCGGTGAGCGGATGCGAGGGCGCACCCGCTGGACCGACGCCGAGCTCGAGGTGATCAGGCGCACCCTCGGTGTCGACACGACGGATGCGAACGAGGTCGTAGACCGCGCTCGCGCGGCCAAGCGTCAGGCGCGCGCGGCGAGATCCCACGCGGGTTCGTAGCGGCTTCACGACATGCTCCCGCTCTCGTCGCTGGCTTGCTGGGCAGCGCAGGTTGAGAGCGTGTCCACGAGCGCACCGCGGTCGGCTTCGTCGACCGCGAGGTGCCAGGTGTCGACGATCTCCGTGTAGCGGGCGACGTAGGTGCACACGTAGTCGGCGTTCGATGGCAGCCACAGGGCTGGCCCGTGGTCGTTCTTGGCCGCATTCGTGTTGCCATCGACGGCGACGATGTTGTCGAACGAGTTGGCGAACTGAATGCGCTGCTGCTCGGTCCACGCCCACGCGCCCCCGGCGTGCGCCGCCGAAAGGCTGACGATGTGGTCGATCTGGACGCCGGAGCTTCCCGGGGCTCCAGGGGCGGCGATCCGGTCGTGCTCGAACTCAATGCGTGTGCCCGTGTACGGATCGGGGTCGAGCACGCCGGAGAGCACCGTGCAACCGTCACGGACGACGTCCTGCAGCTGGACGGCGAGGAGATCGTCTCGCTGATCGCAGCCGTTTCCCTCGATGTCGATCCAGCGCTCGCCGAACGTGGCGCGGCGATACTCGGGAATCTCCTCGGTGGGATCGATCAGCGGCAGCTCCTGCGCGACTGCGGCGAGCGCGGTGTAGTCGTAGGTCGGGTCCGGGGCGGGTGCCTGCGGGCGCGTCCATGTGTCGATCCAGGAGGTGATGCCCAGCTGGTGGGCGCCGAAGCCGAGCGCGAGAGCTGCGACCGCGGCGAGGGCTGTGCTGGCGCGGCGGGTGCGTCGGTTCATCTGCGCTCCTTTGCCTGTGCGGTGTCGGCTTGGTCGAGCAGCAGTATGGTTCGGGCGATCTGGGTGCGTGCCTCGTCGATGACCTCGAGGGTTTCGTCGTCGGCGTCGAGCTCTGAGAGTGCGTGGCTCTGGCGGCGGAGCTGGTCGCCGAGGTGGAACATGCCGGCACTGAGGAGGACCTCGGCGAGCGCGGCCGCGCGGGCGCCTTGGTGGTCGGCGCTGACGGCGAGGTCGTCGATGATCTCGATGAGGGTTGCGCGGGATCCCATCGTTGGGTCTTCTCCTGGAGTGAGCTCGCGGAGCGCTTCACGGTTGAGCAGCGTCTGGAAGAGCCTGTGCATCCGTTGGGTGAGGGGGCGGCCGTCGCGGCGGGTGCAGTTGAGCGCGAACTCGCGGAAGCTCCATCGGACGGTGACGGGTGTGCCGGTCTGGATGGTCATGGCTTCCTGGAGGCGCACGGCGATGTCGGTCATCAGTGCTCCTCGGTTCGGCCCAGGTGGGGGATCTGCTTGAGGTGGGCGCCGCGGCCGTTGCCGAGCTGGGGGGAGATCGCGCAGCTGGGCAGGTGCAGTCTCGCGTTCGGCCCGTGGCCTGCTGCCGCGTGGGGTGTGGGCTGCCGCGTTGGCCGGGTGTGCCGGGCGCCTCGCTGAGTCAGCGGGAGGGGGTTGAAGCGCAGCGACAGGGCCCAGCGATGGCCGCCGAGCGCGCGGACGACCCGCAGCCACTCTCCCTCTTTGGTGGAGTCGATGGTGAAGGTGTTCGGCTGGTCAGACATCTGCGGCTTCTTTCGGTGCGAAGGGGCTGTTCTTGGCGTCGCGGAGCATCTGCCGGGTGATCGGCTCGGTCTCCTCGAGCGAGGCGAGCGAGAAGTAGTGGCGGCGGGCGCGGGCCGCTTCGGTGCAGGTGAGCAGCTGGCGGTTGCCGTGGTTCGGGCATCCTCCCTTGCTGCGGCATCCGGCCAGGTAGCCGGCGGTGGTGCCGTGCAGGGCGGCTTCGAGGATGTCGAGCGTCTTGCTCATCAGGCGGCCTGCCGGAGTCCGAGGTCGTCACGGTCGCGGTCGATGGTGCGGACGTCGACGCCGAGCAGGTCGCTGAGCTGGGTGAGGCTGAGTCCGCGTTCGGTCCCGCGTCGGGTGGCTTCGAGGCGCTCGTCTCGGGTGAGGCGGACGTTCTGGCCGGCGAGAGCGAGCTCGATCGCGATCTCGTCGAGCAGGGGTTCCTGCCCGGCTGTGGGCGGTGCCGGGTCGGTGTCGATGTCGTCCCAGGCCAGCGGCGGCAGCCAGCCGTGCCGGCGTGCGACCGTGAGTGCGTAGGAGCGGCCGACCCGCTGCGCTCGGGTGTGGGTGGGGGGCTGCTGGTCCCAGAGCTCGTCGTAGAGCGCGGCGATGTCGTCGTGGACACGGATGTCCACGTAGGCGCCTTCGAGTGCCTTGTTGACCTTCCAGCGCGGGTAGCCGAGTCGGCGTGCGATCTCGTGGTGGTTCCATCCGATCGCGGCCAGAGCCTGGAGGCGCCGGCGGGTGCCGCGGCCGTTGACTCGGCCCTGCGCGGCGAGAGTGCTGCTGTCGGGGGTGACTGCGAGGAGTTTGCGGGCGGTGGCGCCGGTGACGAACCGTGCCGTCTCGCTGTTGAGCAGGCGACGGACCGTGGCGCCGCCGACGCCGGCGCTGATGGCGATCCGTTCGGGGATCATCCCGGTGTCGACCAGTGCCTGCAGGTGCTGCCGGATCGGCTCGATGGGTTGGTGCGCGTCCTGGTATCGCCCGTAGGCCAGGAGACGGTAGCGGTCGCGGCGGCGGCGCGCGTTGCCGTCCATGCAGGCGCGGCACCCGCAGAGGTGGACGACGTAGCAGGTGGAGGTCAGCCCGTGCTTGTGGTCCGGCGGGCAGGTGTGGGTCCGCATCTTCTCCTCCTCACAGATGGTTATATTCCCGAATATAACCCGTTCCCGAGGGTTTGGAACCCCCTCACTGCTAAGGGGTGGCCCCAGAGGCTCGAAGTCGACAATCTGAACGAGCTACAACGTTTGTTGCGGTTTCTCGCTACACTGTGCGCATGGCAGGATCAACTTTCGCTCGTCTGGGCGAGCTCGCGTCACAGCGTTGGGGCCTGGTGACCACCGCCCAGGCGCTCGAGGCTGGCGTGGCGCGCCCGACCCTGACGCGCCTCGCCAACAGCGGCGCGCTCATCCGCGTCGCGCGCGGCGTCTACCGCCTCGCCGGCGCGCCAGAGCACGAGCAGGAGGCGATCCTCGCGACCTGGCTCGCCCTCGGCGGCGCCGACCGTCCCCGCACAGACACCGGCGTCCCGCCCGTCGTCGCCGCAGGCCAGACGGCCGCGCAGCTGCATGGCATCGGCGACTGGTTCCCCGGGCCACTCGAGTTCGTCGTTCCCACCCGCCGCGGTACCCGCCTGGACGGGGTGCGGCTCCGCACCCGCGAGCTCGCGCCCACCGAGGTGGTCTCCGTCGACGGGATGCCGACCATGAGCGTCGAGCGCACGATCGCCGACCTGATCGAGCAGTGGGTCGACCGCTCCCTCGTCGCCGATGCGCTCGCCGACGCCGCGGACGCGGGAAAGCTGCTCTCCCCCGCCCGCCTGACCGAGTATCTGGAGCCGCTGGCCAAGCCCAACAAGTACCCCTCGGGTGCCGCGCTCGCGGCTGATCTGCTCGCTCTTGCGGGCGTCGACGCGGTGGTGCCGGCCGATGCCTGAGCCCGACGGCTACAAAGACTGGACGGGGCTTGCGCAGGCGATCAAGGCGGCCGCGACGAAGGCAGCCGGTGACGGCGCGAGCGCGCTGGATGTGAATGCGCAGATCGTGCAGGCACAGCACGATCGTTTCCTCAGCCGGGTCTTTGCGGAGGGGGAAGAGTCCGAGTGGCTGCTCAAGGGCGGCACGGCGATGCTCGCCCGGGTGCCGAAGTCACGGTCGACGAAAGACCTGGATCTGGCCTCGACCGGCGCCGCCGATCTGGATGCCGCGCAGCAGGCGCTCGAGCAGGCAGCCGCGCGTGATCTCGGCGACCATGTGCGGTTCCAGCTCACCCGTGCCCGTGCGACCGGGCGAGGAGAGAACCAGCCGGGTGTCGCGACCCGGCGCCTGGTGTTCACATGTCTGGACGCGAACACCGGCCGGAGGATCTCCGACATCCCCATCGACGTGGTCGTCGGCCCTCCCCCGGTCGGCCGCGTCGAGACGATCGAGCCGTCGACGCGGCTGCAGCTGGGGCGGCCGGTCCCGTCGCACCCCTACCGGCTGTTCCCGATCTCCGATCAGGTCGCGGAGAAGGTCACTGCGACGATGAGCACCTACAACGGCCGCCCCAGCAGCCGCGCGAAAGACCTGGTGGACATCGTCACCATTGCACGCACGCAGCGCGTCGACCTGCGCGAGCTGCAGATGGCCATCGACGCGAAGCGTGCACTGTCAAAGCTCGACTCGTTCACTACGTTCACGGTCCCGGACGGTTGGGACGGTCCCTACCGGGTGCTCGCGGCCGGCACGCCCTCAGCCGGCGGGATCACCGATCTGGGTGAGGCCGTGGCTCTCGCGCGTCAGCTGATCGATCCCGCGCTCGCCGACGCGCCCGTGCAACCGGGGACGGTCTGGGTCCCTGGCTCAGGCTGGACACAGAACCCTCCGCCGCCGGAGCCGGGCGGCAGCGGATCCCCTTCGGGGGAGGTCCACGTGCGCGCGCACGTGCGCTCCGGTTATCCCGTCACGGAGCACTGGCGCGCAGCGCGCGGCTCAGCCCAGGAGTGACCGCGTCAGTGCGCCGCGTCGTACGCCTCGAGGATGGACGCGGGAACCCTGCCGCGATCGCTGACCTGGTGTCCGTTCTGACTGGCCCATTCACGCACCGTGTTGAGATCGGCCCGTCCGCCCCGCGACGTCCTCGCCGGACGCCGGGTGGCTGCGCCGATGCGGCGCGCGCTCTTGGCCCAGGCCTCGAACTCGAGATCGATCTCGAGTTGCTTTCCGTCGATCGCGAAGGTCGCGGGATCGAGCCGCTCGCCAGGTCGCGCACACCACCGCGAAGGGCGGCGTCATCGCGATGACGAAGTCGCTCGCTGCGGAGGGCGCCCGCTACGGCGTCCGCGCGAACTCGATCTCGCCTGGCTTCGTCAGCACCCCGGCGACGGACAAGGCGGTGGATGCGGAGGGCAAGGCCTGGCAGGTCGGCAACGCGCTCATTCAACGCCCCGGCACGGGCGAGGACATCGCGTACATGCCGCTCTACCTGGCCTCCGACGAGTCCTCTTGGGTGACCGGACAGAACTACAGCGTCGACGGCGGCGCGACCGCCGGGTGGCGGAACGACAGCGAGACGGACCGACTGGCCGCGAAGAACGGCTGACACGCGGGTCGCGGCGCGACCGGTGACGGACGTGAGGCACGGTGTCAGCTGACACCGTGCCTCCCGTCCGTCGTGGCCACCTCGTCTAAATCGCGAGGTACCCGCCGTCGACGGCGAACTGCGCGCCGGTCGCGAAGGCGGCCGCGTCGGAACCGAGCCACGCGACCATCTCGGCGATGTCGTGCGGCGTGCCGAGTCGGCCGATCGGGTGCTTCGTCAGCAGCGCGTCCTTGAAGCCGGGGTAGGTCTCCTCCAGCGCGTCTATCATTGGCGTCTGGATCACCCCGGGCAGCACTGCGTTCACGCGGATGCCTTTGTCGGAGTACTCCACCGCGGCGGCTCGGGTGAGGCCGATGACGCCGTGCTTCGACGTGACGTAGGCGGACTGGTGGGCGATGGCGACCTGCCCGAGGGACGAGGCGGTGTTGATGATGGATCCGCCGCCCTGCGCCAGCATCTGCGGGATCTCGGCCTGCACGCCGGTTCAATATTCCGCACAGAGGAAGTTGGCCCCACGGCGTTACTGCAGTCAATCGTTCTGTTGCGCAAGCCCCCGCAGGTAAGCACGTGCGTCGTCGAGGCTGACGACATCGCCGTACTTCGCGTCGATGTCAAAGAGGCTGGCCAGGTGCGGAAGGGCTGCCCGGTCGCCGACTGCCTCTTCGACGACGATGGTGTGGAAGCCGTAGGAGCAGGCGTCAACCGCCGAGGCGCGCACGCACCCACTGGTGGTGCAGCCGACGATGATGATGGTGTCGACACCCCGTGAGATCAAGCGTGCGGCGAGATCAGTTCCGAAGAAGCAGGATGCGTACTTCTTCACCAGGGTCATCTCGTGGGGCAGCTGGCCCAGCCTGCTGTCGACCTCCACCCATTCGCTGCCCTCCACCAACAGGTGGTTGGACGGGATCTTCTTGATCCAGAGCCCCGCCTCCTGCAATTCGGTGTCGTACGCGACCGTCGAGAAGAAGATGGGGATCTCGAGTTCACGGGCGGGGACGAGTAAGGCATTGGTGGCGGCCAGCTGTGACTCCAGTTCGCCTGACAGGGGCGAACGGCTGTCCGTGAATCCGGTGATCAAGTCGACGATCAGCAGCGCCGGCTTCTCGCCGTAGCCGATCCGGCCGCCCAATCCCTTGGCCTTGAACTCGTCGCGCAGCCGTGCGTACTCATCGATCAGCTCCGTATTCGTCACGAATCGGCTCTCCTGTTCCCCGTCGACTGATAGTGCGCCGCGATGGCATCGCTCGTCGTCACCCAGACACCATCGTGAGACGTGATGTGCTCGAGGGCCCGATCAAGGTAGCGGTGGCGGAACGGCTGGCCGACGATGAACGGGTGCAACGGCAGCGACATGACGCGACCCGAGTGCTCGGAGTCTGAATAGAGCTGATCGAACTGGTCGATCACCGCTTCCAGGAACTGCGGGCCGGTATAGCTCTTACTCACGAACATCGTCACATCGTTGAGTTCTATCGTGTAGGGAACGCTGAACATCCCGTCGACGTTCAGCGGATACGGCTGATCGTCGTTCGTCCAGTCCAGGACGTAGTCATACCCCAGCTCCCGAAGGATCCGGCTGCAGCATCGCGGTACCGCCGAAGATGCTCGTGGAGGGCTTGTCGATCTGATAGTGCTCGATGTTCAGCCCGACATAGAACGCCACTCGGGCCCCATTCGGCCACGAAATCGTCGGTCGCTCCGTGATCGGGCTGTAATCGAAGCGGAAAGTGTCAAGGCGGGTGAGACAGATTCCGTCAGGCGGTCTGTATGAGGGCCTCCTGTGAGGGCTGGTTGATCC
>NZ_JAJGNJ010000018.1 GCF_020781835.1 Microbacterium testaceum
CGCTGCGCGGCCCTCCGGTTGGGTGCGGTGTGCGTGCCTCTGGCTGGCGGTCTCGGGGTGGCTGGTGTCGGTACGTATGCCGGTCACGAGTCTCCCGCTCAGCGAGATCGTCGAGATCCATCGGATCCTCGACACGCACCACGCCGTCGGCAAGACCGTCGTGGACCTCTCCGACAACCCGCACCTGCCCCAGGAGGCGTGACCAGATGTCCACGACGCAGACGCCGACGCTGACGCTGATCGGCCCCGGTCGGCACGGCACAGCGATCGCAGGCCTGTTCGCCTCCCACGGCGTGAACATCAGCCTGTTCCACTACAAGCCGGCGAAGGCTGAGGCCGCCGCCCGGCGACTCCGACCGATCGCGCGGAATGCCCGCATCGACATAGCGACATCCCTGGAGGAAGCCGCCCAGGCATCCCCGTTCCTTGCCCTCACCACCCTCTGGGGCGCCCCGCAGCAGGCGGTGGTCTCTGCACTCGGGGACCTCCTGGACGGCAAGATCCTGATCGACGTCGCCAACCCGCTGGACGTCACGCCCACGGGCGTGCAGCTGCGGCGACCCGTGGAAGGGTCTGCGGGGCAGTACCTGGCGTCGCTCCTTCCGGCGAACGTGGGACACGTGAAGGCGTTCTCGAACCTCGCCACCGCCGCGGTCGCGAGCTCCGCGATCGCCGAGGCGAGCCCGAAGGCGGTCCTGCCGTACCTGGCCGACTCGGCGGAGACATCCGCGCAGGTCCGCCCGCTGCTGGCGCAGACCGGCTGGCAGCCCCGCTACGTCGGCACGCTCCGCAGCGCCCGCGACCTCGAGATCACCGGCACCTACAACCAGGTGTCCGGCCGGCTCGGACGCAACGTTCTCGACGTCGACGAGTTCACCGCCCGGTTCGGCCCCGAGCAGACGCCGGACGCCTGACGGCCGCGTGAGCCATCCGGCACACCGGGCGAAGCGGCGCCGAATCCCGGTCAGTCCCGTCGTGCAGGCGGGCTGAAGGCGTGCTCTGTCTTGATGGATGCCGTCGAATCGGACGCGAAGAACGCCAGGACGTCGCGGGCTCGTCGCGGGTCGGATGAGGTGGTCGCGACGGCGCCCGAGAACACGGTCTCGATGGCGCAGTCCGAAGGCAGGACACCGAGGATGCGCACCCCGGGTTGACCGACGAGCTCGCTGAGCTGCTGGAAGCCGAGGTCGACCTGGCCGTCGGCGAGCAGCCGGGCGACCGGGATGCCGGGTCGCGCCTGCACGAGACGATCGCCCACCTGGCCGGTGAGGCCCCAGTCGTCGATCGTGCGGACGAGCGCCGTGCCGCTCGGGCCGGTGGAGTAGCCGATGCGAGCGGCGGCGCGCAGGGCCTCGCGGACCCCGCGGGCGTCCGCGAACGCCGCCGTGTCGGGGCGGGCGGCGGGCGAGGGCGTGCCCGAGGGAACCGCGACCGCGACGCGCGAGAGCATGAGCGGTGTGACCGTCGCCGCGTCCACGTGGCCGTCTCCGGAGAGCCGGTCCAGAGCGTCGGCGGCGAGGAACACCAGATCGAGCTGCTCACCCCCGGCCACGCGCTGGGCGGCGTCCACTCCGCCGACGGACTCGATCTCGACGAGGGGCAACCCCCTGTCCGCTGCCGCCGTGGCCAGGTCGGCGAGGACCTGACGCGTCGCCATGGAGGAGATGGCTCTCACACGGCCGCCTCGAACGACTCGGCGTCGACCTCGCTCG
Organism: Microbacterium testaceum; assembly: GCF_020781835.1. GTDB lineage: Bacteria > Actinomycetota > Actinomycetes > Actinomycetales > Microbacteriaceae > Microbacterium > Microbacterium testaceum_H. Next base: position 1,713 of record NZ_JAJGNJ010000018.1, read on the forward strand.
TCCCGGTGGCGTTGTAGCGCGGCCCCGACACCGTGGCGGTGTCGATCAGCTCGCCCGCGCGCACGAGCACCGCGGGATCGACGACCGTGCCGAGAGAGCGCTGGTTCTCGCGCACGTGGTGCGCATCCGTGCTCCCGGGGATCGGCACGACGTGATCGCCGCGGGAGAGCAGCCACGCCAAGGCCAGCTGTGCCGGCGTGCGGCCGGCCTCGGCGGCGAGGGCTCGCCACGCGGGCAGCAACGCGGCGTTGGCGGCCCAGTGCTCCGGCTGGAAGCGCGGCATCGCGCGGCGGATGTCCTTCGGCGGCAACTGCTCCGGGTCGGTGATGGAGTCGGCGAGGTACCCGCGTCCGACCGGTGAGAACGCGACCAGCGCCACCCCGGCGTCACGGGTGGCGTCGAGGATGCCGAGCTCGGGATTGCGACTCCAGAGCGAGTACTCGTTCTGCACCGCGGCGATGGGCGCCGCCGCGAGCGCCTCCCGGAGACGGTCCACCGACACCTCCGACAGCCCGATGGCGCCGATCTTTCCCGCCGCCACCATCTCGGCCAGCGCCCCGACGCTCTCGGCGATCGGCACCTTCTTGTCCCACCGGTGCAGGTAGTAGAGATCGATGTGTTCGACGCCGAGCCGCCGCAGCGAGGCGTCGACCTGTGCGCGCAGCGTCTCGGGGCGCCCGTCGATGACCTTCACGCCGTCGACGAGCGCCATGCCGCCCTTGCTGGCCAGCACGACCTCGTCCCGACGCCCCGCGATCGCGCGCCCGACGAGCTCCTCGTTGCGGCCGCCGCCGTACAGCGTGGCGGTGTCGAGCAGCTGGACGCCGTCGTCGAGCGCGGAACGCACGAGCGCCACTCCGTCCTCGAGAGACGGAGGGGTGCCGTAGGCATGGCTGAGGGACATGCACCCGAGCCCCATGCGGGGAAGCCTCACGCGAGCTGCTCCTCGAGCGCGCCGAGCACGCGGTAGCAGTCGATGACCTGGCGGATCGACGAGTTCGGCTCGCGGCCCTCGCGGATCGCGCCGACGAACTCCCGGTCCTGCAGCTCGATGCCGTTGAGGCTGACGGCGACCTGCGAGACGTCGATCTGCTCGTCACGACCGTTGTAGAGGTCGTCGTAGCGCGCGATGTAGGTCTCGGTGTCGCCGATGTAGCGGAAGAACGTGCCGAACGGTCCGTTGTTGTTGAACGACAGCGACAGCGTGCAGATCGCGCCGGTCTCGCTCTTGAGCTGGATCGACATGTCCATCGCGATGCCGAGGTCGGGGTGGATCGGGCCCTGGATGGCGTTGGCCTGCACGATCCGACCCGCCTGGTAGGCGAACAGGTCGACCGTGTGTGCCGCATGGTGCCACAGCAGATGGTCGGTCCACGACCGCGCCTCGCCTTTCGCGTTCGTGTTCGTGCGGCGGAAGAAGTACGTCTGCACGTCCATCTGCTGCACCGCGAACTCGCCGGCCGCGATCCGGTTGTGCACCAGCTGATGCGACGGGTTGAACCGCCGCGTGTGCCCGACCATGGCGACCCGGTCGGAGGCGGATGCCGCGGCCAGGGTGGCCTCGGCATCCGCCAGCGAATCGGCGAGCGGGATCTCGACCTGCACGTGCTTGCCCGCGGCGAGCACCGCCTGCGTCTGATCCGCGTGCTGCTGCGTCGGCGTCGCGAGGATCACCGCGTCGACGTCGTCTCGCTCGAGCACGGCGTCGAGACCGAGCACGGCATTCGGCACGCCGTACTTCTCGGCCACCGACTCCGTGGGCTCGGGCCTGGTGCCGCTGACGACGGTCACCTCGGCGTCGGGGATGTTCGCGAGGCCGTCGAGGTGCTTCATGCCGAAGGCGCCGGCGGCGCCGACGACGGCGACGCGAACCTTGTCACTCATGCGTGGACTTCCTCCAGGGGGAGGCTCACACTCTCGGACTCGACGGGCCGCGGCGCGACGGGGTTGGTGACGACCAGGTGGCCGACGGCGGTGTTGGACGCCGGGACGTGGTAGAACCGGTGGTTCACCTCGGGCGCCCCGCCGCCGAACTGGTCGTCCATCGCCCCACGGGCGATGAGCCAGTCCACCAGCTCGATGCCCTCGGATCCGGCCTCGTCGACGTACTCCATGTGCGACCATTCGGTGAGGCCCAGCGGGTCGGCGATCAGGTGGTCGAGGAACGCGTTGTCCCACTCCTCGTTGATCAGTCCCGCGCGCGGGCCCTGCAGCTGGTGGCTCATCCCCCCGGTGCCCCAGATCTGCACGTTGAGCTCGGGACCGTCCCACTTGTCCAGCGCGCGACGGATCGCCTTGCCCAACTCGTAGCACCGACGCCCGGACGGAACCGGGTACTGCACGACGTTCACCGGAAGCGGGATGACCCGGCACGGCCACTCCTCGACGTCGCCGAACACCAGCGACAGCGGCACGGTCAGGCCGTGGTCGACGACCATCTCGTTGACGAGGGTGAGGTCGAAATCGTCCTGGATGACCGACTGGGCGATGTGCGCGGCGAGCTCGGGATACCCCTTCACGTCGGGCACCGGGCGCGGGCCGTAACCCTCGTCGGCGACGGGATAGTGCGCGCCCGTGCCCAGGACGAAGGTCGGGATGATGTTCGAGTCGAACGCCGTGGCGTGGTCGTTGTACACCAGGATGATGACGTCGGGCGTGTTCTCCTTGGCCCACTTCCGGGTCCACTGGTACCCGTCGAAGACCTTCTTCCAGTACGGCTCCTCGGTCTTGCCCAGGTCCATCGCGGCGCCGATCGCCGGCACGTGCGACGTGAACAGCGCCGACGTGAACTTCGCGGGGGCGTCCGGGCGCATCACCTCGGACTTCTCGTTCGAGGGCGGGGTCCACCCGTCGAGATCCTTCAGGCGCACGCCCTCGGGACGTCGGCCACCTCCGACCATCATGTCGCGGTACGCCGCCTCCGACATCCCGGTCATCGAGCCGGCCATCTGCTGGAAGCTCAGACCGTGCGTGGCGCCGATCTTGCTCAGGAAGTAGATGTTGCCGCCCTCGGCGATGCAGGTGTTCAGGTCGAGATCGAGCACCGCCTGACGCTGCACCGGGGTGAGGGGCCATTCGTCGAGGTACGCCTCGCGGTCGGCGAGGTAGCGCTCGCGGTTCTCGGGCTTCATGAGAGACATCGAGAACTGGTTGAGGTGGTAGCCCTTGCGGGCCTGCTCGGCATCGAAGATGGTCGTGCCGGGGATGTCCTTGTACGGCTTGTCGAGTGCCATGGTCATTCTCCTTCGGGCCAGTACAGCCGCGACGGGTTGTCGACGAGCAGCCTCTGCTGCAGTTCGGGGGTCGTCGCGATCTGTGGGATGTAGTCGACCAGCAGCCCGTCGTCAGGCATGTGGTCCTTGAGGTTGGGGTGGGGCCAGTCGGTGCCCCACAGCACGCGATCGGGGAACTCCTCGACCACGCGACGGGCGAACGGCACGACATCCGTATAGGCGTGCTGCTCGCCATTCAGCGCGCGCGGACCGGTGGCGCTGAGCCGCTCGGGGCACGACACCTTCGTCCACACGTTGGGGTTCTCGCGCATGAAGCGCAGGAACAGCTCGAACTCCGGACCCTCCGGGTCCTTCGTCACATCCGGACGCCCCATGTGGTCGACCACGACGTCCGTCGGGATCGCCGAGAAGAAGTCGTAGAGGTCGGGAAGGTCCTCGGCCTCGAAGTAGATGACGACATGCCACCCGAGGGGGGCGATCTTCTCCACGATCGCGTCGAGCGAGTCGGTCGGCACCCGGTCGACGAGGCGTTTGACGAAGTTGAACCGCACGCCGCGCACACCGGCCTCGTGCAGCTCGGCGAGCTCCTCGTCGGTCACGTCGCGACGAACCGTCGCGACCCCGCGGGCACGCCCCTTGCTGCGGCGCAGCGCGTCGACGAGCGCCCGGTTGTCGGCGCCGTGGCAGGTCGCCTGCACGATGACGTTCCGGTCGAAGCCGAGCTGGTCGCGCAGCGCGAACAGCTGCGCGGCCGACGCGTCGCACGGCGTGTACTTGCGCTCGGGGGCGTAGGGGAACTCCGCGCCGGGGCCGAACACGTGGCAGTGCGCGTCGACAGCGCCGGCGGGGAGCCGGAACGTCGGGGTCGTCGGGCCGTCGTACCAGTCCAGCCAACCGGGCGTCTTCTCGAAGCCGCCGCTGGTGTCGCCGTGCGCGATCGCCTGTGCGTGAGCCATCGTCAATCCTCCACGTACTCGAGGCCCGCGGCCGCCAGCGGCTCCCGCATGCCGTAGATGTCGAGACCGAGCACGCCCTCGCGGAACTTCTGGCGCTTGGCCTCCTCGTTGTCCTCGCGCTTCTGCGAGGCGTCGGCGACGGCGCCGACGAGCTCGCGGGGGACGACCACGACGCCGTCGACATCCGCGACCACCACGTCGCCGGGGTTCACCACGGCGTTCGCCACGACCACGGGGATGTTGACCGAGCCCAGCGTCGCCTTGACGGTGCCCTTCGCGCTGATGGCGCGGGAGAAGACCGGGAAGCCCATCTTCTCGAGGTCGGCGACGTCGCGGACGCCCCCGTCGATGACCAGGCCCTTGCAGCCCCGGGCGGTGAGGGAGGTGGCGAGCAGCTCGCCGAAGAAGCCGTCCTCGCTCTCCGTGGTGCAGCCGGCGACGATGACGTCGCCCTCCTGCACCTGCTCGGCGGCGACGTGGAACATCCAGTTGTCGCCGGGCTGCAGGAGCACCGTGACGGCCGGGCCGCACAGCGTCGCCCCGCTGTACGCCGGGCGGATGTACGGCCGCAGCAGGCCGACCCGGCCCATCGCCTCGTGGATCGTGGCGACCCCGAACCGCGAGAGCCGCGCGACGTCGGCGGAGTCGGGCCGCTCGATGCGCGTGCGGACGATGCCGAGGTCGTTCAGTCGCTGAGTCATCGGGTTCTCCAGGGTGAGGTCACAGGCCGCGGGCTCGCAGGGCGCGGTCCAGGCGCGGGTACACGCGGCGGGCGTTGCCTTCGAAGACCTGTCCGCGTCGTTCGTCGGTGAGGTTCCCGGTCGCATCCACGTATCGCTTCGTGTCGTCGAAGTAGTGGCCCGTGCGCGGGTCGACGTCGCGGACGGCGCCGATCATCTCGCTCGCGAAGAGGATGTTCTCGGTCGGGATGACCCCGGTGAGCAGGTCGATGCCCGGCTGGTGGTACACGCACGTGTCGAAGTACACGTTGCCCAGGAGGTGCTCCTCCAGCTCGGGCTTGCCGAGCGCCATCGCCAGGCCGCGGAAGCGTCCCCAGTGATAGGGCACCGCGCCGCCGCCGTGCGGGATGACGAGCTTCAGGTCGGGGAAGTCGCGGAACAGGTCGCCCTTGAGCAGCTGCATGAATGCCGTCGTGTCGGCACCCAGGTAGTGGTCGCCGGTGGTGTGGAACTGCGGCTTGCACGAGGTGCTCACGTGGATCATCGCGGGCAGCTCGTACTCGACGAGCTTCTCGTAGAGCGGATACCAGCTCTTGTCCGTCAGCAGCGGGGCGGTCCACAGTCCGCCGGACGGGTCGGGGTTGATGTTGACGGTCACGACGCCCAGATCGTTCACCGCCCGGTCGAGTTCGGCGAGGGTCGTCTTCGGGTCGACGCCCGGCGACTGCGGGAGCATCGCGCCCGGGAGGAAACGGTCGGGGAACAGCTGCGACACCCGCGCGACGAGGTCGTTGCAGATGCGCGCCCAGGTCTCGCTGACGGCGAGGTCGCCGAGGTGGTGGGCCATGAACGATGCACGGGGACTGAACACCGTGACATCGCTGCCGCGGTCGTCCATCAGCCGCAACTGGTTCGCCTCGATGGTCTCGCGGATGTCGTCATCGCTGATCCGCAGCGCGGCCGGGTCGGGCGCCTCGCCCGCGCCTTCCGCATACGCGATCTGCAGATCGCGCCACGCTCCCAGCTGCGCGGGGGCCGTGGTGTAGTGGCCATGGATGTCGATGATCAACGTGCGTCCTCGTCACTGTGATCGGGTCGGTGCCGGGTGGTGCGTGCCACGTCGGCAGCGGTGCCGGTGCTGTCACCCTGACTCTAGTTCGCTCTATGGGTATGGTCCAATAGATGTAGGAGCCGAACCGTATAGATGGGATCAATGCGATGTCGCTCACCGATCTCAACCAGTTGCGCACTTTCGTCGTGCTGTACGAGCTGCGCAGTCTGACCGCCGCCGCCGAGCGATTGCACGTCACGCAGCCGACGGTCAGCTACACGCTGAGGAGGTTGCGGCAGCGGTTCGGCGACGACCTGTTCCGCCGCCAGGGGAACGAGATGGTGCCGACCCCGCGTGCCCGGCAGCTGTTCGGACCGCTGCACGAGGCACTGTCGCGCATCGATGCCGTGGTGAGCGCGCCCGACGCCTTCGATCCCGCGAGCTTCGGCGGGGAGCTCTCGCTCGCGCTGACCTCGATCGGCGAGCAGACCTTCCTGCCGCCGATCATGCCGGTGCTCGCGAAGGAGGCGCCGGACCTTCACCTGCAGGTGCGGCGGCTGGACGCGGATCAGGTGGAAGACGGGCTCGTCCGGGGCACCATCGACCTGGCGATCACGGTGTCGTTGCTGGACTCGCCGCGGCTGTGGCGCACACCGGTGCGCGACGTGGAGTACGTGGCGCTGTCCTCGCGTGCCCATCCGCTGCCTCCGACCGCCGCGGACATGTTCGTCGGGCGCCGCTTCGTGCGGGTGTCCTCCCGCGGCGGCCACGTGTACCCGCTCCAGGCGATGATCGAACAGGGACTCATGCCGCAGGTGACGCTGACGGTCGAGGAGTACGCCACCGTGCCCGCGGTGCTCGAGGCGACCGATCTCGTCGTGCTGCTGCCGCGACACGTGGCCGAGGTGTTCTGCGGATGGTTCCCCGGTCTGCGCATCGCCGAGCTGCCGTGGCCGGGCCAGAGCACCCCGGTCGCGCTCTACACGCGACGCGAACTGAGCATGTCTCCCGCGCAGACGTGGTTCCGATCGGTGGTGCTGGATGCGGTGGCCGCCGACGACCACCGGCCGACCTAGCCGTTCTTGCGGTTCCAGCTTGCCTTCGCGGGCGCGAAAGGGCTGCGCACGTGGATCGACCAGTTCGAGTGCGGGTGGACGGAGAGGATCGCCCGTTCGAACCACGACCGGGCCTCGTCCGAGAGCTGCGGCAGCACCACGTCCTTGTCGAGGTCATCCTCCGGCCGCGGCCGCAACGCCTTCCAGACCAGCTGCACCTCGGGCGCACCGGTCGGAATGCCGTCGACCTCGAGCACGGCGCGATCCCACGGCAACTGCAGCCGCGGGTCTCGCCGGTACAGCCAGGCATGTTCCGTCCCATCCTCGACGTTCACCTGAAGCACCCAGGCGCCGGAGCGCTCGTCCTGAATCCGCACCGGCTGCACATCGGCATCGTCGGGCGCGTCGGCCCAGGGGATGACGGCGTCCTCCCCCGCAGGCGCCCAGGCGGTGAAACCGGCAGGCAACGCCCGGACCAGCTGCGGCAGCCCGCCTTGGGTGGTGCTCACGTCCGTGTTCGGCCGTTCGCGGATCGTCCGGCCCAGCCAGTGCTCCAGGGCCACCCCGCCCGACAGCCACCAGCGGGCGCTACCGACCCGAAGGAGCTCAGCGACAGCATGAGGCGTGAGGGGCTCCCAAGCCGTTGCAGCATCCGGAACAGAAACCATGAGCCGAGGCTACCGCCGTCGCGTCAGGCAGGGGACCAACCATCGCCGCAACACCGTCGACGCGAGCCGTGTCATCCTGAGCGCATGGCGAACTCGCCCTCCAGCGACTCGATGATCGACCGCATCGTGCGCGTCCTCGAGACGTTCACAGCTGATCGTTCGGTGCAGTCGGCCAGTCAGATCGGGCGCCGAGCGGCGCTGCCGTCGTCCACCGCGCACCGGATCGTGGACGAGCTGGTCGACGCCGGACTGCTCGGACGCGACGAGGACCGCCGCGTCCACCTGGGAATGCGCTTGTGGGAACTGGCCCTCCGCGGGTCGACCGCGCTACGTCTGCGCCAGGCGGCGCTCCCCTATATGGAGCGCGTGCAGACGCACATCCGCCAGCACACCCAACTCGCCGTTCTCGAACAGGACGAAGCACTGTTCCTCGAACGCCTTTCGCACCCCGACGCCGGTGCGAACATCACACGGATCGCTGGGCGGCTACCGCTGCACGCCTCCTCGTCGGGCCTCGTCCTGCTCGCGCACGCTCCCGCCGATCTCCGCGAACGCGTGCTCGCCCAGCCGTTGCGCGCTCTCGCACCCGAGACGGTGACCGATCCCGGACGTCTACGCCGTCTCCTCGCTGGCGTGCGTCGCGATGGCGTGGCGATCGCGCAAGGTTCGATCGAATCCGTCTCGACCGGCGTGGCCGTGCCGATCCGCGACGCAGGTGAAGTCGTCGCCGCGCTTTCCGTGGTGCTACCACGACAAGCGCCGCACACGGCGGCGATCATCGCTCTGCGAGAAGCCGTGACCGGCATCGAGGCCACGCTGCGGTCCCCCCGATAGTCGGCGTCTCCCGTTCAACGGGAATGCGGCGTTCGACCGTCTGAACCGGGTTCACACTGAGCGAGGCATCCGTTGTCACGTCGAAGGAGACGCCCCAATGTCCACCATCCGCACCCGCGTCGCCATCGTCGGCGCTGGACCCGCCGGACTGCTGCTGTCGCATCTGCTCGCGGCGTCCGGCCTCGAGTCAGTCGTCATCGATCAGCGTTCCCGTGAAGAGATCGAGACCACGATCCGGGCAGGCATCCTCGAACAGGGCACCGTCGAGGTGCTCGACACGCTCGGCGCGTTCAGCCGCGCCCGCACCCTGGGAGACCGCCACGACGGCATCGAGCTCCGCTTCGCCGGCAGCGGACACCGCATCGACTTCGCCGACCTCGTCGGCCGCGGTGTGTGGCTGTACCCGCAGCACGAAGTCCTGAAGGATCTCATCGCCGCGCGGCTCTCCAGTGGCCAAGACCTGCGCTTCGGCGTGACGGCGCATCGTATCGAGGACCCCGCGTCCGACCGCCCACGCGTCATCGCCACCGGCGCAGACGGATCGCCTCTCGAGATCGAGGCCGAGTTCGTCGTCGGCGCCGACGGGTCACGCAGTGTCGTGCGGGAGGCCGTAACCGGTTCCCACACAGGCGGGCACTTCCGCGAGTACCCGTTCGCCTGGTTCGGCATCCTCTGCGAGGCGCCGCCCAGCGCCGACGAGCTCATCTACAGCAACTCCCCCGATGGCTTCGCGCTCATCAGCCAGCGAAGCACCACCGTGCAGCGCATGTACTTCCAATGCGATCCCCGCACCGACCCCAGCACCCTCACCGAGGAGCAACTGTGGGAAGAACTGCAGAAGCGGGTGCCGGGGACGACGCTCAAGGAAGGCCCCGTCTTCCAACGCGACGTGCTGCGATTCCGGAGCTTCGTCGCCCTCGAACTGCTTCGCGGCCGCCTCGCACTCATCGGCGACGCCGCCCATACCGTGCCGCCCACCGGCGCGAAAGGCATGAACCTTGCCGTAGCCGACGTCCTCGTTCTCGAGCGCGCGCTGCGCGCGCTTCTGCTCGAGAGGGACAGCCGCCTCGTCGAGGCCTTCCCCGAGACGGCGCTGCACCGCATCTGGAAGGCCCAGCACTTCTCCTGGTGGATGACCAGCATGCTTCACGTCGCCCCCGATGCAAGGGACTTCGACCGCCTCCGCCAGCTCGGAGAGCTCCAATCCGTCGTCGAGTCCGAAGCCGGCCGCCGCTTCCTCGCCGAGGCATACACCGGCTGGCCCCTCCACACCCTCACCTGAGCCGGCGCTCACGGTTCGGACCAGAGGGTGCGGCACCCGCGGGTCGGCGTCAGTCCAGCCAGCCGGGGACCGCGGGAACCACCGGGTAGTCGATCGCAGGCGCGTCGCCAACGATGGGATCCATGCGGATCCGGCTCAGTCGCATGAAGGCGATGCGCCAGCCGGACTCGGTGAGTCGGTAGAGCTCCTCGTAGTAGCCATATCCCCGCATCCCCCTCTGTTCCGGCACGGTGATCCCCATATACCCTCGTGACCCGCGTGGCCACGTCAGATAGTCGGTCATGGCCCAGCGCCCGCGAGCCGAGAAGTCATCGATCCGCCGAAACTGCGGCATGAACCCGTGATGGACGCTGACGACCTCTTCGGTCATGTTGCGCATCAGGTTCTCCACGAACGTGTCGGGGTCGGGCGCGGCGGCCCACAGTCCTTCGAAGACGCAGTCGTCCACGAAGAGTCCGCGCAGTTCGTCCCACTGCTTCAGGTCGACGTAGTGAAAATAGCGTGCCTTCAGGTCGCGGAGCTCCTCTGCCACGGTGGGGGTGACCGCACGTACTCGGGGCATCGAGAAACCATCCTCGCTCTTCACGGCGCCTGGGTACTTCCTCTACTGCTCGTCGATCTCGAAGTCGACCGAGGCGATCTGCTCCGAGATCGCTCCGGAGAGAGGGAAGAGCGGCAGATGCGCGGGGTGCGTCGCGTAGGCACGGACATCGTCGAGGGTGCGGAAGTCGGCGACGAGTGCATAGTCCCATGCGCGTTCGCTGCGCATCACGTCGGGGCCGTGTGACAGTCGGACCAGGCCGGGAATCTTTCCGAGCAGACCATCGAGCAGGTCGCGCCACTCCTCGAGCACGGCAGGATCATGGTTCGCTGCGAACGAGAAGAACACGACGTGACGGATCATCGTGCCCCGGCTCCGTCGGCAAGGCTCAGGTCGCCGATCGACGCGCCGCTGGCGGTACGCCCGAGAAGGTAGGCCATGGTCATGATCGGACCGAGCGTGGCGCCGGCGCCGGGGTAGCCGGCGGCGAAGGCGTTCTCGGAGGCGTTGCCGACCGCAAACAGGCCGCGTATGGCATCGCCGTCTGCGTCGAGGACCCTTCCGAGGCCGTCGGTGGCGATCCCTCCGCTGGTGCCGAAGCAGCCGTTCACCACGGCGAGAGCGTAGTAGGGGCCTTGCTCGAGCGGTGCGAGGCTGGGATTGGGATACGGGTTCTGTTCGTCTCCCCAGTAGCGGTCGTACGCGCTCGCACCGCGGTGGAAGTCCGGATCCTCCCCACGGGCGGCGTGCTCGTTGAATCGCGCGACCGTCTCGGCCAGCGCCTGGGCGGGAACGTCGATCTTCCCGGCGAGCTCTCCGAGGGTTGCTCCTTCGACGAGCCAGTCGGGAGTCGGCTCCTGGCGTGCATCGACCAATGTCGGAGGCCTCCCGTAGCCTGTAAATGTCACATTCACTAGCCAACGTTCCGGGAGGACACCATGGCCACCACACCGACCACCATCAAGGCGGGCACCCCGCGCGACTTCCTCGGCCTCGTGCCCGCGCTGCTCGGCTTCACCCCGCAGGACTCGCTCGTGCTCGTGCCCTTCGAGGCGTCGCGCACGATCGGGGCGATGCGACTCGACCTCGACGCGGATGCCGCGACGCTCGCGCACACCGGCCTCGGGCTGGTCTGCCGAGTGCCGCGCGTGACCGGGGTAGCCGCCGTGATCTACGCCGCCGAGGACGCCGACAGCACCCGCGATCTCGGCCAGCAGATCGCCGATGTCGCCGACCGGCAGGGACTGCACCTGGTGGACGTGCTCTACGTCGCCAGCGACGGCTACGGCAGCCACCTGACCGGCGAGGCACCGCGCCCCGTCGCCGAGATCGCGACCCCGGACGCGCTGCGCGAGAAGGTCGCAGCATCCCAGACCGCCGGGGCGAGCATCCCCGACGCCGACCCGGCGCGTGCCGCCCGGATCGCGTTCGCGGCCGCGCGGATGGACGACGATGCCCTCGCGGACTTCGTCGCCGTCGCGGAGGACGCCCTGACCGGTGACCCCGCCGACCTCGACACCCGCCAGGCTGCGATCCTGCTCACCGGCATCGGCATCCCGCTGTGGCGTGACGTGGCCCTCATCCAGTGGGCCACCGACCGCGGCAACGGCACCCGTGCCCTGGCCGCGCAGATCGGCCACTCGATCATGGGCGCACCCGTCCCCGAGAGCATCGCCCGCACCCTCTACGGACAGGGCGACCGCCCCGACGCCGACCGGCTGACGGCGGGACTCGCGCTCGTGCGCCACCTTGCCGCCTACGCCGACGACCAGGAGCGCCCCAACCTGCTCGCCGCCGCCGCCTGGCTGTCCTGGGCGCTGGGCCGATCCACTCACGCCACCGTCTACACCGACCGCGCCCTCGCGATCGACCCCGACCACGGCATGAGCCAGATCGTCGCGACCCTCTGCTCGGCAGCCGTGCTCCCGGATTGGGCGTTCGCCCGCTGAGCGTCACCGAGTGCCCGCCGGTCACCCCGGCGGGCACTCGCCCGTGACGCACTCGCGATGTCCCCGCGCGATGTCGGAGGCCACCCGTAGCCTATGAATGTCACATTCACTAGCAATCGTTCCGGGAGGACTCCATGACCGAGACCATCAACAACGTCCACGACATCCGCGCAGCCGTCGAGCGCGCGATCCGCTTCCACGCTCCGCTGCGCGCCGAGTTCGACGAGGGATGGACGACCATCGAGCCGGACGAGCTGCGCCAGGCCTGGGACGACTACAGCCTCAGCGACCCGTTCACCCTCGACCCCGCAATGCCCGCCCTGCTCGCTCGCATCGACGCCGACCACCCGGACGACGACCCCCAGGTGTGGGTGCCCCTCGGCGGGCAGGGCGACCCCGACTATCTGGATGCCGTCGTGGTCACCGAGCGCACCGTCACCAAGTACACCGCGCGCGACGGCCAGATCGAGCAGCCCTACTCGCTCCCCGAGGGCGACCCCCACGGCCTCACGCAGAGCGGCTGGCGGGCCGCGGCGAGCGCAGCGCGCTACGCGATCATCGGCCTCAACGCCGACGCCAGCAACACCGAGTACCTGCGCGGGCAGATCGAGGCGTACCTGACCGCGTTCGGTCACTTCGAGCCGGGGCGCGATGCCGACGCCAAGCGCGAGCGGGTCACCGCCGAGATCACCGCGGCGATCGCCGCCCAGTGACCCACGCCGGGGCGGGCGCGCAGACCGCGCCGCCCGCCCCGCCCAATGTCGGAGGCCACCCGTAGCCTGTGAATGTCACATTCACCGTCGAGAGTCCAAGGAGGACGCCATGACCGACACCACCACCCTCATCACCCGCACCCCCGGCGACACGTTCCGCTTCCGCGGCACCGAGTACGTGCTGATCGACTTCGCCCGCACCAAGGCGAAGATCGCAGCCCTCACCGAACCCGGCAAGGTGTACACCCTCGCCCGCACCGCCACCGTCGAGCCGACCGGGCACAGCGACGACGCACTCGCCGCTGCCCTGCAAGCCACCGCGGCCGCGCTGCCGAGCCTGATCCCCGGAACCCGCGTGCGCATCGTCGCCAACCCGCGCACCACCCGTGACGGGCTGGCCGGAGTCGAGACACTCATCGTCCGCACCAACCCCAAGTCATACACGCTCGCCAACGGCTGGCGCGTCAGCCCTGGGCTGGTCGAAGCCGTCTGACCCCCTCGCCGCCGCCGGGTGCACACCTACCCCGGCGGCGGCGAGCACCACCCACCCGAGGGGAGCCGGCTACACGCCCCTCCCCTCGGCGGGAGCACCTCGAGTTCCATCCCCCGCCCGCGCTCGCCGCAGGCCTTCACCGTCCCCAGGAGGACACAATGACCACCACCGAACCCGCGGCCTCAGCCGCACCCCGCATCCCTGCCGACGACCTGATCGACCGGCTGTGGAGTCTCATGCACGACATCGAGGCAGCCGATTTCCCCGCGCTGCGCATCGTCGAGCTCGACGAGCCGACCGACTACGGCGAGCGCACCGTGCTGTGGTGCCCGCGCTGCGATCAGCACGTCAACGTCGAGGACGGCTACCTGCGCGCGATCGACATGGACGTGCGCTACAACAGCGTCGGCCAGATCAACACCATCGAGCGCACCGTGCCGCAGTACGAGGCAGACCCCGACCCCGGCGACGTGCTCGTGTACCTGCACCAGACCGACGCGCACGGCGAGCACGGCGTGCGTCTCCCCGAGGGCTGGGAAGGCGTCTGGAAGGCGTAGCCGCACCCCTGCGACATGAGCGCCCCGCGCCTCTGCCGGGGCGCTCACGCACGCCACGACCGACCCTCTGCTGCGATGTCCGACCCCACCCGTAGGCTGTGAACGTCACATTCACTAGCAAGCGATCCGGGAGGACGCCATGACCACCTACATCACCTTCGGCCCCGACCACGCCGACCTGCACCCGCACGTCGGTACGGGACTGAACCGCGGCTACGTCGCGATCAGCACCGGCGACCGCGGCCGCGACATCGCCGCGGCGTTCGCGATCCTCGGCGAGCAGTGGGCCTTCGACTACCAGGACGCAGCCGCGCTGGATGCCCGCTACCCGGACGGCGAGATCGCCCGCATCACCCTCATCGACGAGGCGGCGCAGAAGGAGATCGCCGGTCTGATCGAGGACACTTTCGCCGCGGCCGAGGGCGACAGCAACGACGCCGAGATCGAGGCGCTACAGGCCGCACGCGACCGCCTGGCCGCGCTGATCGACTACACCCCCGCCCACGAGCGGGACTGGACGCCGCTCGACGCGGCCTGATGTAGGAACCGCTCAGAGTTGTCCGCGGTGCCAGCCACAGAGCCGGGATCTCCCACCGAAGATGTCCACCGGAGTGCGGCCAGATTCTGTGCTGAGTTGTCCACGACGGCTGCGGCCAGCTTCGTCGAAGCCGTCAGTACTTGATTTCCGCTGGATCTCTGAACGCCACTAGACCTACGAGATTTCCTTCGGGGTCGCGAATGAATGCTTGCCATTCTTCTCGCCCTGCTGGTCCGAGCGCATCTGTGGTGTGAGTGAAGATCGGCCGCCCCGGGGATACGATTTCGACCTCGCCGGCTCGGTCGACGGCTAACTCCAGATCATCGACGCGGAGGTAGAGCAGCGCTGACGGTGCCGCGCTCTCGAGTAGCAAACGGACGCCGTCGAGATCGAAGAACACCAAACCGGGCGGATCGAATCGGGCCACAGGGGCGGAGCCGAGCAGTGCGGAATAGAAGGCTGTGGCGCGTTCCAGATCGACCACGCGCTGGGCTACTTGGACGAGAGACGCCATGCTCATTTGCCGTCGCCGTGCACGTCTCGAATGACGGCGAGGGAGCGATCGAGTAGTTCCCGCAGCGCATCTTGGTCCACCCCCGACAATCGGGGGAGGTAGAGGCACGCGCTACTGGTGCGGTGTGGACCGAGCCGCTCGAGCAGGTCGGGCCACCGCTCGGCAAACCCCTCGACCAGGTAAAGCGTGTGCTTGGACCCGGAAGCGAAGGCGATCTCAGGCGCGATACCCTCTCGCCCGCTGTCGTACGCGTAGCCGTATTGGCCGAACCCGACAATCCGTTCCGCCCACACCACCGGCGGGCGCTGTGCAACGTGCTCGAAGAGCTCGAGGAGTTCGGTTACCTCGCCGCGTCGTGGCCCGGTTGCCCGGTCCAGCGCCTCGTCGACGCTGGTGTCGGAAGGCATCACGAGGCGGTCTCCGTTGCTCGCTGCGATTCGATGTATGCCTTGAGTCGGGCCAGATGGTCGCCGTCCTCCTTCTTTGTGATCGCGGCCACCAGGGGCAGCATCATCCGCCGCAGTCCGCCGGCGGCGAGCTCGCACGTCCACTCGATCCGCGTGCCGGTGCCGGCCGGGTGCAGCCGGTAGACGTAGGTCGCGGTGATGCCCTCCGCCTCGCTGGCGACCGCAAAAGCGGTGGGCGGCTCGAGAGCCACGATCTGCAGCTGCCCCGTCGCCTCCTTGCTCTTCACTCGGCGCGTCTCCTCGATGACGGACCCCACAGCGAGCGGGCCATCCGTCACCTTCACGCTCTTCACGACACCGTCGACGTAGTCGACCGCCCTTGTGGGATCTGCCAGCACTGCGAACACTTCCTGTTGCGATCTGTCGATGTGCTCGGTGAACTCGAAAGCGATCATGGGCCTTCTCCTGGGTGATGGTCGGGGTGGTGATCAAGAGGCACATAGGCGTCTGTCCAGCTGACGCGAACGGCGTCGTTCGCGCGCTGGTCGACGTGATGGATCTCGAAGGGCGGTGCGCAGCGCAACCGCCACCCTTCTGAGGGCATCCATTGCACCCCGATAGCCGCGAAGGTCTTCGCGATCTGCTCTGCACCGCCGGTGTGCCGATGCGCGACGCACACCTGCGCCGGCATCTGGCGGTAGGTGAAGGGGTGGGGTGGATCTATCGGTGCGGCAATGGGGATGCCAGCGTCGAAGCGGATCTGCTCGTTGTCCACCACGTAAGGGTCATCTGGGGTGATGCCCACGAGGAGGTCGGAGGAGTGGGCGATGCCGTGCTCTATCGCGAAGGCCCTCAGCTGCTGCCACGGCTCGACCGATGGGTGCCCGATGCCGAGGCCGTTGTACCCGCGATGACGGAGGACGAGCAGGTGCCGCTCGGGGGTGCTCTCAACCCGTACCGGGACGGCATCGAGGTCATAACGGAGTGTCAGCGGCGTCTCTTCTGCGAAGCCCGCAAACGTCGTGCTCTGCTGCGCCAGGTCCGCGTGCTCGCGGTACGCGCGCAGCATCCTCCGATACTCCGATGGACTGATCTCGAACCGCTGCACGAACGCGCGTGTGAAGGTCTCGGGCGTTGCGAACCCGGATTCCAACCTGGAGTCCCGCGGGGTGGTGGTCTTTCGGGCCCGCGGCGTCGTGACCGCGACGGGGTGAGCCATCGTGCGATGGT
>NZ_JAJGNJ010000019.1 GCF_020781835.1 Microbacterium testaceum
TACTTAATCATCCCCTGATCAGGCATAAACAAGCATCAGACACGCCCGATCACCCGCAGATTCATGCGACAGCCTCACCTCTGCCAGCGACATCACTCGATGAAACAGTTCACCGCCTGGCAAGTCAGACAGCTGCCCGGCGGGGTGCTCGAATGGACCTCCCCGCTCGGCCGGGTCTACACCGACGAACCCCCGACACCGACCGTGCACTTCGTACCCGATCCGCCCGACGATCCACCCCCGTTCTGAGCTGCATCACGCCCAGCCCCCACACACCCACGCGCTCACGCGCTCGCGCGGCGAGCCGTCGTCGACCGCGCATTCAGTCGGAGCCGGCACCAGGTGAGCATGAGGTTGTTCGGCAGCGGCGGAGGCCACGATCGCGCTCGGCGCCGTGGCCCGCGCTGAGCAGGAGAAGAAGAAGGCCGCTGACGGCATCCTGCTCCGAGAGCCTGGCAGGCTGGCCGCTTCCGGTCCACAATGAAGGGGTGCACATGTCCGCCGACACCATCGCCGGCGCACCGGAAGTCAAGATCGCCCTGGCGCGCATCGAAGGCCCCCCGCGACACCTGCTCTCCGCACGCTGAGCCGCCGCCGATAGCGCTCGCGGTACGAATCGACGAAACCGGAGGCGTCCAATGCAGTTCTGGTTGCACGGCTTCCCGACCCTCGGCGGGAGTGCCGGGTGGGCGGCGGATGCCGAGGGTCTGGGCTACGACGGCGTGCTTCTCGCCGACAGCGAGATGCTCGTCCCCGACCCCTATGTCGAGCTGGGCCTGATCGCGACCGCGACCGAGCGCATCGGAATGGGCGTCGCCGTCACGAACCCGGTGTCGCGGCATCCGGCGGTCACGGCATCGGCGATCCTCACGGTGCACGCCGAGTCCGGCGGTCGCGCGGTCCTCGGGCTCGCGCGAGGCGACTCGGCTCTCCGTCAGCTCGGTCTGGCGCCGCCAGGCGTGACCGCGTTCACGGCCGCGCTGCAGGAGATCCAGGGCCACCTCGGCGCCCCCGGCCTCCCGCACGCCGCGCCCCTGGCCTGGCTTCCCGCGAACCTCTCGAAGGTCCCGGTGGACGTCGCCGCCACCGGCCCACGCATGATCGACGTCGGGGCGGTCGGCGCCGACCGGCTGACCTTCAACCTCGGCGCGGACGTCGATCGGCTGACGTGGGCCGTGAACCGTGCCCGCGACGCCCGCCGGGCGGCGGGACTGGACCCGGCCGGGATCTCCCTCGGCGCGTACGTCGACGTGGCGTGCGCCGACGACGAGGCCGACGCCCTCCGCATCGTCCGCGGCAGCGCCTCGATCTTCGCGCAGCTCCTCGCCGAGGGCGCGAGCTCCGGAGTGCCCGACATCCCCGCCGCCGACCGCCAGACCCTGGCCGGCGTGGCATCCGCCTACGACGAGGCCCAGCACGGCACCAGCGGCTCGCCGCAGGCGCGCGCCGGCATCCTTCCGGACGAGTTCCTCGCCCGCTTCGCCCTGTGCGGCACGCCGGCACAGCTGGTCGAGCGGGTGCGCGCGCTCGCCGGTCTCGGACTGCAGCGGCTCGTCGTGGTGCCCGCCTCGCGCGACGTTGACGCCACGACCACCCGCGAGACGGTGACCCGGTTCGCCCGCGAGGTGATCCCCGGCCTCTGACGCGCGCCGTCCCTCAGTCGACCGCCAGGCGATAGCCCCGCTTGATCACCGTCTGGATGAGCGCACGCTCCGGAACGGCCTGACGCAGCCGGCTCAGCGCCATCTCCAGCGCGTGGTCGTCGAGATGCGCCGCGGTCGACCGGGCGAGGTCGCCGCGCGAGACGACGCCCCCGGACGCCGCCATGAGCGTCCGGAACAGCGCGAGCGGGGTCGGGGGGAGCGTCACGCTCTCGCCGCCGACCTGCAGCCGGCTGCCGCGCAGCACGACCTCGCCGTGGACCGTGTCCAGCCGGAGGATGCGGTCCTGCTCGAGCCGCTCGCACACCTGGCGGATCAACGCCCCCAGCCGGAACCGCTCCGGCCAGATGACCGGAACCTCGGCCGCGAGCAGCGGCGCCGCCGTCACCGATCCGACCGCCGCGACCAGGACGTTCGAGCGCAGCCCCTCGATCAGCTCGGCGCTCCGCCCCAGCACCTCCGCGATCCCCAGCAGCGCGTCGGCGGCGGGCGCGCTCGTGAACGTGACCGCGTCCAGCGAGCCGGCGGCGATGCCGTCGATCAGCCGCTCCACGCGGACATCGCTCGCATCCGGCGTGAGCCACCGGTACGGGGCCACCGTGAGCACCGTGTGGCCGGCCTCGCGCAGCCGGTCCAGCTGCGCCTCGTCCGTGTACCCGTGCAGCTGCACCGCGATCGTCGCCGCCGGCGGCGAGGAGGCCAGCGCCATCTCGACGAGGCTCTCCGTCGTCTCCCGCTCGCTCATCCCCTCGTCGTTCAGGCCTGCGGCGCGGATGCCGCCGCGGGCCTTCGGCCCCCGCACGAACACCGTCGTCTCCTGCAGCGCCCCCAGCAGCGCCTCCCCGAGACCGCCCGCATCCGCCACCTCGAACCAGCGGCGAACGCCGTACGACGTGGTCGCCAGCAGCACCGCCGGGCGCGCGTCGATAATCAGCCGCGTGTCGGCGAGCACCCGTTCGTCGTCCTGCTGGTGCGCCATGCGCAGCGTCGGCGCGTGCAGCACCTCCGCCCCCCGCCGCCGGAACGCGTCGATCAGGTCCTCGCTGCGCCGGTCGCTCGTCACCCCGATCCTGAACCCGTCGAGCTGATCCGGGCGGAAGCCGATGCGGTCGGTGCCCGAGGGGATCATCGCGTCACCCGCTGAGCGAGGCCGCGTCCAGCGCGGCCTGCGCGTCCGCATCCCCGGCGACGGCGAGCCCGACCACGTCGCCCACCACGATCACGGCGGGCGCCGCGACACCGTGGGCCGCGGCATCCCACATCACGGTCGACAGGGTCGAAACCACCGTGCGCTGCCCGCGGGCGAACCCGCGCTCGATGATCGCGACCGGCGTGTCCGCGCCGAGACCGTGCCGCACCAGGCCGGCGGTGATCGATGGCAGGTTCGTGACGCCCATGAGGATCACGATCGTACCCCGCAACCCCGCGAGATTCCGCAGCTCCTCCTCCGAGAGCGGCGCATGCCCCGACACGACGGTGAACAGCCTGCTCACGTCGCGGTGGGTGACCGGGATGCCGACGGATGCCGGCACCGACACCGCGCTGGTGACCCCCGGGATCACCCGAACGGGGACCCCTGCCGCCCGGCACGCCAGCACCTCCTCCCCGCCGCGGCCGAACACGAACGGGTCGCCGCCCTTCAACCGGACCACGTCCGCACCCGCCAGGGCGCGATCCACCATGATCGCCTGGATCGACTCCTGCCCGATCGCATGGTGCCCCGGCCGCTTGCCGACGTCGATGAGTTCCGCGCGCGGCGCCAGCTCGGCGAGATCGTCGTGCGGAGCCAGCCGGTCGAACAGCACGACGTCCGCGGCCGCGAGCGCCCGCACCGCCGCGAGGGTCAGCAGCTCGACCGGGCCCGGCCCGCCGCCGACCAGCGTCACGCTGCCCGTCATCGCCGCGTCATCCCCTCCCGCGGACGGCGAGCACGGCATCCGCGATCGGCACGGCACGACCCGCGGCGCGCTCGTCAGCGGATGCCGGGCGCAGCTGTCCCCGCTCGGCCACGCGCACCAGCGACGGATCGGGCTCGTCCGCCGCGTTGACGAAGCTGCGGAACCGGCGCAGCTTGTCCGGATCGGCCAGGGTGGCGGCCCACTCGTCCTCGTACGTATCCACGTGCCGCGCCATCGCCGCCTCCAGGTCCGCCGCCAGGCCCAGCGAGTCGTGCACCACGACGTCGCGCACGTGGTCCAGACCGCCCGGGAGCTCCTCGATCCAGCGTGCGGTGCGCTGGAGCCGGTCGGCGGTGCGGATGTAGTACATGAGGAACCGGTCAACATACCGGATCAGGGTCTCGTCGTCGAGGTCGCCGGCGAGCAGCTGCGCGTGCGCGGGCTGGTACCCGCCGTTGCCGCCCACGTACAGGTTCCAGCCCTGCTCGGTGGCGATGACGCCGAAGTCCTTGGCCCGCGCCTCGGCGCACTCCCGGGCGCACCCAGACACGCCCGACTTGAACTTGTGCGGAGCGCGCAGCCCGCGGTAGCGCAGCTCCAGCCGGATCGCCATCGAGGTCGAGTCCTGCACGCCGTACCGACACCACGTCGACCCGACGCAGCTCTTGACCGTGCGCAGCGCCTTCCCGTACGCCTGGCCGGACTCGAACCCGGCGTCCACGAGCCGCCGCCAGATCGCCGGCAGCTGCTCCAGGCGCGCGCCGAACATGTCGATCCGCTGGCCGCCGGAGATCTTCGTGTACAGACCGTACTCCTGCGCCACCTGCGCGATCACCCCGAGCTTGACCGGATCGATCTCCCCGCCGGGGATCCGCGGCATCACCGAGTACGTGCCGTCCCTCTGCATGTTGGCCAGCGCGCGGTCGTTCGTGTCCTGCAGCCCGGCACGGCCGCCGTCCAGCGGATGCCCGGTGCCCTGGCTGGCCAGGATCGACGCGATCGCCGGCTTGCAGATGTCGCATCCCAGCCCCCGGCCAAACCGCTCCCGCACCGCGTCGAACGAGGGGAGCCCCAGCACCCGCACCGACTCGAACAGCTCCTGCCGCGACAGGTCGAAATGCTCGCACAGCGCATGCGACGACTCGATGCCCGCCTTCGCGAGCTCCGCCTCCAGCAGCTTCCGCACCAGCGGCACGCACGACCCGCACTGGACGCCCGCGCGCGTGCACGCCTTCAGGGGACCCATCTCGGTGCAGCCCTGCTCCTCGACGGCGTCGCGGATCGCGCCCGCGGTGACCGTGTTGCACGAGCACACCAGCGCCGAGTCGGGAAGCTCCCCCGAGTCGGGGGACGCCGCTCCCGGCGCCGACAGGAACGCAGCGGCATCCGCTCCCAGCTCCGCGCCCAGGCGAGGGCGCAGCGTCGCGTACGGGGTGCTGTCGCCGACGAACGCGCCCCCGAGCAGGGTCGTCGCGTCGCCGGAGAGCACGATCTTCTGGTGCAGCCCGCGGGCGGGGTCCGCGTACACGACCTCGAGGCATCCCGGCGTCACACCCTTCGCATCGCCGAAGGTCGCGACATCCACGTCGGCAAGCTTGAGGCTCGCGGCGTCGTCGACGCTCGCGAACACGCGGGTGCCGCCGAGCAGCCGATCCGCCACCACCTCCGCCATCGCGTTGGAGGGGGCGACGAGACCGGTGCAGCGGCCCTCGAACGACGCGACCTCCCCCACCGCCCACACGTGCGGCGCGGACGTGCGGCAGTCGGCGCCGATCGCGATGCCGCCGCCCGGCGCGCGCTCGATCCCCGCCGGCGCCGCGAGCTCGTCGCGCGGCCGGATCCCGATCGCGACGACGACGAGGTCCGCGGGCACGCGCCGGCCGTCGTCGAGGACCACCCCGGTGACCGCGCCGTCCGCGCCGGTCTCGATCGCGCTCGGGCGGTGCCCCAGATGCAGCGCGATGCCCTTGAGCGAGACGAGCCGGCTCAGCGCCTGCCCGCCGCCCTCGTCCAGCTGGGCGGACATCAGCCAGCGCCCGGAGTGGACGACGGCGACGTCGGCGCCGCGCGCGGCCAGCCCGCCTGCCGCCTCCAGCCCCAGCAGGCCGCCCCCGGCCACGACGACCCGGGCCGCCCGACCGTGCTGGGCGGCGAGGCGGTCCACCTCCGCGGTCATCCAATCGACGTCCTCGATCGTGCGGAACACGCGCGCGTGCTGCTTGCCGGGGATGTCGGGAATCGGCGGGGCGGAGCCGGTGGCCAGCACGAGCTCGTCATACCGGAGCGTGGAGCCGTCGTCGAGCGTCACGATGCGGGTCGCCGGGTCGACGGCGACTGCGGCCGTCCCGGTGCGCACCGTGACCCGCGTCGGATCCCACTGCGCGGCCGTCGCCAACGGCAGGTCGACGGGACCGGCGAAGCGGCGGCTCAGCGCGACGCGGTCGTAGGGCGCGCGCGGCTCCTCGCTGACCACGGTCACGGTGACCGCGCGGTCCGTGTCGCGGGCCAGCAGCGCGTCGGCGACGCGGTGGCCCGCGGGCCCGCCGCCGACGACGACCACGTGGCGAAGACGTACAGCCACCGTCAGCATCCTCCTCACCACGCACGCGGGGGTCTCGCGCGTCGCAAGCGACGATAGGCGCGAGGCGTTGCCTGACCGTTTCTCCTTCGTGTCCGCGGCGTCACGCTCACCCCACGCCGCGCTGAGACGGCTGTGAGGTCGGAGCAACCCGGTAGAAACGTGCGTGTCCTAGGGTGGCGCCGTGGAACAGCAGGCCGTCTGGCTCGCCGCGTGCCCCATCGCCGAGCTGGAGGCCGGCTGGGGCGAGACGGCGCTGCTCGCCGGCCGGCAGATCGCGCTGCTCAAGGACGACGACGCGCACGCCTTCGCGATCGACGCGGAGGACCCGCACACCGGCGCCATGGTGATGGCTCGCGGCATCATGGGCTCGCGCGGGGGCGCACCCACGATCGCCTCGCCGCTGCACAAGGAGGTCTACGACCTGCGCACCGGCCGGAGCCTGTCGCACCCCGGCTACTCGGTGCGGGTGTACGCCACGCGCGTCGTCGGCGGGATGCTCGAGGTCGAGGTGCCGGCGTGAGCGCGCCCGCGCTGCTGGCCGTGTCCCACGGGACGGACTCGGTGCGGGGGCGCTCGGTGGTGGGAGCACTCGTCGCGGCGATCCGCGCGCGCCAGGCGGACACCCGGGGCGGGTTCGTCGACGTGCTGCAGCCCGGTCCCGACGCCCTGCTGCGCAAGCTCCCGGCCGGGCGGCCCGCCGTGATCGTGCCGTTACTGCTGTCGGCGGGCTATCACGTGCGGGTCGATCTCGCCCGCGCGGCGCGCGAGGCCGATCGACCGGTGACCGTCGCCGGGGCCCTCGGCCCCGACGACGGCCTGGTGCGCCTGCTCGCACGGCGGGTCGCGGAGGCGGGAGCCGGGTCCCGCGACCGGATCGTGCTGGGAGCCGCCGGCTCCTCCGACCCCGCCGCCGTCGCCGACTGCCTCGAGGTCGCGGATCGCCTGGCCGGCGTGCTGCGACGCCCAGTGCCGGTGGGGTTCCTCTCCGCAGCGCGCCCCACGCTCGCGGAGGTCGTCGAGGCCGCGCGCGCCCCCGACGTCCGCGTCGTGGTGGCCTCATACCTGCTCGCGCCCGGCTTCTTCGCCGGGCTGATGGATGCCGCCGGCGCCGACGTCGTGAGCGCCCCCCTGCTGGACGGCCGTGCGGTGCCTCCCGAGCTCGTCGATGCCGCGCTCGCACGGTATGCGGCGGCATCCGCGCGGGTCCGCGTGCGCGATGCGGGCGACCTCACACGCCCGCCCGAGGGGTGTGAGAGGAACGTTACGGTCGCGCAACCGCAGGGAAATCGGCGCGGAAGGACCGCCTGATGGAGTGTGAGCACGTCACGTTCGACGCCTCCGTCACCGGCAGCGAAAGGGATCCGATGCCAAACCTGTTCACCCCCTTCACGTTGAAAGGGGTCACCCTGCGCAACCGCATCGTCATGTCGCCGATGACGATGTACCGGTCCGTCGAGGGCCGGATGGACGACTACCACGTGTCGTACCTGGGCGCGCGCGCCGCGGGCGGATTCGGCCTGATCTTCCCGGAGCAGATCGCGATCACTCCCGACGGGCGCACGACCGTCAGCTGCGCGGGGATCTACGACGAGAGCCAGCTCGATGGTCTGGCCCGAGTGTGCGCCGTCATCAAGTCCATGGGCGGTGTGGCCGCCATCCAGCTCGGGCACACCGGCCGCAAGGGGAGCCTGGTCACCCCGTGGGAGGGCGGTCACATGCTCGCGCCCGACCACCCCAAGGGATGGCAGACCAAGGCGCCGTCCGCGATCGCCTACGGCGGTGACATGCCGTACGCGCCGGAGGAGCTGACGGTGGCGGAGATCCACGACCTGTACGCCGCCTACGCACAGAGCGCCGCCTGGGCCGTCGAGGTCGGCTTCGAGTGGATCGAGATGCACTACGCGCACGGCTACCTCGGAGCATCCTTCTTCTCACCCTTGGCGAACCAGCGCACCGATCAGTATGGCGGCTCGCTCGAGAACCGCGCCCGGTTCCACCTGGAGGCGCTCGACGCCGTGCGTGCCGTCATCCCGGAGCGGATCCCGCTGACGATGCGTCTCGGATCCGACGACCTCAACCCGGCGGGCACGCAGTTCGACGACTCGATCGTCGCGATCGGCTGGATGAAGGAGCATGGCCTCGACCTCGCCGACCTGTCGTTCGGCGGGAACACCGACGACATGCGCGAGAACATCTTCAACACGCCGCGGGCGTTCGTCGAGCGGGCCGCCCGCGTCAAGCGCGAGCTCGACATCCCGGTCGCCGCGAGCTGGAACCTCGGCAAGCCTCAGAACGCCGACGCCGTCGTCAAGGAGGGCCTGATCGACCTGGTCTTCCTCGGCCGCCCCGCCCTGGCCAACCCGCACTGGCCGGTCTGGGCCGCGCGCGAGCTCGGCTACGACAACCCGTTCGGCCTCGTTCCCGACGACTGGGGCTGGTGGCTGCGCAACTTCCGCGGCGACCAGCAGTCGATGGGCTTCCCCGACGCGACGGAGGCCGCCGAGGGCGCCGCGGTCGCCAACGCGACCCCGACCGAGGGCTGGAAGGTCGCGGACGCGCCCGCCGAGGACGAGGTGCTGCGCGTGGCCTGACCCGGTGCCGGCACCGGCGGTTGGGTCCGGTGCCGGCACCGGTGCTGCATCGCGCCGGGCTGATAGCGGTTCTGTGCGGGCGCAGTGCGGCGGCGGCGGGCACGAGCCGGGCTGATGTGCCCGGCTCGTGCCCGCGCCCGGCTCCGCCTCCCACCGACCATCGCCCCGTTCCTGCGGTGCTCGCCTGGCACCCGGTACCGTGCGATGCCTGCCGCGCCGCCCCCCGACATCCACTGGCCTGCCGCTCCGTGGGGTGGGACCGCCGCTATCGTCCACTTCCGTGGGCGTCCCGGCGTGATGCCGGTCGGGAGTAGAGCCTGCCATGCCTCCCCTGCGATGCACCGCCGCGTAGCCGGTCTGGTGCGACGCTCGCGTGACACGGAGCGGGACGCGCGGCCATCGCCGCGTTCCTCATGCGCCCACATCGCACGCTCCTGCGACGGCGGGCCATGCGGCGACCGAACGTTCACGACGGCATCGCCCTCTCCTCCCCAGCCGAGGCATCCTCGAGGTTCTCCACATCGTGACCGCGGAACGTGGATTCCGGACCTCCGATGTCCGAGGTCCGCCGTAAGATTCGAATATGTCTTCGAACGGGATCATCGGCTTCAGCGACGCGGACACCGCCGAGCTGGCGGAGATCGTGCACGCCGCGCGGGCCGCCCACGCGGCCGTCGCCGCGGCCCAGGCGGCGCTGACCCGCACTCTCGCTCGAGCGCAGAAGCTCGCCGACACGCAGGCCGCGCACGCTGCCGAGTCGGTGAAGAGCAAGGACATGGCGCTGCGAGGGATCTCCGCCGAGATCGCCGCGGCCGTCAGGTCCTCCGACCGGTCGGTGCAACGTCAGATCAGCGACGCCGTCATCCTCGTCGACGAGTTCCCGGCCACTCTCGATGCCTGGGAGACGGGCAGCATCACGAAGGGCCACGCCGTGCTCATCACGGAGCTGGGCCTGCCGCTGCCGTCCGAGACCCGTCCCGAGTTCGAGCGTCTCGCCCTCATCCGCAGCGAAGACGAGACGCCCACGCGGCTGCGGTCCGAGCTCGCGATCCTCGCCGACCGCCTGCATCCGCGCACTCTCACCGAACGGCACATCGAAGCGCGCGAGGAGCGATGCATCCGCACCTTCGCCGTCGGCGACGGGATGTCCGGGCTCACCGTCATTGCCCCCACCCTGCTCATCGACGCGATCTACGACCGCGTGACCCGCCAGGGCGCCGCCGTCGTCGATGCGCGTCGACAGGCGCGTGAGCGCCTGCGGCGGCGCGCGGCGGCGCGCTCGGCGGCCGACAGCGCCGGCAGGCCTGACGACGCGGCGAGTGCGAGCGGCGGGTGCGACGATCACGACGAGATCGTCGCATCCGACGCTCGCACGATGGACCAGCTGCGCGCCGACATCCTCACCGACATGCTGCTGACCACGCAGCCCGGGGCGGATCCCACTCGCAGCGACGACGGCCCCGGCACTCTGGGCGCGATCCGCGCCAAGGTGCAGGTCGTCGTGCCGGCGCTGACCCTGCTCGGCGATGACCGCGTCCCCGCCGACCTCGCGGGTCGCTCTCCGATCGACGCCGAGACCGCGCGCACGCTCGCCGGAGCCACTCCCGACGGCTGGGAGCGCATCCTCACTCACCCCGTCACCGGCGCAGTCCTCGCCACCGACACCCGGTTCGCCGAAGGTCCGCTCCGCCGCCACCTGCGCGCACGAGACCGGCACTGCCGCTTCCCCGGATGCCGCGTCCCCGCGGTGCGGTGCGAGATCGACCACACCGTCGACCACTGCCTCGGCGGCCGCACCTGCGTCGAGAACTGCGAAGGCCTGAGGCTGTCGCATGAATCTGCGGGTGATCGGGCGTGTCTGATGCTTGTTTATGCCTGATCAGGGGATGATTAA
>NZ_JAJGNJ010000001.1 GCF_020781835.1 Microbacterium testaceum
TGGGTGTGGGGCTTCGGGAGAAGGTCGTGGTGGTGTCACCCGCCGCCCCCGGCCTGGCCGCCGGGGTCGCGGCCCGCCCGTTCCTCGCCCACGTGCGCCGGCCGCTCGTGCGCCCGCGCGACGGGAGTCTCGTCCACGTGGACCACGCCGCCGACGCGCGGCTGGACGATCACGCGCGCGTACGGATCGCGCTCGCACAGGTGCCGGTGGCCACCCGGCCGCTCAGCTGACGGACGGAGTCAGCCCGGGAAATCGACGCTCGCGCGTTCGGCCACGACGGAGCGGACGAACGCCGCGACCTCCTGGTGTGCGGGGTGCACCTGATACCGCTCGAGAGCCTCGACATCGGCGAACTCGCTGACGAGGGCCACGTCCCAGTTCGTCTGCGGGTACGCGACGTTGCGCCCCACCTCGAGGTGCTCGATCTCGGCGATCTCGCCGCGAAGCGACAGCAGGCGCTGGGCGATCTGCTCCGCGTGCAGGGCACGCGTGTCGGCGTCGTCCGCCGCGAGCTTCCATAGGACGATGTGACGGATGCTCACGCGGGGGCTCCTTCTGGGTCGGCCGCGAGGAGAGCGGCGCGCAGACGATCGGCGGACACGCGCCAGTGCGCGTGCAGTTCACCGTCGATGAGGACGACCGGGATCTTTTCCCACCACCGCTCGAACAGCGCGGGATCCTCGGCGATCGACGCCTGCTCCAGGACCACGCGGTCGGCGATGTCTCCGGGGAGATCGGCGACGACGGTCTCGACGATCTGCTCCGCGACGTCGCAGAGGTGGCAGTCGGGTTTGCCGATGAGCGTGAGGGTCGTCACTCCACCCATCCTAGGAGGGCGCGACCGGGGTCAGGACTCGACGTCGTACCCCGAGGCGATCCACTCGCCGGTGCCGCCGTCGACGTTCGTGGCGTCGTGGCCCCGCGCCGTCAGGGCCTCCACGACCCGCGCGGAGCGACCGCCCGCCTGGCAGATGACGTCGAACGCCCCCTCGGGGAGCATGTGCAGGTTCTCGCCGAGCGTCGACATCGGCAGGTTCACCGCACCGGGGACGTGCCCCGCGGCGAACTCATCGACCTCTCGCACGTCGATCAACGGGCGGTCGCGCCCGGCGCGCAGGTCGTGGACCGAGATGGACTGCATGTGTGCTCCTCGAAAGGACGTCGATGATCGGATGCCGCATACACGAAGCGCCCGTCGGGTGACAGGCGCTCGGTGTGGTGGTCGCTTACTTCTTGTTGCGACGCTGGTGACGAGTCTTGCGAAGCAGCTTGCGGTGCTTCTTCTTCGCCATGCGCTTACGGCGCTTCTTGATGACAGAACCCACGGAAAACCTCACTAAGTCGGGGTCTGGGTGCCGATGTCGGCTCCCGGGAACGGGCAGGCGTTGGAAAAAGGCCTCGGACCAGTCTAGCCGACGTCGGAGACCGGACGCTGCACGGCGTCTGCGACGGCGGATTCGGGCACGCGATAGCTCCGACCGAACCGGACCGCGGGGAGTTCACCCGCATGCACGAGCCGGTAGACCGTCATCTTCGAGACCCGCATGAGGTCTGCGACCTCGGCGACCGTCAGGAAACGCACGTCGGGCAGCTCAGCCATCGATCACCCTCCGCCGCGGGTGACCTTCACCCTCTGATGTGGGACACACTCTAGGGTCTGGCCGCGACGGCTGTAAACCTATGGGGCTTCTGTGACGTACGGGATTCAGCGCCCCGGCAGCTTGCGGAAGGCCGAAGCGACCGAATGCTTCACCGATGCGGCCGCCCGACCGACCACCTCGGCGGCGTGCACGGCGGATTCCGGGAGCGCCGGCTCGTTCTCGACGTCGATCGAGAAGAACGGCACCAGCCAGTCGTCGACCTCGTCGAGAGGAGCGACGGCCAGGCTGTAGTAGCGATGCTGGCCTTCCTCGCGAACCGAGACCAATTCGGCCTCGCGCAGCACCTTGAGGTGCTTCGAGACGGTGGGCTGGCTCACCCCCAGCGCATGCACGATCTGCGAGACGCTCGTGCCCCGCTCCCCGCCCGTGGCGCGGTCGAGCAGCAACTGAAGGATGTCGCGACGCGTGCCGTCAGCGATCACGTCGAAGATGTCCGCCATGGCATTAGGTTAGCCGCGAGCTCGCCCGAGTACCATGATCCGGGTCCGGCTGCGAAGGGAGTCACGCATGGCGGCGACGCCCGAGGGTGTGCGTATGTCGGTGCGCGTACGGCGCATTGCGTTCCGGGCATGGGACGGACTGCGGGATTCGACGACGGCATCCCCCGCGCGCTTCGCGGTGCTGGTGTTCGTCATCCTGATCCTGCTCTTCACGGCGCTGTTCTCGCTGCCCGCCGCTGCTGCCGACGGACAGCGCACCCCGCTGGCGGACGCGCTGTTCACGGCCGTGTCGACCATCTGCGTCACGGGCCTGTCGACGGTGAACATGTACAGCCACTGGTCGCCGCTCGGTCACGTCATCACCTACCTGGGCGTGAACGTCGGAGCACTCGGCGTTCTCACGCTGGCGTCGATCCTCGGCCTCGTGATCTCCAAGCGCCTGGGCCTGCGCGCGAAGCTCATCGCGGCCGGGGACAGCAACCCTCTCCGCGTGCACGGTGGCCCGGTCAACGAGGGGCAGACCATCCGGCTGGGCGAGGTGGGCCAGCTGCTGCGCACCGTCGCCTTGTCCACGCTGGTCATCGAGGCGGGCTTGACCGTCCTGATCTACCCCTCGCTCATCGTCGGCGGCATCGACCCCGTCGTGGCGCTGTGGGAGGCGCCCTACTACGCCGCGATGGCGTTCACCAACACCGGCTTCGTGCCGAACGCAGAAGGTCTGACGCCCTTCGCGCGGGACTACTTCCTCCTCACCGTGCTCATGATCGGCGTCTTCCTGGGGTCGATCGGCTTCCCCGTGATCTTCACGCTGTGGCGGCACTGGTGGCGGTTCCGGCTGTGGTCGCTGCACGCGAAGCTGACGATCATCACGACCGTCGTCCTCTTCTTCGCCGGCGCCGGCGTCATTCTGCTGCTGGAATACGACAACCCGCTGACGTTCGGGAGCATGGACGCGTGGGACACCACCTTCCAGGCCTTGTTCCTCTCCGCCATGACCCGATCGGGCGGATTCTCGGTGATCGAGATCGGTGATCTGAACGGCGCGACGCTCGTCGTGGGCTCGATGCTCATGTTCGTCGGCGGGGGCTCGGCATCCACCGCCGGCGGCATCAAGGTCACGACCCTGGCCGTCCTCGCCCTCGCCGTGTGGTCCGAGGCCAAGGGACGCCCGTCGGTGCAGGCGTTCGGCCGACGCATCCCGAGCGACGTGCAGCGGGTGGCCCTGTCCGTCGTGGCCTGGGGCGCGACGATCGTGGCGCTGTCCACCGTGACGATCAGCCGCATCACCGATGCCCCGATCGAGTACGTCCTGTTCGACGTCATCTCCGGGTTCGCCACGGTGGGCCTCTCGACCGGCCTCACCGCCGAACTCCCCGATCCCGCGGTCTACGTCCTCGCTCTCACGATGTTCATGGGACGGATTGGTACTGTGACACTCGCCGCGGCCGTCGCGGCGTCCTCCCGTTCGCAGCTGTACGCGCTGCCCGTCGAAAGGCCCATCGTTGGTTGAACGGATCCGCAGCGACGCGCCCGTCCTGGTCATCGGCCTCGGGCGCTTCGGCGCGGCGTGCGCCGGGGAGCTGGACCGTCTCGACCGCGAAGTGCTCGCCGTCGACGGCAACCTCGACCTCGTACAGAAGTGGTCGGAGCGCGTGACGCACGCCGTCCAGGCCGACGCCCGCAACATCGACGCCCTGCGGCAGATCGGCGCTCAGGACTTCCAGGTCGCCGTCGTGGCGGTGGGGTCGCTCATCGAGGCATCCGTCCTGATCACCGCGAACCTCGTCGACCTGAAAGTGCCGCAGATCTGGGCGAAGGCGGTGTCGCAGTCGCACGGCAAGATCCTCGCCCGCGTCGGCGCGAACCACGTCATCTACCCCGAGGCCGAGGCCGGCGAGCGCGTCGCGCACCTCGTCAGCGGCCGCATGCTGGACTTCATCCGATTCGACGACGACTTCGTGCTGGCCAAGATGTACCCGCCCAAGCTCGTCCGCGGCGTGGGCCTGAACGAGTCGGGCGTCCGCACGAAGTACAACGTGACGGTCGTCGGCGTGAAGAGCCCGGGCCGTCCGTTCCGCTACGCCGAGGCGAACACGGTCGTCACCAACCACGACCTCATCATCGTGTCGGGAACCAACGGCGACATCGAGCGGTTCGCCGCCCTGGATCGCTGATCAGGCGTCGATCTCGAGCACGACGGTGACGACGTCGTCGACGCCGAGCTGCTCGGCATCCTGCAGCGCCTTCTTGATCGGAACGACGTAGGCGCCGTCCTTCGGCCAGAGCGCGGTGGTCACGCGCGTGGCCCCGATGGTGACGGCGGCGGGGATCATCCCCCAGCCGTAGGTGACCATCGGCGCGACCTCGGCGATCTGGGCGGCCTCGGCGGGCGGCACGGTGACGAAGTGGTACGGCGCGGGTCCGCGCCAGTGCCAGATCTCCCCGTCGAACCGCAGCAGCATGTCAGGCCCCCGCGGCGAGTTCCTTCGCGCGGGCGAGGGCGGCCTCGGCGGCCCTCGTGAACGTGTCGTCCAGATCCGCGCCCTGGAGCACCGCGATCGCGCGCTCGGTCGTGCCCTTCGGGCTCGTGACGCGGCGACGCAGTTCGGCCGGACCGACGTCGGCGGATGCCAGGAGTGCCGTCGCGCCGATGAAGGTCTGCTCGGCCAGCAGGCGCGCGGCGTCGTCGTCGAAGCCCATGCGCACCGCGGCTTTCGTGAATTCCTCGATGAGGAGGAAGACGTAGGCCGGGCCGGAGCCGGAGATCGTCGAGAGGGCGTCGATCTGCGATTCCGGCACCTCCACGACGTGTCCGACCGTCTCGAACAGCGCGCGCACGAGCGCGACGTCGTCGGCGGACGCCGCGGCGCCGGCGGCGAGACCGGTGACACCCTTGCCGACGAGCGACGGGGTGTTCGGCATCGATCGGAGCGTCGCGACACCCTCGCCGAGGTGCCGTGCGAACGTCTCGAGGGTCACTCCGGCCGCGAGGCTCACCACGACGGCACCCGGACGCAGGTGCGGCGCGATCTCGTCGAGCAGGTCGGGCACCATG
Source organism: Microbacterium testaceum (assembly GCF_020781835.1). Lineage (GTDB taxonomy): Bacteria > Actinomycetota > Actinomycetes > Actinomycetales > Microbacteriaceae > Microbacterium > Microbacterium testaceum_H. The sequence continues at coordinate 5,157 of NZ_JAJGNJ010000001.1, forward strand.
CCCGGCTTCACGCCGATGAGGATCACGTCGGCGGATGCCGCGGCGGCGACGTTGCCGTCGGGGGCGGTCTCGAGGGCGACGCTGGTCACACCCTCCAACTCGGCGAGTTCGGCCGCCTTGGCGACCGTGCGGTTGGTCGCGACCACGCCCCCGCCGGTCAAGCCCGCCGAGACCAGTCCCCGCAGGATCGCCCCTCCCATGGAACCGGCGCCGAGGAACGCGAGCGGGGGCAGGGAGGAAACGGCATCCGTCATGCACGCAAGTCTACGAAGCCTGAGTGCGTCGGATAGGGGCGCGCGTTAGAGTCGGAGCGCGCCCGTACCGGAGCGGACGCGAGTGACACGGAGGACCCCATGACTCTCTTCGACGGCATCACCTCGCGCCTGGTCGAGACCGGTCGGCTGAGCGTCAACGTTCTCGAGCGCGCGGCCGACGACCCCGCCACCGTCCCCGAGCAGACCGTGGTCTTCGTCCACGGCAACGTCTCTTCCTCGCTGTTCTGGCAGGAGATCATGCAAGATCTGCCGAGCGATCTGCGGGTCCTCGCCGTCGACCTGCGCGGCTTCGGCGGAACCGAGCACGCCCCCATCGACGCCACCCGCGGCGTCCGCGATTTCAGCGACGACCTGCACGCGACGCTCGAAGCCCTCGGCATCCCGACCGCGCACCTGGTGGGCTGGTCGATGGGCGGCGGCGTCATCCTGCAGTACGCGCTGGATCACCCCGTCCTCTCGCTCACGCTGCAGGCCCCCGTCTCGCCCTATGGATTCGGCGGAACCCGTCGCGACGGGTCGCGGCTGACCGACGACGACGCCGGCACCGGCGCCGGCGCGGCGAACCCGGACTTCGTGCAGCGTCTCATCGATCACGACACCACCGCCGACGCCCCCACGTCCCCCCGATCGGTGTTCCGCTCCGGGTACGTCGCGGCCGGGTACACGAGCGATCACGAGGACGTCTGGGTCGAGTCGATGCTCACGACCTCCACAGCCGGGGGCAACTACCCCGGCGACTCGGTGACGTCGCCGAACTGGCCCGGCTTCGCCGCGGGGACCATCGGCGTCCTCAACACGATGGCGCCGAAGTACTTCGACGTCTCGGGCATCGTCGACCTCGCCCGCAAGCCCCCCATCCTGTGGATCCACGGCACGGCCGACGCGATCGTCTCGGATGCCTCGTTCTACGACCTGAACCACCTCGGTGCCCTGGGCATCGTGCCGGGTTGGCCGGGCGAGGAGGAAGCGCCGGCACAGCCCATGGTGTCGCAGACCCGCGACGTGCTGGACGCCTACGCCGCCGCCGGCGGCGAGGTCACCGAGATCGCCGTCGAGGGTGCGGGGCACGCGCCGCACCTGGAGCGGCCGGCGCAGTTCCGCCAGGCGCTGCTGACGCAGATCGGATACGTCGGTCGCCCCGCCGACCCGGCGCCGCCGACCGAGACGATCATCCTGCGTTCGGCCGACTGAGGGAGACCGCGTGGAGTACTGCCTGTTCACCGAGCCCCAGCAGGGGTTCTCGTACGACGACCAGCTCGCCTTCGCGCGCTCGGCCGAAACACACGGTCTGGACGGCTTCTTCCGCTCCGATCACTATCTGCGCTCGGGCGACGGTGATCCCCTCCCCGGCCCGACCGACGCCTGGACGACGCTCGCCGGCCTTGCGCGGGAGACGTCGCGCATCCGCCTCGGGACGCTCGTCTCCTCGGTGACCTTCCGCGTGCCCGGCATCCTCGCCATCCAGGTGGCCCAGGTGGATGCCATGTCCGGCGGGCGGGTCGAGCTGGGCCTGGGAACCGGCTGGTTCGCGGCGGAACATGCCGCCTACGGCATCCCCTTCCCCGCGCGCCGCTTCGATCTGCTGGAGGAGCAGCTCGCGATCGTGACGGGCCTGTGGTCCACCCCGATCAGCGAGACCTTCTCGTTCGAGGGCGCGCACTACCGCCTGGATGCCGCCCCGGCCCTGCCCAAGCCCGTGCAATCTCCCCTCCCGGTGATCGTCGGCGGCGGCGGTCCGCGGCGCACGCCGGCCCTCGCGGCCCGCTTCGCGACCGAGTTCAACATCGGCTTCGTCGCCGAGGAGATCGTCGCGGAGAAGTTCGCCGGGGTGCGCGCCGCGTGCGAGCAGTTCGAGCGCGACCCCGCGACGCTGAAGCTCTCGGTGGCGCTGCCGACGATCGTCGGCGCCGACGACAGCGCGATCGAGCGCCGCCTCGCGGCCATCGGACAGACACGCGAGCAGTTCGACAACGGCGCCAACCTCATCGGGCGTCCCGACGAGATCGCGGCGAAGGTGGAGCGCCTGCGTGCCCTGGGCGCCGGCCGCGTGTACTTCCAGCTCCTCGATCTCCGCGACGTCGACCACGCCGACGAGATCGGCACCGACCTGCTGCCGCTGCTGCCCCGCTGAGCCGCGCTCAGTCCCGTCGGCGTTCGAAGAACCCCCGCAGCAGGGCGGAGGCCTCGTCCTCGGCGACCCCGCCCACCACCTCGACGCGGTGGGGCAGGCGCCGGTCACGGAGCACGTCGTAGAGGGAACCCGCGGCCCCCGCTTTGGCATCCCACGATCCGAAGACCACGCGCGGCACGCGAGCCTGCAGCACCGCTCCCGCGCACATGACGCAGGGCTCGAGCGTCACCACGAGCGTGCACCCGTCGAGGTGCCACGTGCCCAGGCGTGCCGCGGCCTCGCGGAGAGCCGCGACCTCGGCGTGCGCGGTGGGGTCGTTCGTGAGCTCGCGGAGATTGCGTCCTTCACCGACGATGCGCCCCTCAGCATCGAGCACGACGGCCCCCACGGGAACGTCGTCGTGATCCGACGCGGTGCGGGCGAGCGCGAGCGCGCGCCGCATCGCGGCGAGGTCGGCGGGGGCGGGGGTCACGGTGCTCCGAAAGACGAGGGTGGAGGGCCGGGGTCGAGCGGCTAGCCTTGAGCCTATGCGTGTCCACGTCGCCGACCACCCCCTCATCACCCACAAGCTCACGGTGCTGCGCGACCGGCAGACGCCGTCGCCGGTGTTCCGCCAGCTCACCGAGGAGCTCGTGACGCTGCTCGCCTACGAGGCCACCCGGAACGTGCGCGTCGACCCGATCGAGATCCAGACCCCGGTCACGACCACGCAGGGCGTCAAGATCAGCGAACCGCGCCCCATCGTGGTCCCGATTCTGCGCGCGGGTCTGGGCATGCTCGAGGGAATGGTCAAGCTCCTGCCCACCGCCGAAGTGGGGTTCCTCGGCATGGTGCGCGACGAGGAGACCCTCCAGCCCTCCACGTACGCCGAGCGCCTGCCCGACGACCTCAGCGACCGCCAGTGCTTCGTGCTGGACCCGATGCTCGCCACCGGCGGTTCGCTCGGCGCGGCGATCAAGTTCCTCTTCGACCGCGGTGCGCAGGACGTCACGGCGATCTGCCTGCTGGGCGCGCCGGAGGGTGTCGCCGCGATCGAGAAGCAGGTCGAGGGCCACGACGTGACGCTCGTGCTCGGTGCCCTCGACGAGCGACTGAACGAGAAGGGCTACATCGTGCCCGGACTCGGCGACGCGGGCGACCGCCTCTACGGCACCGCCTGACGCGACGCCCGCGAGCTCGCGCCACGGGGGTGGCGGGTGGCGCAGGGCGCGCGGCGCCGGGGAACTGGCGCGACGCGGGTGAGCGCCGGCCCGGCGCCGCGGAGCTCGCGTGACTCGGACGAGCGCAGGGCGCGGTGCCGGGAAGCCGCCGCACGACGCACCGAGAGGGTCAGCCCCCGGCGCCGACCAGCCGCGCGAAACCGCTGAGACGAGCGACCCCCTCGGGCGTACGTGGAAGATCGTCCAGGAGCGAGGGCGAGTAGACGACGTATGCCGCCTGCATGGCCCGCGAGATCGCGACGTTGACGCGGTTGCGCAAGAGGAGGAACTCGAGCCCCCGCGGCGCGTCCCGGCCGGACGACGCGGCGAGCGTGAGGATCGCAACGACGGCTTCCTTGCCCTGGAACCGGTCCACGGTGCCCACCGGGACCTCGGGGTACCCGGCCGCCGCGAGCGCCTCCTCGACCGCGACCTGCTGGGCGTTGTACGGCGTGATCACGATGACGTCGTCGGCGCGCAACGCGCGCGGCGGGTGGACGACCGCCCTGTCGCCGACGCCGCCGTCGGCACCGGTCCACTGCCGCCCCACGAGATCGGCGACGAGCCCGACGACGGCCTCCGCCTCTTCCGGTGAGCACGTCGCGTTGCCGCGGTGACGGACCGGGACGGGGTGGAGTCCCGGCTCGACACCCGCGAGCGTGCGCAGAGCCGTGGAAGGGTGGGCCGCCAGGCGGCCCTCGTACGACAACCGCGACACCGGGCCCGCGACGGCGGGGTGCATACGTCGTGTCCGCGCGAGGAAGTACCCGAACTCGGGCGGGACGACCTCGGCCCCGTCGATCACCCAGCCGAGTGCCGAGGTGTCCACCGGCTCGGGGTGAGTGCCCTGACTCACCTGGGGCAGCTGCTGCGGGTCGCCGAGCAGCAGGAGCCGAGACGAGGCCAGCGAGACCGCGATCGTCGAGGCGAGCGAGAACTGCCCCGCCTCGTCGATCACGAGCAGATCCAGGCTGCCGCGTGGGACGCGCCCCTCGTGGCTGAAGTCCCAGGCCGTCCCCCCGACGACGAAACCGTGGGCGGCGTTCTCTGCGGCGAAAGCGGGCACGCCGTTCTTGGGCAACACGGTGAACTCGTGGGTCGCACCGGGGTCTTTCGGCGCCTTCCCGACGCGTGAGGCCGGGACGCCGGCGGCGATCACGCGGTCGAGCATGTGCTCGACGGTCGCGTGCGACTGCGCGACCACCCCGACGCGGTACCCGCGCTCGGCGACGAGTCGTGCGATGACATGCGAGCCGACGTACGTCTTGCCCGTTCCCGGCGGGCCCTGCACCGCCAGGTAGCTGCGGTCGAGGTCGGCCACGGTACGGGCGATCGCCGCGATCTCGTCGTCTCCGGAGGTGCCGTCGATCGCGGTGACCGGTGACAGCACTCCCGAAACGGTGCGTGGGGGCCGTCGGCACAGGATGTCCGCGGCTGCTCCGTCGGGCAGCGTCGGCGCCGCCGCGAGCACGGCATCCGCCCACGCGTCGATCGCCTTCTGCTGATTGCCCGCGCGCGGCGGGGCGGGCGGAGTGAGCGCGAGCGGAAGGGTGTCCCACGTCACCCCGTCGACGGCGACCTCCTCGATGACGGCACCGTCATCGAGCACCTCGCGCACGGTGACCCGGCGAGCCCCGTGGATCCAGCGCAGACGGGCCTCGAGCGGAAAGGGGGCCGGCAGGTCGTACACCGCGAACGGCTCGGCGTCGGCGGTGAGCCGGCTGCCGGGAGCGACCTCGCCGCGGATCTCGACCAGGCGCCGCTCGGCGCCACGACCCGACTCGGAGATGTGCCAGTCGGTCACGACGCGCGAGCGGGCGGCATCCACGACGACGACGTCGCGCGTGTCCTCCCAGATCGACACCGGCTCGCGAAGACGGAGGAAGTGGGTGGCCCAGTACGTCTTCTCTTCGCGGGGGTAGTAGTCGATCGCGGCGGCCGCGAGGCGCAGCGCCGTCGCGTCCGGTTCGGTCGCGTCGGCCGCCCAGCGCTGCAGCGCCGTCGCCCGTGGTGACGGCGCGTACGCCTGCTCGTCGGGCTCGGCGCCCCGCGCGGGCATCGCGCCCCCCTCGCGGGCGCGTTCGACGAGCCAGTCGCGCAGGCGCCGCGTGGAGACGCAGTCGTATCGGTTGTAGTCGGCGAGGTCGTCGAGGACCCGCTGAGCGGCCTCGTCCCGGCCGTCTGCGGCGAGCGCCCGCGCCTCCACGTACTTCACGATGGAGTCGTCGCCGCGCTGGACGTCGCTCGTGCGTACCTCGTCGCCCATGTACAGCGGCTCGAGCTTCTTGATCGAGTAGGACCGCGATCCCACGCGCAGGGCGCGTCGGACGACGGGGTAGAGGTCGACGAAGACGCCGTCGCGCAGCAGCCGGTCGACGTCGCCCTCGCGGACGCCGTAGCGCGCCGCCATGGTGAGCAGGTGCGTGGGCTCGTACGGCGCGTAGTGGTAGATGTGCATGTCCGGGAACTGCTCGCGACGCACGGCCACCATGTCGAGGAATCGCTCCAGTGCGGCCCGTTCCTCGTCGAACGTGTGCGCCCACAAGGCCCCATAACGTTCCCGGGTGTCCACCCATCCGAACAGGTAGTCGATGCCCCAGTGCTCACGGTCGCCCTCGGTGTACAGCGGGTCGCCCTCGAAGTCGAAGAAGAGGTCGCCGTGGTCGGGCCGAGGGAGCACGCCCAGGGCCTTGGGGGCGACGACCTCGTAGGTCGGGACCACGTGTTCGCCTGCCGCCCCGTCGCCCGCGGGGCTCTGGAGCTGCAGCCGGGCCTGCGTGCGCAGGGAGACGAAGGTGTCGCCGCTCATGGCATCCGGTGCGGCCGGGGCCGCGGCCAGCGCGTCGATCGTGTCGATGCCCGCGGCACGCAGTCGGTCGCGCTGCACCGGCCGCATTCCGGCGACCAGGAGCAGGTCGCGGTGCGCCACGACCTCGATCTCGCACGTCGGGCAGCGACCGCAGGCCACGACCGCGAGTTCGCCGCGGGGATCGCCCCACGGCACCACGGCACCCGCGGCACCGAGCTCGACCCCGCGGTCGGCGATGAGAGCGCGCAAGCGCGCGCGGCGCAGCGCGAACACCGGCAGGAGGTCGTCCACGCGGTGGGTGCTCGTCGCGCCGTCACCGAGGAGCAGTTGCACCTCGTCGGAACGGGGGACGCCGAGCCGGTCGAGCTGGTCGACGTACGCGGCCAGCTGCATGAGCGCGGTGACGCGAGCGCGGCGGGCGAGCTTGGTGTCCTGTACGATCCACGGCCGCCCGCCACCGCTGCCGCCGTCGGGCTCGCGGACGAGGAAGTCCGCGAAGCCGACGAACTCGTCGGTCGAGAACGCGGCCTGGTAGACGACCTCTACCGACGGGTCGGCGAGGGCCTCGCCCGTGAGACGCACGGCCTCGGCGAGGGCGTCGGCGTCGGAGGACCGCGCCGCGGGGATCTCGCGCACGGCGGCCCCGAAGCGTCGGCGGTAGTCGTCGAGCACGCGCAGCTCGTGCGCCGTTCCGAGCGCCGCGGCGCGCTCGAGCGTGGCATCCTCGGGGTCGGGAACGGCTTCGATGCGGCCGATCTTCGCGTCGATCGCCCGGAGCCACGCGAACTCGCACTCGGCTGCCGCTTTGAGATCGCTGGCGCTCCAGACGATCCGGGCCTCTTGCTCGATGTACCGCATGATGGTCAACGCTAACCGGGGCCGCCGACATTGCCGGTCGCGCGTCCACAGGGTCCGCGACTGTGCGCTCGCCGTCTGCCGCGGTGTCGGACTCACCTGACAGACTGGACCGGTGATCACCGAGCTGCCGTTCGAGAACGTCTACCGGCACGGCTTCGCGCGCGTTGCCGCGTGCACGATCCCCGTCGCCGTGGCCGACCCGGCCGCCAATGCCGACGCGGTGCTCGCGTCGGCGCGGGAGTGCCACGCGGACGGCGTCGCGGTCGCGGTGTTCCCCGAGCTCTGCCTGTCGGGCTACGCGATCGACGACCTCGTCATGCAGGACCCGCTCCTGGATGCCGTCGAGCACGCTCTGGCGCGGATCGTCGCGGCATCCGCCGACCTCCTGCCTGTCCTGCTCGTGGGGGCGCCGCTGCGCCACCGCAACCGCCTCTACAACTGCGCGGTCGTCGTGCACCGCGGACGCATCCTCGGCGTCGCGCCGAAGTCCTACCTGCCGACGTACCGCGAGTTCTACGAGCACCGGTGGTACGCGCGCGGTGACGACCAGGTGGGGCAGCACATCTCCGTGGCGGGTGAGACGGTTCCGTTCGGACCCGATCTGCTCTTCGACGCGGTCGACGTGCCCGGCCTGACCGTGCACGCGGAGGTCTGCGAAGACGTGTGGGTGCCGGTCCCGCCCTCCTCGACCGCTGCGCTGGCCGGCGCCACGGTCCTGGCCAACCTGTCGGGCAGCCCGATCACGATCGGTCGCGCCGACGACCGGAACTTGCTGTCGCAGTCGCAGTCGATGCGCTGCCTCGCCGCGTACGCCTACGCCGCCGCGGGTCAGGGCGAGTCCACCAACGACGTGTCGTGGGACGGCCAGACGATGATCTACGAGGGCGGGCAGCTGCTGGCCACGACCGAGCGCTTCCCCGACGGTCCGCGCCGCAGCGTCGCCGATGTCGATCTCGACCGCCTCCGACAGGACCGACTGCGTCAGGGCACGTTCGACGACAATCGGCGCACCGCCGGGGCGACGTTCCGCACCGTGTCGTTCGAGCTCGACCCGCCCGCCGTCGACCTGGGACTGCGGCGCTCGCTCGACCGGTTCCCGTTCGTGCCGGACGACCCGGCGCGCCTGGCGCAGGACTGCTACGAAGCGTTCAACATCCAGGTCTCGGGGCTCGTGCAGCGGCTCGAGGCCATCGGCGGTCCGCGCCCCGTGATCGGCGTGAGCGGGGGGCTAGATTCCACCCATGCCCTGCTCGTGATCGCCCGAGCGATGGATCGCATGGGCCGCCCGCGCAGCGACATCCTCGCGTACACCCTGCCCGGGTTCGCGACCGGCGAGAAGACCAAGCGCAACGCGATCGCCCTCGCCGAGGCCGTGGGGGCCACGATCGAGGAGATCGACATCCGGCCGGCGGCATCCGAGATGCTCTCGCGGATGGGTCATCCGTTCGCATCGGGCGAGCCGGTTCACGATGTGACGTTCGAGAACGTCCAGGCGGGTCTGCGCACCGACTACCTTTTCCGCCTGGCGAACCAGAAGAACGGGATCGTGATCGGCACGGGCGACCTGTCCGAGATCGCCCTGGGCTGGTCGACCTACGGGGTGGGCGATCAGATGAGCCACTACTCGGTCAACCCCGGGGTGCCCAAGACCCTCATCCAGCACGTGATCCGCTGGGTCATCTCGGCGGGCGAACTCAGCGCGGCGACGGTCGAAGTGCTGCAGGCCGTGCTCGACACGGAGATCAGCCCCGAGCTCGTGCCGGCCGGGCAGGACGGCAGGATGCAGTCCACGGAGGACCGCATCGGCCCGTACAACCTGCACGACTTCACGCTCTACCACGTGCTCCGGTTCGGCTTCCGGCCGTCGAAGATCGCGTTCCTCGCCGCCAAGGCATGGGAGGATCCGGATGCCGGGGCCTGGCCGCCCGGCTACCCCGAGGGCGAGCGGCCGTCGTACGACCTCGTCACCGTCGCCCGGTGGATGGAGGTCTTCCTCCAGCGCTTCTTCGGCTTCGCACAGTTCAAGCGCAGCGCCATCCCCAACGGACCGAAGGTCTCCCCCGCGGGGTCGCTGTCACCGCGCGGCGATTGGCGCGCGCCGTCGGACGGCAACGCCCGCGCGTGGCTGGCCGACCTGCACGCCGCCGTCCCGCAGGCGTTCGACGGCGACTGAGCTCACCAGCCCGTCGAGCCGGGGACGCCCTTGAACGGGCCCGCGACGTCGTCCGTCACCCAGCCGCCGTAGAACCCGCCGGGCTGCGGCCGCACCGTCTCGCCCGCGACGAGGCACCGGTCCATCGGCGCGGCGTAGACCGCGACACGGTCGGAGAGCACCTCGTAGCCGGGCATCGGATCGGGGTAGTTCCACCCGGCGCGCTCCGCGACCGCGCCCGCTCCCCCATGGACGTCGAAATACCGGGCGCGGCCCTTGAACTCGCAGAACGACGCACCCTCGCCGAGCGTCAGTGCGTCACCGAACGCCGCGATCGGCAGGTAGTACACCGGCGGATGGCTCGTCTCGAGCACGCGCACGACGTCGTCCGTGTCGACGATCCGGATGCCGCCGAAGTCGATCTGCACGCGCGCGGCGACGCGTTCCACCCGCGGCGGGCGGGGGTAATCCCACACGGACTCCTGGCCGGGACGGACGGGATCGGGTACGGGTCGAGCCATGGATCCACGGTACGCCGCGCGGGAACGCACCGGGTCGTCGGCCTGTCGTGACCGAAGCGTGGCGCAGATGCGCACGGGGGTTCGATACCCTGGGGGCAGGAGGGGCACGAGTGAGCGGCGAACACGGCACCGGAGTCAGTCGGCGGTACCGCGTCTACCAGGTGGGCGGGATCGTGCTCGGCGTGTTGTTCCTGGGGCTCGGCATCGCCGCGCTCCTCGCGGGCGGCGGTCCCGTGATCGCCGCCATCGCCGGAATCGGGGGCCTTGCCGTGATCATCGTGTCGATCGTGATGATGGTGCGCTCGTGACCGCTCCCGACGACGGTGGACAGGGCGAGAAGCCCCGCAAGTACCCTCCCGGCACGGTGGTCATCTGGGTCGCGGTGTCGGCGGTCGGCCTGTGGCTGCTGGGCAGTGGCCTCGTCGGCATCCTGTCCGGGAACTGACCGGGAGCCGACCGGGCACGGGAATTCGCGACGGTCGGCATCGTTGTCCCGAAGACACCGATCATCGACCGAAAGGGCATCATGACGCGCATCGGACGCAGCGACCTCGACATCCGTCCCCTCTCCCTGGGCGGCAACGTCTTCGGCTGGACGGCCGACCGCGACACCTCGTTCGCCGTGCTCGATGCCTTCCGCGCCGGTGGGGGCGACTTCATCGACACCGCCGACGGCTACAGCGCGTGGGCACCCGGGAACTCGGGCGGCGAGAGCGAGACGATCATCGGCGAGTGGCTCGCGAGCCGCAAGCCCGACAACGTGGTCGTGGCGACCAAGGTCAGCACCCACCCGGACTTCCGCGGTCTGTCCGCCGCGAACGTGCGAGCCGCCGCCGAGGCCTCCCTGGGCCGCCTCGGCGTGGACGCGATCGACCTGTACTACGCGCACTTCGACGACGCCGACACCCCGCTCGAAGAGACGGTGGGGGCTTTCGCCGATCTCGTGTCCGACGGACTCGTCCGCTACGTCGCCGTGTCGAACTACAGCGCCGACCGCATCCGCGAGTGGATCTCGCTCGCGCAGGCCGCGGGCGCCGATCTGCCCGTCGCCATCCAGCCGCACTACAACCTCATGCACCGCACGCAGGTCGAGACCGAGATCGTGCCCGTCGCCGAGCAGTTCGGCCTCTCGCTCGTCCCCTACTACGCGCTGGCCAGCGGATTCCTCACGGGCAAGTACCGCTCTACGGATGCCGCGGGCGACTCGCCCCGCGCCAGCGGCGCCGCCAAGCTCGCCACTCCCGCCGGACTCGCCGTGATCGACGTCCTCGAGGAGATCGGCCGCGCCCACGACGCGTCGATCGCCGCGACCGCCCTGGCCTGGCTGCGCGCGCAGCCGACGGTGGCCGCGCCGATCGCGAGCGCCTCGCGTCCCGAGCAGGTCGCAGACCTCATCTCGAGCATGTCGCTCGATCTGTCGGCAGACGAACTGGCGCGGCTCGGCGCCGTTTCGGCCGAAGCCGGGGTGTGACCCGCGGCGCCGTTCTCGCCGCGCGCGGGTCGCTCCCCGCGTCGGCGAGAATGGTCGGGTGAAGCTCCTCGTCGCCGCCCATGCGTCCGAATTCGTCGCCTTCGAGCCCGACATCCCCGGGTTCGACCGGTTGTTGACCGGCGTCGGCAAGATCCCGGCCGCATACGCCCTCACACGCGCCCTGTGCACGGGCACGTACGACGAGGTCGTCGTCGTGGGCACCGCCGGCGCGATCGACCCCGAGCTCGAGGGCGGCATCTACGACATCTCCGCCACCGTCCAGCACGACGTGAAGGGACTGGACGGCACGTTCGGCCAGCACGTGTGGCTTCCGGCGCGCGTCGACATCGCCCCGGAGGGCGTGGTCATCGCCACCGGCGATCACTTCGTCGACGACGCCGAGGCCGTGGTCCTCATCCGCGACCTCGACGCCCGGATGGTCGACATGGAGTCCTACGCCCTGGCCTGGGTGGCCCAGCAGTTCGACGTGCCGATCCGGATCCTGCGCGCGGTCTCGGACCGCGCACAGGACGGGGCGACCGAGCTGTGGGATGACGTCGTGGAACGATGCAGCCACGAACTGCGGGCGAAGTTCCGCGAGCTCTACGGGGTGTGAATCGGGTGCCGCGTCGTCAGGGCGTCTGAGAGCCGTTGCGGGCGCGGCCCGCCAGGTCGGCGACCCCGACGATGAGCGCCAGCCCCAGGAAGACGCCGACCGCGATCATGCCCATGGCATAGGCGTCGTGATACACCACGAGCGGGTCGCGGTCACCCTGCTCGCGATAGACCGTCGCATAGAACAGCGCCAGCGCGATCGCCGTGCCGACCGCGGTGCCGATCCGCTGCCCCAGCTGTCCCACCGATCCGGCCACGCCGCCGCGGGAGACGGGGATGTCGGCGAGGGTGAGCGTCTGGTTCGGTGAGATGACCAGGCCGCCGGCGAAGCCGCCCGCGACCATCACCGCCGCCATCGCCCACGGGGTCCATTCCGCGGGGGTCATCAGCGCGACGACAGCCAACGCGCCGGCGGTGGCGATCATCCCGAGGATGCCGCCGACCACGAGGGGGCGTCCGAGCCGCGTGACGAGGTTGCCGCCGATCCAGGAACTGCACGCCGATGCCACCGCGAATCCGATCGTCACCATGCCCGCGAACACCGGCTCCAGCCCGAGACCGCCCTGGAGGAACAGGGTGCCCAGGAGGAACATCGCCGGAACCGCGGCGAAGTAGGCCGTCGAGATCAGCACCCCGTTGCGGTAGGACCCGAGGGAGAAGATCGAGGACGGGATGAGCGGCATCCGCCCGCGATCGGCATAACGGCGCTCCCAGAAGACGAACGCCGCGGCGAAGACGACGGAGACCACCAGGAGCCACCATCGGCGCGGATCGTCGTCGGGCGAACCGGTCGTGAACAGGAACGGCCACATCAACGCCACGATCGTCAGGCCGAACAGCACGACGCCCACCGGATCGAGGTCGAGGGCCCGGTGCGACTTCGTCCGTGTGCTCGGCAGCAGCCACGCCGCGAGCGCGATGACGATCGCGACGAGGGGGATGTTGATCCAGAAGATCAGTCGCCAGCCGTCGGTGGGTCCGCCGAGCGCGATGAGCAGCCCGCCGAGGGTCGGCCCGAGGGCGGTGGCGATGCCGATCGTCGCGCCGAACAGACCGAACGCTCGACCGCGTTCCTTCCCCTGGAACAGCTGCTGCACCAGACCGAGGACCTGGGGCATCTGAATGCCCGCCGCGACGCCCTGCAGCAGGCGGGCCGTCAGCAGCACGGTGGTGGTGGGTGCCAGGGCGCACGCGAGGCTCGTCACGAGGAACAGCGACAGCCCCACGAGGAACAGCACGCGGCGCGAGCGCAGGTCGCCCAGACGACCGGCGGGCACCAGGACGAGGCCGAACGTGAGGATGTACCCCGACACCACGAGCTGCAGCTCGGTGGGCCCTGCGTTCAGCGCCGTCTCGATCGACGGCAGGGCGACGTTGACCTTGGTGAGGTCGAGGATCGTCAGCGCCGCCACGGAGACGGCGATCCAGTAGGCGCGCCAGCGGTGCCGCGGCGAAAGCTCGATGTCACGCGTGGGTGGGTGGGGGGACGTGCGTTCTTCAGGCATCGACCCTCACGGTACCCCCGCGGAACCGCGGCGCGGCCGGGGCTTGCGCCCGGGCGCGACCGGTCGCCGCGGCGACGCGCCCCGCGCGGGAGCCCGCGTTCGCGCCGTCAGTCGACGTCGCGCCGCGCGAACACCGCGCGGAGGACGATGAACACGATGACGGCGACGACCGCGACGACCACCAGCCGGAAGACGAACGCCACGAGCGAGAACAGGACGTTCACGAGGATCCACGCGATCACGATCGCCGCGATGACCCCCAGAACGGTCCACAGGGTGCTCTTGCGCATGATCCCAGCCTAGGCGAGGGCCCCGACCGCCGTGTCCTGACGGATGATGCTCGGGCCTCGCGGGGTGGCGGTCACGCGCACCTGTGCCGGCAGTTGATCCTTCATGGACCCGACATGGCTGATGACGCCCACGGTCCGCCCGCCCTGCCGGAGCTCGTCCAGCGTGCGCATCGCGAGGTCCAGGGTTTCGTCGTCGAGCGAACCGAACCCCTCATCGATGAAGAGCGTGTCGAGCCGGATGCCACCCGCCCGCGCCGTGACCACCTCGGCGAGTCCGAGCGCCAGGGCGAGCGAGGCCAGGAACGTCTCTCCGCCGGACAACGACTGCGGTGGACGGCATTGGCCGGTGAAGGCGTCCATGACCTCCAGCCCGAGCCCGCTTGCGGCCCCCCGCGCCGCCAGCGCATCCGTGTGCTGCAGGCGGTAACGGCCCGCGGACATGTGGTCGAGGCGCAGGTTGGCGGCATCCACGATCTCTTCGAGCTCGGCAGCGAGCACGAAGGTCTCGAGCGCCATGCGACGCGTGTTGGGCGCGCGACCGGCCACCGTGTCCGCCAGTCGCGCCACGACGGCGTGCGCATCGGACAGCCGGGCGACGGCCGCGCTGCCGGCGTCCGCGCGTTCGGCGAGATCCCGCACGCGCACCGCGGCCGCCGACATCGCCGCATGGGCGGCTGCGGCGGCCTCGACGGCGGCGCGGGCGTCGCGAACCGCGGCAACCGACGGAGCGAGATCGATCGGGTCGTCGGGCGAACCGACGAGGAGGAGTTCGAGGTCGAGCAGGCGCCGACGCGTGGCGGCGAGCTCGGCGTCGTGCTCGGCGATCGTCGACTCCAGGCGGCGGCGTTCCGCCCGGCTGCGCAGCGCCGCGCGCACCTCGTCCTCTTCGGCGAACACGCTCTCGGCGAGCAGCTCGTCGAGCGCCGCGCGCGCGTCGGCGGCGGCGCGTACGCGCGTGTCGAGCTCGGATCGGGCCGCACTCACCGCCCGTACCGCATCGCGTCTCGCGCGCAGATCGCGGCGCCGGTCGCGGACCGTCGGGAACTCACCGCGAGCCTCGGCGAGCTCGGCGCGCAGGGACTCGGCGCTCTGGAGGCGCAACGCGAGGAGCTGACGGGCGTCGGCGAGTTCGCGGGCCAGACGCTCGCCCTCTTCGGCGTCCGCCTTCTCGCGTTCGAGCAGCGCCGTACGTTCCCGCGCGAGCCGATCATGTTCGATGACGTCGGCCTCGGCCTGTGCGAGAGCCTCGTCGATGCGGTCTCGTCGCTCCCGGAGCGCGCTCACCGGCTCGCCGCCGGCTCGCGCCGCGGCGAGGGTGTGGGCGTCGCGGGCGACGCGCGACGCATCGGAGGCGAGACGGTCGCGTTCGGCTGCGGCGTTCTTGCGGTCTTCGGCCGCCGAGACCTCGGCATCGGTGACCGGGTCGTCGGTGCCGACGGCCGGCGCGGGGTGCTCGCGCGATCCGCAGACGGCGCACGGCTCTCCTTCGACCAGGGCGTGGGCGAGTTCGCCCGCGGCTCCCGCCAACCGGCGGCGCAGCAGCCCGCTCCAGGCGTCGACCGCCAACTTCAGCTCATCGGCGCGCACGAGCGCCGACAGATCGGCCTTGTCGCGCTCCTCGGCCAGCCGTTCGGCGTCCAGAGCCGCCTCGATCCGCCGGGAGATCTCCGCCCGCTCCGACACCGCGACGTCGCGGCGGGTGGTGGCGTCGGCGAGCGCACCGAGACGGTCGTCGAGAGAGTCGCGCACAGCCGGCGCCTCCGCGCGTCGCGACGCGACCGCGCGGGCCCGCGTCTCGGCACGCTCCACATCCGCTCGTCGCCCGAGGACCTCGGCCTCGACCGCGGCCAGATCGTCTTCCCGGGCGAGAGCCTCGTCGACGTGGGCGAGCACCGCAGTGAGTTCGTCGTCTCGCGCGGCCAGGGCGGCGGCGTCGTCGAGGCCGGTCTCGCCGAGATGTTCCGCAGCCGAGACCGCGGCGGTCCACGCCGCTCGGGCGGGAACGAGCCCATCGCGCGCACGATCGGCGGCATCCACCGACGCGCGGAGCGCCTCGGCCGCCGCCGCCGCGTCGGCTTCCGCACGAAGGGCGGAGATCCGCTCGGTCTCGGACTCGAGTGCGGCGAGCGCTTCGCGCGCGGTACGTCGCTCGACCTGGCGCTCGTGCACGGTCGTCGCCTCGCGTTCCGCCACGAGTGCGGCATCGAGCAAGCCCTTCGCCGCCTCGCGAGCGTGGGCGGCGGCCTCGACGCGATACTCCATCCGTTCGACGGCGCGGACGACGCTCGCCAGCCGCTCCGGAATCGTCCTCACCGGTTCCGTACCCGCGCGGGGGTGCTCGGCTGCGGCATCGCCCGGGTCCGCGTCCGGAGTCGATTCCGCCTCCGACTCGGCCCCCTGCGCCGCGTCGAAGGCGGCGATCATGCGGTCGGCCTCGTCGAGCAGCGTGGAGACCTCGTTGCCCTCGGCGGCCAGATCCTCGAGCGCGCGCTTGCGTCGTTCGTCGAGATCGGCCGCGTACTGCTCGTACGATCGCGTGCCGAACAGGGTGCGCAGCAGCGTCTGTCGCTCGTCGTTCTTGGCGAGGAGGAACCGGGCGAACCGGTTCTGCGCCAGGAGGATGACCTGAAGGAACTGCTGCTGCGTGAGCCCGAGGATCTCATCGAGCCGGGCGGCCACGTCGACCGGCCGCGCCGCCACCCCCGTCCACCCCTCGGGCTCGAGCACCTCGAGGCTCGCCCGGTGCGGTTCCTTGGTCGTACCGGTACCGCTGCGCTTGGGGCGCTCGTACTCGGGCGAACGCGTCACCCGCCACCGCCGGCCCTCGGCGCTGAACTCCACGGTCACGCTCGTGGGGTCGTCGAGGCCGCAGTGGTCGCTGCGCAGGCGGCGCTCGGCACCGTCGTACCGGGGGACACCGCCGTACAGCCCGTAGCAGACGCCGTCGAGCACACTCGACTTGCCCGCACCGGTTCGTCCCGCGATGAGGAAGATCCCGTCGTCGGCGAACGCGTCGAAGTCCACGACCTGCCGCTCGAGGAACGGACCGAAGCCCTCGAGCTCGAGGCGGTGCAGCTTCATGACCGCGCCTCCGCCACGGCGCGCGCGTCGAGCACCTCACGGATGATGTCGCGCTCCGCGGCCGAGGCGCCCTCGCCCTCGCGCACGTGGGTCAGGAAGGCGTCGATGACCTCGCTCTCGTCGCGGGCCGCGCGCACCCGGCGGGCATAGCCGAGTCCGTCGTCCTTCCGCGACTCGGACGGGATGTGCGCGACCGTGGCGCACCACGGGAAGCGGGTCTGCAGTCGTCGCATGGGGTCGATCTGCGCGGTGGTGTCGGTGTACTCCGCTCGCACCCACTGGTCGACGAAAGCGTCGAGGGCCGGATCGCCGAGAAGGTCGTCGAAGGGCGCCCGCAGTGTGACCAGGGGACGCGGCACGGGGAGGTCGAGCCACTGGACCGACGCGAGCCCCGTGGCATCCAGCTCGACCAGCCACGACCCGCGCGGCTTGCCCGCCTCGCCGAAGCTGTAGTGCAAAGGCGCTCCCGCGTAGCGCACCCGCTCGGAGAGCTGCTGGCGCCCGTGGATGTGGCCGAGAGCGACATAGTCGGGGCCCTCGAACACCGGAAGGGGCACGTTGTCGAGCCCGCCCTGACGGATCTCCCGCTCGACCCCCGGGGTGGCCTCGACGCCCGCTGCGAAGCAGTGCGCGACCACGATGGACCGGCCACCGCGGGTCGTGAGGTCGCTCCGCACCAGGTCCATGGCGTGCGCGATCGTCTGCGCCTGGCTACGCAGCTCCACCCCCTCCCACAGGTGCCGCACGATGGCGGGCTCGAGGTAGGGGATGCCGTAGAAGTGGACGGGCCCGTGGGCATCGTCGATCGTCACCGGCGTGCCGACGGAGAGGGGGTCGGTCACCACGGCGATCTCCTCGCGCAGGAGAGCCGACTGGAAACCGAGCCGCGCCGCCGAGTCGTGGTTGCCGGAGGTCACCACGACGCGCGCGCCCGCGTCCGCGAGCGCGGCGAGAGTACGCGTCAGAAGCGGATAGCACGCCGCCGACGGGGCCGCCGAGTCGAACACGTCGCCGGCGACCACGACGACGTCGACATCGTGCACGCGTACCTGCTCGACGACCACATCCAGCACGTCCGAGAGCGCGTCCAGCGTGGAATGGCCGTGGAACGAACGTCCGATGTGCCAGTCAGAGGTGTGCAGGATCCGCATGCTGACACGGTACGTCCGGCCTCCGACATCGGCGTTCAGCCGACACGCGGGTCGTCCGCACGAGGCGCGGACGGCGGCTCAGCCCCCCGCGACCTCCGCCGCCAGCGCCCGGATCCGGTCGTCTCCGAGCTCGAGCCCGACGTCGGCGAAACGCTGACGCAACACATCGGCGATGCGTTCCTCCGAGGCATCCCCCACGTCCGCGCGGGTCTGGACGACGACGCCGGCGATGCGCGCCTCATCGTCGGTGGGGTGCGTGTCCATCGCGGGGGCCGACTGCTCGCCGGACCGCGAGACCTTGCCGTCGTCGTGGACGGCGCCGCCGACGGAGTCCGCCGGCGAGGCCCCGCTCTCGGAGCCGTCCGACGGTTCGGGGCTGCGGGTGTGGTCGGTCATGTCAGTCCTCCGTGCTCATGTCGGGGTCGATGCCCTGGCTGGCGGCATCCCCCTCGATCGGGTCCGACGGCTCGGCGTCGTTCAACCGCGGCGAGCCTTTCGCGTGGGCGTTCTGTTCGGTGGTCTCGCCGTCGGCCACGTCGCCGCTCTCCCAGCCTCCCGGAGGGTTGGCATCGATGACGCCCTCGGGCAGGTCGCGTTCCTCGGTCATGGCATCCCCTTTCGACCTGTCCCAGCATCGTCGTCCGCCGACGTGCGGCGACGGGGGTTGACGGGTCTCGGGGCCGCGAGTACCGGCCGCTCAGCGGCGGGCGTGCAGGAGGCTCGCCCGTTCGGGGTGGGCCTCGAACCACTCGCCCACGTACCAGCACACGGGGAGGATCTCGCGGTCGCCGGCTCGTTCGATGGCATCCACGGCCCTCTCGACGACCACGGCGGCGTACCCGCGTCCGCGGAACGTCGGGATCGTGAACGCCCGGGTGAGGGCGATCGTGCGGCCGTCGTCGCGATAGTCGAGGACGGAGACGAGATCGTCGCCGTCGTGCAAGGTGTAGCGCGAGGCGGCCCGGTCGTCGGCGAAACGCAGGTCGGTCATGGACATCACGGTACGCCGCTCCGACGCGGTGGGCGCCGAGGACGCAATGTGCTCGGTGAAAGCCCGAGAGATCGTCGGAAAAGATGCAGGATGCCATGTCGCCGACGCTTCATGATTTGACGCGGTCCGACACGGTGGGTCATAATCAGCCGCATGACTGTCAACGCGCTTTCTCTGTCCGCCCGGGAGGCGAACGGGACTGCCGGCATGATGATGCCCGGCCGCGTTGTCATGTGTTGTCGAATGTGCCGCTAACAGCGACCCTCGCTCCGACGACCCCGCGCTTCTGAACGCCGGCGTCGTCGCCCGGTCGTCCGCCTTTCGCGTCGATCACGCGCACCCGGACACCGCGCTCCGGCCCCTCGGCCACACACCTCCCGTCGAACCCCGCTCCCTCGACGCTCGGGTTCACCACTGAAGGACACCTCCCTCATGTCGACCTCCGCCGTTCTCGACCGCCCCGTCACCCCCGCCCCCGCCATCGCTCCGCGGCCCGCCGCGGCGCGATCCGCCGCTCCGGCGGCTGCGACCACCGCACCCTCCACCCCCGTCCCGTCCGCACGACCCGCCGTTCCCGCCGGGACGTCGCCGCGCGGGTTCGCCCTGTACGTCGGCATCGACGAGGCGAAGGCCGCGGCCGCCGGCGTCAGCCTCGGCACCCTCGTCGAGGCGCTGCGCCGCACGCTCGGCGAACTCGCCCCGGCCGCCGAGACGTATGCGACGGTCGCCCTCGCCCCCGCCGGGGCCGGTGGTCGCGACGTCGACGTCGTACGACTGGCTCTGCACGAGCCCTCGGCCGTCGCCCGCACCAAAGCCGAGCCCGCCGAGGAGGACCGCGCGGCCCGGGGCGTCGTCGTCGACATCTCGCGCAAGCGCGTTCTCATCGACGGCGAGTCCGCCGCGTTCACGTTCAAGGAGTTCGAACTCCTGCAGTACCTCGTCCTCCGTGAGGGCCGCACCATCGAGCGCACCGAGCTGGTGTCGTCGCTGTGGGAGGGCGCCACCGACGACGAGGCTCCGGGCGAGCGCACGATCGACGTGCACGTGCGGCGCCTGCGCGCCAAACTCGGCATCTACGAGGACATCGTCCGCACGGTACGCGGCGTCGGCTACCGGTTCGATCGCCACGCCGATGTCTCGATCCGCTACGGGCACGGCACGCCTTCACCCGACCGCTTCTGACCCCGGCTCGGTCCTCGCCGATCGTCATGTCGGCGGGGCGACGTAGGGTGTCGGCATGGGATCGGTCCGGGTGCGCGCGCACGCCGCTTCGCGCGACGTCCGACCGCACGTCGCCGACCCCGTGCAGACGGAGTACCGACCGTCGGAGCGCATAGACCTCGATCGCACGATCGCCGCCCAACGGCACGGCCGCAACGATCCCACGTTCATCGCGATCGGCTCACTGCGCACCGGAGGCATCGTGTGGCGCGTGAGCCGCACGCCGGTCGGCGTCGCCACGCTCGCGCTGCGCTGCACCGCCGACGGCACCGTCCGCGCCGCCGCGTGGGGCGCGGGCGCGGAGTGGGCCCTCGACCAACTGCCCTCCCTGTGCGGCGCGCGCGACGACCCCGACGGGTTCGATGCGACGCGGCATCCGTCCGTCGCCGAATGGCACCGCCGGCACCCCGACCTGCGCATCGGACGCACCGACCTCGTCTTCGACGCCCTGGTGAGCGCGATCATGGAGCAGAAGGTCACGGGCCTGCAGGCCTTCTCGGCCTGGCGGAGCATCGTCACCTGGTACGGCGAACGCGCCCCCGGTCCCACGCCGCAGCCGATGTTCGCCCCGCCCGATGTCGAGGGCTGGCGGCACGTGCCGTCGTGGGCCTGGCATCGGGCCGGACTCGAGCCCCCGCAGTCGCGCACGATCGTCGAAGCGGCGCGGAGGGGACCGTCGATCGAGCGCGCGGCGACCGCGGCGCCGGACGGCGAGGCACGCGACCGTGTGTTGATCAGCCTGCGCGGAGTCGGCGTGTGGACGAGCGCCGAGACGCGCATCCGCGCGTTCGGAGACCCGGATGCCGTGAGCATCGGCGACTACCACCTCGCGCATCAGGTGGGCTACGCCCTGACCGGTCATCGCACCGACGACGACGGCATGCTGGAACTGCTCGAGCCCTTCGCCGGGCATCGCCAACGCGTCATCCGGCTCATCTACGCGGGGGCGGCGTTGGAGCCGCGGCGCGGTCCGAGGCTCCACCCCGAAGACCACCGCGACCGCTGACCGGCGCCGGCCGGCGGACTTCTCGACAATGTCGGTGACGGGGTCCACACTGGCGGCATGACGACAGCACTCACGACGTATCTGAACTTCCGCCGGGAGTCGCGCGAGGCGATGGAGTTCTACCACCGCGTCTTCGGCGGCGACCTGCAGATCTCCACGTTCGACGATTTCGGCATGCCCGTCGACGAGGGTGACGGTGGGCTCGTCATGCACGCGCAGCTCACGACCCCGCAGGGTTTCACGCTGATGGCCTCCGACGTCCCGGCGGAGATGCCCTTCACGCCCGCGGCCGGCATCTCCATCGCCCTGCACGGGGACGAGGAGGAGACACTCGAAGCGTGGTTCACCGCGCTTGCCGAGGGTGGTCGCATCGGGATGCCGCTCGAGACCCCGCCGTGGGGCGGGCGGTACGGAACCGTCACCGACCGCTTCGGGATCGACTGGCAGGTGGTCATCGACACCGGGAGCGATGCGTCCGCGCCCTAGGCTGAGCGTATGACGCAATCGGGAACCGGCTGGCCGCGCGGTCGCAGAAACTGGCTCCTGGGCACGGTGGTGCTGCTGGGCGCGGGAGTGCTGTTCGGCCTGGTCTTCCAGAACGTGTGGCTCGGTGTTCTCCTGGCGGCGATCGTGTCGCTAGGGTGGCTGATCGCCTACGAGTCCAGCCGCGGTCGCAACGTCGGCGTCAACGACCCCGACAACGGCGTCGAGCTGTGACCCGCGAGCGGCTGCCGACGGCGCTCAGTGGGCGCGGGGAGCCCGCCAGTATCCGGTGAACGACACCGCCTTCTTGCTCACGCCGAGCCGCACCCAGTGCCGTCGCATCGCGGTGACGAGCGACTGCTCGCCGGCCACCCAGCCGTACGTGGGAGGGATGCCGGCCTCTGTCGCGGCGCGCAGGAGGTCGGTGCCTCCCTCGATCGAACCGGGATCGCGCACCACCCACCGCACATCCACTCCGGGCGGAGCGACGAGCGCGCGGATGTCACCGGCGTCGGGAACGCCGATGACGGCACTCCCCTGCGTGAGGGCGGGCAGCCACGCGAGGATGCCTGCGACGGCCGGGAGGGCGGTCTCGTCGCCCACCAGGGCGATCCGGTCGTCCGGCGCGGGCGATGCGGAGAACAGCACTCCCTCGTCGAAGATCGCCACGGCGTCGCCGCGCGTGCACGTCTGCGCCCACGTGGCGGCCGGGCCGGCCGTTGCCTCCCCCTCGGAGCCGTGGAGGACGAAGTCGACGTCGAGCTCGGGCCCCTCGGGCCCCTCGGCACGGTAACCGGCCACCGAGTAGTTGCGCAGCACCGGTCTTTCGGTCTTGGAGATCGCGAGGTAGCGCAGGTACGCGAGCGAGTCGAGCTTCTGCGGCAGGCGGGTGAGCGACCCGTCCGCGACGGGCAGGAACAGCCGGAACCACTGGTCGCGACCGAGCGGCTCGAACGCCCGCAGGTCGTCTCCGCCGAGGGTGACCCGGGCGAACGAGGGCGAGACCCGCTCGCGTCGGAGCACGCGGACGGTGAGCAGATCCCTCCGCGCCGGTGTGATGCGCGTGTGAGCGGCGTTACTGCGAGCCATGGTCGTGTCCTGTTCGGGTGAGGGGCTGTCGTGCCCGGTTCCTCAGCGGTAGTAGACCGCGAGCGGATAGGCGCCGTCGTGGCGGACCTGCACCGGCGTACCGAAGACCTCCTCCAGCGTCTCCGGTGTCATCAGCTGCGCCGGGGTGCCCTGGTGCACGACGCGTCCGCCGGCGAGGGCCACGATCCGGTCGGCGTAGGCGGCGGCGAAGTTGATGTCGTGCACGACGATCACGATCGTCTTTCCGAGGTCGTCGGCCGCCCGGCGCAACTGCCGCATCATGGCCACGGCGTGCCGCATGTCGAGATTGTTCAACGGCTCGTCGAGCAGGATGTAATCGGTGTCCTGCGCCAGCACCATGGCCACGTATGCGCGCTGCCGTTGTCCTCCGGAGAGCTGGTCGAGGTAGCGCCCGGACAGCTCCTCGAGATCGAGGAACGCGATCGCCTCGTCGATCTTCGCCCGGTCGGCGGGGGTCAGACGGCCCTGGGAGTGCGGGAAACGTCCGAAGCCGACGAGGTCGCGCACCGTCAGCCGCGTGACGAAGTGGTTCTCCTGACGCAGGATCGACACCACCCGAGCCAGGGTCCGCCCAGGTGTGGTGGCGACGTCCCATCCCGCCACCGAGGCGCGTCCCGTCGTGGGGGTCGTCAGTCTTCCCACGATGGTCAGCAGCGTCGACTTGCCGGCGCCGTTCGGGCCCACGAGCGCGGTGACGCCCCCCGCGGGGATGTCGAGGGTCAGCGGCCCCAGCACCGTCTGATCGCCGTATGTCATGGTGACGTCCGTGAGACGGATCACAGCGCTCCCTTCCGCAAGAGGAACACGAGGAAGAACACGCCGCCGACGAACTCGATGATGACCGAGAGCATCCCGGCGGCGTAGAACACGTGCCGCAGCACGAAGTAGCCGACGAGCAGGATCGCCATCCCCAGCAGCACCGCGAACGGCAGCACGATCCGATGCTGCGCCGACCCCGCGAGCTGGTACGCCAGGGTCGCGACGAGGAAGCCGAAGAAGGTCATCGGGCCCACCAACGTGGTCGACACCGAGATGAGCACCGCCACGAGCACCAGGATGACGGTCACCTCCCGGCGATAGGACACCCCGAGGTTGATGGATGCCTCGCGACCGAGGGCCAGCACGTCCAGCCGGTGTCGCATGCGCCAGACGACGACCAGCACCGCGGTCGCCACGAGCGCCCCCCATGGCAGGTAGCCGGCATCCGAATTCGACAGGTTGCCGAACAGCCGCGCCGACAGGATGTCGAAGTCGCTCGGTGTGAGCAACCGCTGCATCACGGTGGAGAGCGATCCGAAACCGACGCCCAGCACGACACCCACCAGGAGCATCACGTGGAGGTTGCCGCGGGGACCGGCGAAGAGCCACCCGTACAGCAGGGTCGCGAAGCCCACCATGAGCACGCTCTGGATCGCCACCTTCAGCAGGCCGTCGGTCGCCGACAGCGCCGCGGAGCCGAAGAAGAAGACGAGAGCGGTCTGCATCACGACGTACAGCGCGTCGAAGCCCATGATCGACGGGGTCAGGATGCGGTTGGCCGTGCCGGTGTGGAACAGCACCGTGGCCGATGCCTGGCAGCAGGCGACCAGGGCGATCGTCCCCAGGCTCACCGCCCGCAGGCTCACCGCGATCCAGAAGCCGCGGGATCCGGGGGCGCCGGGCACGTCCCACGTGAGCACGCCGACGGCCGCGACGACGACGATGGCGGCCACGACAACGAAGCGCCAGGCCACGCGCGGGCGCCGCACGGGGGTGGCGGACCGGATCAGAGTGTCAGACACGGGCACGCATCCTCAGCAGCAGGGAGATGAACACGACCGAGCCGACGACTCCGAGGATCATCGAGACGGGGACCTCGAACGGCATCCGGATGACGCGCCCGACGATGTCGCACACGACGACGATCGCGACCCCGCCGAGGCACACCCACGGGAGGTTCGTCCGTGCGTTGTCACCGCGCCACATCGACACGAGGTTCGGCACGACCAGACCCAAGAACGGGAGGAAGCCGACGACCACGGTCGTCATCCCGGTGGCCACCGCCACGAGAGCCGTCCCCACCAGCAGGATGCGACCGTGGTCGAGCCCCACCGATGTGGCCACGTCCCGGCCGAGACCGGCGACGGTGATGCGGTCGGCGTACAGGAACACCAGCACGACGACGACGGCGACGATCCAGAGGATCTCGTACCGCCCCCGGACGATCGCGGTGAAGCTGCCCATGAACCACGTGCCGAGCATCTGCAGGGTGTTGGTCGTGACGGCGAGGTAGGTCGTGAACGAGGACACGACCGCCCCCAGCATGATCCCGACCAGGGGGACAACGAGTGACGAGCGCAGCGAGATCCGGCGCAGGATCGCCAGGAACACCAGGGTGCCGGCGAAGGCGGCGAGCGAGGCTGCGACCATGCGCACCGCCACCGGCGCCGACGGGGCGATGATCACCGTGACGAGCAGTCCGAGAGCCGCCCACTCGGTGGTGCCGGTCGTCGAGGGCTCGACGAACCGGTTCTGGGTGAGCAGCTGCATGATCAGGCCCGACACCGCCATGGCGCAGCCGGCGAGGACCAGCGCCACCGTGCGCGGGACGCGGGAGATCCAGAACATCTCGGCACCGAAGTCGTCGCCGCCGAGGTCGTACACGCCGACGCACAGCGAGAGCACGACGAGTGCGACGACGACGGCGACGGCGGCCGGAAGCCGAAGGCGTGTCACGTCAGGACGAGAACGCCTCGGCGGCGGAGCGGTACAGCTTCGTGTACGCCTGGATGCCCTCGTCGAGGTAGAAGCTGCCATCGAGGTACACGATCTGCCCCTTCTGCACGGCGGGCACGTTCTTCAGCGCCTCCGAACCCTCGACGAGCTCCTTGGCGGGGACGTAGCCGTCCTCGCCGAACATCGCGTCGCGATCGAGGACGAACAGCCACTCCGGCTGAGCCGCCGCGATCGCCTCGACGGAGATGTCGTCCCCGTGCGAGGCATCCTCGGCCGCACGGTCCAGAGCCGGAGTGAGTCCGAGCGTCGGGAAGAGCGTTCCGACCCCGCGGCCGTCGCCGGGAGCGGCGTAGGCGATCTTTCCGCCCGAGGTGATGAGACCCATCGCCGTCTCGGACGGGTCGTAGGCGGCGCGGGCGTC
The DNA here is from genome assembly GCF_020781835.1 of Microbacterium testaceum. GTDB lineage: Bacteria > Actinomycetota > Actinomycetes > Actinomycetales > Microbacteriaceae > Microbacterium > Microbacterium testaceum_H. Next base: position 31,162 of record NZ_JAJGNJ010000001.1, read on the forward strand.
GGCGATCGCCTCGTCCAGGTCGGCGGCGAGCCGAGCCGCCTCGTCCTCGTGTGCGAAGACCTTGCCGAGGATCTCGATCTGACGCTTGAGCTCGGACGTGTGGTCCTCACCGTCGCGCGGGCTGGTCTCGATCGTCGCCGGCTGGATCTGCGCGAGGTCGTCGTAGATCTCCCGGAAGCGGTATCCACCGACGATCAGGTCGGGCTCGGCCGCGACGACGGCCTCGATGTCGGGTTCGCGATGCAGGCCCACGTCGAGCACCTCGTCTCCGCCCGAGAGCGAGGGCCACAGGTCGTACATGAGCGGCTTGGGCGCGGCCACGAGCGTCACTCCCCAGTCGCTGAGCGTCTGGAAGGTCGTGTTGTCCAGTGCCACGACCCGTTCCGGGCTCACCGGCACCTCGATCGCACCGTGATTGTCCTCGACCGTGACCGTCGCGGGAGCGGCCGATTCTTGCGCGGGCGCGGCGGTTCCCGCGGCGCAACCGGCGAGGGCGAGGGCGGCCGTCAACGACAGAGCGGCGAGGGGACGGAACGGGCGTGAACTCATGCGATCTTCTCCAGTGCGGTGTGCGAAAGGGCGGGCGACGCGGAACGACCCCACCGGCGAGTTAGGTTAGCCTTAGTTATGTGATGAAGTCCACTCCGACCCACGAGGCTCGACTCGAACCGCGCAGACACGACCTCGTCTTCCGGTCCGCGACTCTGGCCCGGCGGACCACGATCACCCCGTCCTACGTGCGACTGCGGTTGACGGGTGCCGAATTGCGCGGCTTCGACTCACCCGGCGCCGACGATCACGTGCGCGTGTTCTTCCCCGGCTCCGTGGCATCCACCCCTGAGGAGATGCGGGCCGCACCGAGCCGTGAGTACACGCCGGTCGACTGGGACGGCGACGCGGGATGGCTCGAACTCGAGGTCGCTCTGCACGGCGACGGGGTCGGCAGCCGCTGGGCCCGGACCGCGCCGCTCGGAGCACCCGCGGGCGTGGGCGGCCCACGGGGATCGCTCGTGCTGACCGGACGTCCCGATGCGTGGCTCCTGGCCGGTGACGAGACGGCCGTTCCCGCGATCCGCCGATTCGCCGCCTCGATGGATGCCGACGCGGTGGGGTGGATCGCGATCGAGGTCCCGGATGCCGCTCACGACCTCCCGATCGATGCTCCGCCCGGTGTCGTCGTCGTCCAGGTGCATCGCGGCGAACGCCCCGCGGGCCACGAACTGGCGGATTGGCTCGACGCCCTCGATGCCCCCGAGCGTCCCGACGGCTGCATCTTCGGCTTCGTCGCCGCGGAGCAGTCGATCGTCCGCGCCGGGCGTGCGCTGCTCTTCGACCGGTGGGCGAGCGACCCCGCCACCACGATCGTCAAGGGCTACTGGAAGCGGGGAACCGCCGAGTACCACGCGCCGCACTGACGCGCGGCACTCACGATCGCTCGACCCCGGCGACGAAAGCGAGCACGCGCGCCGTCACGAACGGGGTGACGAAACGCGTCGCGCCCGCGGACGGTTCGGCCTCGGCCGCCGACACGGCCTCGGCGAGAAGACCGCGTGCGAACGGCACACCCGCCCCGGCCGCGGCGAGCGCGTCGACCGCGGAGACTGTGTACTCGTCGCCCACGGCGATCCGACGCGAGGCCGCGTCCTCGGCATCCGCCTCCACCGGCGGACGCACCGTCTGCGTCGCCGCGAGCACGGGCGACACTCGCGTGTAGCCGGCCAGGGCGATCCCCAGAGCCGCCCACCCCCGGTCGTCGGGCGCGCGCCCGACCAGCTCGGCGCGGGCATGATCCAGTGCCAGCGCGCGCAGCGCCGCGGGATCGGCGGCGGCGAGACGGATCGCCGCCGCGTCGACGGGAACCCCGTCGGCGTCGGCGCGGGCGGCGACGACGCGGGTACGGTACGCGTCGCTCGCCGCGACCGCCGCCCGTCGCAGCAGCGATGCCAATCCGTCGAGGTCTGCGTCGCCGGAGAGCGGTCCGCCCCCGCCGGGTGGCAGCGCCGCGACGGTCTGGGCGGTCTGCAGCGAGGACGCCGCCAGCATCGCCGCGGTCGTCGCGACGGCACGAGCCGCATCATCGGCGGGATCGGTGAGCAGATCATCGGCGTAGCGCGCCAGCGCGTAGGCGTCGGCGGCGGCCGTCGCCGCGCGCAGGAGACGGTCGACGTCGTCGAGGGTGCCGGGTGAGCGCTCATCGAGGTCGGCGAGGAGTGCCGAGGCATCCTCCGCCGTCCGCGCGGCCGCCCCGGACGCCTCACCGATCGAGGTCTCGGGCGCGACGGCGAGAGCGGCCCGGTCGGACGCGTCGACCGCCGCACTGAACGCGGCCGCCACCTCGCCCTCCGCTCGCAGCGCTTCGGCGCGCGCGAGGGCGGCCCGGGCCGGTTCGGCGAGCGCGGCGTCCGACGCGGCAGCGAGGGCATCCGCGACCGCGGCCGCCAGCTCGTCCACGGCCCCGCCGAGGGCCTCGTCGGGCACGTCGGCGTCGTCGCTCGTGGGCAGGGGGCTCGGTGAGGCGGGTGGCGTGGGGAAGGCCGATTCGGGAAGGTCCTCCCCCGTCATGACGGCATAGGCGCTGGCGATGTCGGCGACCTCGGTCACCGTCATGCCACCCGTCGCGGCGAGCTGGTCGAGGTCGACCGTCTCGCCGCGGGCGTCGCGCACCAGGCGCTGTCCGGCGGGCACCAGAATGGTGTCGATTCCCCCGGCCTCGACCGCCGCCGTCACCTGTTCGGCCAGTCCCGCGACCGGTCGGATCGCACCGAACGGGGTCACCGCCCCCGAGAGGGCCACGCCGGGCTGGATCTCGCTGCCGTAGTAGAGGGCCAGCACGCCCACGGCGGTGACGGCGCCCGCGGCGGGGGTCGCCAGCCGCGTGTCGAACCCGAACGTGTAAGCGGTGTCGGGGCGCGCGCCGGTGAGCAGGGTCGCCGCCGTCACCGCGGTCCATGTCGCGGACTGCGTGACGGGGTCGACCCCGCTGACGTCGTTCTCGGTGATGTCGATGCTCAACCCAGCACCCTCCGCGGAGGCGGCGGTGATGCGCTGCGTGGCGAGGACGCCCTTCTTGCCGCTGGCGTACAGCACGGGGACGGTCAGTTCCGTCCCGTCGAAGCGCCCGTCCTCCCCGGTGCCGAAACCCAACGAGAACTTCAGCCCGCATCCGGAGAGGACGAGGGCACACACGAGCGCGACGGCCGCCGCGGCGGTGCGCCTCACGACGGCAGCTCCGAGACGAACAGCGCGCACGTGGTGTCGTAGTAGTCGTCGGTCTCGCCGACCCTGCGCATGCCGATCCGCTGGGCGACCGCCTGGGATGCGGAGTTGTCGGGGTGGGTGACCGCGACGACCCGCCGAATGCCGCCCGCATGCGCCAGCGCGAGGACGGCCGCCGCGGCCTCGGTCGCGAACCCGTTCCCCCAGGCGTCGGGGTGGAAGTGCCAGCCGATCTCCACGTCTTCCGAACGCCCGGCGCCGACGCCTGCGGACCACGGGATGGGCGTGAGCAGCAGCACGCCCGAACGACGTCCGTCCGACGTCGTCACCGCCCGCACACCGAGCACGCCGTCGGAGCGCGTGCTCCACCGGTCCAGGAGTGCGTCGACCTCCGCGGCATCCGTCATCGTGCGTCCGTCTCCGATGTGGCGGCGAACCTCCGGACGCCGGTAGACGTCGAAGAGGAACGCGCGATCGTCGGCGGACCGCGTCCACTCGCGCAGCACAAGACGCTCGGTGACCAGATGCGTGCGCCGCATCGGCACGTGCGCAATGCCGTCCTCGGCGAACGGTTCGCCCGCCACGACGAAACCGAAACGGCCGTACCAATCGGCCAGGTGCGCCTGGGCGTCGAGCAGGATCGGGATGCCGGGTGCCTCGACGTCCAGGGCCTCGATGGCGGCGCGCATCAGATCGGCGGCGAGCCCGCGGCCGCGAGCGGCTGCGGCGGTGGCGACGCGACCGATCCTGGTGTTCTGCGGCTCCCGCAGCAGGCGGAGAGTGGCGAGTACGTCGCCCGACGCGTCCTCGGCCCACATCAGTTCGGCGCCCGCCTCGATGTCCCGCCCGTCGACCTCGGGGTAGGCGGCCTCCTGCTCGACGACGAAGACGCTCACGCGCAACCACAGGATGCGGTACAGGACGACCGGGGGGATCTCCGAAACGGGAGCTCGGTGCAGCGTGACGGCCATTCCTCGACGCTATCGCGGACCTCTGACGCTAAGGTGAGCGCATGTCGTTCCAGGCGTACCTCGACGCGGTCGAGAAGAAGACCGGCCTCACTCCCCGGCAGCTCGTCGAGCTCGCGCGCGAACGCGGCTTCGGCCCCGACACGAAGGCCACACCGATCCTGGAGTGGCTGAAGCAGGAGTACGACCTCGGTCGCGGTCACGGGATGGCCCTCGTGCACGTCATCACGAAGGGGCCCCAGATCAGCGACGCCCACGTCGGTCGCCCCGGAGCGCACGGCGACGCCAGCGACACCCTCTGGCTCGACGGGGCGGCGTCCAACCCGAACCGCTGAGCGGGCGTGTCAGTCGTGTCCGAAGCGGCGTGAGGCGGCGATCTGCTCGGCGACCCGTCGCAGTGCGAGCAGGAGCGGCTCGACGAGCGTCGTGCCGAGCACGACGTAGCGCACGGCGTCCTCGGCGGATCCGGTGGGCGTGGCCGCGAGCTCGGCCTCGGCGATCGAGCCGAGGTGTTCGACGTAGGCGGCGAGCACGGGCTCCGGGATCGTGAACCCCGCGCGCTCCAGCGTCGCCAGCGCGCGCGCGACCGCAGCGATCTGCCCGGGATAGCAGTCGTCCGCGTCACCACCGAGCCGGGCCAGCAGCGCGAGGGCGGGCGCGAGGTCGAGTTCGGCGGTATCGCCGTCGGGCGGGCTGACCGCGGCGCTGGCGGCTCCGAGGAGAGCGGACGGATGCGCGGGCGGGTTCTCCAGCACAGCGACGACGTTGCGCACTCCCGCGATCCCGACACCGGCGTCCACGAGCGCGCGGATCACCCCGAGCCGACGCAGATGGGCTTCGCCGTAGGTCGCCTGCGTCGGCGAGATGCGCTCGCCCTCCGGCAGCACCCGCTCGCGGAGGTAGTACTTGATCGTCGCGACCGAGACGCCGCTGCGGGCGGAGAGCTCCGAGATCCGCATGGTTCCCCCTTGACTGGATAGCACTACTATCCAACACTAGATAGTGACACTATCGAGTGAGGACGAACCATGGCATCCATCAATCCGGGGCGCATGACCCACCGCCACGACGGCGAGCTCGTCGTCTTCCACATCGGCATGACCATCAACCGCTGGTGGCGGCCCGATGTGTGGCTGCCCGTTCTGGGCGAGATGGGCCCGATGCTGCGCGAGCTCAGCGCAGACGCCGAGTCGGGGCTGCTGGGCTACACGCAGCTCATCGGGCCAGGTGGCCCGTACATCGTGCAGTACTGGTCATCGTTGGAGAAGCTCTACGCCTACGCGTCGGCCCCCACGCAGGCGCACCGGCCTGCCTGGACGCGATTCAACAGGCGCGCGCGGAAGGCGGCCGGAGTCGTCGGCATCTGGCACGAGACCTACCTCGTCGACCGCGCCGAGTCGATCTTCGTGGCGACCCCGTCGATGGGCCTGCCCAAGGCGACGTCGATGGTGCCGGTCGGGCCGCGCCGCGACACGGCCGCCGCCCGCCTCGCGGACGGACGGACCGTAAGCTCGAGCGGCAGGTGAACATCCCCTCCCCGACGAAAGGTCGCGCACGCCCATGCCGGAGATCCTGACCACCGCCGACGACCTGCGCGCCGCCCTGGCCGCGGGACACTTCCCCGACGGCGGCCCGGTGCGGGTGCTCGACGTGCGCTGGCGCCTCGACCGGCCGGACGGCCGGCCGGAGTATCGCACCGGACACATCCCCGGCGCTCAGTACGTCGACCTCGACCGCGAGCTCGCCGGGCACGGCGCGCCGACCGAGGGCCGGCATCCGCTCCCCGACGTCGCGGCGTTGCAGGAGTCGGCGCGCCGCTGGGGGGTCGATGACGGCGACACCGTGGTCGTCTACGACGACCTGAGAAACCTCTCGAGCGCACGCGCCTGGTGGCTGCTGCGGTACGCCGGCGTCGCGGACGTGCGCCTGCTCGACGGCGCGCTTCGCGCGTGGACCGATGCCGGGTTCGGTGTGGAGACGGGGGATGCCGCGGAACCGACGACCGGTTCGGTGACGTTGACCTACGGCGCGCTTCCCGTGCTGCCCCTGGAGGAGGTGGCCGCGTTCGCCGACCACGCGCTGCTCCTGGATGCTCGGGCGGGCGAGCGGTACCGCGGCGAGGCCGAGCCGATCGACCCGCGCGCGGGCCACGTTCCCGGTGCCGTGAGCGCGCCGACGACCGAGAACGTCGCCGACGACGGGAGGTTCCGCGCGCCGGGAGAGCTTCGTGAGCGCTTCGCGGCGCTCGGCGCCGTCCCCGGCGCCGAGGTGGGCGTGTACTGCGGCTCGGGGGTGACCGCGGCTCACCAGGCGGTGGCGCTGACCCTCGCCGGGTTCAGGCCGCGCGTGTTCCCGGGATCGTGGAGTCAGTGGTCGAACCACCCCGCTCTCCCGGTGGCGACGGGCCCCGAGCCGCGCTGAGTCAGGTCCAGAGACCCTCGATCGGCACGGCGCGTCCGAGCACGTTCTCGGCGGCGCGGTGCCCCGACAGCATCGCACCGGGCACGGTCGCCGGGTCGTCGCCCCACGTCGCCTCGCCGGCGAGATGCAGCACGCCTCCGACGGGGACGGCCAGCTCGTCGTGGTCGGGGCCGATCGAGCCGGGCTTCATGTAGCTGTACGAACCGCGCGAGAACGGGTCGTCCTGCCAGCGCGTGACGACGACGCTCTGCGGATCGGGCACGTCCTCCCCGTACAGACGACGCAGCTGCGTCATCGTGGAGGCCGCGATCTCCTCATCGCTCCAGTGCCTGGTGGCAACGGCTGCGGGGCCGGCGGCGAAGGTGAGGAGGGCGGCTTCGTCGTGGATGCGCCCCAGGTCGTACCAGGAATGCCACCACTCCCCTTCGTCGCCGAACTGACGGATGCCGTAGACATCGGCATCCCAGAACCGCTCGGCGAAGCGCAGGACGACCTTCTCGAAGGCATTGGATGCCAGCACCCCGAGCACGCGCCGGTGGGTGTCCGGCAGCGGCGGGGTGATCGTGACATCGCCCGACTGCAAGACGCCGATGGGGAGGGTGACCACGGCCGCGGCGCCGTGGAACGTGCCGCGATCAGCGGTGACGGTCACCCCGGCGTCGGACCAGTCGATCGACGTGACGACGTGCTCCAGGCGGACGTCGAGGCCGGCGGCGAGGTGGGTGGCGAGCTCGTCGTAACCGCGCGGGAAGACGACCTCGTCCCCGTTGACCGTGTCGTCGTCGAGCCCGTGGGCTCCGAGCACCGACATGTGGACGCCGTACTGCTCCTCGGCGCGCCTGCCGTTGTACTCGCGGACCCGCTGCGCGCGCTCGGGGCCCCAGTCACGGGCGGCGAGGGCTGCCTCCACCACGTCGGCATAGGTGGCATCCGGGGCCGAAGAGGCGATCACGTCGACGAGATCGGCGTTGAGCGCGCGCACGTCGTCGGCGAAGCGCTGCACCTCGTCGCTGCCCACGCGCTCACCGTCAGCCCCGAAGTACGCGAGCGGTCTGCTGTCCGGCTGGTACCCGCCGACGGTGAACTCGACCATCGGCATACCGAAAGCGCGCGCGGCGGCCTCCACGGGACTGTCGTCGATCCCGTGGATCCAGGACGCCCCGCGATCGGTGATGTGGTCGCCGTCGCGCTGCGAATGCACACGGCCACCCACCCGGTCGCGCGCCTCCACGACGACGACACGACGCCCCGCGCGGGCGAGGAGGCGCGCCGCCGCCAATCCGGCGATCCCGGCTCCGACGACGACGGTGTCGAACTGCTCCTGCATGACGGCTCCCTCGGGTAGACGACCGTGTCATGAGAGTAGTGCGCGGCGCCGTTCCGGCGGCGTTAGTGTGAGCGGGTGGTCCCGTGGGAGAGCCTCCTGGCGTTCGTGCTCGCCTCCGTCGTGATCATCGTGGTCCCCGGACCCAGCGTGCTGTTCGTCATCGGTCGGTCGATCGCTCTCGGACGCCGGGCCGGCGTCCTCAGCGTCGTGGGCAACGCGCTCGGCACGGTTCCGGCGGTCATCGCGGTGGCGTTCGGCGTGGGCGCGATCGTGGCGTCGTCGGTCGTGGCCTTCACCGCGCTGAAGATCGCCGGGGCCGTATACCTCGTGTGGCTCGGCATCCAGGCGATCCGGCACCGGCACGCATCGCCGCTGGGTGCCGTCGGGGGTTCCCGGTCGTCGTGGACCCTGTTGCGCCAGGGAATGGTCGTGGGGATGACCAACCCCAAGACCATCGCGTTCTTCGTCGCGGTCCTGCCGCAGTTCGTCTCGCCCGCTGCCGGTGCGGTGTGGGCGCAGCTGCTCCTGCTCGGCCTGACGTTCCAGGTGCTGGCGCTCCTCTGCGACAGCGCGTGGGCGCTGGCTGCGGGGACCGCGCGCGCGTGGTTCGCGCGGTCACCCACGCGGGTTTCGACGCTGTCGGCCACCGGCGGGGTCATGATGATCGGGCTCGGGGGGACGCTGGCGTTGACGGGGGCGAAGACGTAGGCGCCCCACCCCTCAGGGCAGGCTGACCGGGCCCGCGGACCCGGTGGCGAAGAGGATGTGCGCGAAGTCCTCGGGCACCGCGACATCCGCGAGCCCGAGCCGCAATGCCGTGATGGTGTATTCGGCGGTGGACCGAGGACCGCCCGCCACGAACGAAGAGCCCGGCGGGGCGCCCTCCTGGTCCGGCTGCACGTTGACCATCAGCGACACCACGGTGGGGAGTGCATTCAGCACGTCGGAGAGCACCTCCACGACCGGCGCGGAGAGCGCGGACAGGGTGGCGCCCAGCGAAGTCACCCGATCCATCAGCTCGGTGGTCAGCAGGTTCGCCAGCACCGTGGTCAACGCACCCCCGGAGCCGCCCAGGACCGAGAGGATGGAGCTCAGGGTGGGCAGCTCGAGCGCGGCGAGCGCGACGTTGATGGTCCCGACGATGAGGCCGGTCGGCTGGTCGGAGAGAGTCACCCCGATCGTGGCGTCGCCATCGAGCACCTGCCCGATCGTCGCGTCCAGACCCAGTCGGACCGTGGCCAGGGTGTAGCCGGCCGCCGACACCGAAGTGGTCAGGTCGATCCCGAGCCGTGCGTCGCGGATCGCGGCCCGCAGCGCGTCGGTGACATCCCCCGCCCAGTCGTCGAGGAGCACGCCCGCCTCGGCGACGATGTCGTTGATGACACCGGCGTCCAGGAGCAACTCGGTGTTCGGTCCGGCGTCGTTCAGCGGTCCGGTGAGGCGCTCGACGTCGACGAGGATGCGCGCGTTCGCGAGGTCGATGGCGAAGCCGTCGCCGGAGAGCGTCAGGTCCAGGAGAGGCGAGACCGTCGCGCTGAGGTCGAGACCGGTGATGGCGACGTCACCCGCCATGCCCGCCGCGACGACCCCGGGCACCGCCAGAGCGAGGTTGGTCCGCAGGTTCTGGGCGATCAGCCCGCTCTGCCCGACGAGGGCACCGACCGCCGTGTCCAGGTCACCGACCGCGGTGGTGACAGCGCCCGTGAGGGCCGCGACGGCGGGGGCATCCAGGACGACCCCGAGTCCGGCGATGCCGTAGTCGCGGTGGACGACCGCTTGCGTCGGCGCCACCCCCCACACCTGCTCCTGAAGCGCGGCGCACCCGTCGAGCTGTGATCTCGCGGCGACGGCGCCGACCTCGAGAACCGCCTCATCCAGCCCCGTGATCGTGGGGAGGAGGCCGGTGAGGTCGATCGTCGCCGGCTGCGGGTACTGCGATCCCGGTGCCGTTTCGGACACCAGGATGCCGCCCGAGTCATTGACCAGGCCGGACGCTCCGACGGCGCGGCCGTTCGTCGCACCCTGCGTCCACTGGCTCGCCGCACCCAACGCCGCCCCCGGCAGCGCGACGGCGAATCCCGTGAGGTCGACGCCGACGATGTCCAGGGCATCCACATCGAAGGGGTTCGCGTAGGTGTGGCTGGGCGGCGGCGAACCGAGATCGATCGCATTGCCGGGACGCGGGGTGGCGCCGCCGCCGCTCTCGACCGTCAGGCGCATCTCCTCGAGCTCGGCGACATCGTCGAGACTCACGCCGAAGACCTCTCCCGCGAGGAAGGTACCGCGCGAGCGCGTGTCCAGCATCGTCCCGTCTTCACAGTCGAGAACGCCCGTGCCGATCGGCTCCCCATGGGTCCACTCGATGTCGCTCCAGCTCGCCGTCGTCGCCGTGATCCCGAGGGGCACCACGAGCACCGCTCCGATCGCCGCCGCGAGCGCGGCGCGCGACCGCCGGTTCACGAGCGGCCCCCTCGCCGGCCCAGACGCAGCGCCGCCGCCACGCCGAGAAGACCTGCGGCGAGCGCACCCGCTCCTATGAGCATTCCCGGAGCGGATCCCGTCGCAGCCAGACGGTCCGGGGCTCGAACGGGTACCTCGTCGATGGAGGTCGCCGTCAGACCGACCCCCAGGCGACTCCGCAGACCCATCAGCGTCTCGTCCGACGCGGCAGCGGCGGAGCCGTCGACCGCGAGCGTGACCAGGAGATACTGCGGCGCCGACGGTGTCAGGGGCCGCAACTCGAACACGGGCGAGGACGAGGCGAAGTCGTCCTCCGGTGACGCCGCGGCGACCTCTCGCGCCCCCGAGGCGCAGAGGGGCTGCTCAGGGACACCGGACCACGGGGAGTCGCACACGTCCACCCGCATGACCAAGCCGCGAGGAGAGGCCGCCAGAGCCCCGCTCTTGCGGAGCTCGAGGGCGAGCTCCGCCTTCGTGGCATCTTCGAGTCGCGCGCGGATCTGCCAATAGGCGGGCTCGCCCGGGCTCAGGTCGAGAAACTCCGCCGGGTAAGGGTCGGAGGACAGAACCAGCCGGCCGGGGGCGCCCGTGTGCGGGACGTCGATCAGCGCGGCGAGGGCGGCGTCGGCGATCATGAGGCTCCCGGTCCCCATGATCACGGAAGAGACGGCTGCCACGAGCAGGGCGCCGCCGTGTCGGCCCCGGGAACGGCGGGGGTGGGACATGTTTCTCCTGCTCGGTTCAGCGGGCGCGATCCGGCTCGTCGTCCGGCTCGTACGCGCCGGCATTCACGCGGTCCGGCATCGGCCACAACGCCCATGCCACGACGAAGGCGACGAGCACCGCCCCGCCCAGCATCACCGCGGGCGTCTTCGCCCCGATGATGAGCCACCCGATCGCTGGGGCGCCGACGAGCACGCGCGCCGCCTCGGTGACCACGTACGGCTCGAGGTCTGCGGCCGTGTTCGCATCGCCGCGGAGGGTCAGACTGCGCGCCCGCGGGTTCTCGCCGACGGGCGCGATGTCGACGATGCGGTGCGTCACCTGCACGTTCCCATCGGGGCGACGGACGGTGACGACATCGCCGACGGACAGCTCCGACGCGTCGACGACACGGGTGATCGCAGCGGCGCCGGTGGGGAGGGAGGGCGCCATCGACCCCGTGACGAAGACGATGATCCCCAGACTCCCCAGCGCGCTGGCCGCGAACCAGGCGACGACGAGGATGCCGAGGCATCCGAACGCCATCGTCACGGCATCCCGCACGCGTTCGATCAGCGGAAGCGGTCGATCCTCCGGGGACCGGGCGGGGTGCCGGCCGGACGATGATGCAGCATGCGCGGCGAACGGGCGGGATGCCGTGAGCGGCTCGATCACGAGGTGGCCACGAACTCCCATGCCGGCGCGACGGTGCGACCCATGTACTCCGCGGGGTCGGTGCCACCGGCCACCGGGATCGGGTCGGGAAGCGTCACCTCGAAGCAGTAGTACTGCACCGATCCGGATGCCTCGAGCAGAGTCTGCGTGCCCGATCCTCCTGTGCTCGCGAGTGCTCCGTCGGCGATCACGGTCGCACCGCCGGTGAAGGCGTCGGAATCGCAGGTGAATGGCGTCGCGCTGGTGGCGACGCGCACGTCGAGAGCGGCGAAGAGAAGGCCGCCCGGGTCAGCGGTCGTGATGCCATCCGCCGGCGTCGCGGCTTGGAGTTCGACGGACCCGGCGATCGAGGTGGACGTGGTGCGCAGGGCCACCGGGGCGTACACGCTGACGCCCGGGGAGAGTTCGGTGCCGAGGATCCCGTCTGCCGTGAAAACCATCTCCCCGCCGGGGTTGTCCGGCGCATCCGTCCACGCCGCCTCGTCGAAGGCCGGCGCTTCGGTGTTCTGCTCGATGGCGAAAGTGGACGTCCCCACGCCCGGGCCGCCGGTCCCATCCCCCCCGAAAACCCACTCGGTGTCCGTCCATGCCGCGAGGGTGGCCGCGACGCCGACACCGAGGGCCGCGCCACCCGCCGCGACGGCGAAGATCCGACGCCGGAGGGTTCGACGCTTCTGTTGCTCCATGAAAACCCCAATCATCTGCCATCCGCCTTGCCGGTGCCCGGCGGGCGGGTCGGGCCCGCGACGACGAGCCTGCCCATCGCGCCGGGTGCGGCCTAGGGCTTCCACCGCGAACCAGGGCGAAGATCAGTAGGAGCGCATGCAGGTTCTCCGCAATACGGACGAAGTTTCCGTAAAGCTTCCGTACTACCGGGTTACGCAATTGCGGTACGCATCACGTGATCGACAGGCCCAGAGGTTTTCCCACCCGCTAACGTGACATCCACACCGAGCCGAAACCACAGTGGGGGTGGGGATGGGGGCGGACGTGCAGTTTCTGGGCGGGCATGACTTCGTCAGCGGTACCGATCGATTCGCCGATCCGGACGACATCGCGGATCACCTGGCGTCCGGCGCCGCCGTCGTGCTGGTGGGACCGCTGGGCACGGGCAAGACGGTGACGATGAACCGTGTCGCTCAGGCGCTCGCCCGGCGGGATATCCCCTCGCATCTGATCCGCGGCATGGCCCGGGTTCGGACGGCGCTCGCGGGGCCGGGGCCGGAGGCCCTCCTCGCACCGGGAACGGCTCTGCTCGTGGACGACGCCCACGATCTCGATCATGAGAGCGTTTGCGTGCTGATCGAGGCGGTGTGCCGGCAACGCGTCCCGGTCTGCTTCACCGTGGAGGCTCCGACGGTCGCCCGCGCTCCGTCCGACCCGGTGGCGGCCGCGCTTCTCGGCCTCGGGACACGAGGCTTCGCTCGGCGAATCGATCTCGAACCCCTCGCGGAGGCGGAAGCGTGGTCCTTCCTCCTGGCGTGCGGAGCCGATGGACTCGACGAAGTGACGATGGAGACGGTCATCTGGCTGGCGAACGGGTCCCGCTCGCTCTTGCGGGAACTGGCGGGGGTTGCCGGCGACGCGCTGCAGGATGGACGTGACCCTCTCGCTGCAATTCGAGAGGTGCCGCCGTGGACGCGACTGGCGGACGCCGTCCGGTCCCACCTCAGCGCGCTCGACACCGAGCACCTCTCGACACTGGTGGTCGTTCACCGGTTTCCGGGGCTGTCGTCTTCGCATGCCGCGCGCATCCGCCCTGTCGACGAGGTCGATGCCTTGCGAGCGGGCGGCTACCTCCACACGGACGAGTCCCGCGGGGGCGCGTTGTGGGCGAATCCCCTGCTCGCGCATGGCGCTGCCCGACTCCTCGGTTCTCGACGGGTGGACGCACTGGTCGGCTCCGCGGTTTCCCGCATGCTCGAGGGCGGTGGCAGATGGTGGAGCCCACCCATCGCCGTCGCCCTGGCCGATCTGCTCTTGCGCGAGAGCATTCGTCCCGCATCCGCGCCGGCTCATCTGTGCCGGCGGGCTCTTCGTGATGCGGCGCGGTTGCACAACGATCAGGGCCGATATGCCTCGGCGGAGGCCTATGCGGCGATGGGCGTCACCGACGGGGCGGACGATGTGGGACTCCGGCTGGAACTGGCGCACGCACGGGTGTCGGCGGGTGAGTCCGACACGGAACGGCTCCTCCCGGACGTCATCTCCGACGAGGATGACCGATCTCGCGCGATCTTCCTCGGTGCCGTGTGGGGGCTGCGCGGCCACACGTCGATGGCGCAGGCGTTGCGGTCGGCTCTCGCGCGGGGATCTACCGCCGGGGACGATCCCCGCCTGATGCTGGCGACGGTCGGCGTGCTCAGCCTGTCGCTCGAGCGGAGGGAAGCACGGGATGCCGCGCACGACGCGGCCGCCATGACGACGGGGACCTCGCGACTGTGGGCCTGGCTGACGGAAGCCTACGCGCGCGGCGAACTCGGGGACGCCGAGGGGGCGAAGCGCCTTCTCGGCCGCGTGAACGAGTACGTCGTGGATGGCGGGGTGCCGGGCCTGTCCACCGCCGAACGACTGTGGGTCCTCATGGTGGAGCTGGTCACGCACCTCGTGCTGGGCGAGGACGCTCCACCGGTCCACGAACGCCTCGCCCGAGAGAGGCGACGAGCCGCCCGAGAGGGGGACGACCGGGTGCTGGGCATCGCGGGGCTCGCGGGGGCTCTGTCCGCGGCCGTCCGGGGGAACAGCGAGGAGGCCGTGCGCAGCCTCGAGGCCGCGCGCACCCGTTACCCGCCGTTGAGGCACGACATGGCCGTCGCGAGCGTGAAGCTGTGGATCGCGCAATTCCTCGCGAGCAACGGTCTCGTGCGGCACGCCCGTGACATCTCCGAGCGTGTCGAGTCGGTCTGGGCGGAGGGCCCCCCTGCTCTGCGCCACGCGTGTCTCACCACGCGGTGCATGATCGATGCGCTGGACCGACGGTACGACGAGGCGGCCCCCGGAATGTCTCCGCTGACGCGTCGGGAGCGCGAGATCGCTCACCTCGTCGTCGCGGGAATGTCCAACCGCGAGATCGCCGATCACCTGTTCATATCCGTGCGAACAGTGGAGTCCCACATCTATCAGGCACGCGCAAAAGTCGGAGCGCGCTCCCGACGCGACCTCGGGGCGCGCTTCGTCGAGCAGGAGGGCACAGCATGATGCCGCCCACCGCGACGCTGAGCGACAGAGAGCTCCGACGTCGGCGGCGCGCGAACTGATGAGAGACCTATGAATCACGAAAAGATAACGGCATCCCCTTCCCCTTCGTTATCTCACCGTTATAGAGTCATCGCACGGTAGTTGTTTTGCTGTGGCAGCTACCGACATGTGATTGCAGGACACTCTGGTGCAGGGATAAGGGCCGGTCGACACTCCTCGACCGGCCCTTCGTCCTTTCTCGCCGCCTCCGCCCCGACACCGCTTCGACGGCGGCAGGATGGGGCATGTGAATGACGCCGAGCTGACCGATCCCGACGGGCGCCTCGTGCTCGTCCGCCACGGCGAGACGGAGTGGAGCCGCACCGGTCGCCACACCGGGCTGACCGACATCCCCCTCACCGAGACGGGGGCGTACAAGGCCGAGCTCGCCGGCACACTCCTGGCCACCCGACGCTGGGACCTCGTGCTCACGAGTCCGCTGCGGCGAGCCGTCGAGACCGCCGCCCGCGCGGGCTATCCACAGGCCGAGCCCGAGCCGCGTCTCGTCGAGTGGGACTACGGCGCCTACGAGGGCCTCACGACCCCCGAGATCACCGCACGACTCGGCCGCCCCTGGACCATCTGGCAGGCCGGAGCGCCCGCCGGGGCGACGCCGGGCGAGACCGTCGAGCAGGTCACGGTGCGCGCCGAGTCGCTTCTCGACGAGCTCCGACCGCGCGTGCGCGCCGGCGAACAGGTGCTCATCTTCTCGCACGCGCACTTCCTCCGGGCGCTCGCCGGGGTCTGGCTCGGCCTCACCGCGGCGGGCGGGCGCTACTTCGTCCTGGGCACCTCCGCGGTGAGCGAGTTGGGCTTCGAGCACGGCTCCGAAGTCATCACGCAGTGGAATCACGTGCGCGGTCGCTGACCGCCGCCGAGGAACAAACATCACGAAAAGATCACGACGACCTCTTCCCTTCGTTACCTCACCGTTATAGAGTGTGAGCGCGGTGGTTGTTTTGCTGTGGCGACCACCGACATGTGATTGCAGGACACTCTTGGTGCAGAGGGCCGGTCGGATGCCGCTTCGACCGGCCCTTGCTGTATTCATCGACATGGACGTGGCGCCGCCCCGAGGCCCCCGGTCGCCTCTACCCTGAGTGCATGACCGATCGTCGCCTCGCCGTCCGGGCTTGGGAGAGCCTGTTCCGCGCGCAGCACGAGGTGTTTGAGGATCTGCGCAACGACTTCGAAGGTTCCGAGCTCTCGCAGGCCGAGTACGACGTACTGCTGACGGTGACTCGTCGCCACGGAATGACCGCACGCCTCCGCGACGTCACGGCCAACATGCTCATCAGCCAGCCCAGCGTCTCGCGCCTGGTGGAGCGCATGGTCGCCCGTGGCCTGCTGACCAAGTGCGCCGACCCCGAGGACGGACGCGGGTCGCTCGTCACCGCCACGGAGGCCGGCGCCCTCGCATTCCGCCGTCTGGCGGCGACCCACGCCACCTCGATCGCCGACCGCATGGCGCGTCTCGACGACGCCGAGCTCGCGCAGTTGCACGCCCTGACGGCGAAGCTTCGCGACGAGCGCTGATTCGGTGGCCCGGCCGCCGCGTCAGCACTCGATGACGTTGACGGCGAGGCCCCCTTCGCTCGTCTCCTTGTACTTCGTCGACATGTCGATGCCGGTCTGCCGCATCGTCTCGACCACGGTGTCGAGCGACACGTAGTGCGTGCCGTCTCCGCGTAGCGCCAGGCGTGCAGCGGTCACGGCGGTCGATGCGGCGATCGCGTTCCGCTCGATGCAGGGGATCTGCACGAGCCCGCCGACCGGGTCGCACGTGAGCCCGAGGTGGTGCTCCATCGCGATCTCGGCGGCGTTCTCGATCTGTCGGTTGGTACCGCCCATCACCGCCGTCAACCCACCCGCCGCCATGGCGCACGCGGAGCCGACCTCCGCCTGGCATCCGCCCTCGGCGCCGGAGATCGAGGCGTTGTTCTTGAACAGTGAGCCCAGCGCCGCAGCAGTGAGAAGGAATCTGCGGATTCCACGGCGCCGATTGGCCTCGGCGACGAGCGCGTCGTCCCGATCCGCCGCCCCGCCACGCGTCGCGGCCTGGCCGTGGAAGCCCATCAGCGCACTGCCGACCAGCTCGCCGTGCGGCGTGACGGCGTTACCGACGCCCAGCCCCGAGTCGGCAAGGAATCGCCACCAGTACATCGCCACGGCGGGCAGGATGCCGGCCGCGCCGTTCGTCGGGGCGGTGACGACGCGCCCGCCGGCGGCGTTCTCCTCGTTGACGGCCAGCGCGAAGGCGCCCAGCCACTCCCCCGGCAGCTCCCGATGCCCCTCGGCCTGGTTCGCCTCGAGCTGCGCGCGGATCACCGACGCGCGACGCTTCACCTTCAGGATGCCGGGCAGCACACCGTCGTTGTGGAGTCCGGCGTCCACGCAGGCCGCCATGGCATCCCAGATCCGGTCGAGGCCCTCGGCGATCTCCTCGTCCGAGCGCAGCGCCTCCTCGTTGCGCCGCGCGGCCTCGGCGATCGTGATGCCGTGCTCGTCGCACAGCGCGAGGAGCGCGGCCGCGTCGGCGTACGGGAACGGAACGGGTGCAGCGGTCACCCGCGTCGCCTCCCCCTCGCGGCGGATGAACCCTCCGCCCACCGAGTAATACGTCTCGTCGGCGAGGATCGCCCCGTCGGCGTCGCGCGCGAACAGCGTCATGGTGTTCGGGTGTCCGGGCAGTCGCGTGCGGGGGGCGAGGACGATGTCGTCCTTGGAGAAGGGGATGCGATGGCTCCCGGCGAGCGTCAACTCCCGCCCGTCGGGCCAGTCCGACCATGCTCGGCGCACGGCATCCGGATCCACCGTCTCGGGCGCGAGCCCCTGGAGCCCGGCGACGACGGCGTCGGGGGTGCCGTGCCCGATCCCGGTCGCACCGAGCGACCCGTACAGAGCGCAGGAGACGGACGCCACGTTCCCGAGCATCCGAGTGGAGCGCAGCCGTGCGGCGAATTCTGCGGCGGCCCTCATGGGGCCGACCGTGTGGGAGCTCGAGGGTCCTACTCCGATGGAGAACAGCTCGAACGCCGAGACGTAGGCGCTCATGGCTCCAGCGTACGTCCGACCTGCTTCACCGTCCCGACACGCGCCCGCCACGCCCGGGATACGGCCGCGTTCACGCCGATTAGACCTCGGCACGGTTCCCGTCTATGCTGGACCACGGCCTGCGCGCCGTTTCGCGCGGAGGCCCTGCGCCCGTAGCTCAATGGATAGAGCATCTGACTACGGATCAGAAGGTTAGGGGTTCGAGTCCCTTCGGGCGCACACTGTGTTGAGACAGTGAACGGCCCGGTCACAGAGGAATCTGTACCGGGCCGCTTTTCTTGTCTCGCCGGCATCCGCGCCGTCGCCGCACGCGCTCGGATGTTCCTCGCGCGCTGACTTTCGGCCGAATCACGCAGACGCGCCCGCACCCGCATCTCTCCGTCGGTCCTGTCCCGCCAATCTTGTCGCCAAGACTCACACGGGCAGGCAAAGGAGCTTCCCATGTTCGGGATCAGGCGGCCGTCGGCCGACATTTCCTGGAAGTCGTTCGAGGACGACTTCATCCTCGGGGCGTGCTCCCGACGCATCTTCGGATTCGCCCACCGGGGCGCCGATGGCGAGTGGTCGGCGTTCGACGACGATGCCCGCATCCTGGGGGCCTACCCCGACCTCGACGCATTGAAGGCGGTGCTCTGGCACATGCACCGCGAGACCCACGACACCTCGTGCGCGACGACTCCGATGCCGCGAACCGGCCGGCCCGCCGGCATCGACGAGAGTCGCCCGCACCGCGTCGCGGTCTTCGAGCCACCCGCGCGAGGCGACGTGTCGCCGGGCTCCTGGTAGCTCTCGCAAGTCGCCCGCGGGGACGGATCGCGGATCAGGACGAAGCCGACTTCTTCTTCGGGTCCGAGGGCGTCGATCCGACGTCGGACGCAGCTGCCGACTGCTCCTTCACCCGCTTCTTCGCCTGCGAGGCGAGACGGGCCAGATCGACCATGCGAAGCGCATCCATGCGTGCCCGTCGCATCGTGGCGTAGTCGGGGTCGGCATCCGCCGTCATCCCCTCCACGTCCAGTCGCTTCGCCAGGTTCGCCTCGACGTCCCCCCACGCAGCCGCACGCGCTGCGGCGACGAGACCGTCGACCCGCTCGGCGTCGTCCGCGAAATCGCGCAGCTCTTTGGCGACACCGCGCGACTGGCGAGCGCGACGGCGCAGGTTACGGGTGTCGCGGTCGCGGTAGTCGTGTGTGCCCGACGAGTCGGAGAAACGTCCCCACGCTCGCTTTCGCTGCTGCGTGACCCGGTCCGCGGCCTGATCCTGCTCGGCGGCCAGCGCACGCAGCGTCTCACGGGCGAACTCGGCGAAGAGGGCACCGTCGAAGTGCCCGCCGCGAGCGATGGTCTCGACGAGGATGCGATTGCGTACGGAGAGCCGCGCCGCGGCCGTCGCGATCGACAGCCCCTCAGCGATGGCATCCTTCGTCCGGCCCACACGACCTCCCGCTCCAGGCTATCGTCCGCGCCAGGCCGACGAGTCGCCGTCAGGCCAGGGCGGTGACGATCCTGTCGATGCGGCGCGCGCGGGTCTCGGGAGCCTTCGCCTCGGCGACGCTCCCGGCATGGGCCTTGCGCGCGCTGGGAGCGAGCGCGTCGAACGCGGCACGAACACCCGCCGCCTCGAGCGCCGCGGCAAGGTCAGCGGGAACCTCCACCGTGCGCTCGGCGGTGTCCAGGGTGAGCTCGACCGTGATCGGATCGCCTCCAGCGAGCCCGGTGGCCTTTCGCCGGTCTGCCGAGAACGGGATCAGGTGACGTCCGCCCATCACCGCCAGACTGCTGGAGTACACGTATCCGTTCACGTCGACGGTGACCGCGGCCCGCTTGCCGCCACCGAGCCCCTCGACCACCTCGGGGGGCACCTCGATGCCGGTGTTGTTGCCGGTCTGGAACAACGTCGTCTCAGACCTCATGCGGCGAGTGTGCCAGACCCGCGTGTAGGCGAACAGTGGCGGAATTGCAATCCCGACGTCACACCCCGTTCGCCTCCGTATGGTCGGATTCGTTACGGAGGGCCTCGGAGAGTACTCGGGGGCCTTCTGTCGTTTCCGGGGATCGAGCGCGGGCCGTCGCCCTTTACCGGATCAGGCCGCACGCCGCAAAGCCCAATCCGAATCCACCAGTCTCTCCGAAGATGTGAGGAAGGCGGCCGAGTGGTCGCTGTCAGAACTCTGGGAGGTTCATCATGAGCTCGTCACCGAACCGCATCGTCGCCACCGTCTTCGGCGCCGTCTACCTGCTCGTCGGTCTGCTCGGCTTCGCCGTGACCGGCGGCGTCGGATTCATCGCCAACGAGGGTGGCCTGCTTCTGGGCATCTTCGAGGTCAACCCGCTGCACAACATCGCGCACCTGCTCATCGGTGCCGCTCTGCTCGTGGCCGGTCTCGCCAACGTCCGCGCCGCCAAGGGCGTCAACATCGCCGTCGGGGCCGTGTACCTGCTGCTGGGCATCGTCGGGTTCTTCCTCACGGGTCCCGCGAACATCCTCGCCCTGAACGTGCCCGACCACTTCCTGCACCTCGCCAGCGCCGTCGTGCTGCTCGGTGTGGGCCTCGGCACCGAGCGCAACGTCCCCCGCACCGCGGCGGTCTGAGCGTGAACGCCGCGACCTTCGTCCGGTCGTGGCCCTCCGTGTCCGCATGGGGGGCCGGGCTGATCCTGGCCGCACTCGGTGCGGGCGCGATCACAGGCCCGAACTCCGGGGCCGCCTCGCGCGGCCTCGGAGCGGGCCTGGTCGTCCTCGGGGTGGCCGCGCTCGTCTGGGGTGGAGCGGTGCTCGCCCTCGGGCGCCTCGTGGCCCCGCGGGCGACGCTCGTGGGGGTGCTGGGCGGGCTGCTCACCTCCACCGCCCTCGTCTTCGTCTTGCCCTCGCACACGAGCGTCATCGCCGTCGCGGCGGCGGCGTTGCTGCTCATCGTCGTCGGGGCCGCGGTCGCGGCGCGCGTTCGTCGGCGCGGGCGTGCGGGCGAAGATCCCCGCGCCGCCCAGCCGATCAGCGTGCTGGGTCTCATGGTGGCCGCGTCGGTCATCGCCGTCGTCGTCACCCCGGCCCTCGGGGCCACGCAGGACGCGGTCCTGATCGGCGATGACGGCACGGTCCCCGTCGTCACGCACGACCACTGATCCCGGCCCTCCGGCTCCGGCCGGATGGCACGCTGGAACGGTGACGTCCCCACCTCCGGTCCCCGCGCCCGTCGCTCGTCTGCGCGCGAAGCTGCTCACCGCCCTCGCCGGAGATCCGACCGGGATGGCCCCCTACGTCCGGGCGATCGCCGACGGGGACGACGGCGGCTACTTCGCCGAGAACGGTCCCGCGTGGACCGTTCATGCGGGCATGGGCACGCTCGTGGCCGGCATCCGGGCCCTGCTCCTGCAGGCGCTGCACCCGGGCGCCCTGGCGGGGGTGCACGACTGGTCGCGCTACCGGGAAGACCCCATCGGGCGCCTCACCGGCACGGTCCGGTGGGTCATCACCCTCACGTACGGATCGAAGACCCAGGCGGATGCCGAGACCGCGCGCGTCGGCCGCTTCCACCGTCGTGTCCACGGTGAATACCGCTCCGGCGACGGATCCACGCGAACGTACACCGCTGAGGACGGCGATCTCGTCCGCTGGGTGCACCTCGCCTTCACCGATGCGTTCCTGCGCAGCCATCAGGCCTACGGCGGGACGATCCCCGGTGGCCCCGACGCGTACGTGGCCGACTGGGCCACCGCCGGCCGGCTCATGCGCATCCCCGACCCGCCGACGAGCGAGACCGCCCTGCGCGCGGAGCTCGACGGCTTCCTCGACCGCGGGGAACTGCGCCGGGACGCGCGCGTCGATGAGGTCGTGCGGTTCCTGCGCAGACCCCCCTTCACCGGGCTCATGGGCGTCGCGTACCGCGTGCTGTTCGCCGCGGCCGTGGCGACGTTCCCTCCGCGCCTGCGCCGCATGCTGGGCGTGCGGCGTTCCTGGCTGCCGGTCAAGACCGCGACCCGCGTCATCCTGCGGATCACCGAGCGCGCGCTGGGCTCCGGCCCGCGCGCACAGGACATGGCGCGCCTGCGGCTGCGCCGACTCGGGCTGTAAGCCCGGACGTCCACGGGCTCCCTCGGGCACGACTCCTGCAGCACCCCGGTTGTCCGGCATCCACGCCCGGCGCGGGGCGATTCCGCCGGAGCTGCGCCTGCCGGCGCCACCCACCCGCCGCTACGCGGTGCCGGCGCCACCCGCCCGGTGCTACGCAGACTGCCGGCGCCACCCGCCCGGTGCCGACGTGGGCTGCCGCCGCCACAGGACCGGCGCCGACGCGGGCTGCCGGCGCCACCCGCCCGGCGCCGACGTAGCCTGGAAGGACCCGAGCACACGGCGGAGGCGGCATGAGCGACGACCCCAGGCAGGCGGCGGAGCGCTACCGCCTGGATCGATGCCTGCGGGATGCCGGGATCGAGCCCGAGCCCGAGAAGACCTCCGCGCCCGAGCGCGGGTCGACCGCCGCGGCACGTGCCGCCTACGTGGAGACCCAGATCCAGCAGGCCATCCGGCGCGGCGACTTCGACGACCTGCCGGGTGCGGGCAAGCCCCTCACGAACCTCGGCGACAGCCACGACCCCGACTGGTGGATCCGCCGCAAGATCGAGAGCGAGAAGCTCAGCGGCCTGGGTCCGCCCGCGTTGACGCTGCGCGTCGAGCACGCCGAACTCGCCGATCGCATGGACGCGTTCTCGCGCGAGGCGGACGTTCGCGAGGCTCTGGAGGACTTCAACCGTCGCGTCGTCGAGGCCCGCCGACAGCTGCTCGGCGGCCCGCCGGTGGTGACGCCGACGGTCGACGTGGATGCCGAACTGGCGGCGTGGTCCGCCCGTCGCCGCGCGCGCGAGGCTGCGGCCTCGCCGCCGCCGCCCATGCGGCGGCGCCTCCGGTGGTTCCGGTCGCGGTGACCTCCGCCGCACCGCCCCGTGCGCAGCGCGAGGTGGTCCGCCGGGATCAAAGCGTTGCGAGGGCCTCGGCGCGCGAGACGAGCGCGCGGGCACGCGCCAGGGTCGGCGCGTAGGAACCGTCGACGGGGCCGTCGGGCACGGCGGCCAGCGCGGCTCGGGCCGCCTCGACCTCGGCGGCGGTGGGGGTGAAGCCGGCGTGCGCGCCCGGGATCGCGGCATCCCGCAGCGCCAGTGTGCCGGTGAACCCCATCGCCGCCGCATGCTCGGCGGCATCCTGAGCCTGCTCGATCTGCCCGCACGGTCCGTCGATCGGCCCGGGGATGCCGGCCGCCGCCGACGCGACGACCAGCTGCGCCCGCGGCCATGCCAGGGCGATGCGTTCGGCGGACATCCCGGTGTCGCGGCGGAAGTCCCCCGTGCCGAACGCCAGGCGACGTGTCGCGGGGTGCGCGGCGATCGCGGGGGCCGACAGCAGGGCGGCGGCCGACTCGATCATCGCGACGATCGGGATACCCGTCGGGAGGGATGCCGCGACGTGGGCCACATCGGCAGGCCCCGCGCACATGGCCAGGACGACGCCCGCGAGCCGATCGCCCAGCTCTCGGCACAGGGCCAGGTCGGCCTCGCCGTCACGCGTGCCGGCGGCGCTGATGCGCAGCCACGCCGGCGACGCCTCGGCCGCACGGCGGGCGCGCTCGCGCCCCTCGGCCTTGCGTCCGGCCGGCAGCCCGTCCTCGAGGTCGAGCACCAGCACGTCGGCGGCGGTGTCGCCGCCCGCGGCCAGCGGCGAACGCAGCAGCCACGTGCGAGCGACGTCGACGCGCGCGGGGGCGGGGACGGCCGAAGCCGCCCCCGCCGAGAGATGCGTGAGGCTCACGAACGGCTCCGGGCCGCCGCCTCCGCCTCCGCCTGGGCGCGGAAGGCGTTCAAAGCCTGCGTGTCGACCCGGGCGGGTCCGGTGCTCGCCTCGGCCGAGGCCTCCTCCTTGGCATCCGCCGCGGGGGTGGCCGAGTGATCGTGCCCGGTGAGGAGCGTCTCATCGAAGGGGATGCGGCCCGCGAGAACTTCGCCGACGCGCTCCCGGTCGTACTGCTTCGTCCACGCGCCGATGAGCAGGGTCGCCACGGCGTTGCCGGTGAAGTTCGTCACCGCACGGGCCTCGGACATGAAGCGGTCGATGCCGACGATGACGCCGACGCCGTTGACCAGGTCGGGGCGGTAGGCGGAGAGACCGCCGGCCAGGGTCGCCAGGCCCGCACCGGTGACTCCGGCCGCGCCCTTGGACGCGATGATCATGAAGATCAGCAGACCGATCTGCTCCGGGATCGACATGGGCGCGCCCATGGCCGTCGCGATGAACAGCGATGCCATCGTGAGGTAGATCGCCGTGCCGTCGAGGTTGAACGAGTAACCCGTCGGGACGGTGATGCCCACGACGGGCTTGGAGACGCCCAGGTGCTCCATCTTGGCGATCAGGCGGGGCAGCGCGGCCTCGGACGACGAGGTGCCGACGATGAGGAGGTACTCGCGGCCGAGGTACTTCATGAGCGAGAAGATGTTCACCCGGGTGACGACGTAGAGCAGGACGCCCAGGACCACCGCGATGAAGAGGAAGCACGTCAGGTAGAAGGCGCCCATCAGGATGCCGAGACTGATGACCGCGCCGAAGCCGGTCTTGCCGACGACCGCGGCGATGGCACCGAAGGCACCGATCGGGGCGAGCCACAGGATCATGCCGAGGATGCGGAACACGAGCGCCTGGAAGTTGCGGATGCCCTCGACCATGCGCGCGCCGCGCTCGCCCATGCCCTGGAGGGCGAAGCCGACGAGGAGGGCGATGAACAGCACCTGGAGGATGCTGCCGCCGGTGAACGCCGAGAAGAACGTCGTCGGAATGATGCCCAGGATGAAGTCCTGCGTCGTGGTGGCCTCGGGGGCCGCCTCGTACGTCGCACCGGCGATGTTCAGGCCCTCGCCGGGGTGGATGATGTTGCCGACGAGCAGGCCGATGCCGAGGGCGAAGGTCGACATGACGAGGAAGTAGACCAGGGCCAGGCCGCCGATCTTGCCGACCGTCGAGGCCTTCGCGATCGATCCGATGCCGACGACGATCGTGCAGAAGATGACCGGCGCGATCATCATCTTGATGAGGCTGACGAAGCCCTTGCCGAGGGGTTCCAGGGCGGTGGCGAACTGCGGCGCGGTCAGACCGACGACGATGCCGGCGACGACGGCGACGATGACGGCGATGTAGAGCCAGTGGTTGCGGTCGATCTTCCTGCGCGGACGACCGTCGCGCGTGGTACGGAGTGAGAGAGACATCTGCGACTTCCCCTTTTTCCTAACGTCTTCGTTGAGTCCGGCGGGGTCGCCGGCGACGTCCTGACTTTGGCCGAGCGCCGCGTCCGGGGCGATTTGTGGTCGTATTGTTCACGGCAGACCGGAAAGGGCACGGCGTGCGATTGAGCGTGGGCGGACGGCTGGCGATGGTGTCGCTGGGCGTCGTCGTACTGGTCGCGGGCGTGCTCGCGGCACTCATGTCGGCGCAGCTGTCGGAATCCGGACAGCGCCAGGCCCAGCAGGTCACGCGCTCCGTGGCCGAGACCCTCGCGCACGAACCCGAGGTCGCGGCATTGGTGCGCGCCCGCGACTCCGACACCCTGCAGCCGATGGTCGAGGCGATCCTCTCCGACGCCGACCTGTCGTTCGTGACGATCATGACCCCCGACGGCATCCGGCTGACCCACCGCAACCGCTCCGAGATCGGCGAGCCGTACCTGGGCTCGCGGGAGGAGGCGCTCGCCGGGCGCACGTTCACCGAGGTGTACGGCGGCACTCTGGGGCCCTCGGTCCGCACGATCGTCCCGATCCGCGCGGACGGCGCCGACGACGGCGAGATCGTCGGACTCGTCTCCGTCGGAGTCACCCTCACCGCGGTGCAGGCCGATCTCGCCGCGCGCGTGCCCCTCATCGTGGTGGCCGCGGCCGGCATCGTGGGCATCGGCATCCTCGGTGCGCTCTACGTCCGTCGCAGCGCCCGCCGCGTGACCGGGTCGTACACACCGCGCGAACTCGCCCGACTCGTCGAGAGCTACGAGACGGTCCTGCATTCCCTGCGCGAGGGCCTCGTCGTGACCGATGGCGGCGGTCGCATCGTGCTCTACAACGACGAGGCCGCCGACCTCCTCGGTCTCCCGCCCGCCACGCGCGGGCAGGTGAGCCTCGACCCGCGGGGGATCGACATGGATGCCGGGCTCGCCGACGCCATCGCCACGGGTCGGCGGATGGTCGAGGAGACGGTCGTCACCGGAGACCGCGTGCTGCTGGTGAACCAGGAGGAGGCGCGCGACCTGGCGGGGCGTCGCGCCCCCGAGCGCGGACGCGTCATGACCCTGCGCGACCGTTCCGAGCTGCAGGCGCTGCTCGGCGAGCTCGAGGGAGTGCGCACCCTGAGCGAGACCCTCCGGTCGCAGACGCACGAGCACGGCAACCGCCTCCACGCGCTGCTGGCCCTGCTCGAGCTCGGCCGCATCGACGACGCGCGGCAGCTCATCGCGGCATCCACGGAGGGTCGACAGGATCTCGCCGACCGCCTCGTGTCGGGCAACGACGGCGCCGTCGTCGTGGCACTGCTGCTCGGCAAGCTCGACGAGGCCGCGGAGCGCGGCGTCACCCTGGACCTCGATGTCGACGAGCCCACTCCCCCGCTGCCGCTGGCTGCGGCCGAAGCGGTGACGGTGGTGGGCAACCTCGTCGACAACGCGATGGATGCCGCGGCGTCCGGCACCGACGGGCACTGGGTTCGCGTGTCGTTGACGCGCACGGGGCCGGACGTCGCGATCGAGGTCAGCGACAGCGGAGCGGGCTTCGATCCCTCGCTCACGGATCCGTTCGCGTTCGGCGCCTCGACCAAGCCGGCGGCGTCCCCCGGCGGCCGCGGCGTGGGGCTCGCCCTCGTGCGCGACATCGTCGCGGCCCACGGGGGGACCCTCCACGTCACCGGCACACCCACCACCGTGCGCGTCATGCTCCCGGCAGCCGTCGAGGCGGTGACGACATGATCCGGGTCCTCGTCGTGGACGACGACGCCCTCGCCCTCGAGCTGCACACCGCGTACGTGGGGCGCGTCCCCGGGTTCGAGGTCGTCGGCCAGGCCGCGGGGGCCCGCGCCGCGCTCACCGCGATCGCCGACCCCCACCGCCCGATCGACCTCGTGCTGCTGGACATGACCATGCCCGACGGCGGAGGACTCGACGTGGCCCGGCGCGTGCGCGCGATGGGCGCGGGTGTCGACATCATCGCCGTGACGGCGGTGCGGGATGCCGCGACGGTGCGCGCCGCGGTGTCGACCGGCGTCGTGCAGTACCTCATCAAGCCGTTCACGTTCGCCGCGTTCTGCGAGCGCCTGGAGGCGTACCGCACGTACGTCGAGGGACTGGACCGGGCAGCGGGGGACGCCACCCAGTCGGAGGTCGATGCGCTGCTCGGATCGCTGCGCACGGTGGCGCCGTCGCTGCCGAAAGGTCTCAGCGACGAGACGCTGCAGGCCGTCGCCGACCACGTGCGCACGGCACCGGGCGCGGTGTCGTCGACGGAGGTCGGTGAACGCGAGGGCATGTCGCGCGTCACCGCGCGGCGGTACCTCGAGCACCTGGCCGACGCGGGCCGGGTACGCCGTGAGCCGCGCTACGGCGGCCCCGGGCGCCCCGAGATCACCTACGCCTGGGTGCGCGCCTGACGCATCGCAGCCCGCGTCAGAGGTCGAAGGCGGCGCGGACGCCCTCGTTCACCACGACGCCGGCCCGGACGTTCACCCCCTTCGCGAGAGCGGGATCCGCGGATGCCGCGGCCTCCCAGCCGGCGTCGGCGATGCGGGTGATGTACGGGAGCGTGGCGTTGGAGAGGGCGCGCGTGGAGGTGTCGGGCACCGCACCCGGCATGTTCGCGACGCAGTAGTAGAGCGAGTCGTGGACGCGGAAGGTGGGGGCGTCGTGCGTGGTCGGTCGGGAGCCCTCGAAGCAGCCGCCCTGGTCGATCGCGATGTCGACCAGCACCGAGCCGGGCTTCATGGCCGCGACCATGTCGTCGGTGACGAGCTTGGGCGCCGCGGCCCCCGGGATGAGCACGGAGCCGATCACCAGGTCGGCGTCGGCGAGCTGCTCGGCGATCTCGAGACGCGTCGACGCGCGGGTCTGGATCGCGCCGCCGAAGCGTTCCTCGATCAGGCGCAGCTTGGGCAGCGAGATGTCGATGACGGTGACGTGCGCGCCGAGCCCCAGGGCGTTGGCCGCGGCGTGCTCGCCGGCGACACCGCCGCCGATGACGACGACCTTCGCCTTTGGAGTCCCGGGAACGCCACCGGGCAGCAGGCCGCGACCGCCGGACGCGCGCAGCAGGTGGTGCGCGCCCTCGATGATCGACAGGCGCCCGGCGACCTCGCTCATGGGTGCCAGGAGCGGCAGCGCGCGATCCGCGGTCTGCACGGTCTCGTACGCGACGGCCGTCGTCCCCGCGGCCATGAGGGCATCGGTGAGCGGCCGATCCGCCGCCAGGTGCAGGTAGGTGAAGAGCGTGAGGTCGGAGCGGAGGTGCCCGTACTCCGGGGCGATCGGCTCCTTGACCTTGACCAGGAGTTCGGCACGCGCCCAGGTCTCCTCGGCCGAGGCGACGATCTCCGCGCCCGCCGCACGGTACTGCTCGTCGGAGAATCCGCTCCCCTCGCCGGCACCGGCCTGAACCAGGACGTCATGACCGCGGCGGGCGAGCGCGTCGACACCGGCGGGCGTCATCGCGACACGGTTCTCGTTGTTCTTGATCTCGGTGGGCACGGCGATGCGCATCGGTCTCTCCTCGGACTGGTCGTGGCAGGAAGAATCGCAGGAAACAATGTTTCCGCGACGTAACTCCGCAGATCCTTCGGCATGAATCGCGATCGCGGCGGTATCGTCGAGCGTGACGCCCTTCTCTCGATCGTCGAACCGAAGGATCTGCGATGCCCGACGACGACCTGCACCCGCTGGACGCGCGCATCATCGAGCTGCTCTCCGCGGACGCCCGGATGACCAACGCCGCTCTCGCCGACGCTCTCGGGGTCGCTGCCTCCACCGCCCACGCCCGGGTGAGGGGTCTCGTCGAGCGCGGCCTCATCACCGGCTTCCACGCCGCGGTCGACCAGAGCCGGTTGGGCCGCGGACTGCAGGCGATCGTCGGGGTCACCCTCCGGCCCGGGCAGCGGCACGAGAGCATCCGCGCGTTCGCGCAGGAGATCCGGCGGCATCCCGACGTCATCCAGCTGTTCTTCCTCGGCGGCGCGGACGACTTCCTCGTGCACATCGCCGTCGACGACTCCTCGGCCGTACGCCGTTTCGTCGTCGATCAGCTGTCGGCGCGGCACAGCGTGGCATCCACCCGCACGAGCATCATCTTCGAGTACCACCGCAACGCCCTCGCCGCAGATTTCGACTGAACGGCGCGTCCCGGCCGATATGGTGACGTGACCGCGAACCACCGCACCGGCGAGGGGGCAGAGCAGTGTTGCTGACGATCGGGCTCGCCGCGATGTCCATCGGCGTCGCCATCGCCGTCGTGGGCATCGCCCTTCCGAAGGCCTCGGCGCCCGTGCCCTTCACCACTTTCGTCCGGTACGCCACCATGGCGGGGATCTTCTCGATCGGATCGACGGTGATGTATGTCGTGCACCGGTACGACGGCGCGCGACCGGCGTTGGTCGTCGCGGACGCCGGCATGGTGCTCGCCTCCGGCACGATGGCCGTCGCCGTCGCCGCGCTGTCCGTGCGCCGCCGCCGTGCCGCCCTCGGGCTGGTGGCGGCGACCGCGGTCGCGACCGGAGCGTCCACGGCGATCACGAGCGAGGACGTGTCACTCATCGTCAAGGCTGCGATCCTCGCCGTGGTGTGCGGCGTCTGCGCGATCGCTGCCGCCCGCTCCCGCGTGGCACCCCGACGACCCGCACGACTCCTCGCCGTGGCCATGGGAGCGTACGCCGCCTACTCGACGGCCCGCGCCGTGGTGGGCGCGACGACCGGGTGGGTCGGGCCGGTGGGAGCGGTGTTCCGTTCCCTCGAGATCGGCTCCGCGGTCGCCATCCTCATCGTCCTGGCCTGCGGGCTCGCCATCATCCTGTCGCTGCGCTCGTCCGGCCGGACGTCGGACAGCGACACCCGCGAGCTGTCGGTGATCGTGGTCGGCGACGCGCAGCTCGTCGCGAGGGCCTACGGCGTCGATCGCCTGAGATCGCTCGTGAACGAGATGCGGGTGGCGGCCCACGCCCTCGACGATCGCGCCGTCGACGTCCGAAACGGCGTCGCCACCGCGCTGCCGTCGGCGCTCTCCACGCTGGGCGATCAGTTGCAGAACGGCTTCGGCTGGAGCTCCGAGGAGATCGCGCTCCTGGCCGAGCGCACCGCCCCGCGCGGCCGGACCGAGCCCGGCTGACCCGCCATCGGCACCGGGATCACCTGACCGCGGCGGCGATCGCGGCGATGTCGGCAGGGGTCGAGCGGCAGCAGCCGCCCACGAGCCGCGCGCCCGCGGCCACCCACGAGGGGGCGGCCTCGGCCAGCGGCTCCGCGCCGCCGCGCCACCCGCGGGTCGCGGCATCCCACCGCTCCCCCGTGTTGGGGTAAGCCACGAGCGGCACGGCGGGCGCCTCGGCCAGCGCCGGAACGACGCTCGCGGGGCGGCAGCAGTTGACCCCGACGGCGACGACACCTCGAACGGATGCCGCGGTGCGCAGAGCGCCGGCCAGAGCGCCGGGGGCGACGAACCCGGTGCTGTCGGCGGACAGGCTCACGAACGCCGGCACGCCGAGGCCCTCGAGCTCGAGCGCGACCGCCTCGACCTCGAGGGCGGAGGGAAGGGTCTCGACCGCGAGCAGATCGGCGCCGGCGTCGGCGAGGACGGCCAGGCGGCGTCGGTGCAACGCCCGCAGCCGGCCCAGGTCGAGACCGTCGTCGCCCGTGTACTCGCTGCCGTCCGCCCGTAGCGCGCCGACCGGACCGACGGATGCCGCGACCAGCGCCCGGCCCGCCTCACGCGCGAGCGACACCGAGCGCCGCAGGAGCGCGTCGACGTCGGCATCCGGGATCTCGCCGCCGAACCCGACCTGATACGAGGCGGTGATCAGGACATCCGCGCCCGCGGCGGCGAACTCCGCGTGCGCGGCGCGCACCTCGTCGGGGTCGTCGCGCAGGACCCGCGCCGACCAGAGCGAGGACGACACGTCGTTGCCGCGGCTCTCGAGCAGCGTGCCCAGACCCCCGTCCAGAACGAGGGGGCGCGTGACGAGATCGATCACGCCTCGTGGGTCTCGCCGGCGGCGAGGACCCGGAGCACCCGCGCGAGCAGACCCTGGTCGGCGCGGCTGACATCGCGCAGGGCCTCCGCCTCGAGACGGACGAGTTCGGTCATGGCGGCGTCCACGCGCTCGATGCCCTCGGGGGTGATGGCGACGAGGATCGCGCGCCCGTCCGAGGGGTTGGGGCGACGGTTGACGAGGCCGCGGTCGGCGAGCTTGTCGAGGCGGTTCGTCATGGCCGCGCTGCCGATCATGGTCGCCGAGATCAGGCGGGTGGCGCTGAGCTCGGTCCCGGCCCGGCGGAGCACCGCGAGGACGTCGAACTCCCACACCGCGATGTCGGCGCTGGCGAAGGCCCGGGCGCGGAGCTTGGACAGGTGGAACGCGGCGCGACGCAGCCGCGACATCACGTCGAGCGGGGTCAGGTCGACATCGGGCAGCAGCTGCGACCAGGCGTCGATGAGGAGATCGACCTCGTCGTCTTTGCTGCTGGAGACAGGGGACACACCACGACGGTACCGGAGCGGCGGGGCGTGTCGGCCCCGGTCCGGGCGTTTCGGGCCCCGATTGTGGGTTCGGGGCTCGGCATACCCGCCCCGATCTCCGGATCGCGCGACCCGACGGGGACGACTGACCCGCCGCGCGGGATCACCCCCAGCGCCGCGCGAGCTCCGCGCCCGCGGCGGTGAGCCAGCGGCCCGGGTCGCCGAGCGCCGCCCCGGCCGACCCCGCCAGATCGACGAGCGCGACGGCCGCGGCGAAGCCCGACGTGTCGGCATCCGGTGTGATCCGCCCCGCGACGAGTCCCGCGGAACGCCCCTTCGCTCGGGCCAGCGCCCCCACCCGCGCCGGGGCTTTGCCCGTGGCGGAACTGGCGTCGAACGCCCCCTCCCCGGTCACCACGACGTCGGCGGCGGCCACCGCGTCGGCCAGGCCGAGAAGGTCGGCGACCCGCTCGGCGCCCGGGACCAGCTCGGCACCCCAGGCCCGCAGGGCGGCGCCGGTGCCACCGGCCGCTCCCGCGCCGGGCAGGGTGGCGTCGATGCCGAGCAGGGAAGCCGCCCGCGCGAGCGCCGCGTCCGCGTCGGCGATGTCGGCCGGCCCGAGGCCCTTCTGCGGCCCGAAGACCCGCGCCGCACCCGCCGCGCCGGTGAGGGGGCTGCGCACGTCGGTGAGGACGACGGCACCGCCCGGCGGCAGGGCGCGCAGCCCCGAGCGATCGAGGCGCACGGCGGTGCGCAGGCCGCGGAGGCCGGCCACGATGTCGCGGCCCTCGGCATCCGTGATCCGGGCGCCGAGGGCCGTGAGGGCGCCGAACCCGGCATCGGTGGACGCGCTGGATCCGATCGCGAGGACGAGCCGCGAGACGCCGTGGTCGAGCGCCGCCGCGATCGCCTGACCGAACCCGCCGGTACCGGCGTCGAACGGGCGCCGCGCGCCGCCAAGCAGTTCGATTCCCGAGGTCGACGCGAGCTCCACGACCCCGGTGCCGTCCGGCGCGTCCGCCGCGGGAGGGAGCAGGACCCAGGATGCCGCGACCTCCCGGTCGTGCGGACCCGTCACGGTCAGCGGCATCCGTCGCGCGCCGGGCACGGCGCTGAGGAACGAGCGGAGGGTTCCCTCTCCGCCGTCGGCCATCGGCAGCTCCACGATGTCGTCGCCGCCGCGCACGGAGCGCCACCCCGCGGCGAGCGCGGTCGTCGCGTCGGCGGCGGAGATCGACCCCTTGAACCCGTCCGGGGCGAACAGCACGCGCGTCACGCACCGACCCTACTCGGCGACTTTTCACGACAGACGTCGATGGCGCACACCGACGAGTGTCCAGGACACGCCGATACGGACGGCCACGGACGGCGTGTCCTGGACACTCGGCCGGAAGCGAACGCGTCAGCGCGGCGGAGGCGGCGCTGTCGTGGCGCGGATGACCAGGCGCGTGGGCAGCTGTACGTGCGTCTCGGGCAGCTCTTCGCCCGAGAGGAGGGCCAGCACGATGCGCACCGCCTCGGCTCCGAGCCGTTTCATCGGCTGTCGGATGGTCGAGAGGCCGGGCTGGGCACGGGCGGCCTCGGGCACGTCGTCGAAGCCCACGACGGAGAGATCCTCGGGGACGCGCAGGCCTCTTTCGGCCGCGACCTCGATGATCGACAGGGCCGAGAGGTCGTTCGCGGCGAAGACGGCGGTGGGGCGGTCAGGCAGGGCGAGCATCGCGTGCGCGGCCTCGCGGGCGACGTCCTGCTCGTATCGGCCGACGCCGACCAGCGCGGGATCGAACGGGATGCCGGCCGCCGACAGACCCGCGCGGTACCCCGAGGCGCGCGCCACCGCCGACCGCAGGTCCGGGCGACCGGCGATGAAGCCGATGCGGCGGTGGCCGAGTTGCGCGAGGTAGTGCACGGCCTGCTGCGCCCCGGTGTAGCTGTCGGATTCGACCGTGGGCAGGTCGGCACGGCCGGTGTGCGGGTCGACGGCGACGATGGGCACCTCGCTGACGACGTTCACGACCGTGGGCGTCACCAGGATCGCCGCGTCGATGAGCGTGCCGCTCAGACGACTGAGCGAGCGCCGCTCCCATCCCTCGCCGTCGCGGCGAGCACCGGTGTAGGCCAGGAGGTCGTAACCGGTGTCGGAGAGGGCCCCGCCTACTCCCTTGAGGATCTCCGCGGAGAACGGCTCGATGTCCGCCACGAGGACGCCGATGACCCCGGTACGGCGCGCGCGCATGCTGCTCGCCACCAGGCTGGACTCGTAGCCGAGCGCTTCCACGGCGTCGAGCACGCGCGCCACCGTCTCGGGCGACACCCCGTACCGGCCGTTGACGGCCTTGGAGACCGTGGCCACCGACACCCCCGCGGCGGCGGCGACGTCGTGGATGGTCGCGCGTCTGTTCACGCGTCGACACTAGTCGTAGAAATCATTTTCGAAAACGTTTGACGACGCACGCCCCCCGGGTGACACTTCTGGAACTCGGGCCGCACACCCGGGTGTGAACGATCGGCATCGCAGCCGAACACCGGAGCATCCCGTGAGGGACGCACCTCGACGAAGAGAAACGGGAATCACATGAACAAGAGGAAGATCCTCGCCGCCTCGGCCATCGCCGTGGCCGGCACCCTCGCCCTCGGCGGCTGCGCCGGAGGCGGTGGAGGAGAGAACGCCGACGGCAGCGTCACGCTGACGTTCTGGCACAACTCCACCACCGGCGACGGCAAGAAGTACTGGGAAGACACCGCGGCGGCCTTCGAGGAGGCCAACCCCGGCGTGACCATCGAGATCCAGGCCGTGCAGAACGAGGAGATGGACGGCAAGCTCCAGACCGCGCTGAACTCCGGCGACGCCCCCGACATCTTCATGGCACGCGGCGGCGGCAAGCTCGCCGACATCGTCGAGGCCGGCCAGGCGATGGACCTCACCGACAAGATCTCCGACGACGTCAAGACGGCACTCGGCGGGTCGCTCGGTGCCTTCGAGGTCGACGGCAAGAACTACGGCATGCCCGTCGCCGTGCTGCCCTCCGGCATCTTCACCTCGCAGGACCTGCTCACCGCGGCCGGCGTCACCGAGGCCCCCGCCACGATCGAGGACCTCGAGGCCGCCGACGAGAAGATCAAGGCGACCGGCGTCGCCCCGATCGCCGTCGGCGCCAAGGACGCCTGGCCCGCCGCGCACTGGTACTACAACTTCGCCCTGCGCGCCTGCGCCAAGGACGTGCTCGACGCCGCCGCCGAGAGCCGCAACTTCGACGACCCGTGCTGGCTGGAGGCCGGGGAGAACCTGCAGTCGTTCCTGGCGACGGAGCCGTTCAACGAGGGCTTCCTCACCACCGCGGCCCAGCAGGGCGCCGGCTCCTCGGCCGGACTCCTGGCCAACCACCAGGCAGCGATGGAGCTCATGGGCGCCTGGAACCCCGGCGTCATCGCCTCGCTGACCCCCGACCAGCAGCCGCTCGCGGACCTCGGCTGGTTCCCGTTCCCCGAGGTCCCCGGTGGTGACGGCGAGCCCGGCGCCATCATGGGCGGCGTCGACGGCTACTCGTGCTGGGTGAACGCTCCCGAGCAGTGCGCCGACTTCCTCAACTTCATGGTGACCAAGGAGAACCAGGAGTACTACGCCGAGGCGTTCCAGACGATCCCCGCCTCCAGCGAGGCGACGGATGCCGTCACGACCCCCGCTCTGCAGTCGGCCCTGGCCGCCTACACCGACGCCCCCTACGTGTCGGTGTGGCTGGACACCCTGTACGGCCAGAACGTCGGCAACGCGCTGAACGTCGCCGTGGTCGACATGTTCGCCGGCAAGGGCAGCCCGCAGGGCATCGTCGACGCCGTCAACGCGGCCGCGTCGCGCTCCTGAGGATCCGGACATGACCACCGTGCGTCACCCCGTCGCCACCGCGTCGGATGACGCCGCCGGTCGCCGCCTGGCCGAGGAGGGAGCCACCCGCTCCTCCTCGGCCGGGCGGTCGCCCGTGCGGCGGCGCCGCGAGAACTGGCGCATCCGCGGCGAACTCGCGATCCTCCTGGGCCCGGCCCTGGTGGTCTTCGTCTCGTTCGTCATCCTGCCGGTGGCCCTGGCCGCCTTCTACGGCTTCTACAGCTGGTCGGGTTTCGGCACCCCCACCGAGTTCGTCGGGTTCCGCAACTACCTCACGATCGTCACCGACCCCGCCTTCCACGAGGCGCTCGGGCACAACGCCTTCATCGTCATCGGCTCGCTCGTGCTGCAGGGACCGCTGGCTCTCGGACTCGCCCTTCTGCTGAACCGGAAGATGCGCGCGCAATCGCTCATCCGCGTGCTGATCTTCGTGCCCTACGTCATCTCCGAGGTCGTCGTCGGCCTCGGCTGGGGCCTGATGCTCCAGTCCGGCGGTGCGCTCAACGGCGCGCTGGAGAAGATCGGGCTCGGTTCGCTCCGCGCCGACTGGATCTCCGACCCGGCGCTGGCGATCTGGACGCTGCTGATCATCATCACGTGGAAGTACATCGGCTTCGCCGTCATCCTCTTCCTCGCCGGGCTCCAGGGCATCCCCGAGGAGCTCTCCGAAGCAGCGGCGATCGACGGCGCCTCGTTCTGGCAGATCCAGCGCCACATCGTGCTCCCCCTCATGGGTCCCACGATCCGGATCTGGGCGTTCCTGTCGATCATCGGATCGCTCCAGTTGTTCGATCTCGTCTGGATCATCTGGGGTCAGTACGTCGCCTCGACGGCCGGGACGTCGACCATGGCCACCTACATGGTCGCCAACGGTCGAAACGCGGGCAGCTTCGGCTACGGCAGCGCCGTCGCCGTGGTGATGTTCCTGATCTCCCTGTCCGTCGCCCTCATCTACCAGCGCTTCGTGCTCCGTCGTGACACGGCCGGCGCTCTCACGGGAGGCACCAAGTGACCGCCACCGCCACCCTCGTCGCGCCCAAGGCGCCCCGCTCGGCCCGCCGCGCCCCGGTCGGCACCAAGCGCTCGAGCTCGGTCATCGTGGGCTTCGTCGCCCTCCTGCTGATCGGCATGATGCTCGCCCCGGTGGTGTACATCATCCTCGGCGGCTTCCGCTCGAACGCCGAGATCACCGTCGATCCGTCGGGCTTTCCCACCCGGTGGAACTGGGAGAACTACGCCGATGTCCTCGGCAGCGGAGTGTTCTGGGGTCAGGTCGGCAATTCCGCCATCGCCGCGATCGCCACGACGGTGTTCGTCGTGGCGCTGGGCCTGATGGCCGCGTATGCGCTGTCTCGCTACCGTTTCCGCGGACGCGGAGCGGTGTACGCGCTCTTCACCGCCGGGCTCATGTTCCCCATGACGGTCGCCATCACGCCGCTGTACATCCTCGTGCGCAACCTGGGGCTGACGAACTCGTTGACGGGCGTCATCGTGCCGCAGATCGCCTTCGCGCTGCCGCTGACGATCATCATCCTCTCGCCGTTCCTCGCGGCGATCCCGAAGGAGCTGCAGGAGGCCTCGTCGATCGACGGGCTCGGTCGTCTCGGGTTCTTCTGGCGCATGGTGCTGCCGCTGGCCGTTCCCGCGGTCGTGACCGTCGGCATCCTGGCCTTCGTCAACAGTTGGAACTCCTACATGCTGCCGCTGTTCATCCTCAACAACGAGGCCTCCTACACGCTGCCGCTGGGCACGCAGGCCTTCGCTTCCCAGTACTCCGTCGACACCGCTCGCGTGCTCGCATTCACCTCGCTGTCGATGATTCCCGCCCTGCTGTTCTTCAGCGTCTTCGAGCGGCGGATCGTCGGCGGTCTCACCGGCGCCGTGAAGGGCTGATCCACATGACGATCCACAAGACCGATGTCGCCGCGCCCCTGGCCCCCGGCGTCTCGCCCCGGGTGCAGGCGCTCGTGTCCGAGATGACGCTCGACGAGAAGCTCGCGCAGCTCGTGGGCTACTGGGTCGACCAGGGCGACGAGGTCGTCGCCCCCCTGTCCGGCGAGAAGGTGACCTCGACCGGTTACGCCGATGCCACGGTCCACGGCCTGGGTCACCTGACGCGCGTCTACGGCACCCGGCCGGTCGACCCGGTCGAGCGTGCCGCGTGGCTCTGGGGCGAGCAGCGGCGGCTGAAGACCGAGACGCGTCTGGGCATCCCCGCCCTCGTGCACGAGGAGTGCCTCACCGGCTTCGCCGCGTGGAAGGCGGCGACCTT
Source organism: Microbacterium testaceum (assembly GCF_020781835.1). Taxonomy (GTDB): domain Bacteria; phylum Actinomycetota; class Actinomycetes; order Actinomycetales; family Microbacteriaceae; genus Microbacterium; species Microbacterium testaceum_H. Next base: position 69,102 of record NZ_JAJGNJ010000001.1, read on the forward strand.
CCCCACCCCGCTCGCGTGGGGCGCGTCGTTCGATCCGGAGACCGTCGAGCTCGTGGCATCCGCGATCGGACGCTCGATGCGCGAGGTCGGAGTGCATCAGGGCCTCGCGCCCGTGCTCGACGTGGTCCGCGACCCGCGGTGGGGACGGGTCGACGAGTGCATCGCGGAAGACCCCTACGTGGTCGGCACCATCGGCACCGCGTACGTCCGCGGCCTGCAGTCCGCCGGGGTGCACGCGACCCTCAAGCACTTCGTGGGGTACTCGGGCTCGCGCGCGGGTCGCAATCACGCCCCCGTGCACGCCGGTCCGCGCGAGTTGCAGGACGTGTTCCTGCCGCCGTTCGAGATGGCCGTGCGCGACGGCGGGGTGCGTTCGGTCATGAACTCCTACGCCGAGATCGACGGCATCCCGGTCGCCGCCTCTCCCGAGCTCCTCACCGATCTTCTGCGCCGCCGGTGGGGCTTTGACGGCACGGTGGTCTCCGACTACTTCGCGGTGGAGTTCCTCCGCTCGATGCACGGGGTCGCGGGCACGCACGGCGAGGCGGCACAGCTCGCCCTCGAGGCCGGGATCGATGTCGAACTCCCCGGCCCCGACGCCTTCCCCCACCTGGCACGGCGGGTGGCATCCGGGGAGCTCCCCGAGGCCGTCATCGACCGGGCCGTCGCGCGCGTGCTGGCCGAGAAGGAGGACCTCGGTCTGCTGGATGCCTCCTTCGACGACGCCCCGACCGCGGTCGACCTCGACGACGCCGAGCACCGGGCGCTGGCATACCGCCTGGCGCTGGAGAGCGCCGTGCTGCTGCGCAACGACGAGGTGCTGCCGCTGTCCACCCCCGGTCGCATCGCCGTGATCGGCCCGAACGGCGACAGCGCCGAGGCCCTCATGGGCTGCTACTCCTTCGCCAACCACGTGCTCGCGCACCACCCCGGCACGCCGATGGGGTTCGAGATCCCCACGGTGCGCGAGGCGCTGTCCGCGCGATTCCCCGACGTCGTCGCCGCGGAGGGATGCACGGTGGAGGGGACGGATGCCGCGGGCATCGCCGCCGCGGTGGAGTTGGCGCGCACGGCAGAGGTCGCCGTGGTCGTCGTCGGGGACCGCGCGGGCCTGTTCGGCCGCGGCACCGTCGGCGAGGGCAACGACGCCGACTCCCTCGAGCTGCCGGGCCTGCAGCGCCGGCTCGTCGAGGAGGTCGTCGCGACCGGAACCCCCGTCGTCATGGTGCTGCTCACCGGACGCCCGTACGCGCTCGGCTGGGCGCTCGACGACCCGTCCGGGCCTGCCGCCGTCGTGCAGGCGTTCTTCCCGGGCGAGGAGGGCGGGCCTGCCCTGGCCGCCCTGCTGGCCGGGGATGCCACGCCCTCGGGTCGACTGCCCGTCTCGCTCCCCCGCTCCGCCGGCGCACAGCCGTACTCGTACCTGCACCCGATCCTCGGCGGTCGCAGCGACGTCACGAGCACCGACCCGACGCCGGTCCGTCCGTTCGGCTTCGGGCTGTCGTACACGACGTTCCGGCGCGAGGACCTGAAGGCGGATGCCGAGGTGCGGGCCGGCGACGCCTTCGCCGCGAGCGTCCGCGTGACCAACACCGGCGAGCGCCGCGGTGCCGACGTCGTGCAGCTGTACGCGCACCGCGCGGTGGCGAGCGTGACCCGACCGGTCGCGCAGCTCGTCGCCTACGCCCGCGTGGAGCTGGAGCCGGGAGAGAGCGCCGAGGTGCGGTTCACGATCCCGGCATCCCGCCTGGCCTTCAGCGACCGGACGCTGCGCCGGGTCGTCGAACCCGGCGAGGTGGAGCTGCGCGTGGGAGCGTCGTGCGCCGAGGTGGACGAGGCCGTGTCGCTGCGCCTGACCGGCCCGACGTACGAGCTGGGCCCCGACGATGCCCGCGTCGTCGCCGTCGAGGTGCGCCGGGCCTGAGGGCGCGAGCCCGCGAGACGTCATCGCGCCGACGGCGGCCCCGCGATGCGGGCGGTGGTCGGCGCGATGCGGTCTCGCGACTGTCGACGGCAGATAGCGTGGACGGATGACGCTCTCCGACGAGCCCACGGCCGCCTCGCGCGTGTACGACGACCGCGACGCCGCCGGTGCCGACCCCTGGTCGATCGACCTCGAGCGCATCCAGTTCTCGCCGTACTTCTCACGCCTCTCGGCGGTGACCCAGGTGGTGTCGCCCTCGATCTCGGGCGCCCCGGTGCACAACCGCCTCACTCACACGCTGAAGGTCAGCGCGATCGCTCGGGTCGTCGCGCTGCAGTTGAACACCCGCGCCGGCGTCGACGTGTGCAACCCGACGGTGGTCGAGGCGGCCGCGTACGCGCACGATCTGGGCCACCCGCCGTTCGGTCACCTCGGGGAGTCGACGCTCGACCGCCTGGCCCGCACCGAGCTGGGACTCACCGACGGGTTCGAGGGCAACGCCCAGACCTACCGGATCCTCGCCGCCCTCGACGTCGTCGAGAACGCGCCCCGCGGGCTGAACCTCACCGCCGCCGTGCGCGCGGCGTCGGCGAAGTACCCGTGGTCGCCGTCGGTGTCCGCGGCCGAGATCGAGCGCATCGGCCCGCCCCGTGGCATCCGTCGCGCTCCTGACGGCGCTTACCGCGTGCACAAGTACTCGGTGTACGACCTGGATGCCGCCGACCTCGACCGGGCGCGTGAGGGCGTGGATGCCGAGCCCCTCCGGCAGACGATCGAGGGCGCCGTCATGGATCTCGCCGACGACATCGCGTACTCGGTGCACGACGTCGACGACTTCTACCGCGCGGGCATCCTCGATCACGCCCCCATCGCGGCGGAGTTCCGGGGCTGGCTCGACGAGGTGATCGAGTGGCGCTCCCGCGAGGACGCCGAGGTGCGCGCCGAGCTCGCGCCCGGCGCGGGGCTCGAGCGGCTCCGCCGGAAGATGCGCCGCGACGACCCGTGGATCGCGGACGATGAGGCGTTCCTCGCTGCGGTCAGCGACGTGGATGCCGAGATGGTCACCGACCTGCTCGCCCGTCCGTTCGACGGGTCGCTGACGGCGGAGCGGCGGCTGGCCGCGTTCACCGACCGCTGGATCCGACGTTTCCAAGAGTCCGCGCAGCTGCGGCCGCTGGACACCCCGAGGTCCGGACCCGTCGCCCTGTCGCCCTCCGCCTGGCACCACGTCGAGGTGCTGAAGTTCGTCCACAAGCGCTTCGTCCTGAGCCGCCCCGACCTGGCGATCCAGCAGCGCGGCATGAGCCGCATCCTCGCGCGATCGGTGCGTGCGCTCGGCGAGTGGCTCGAGGACGACCTCGACCGCTCGCGCACGCCACGGCGTCTGCGCGAGCTCATCGCGCTCGCGCAGGAGCAGTACGCCGCTCTTCCCACCGAACGTCGACCGACGGATGCCGAGGCCGAGGCGCTCGCGCGCTCCCGCGGGATCGTGGACTACGTGGCATCCCTCACCGACGCCCAGGCGTTCACGCTGTCCGAGGCGATCTCGGGCCGCGCGGACCGCCTCTGGTCGCTGGGCCAGCGGCTGTGACGGGCACGGCGTCCCGGGACGCCGAAGGGCTCGGCGATCCTTGCCGCCCCGCGGACGCGCCCCCTACCGTGGGGGGATGAGACGCCGCTGGACCGTCGCCCTCGTCGCCGTCACGGCATCCGTCCTCGCGGGATGCACGGCGGGCGGTCCCACGACGCCCTCCCGGCCGGCGATCTTCGACCGCGCTCAGGTTCCCGCCGACGTCCTCCCGGCGGAGGTCCTCGGGACGGAAGACCCGTCGACGAGCCGGTACGTCGGTGAGGACTCCGCGGGCGACCGCTACTGGGCCGTGTGGGGGCCGGCGGACACCGCGTGCATCGTGCAGCTGCCCGCCACGAAACCGGGGAACTACTTCTCGTTCTGCGGCGGACTGGGCATATCCGGCAGCGACGCGTCGGGCGTCGTCATGGAGTTCGCCTCCGCGCCCCGCCGCCTCGACCCGTCGTCGTCGGAACTGATCGGCGACACTCTGCTCGTGCAGCGGCCGTAGCTGCCCGCGGCGCTGCAGCCCCGAGCCATGCGGCCGACAGCTTCGGCATCCATGTCCCACTTCTTGCAGCCTGCCAGGCCCCGAGGCCGCACACTTCGGGACACGCACCGCCAATAGTGGGACGACAGCCGATGCCGATGCCGGATGCCGACGCCGACGCCGGATGCCGACGCCGATGCCCAATGCCGATGCCGGTTGCCCAATGCCCAATGCCCAATGCCCAATGCCCAATGCCCAATGCCCAAGCATCCATGTCCCACTTATGGCTGGTTAGGGCAGCCTGAGGCGACACCTTTTGGGACACGCACCCGCCACAAGTGGGACGAGGGGGCGACGCCGCACGCCGCGCGCAAAGGGGCGACGCCGCACCGCCGCACCCAAGGGGGCGACGCCGCACAGCCGCACCCGAGGGGGCGACGCCGCACCGCCGCGCGGCACCCCACACGGGACGAATGCCCCGGATCCGCGGTGGCCCACCACCGGCGCGGATCCGGGGCACGGTTCGTGCACCGGGGCGCGCGATGGCAACCCCGGTGCACGAGACGCGCCCCGAACGAGACGCGTACGTGCCGCACCACCCCGGGGCCGGCGAAGGGCAGCCCGGGGCGGCGGGGTCAGATGCCCTGGGCCAGGCGGTAGTACGCCTGGTTCCAGCGCAGTTCGCTCTGGAAGCCGCGGACCGTGGTGTCCTCGTCGATGACGACGAGCTCGGTCTTGGCGATCTCGGCGAAGTCGCGGAACACCTCGATGCCCACGGCCGTCGTCATGACGGTGTGGTGGGCGGCGCCGGCGGCGAGCCAGCACGCGGCCGAGGTCGCGAAGTCCGGCGCGGGCTTCCACACGGCGCGCCCGACGGGGAGCTTCGGCAGGTCGGGGGCCTCGACGTTCTCGACGACGTTCGCGGTGAGGCGGAAGCGGTCGCGCATGTCGCTCAGCGCCACGACGAGCGCGGGTCCGGGGTCGGCGGTGAAGACCAGGCGCACCGGGTCGTCCTTGCCGCCGATGCCGAGCTCGTGGATCTCCAGGCGCGGCTTGGACGTGGTGAGCGAGGGCGAGACCTCGAGCATGTGCGCGCCGAGGATCCGCTCGTTGCCGGGGACGAGGTCGTAGGTGTAGTCCTCCATGAGCGAGGCGCCGCCGGGAAGACCCGCACCCATGACGTTCGCGACGCGCACGAGGATCGCGGTCTTCCAGTCGCCCTCGGCGCCGAAGCCGTAGCCCTCGGCCATGAGGCGCTGCACCGCGAGACCGGGCAGCTGCTTCAGCGCGCCGAGGTCTTCGAACGACGTCGTGAAGGCGCCGAAGCCGCCCTCCTCGAGGAACGACCGCAGACCGAGCTCGATCGCGGCGCCGTCGCGCAGCGACTGGTGGCGCGCGCCGCCGGGGAGGAGCTCGTCCACGACGTCGTAACTGTCGATGTACTCCTGCACGAGCGCGTCGATGTCGGCATCCGTGGCCTGCTCGACGGCCTCGACGAGCTCGTTGACGCCCCACGTGTTGACCTGCACGCCGAAGCGCAGCTCGGCCTCGGTCTTGTCGCCCTCGGTCACGGCGACGAAACGCATGTTGTCACCGAAGCGGGCGAGCTTGAGGGTGCGGGCGGCGGTCCAGCCGGCGGCGGCGCGCTCCCAGTCCTCGATCTGCTGGCGCACGGCGGGGTTCGACACGTGACCGACGACCGTCTTGCGCGCGACGCCCAGGCGCGTCTGGATGTACCCGAACTCGCGGTCGCCGTGGGCGGCCTGGTTGAGGTTCATGAAGTCGAAGTCGATGTCGTTCCACGGCAGCTCGACGTTGGCCTGCGTGTGCAGGTGCAGCAGCGGCTTCTGCAGCGCGTCGAGACCTGCGATCCACATCTTCGCGGGGCTGAACGTGTGCATCCACGCGATGACGCCGATGACGTCGTCGCGGCCGTTCACCTCGAGGGCCATGCGGCGGATGCTGTCGGAGTCTTTCAGCACCGGCTTCCAGACGACTTTCACCGGCAGCCCGGCGAGGCCCTCGACGACGCCCTGCGACTGCTCGGCGACCTGCTTCAGGGTCTCCTCGCCGTAGAGGTTCTGGCTGCCGGTGACGAACCAGACCTCGTAGCCGTCGAGGTCGTTCTTGAGCTTCGTGCGGGTCATGACTGTTCCTTTTCGAGTGATCAGAGGGATGCCACGGCGGCCGCCTCGACGGCGAGTCCGGCGCGGTAGCGGTCGAGGTAGGCCGAGAACCCGGCGACGTCCGCCGGGTCGGGGGCGGCGGTGGTGATCGGGGCGTCGGCGAAGACGGCCTCGGCGAGATACGTGTCCAGGTCGCGGCCCGCGCCGTCGGCGACGTACGCCGCGAGCACGGCCATGCCCCACGCGCCGCCCTCGGAGGCGGTCTCGGCGACGGCGACGGGGGCGTCGAGCGCCGCCGCGAGGAAGCGCTGGGCGACCCCGGCGGTGCGGAACATGCCGCCGTGCGCGTACATCTTGTCGAGGCCGACGCCCTCGCGGTGCAGCACGTCCATGCCGAGCGCGAGCGTCCCGAAGACGCCGTAGAGCTGCGCGCGCATGAAGTTCGGCAGCGTGAGGCGGCTGTCGGGCGTGCGCACGACGAGCGGGCGGCCCTCGTCGAGCCCGGCGATCGGCTCACCGGCGAGGTGGTTGTACGCCAGCAGCCCGCCGGCGTCGGTCTCGCCTTCCAGCGCCGCAGCGAAGAGCGCGGAGTACGTGGCATCCGGGGTCACAGGGGTCCCCGCCGCGGCGGCGAACGCGGTGAACATGTTCGCCCACGCGGCCAGCTCGCTCGCGCCGTTGTTGCAGTGCACCATCGCAACCGCGTCCCCCGACGGGGTCGTGACGAGGTCGAGCTCGTGGTGCACCTCGGTGAGCGGCCGCTCGAGCACGACCATCGCGAAGATGCTCGTGCCGGCACTGACGTTGCCCGTGCGCGGGGCGACCGCGCCGGTCGCGACCATACCGGTCCCGGCGTCGCCCTCGGGAGGGCAGAACGGGATGCCGGGCTGCAGCGTCCCGCTCGGGTCCAGCAGCGCGGCGCCCGCCGTGGTGAGCTCCCCCGCCTGGGCGCCGGCGATCAGCACGCGCGGCAGCAGGTCGACGAGGGGCGGAACGCGTCCGGCCGCGAGGCCGTCGTAGCGCGAGACGAGCTCGGCGTCGTAGTCACGGGTGGCGGAGTCGATGGGGAACATGCCCGAGGCGTCGCCGACGCCGAGCACCTTCTCGCCCGTGAGCTTCCAGTGGACGTACCCGGCGAGCGTGGTGAGGAAGCGGATCTCGGGCACGTGGGGCTCGGCATCCACGACCGCTTGGTGGAGGTGCGCGATCGACCACCGCAGCGGGATGTTCACACCCAGCAACTCGGTGAGCTCGGCCGCGGCGACACCGGTGTTGGTGTTGCGCCACGTGCGGAAGGGGGCGAGCAGCTCCGCGTCGGCGTCGAACGCGAGGTAGCCGTGCATCATCGCCGACACACCCATCGCGGCGAACCGCCCGGGAGCGACGCCGAAACGCTGCCGCACGTCGGCGACGAGGTCGGCGTAGGCGGCCTGGAGGCCCGACCACACGGCATCCAGCGAGTAGGTCCACAGCTTGTCGGCGTAGACGTTCTCCCACTCGTGCGACCCGACCGCGAGCACCTCGGCGTTCGGTCCGATGAGGCACGCCTTGATGCGGGTGGAGCCGAGCTCGATGCCGAGCGACGCGCGGCCTTCGGCGATGACGGATGCGCCGGCAGCGGATACGGGGGTCTGCGTGGTCATCGGCGGTCGTCCGTGCTCTGTCCGTAGACGTTCTGGTAGCGGTTGTAGAGGGCGTCGATCTTGTCCTGCGGGATGGGGATGAGGGGGCCCGCCTCGCGCGCGATGTGCACGGTGCGGGCGACGTCCTCGAGCATGACGGCGGCCTTCACGGCATCCTTCGCGCTCGTCCCGATCGTGAAGGGACCGTGGTTCTGCATGATCACGCCGCGGGAGCGGTGTCCGCGGAGGGTCTCGACGATGCCGCGGCCGATCGAGTCGTCGCCGATGATCGCGAAGGGACCGACGGGGATGGGGCCGCCGAACTCGTCGGCCATGGCCGTGATGACGCAGGGGATCTCTTCGCCCCGGGCCGCCCACGCGACGCCGTAGGTGGAGTGCGTGTGCACGACGCCGCCGACCTCGGGCATGTGGCGGTAGACGTACGCGTGCGCGGCGGTGTCGCTCGAGGGGCTGCGCTCGCTGCCGGGGCTGCCGGGGATGGCGTTGCCGTCGAGGTCGCAGAGGATCATGTTCTCGGGCGCGAGATCGTCGTACGAGACGCCGGACGGCTTGATGACGAACAGGTCGGCACCCGGGACGCGGCCCGAGACGTTGCCGCCGGTCCAGACGATGAGGTTGTAGCGCACGAGCTCGGCGTGCAGTTTCGCGACGTCGGCACGGACGGCGTCGATCGCCTCCTGCACCTCGGGCGTGAACGTGGGAGCGTCGGTCACGCGGGTCTCCTTCGACTCGGTCGGTGGCGGGTTCACTGCCCATGTTACCGGTAACATCCACCGCGCGCGAGGGGCGGATGTCTCGGTTTCCGCACGTCGGCCGTTCCGGGCTCCGGAGTTACTGCCCTCGGCGCCGCTCGCGCCGCGGTTTCCGCCCGGTTGGGTTGTTTTTCTCCGGAGAGCGGCACCGCGCCAGGGCCCGCGGCCGCGCGGCACCGCGGCCGGGCCTGCCGCGCGGCACCGCGCCGGGGCCTGCCGCCGCGCGGAGCTCAGCGCGGCGCGGACGTCGAGGCCCGTGGAACGAGCACCGGCTGCGCCGGGAGCACGGGCTCGTCGCCGAGCACCCGCGCCACGGCCTCGGCGGCCTCGCCCTCGACGTCGAGCCGCACCGTGGTCAGTGCGGGTGTGTAGAAGGCGGCATCCGGGTTGTCGTCGAAGCCGGCCACCGAGACGTCGCCCGGGATCTCGAGCCCGCGCGCGGCGAGCCCGGCCGCGAGTCCGAGGGCCATCTGGTCATTCGCGACCGCGACGGCGGTGGCCCCCGCGTGCACGTACGCGGCGACGGCGTCGGCCGCCGCCGCACCCGACGCGGCACTCCAGTCCCCCGCCACCCGCCCGACGTGCGCGAGTCCGCGACGTTCCATGGCATCGGCGACACCGGCCGCCCGCGCCAGCGCTTCGCGCCAATCGGACGGTCCGGCGACCTCGACGATGCGGCGATGTCCGAGGTCGGCGAGATGCTCCACGACGAGGGCGGCCGCGGCGCGCTGACGGCTGCCGGTCTCGCCGTACAGCGGCACGATCGGAACGTCGTACCCCTCGAGCGGGGTCGCGCCGTGCGCCGCGACGAGCACGATCCCGTCGACGCCCTGGTCGAGCAGATGGCGGACGGCGGCGTCGATGTCGGCGGGGTCGTCCGAGTCGGTGTAAGCGGTCGAGATCCACCGCCCGCGCGCCCGCGCCGCCCGCTCCAGCGCCGCGATGCCCGCCGAAGGTCCGTGCAGGACGGCATCGGATGCCACGACGCCCACGGTGCGCGTGAGGCTCGTGCCCAGCGCCCGGGCGGCGTTGTTGACGCGGTAGTCGAGCGCGGCGACCGCCGCGAGGACCCGTTCGCGGGTGGCATCCCGGATGCCGGGATACCCGTTCAACACCCGCGAGACGGTCTGCGTCGACACGCCGGCGGCGTCGGCCACGTCGCGCATGCCGGTGCGCTTCCCTCCGCCGTCGCCGCTCATGGTCCCTCACAGTAGCGGCGCGCAACCCCCTCGGCCCACGCCGGGCCGACGCGGTGCGATGGTCGCATGACCCCGGCCACCGGCATCCCGAGACCGTCCCGCGCGCCGATCGCCCGCACGATCGGGACGGGCCTGGAGCTCGCGTTCGCGCTCGCGCAGCGTCTGCGTCGCCCGCGGCCAATCCACAGCCGCGGGGTTGTGCTGCGCGGTGAGGTGCGCTGGATCCCGGATGCCGTGCCCGCGGGCATCTCCTGGATCGACGACGCGCCGGCCGACACCCGTGCGGTCCTCGCCCGCGTCTCGCGCTCGCTCGGGCTGCCCGATCCGCTGCCCGACATCCTCGGTCTCGCTCTCCGCGTCGACACGGACGGCGGCGTCGCGGACGTCGAGTTCGCCTCGACCGGGTGGCGCATGCCCCAGCGCTTCGCCCTCCTCCCTCACCGCCGCGCCGAACGCGCGCGCTTCGGCATCCTGCTCCCGTATCGCGGTGATCGCGGCCCCGTGCTGCTAGGGGCGCGCACGGTATCGGGCCGACCTCCCGCGACCGATCCGCGGGCGCTCACCGGCGCCGACGTCGCGACGACGTGGACGCTCGAGCTCTGCCATGCGGCGCCGTGGGGATCGTGGCATCCGTTCGCTCTGATCGACCTTCGGCTCGACCCCGATCCGGACGACCGCGGCCTCCGCTTCGACGCCGTGCGACGCCCGCTGCCCGGCGCGCGGGCCTACGCGTGGGTGCGGGCCGCGCGGCAACCGTCCTACGTCCGCGTCCAGGCCCCCGCCCCACCGCTTCGACGCCCCGCTGGCGCCGAGCCTCGCCGCAGCCAGGGAGCGGGGGAGCGCCGACGCTACTCGCGCGCGCGGAGCGCGGCGACCTCGTCGTAGCGGGCGCGGATGGCGGGGCGGTGATCGGGGTCGACCGCGCGGGTGGTCGCGACGGTCCAGTCCACCGGTCCGCCGGCGAGCACCCCCGCCGCCTGGCGCGCGGCGCCGAGCGCGACGTACTCGCCCGCGGCCGGAACGACGATCTCGGCGTCGAACACCTGCGCCGCGATGCGCGCGACGGCCTCGTTCGCGGCAGCGCCGCCGATGAGCAGCACGCGGCGCACCTCGACGCCCTGGGCCTGGATGGCCTCGAGCCCCACGGCCAGGCCGCTCAGCATGCCCTCGATCGCCGCTCGGGCGAGGGTCGGACGGGTCGTGGATGCCAGGGTCAGGCCCGTCAGCGACGCCTGCGCGTGCGGCAGATTCGGGGTGCGCTCTCCCTCGAACCAGGGCACGAGCACGACGCCGTCGGCGCCCGGCTCGGCCTGGAGCGCGAGGGCACCGAGCTCGTCGTGCGAGACGCCGAGGAGCCCCGCGAACGCGTCGAGGACGCGGGCGGCATTGAGCGTCGCCACGAGCGGCAGGAAACGGCCGGTGGCGTCCGCGAATCCGGCGACCGCGCCCGAGGTGTCGCGCACGACGTGATCGGTGACGGCGAAGACGGTGCCCGACGTTCCGAGCGAGACGACGACGTCGCCGACCCCTGCGCCGAGCCCCAGCGCGGCCCCGGCGTTGTCCCCGGCTCCCGGGCCGACGAGCGCCCCGCCGGGAAGCGTCCCAACGCTCTCCCACGGCCCGAGAACCCGCGGGAGAATCGCGTCGTGCCCGAGCGCGCGCACCAGCAGCTCGCGGTCGTAGCCGTCGGCGCCCCAGTACGCGGTACCCGAGGCGTCCGAACGGTCGGTGGTCAGTTCCGAGAGGTCGGCGTTGCCGGGCCCGAATCCGCGCAGCCGCCACGTGAGCCAGTCGTGCGGCAGCGCGACGGCGGCGACGCGCGCCGCGTTGTCGGGTTCGGCATCCCGCAGCCACCGGAGCTTCGTCGCGGTGAACGAGGCCACGGGCACGACCCCCGTGCGGTCGGCGTACACGTCGGCACCGACCTCGGCGATGAGATCGCGCGCCGCCTGCGCCGAACGGGTGTCGTTCCACAACAGGGCGTCGCGGATGACGCGCCCCTCGGCGTCGAGCGCGACCATGCCGTGCTGCTGGCCCGCGATCGAGACGGCCGCGACGTCGTCGAGTCCACCCGCCTGTGCGATGGCATCCTGCAGAGCGATCCACCACGCCTCGGGGTCGACGGACGTCCCGGCGGGATGTGACGCGCGCCCCTCGCGGATCACCCGCCCCGTCTCGGCGTCGACCACGACGACCTTGCACGACTGCGTCGACGAATCGACCCCCATGACGAGCGCCATGCTCACTCCTTCTGTTCGTGCCGCAGCGGTGCGGCATCCCGTTCAGTGTCCAAGACACGCCGTCTCACGCGAGGGCAATGCGGCGTGTCTTGGACACTCGACGGAAAGAGGAAAGAGGAAAGAGGAAAGAGGGGCCCGGATGCCGTGGCATCCAGGCCCCTCTCGGAATCAGCGTGCGCCGAGCAGGTGCTCGGTGGCGAGCTGCTGCAGACGGACGAAGCCGAAGCCCTTGCCGCCGAGGTACGCGTCGGTGTCGAAGTCCTCGTAGGCCGAGCGGTCGGCGAGGAGGTCGTCGTACGACTCGCCCTCGTCCAGCGTCGGCTGCGCGAGCTCGAGCACCTTGGCGGCCTCGAGCGCCTCCTGCACCTCGGGGTCGGCGCGGAAGGCCGCGGCACGCTCCTTGAGCAGCAGGTAGGTGTTCATGTTCGCCGAGACCGAGTCCCACACGCCGGACTCGTCCTCGGTGCGCGAGGGCTTGTAGTCGAAGTGGCGAGGGCCGTCGTACGCGGGCACGCCACCGGGGCCGCCGTTCTCGAGCAGGTCGACGAGCGCGAACGCGTTGTGCAGGTCGCCGTGGCCGAACACGAGGTCCTGGTCGTACTTGATGCCGCGCTGACCGTTGAGGTCGATGTGGAAGAGCTTGCCGTGGTACAGCGCCTGCGCGATACCGGCGGCGAAGTTGAGCCCCGCCATCTGCTCGTGCCCGACCTCGGGGTTCAGGCCCACGAGCTCGGGGCGCTCGAGCGAGTCGATGAACGCGATCGCGTGGCCGAGCGTGGGCAGCAGGATGTCGCCGCGCGGCTCGTTCGGCTTCGGCTCGATGGCGAAGCGGATGTCGTAGCCCTTGTCGGTGACGTAGTCGCCGAGAAGGTTCACGGCCTCGCGGTAGCGCTCGAGCGCCTGGCGGATGTCCTTGGCGGAGTCGTACTCGGCGCCCTCGCGGCCGCCCCACATGACGAACGTCTTCGCACCGAGCTCGGCGGCGAGGTCGAGGTTGCGCAGGACCTTCCGCAGCGCGAAGCGACGCACCTGGCGGTCGTTGGAGGTGAAGCCGCCGTCCTTGAAGACGGGGGCCGAGAAGAGGTTGGTCGTGACCATCGGCGTGATGATGCCCGTGGCATCCATCGCGCCCTTCAGACGGTCGATCTGGGTCTGCCGCTCGGCGTCGGTCGAGCCGAAGGCGAACAGGTCGTCGTCGTGGAAGGTCAGACCGTAGGCGCCGAGTTCGGCGAGCTTCTCGACGACGTGCACGACATCGAGCGGCTTGCGGGTGGGCCCGCCGAACGGGTCGGTGCCGTTGTATCCGACGGTCCACAGACCGAAGGAGAACTTGTCGTCACGGGTGGGGGTGGGCATTCCTGCTCCTTCGCATGGATGCGCACGGTCGTTCGCCGACGCACGAGGTTTTGTTGGTTCTCACAACATATACCCCGGATGCCGCCGCGTCCAGCCCCCGCGGGTCAGAGCCCGAGCGCCTCGTCGACGACCGCGAACACCTCGGGGTCCCACGTCAGGGCGCGCTCCCACGGGAGGCCGAAGCCTTCGGCGAAGAAGATGCTGTGCACGTGGTCGGGGAACGAGTGCCGCGCCACGTCCGGCAGGACCGTCGCGGGGACCTCGTCGGCGCGCCCGCTCGTCAGCGACACCAGACCGTCGTGCGGCCACAACTGCACCGGCTCGGTTTCCGCGGCGAAGTACCCCGCACCGATCGCCGTGACCGGGATGCCGTCGAGCACCCCGGCCTGCGCGTCGTTCCAGCCGCGCAGGAACCGGCGCGACACCTCGGCGGCGGCGCCCTGCGAGTTCGCGTCGGCATAGGGACGAACCTCCGCGAAGATCTGCAGCGTCGCGGGATCGCCGTGGGCATCGGCCTCGGAGATCTCCCCGTCGAGGAAGTCGCCCAGCACCGAGCCGTCCCACGGCGTGCCGAGGGTCACGAGGCGCTCGACACGGGGGCCGTCGCCGCGCAGCTCGCGGATCGCGGCGCGCGAGAACAGCCCGCCCATCGAGTGACCGACCAGAGCGACGCTCGCCACGCCCTCCTCGGCAGCGAGGTGCCGCAGGAATCCGGCGAGCGCGACTCCGGCGTCGTCGACGTGGCCGACCGCGTTGATCGTCACCTCGGCCGGGAGCACGACCGGCACATCCGAGAAGCCCTGCCACCCGGCATCCTCGTGCACCTCCCCCGCACCGATACGGGCCGGAGCCGTGAAGACCCGGATGCCGCGATCGAGGAAGTGGGAGCGCAGGGCGGTCATCGTGTTGCCCGCCGCGAGCCCCGTCGCCGCGGCGCGCTCGGGATCGGTGTAGGGCGTGACGGCGGCTCCGCCGGAGACGAGGACGACGGCATCGGTCATGGCGCTCAGGATATCCAGCCGCGGCGGCGACTCGCCGCGGGAGCGCGTCAGCGCGGGAGCGCGTCAGCGCCGCCGCGGGCGCGTCAGCGCGGGAGCGCGGGAGCGCCGCCGCGGGAGGGTCAGTGCGGGAGCGCGTCCTCGATCGCGGCGACGACCTCGGGGGCGTCGGGCTGCGTGCGCGGGCTGAAGCGCACGACGCGACCGTCGGGCGAGACGACGAACTTCTCGAAGTTCCACGAGATGCGGCCCGTCTTGCCCTCGGCATCCGGGGTCTGCGTGAGCTCCCGGTAGAGCGGGTGAGCGTGTCGGCCGTTGACCTTGACCTTCTCGGACATGGGGAAGGTCACGCCCCACGTCGCCGAGCAGTATTCGGCGATCTTGTCTTCGTCGCTGAGCTCCTGCAGGAACTGGTTGCTGGGGAAGCCGATCACGGTGAAGCCCCGGTCGGCGTACTTCTTGTGCAGCGCCTCGAGCGCTTCGTACTGGGGCGCGAGCCCGCAGCGGGAGGCGACGTTGACCACGAGCGCCGCTCTGCCCTCGGTGAGGGCGCCGAAGGTGGTCTGCTCGCCGCGAATGGTGGTGACCGGGATGCCGGAGAGGTCCATGTTCTGATCTTCGCACCGGGTGCTCATGCGTGGCGTGGATCGCCCATAAACGCGATTCGCGCGCAGAAACGCGGTGTCGTCGCGTTTCTGCGCGCGCATGGCGTTTATGCCTGCGGCGCGGGCGGCGGCCACCGCTCGGGAACGGCGCGGCCCGCGAGGCACAACACCCACCCCGCCGCCGTGGCACAGTGGTCGGGTGGTCACGGCGAGCAGGGGCGACGGCATGCGTCGCGCGAACCTCGCGCTCGTGCTGCGCACCGTGCACCGCGAGGGTCCGCGCTCGCGCGCCGCTCTCACCGAGGCGACGGGTCTGAACCGCTCGACGATCGCCGACCTGGTGGGCGAGCTCGTCGGCGACGGACTCGTCGTCGAGCGTGCCCCCGACCCGGTCGGACGGGTCGGTCGCCCCTCACCGACGGTGGCCCCCGATCCGCGCGTCGTGGCGATCGGCGTCAACCCCGAGGTGGACGCGCTGGACATCGGCGCCTTCGCCCTGGACGGCACGCCGATGGCGCGCGAGCGCCTCCCTCAGACGCGACTGCTGACACCGGAGCGCACCGCCGAGCTGGTCGGCGAGCGCCTCACCGCCTGGGCCCGGGGGCCCCTGCGCGGCTGCCGCACGGTCGGCGTGGGCGTGGCCGTGCCCGGACCGGTACGCGCCGCCGACGGCCTCGTCCGCACCGCGCCGCACCTGGACTGGACGGATGCCGCGATCGGCGACCTCGTGTCCGATGCCACGGGGCTGCCCGCCCGGGTGGGCAACGATGCCGCGCTCGGCGCGCTGGCCGAGTACCTCTTCGGGGCCGCGAGGGGCGCGCACGACGTCGTCTACCTCAACGGCGGTGCCAGCGGCATCGGTGGTGCCGTCATCGTCGGCGGAGTGCCGCTGGGCGGGGCCGGCGGCTACGCCGGGGAGTTCGGGCAGAACCGGCCGGGCATCGTCGACGCCGCCGATCGCCGCGCCGCCGACGGAGTGCTCGAGGACGAGGTCAGTCGCGCGCGGCTCCTCGCCGCTCTGCGGTTGGAGGCGGCCGACGACGCCGCTCTCGCCGATGCGCTGTCCTCCGCCACCGCCCCCGGGGTACGAGCCGAGACGGAGCGCCAGCGCCGCATCCTGGCGACGGCGCTCGCGAACGCCGCGAACGTCCTCAACCCGGCGGTGATCGTCCTCGGCGGCTTCCTCGCCGCCCTCGCGACGCTCGACCTCGACGGCCTCGACGCCGCCGTGCGCGCCCAGACCATGCCCGCGTGCGCCGAAGACCTCCGCCTGCGCGTGGCGGAGCTCGGCGAGAACCGGCTGCTGGTCGGGGCCGCCGAGGCCGTGTTCGAGGCGGAACTGTTCCCCGCGCCCTGATCACGGCCCGGTCCCAGGCCGGACCGGGAGAGGATGGACCCCGACCCACGGAGGACGCCATGATCCACACTCGCCCCTCCGGCACGAACTGGTCGGGAAACCACCGCTACCGTGCCGCCGAGACCCTGCTGCCCACCGACCTCGGCGACCTCGCCGCGTCGGTCTCGCGCACGCCGTCGATCCGCGTTCAGGCGACGCGGCACACCTTCAACGACATCGGCGACACCGACGCCGCACTGCTCTCGCTCGAGCGCATGCCCACGCGGATCGAGGTCCGGGGCGACCGCGCGCGTGTCGAGGGCCTCGTGACGTTCGCGCAGCTCGCGCCCGTGCTCGAGGCGGAGGGGCGGGCGCTGCACAACCTCGGCTCCCTCCCGCACATCTCGGTCGCCGGTGCCGCCGCGACCGGAACCCACGGTTCCGGAACCGCCAACGGCAACCTCTCCAGCGCCGTGACCGCGGTGGAGATCATGGATGCCGACGGCCACACGCACCGCATCGACGACGCGCACCCGTGGTTCCCGGCGGCGGCCCTGGGTCTCGGCGCGTTCGGGGTCGTCACGGCCGTGGAGCTGCGCACCGTTGCGAGCTACACCGTCACGGCCGAGGCCTACACCGCCGTCCCGTGGGACGCCGTCATCGCCGACCCGCGCCGCCTGTTCGCCAGCGCCCGCAGCGTCAGTGTCTTCACCACGTGGGGCGACCCCGCCCACGACCTGGTCTGGATCAAAGCGACGGATGCCGACACCGAGCCGGGCTACGTGATGGACCTCGGCGGACATCCGATCGGCGCAGAGCTGCACCTCGGTCGGATCCGCACCGTGGGCAACACCACCGAACGCGGAACGCCCGGCCCCTGGCACACGCGCCTCCCCCACTTCCGCGCCGAGGCGCTCCCCAGCGACGGCGACGAGATCCAGTCCGAGTACTTCGTCCCCCTGGATGCCGCGTCCGAAGCCCTGGCGGCGGTGCGGTCGCTGGCATCCGTGGTCGATCCGGTGCTGCTGGTGTCGGAGCTGCGCACGGTCGCGGCCGACGACCTGTGGCTCAGTCCCGCGTATCGGCGCGACGTGCTCGCGATCCACTTCACCTGGCGCAACGACAACGCGGGCGTCGCGGCGGTCCTCCCCGCCGTGGAGGCGGCACTCGCCCCGTTCGATCCGCGCCCGCACTGGGGCAAGGCGTTCACGATGCCCGGCGAGCGGATCCGCGCGACCCTGCCGCGCGCCGAGGCGTTCGTGGCCGCGGCTCGGGAGGCCGACCCGCGCGGGGTGTTCCGCAACGACTTCCTCCGGCGCACGCTCGCGCTGTGATCCCGTCGAACGGAGCCGATGCCCCCGCGCGCCGGTATGAGCAAGCGACGCGCACCGGGCGACCGCTCGGGTGAAGGAGCCGGGCCGGAACCGGTGCGAGGCACGGCATGCGGTCGCCGCCCTCTGTGCGGGGGACCAGAGTGGTCGGCGCCCGTCCCGCACCCGAGAGGCCCCATGACCGCTGCGCCGCCCCCCTCGGTCGGCTGGGTCGCGATCGCCTCCGGCGCTCTCGACGTCGGCGCGTCCGACCTCTTCGCCGACGGCCTGGACATCCTCGTCCTTCCCGCCGAGCCTGGCGAGCCGTTCTGCCTCACCGGCGCCGGCGCTCTCCTCTGGCGCCGGCTGGTGACGCACAGCCCGGTATCGCCGGCGGGCGCCGAGGAGCGGGAGATGCTCGAGGCGATGACCGCGCTCGGCATCGCCTCCGACGATCCGGCGCACCCCGCCCGCATCACGCGGCTGGATCCGCCGGTGCTGTCGTCACCGTTCCACGAACTCGCCTACGCCCTCACCGCCCGGGTCGCCGCAGCCCGCGGCATCCCCTGCGTGTTCGTCAAGGGACCGGCACTGCACCACCAGGGGCTGCGCGAGCGCGAACACTCCGGCGACGTCGACGTGTGGTGCCCGCCCGCCCGGTGGGATGCGCTCGCGGACGCCCTCGCCGCGTGGGGCTGGAGCCGGGAGCCCGACCCGTGGCGTGGCACCTCTGTGCACCACACCGCCACGATGACGCCGGGCGGCTGGGGATGCGAGATCGACGTGCACCGCCGCATCCCGGGTCTCGCCCTCGATGACGCAGAGGCCTTCGACGCCGTCGCGCGTCGCTCCGAGACGGTCGTGTACGCCGGCGTCGAATTGTCGATCCCCCGCGCCGACGTGCACGCGGTGCTGGCTGCCGTCCACGCCGTGCGCCCCGAGATCGGGGCGGGGCCGCGCTCGGCCGTGGCATCGGCGACCGCCGTCGCGCTCCTCGCCGCAGCGGTCGGCAGCGGCGAGCGCGCGTGCGAGCTGGGAGCTGTGCCGGTGCTCGCGACCGAGCTCGCGGGTCTGCTGCCCGCCGACACGATCGCCCGCCATCGTGACGGCCTCCCCCGCGACTGGGCATGGCGCGCCGCACCCGACCGCGTCCGCGCGTACTGGCGAGCCCTGCAGGGCGAGGATCTCCCGAAGCGCATTCGCGTGCTGTGGCGGTTCGTGTGGCCGCCGGATGACATCGCCCTCGCCTCCGCGCGGCACGCGGGCGAGACCGGGCTCTCCCCCGCTCTCGCGCGCTGGCGTCGACTCCGACGGGGACTTTGCAGTCTGAGGCCCGCCTCGCGCTGAGACGGGTCAGGCCCAACGGCCGCGACGCGCGGCGCGGGTCGCCGGAGCCGGGGGCTGCGAGCTCACCTGCTCCCGGTCGAGGCGGTGGCGCGTGGCGAAGACGAACAGCGGTACCAGAGCGGATGCCGAAAGCGGCCCCCACCCCAAGAGAGGGAACGGCGTCTCGGTCGCGCCCATGGCGAGCAGACCGACGACGAAGGCGATGCCGGCGACCGACGACGAGCGGATCGGGTCGGTCACCGAGCCGATGAGGGCGAAGGCGATGACGACGAGCCAGGCCACGAGCACGACGGCACCGCCCTGCACGAGGGTGGTCAGGACGAGATTGTGCGCGTGGCTGGCCGCACTGGAGAGCACCGTGCGCAGCACCGCGTAGTTGTCGGCGTACCAGTGGGCCCCCAGACCGAACAGGCCGTGGTCGCCGAGCGCGTCGCGGTTGTACATCCAGATCGCACCGCGATACGTGAAGGCTTCGGGATCTGTCTCGGCGAAGGGGATGCGGATCACCGCGATGAGCGCACCCACCGCGCCGACGACGCTGACGACGACGAACCCGGCACGCGGGAGCAGGCGCGAGAGCACCACGACCGCGAGCATGGCACCCGCGCCGACCAGCGCGGTGCGCGAGGAACTGAGCAGCAGAGCCCAACCGACCAGGAGGAGAAGCGGCCACCGCACGAACGCGCGGCGCACGAGGAAGATGCACGGTAACGACAGCGCCAGGAACATCCCGAAGGTGTTCGAATGCGTGAAGATCCCCGCCAGCAGCGGGGCACCCGTGAGGGACTTGTCGAACGTGCCGGTCCCCCCGGAGATGACGACCGTCGCGGGTGCCGCGTACATCGCCACGATGGACCCGGCCGCGACGGCACCGGCCACGTAGCCGAGGATCACGAGATCCCCCGGTTTCACCCGCACGCTCACCAGCAGGGCGCCGGCCGCGGCGGTCAGGAACAGGCCGAACGTCGGGGTACGGCCGTGCACGAACTCGTCGGCCGCGAGGACGAGGGCGGGCAGAACGACCAGCAGCAGGCTGGGTCCGGACATCCGCGCGAACAGCACGACGAGCAGAACGGTTGCGGCCGCGACGGCAGGCACCAGCACGCTGCCGACGTCATCGATGGCCGCCACCGCGGGGTTCGTGGCGGTGGTCCCCTCTTTGTAGTGCGAACGGTCGGTGAGCACGGTCTCGATGAGCGGCCCCAGCAGGGAGAAGACGGCCAGCATCAACACCACGACCCGTCGTGCGACCGGGGAGTCCACTAACCCGGCCTCGGATGCCGACGGCACGACGGAGTGCTCGCGGGGACTGGCTAGCGTGCTCACGGCCGACACCGTACAACTCCCGGGGAGCGTGATGACCACGACCACCGTCGTCACGCCCCGACGCCGCGGGGCGGTTCTGCTGCTCGGGGCGCAGTGGGTGCGCTACCTCTCGCAGATCGGCGGGATGATCGTGCTGGCCCGTCTGGTGGGGCCCGCCGAGACCGGCGTCGTCGCCCTGGCGGCGACCCTGGCCGGGTTCGCCGCCGTGCTCGGCGATTTCGGGCTCAGCATGGCGGCGCTGCGGGCCCCGACGCTCACGGACGCCCAGCGCACGACGCTCTTCTGGGCGAACGCCCTCATCGGCGTCCTGGCCACGGGTCTCGTCCTCGCCCTCGCCCCGCCGTTCGCCGCGCTGTTCGGAAATGCGTTCCTCGTGCCGGTGCTCGCGCTGCTGGCCCCGGCTTTCGCGCTGCGCTCGATCAGCGCCCAGTTCCGCGTCGAACTGAACCGATCGGGGCGGCTCGGCCGCCTCGCCGCAGCCGAACTCGCCGGCGACCTCACCGGTCTGGTCGTCGCCATCGTGCTCGCGGTCCTCGGCGGTGGTGCACTCGCCCTCGCCTCGCAGGGCACCGTCGCGGCGGGCATCACGCTCGCGCTCGTCGTGGTTCTGACGCCCTGGCACCCGGGACGCCCCCGCCGCGGATCCGAGATGCGGGGCCTGCTCACTTTCGGCGGCCACACCTTCGTCGTGCACGCGCTGAACTACGCCTCGAGCGTGACCGGCACCCTCGCCGTGGGCACGGTGGCGAACGATCGCGCGGTCGGTCTGTTCAGCCGGGCGACTCAACTGGTGAATCTTCCGATCGACCAGCTCCTCACGCCGCTCACGCGCGTGGTGATCCCTGCGCTGGCGGATGCCGCCGACGCCACGTCGCTCGGACATCGGCTGGCGAGATACCAGACGCAGCTGAGCTACCCCGTCCTGGCCTACCTCAGTCTCTTCGCGGTGACCGCCGAACCAGCCATCCACGTCGTCCTCGGCGGGCGATGGGATGCGGCGGCCGCGTACGTCCCGGTGCTCGCCGTCGGCGCGGTGTTCCAGACCCTCGGCTACCCGCAGTACTGGGCCTTGGTCGCGACGGGACGGTCCGGTCTGCTGCTGTGGTGCGAGTCGATCGGCCGGATCCTCACGATCGTCCTCGTCGTCGCGGCAGCGGGACTCGGGCCCTTCGCGATCGTCGTGGCGATGGCCATCGGACAGGCCGTGCTCTGGGTCGCCGCATTCCTGGCCCTGCCCCGGACGGGGGTGTCGTCCGCCGTCCTGCTGTCCGCGTCCGCGCGCCCCGTGGTGGTGTTCGCGATCGCGGCCGCCGTGGCCGCCGTCGCCGACGCGTCGTTCTTCACCCCGCTCGATGCGATCGGGCGCCTGCTGGCGACCGGCGGCGTGTGGGCGATCGTCGGGGGCGCGGCACTCGGTCTCGTGGCCCGCCGCGACCTCCGATCCCTGTGGGGCGCGATGCGCCGGCGGTGAGCCGCGAGTCCCGCCCCCGACCCGACGAGAAGGCTCCATGGCGCCCACCCCGCGACTCC
Organism: Microbacterium testaceum; assembly: GCF_020781835.1. Classification (GTDB taxonomy): domain Bacteria; phylum Actinomycetota; class Actinomycetes; order Actinomycetales; family Microbacteriaceae; genus Microbacterium; species Microbacterium testaceum_H. The sequence continues at coordinate 90,854 of NZ_JAJGNJ010000001.1, forward strand.
CGGACGGCCGCTGATGGCCCGCTGCCTCGTGATCGGTGCCAACGGCTTCCTCGGCTCGCGGCTGGCCGACGCGCTCGCGCGGACAGGGCATGAGGTGACCGGCTTCGATCGCTACAGCCGTCGCATCCGCGCCTTCGAGTCGCCCGACGTCGTCCCGCTGAGGGGCGACTTCCTCGACCCCCGCGACGTGGCGGCGGCGGTCTCGGGCGCCGAGTACGTCTTCCACTTCCTCTCGACCACGACACCGGCCAGCGCCGACCGTGAGCCCACCGTCGACCTGCGCACCAACGTCAGCGCGAGCGTCGAGCTGCTGTCGCTGTGCGTCACTGCCGGGGTGCGACGCGTGTTCTTCGCGTCCAGCGGCGGCGCCATCTACGGGCCCCAACCCCGTCGGACGTTCGCGGAGGACGCTCCTGCGCTCCCGGTCTCGCCGTACGGCATCGGCAAGCTCACGATCGAGCGCTACCTCGACTATTACGCCACGACCGCGGGATTGGACTCCGTCGCCCTGCGCATCTCCAACCCCTACGGGCCGCGGGCGACGCCGGCCAAGGGGCAGGGGATCATTCCGATCACCCTCGACCGGCTCCGACGTGGCGAACCTGCGGTGCAGGTGGGTGACGGCTCGATGATCCGCGATTACATCCACGTCGACGATCTCGTCGCCCGGATCCTGCGCATGGTCGAGCGCGCGCCCCGTCACCGCGCCTACAACCTCGGCAGCGGTCGCGGTCACTCCGTCGCCGAGGTGCTCGCCGCCATCCGCGCGGTGGTCGGCCGCGACTTCGAGATCGTTCGCGCACCCCAGCCGGCCACCTTCGTCGACCACGTGGTCCTGGATGTCGCGCGTTTCCGCGACGAGTACGGACCCGCCCGTGACCTGTCCCTCATCGAGGGCATCGCCGACACCTGGACGAGGATGACGACCCGATGACGCGAGTTCTGCACGTGACCGAGGCGATGGGAAGCGGCGTGCTGAGCCTCGTCGACAGCATCAGCCGCCGCCAGGCCGAGGAGGGCGCCGACGTGCAGGTGCTCTTCATGCCCCGACCGGAGACCCCGACCGACGCGGCGCTGCGTGCGCGTTTCGACCGACGGGTGGCTCTGCGGCGCGTGTCGACCGGGTCCCGCCACGGCGACCTGCGTGCACTGTGGCGCGCCGTGTCCCGGACCGCCGGCGAGGTCGACGCGGTCCACGCGCACTCGAGCATCGCGGGCGCCATCGTGCGGCTCGCGATGAATCGGCGGCTCCCCGCCGATCGCGTCTTCTTCTCGCCGCACGGTTTCGCCTTCCTGCGGCTCGACCTGCCCGCACCGGCGCGGCTCGGCATCCGTCGCCTCGAGCGGGCCCTGGCGCGGCGGTCCACCCTCGTCCTCACCTCGCCCTCCGAGTTCGCCGTGGCCTCCGAGGCGCTGCGTCCCGCCCGCGCGCACCTCCTCCAGACCGGCATCCCGTCGGAGTCCGTCTCGCGGCTCCCGCGCGTCGCCGATCCCGCCCGCCGCCCCGTCGTCGCGATGATCGGCCGGCTCGTGCACCAGAAGGCGCCCTGGCGCTTCGCGGCCGCCGCCCGCGCTCTGGGCGCGCGGGCCGACTTCGTCTGGATCGGCGGTGGGTCGCCCGAGGACGAGCGCCGGTGGCTCGGCGACGCACGGGTCCGCGTGACCGGCTGGGTGTCACCGACGGAGCTGTCCGCCCTCATCGACACCGTGGACGTGCTGCTGTTCCCCTCGCTGTGGGAGGGGATGTCGCTCTCCCTCGTCCAGGCGCAGGCCCAGGGCATCCCGGCGGTCGTCTCGGACGTGGTCGGCAACCGCGACAGCGTCGAGGACGGTGTGACCGGATTCGTGTGCGCCGACGACGACGCCTTGATCGCCGCGACGGCGCGCCTGCTCGACGACCCGGGGCTACGGGAACGGATGTCGGCGGCGGCGCTGGACTGGGCGCGCCGCGCGCTCACCGACGACGCGCTGGGCCGGGACTCGCTCGCGGTGTACCGGCTCGCGGCGGAGCGTGCGGGAAGCAGCGCCCGATGATCGTCGTCAACGCCCGGTTCCTCACTCAGCACGTCACCGGCATCCAGCGGTTCGCCGCCGAGATCACCCGGGAACTGCTCACCTTGCGCGCCGACACGGTGCTCGCCGTCCCCCGCGGGCCGATCGACACCCGCGGGCTCGACGCCAGCCGCATCGTGCGCGTGGGACGTCTGAGCGGACACGCGTGGGAGCAGCTCGAATTGCCGTTGTTCGCGCGTGGCCGCGGCGCGGTGCTGCTCGATCTGACGAGCACGGGCCCGGTCTGGTACCGCCCCCAGGTCTCCACGCACCACGACGTCACGTGGCTCCGGCATCCCGACAGCTTCGGTCGGCGCTTCCGAACGCTGTACGCCCTGGTGGTCCCCCGGCTCATCGCGCGCAGCGACCACCTGCTCACCGTCAGCGCGTTCTCCAGGGGCGAGATCTCGGCCCACTTCGGAACCTCGCCCGACAGGTTCACGGTCGTCCCGAACGCCGCCGACGCCCGCTTCCGCCCCTCGGGCGAGGGCGCACCGGCCGCGGATGGACGGTACCTGTTGGCGGTGTCGTCGCCCAACGCGCACAAGAACTTCGGGCGGATGCTGGAAGCCTTCGCCCGCTTCTCGCCCCGGCATCCCGATGTCGAGCTCCGTGTCGTCGGCAGTCAGACGCGCGCGTTCGCCCGGCAGGAGTACGGCGCGCCCGGCGAGCGCGTGCGTTTCCTCGGACGGGTCGGCGACGACGACCTCACCGCCCTGTACCGGGGAGCTCTGGCCTTCGTCTTCCCGTCGCTGTACGAGGGCTTCGGCATCCCTCCCCTCGAAGCGCAGCAGTGCGGATGCCCGGTGATCGCCGCGCGGGCGGCGTCGCTGCCGGAAGTGCTCGGCGACAGCGCGGTGTTCGTCGACCCGTACGACACCGGCGACATCGCCGGCGCGATGGCCCGCGTCGTCGACGATGCGGCGTTGCGGGAGCGCCTGCGGCGCGACGGCCTGCGCAACGCGCGACGCTTCTCATGGCGCACGTCGGCGGAGCTCGTGTCGCGGGTACTCGACGATGTCGCGGCGAGGACTGCCGCCCGAGTATGACGCGACGGCGCGCCCGTCAAGGCCGGGCGCCGCAGGCGGCGCCGTGCCTAACGTCGCCCCATGACCACCGAACGCGACCAGTTCACTTTCGACAACCCCGTCACGCGTTACGCCCGCGTCGAGCCGCCCGTCCAGCATCAGCCGGAACCCGGCGTGCAGGCGGACATGACCCCCGTTCCCGACCTGGGCGAGAAGACCTACCGCGGACTGGGGCGCCTCATCGGACGCAAGGCCCTCATCACCGGAGGAGACTCCGGCATCGGCGGGGCCGTGGCGATCGCGTTCGCGCGCGAGGGCGCCGACGTCGCCATCGTGCACCTGCCCGACGAGCAGCGCGACGCCGATCACGTGCTCGCCCAGATCCGGGATGCCGGCCGCACCGGCGTCTCGATCGCGGCCGACATCACCGACCCCGGTGCGTGCCGCGCTCTCGTCGCCGACGCCGTCGAGGCGCTCGGGGGCCTGGACATCGTGGTGAACAACGCCGGGAAGCAGGTGATGGTCGAGAAGGTCGACGACCTGTCGGACGAGCAGTTCGAGCAGACCTTCCGCACGAACGTGTTCGCGCCGTTCTGGATCACCAAGGCCGCGCTCGCTCACCTTCCCGAAGGCGCCGCGATCATCAACACCGCGTCCCTCGAGGCGTACGTCCCGGCCCCCGACCGGCTGGACTACGCCGCCACCAAGGCAGCGATCAACAACCTGTCCAAAGGCCTCGCGCAGCAGTTGGCCTCGCGCGGCATCCGGGTCAACGTCGTCGCCCCCGGACCGACGTGGTCGGCGCTGCAGGTGAGCCAGGGCGTCTCGGACGAGCAGATGGAGCACTTCGACGACGAGAGCACGTACCAGCGTGCCGGTCAGCCGGCCGAGATCGCGCCGGCCTTCGTGTTCCTGGCCTCGGCGGAGGCCAGCTACGTCTCGGGCGAGACCCTCAACGTCAACGGCGGCATGGTCACGCCGTAGGCCCGGGCCGTGGCATCCACCGGCCCGCACAACTCCGGCGGATTGCGCGAGCCGTCGACCCGGGCCGCCCGTTCACCGGATCTGCCGGAGCTGTGCCCCCGGCACGCGGCCGAGCGGGCACGCCGCCCGCGTGGCACACGCGGTGTCGGCGGACCGACGGAGCGGAACATCGACGCCGCACCGGATCAGCGGCGACACCTCCTTGCGCAAAACGTCCCGGAGCGCAAGCGGCCCGCTCCGACCACCGGTGTAGGAAAACGTGAAGGAATGCCCTCCGACGACGCCATCCCCACGCTGTACCTGCTGCACGCCCTCGGGTCGAGCAGTGGGTCGTTCGACCGGCTCGGTGCGACCCTCGCCGGTCGGGTCGACGTCCAGGGCATCGACCTCCCCGGGTTCGGCTCCGTCCCCGCGGCACCCGACACGTCGCTGGAGGCGACGGTCTCGTACGTGATCGGCATCCTGAACGAACGGGTCCGCGGCCGGTGGATGCTCGGCGGTCACAGCATGGGCGGCAAGGTCGCCACGCTCGTCGCCGCGCGCGTGCTCAGCGGCACCGCGCCCCTCACAGGCCTGGCCGGGATGGTGCTCCTGTCCCCGTCTCCGCCCCGGCCCGAGCCGATGGACGAGGAGCGCCGCACGCGGATGCTGTCGTGGGTCGACCACGGGGCGATCTCGCCACAGGATGCCGAGACCTTCATCGCGCAGAACACGGCGCGCCCGCTCGACCCCGGCGCGCAGAGCGTCGCGCTGCCCGATCTGGCCCGCACGTCCCCGGCCGCGTGGCGCGCATGGCTGGAGACGGGCAGCCGCGTGGATGCACGGGACGAGGTGGGCACGCTGGACCTCCCCGTGCTCGTGCTGGCCGGAGACGACGACGCCGATCTCGGCGCCGCCGCACAACCCGGACTCCTCGCCGGTGTGTACCCGCGGGCCCGGTTCCACACGCTGGCCGACACCGGCCACATGATCCCCCTCGAGCGGGCGGCCGAGACCGCCGCCGCCATCGCCGACTTCGTCGCGGACGAGGTGCTGGCCGGCCCCACGGTGCCCGAGGACTGGGCCCGGCTGATCGCCGGCGACCGCGTGGACCCCCGGACGCGCGGCATCCTGAACCGCCGAGCCGTGCCCGACGACCGCGGGTACGCTCCCCGCGCACTCGATCTCGCGCAGTTGACGCTCCTGCGCGAGATCAGCGACCTCGTCGTGCCGCAGGAGGGCCCCGCGATCGACATCGCCGCGCGCGTGGACGCGCAGCTCGCCGGCGGCGCGGGCGACGGCTGGCGACCCGAGGGCCTTCCGCCGGACCCCGAGGCGTACCGGCGCGGGCTGGACACGCTCGCCGAGGGATGGCCGACCGATCCGGTCGCGCGCGAGGACGTCCTGCGCGCAGCGATCGAGGGGAACGGCCCCGCCGACGGGCCCCTGGATGCCGACCTGCTGGCCGCGTGGCTCGAAGACGTCCGCGTCGACCTCGTGCGGCAGTGGCTGGCGCATCCGGCGAGCATGGCGCGCACCGGGTACGACGGCTTCGCCACGGGCGGCCGCAAACCGCTGCGGGGCTACGTCCATCTCGAGCTCGGGCGGCGCGAGGACTGGGAGCCCGCCGGAGTCGGCGGCACGATCGCGACAGGAGACGCCGCGTGAACCTCGCCGACATGCGCACGCACCCCACCGACGACATCGTCGACGTCGTGGTGGTCGGCACGGGGGCCGGGGGCGCGCCGCTGACGGCCGCACTCGCCCGGCGCGGGCTGTCGGTCGTCGCCCTGGAGGCGGGGCGGAACTTCGACCTCGACGACTTCACCCCGGACGAGACGGAGGCGGTGGAGATCAACTGGATGTCGGAGCGCCTCAGCGGCGGCGGCGACGCCACGGCGTTCGGTCCGAACAACAGCGGCCGGGGCGTCGGCGGCTCGACGTTGCACTGGGGAGCCTTCAGCCCCCGTCCCGACGCGCGCGATCTGCGCCTGCGCAGCGAGACCGGGGAGGGCAGGGACTGGCCCCTCGACCCCGAGGAGCTCCTGTCGTACGTGGCTCGCGTGGAGGGCGACATCGGCGTGTCCGGCCCGATGCCGTACCCGTGGGATGCCGCGCGCGAGTACGCCTACTCCCCACCGGCCCGCAACGCCCCGGCGAACCTCGTCGCCCGCGGGTGCGAGGCCCTCGGCATCCGGTGGGCCGACGCGCCCGCCGCGGTGCTCACCCGCGCACGCCTCCAGGACCATCACGGCGAACGCCGCGCGTGCATCAATTGCGGCGCCTGCCACCAGGGGTGCCGGGTGGATGCCAAGGCCACCACCGCCAACACCTACCTCCCGGCCGCGGTGGCCCACGGAGCCGAGATCCGCAGCGACGCGATGGTGCACGACATCGAGCTCGACGCCGGCGGACACGTCGCCGCGGTCGTCTACCGCCAGAACGGCGTCGACGTGCGCCAGCGGTGCCGTGCGCTCGTGCTCGCGGCCGGCGGCATCGAGACGCCGCGTCTGCTGCTTCACACCGGCATCGCCAACGGCAGCGGACAGGTGGGCCGCAACTTCCTCGCGCACGGCGCGACCCAGGTGTGGGGCCGCTTCGACGAACCCGTCCGCGGCCATCGCGGCTACCCGTCGTCGCTCATCACCGAAGACATGCTGCGCCCCGCCGACGCGGACTTCGTCGGCGGCTACCTCGTGCAGAGCCTCGGTGTCATGCCGCTGACCTTCGCCACGACGCTCGCGCGCGGCGGCGGGCTGTGGGGGCGGGAGCTGATGCAGCGGCTCGATCAGGCGCAGCACATGGCGGGCATCGGCATCAACGGCGAGTGCCTGCCGTCGGACCAGAACCTCCTGGAGCTTTCCGACGAGACCGACGAGTTCGGCATCCCGCGCGCCCGGGTGACCTTCACGGCGGGGCCGAACGAGGCGGCGTTGACACGGCACGCGACGGTGTTCCTGCAGCGGGTGATGGAGGCGGCCGGGGCGCGCGAGACGTTGGTGCTCGCCCGGTCGGCGCACACCGTCGGCACGTGCCGGATGTCCACCGACCCGGCGGACGGGGTGGTGGACGGCGACGGCCGCTCGCACGAGATCCCCAACCTGTGGATCTGCGACAACAGCGTCTTCCCCTCGGCGCTGGCCGCGAACCCCGCGCTGACCATCATGGCGCTGTCGCTGCGTACGGCCGACCGCTTCCTCGCGGCCTGAGGCGTGGCATCCACGGCCGCCGAACGCACACGATCGGGTCGAGCGCACACGTTCGGGACGAGCGCACACGTTCGGGTCGAGCGCACACGTTCGGGACGCCTCCAGCGTGTGCGTTCGACCCGAACGTGTGCGTTGGGCCGCGGCGGGAGGCGGGTGGGGCGGGAGAGAATGGATGCCATGAAGCTCGCGCACCTCGTCCGGTTCGCCGCCCTCGCCGAGGAGCTGCACTTCCCGCGCGCCGCCGAGAAACTCGGCATCCCGCTCGCGTCGCTGTACACCACGGTCGACAAGCTCGAGGAGGAGGTGGGGCAGCCGCTGGTGTCGCGCACCCCTCCCACGCGCCTGACCCCGGCCGGCACCCTGCTGCTCGAGGAGGCCCGCGTCCGCATCGCCGATGCCCCGCCGCAGGCCGCGGCGGCGCCGAAGGCTCGGGGCGGCAAGGCCAAGGCATCCAAGGGCACGGGCCGAGCCCCCATCGTCAAGGGCCAGCCCAAGCCGTACAAGAAGCGCCAGGGGCGCTGACGCGGGCCGCGCCCCGCCGACGCGGCCCAGGCTCACCGACGCGGCCCGGGCCCACCGACGCTGCCCCGACCCGCCGACGCTGCCCCGACCCGCCGACGCGACCCCGGCCCGCCGACGCGACCCCGGCCCGCGGACGCTGCCCAGGCCCGCGCATAAACGCTTTTGGCGCGCAAAAACGCTCTGCCACCGCGTTTACGCGCGCGAATCGCGTTTATGCGTGACACCCCGCCGTGACGCGGCGCCGGCTCACCGACGCGGCCCCGGCCCGCCGACGCGACCCCGGCCCGCGCATAAACGCTTTCGGCGCGCAAAAACGCTCTGCCACCGCGTTTACGCGCGCGAATCGCGTTTATGCGTGACACCCCGCCGTGACGCTGCCCCGGCCCACCGACGCGGCCCCGGCTCACCGACGCGACCCCGGCCCGCGCATAAACGCTCTTGGCGCGCAAAACGCTCTGCCACCGCGTTTATGCGCGCGGATCGCGTTTATGCGTGGCGCCCGCCACCGTGACGCGGCCCCGCGACCCGCGCCCCGACGCCGCCACCGCGGCACAGCGCCCGCGACCCGCGCCCCGGCGCCGCCACCGCGGCACAGCGCCCGCTACCGCGCCCCGGGCGGGCGCGCCCTAGAGCTCCGACACCTGACCGGCCTCGACGCGCCAGTGGCGATCGGTGTGGACGGCGGCCAGCATCCGGCGGTCGTGCGTGACCAGCAGCAGCGTGCCGGTGTAGGACTCCAGAGCCTGCTCGAGCTGCTCGATAGCGGGCAGGTCGAGGTGGTTGGTCGGCTCGTCGAGCACGAGGACGTTGACCCCGCGCGCCTGCAGCAGGGCGAGCCCCGCGCGGGTGCGCTCCCCCGGCGACAGGCCGTCGACGGGCCGCGTGACGTGGTCGGCCTTGAGCCCGAACTTCGCCAGCAGCGTGCGCACGTCCGCCGAGGTCATCTCGGGCACGAGCGCCTCGAACGTCTCCGCCAGCGGGCGCTCCCCCACAAGCAGTGACCGGGCCTGATCGATCTCGCCGACCGCGACGCTGCTTCCGAGGGACGCGCTGCCCTCGTCGGGGACCTGACGGCCCAGGATGCCACGCAGCAGCGTCGTCTTCCCGGCACCGTTCGGCCCGGTGATTCCGATGCGCTCGCCCGCGTTCACCTGCAACGACACCGGTCCGAGCGCGAACGTTCCCTGCCGGAACACCGCCCCGGACAGCGTCGAGACGACCGAGCTCGACCGTGGCGCGGCACCGATCGTGAACTCGAGCTTCCACTCCTTGCGCGGCTCCTCGACCTCGTCGAGCCGGGCGATGCGGCTCTCCATCTGCCGCACCTTCTGGGCCTGCTTCTCGCTGGACTCCATCGACGCCTTGCGGCGGATCTTGTCGTTGTCGGGCGACTTCTTCATCGCGTTGCGCACGCCCTGGCTCGACCACTCGCGCTGCGTGCGCGCACGGGCGACGAGGTCGGCCTTGGTCTCGGCGAACTCCTCGTACTTCTCCCGCGCCTGTCGGCGCAGCGTCGCCCGCTCCTCGAGGTAGGCGTCGTAGCCGCCGCCGTACACGCGATGGGAGTTCTGCGCGAGGTCGAGCTCGAGCACGCGCGTCACCGACCGCGCGAGGAACTCGCGGTCATGGCTCACGAGCACGACCCCGCCGCGCAGGCCCCTCACGAAGGCCTCGAGCCGCTCGAGGCCGTCGAGGTCGAGATCGTTCGTGGGCTCGTCCAGGAGCGCGATGTCGAAGCGCGACAGCAGGAGCGCCGCGAGGCCCACGCGCGCGGCCTGCCCTCCGGAGAGCCCCGTCATCAGCGCCTCCGCGCCGACGTCCAGGCCCAGGTCGGCGAGCACGATCGGCATCCGCTCGTCGAGGTCCGCCGCCCCGCTCGCGAGCCAGCGATCCAGGGCCGTGGCGTAGGCGTCCTCGGCTCCCGCGGCATCCGGGTCGCTCAGAGCCGCCGCCGTGGCATCCATCTCCCTCGTCGCTGCGGCGCAACCGGTGCGCCGTGCGATGTACCCCGCCACCGTCTCGGCCGGCACGCGCTCGTGCTCCTGCGGCAGCCATCCGACGAACGCGTCGGCCGGGGCGAGCGCGATCGTGCCGGCCTGCGGCTCGTCGACCCCGGCGAGGAGCCGCAGGAGCGTCGACTTGCCGGCACCGTTCGCGCCCACCACGCCGATGACGTCACCCGGCGCCACCGTGAGGTCGACCCCCTCGAACAGTGTGCGGTGGCCGTATCCCCCGGCGAGTCCCTGGGTGACGAGCGTGGCGGTCATCCCACGATTCTCCCAGGGCGCGGCGAGCGGTGATCCCGGCCGTCGCCGGGCTCGGCTAGCGCACGCTCCCACCCCGGAGCGTCATCGGCCAGCCCGCACCGGGGGCGGCCACGAGCACCTCGGCGTCACCGGTGAGCCGCCACGCGCCGAACGCATGCGGCACGGCGTACACCTGCCCGCGCTCGATCTCGACGCGTCCGGCATCGGAGACGAGCGCGCCGGATCCCCGGGACACCAGGACGACCGCGAAGCCGGCCTCGTGCGCGGCGGTCTCGCCGCCGGCATCGAACAGGCGGAAGTACGGGTCGGCCGCGGCCGGCAGCAGCGGGCGGAAGCGGGATCCCGCGGGGGTGGTGCCCGCGGTGCTGATCAGCGCATCCACGGCGGCGGCATCCAGCGCGTCGGTGGAGACCGCGGGCATGACGGCGTCGAACCCGAGGTCGAGGTGGGACTCCTCGCGCGTCGACGTCGTCACCGACCACTCCAGCAGGATCGAGAAGTCGGTGGGTTCCTGCACTTCCGCCAGGAAGATGCCCCCGTCGATCGCGTGCACCGTCCCCGCGGGCACGAGCACCCCCATCCCCGGACGCACCACCACGCGGTTCATGTGCGCGAGCATCCACTCGCTGTCCTGCGCGTCGCGGCGACGGTCGAGCTCGTCGCGGTCGACCGGCCGGCTCCAGCCGACGTAGACCGCGCAGTCCTCCTCGGTCTCGAGCACGTACCAGGCCTCGGTCTTGCCGTAGGGGCAGTCGAGGTGGCTCGCGGCGAAACCGCGGTCGGGGTGCACGTGGACGGGGAGACGCTGACGCGCGTCGAGGAGCTTCACCAGGATGCCGAGGTCGGTGGCATCCCGCCCTCCCCGCGCGCCCACCCACGCGGCGCGGTCCGCGGCCACCAGGTCGCGGAGGAACGCGCCGTCACCGGTGACGGCCAGACCGACCCCGTCGGAACCGAAACGGGACACGGTCGAGGCGAGCCACTCCTCGGGCTGGCGGTCGGTGCGGGGTTCGATTCCGCGGAGGGCGGCGATGCGGTCGCCGCCGCGGTAGAAGTGCTGCACCGGATTCGGTGGCAGGAGGACGGGTTTCACCGGGGCTCCGATCGGGCGGGGGATGACGCGGCGACGATGCCGGCCGCTTCCACATCTACACCATGCCCAGCGGGGAGGAGCGGCGGGGCCCGCGCCCGCCCGTCGCTCACACGAACCGGTCGAGACCGCCCCAACCGCCCACCCAGGCCTCGAGGTGCGGTTCGTCGCGCAGGACGTGGACCCCGGATGCCACGATCCCGCCGGTCTCGAACCCGACCTGCGCACCCCACCGCTCCGCGCGACGGCGGGCGCGGCGCGCGCTCGCGGTGCCGACGGGGGTGCCGTCGGCGGCGCGAATCTCGAGCCACCCCTCGTCGCCCTGACCGAGGGCGGCCAACCGGGGCGCGAGATCGTCGGCGACGTCCACCAGAACGGGCCGGTCGAGCCTGCAGATCACGCGCGCGTCCGGAACGATGCCGGCGCGCACGCGCGGATCCGCGGCGAGCGCGCGGCTCGTCGGCGGCGCGTCGAGGATCACGGCCGCGCGGGGGAAGGCGGCCAGCAGCGCATCGACGCACAGGAACACGGCCGGCTCGGGATGCTCGCCCGCCAGATGCACCACGAGGTCGGGCTGAGCAGGCAGCAGGCCGCGCCCGGCGGAGCCGGCGACGGGGATGTCGGCCGCGAGGCGGAGGGTCTGGCGGTTGCCCTCGCGCGCGCGATCGATGTCGCGGCCCGACCAGTCGGGGCCGTCGTGCCACGCCACCGCCTCGGGCACGTGGGCGAGGACGGCGCCGCTCTGCCACGCGCGGTGCACCCACTCCCAGTCCTCGCCGCCATAGGAGGTGTACGTCTCATCGAAGCCGCCGACCTCGTCGAAGAGGGTGCGCGAGCATGCCGACACCGCCCCGATCACGAAGCGGTAGGCGCGGTCGTCGGCGTGCAGGAGGTTCTGCGTACGCGCATACTCCTCGCGCAGCCACCCCGGTTCGGGCAGTTCCCGTTCGGGCCCCGCTACGGCAACGGGGACGTCGGGCGCGAGCCCGGACAGGTCGGCGTGCCGCCGTCGCCCCACCGTGACGGCCTCGGGCAGCAGGGCGGGCAGGCGCGTGAGCGCCCGGACGTATCCCGGTTCGGGGGTGGTGTCGGCATCCAGGAAGCACAGGATGTCACCCGTGCTCGCCGCGACGCCGAGGTTGCGCGCCGCCGCGGCCCGGAAGCCCCGGTCGGCCTGGCGGACGAGCGTGACGCCGTCCGGCACGACCGGCGCGTCGGGCGAGCCGTCGTCCGTGACGACGATCTCGATCCGGTCGCGGGGGTGGTCCTGCCGCGCGAGCGCCGCGAGGGTGCGGGCGAGCTCGTCGGGCTGAGCGTAGTGCGTGACGATGACGCTCACCCGCGGCGGCTCGGGCTCCTTCCCGGCGACGAGATCCCATCGGTTCCCGACGACCCAGCGTGCGCCGTCCGGCGTCGAGTGTCCAAGACACGCCGCACCGGGGTGGGGCTCAACGGCGTGTCTTGGACACTCAACCTGAGGGGCGGGGGCGGAGGCGGGGGCGGGGGCGGGGGCGGGGGCGGGGGGCGTGGGGGCGGGAGTGGGGAGCGTGGGGGTGGGGAGCGCGTGCCACCAGGCCAGGTAGGCGCGGGCGACGTCGGCGGGGCCGACGGGGACGGGACGGATGCCGTGCCAGGTGGCATCCGGGTCGTCCGCCGCCGTGCGCACCGCTGCAGAGAGCTCGGACGGCTCGACGGTCAGGAGCGTCCCGGGCCGCAGCACGTCCATCTCGTCGACGTAGCGGTTGCGGACCGCGATCGGGCGGCGGCCCCACCCGATCCACGACGCCAACGACCCCGACGCGGAGACGTGCCGGTGGGCGATGACGGGGACCGAGACCGCGCGAGCCCGTTGCGCCATCTCGGCGTCGTCGAGCCAGCCGGTCACCTCGACGCCGACGCCCGCGTCGGCGGCGCGGCGGACGAACGCCTCGAGGTCGGCGGCGTGCCCGTCCGATGCGCGCCCGAGGACGGTGAGCCGCCCGATCCCCGCCTCCGCCGCGGCGGCGAGCGCTTCATCGTGCCCCTTCCCGGGGTAGAAGTAGCCGAGTACCCCGACGGTGCCGTCGGGGTGCGGTCGGGCGCCCTCCGCGAACGCGGGCACGGGCAGCGGCACGACCTCGACGGGGCCGTGCCACACGTCCTCCTCCACGAGGAGGGCTCGCTCGTGCGCGCTGTTGACGGCGACGGCGTGCGCGGCGCGCCCGACGGCGGCGTAGAACGCACGGCGCCGCGGGCGATTGCGTTCCCCGTCGGAGGCCTGGGGCACGTCGTGCAGCGTGACGGTCAGCGGATGCCGCTGCGCCAGCGACGTGAGACGCGCGGTCGCCTCCTCGGGCGAGGTGCCCCACAGGCGGTCGGTGACGTGGACGTGCACGGGCGTCCCGCCCGGCAGCCCGGGCAGGTCGTCGGGGGTCACCAGGCGCAGAGCGGGATCGAGCGTCCGCACGTCCTCCGCGACAGCGCGCGCGTACGCGGCGACGCCGTGCGGGCCGGGCGGGGCGAGCAGGACGGGGCGTACGCTCACGCGGCCCGCCAGCGACGAAGAAGCGGCGCGAGGCGCTGCACCGCGGCCGCGACGAACGCGGGGTGCTCGGCGTACCACCGGCGGTGGGCGTCGACCACGACGTCGGCGTCGAGGCGCTCCTCGGAGACGATCCAGTCGCGCCGGGGCTCGGCATCCAGGTCCCACGCCTCGACCACGGCCCGTTCGAGCGGTGCCCGCACCCCGGCGAGGATCGGACGCCCGGGGTCGACCGCGCTGCCGGGGGCGCCGAGCGCGGCGACGATGCGTTCCCCCAGCGGCAGGAACACGGCGTTGCCGGGGTGGTTCACGGTCCGCGCGAGGTCGGCCACGACCGTGTCGTACAGATCGGATGCCACGACGTCGACGCCGAGCTCTTCGCGGCGCCGCAACTCGGCGACGGAGTCCTCGGCCACCGCGCGCACGGCCGCGGTCGGGAGCTCGGCCGCGACGGGGAGTCCCGCGGCTTCGGCGAGGGTGCGCACGTCGTGGTACGCCACGAGCGGCGGGTCCTCCTCGACGCCGGGGACGCGGATCGCGGCCTGGAAGGGGTGGAGTCCGCCGAAGCGCAGCGAGGGCACGACCACGGTCCGCGCGCCCGCCGGCAGCGCGGCGCGCAGCTGCGACGTCCCCAGGGGCAGACCACGGTAGTCATCGCGGATGGGCTGGACGATCAGGAACGCCGCCCCGGCCAGCAGACGGTGGAGGCGTTCGGCATCCGCGGCATCCATCTCGTGCACCGCGGGCACACGCACGCCGGGGTGGCCGTCGTTCGAGACGACGAGGCGGATCGACTCCGCCTGGCAGTTGCCGACGACGACGCCATAGCCCTCGGGGGCGGGGGTGTCGCCGTAGAACTCGGCGTAATGGCGCCGCCGCGCTATCACCGCCGCGGTGTCGTCCGCAAGCGTCCCCGACCCGTCATACCCGCCGCTCATGATGTGAACGTACGCCGTCGCCGCCGTCGCCCGGGAACCGATCGCGCCGACTTGCGGCGGCCCTGGCGATGCGATACGCGACACGACCGCCGCACCCAGGAGGCCCCCCGATCGACACCGCAGCCCCTCGCCGGATCCGGGTCGCCGCCGTGCCCGCCGGTCACCCGTACACCCGGGCCGTCACCGACGAGCGCTTCGTCGACCTCCGGGTCGACCCGCCCCCGCCCGGCGCCGCGCCGGGGCAGTGGTGGCCACCGCAGGTGCTGCTGCCGGCCTGGCTCGAGGAGCACGCCGCCGAGATCGACCTCGTGCACGTGCACTTCGGGAGCGAGTCGTACACGGCCGACGAGCTGGCTGCGACCGTGGAGACACTGCGACGCCTGGGCCTGCCCCTCATCTACACGGTGCACGACCTCGAGAACCCGCAGCTGAGCGACCAGGCCGCGCACCGTGCAGCCCTCGACACGCTGGTGGCGGGCGCTGACGAGCTGACGACACTGACCGCCGCGACCGCGACCGAGGTGGAGCGCGACCACGGCCGCACCAGCACCGTCATCCCCCACCCCACGCTCATCGAGGGGGAGGCCCTCCCCACCGGGCGCGGCCACTCCGCGACCCGGATCGGCGTGCACCTGCGCGACCTGCGCCCCAACATCGACGGCGTCGGCACCACGGCGACCCTCGTCCGCGCCGTCGCCGACCTGCGAGCCCGGGGCACGGACGTCGAAGCGGTGGTGCGCCTGAACGAGAACGTCCGCGACGCCGAGGCCGCGGCATCCATCGAGGCGCTCACGCGCAACGCCGACGGGGTGACGCTCGCGCGATCCGCGCGGCTCGACGACGACGCCCTCGCCGGGTGGCTCGCCGACCTCGACGCGTGCGTGCTGCCGTACGGGCACGGTACGCACTCGGGCTGGGCCGAGCTCTGCTACGACCTCGCCGTCCCCGTCCTCGGCACCCGCGTGGGTCACATCGCCGCGCAGCACCCCGGCGACTTCCACGCCTTCCGTGTCGGCGACCCGGTGTCGCTGGAGCGGGCGATCGTGGAGGCCGCCGCACCGGGCTGGTCCGTCCCGGGCACCGCCGCGCGCGCAGCCGAGGTCGTCCGCCGACGGGCGGAGCGACTCGACGAGCGGGACCGGGTGCGGCAGGCGCACGTCGCGTTGTACCGACGATCGCTGCGGACGGAGCACGCGGCGTGACCCGGGCGCTGAACCGGATGCGCGTGCTCGTGGTGGCGCCCTCGCGGTATCCGCTGCGTCAACCGCACGCGGGAGGTCTCGAGGCGACGGTGTGGGACCGCGTGCGATGGTTGCGCCAGCGTGGGCACGACGTCACCCTCTGCGCCGCGGAGGGGTCGGACTTCCTGGAGGAGTCCCCCCGATTCGCGCTGCCCGCTCCCGAGTGGTCGCGCATCGAGGACGCCTCCGACACGGGGTATCCGGACGGCTATGCCGCGGCCACCGAGGCCGCGCACGAGGTGCTTCTGGAACGCCTGCGTGCCGAGGCGCACCGCTTCGACGTGATCGACAACCACAGCCTGCACCCGGCCCCGATCCGGTGGAGCCGGGATGCCGGCATCCCGGTCGTGACGACGCTGCACACGCCGCCGCTCGATCCCCTCCTCGAAGCGGCCGCCTACGTCCGCGGCAGCGCGCACCGCTTCGTCGCCGTCAGCCAGGCGACCGCGCGCGCGTGGTCGGTGGAGGGCGTCGACGCTTTCGTCTTCCCCAACGGCATCGACACGGAACGTTGGACCCGTGGCCCCGGCGGCTCGCGCTGGGTGTGGTCCGGACGCATCGTCCCCGAGAAGGCGCCGCACCTCGCGATCGAGGCGGCACGGACCGCGGGCGCGGAGATTGTCGTGGCGGGCCGGATCGGCGACGTCGACTACTTCCAGCAGGAGGTCGCCCCGCGCCTGAGCGCCCACGCCCGTTACGTCGGCGCCCTGCACCAGGGCGACCTGTGCCGACTGGTCGGCGCGTCGGCGGTCGCTCTCGTGACGCCGATGTGGGAGGAGCCGTTCGGCCTCGTCATCGCCGAAGCCCTCGTCACCGGGACGCCCGTGGCGGCCTTCGACATCGGCGGGGTCTCCGAGGTGCTCGCCGGGATGCCGGGCACGGCAGCCGTCACCGCCGGCGACGTCACCGCCCTCGCCCACGCCGCCCGCGACCTCGCGCTGCGGGGCGAGCGCGAGCCGCTCACCCGCACGTGGACGCGCCGTGCCGCCGTCCGCGAGCACGCCCTGAGTCGGCGTTACCGCGACGTCGAGCGCGTCCTCGCGCACACGGCGCAGCGGGCGGCGGAGCAGCGGATCCCGGCGGTGTCGTGGTGATCGGCTGGTACGTGCACCACCACGGGTACGGGCACGTCGCCCGCTTCCTCGCCGTGCACCCCCACCTGCGCACACCGGTGCGTGCCTTCTCGTCGCTCCCCCGGCCGGCCGGACTGGGCGCCGAGGTCGAGTGGATCGCGCTCCCCGACGACGCCGACACCGTCGAGCACGACGACGGAACGATCTGCGACCCGCGCGAGGGCGATCCCACGGTGCGCGGTTCGCTGCACTGGGCACCGCACGATCACCCCGGACACCGCGCGCGTCTCACGCGGATCGCGTCGCAGTCGGCGGACCTGCGCGCGATGGTCGTCGACGTCAGCGCCGAGGTCGTGGCCTTCGCCCGGCTGCTGGGGCTGCGCACCCTTGCCGTCACGCAGCCCGGGGAGCGCACCGACGCCGCCCACGCGCTCGCCTACGACCTGGCCGACCGCATCCTCGCCCCGTGGGCGCACGGCGCCGTCCCGGTCGGGGCCCTCTCGACACGCACCGATCGGGTGGTGTGGACCGGCGGCATCTCGCGGTACGACGGAAGGTCGTCCCCGGACGCGGATGCCGAACGTTCGGTGCTCTTCCTCGGCCGGGTCCTCGACGACGAGGTGCGCCGCGAGGCCGAGGAGCGTCTGTCCGCGGCCGGCTGGCGCACGCGCGCGGTCGGGCACGACCCGGACTCCCGCATCGAGGACCCGTGGCCGCTCGTGACCTCGCACACCGTCGTGGTCAGCGCGGCCGGACAGAACAGTGTCGCCGACCTCGCCGCCGCGGGTGCCCGCGCCGTCGTCGTCGCCCAGGACCGCCCCTTCGACGAACAGCGCCACACCGCGTGCGCCCTGCATCGGTGGGGCCTTGCCCGCGTGGCGCCCGAGGACGTCGACGGCGCGGGGATCGTCGCGCTCGTCGAGGCCGCGGCGACCGACGCGCCCGACTGGTCCCAGTGGCAGGTGGCGGGGGCCGCCGAGCGCGCCGCCGAGGCCGTCGAGGCGATGCTGCCGTGAGGGTCGCGGTCCTCACGGTCGCCTCCGCCGCCCGCCGCGCGCACCTCGAGCGCCAGCGCGAGGTCCTCGCCGTCGTCGCCCCCGACGTCGTGCGGGTGGAGGTCTTCCTCGACGAGACGGTGGCGCCCGGCATCCGGGATGCCGGCGTCCGCACGCTCCACGTGCCGCCCGGGCGGCACGGGCTGCGCGTGGGGGCCGGGCGGAACGCCGCGGCCGCGGCCGCGATCGCGGACGGCGCCGAGTTGCTCGTGTTCCTGGACGTGGACTGTCTGCCCGGCCCCGACCTGGTCCCCCGCTATGCGGCTGCCGCGCGCCTGCACCCCGAGGCAGTGCTCGCCGGCCCGGTGACGTACCTCGCGAGCGTGCAACGCCCGGAGACCGACGACCTGCCGCACGTGACCCGCCCGCACGCGGCACGCCCCGCCCTGCCTGCCGGGACGACACGCGCGGCGGAGGCGGGCGAGTACGACCTCTTCTGGTCGCTGTCGTTCGCTGTCACCGCGGCGACCTGGGAGCGCCTCGGCGGCTTCCACGACGCGTACGAGGGCTACGGCGCGGAGGACACCGACCTGGCGTGGACGGCGCGCGCAGCCGGCGTCCCCCTGAGGTGGACGGGCGGGGCGGATGCCTACCACCAGTGGCATCCGGTCTCCTCCCCGCCGTGGCGCCACCTCGACGACATTCTGCGCAACGGCACCACATTCCACCGACGCTGGGGCGTCTGGCCGATGCGCGGGTGGCTCGACGCCTTCGCCGCCGCCGGCGCGGTCGAACGCCGCGGCGACTCCTGGCTGCGCACCTGACCCCGCCCCGCCCGCCCGCCCCGCCCCGCCCCCGCCCCGCCCCCTCAAACGCCGAGTGTCCAAGACACGCCGCATGCCACGAGGGCGATACGGCGTGTCTTGGACACTCACGAACCAGGGATGCCGCGGCCTACGCGCGCAACCAGACCGACGCCTCGCCGGGGAGCGTTCCCGCCTCGACGGGGACGCTCGAGAGGAGCACCTCGCCCGCGGGCAGCGCGATCGGCTCGGTGCCGAAGTTCGTCACCACGATCCAGCCGTCGGGGCGGGCGAAGCCCACCGCGTCCTCACGCCCGAGGTCCAGCCACTCGAGCTGCTCGGCGGTCTGCAGCTCGTGCCGCAGGTCGAGCGCGCGGCGGTACATCGACAGGGTCGACGCGGGGTCGCCGTCCTGGCGGTCGACGGCGTACGCGGCGAACCAGTCGGGCTGCGGCAGATGCGCCGCGGCGTCGCCGAAGCCGAACGCGGGCCCTTCGGCCGTCCACGGCAGGGGCACGCGGCATCCGTCGCGCCCCTGGTCGACACCCGGGCTGCGGAAGAACGTCGGGTCCTGACGCGCGGAGTCGGGGATGTCGGCGACCTCGTGGAGGCCCAGCTCCTCACCCTGATACAGGTAGGCCGACCCGGGCAGCCCCAGGACGAACAGCGCCGCGGCACGGGCCCGCCGCTGCCCGCGCTCGGCATCCAGCGCCGGCTCGGTGCCGCCCGAGAGCAGCCACCGATTGCCGTGTTTGAGCGTCGGGCGCCCGTCGGCGCCGCGCTCGGCGTCGGGAAGGCCGTAGCGCGTGGCGTGGCGGACGACGTCGTGGTTGGAGAGCACCCAGGTCGTCGACGAGCCCGATCGCGCGGCGAGCGCGAGGTTGTCGGTGACGATGCGACGGAACTGGCGCGCGTCGAAATCGGCCTCGAGCAAGTCGAAGTTGAACGCCTGGCCGAGGCTGTCGATGCTGGCGTACAGGGGCACGCGCGAGGGGTGCACCCACGCCTCGGCGACGGCGGTGCGCGGCGGGTCGTAGGAATTGAAGACGGCGCGCCACTCGGCGTACACCTCGTGCACGTCGTCGCGATCGAGGAGCGGGTGGTTCCCGTCCTGCGGCAGCGCCGCGAGCTCGGCGGCCGAGGGCAGCGGTTCGGTGAGGTCCTTGGTGAGCATGTGGGCCACGTCGATGCGGAAGCCGTCCACACCGCGGTCGCTCCAGAAGCGCAGGGTCTTCACGAAGTCGGCGCGCACCTCGGGGTTCGCCCAGTTCAGGTCGGGTTGCGAGACGTCGAAGTTGTGGAAGTACCACTGCCCGTCCGCGACGCGCTCCCACGCCGAACCGCCGAAAACGGACTGCCAGTCCGTCGGCGGCTCGCTGCCGTCGGGCCCGGTCCCCTCGCGGAAGATGTAGCGGTCGCGCGCAGCGGAGCCGCGGCCGGCGGCGAGCGCCTCCTGGAACCAGGCGTGATCGTTCGAGGTGTGGTTGGGCACGATGTCGACGACGACCCGGATGCCGTGGGCGTGCAGCTCTGCGATGAGCTCGTCCATGTCGGCCAGGGACCCCAGGCGCGGGTCGACGTCGCGATAGTCGGCGACGTCGTACCCGCCGTCGGCGAGCGCGGAGGGGTAGAAGGGGCTCAGCCAGATGGCATCCACCCCCAGCTGGGCGAGGTAGGGAACGCGCGAGGTGATGCCGGGGATGTCGCCGAGTCCGTCGCCGTTGCTGTCGGCGAAGCTGCGCGGATACACCTGGTACACCACGGCCTGACGCCACCAGTCGGGGGCGTCGGAGAGCTCGCGGGGGTGCACGGAGGGTGCGGCGGTGGTCACGGAGGGGTCCTTTCGGGTGAGGTGGCGGGTCAGCCCTTGACGGCGCCCTGGGTGACGCCGGCCATCACCCATCGCTGGGTGAAGAGGTAGGCGACGATGGCGGGAGCCATGGCCATGAGGTAGGAGGCGAAGGCGACGTTGTAGTTGTTGCTGAACTGCGTCTGGAACAGGTTCTGCCGCACGGGGAGCGTCTGCAAGGCCGGATCGCTGATGATGAGCGACGGCATCATGAAGTCGTTCCACGCGTACAGGAACGCGAAGATGCCGACGGTGGCGCTCATCGGGGCGAGCAGCGGAAAGATCAGCCGCCAGAACGTCTGCCACGTCGTCGCGCCGTCGATGCGCGCGCTCTCCTCGAGTTCCAGCGGGATCGAGCGGAGGAACGCGGTGAACAGCAGCACGCTGAAACTCAGCTGGAACATCGTGGCGAGGATGATCACGCCGAACGGGTTGTCGAGGCCGACCCGGCCGGTGAGCTGGATCTGCGGCAGCGCCACGACGGGGAACGGGATGAACATCGCCGCGAGCAGGTAGAAGAACGAGTACCGGAAGAGCTTGCGGTCCCAGTTGCGGGCGATCGCGTAGGACGCGAAGGCGGCCAGCACGATCGTCGCGACGACCGTGCCCGCCGTGACGAGCAGCGAGATCGCGAGTCCGACGGGGAACTTCGTCAGGGTCCACGCCTGCACGAATCCGTCGAAGCTGATCGGGGCGGGGAACGAGAAGGCGTTGCCGTCGACGACCTGCGCCCCGCTCTTGAGCGCCATCGTGACGGTGACGTAGAGCGGCAGAAGCACGGTCACGGCGCACAGGACGAGGATCGTCGTCGTCGACCAGCTGATGCGTTCGGTGCCGACGCGGCGGATCCGGCCGCCGGTGCGTCGACGCGAAGGGACGGAGAGTTCTGCCTGCTCGAAAGCGAGCGCGGGCTGGTTCACGGCGGTCATGAGAGGGTGTTCCTTCCGCGGGTCAGCGAGAGCTGCAGGAGCGAGATGACGACGGCGACGATGAAGAAGAGGGCCGCGTTGGCCATCTGGTAGGCGTAGTCGCCGCCGTTGAAACCGAAGATGATCGACATCGCGACGCTGCGGGTCGCGGTGCCGGGACCGCCGTTGGTGAGACCGACGATGATGTCGTAGGCGTTGAGGAATCCCTTGAAGCCGAGGATGACGTTGATGACGACGTACCCGGCGACGAGCGGCAGCGTGATGCGCAGCAGCTGCTGGACCTTGCCGGCCCCATCGAGCCCGGCCGCTTCGTACACGTCGCCGGGCACCGAGAGGAGGCCGGCGATGTAGATCAGGAGCGTCCCCGGAATCGCCTGCCACGCGGTGACGATCACGATCGCCACCCACGCCAGGTCGGGGTTGGCGAGAAGACTGGATTCGAGCCACGGGATGCCGAGGGCGGCCCCCGCCTGAGGGAGGGAGTTGCTGAAGAGGAAGTTGAAGACGAAGGCGATGATGATGCCGGAGATCACCATGGGGATGACGAACACCGTCCGCAGCGCCCTCTTGAAGCGGATCTGGGCGGTGAGGCCGACGGCCAGCAGGAACGCCGCGACGTTGACGACGATCACGGTCGCGACCGAGAAACCGAAGGTGAACAGGTACGCCTGCAGGATCGCCGGGTCGCTGAAGAGCGCGATGTAGTTCGTCAGCCCCGTGAAGTTCCACTCGCCGATGCCGATGGAGTCGGTGAAGCTGAAGAAGATGCCGATGATGCCCGGCACCGTGATCGCCAGCGTGAACAGCACGAGCGTCGGGACGAGGAAGAAGTAGTAGATCGGCTCGACGCGGCGGGTGCTGCGGCGTGCGGCCGCTTTCCCGCCGGTGACGATGGTCGTGGTGGTGGTCATCGCACGTCTCCTTCGGCGGCGGAATCGGTGGTCGACGCGGCGGGCTGCCGGAAGGCCAGGCGTGCCCAGTCCTCGTCCATGGTGGCGAGCGTCCGCTGCGGCGAGGCGCCGAGGATCATCGCCTGGGAATAGTTGAAGACGGGGATCGTCTTGGGCACGAGCACCGACGCGCCCTGGTAGATCCGCCCCTCCTCGTAGTAGGGGATCATCCCCGCCACGCGCGGATCGCTCGGGGCAGGGGCATCCTCGGTCGGCGCGAATCCGAGCTGCGACTCGTTGTAGGCCTCGATGATCTCGGGCTGGTAGAGGTACTCGAGGAAGTCGCGCGCGGCATCCTGATGGCGCGACCCCTCCGGGATGATGGCGGCGAGGTCCATGTTGACGCGGACGGCGAGGTCGTCCGCGTCGTCCGTCATGGGCAGGGGAAAGGTTCCGACCCGCAGATCGGGCGAGGTCTTGGCGATCTCGCCGAGAGCCCACGGCCCCTGCAGGTACATCGCTGCCTGCCCCTGAGCGAATGCGAGATTGCCGTCGCCGTACGCCCGACTGTTGGCATCCGGGTTCGTGTAGGTCGAGGCGAGCTCGGTCATGCGGTCCATCGCCGCGGCGAAGTCCTTCTCGAACGACACGGCCGAGCCCGGGCCGACCGCGTCGCCCTCGGCGGCGAGGGCGTCGAAGAAGTCGATCACGTCGAGGGATCCGCCCACGGCGTAGTCGTACCAGCCCTGGCCGACGGTCCAGTCGTCCTTGAACGTGCCGTAGAACGGCGTCACGCCGTTGGCCTGCAAGGTCTCGGCGGTCTCTCTCAGCTCACCCCATGTGGTGGGCACGTCGAGCCCGAGGTCCTCGAAGATCTGCACGTTGTAGATGACGGACGACGCCATCACCGAGTACGGCAGGGCGCTGGTGCGACCCGCGCAGACGCCGTACTGGTCCATCAGCGGTTGCAGGTCCTCACGGACGGTCGCCGCCGCGTCGGTGTCCGACAGGTCGGTCAGGGCGCAGCGCTGAACGAACCGGGCGACCTCGTAGTTGTAATTGGCGAGCATGATGTCGGGCGGGTTGCCGCGGACGAAGCTCGCCGAGACGACGTCCACACCCGAGGTGTCCATCTCGACGCGGACGCGATCCTGCGAGGCGTTGTAGTCCGCGACCACCTGGTCCATGAACGCCAGGGCCTCACGTTTGCTGAAGGTGAAGCGGATGGTCTCACGACCGTCCGCGGAGCACCCGGCGAGCATCGCTGCCCCCAGCACCGTCACCGCCAGCGCCGCGACACCACGTCGCACCGTTGCCGTCTCCGTCGACACGTTTCCTCCTCGCACCGTTGCGATCTTGAATCGGATATTAAATCTACTCGCCAAATCAATATCGTGAGGGCAGTATTGCATCAGGCACGAGAGGGGTCAAGAACCGATGACGGATGCCACACCCTCGGTGCCCTCGCTCCGACGCCACAGCCTCGACGCCGTGCTCGCCTACGCGTGGGACGCCGAGGTCTTCACCGCGAGCGACGTGATGTCTGCCGTCGCGCTGACGCGGTCGACGACGATCGACGTGATCGACGAACTCGTCGCCCGCGGGCTCCTGGTCGAGCTGCCGAACGCGCGCGCGGTCGGCGAGTACTCCAAGGGGCGCCCGGCTCGGCGCTTCGAGCTGCGCACCGACGCCGCCCTCGTCGTCGGAGTGGATGCCGGCCGCGGGCACGTGACCGCGACGGTCGCGGACCTGCGCGGAACCCCCGTCGCGTCCTCGCGCGTGTCGATCGACCCCGAACGCGACTCCCCCGAACGTCGACGCCGGGCGGCGGAGAAGGTCGTCGAGGCGACGCTCACGCGAGCGCACGCGTCGCGCGACGACCTCGTCGCGATCTGCGTGGGCGTGCCCGCGCCCGTCGATCGCTCGGGCCGCTCCCCCGTGCACCACGACGGCTTCTGGCAGCGGATGAACCCGGACTTCGTCGATACGTTCGCGTCGTGGGCGCCGGTGGTCCGCGTGGAGAACGACGCCTCGCTCGCCGCCGTCGCCGAGCACGCGCAGGGCGCGGCCGTCGGCTACGACGATTTCGTGGCGCTCCTGGCCGGCGAGCGCTTCGGCGCCGGGATCTGGATGGACGGGAGACTCGTGCGGGGCGCGCACGGCGGCGCCGGCGAGACCATCGCGTTCGACCGGGTCGAGGGCGTCGGCAGCGCCTACGGTCTCGCGCCGCGGTGCGTGGATGCCGCTCGCGCGGCGATCGCGGCGGGCACGCTGCCGGCCGGCAGCGTGCTGGCGCAGGTGCCGGCGGACGACCTGGATGCCAAGCAGGTGCTCGACCTCGCCGGCGCCGGCGACCCGGGGGCCCTGGCCGTCGCCGCCGAGGTCGGCGGGCAGCTCGCCATCGTGACGGGCCTGCTCGGCAGCCTGTTCGACGTCCGCAGGGTCGTAATCTCCGGCGCGATCGCCGCCGGCGCGGCGCCGATCATCGACGCGGCCTCCGAGGTCGTCCCGACGACCCTGCACCTCCCTCCGCCCGAGATCGTCGCCTCCCCGTTGGGGGCGGACATCGTCTCGACGGGCGCCGTGGCCGCCGCGATCGAGGCGACCCGCGCGCGCGCGATCGACCTCGCCCCCTTCGCCCTCCCCGCCGAACGGGCGCGGGCCTGACGGTGCTGATCGGCCGGAGCGTCGGGCGCGGCAACGCACCGCGCCACGCGCCTTAGCACGACCGGCGCCTCTCGCCGAGCCGATCCGGCGCGGCGCGCGCGTCGGGTAGCGTCGCCCCGAGCGACCCGCGAAGGAGCACCATGCCGACCTGGCCCGAGCACGTCTTCTGGTGGCACGTCTACCCGCTGGGGTTCGTCGGCGCCCCGATCCGCGACGGCGTCGACCCGAACGCGGCACCCGTGCATCGCCTCGACCGCCTCGAGCCCTGGCTCGATCACGTGATCGAGCTGGGGCTGAACGGCCTGCTCCTCGGTCCGGTCTTCGCATCCGAGACGCACGGATACGACACCGTCGATCACTTCCGCGTCGATCCGCGGCTCGGCGACGACGCCGACATGGACCGGCTCATTTCCGCGGCGAAGGCTCGTGGCATCCGGGTGCTCTTCGACGGCGTCTTCAACCACGTCGGCCGCGCCCATCCTGCGTTCCGGGCGGTGCTCGACGGGGGCGACGCGACGCTGTTCCGCGGTGCATGGGTCGACGGCCGGTTCGAGCCCGAGGTCTTCGAGGGGCACGGCGCTCTCGTGGCGCTGGACCACTCCGCCGACACCACCGTCGACCTCGTCGTCGACGTCATGAGCCACTGGCTCGCGCGCGGAATCGACGGCTGGAGACTGGATGCCGCCTACGCGGTGCCGCCGGAGTTCTGGGCGCGGGTGCTCCCCCGCGTGCGCGAGCGGTTCCCCGAGGCGTGGTTCGTCGGCGAGGTCATCCACGGAGACGGGCCGGCCATCGTGAACGCCTCGACCATGGACTCCCTCACGCAGTACGAGCTGTGGCAGGGGATCTGGCACGGAATCGCCGACGGCAACTTCTTCGAGCTGAGTCACGCGATCGAGCGCCACGACGAGCTGCTCGCGACCTACGTTCCGCAGACGTTCGTCGGCAACCACGACGTCACCCGCATCGCCTCCGCGGTGGGGCCGGACCTCGTCCCGCACGCCCTCGCCGTGCTGTTCGCGGTGGGCGGCACACCGTCGGTGTACGCCGGCGACGAGTTCGGCTGGACCGCCGTGAAGGAGGAGCGGCTCGGCGGCGACGACGCCGTACGGCCGGAGTTCCCCGCGGCCCCGGGTGAGGTGGCCGACGTCGACGAGCGCATCCTCGACGCGCATCGCGCGCTCATCGCGCTGCGTCGGCGGCATCCGTGGCTCTGGCGCGCGCGCACCGACGTGGTCGAGGTGGCCAACGACACGCTCGTCCTGCGCACCGCGGTGGACGCCGAGGCGATCGTTGTGGCTCTGAGTCTCCGGGATGCGCCCGTGTCCCTGCCCGCCGCCGACGCGGCGGCCGTGGTCGCCGGCGACGGCCCCCTCCGGAACGGTCGCGTCGATCTCCCCGCCCGCGGCTGGGCGGTGCTCGAGGGCTGACCCGTCGGTGTGTGTGTCGCCGGGTTTCGCGCTCGGGAGCCGTGCACGCCGACGTGGCATTACCGTCGAGGTATGACTTCCCTCCCGCAGGAGCGATCCGAGAGCACCCCCAGCATCGGCACCGGGGTCACCGCCGACGACTTCAAGCGCGCGTTCCGCGGCCACCCCGGCGGTATCGCCGTCATCACCGCCTACGGCGAGCACGGCCCCGTGGCGCTCACCGCGTCATCGGTGTCGTCGGTCTCGGCCGACCCGCCGCTGCTGATCTTCTCGGTCTCGAGCCTGTCGTCCGCGACGCCCACGATCGTGGCGGCGTCCACGATCGTAGTGCACCTGCTCGACGCCGAGGACATCTCCCTCGCGCGCGCCGGCGCCACGAGCGGCCTCGACCGCTTCGCCGACACCTCGGCCTGGACGCGCCTGTCCACCGGGGAGCCGGTGTACCACGGCGTCCGCGCGTGGCTGCGGTGCGCGGTGGTCAGCCGGATGGATGCCGGCGGCTCGACGGTCATCGCCGCCCAGGCCCTGCAGGTCAACGTCGAGCGCGACCTCGAGCCCGGCGAGACGGGCGCCGCCCTGGTGTATCACAACCGCACGTGGCACCGTCTGGGCGACCACTCGCGCCTCGACTGACACCGCCGGGCCGTCACTGCCCCACGCGATCCGGGTACCGGGTCAGTGCGCGGCATCCGCCTTCTCGTCGCGCGAGAGCACGCGTCGGACGCCGGTGATCACACCGACGATGATCAGGCCGAGGACGAGCCCGAAGACCGCCGAGATCGCGGTGTCGACGATCCACTCCACGACGGGTCCGGCGGCCTCGACGAGGTGCGTGAGGGCGTGCACGAGATCAAGGGGCCCGTGCCACAGGGTCTCGGCGAGATTCGCGACGACCAGGTGGCCGCCGACCCACAGCATCGCGACGGTTCCGACCACGCTGATGACGCGGAAGACGGCGGGCATGGATGCCACGACCCGGGCGCCGAACCGCCGGACCCCCCTCGCCGGGCTCTTCATGAAGCGCAACCCGATGTCGTCGATCTTGACCAGGAGCGCAACGGCACCGTAGACCAGCACCGTCATGCCGAGGCCGATGACCAGCAGCGCCCCGAGCGTCATCCAGATGCTGAAATCCGGGTCGAGGCTCGTCAGCGCGATGAGCATGATCTCCGTGCTGAGGATCAGGTCGGTCCGGACAGCCCCGAACACGAGCTTGCGCTCATCCCGCGGGCCGTCGTCGGCGTGCTCGTGCGACACTCCGAACCACTCGAGCACCTTCTCCGCGCCCTCGAAGCACAGGAATCCGCCACCCACGATGAGGAGGAACGGCAGCACCGCCGGAGCGAAAGCCGTCAGCAGCAACGCGATCGGAATGATGATGACGTACTTGTTGATGATGCTGCCGAGGGCGATCTTCCACACGACGGGCAGCTCGCGGGCCGGGGTGATCCCCTGCACGTACTGAGGCGTCACCGCGGCGTCGTCGATGACGACCCCTGCGGTCTTCGCGCTGGCCTTGAGGGCGGCGCTGAGGATGTCATCGACCACGGCGAGCAGACCGACGGACATACGCGATTCTCCCTGGGTGAACGGCTGGCGCGGGAGCCGCGCACAGTGACGGAGTCGTCAGAGCGACCCTAGCGGCCCCTCGCGACTCTTGGGCCGAGCGCCGCTTCACCCGCCCACCTCCCGGCTCCCTCCGGAAGCGTGTGCGGCGCGCCGGCCCGATCGTGGGCGGATGCTCGCGCTCACCACGCTGCCGTCTCTGATCCTCGCCGTCGTGTTCGCCGTCAGCGGCGTCGGCAAGCTGCTCGACCTCGGCGCAGCGTCGTCCACGCTGCGCGCCCTGCGCATCACCGGTCTGCCGGCCGGCCCCACCGTGGGTGCCGTGGCCGCCGCCGAACTCGTCACCGCACTCGGTCTGCTGCTGGGCGCCGGTCCGACCGCCGTCGCCGCAGCGGCCGGCGCTCTGACACTGACGCTGGTGTTCCTGGCGATCGGAGTGCGTGCACAGGCGCGGGCGTCGACGGACGACTGCGGATGCTTCGGGCGTGTGGCATCCACCCGGGTCGGTCCCGCCATGACGGCGCGCAACGCGGCCCTCTCCGCACTCGCCGCGCTCTCCCTGCTCGGGGCGCTGGAGGAGCCCGCCCTCCCGGCGCTGGCCGTGCGCCTGCTGCTCTCGCCACTGCCGGCGATAGGCGCGCTCCTCAGCGCGGTCGCGGTCGCGGTCGTCGTCGCCTCGCTGCGCCGTCCGGAGGCTCCGAACCGGACAGGAGTCCCGGATGCCGCCCTGATCGCGCCCGAGGGCGAGGTCGTCGTCCCTCGCCAGCGCGCGTTGCGCGGACGCGCCCAGCTGCTGCTGTTCGTGCGGCGCGGATGCAGCGCGTGCGAGAGCCTGATCGATCGGATGACCGGGGACCGGGACCGGCTCGAGACGCTCGTCGACGTGCGGCTGATCGTGGCCGTCGGCGATGGATCGCCGTTGAGCAGCGCCGATGTCGGGCTGCACGCCGATCCGTCGGGCGAGTTCGCCGTGGCCCTCGGGATCCCGGCCGACCGTCCCGCCGGCGTCCTGTTGACCACCTCAGGCGGCCTGCTGCGGCCGATCGCGGTCGGCGGGGAGGAGACCGCGTCCCTGGTCGACACCGTTCTGGCGGCGGCGGCCGACGCCCGAACCCCGCGTTCCGACGAGGATCGTTCGACGCACTGAGAAACGATGGTCCCGGCGATCCGACAATCGTCCCTATCGCGCCTCCGACGACCTGACTAGGGTGAAATCCGTCCGGTTCCGGGAGGAAAGAGGCGCCCATGTCGTTCATCACTCGAGGATTCTCCGGACGCCGCGCCGAGCGCGACCCCCGCCTTCCCCCCGGCCAGACGCTGGTGGGTGACTGGCCGGTGCTGTCGGCCGGGCCCACCCCCGAGATCGACGCGGACGACTGGGAATTCGTCGTCCGTACCGAGAACGGCGACCACCGGTGGAACACCGCGCAACTGCAGGCGCTGGGGATGGAGGACATCACCGTCGACATCCACTGCGTCACGCACTGGACCAAGCTCGACATGCCGTGGCGCGGAGTGTCTCTCGACCGCATCTTCGCCGAGGTCGAGACCGCCCACGACTACGTCATGGCGCACTCCTACGGCGGGTACACCACGAACATCCCGCTGGACGACCTGCTCGACGGCAAGAGCTGGATCGCGTTCGAGGCCGACGGGGAGCCGCTCACGCCTGAACACGGTGGACCGGCGCGCCTGCTCGTTCCGCACCTGTACTTCTGGAAGAGCGCGAAGTGGGTGCGCGGCCTCGTCACGATGCCCGACGACGACCCTGGCTTCTGGGAGCAGAACGGCTACCACCTGCACGGCGACCCATGGCAGGAGGAGCGGTACTGGTGACGCGGCGCCCGACCGCCTGGCACGCCGCGACGGTCGCCGACGTCCGCGCCGAGACTCCGACGGCGAAGCGGATCGAACTCGACGTGCCGACGTGGCCCGGGAACGACGCCGGCGCTCACCTCGACCTGCGCCTGACCGCACCCGACGGCTACCAGGCCTCGCGGTCGTACTCGATCGCGTCGTCGGGCGAAGGCACCCGCGTCCTCCTCGCCGTGGACGAGGTGCCCGAGGGCGAGGTCTCGCCGTTCCTCGTGCACGATCTGCGGGTCGGCGACCAGATCGAGGTGCACGGTCCCTTGGGCGCGTTCTTCGTGTGGACCCCGCGCGCCGAGGAGTCGCCGCGGCCGGTGCAGCTGATCGCCGGCGGCTCGGGCGTCGTGCCGCTGTACGCGATGGCGCAGGCGCACGCGGACGCCGGCGATGCGAGCGAGTTCCGGCTTCTCTATTCGGTGCGTACCCCGGCCGACGTGTTCTTCGCCGACGAGCTGGCGGCGCTGGCAAACTCGGGCGCCGTGGAACTCGACCTCGTGTACACGCGCGCCGCTCCCCCCGAGGCATCCCTCCCTCCCGGCCGGCTGACCCCCGAGCGTCTGCGCGGGGCGGCGGTGCCCGCCGACGAGAACCCCCGCGTGTACGTGTGCGGCCCGACCCCGTTCGTCGAGGCCGTCTCGCGCTGGCTCCTGGATGCCGGGCACCGGCCCGGCGACATCCGCACCGAGCGATTCGGAGGCTCGTGATGGACGTTCTCGACGGCAACGCGCTGGCCGGCCGGTTGGCCGACCTCCTCGGATGGGATGCCACCGATTCGCCCGTCCGCTGCCGGGCGTGCGGAGACGGGGGCGCCGTCGCCCGAGTCGCGGTGTACGTGAGCGCGATGGGCGCCGTGGCCCGCTGCCGCGCGTGCGACGCCGTGCTGTTGACGATGGTGGATGCCGTCGGCGGACGATCGTGGATCGGGATGCCGGGCATCGACGCTCTCGAGGTGCGGCGGGGGTGATCCGGAGCGCCGGTGCTGGCGCTCATCCGCCGAACGGGAACACCGGCGCCCCTCCCACCGCTGCGGGTACGACGAAGACTCGACCGGCGAGGGGCTCGTCGTCCGCCGCGATGCCCTGACGTGAGGTCGTCACATACAGGACCGGGCGGTCGCCACCGCCGAATGCGCACGACGTGGGATTGGTCACGGGCAGCCGCACCACCTGGTCGAGTCGCCCGTCGGAGTCATATCGGTGCACCGCACCGCCGCCCCACATCGCGACCCACAGTCCGCCCTCGTCGTCCAGGGCCATCCCGTCGGGAGCGCCCGGAGCCTCGGCGTCGACCCGCGCGAACACCCGCGAGGCGCCGAACGCGCCGCGATCGGGGTCGTAGTCGTAGGCGCGGATCTCGCGGGTCAGGGTGTCGGCGTGCAGCGCCGTGGTGCCGGCATCCGTCCACACGAGTCCATTCGGGATCGACACCCCCTCGAGCGCGACGTGGACGGAGAGATCGGGCTCGAGACGGTACAGGCGCCCGCCGCCCGGGCGCATGTCGTAGGCCATCGAGCCGCAGAAGAAGCGTCCCGCCGCGTCGCACGCGCCCTCGTTCATCCGCACCGCGGGGTCGTTGAAAGCGCGGATGCGCTGCTGCACGCCGAGGTCGTCGTCGAGCAGCATGAACCCGCGTTCGACCGCGGCGACGAACCCGCCGCCGCGGCGACGCCGGATCACACTCAGCACGTCCGCGACGTGCGTGCGCTCGACGGATGCCACTTCCCCGGCGTCGGCGACGGTGATCAGGTCGCCGGCGAGCATGTCGACGTGGCGCAGGGTGCCGGTCGCAGCATCCCAGAACGCGCCCTCGCCGTGGTCGACCGCGGAATCGCCGATCCAGCGGGCCCCCGACGCAGTCGTGAGGTCAGAGCCATCCACCGTCGACCACCCACTTCTGCGCCGTGCACATCGCCGAGTCGTCGGCGGCCAGCCACAGCACCATCCGCGCCACGTCCGCCGGATACACCTTGTCCTCCAGGCTCTGACTCCGACGGATGTGCTCCTCTGCCTCGGGTGTCACCCAATCGCGCATCTGCCGCGCCGTCATGACCCACCCGGGGATGACGCAGTTGACGCGGATCCGGTCGGGGCCGAGCTCGCGGGCGAGCGTGCGCGTGAGACCCTCGATGCCCGCCTTGGCCGTGATGTATCCGACCAGGTCCTGCAGATCGATGTGGGCGCTGATCGACCCCATGTTGATGATCGAGCCACCGCCCGCCGCCCGCATCATCGGGGCGACCGCCCGCGCGGCGAAGAAGTGGTGACGGAGGTTCACCGCCTGCCGGTCGTCCCAGTAGGCAACGTCCAGCTCGTCGATCGTGTGGCGCAGGTCGTGCGCGGCGTTGTTGACGAGGATCTGCACGGGACCGAGATCGGCGGCGAACCGCGCGACGGCGTCTTCCAGCGCCGGGATGTCGCGCACGTCGCACGGGAGGAACCGCGCGGCCCCGCCCAGTTCCGCGGCGAGGGCCTCAGCCGCCGGCACGTCGATGTCGACGAACCCCACGCGGGCGCCCTGCGCGACGAGCTGGCGGACGATCTCCTCACCGAGGCCGGTCGCACCGCCGCTGACGACCGCCACGCGACCCCGGAGGCTCGGGTAGCTCGCATATGTCATGCCGGAACACCTCCCGGCAGGATCACCGCGCGCCCGACCGCACCGGCGGCGAGCGCGGCGAACGCCTCGTTGACGCCATGGAGCGGGTACCGGGTGCCGATGAGTTCGTCCAGCGGCAGGAGACCGGCGCGGTAGAGCTCGAAGATCGCGGGGAGGTCGAGTGCCGGCACGGACGAGCCGTACAGCGATCCGATGATCTTCTTCTGCCGCTGCACCAGCTCGTTGATCGGCACCTCGAAGGTCTGCCCGACAGCACCGAGCCCGACCGCGACCGCGGTGCCGAGCGGCCGCAGCATCCGGACCGCGGTGGTGAGGGTCTCGGGCCGCCCGACGGCCTCGACGGCCCACGCCACCCCGCCGGGCGCGATCGCGAGCACGTCGTCGACGGGATCGCCCTCCCCCGCGCGTACGGTGTGCGTCGCGCCGAGGCGACGGGCGAGCGCGAGCTTGTCCTCGTCGACGTCGACGGCGATGAGCGGGTGGGCGCCGGAGAGCTTCGCGCCCATGATGGCGGCCAAGCCCACACCGCCCACACCGATCACGACGACGGGCTCGCCCAGGCACCGGCCGATGACGTTGCGCGCGACCCCGACACCGGTGATCACAGCGCAGCCGGCGATGGCGGCGATCTCGGCGGGGATGTCGTCGGGCACGGGCACGACGCTGCGCTCGTGGACGACGACCCGCTCGGCGAAGCTCGACGCCCCGAGCAGGTGGTGCACGGGGCCGTCGGTGTCGCGCATGCGCGTCGTGCCGTCGAGCAGACCGCCGGACTGCGCCTGGATCGCACCCATCTCGCACATGATCGGGGCGCCGACGATGCATTGACGGCATCGCCCGCAGTTCGGGCGCCAGAGCAGCGCGACCCGGTCACCGACGCGGATCGCGCCGCTCGTCCGCTCACCGACCGCCCGCACGCGTCCCGCACCCTCGTGCCCCGGCACCACAGGGAGGGGGCACCGTAGCTCTCCTCGGAGATAGTGCAGGTCGGAGTGACACACTCCGGCGGCCTCGATCTCGACGAGGATCTCCTCCGGACCGGGGCCGGCGAGCTCGATCTGCTCGATCCGCGGCGCTTCGCCGACCTCCCGGAGGACGGCGGCATGGATCAGGGATGACATCGGGGCTCCTTCGGGGTCAGTGGGACTCGCGCATGACGGCCGGTCCGGTCGCCCCGACGAGGAAGTCGAGGTCGGCCCCGGTGTCGGCCTGACCGACGTGCGCGACGTACAGCTGCTCCCACCCGCGCCGCGGGGCGGCATAGGCCTCAGACGCCCCCGCCGCGGGTTCGCGGGCGCCCAGTTCCTCGTCCGAGACCAGCATCCGAAGGCTTCGGGCCGCCACGTCGAGCTCGATCACGTCACCGTCACGCACGAGCGCGAGGGGACCCCCGGCCGCGGCTTCGGGGGCCACGTGCAGCACGACGGTGCCGTACGCGGTCCCGCTCATGCGTCCGTCGCAGATGCGGACCATGTCGCGCACCCCGCGCTCGAGGAGCTTCCGCGGAAGCGGCATGTTCGCCACCTCGGGCATGCCGGGGTAGCCCCGCGGCCCGCACCCGCGCAGCACGAGCACGGAGTTCTCGTCGACGACGAGATCGGGGTCGTCGATGCGTGCACGCATGTCCTCGACGGAGTCGAACACGACGGCGGGACCGCGGTGACGCAGCAGGGCGGGGGTGGCCGCGGCGGGCTTGATGATCGCGCCCGATGGCGCGAGGTTCCCGCGCAGCACGACGATCCCGGCATCCGGGAGAAGGGGTGCGTCCGCGGTGCGGATGACGCTGCGGTCCCAGACCTCGTGCGCGTCGAGCTCGTCGACGAACGGGCGGCCGGCGACGGTGATCGCGGTGGGGTCGAGCCGATCCCGCACCTCCCGCAGGACCGCGAGGTAGCCGCCGGCGCGGAACAGGTCCTCCATGAGGTACGTGCCCGCGGGCTGCAGGTTCACCAAGAGGGGCACACCCTCACCGATCGCGTCGAAGTCGTCGAGGGTCAGGTCGACGCCGAGGCGCCCGGCGATGGCGAGCAGGTGGACGACGGCGTTGGTCGACCCGCCGATCGCGGCGAGCGCGACGATCGCGTTGTGGAACGAGGCCTTCGTCATGACATCCGCGGGGGTCAGTCCCTCGCGCGCGAGCTCGACGATGCGCCGACCGGTCGCGTGCGCGTACTCCAGCAGGCGACTGTCGGGCGCCGGGATGCCGGCGATCCCGGGCAGCGTCATGCCGAGGGCCTCGGCCATGAACGCCATCGTCGAGGCGGTGCCCATCGTGTTGCAGTGACCGCGGCTGCGGATCATCGACGACTCCGTCGAGCGGAAGACGTCGCCCGCCAGACCGCCCGCGCGCACCTCCTCGCTGAGCTTCCACACGTCGGTGCCGCAGCCGAGGGGCGCACCTCGGAACGTGCCGTTGAGCATCGGTCCGCCGGGGACGACGATCGCCGGGATGCCGACCGACGAGGCCGCCATGAGGAGCGCGGGGATCGTCTTGTCGCACCCGCCGAGGAGGACCACCGCGTCGACGGGGTTGGCGCGGAGGAGCTCCTCGGCGGCCATCGCGGCCATGTTGCGCCACAGCATCGCGGTCGTGCGGACGGTCGTCTCGCCGATCGACACCATCGGCAGGTTGTAGGGGATGCCGCCGGCCTCGTACACGCCGTTCTTGACGCTCTGCGCGACCTCGTCGAGGTGAGCGTTGCACGGCGTCAACTCCGACGCGGTGTTGGCGATCGCGATGTTCGGACGTCCGTCGAAGGCGTGGTCCGGCACCCCGCGCCGCATCCATGCGCGGTGGAGATAGGCGTTGCGGTCATCGCCGCCGTAGAACTGGGCGCTGCGCATGCCGCCCTCGGGGTCGGTCATGTCGTTCCTCTCTTCGGCGACGGCAGCACGAGCTCGCCGTCGCGGCGGTGCGGGATACCCGCGAGAGCCTCATCGCGCAGGTCGGCGGGAAGTGCCTCCTCCGGTGCCTGCTGGTACGCCACGGGACGCAGGAACCGGCGGATCGAGGTGGCGCCCACCGAGGTGAACGCGCTCGTGGTCGCGGGCCACGGGCCCCCGTGGTGCTGGCTCCAGGTGACCGCGACGCCCGTGGGCCAGCCGTCGAACACGACGCGCCCGACTCGCTCCTCCAGGGCCGCGACGACCGCGCCGATCGCCTCGCCCGGCTGTGCGTGCAGCGAGCCGGTGAGAGATCCGCCGACCAGCGCGAGAGCGGCGACGACCTCGTCGATCGTGTCGTACTCCACGAGTACCGTGACGGGGCCGAAGCATTCCTCCAGGAGCGCGTCGGACCGCTCGCGGAACGTGCCGATGTCGGTCGCGACGACGACCGCGCTCACCGGAGTGGACTGTTCCGACGTGCGTCCCGCGACGACACGCGCAGCGCCCTCCTCGCGGAGGCGTTCCACGCCGGGCACGAACGCCTCGGCGATGCGATCGGTCAACAGGGTGAAGGCGGGCCGCTCAGCGACGCGCTCACGCAGGCGCGGGTCGTCCGCGGTTCCCCGTGGCACGAAGACCAGTCCCGGCTTGGTGCAGAACTGTCCGCCGCCGAGGGTGAAGGAGGCGACGAGCCCGTCGATGATCGCGTCGCCCCGCGCCGCGATGGCGCCGGGGGTGACGACGACCGGGTTGGTGCTCCCGAGCTCGCCGTAGAACGGGATCGGGTCGGGACGCCGGGCGATCTCGTCCATCAGGCCTTGCGCTCCCGCGAGCGACCCGGTGAAGGCCGCGGCGCGGACGACCGGTGCCCGCACGAGATCCAGGCCCGCCTGGCGACCCTCGACGAGACCGAAAGCTCCCGCCGGCGCGTCCGCGGCGGCGAGCGCGTCGGTCACGATCCGCGCGGTCGCGCGCGACAGCTCCGGGTGCCCGGAGTGGGCCTTCACCACGACGGGACATCCCGCCGCCAGGGCGGCGGCGGTGTCGCCGCCGGCGACCGAGAACGCGAAGGGGAAATTCGACGCCGAGAAGACGGCGACAGTGCCGAGCGGTCGCAGCAGGCGACGCAACTCCGGACGCGGCGGAAGGGCGGCGAGGTCGGCGGCATCGACGATGGCCTCGAGGTACGAGCCCTCCTCGATCACTCCGGCGAACAGGCGCAGCTGCCCGGTCGTGCGGGCGACCTCTCCGCGCAAGCGCTCAGCACCCAGGTGCGTCTCGTGGTCGGCGATCTCGACGAGCGCGTCGGCGTCGGCATCCATCTCGTCCGCGATGGCGCGCAGCCACCCGGCCCGGACCTCGCGGCTCGCCGCGCGCAAGGCCGGGGCCGCGTCGGCGGCGAGGGCGACGATGTCGCTCACCCCGCCGCCGACGCGTGCGAGTTCGGCCGCCTCACCGCGCATCGGGGTCCACCACGATCTCGACCGGGGTGGCATTCGTCAGCTCGACGACAGCGGATGCCGCGCCGCTGTCGACGCGATACCGGCCCGCGAACCCGTCGATCGCGACGATGCCGTCGGCGTCGGCGGTCAGGTCGGTCGGACCCACCCACCACTCGCCGCGGATGAGCGAATGCAGCGCGTCGTACGCGGGCTTGCGGGTGCCGTCGGCGCGGAGCAGCCCGGCCGGTGCACCCAGCCATGCCCCGTGATCGGTGATACCCCAGTACGTGAGCGACTCGACCGCCGGGTGCGCGAGCACCGTGCGGTAGTGGCGCACGATCTCGTCGGCCTGCCGCGCCTCCCCCTCGGGGGTGCTCGGCCACTCGTCGACGAAGTAGTCGTTGAGGTCGACGATCTCCGGGGGCATGATCTCGCCCGAGAGCAGCGTGGTCTCGGTCATCTGCAGCGGCAGGCCGAAGGCCGCGAAGCGCTCCAGGATCTGTGCGATCTGGTCCTCGCCGCGGAAACCCTGGTGCATGTGGGTCTGCACCCCGAGCGCATCGATCTGGATGCCGGCATCCAGGCAGTCCGCGATGAGGCGCTCGTAGTCCGCCGACAGATCGAAGTCGTTGAGCACGAGGCGGGCATCGGGGTTCGCCTCACGGGCGGACTCGAACGCCAGCTTCACCATCTCGACGCGTCCCTTGGACTGCGCCAGGCGCGTCACGGCGTTCTCCTCGGCAGTGAACACGGGCAGGATCACCGCTTCGTTGATGGCATCCCACAGGTCGATCACCCCGGCGAAGTCCGCCACCGTGGTGCGCACGCGATCGCGCAGGACGTCCTCGACCTCGGTGTCGCTGAGATCGAGCAGCCACGACGGCGTGAGGGTGTGCCAGACCAGGGGGTGGCCCTTGATCTGAACGTCGCGCGCGGCGAACCACTCGGCGGTCCGCTTCAGGCGGACCTCGTCGGTCTGACCGCGGCGGGGCTCATAGCCGCGCCAGTAGAAGGGCAGCGTGACCGCGTTGAAGAGCTCGAGGTAGTCGGCGGCGAGCCGCTCGGGATCGAGGGCGAGGGCACCGCCGAAGTGCTCGAGCTCGCGCGCGCCCTCGATGTCGGGCGCACCGGCGATCCACTCGATGAAGTCGAACCCGATGTTGCCGAACCCGAACGCGTGCGCGGTCTGCTCGATCCGGGCGGACACCCCCGCCAGGGGGCGGCCCGCCGGATCGACCAGCCGCACGCGTCCGCCCACACGGCGTTGAGCCAGATCAGACATCGGCGGTCGACTCCCCTCGCGCACCCGGGTACCAGTCCTGGATGGTGTTCTCGGTCACGGCGATGAAGACGTCGTCGGGGCGCACGCCCTCCGCCTCGAGGCGCCGCGCGACGGCACGGAAAGCGCGCGCCTTGGTCTCGTCGTCGTACATGCGCACCATCAGGATGCGGACGTACAGCACGTCGCGACGCTCACCACCCAGATAGTGCGGATCGGCGATGATGTGGTCGGCCGGGAGCGGGTGAATGACCTGGAAACGGTCCTCGATGTCCATGCCCAGACCCTCGGCGAGACCCTGGTGCACCGCCTCGGCATAGGCCAGGCGCTGCGCGACGGGGACGGTCTCGGCGACTTCGATCGTGATGAGGGGCATCAGGCCCATACCTCCTTGGTGACGCGCACGTCGGCGCGGTTGCGGGCGGACTCCTCGATGGCGAGTCCGAGCAGATGGTCCTGGCACGCGTCGGCCAGGGAGTAGGGGCCCTCGGCCTCGTCGCGCGCCCAGCGCCCGGTGAGTTCGAGGAATGAGGCGACGGCGATGTCGTCCTCCGACAGGCGTGTGCCCGCCCAGGGGTTCCGATAGACGATGCGCCCCTCGAAGGCGGCCGAGACGACCTCGTTGCCCTCCAGGTTCATGTCCACCCCGGTGCGGCGATACGTGATGGGGGAGGTCAGCACACCCTCGCCCGACAGGCGCGTGACGGCGTCGTCGACGATCTCGCCGAGCGACCCGCGCACCACGAGGCGACGGGCGAGCAGGGGGTTCCACCACTGGTTGTCGACGAAGTCGTACAGGCCCATGCGGCCGTCGCCGAAGTCGATCGTGCCGATCGTCGTGGTGCGCGGCTGCGGCTGCGGGTTCTCCACCCAGCCGTCGAAGGTCAGCGGGTCCACGAGCGGCGCCGTGAACGTCCGCGCCGAGACGACGGCATCCGCCATTCCCGCGCCGAGGTAGGACCGCATGATCGACGTCGCGTGGTACAGGTGCGTCGAGGCCACCTCGACCGCCGTCGGCTGGCCGATGGCCCCCGACCGCACGACCTCGAGCCGCGCCGCGTGACCCGGCATGAGCATGTACTGCTCGGCGACCTGGACGCGTCCGGAGGCACCGACCGCCGACCACAGCTCGCGCAGGCCGTCGGCCGTCGGGGCCGGCGGGGTCTCGGCCAGAACTTTCACCCCGTGCTCGACGAGCTCGGTCACGACACCGGGCATCGAGGGCCACGACACCGAGGCGATGACGAAGTCGGGTTTCAGCGCGACGACCTCCTCGATCGTGCGGACGACGGGGATCCCCCAACGCTGGGCCATGCGCTCGGCGGCCTCGTCACTGCGGGCGAGGACGCCGACGGCCTCCAGCCGGTCGGGTGCGGCCGCGGCCATGCGGATGTGGAAGTCGGATCGCCAGCCGGTACCGACGACGGCGAAGGTCAAAGGAGTGCTCAAGAGAGGGTCTTTCTTCTCGGGGGATGGAGGGGAAGGCCGGGGGCCACGGTCAGACCTGGCTCATGCCGCCGTCGACGACGAGATCGACGCCGGCCACGAAACTGGATTCGGCGCTGGACAGGAACGCCACCGCGGCGGCGACCTCCTCGGGCCGACCGATCCGGCGCAGCGGGACCATGTCGGCCACCGCTGCAGCCACCGCCTCCGAGCCACCGGTGAACTGGTCGAAGCCCGCCGTCGCCGTCGGGCCGGGACTGACCGCGTTGGCCCGGATGCCGCGCTCGCCCAGCTCTGCCGTCAGCGTGCGGGCGAGCGAGCGGACCGCGGCCTTGGTGGCGTTGTAGACCGCGTGACCCGGGCCGCCGTTGGACCCGGCGATCGAGGAGACCAGCACGATCCGGCCGTGGTCGTTGAGCAGGGGCACGAACCGTTGCACCGTGAAGAACGTCCCGCGGAAATTCAGATCGCTCACGTGATCGAAGGCCTCGGCATCCGTCTCCGCAACGGGGGTCGACGCGACATCGCGGCCCGCGTTGGCGACGAGCACGTCGACCCCGCGGCCCACCGCGCGCACTTCGGCCGCGAGTTCGTCGAGCCCGTCGAGGCTGGCGGCATCCGCCTGCAGGACGCGAACCCGGTCGCCCCACGCCGCACGTGCGTCGGCGATACGGGCGGCGGTCAGGCCCGTCGTTAGCACATCCGCCCCCTCCTCGAGGAAACGTTCCACGACGGCGCGCCCGATGCCCGAGGTGCCGGCCGTGACGACGGCGAACTGTCCGGCGAGCAGACTGCGGGTCACTTCAGCGCTCCCGCCGCGAGGCCGCGCTCGAACGAGCGCTGCAGGAGAAGGTAGGCCGCGATCACCGGCACGGCCGTGATCACCGCCGCTGCGAGCACACCGGTCTGGTCGTTGGTGTACTGGCTCATGAAGAACGTGGGCAACAGCGTCACCACCTGCTTGCTCGGATCGTTGAGCATGAGCAGAGGCAGCAGGTAGGCGTTCCAGCTGTTGATGAGGGTCAGCACCACGATGGCACCGGCGATCGGACGGGTGAGCGGGAGCACGATGTGCCAGAACACGCGGACGACGTTGGCCCCGTCGATGCGCCCCGCCTCCATGAGCTCGTTCGGGATGCCGTTGAAGAAGCTCCGGGCCAGAAGCACGGTGAAGGGCACCTGCAGGGCCGCCAGCGGCAGGATCACCGCGATGAGTTCGTTGTACATGTCGAAGGTCGACGCCGTGACGAACAACGGTGTCAGCAGCACCGCCTCGGGCATCGTCAGCGCAACCAGCAGCAGCCAGAACCAGATCTCCTTGCCCGCGATGCGCAGCTTGGCGAAACCGAAGGCCGCCAGCATCGTGCACACGTAGACCAGCGCGATCGTGGAGGCCGCGATGATGATGCTGTTCGCGAAGTACGTGTGGACGATTCCGGTGGCGAACACCTTGGCGTAGTTGCCCAGGCCCTGCCCGGCGAGCGAGCCCTGCACCATCGCGATCAGAGGGAACAGATACGGCAGGACGATGAGCGTCGCCAGGATTTGCAGGCCCCACCGTGAGGCGCGGGAACGGACGTCGAACACGGTCAGCTCCTCTCGGACTGTCGATTGATCCGGTTCATCAGCAGTCCCGCCCCGATCGCCAGCACGAGCAGGGCGACCGAGATCGCGGCGGCGTAGCCGAAGTGCTTCTCCTGGACCATGGTTTGGAAGATGTAGGTGCCGAGGAACTCGGTGGCGTGGTTGGGTCCGGCCCGCGTCACGAGGTACGGCACGTCGAAGGTCTTCAGCGCGCCGATCACACCGAGCACGGCGAGGGCGACAGCGGTGCCGCGGCACATCGGCCAGACGATCGACCAGAGGGTGCGGACGTTCCCCGAACCGTCGACGCGCGCCGCCTCGAGGATCTCGGGCTCGATCTGGCTCATCGCGGCGTAGAAGAGGATGAACGTCAGCCCCGTCCACTGCCAGATGGTCACGAGCATGACCACGACCATCGCCGTGACGTTGCCGGCCAACCACGGCTGCGTGAGCGACCCCAGTCCGATCGTCGACAGGATGCCGTTGAACGAGCCGTTCGCGTCGAAGATCAGGCGGAAGACCGGGGCCATCGTCGCCGGAGCCAGGACGGTGGGGATGAAGATGATGACCTTGTACACCGGCGCGAGGTGGATGCGCGAGTGCATGATCGCCGCGAAGACGAAGCCGATCACCGTCTGGGCGGTGAACGTGACGACGAAGAAGATCGCGGTGTGCCCGATGGCCCGCCAGAAGATCGGGTCGGCGAACATCGCGACGTAGTTGTCCCCGCCGACGGCTTCCGACGGGCTGAGGATGAAGCCGTTCCAGTCGAGCGTCGAGACGTAGCCGGTGTACCCGATGGAGAAGTAGATCATTCCGACGACCAGCGCGAGCGCCGGCAGGATCCAGGCGAGGCCGCCGGGGTACGGGGACCTCTGCCCGGCGCGGCGCGGAACGCGCCCCGGGCTGCGTCGTGACCGCCCCGCGGTCACGACGGTTTCGGTGAGAGTGCTCATGTGCTCTTCCTTGAGTCGGGCAGGGTCCTTCGTGGGCGGGACAGGTCCCGCCCACGAAGGGATGCGGCGCTGGGCTACTGCGCGTCCACGACGGACTGCAGGCCCGCCAGGGCGTCGTCGATGGTGACGTCGCCGGTGGCGACGCCGATGAGGGCGTCGCGGAAGGCGCTGTTGAGATCGGCGGACACCGTGGCGAACCGCGGCTGCGTCGACGAGGCCGCGACCTCGGTGTACTGCTGCAGCGCTTCGAGCTGGACCTCCGGGTTCACCAGGTCGATCTCGTCCCACTGCGGCTGGATGCCCAGCAGCGACGGGATGTCGTTGAGCGTGTTGGCGACCGTCTGCTGGCCCGCCTCGGTTGTGGTGAGCCACGTGACAAAGGTCTTGGCCGCGGCCTGCTGGTCGGACTGAGCGCTGATCGCCAGGCCGTAGTCGGCATCCCCGAACATGTTGTCGGTCTCCCCGGTGCCGGCGACGTCGGGAAACGGGATCGGGATCATCGTGAACGGCTCGGGGTTGGAGACGCCGGCCGCCTCCATCGCGCCGATCATCGTGTCACGGACGGTGTACTGCGTGTACCAGGTGCCCATCATGACCATCGCGTACTGGCCGGACATGAACGCATTGCTGGCGTCGGGATACTGCTGAAGCCCGACGGCGCCGTCCTGCATGATTCCGTCGTCGAACAGCGACTTCCAGATCTCCATGCCCTCGACGAACGCCGGATCGGTGTAGGAGCGCTCGCCGAGCGAGGCCTCGACGTAGGCGCCGGGCTCGACGTTCTCCATGATCGCCTCGAAGGTGTCCATGTCGAACGCCCACTGTCCCGCGCCCTGCACGAAGCAGCCCTGGCCCGCGGCCTGGAATGCGGCGCAGACCTGCTTCCACTCCTCCAGGGTCGTCGGGGGCGTCAGGCCCTGGGCGTCGAACATGTCCTTGTTGATCCAGAGGCTGCCCGAGTAGACCGAGCCCGCCGAGAGCCCGACGACCTTGTCGTCGACGACGAGGCCTTCGACCCCGGATGCCGACAGCTTGTCGCGCCAATCGGCACCGAGCGCCTCCTCGACGACGGGGGCCAGGTCAATCGCTCCGGCCTGGAAGGTCACGACGCCGCCATTGGCCGAGCCCGGGGCCACGTTGAAGATGTCGGGCCCGTCCGCGGAAGTGATGGCGGGTCCCATCACAGAGTCGTAGTTGTCGATCGGCTTCGAGACGAACTCGACCGTGATGTCGGGGTACTCCTCGTTGAACGCGGCGATCAGCTGGTCGGCGACGGGCTTGTCCGGCGTCCACCCCCACCACACGAGGTCACCCTCGGTTGCGGAGCCGGAGTCGTCGCCTCCCGATCCGCCTCCCGAGCAGGCGACGAGCGACAGCAGGGTGACTCCTGCGACCGCCGTCGCGCCGAGGCGGCGCCAGGACGATGTCTTCTTTGACATGGATTTTCTCCTCTTGTGCTGCAGGGAAGCTCGATCGAGTCGGCCGATCGCGCGTTTTGCATCGCAAGTTTTAGCGAGACTGAAAACAACTTGTTACGCAACTTGCGTATTGGTTATAGTAGATCCGCCGCCGTCCGCGGTCAAGAGGTCCGGCAGTCGGCAAAGGAGGAGGCCCATGTCGCAGCGCACCGCCACGCTCGCGGAGATCGCCCGCGTCGCCGGCGTATCCGTGCCGACGGTCTCCCGCGTTCTCAATGGACGCCCGGGGATCTCCGCGCCGAAGCGCGAGGAGATCGAGAGACTTCTGGAGGAACGCGGGTACGAGCGACGCAAGGCGCGTCGCGAAACTTCTCTGCTCGATTTCGTGATCGTGAGCCTGGAGACGCAGTGGGCGACGGAGCTTCTGCGGGGAGCGCAAGCCGAGGCCGCACGCGCCGGGGCCGACCTCGTCGTCACCGCCACCGAGGGGTCACCGGCGGGCTCACCCGAGTGGCTGCAGCGGGTCGCGGGGCGCGGAACCGACGGGATCGTCATCGTCGTCTCCGAGATCGACCCCGTGGGTCGTGACGAGCTCGCCCGACTGAACGTGCCGGTGGTGCTGGTGGACCCCGTGGGTACCGACACCGAGTCGTTCGTGACGGTGTCGGCCGCCGACTGGTCGGGAGCACGGGATGCCACCGACCACCTGCTCGATCTCGGACACACCCGGATCGGTTTCGTCACCGGGCCGTTGAACCTCGAATGCCACCAGGATCGACTCGACGGCTACATGTCCGCGCTCGGACGCCGTGGCATCACCCCCGATCCGTCCCTCGTGCAGGTCGGCGACTCGCTCATCTCCGGCGGCATCACGTTCGGCGGAAAGCTCCTCGACGCCGCTGAGCGGCCCACCGCGATCATCAGCGGCTCGGACGAGCAGGCCTACGGCATTTACCTGGCGGCGCGCGAACGGGGGCTGAGTGTGCCCGAGGATCTTTCCGTCGTCGGCTTCGACGACGTCGACCTGTGCCGCTGGGTGAACCCGCAGCTCACCACCGTCCATCAGCCGCTGGCCGGCATGGCATCCGAAGCGGCCCGCCTGGCTCTGGCCATGTCGCGCGGTGAGACGATCGCCCACCGACGCGTGCAGCTGTCGGCCGAGCTCGTCGTCCGCGAGTCGACGGCGCCGCCGCGGGCCGTGTAGCCGCCGCCGGCTCACGACAAACGACGAAAGCCCCGGCGAACCGGGGCTTTTCGTGGCGGAGACGGAGGGATTTGAA
This sequence comes from Microbacterium testaceum, assembly GCF_020781835.1. Classification (GTDB taxonomy): domain Bacteria; phylum Actinomycetota; class Actinomycetes; order Actinomycetales; family Microbacteriaceae; genus Microbacterium; species Microbacterium testaceum_H. The sequence goes on from NZ_JAJGNJ010000001.1 coordinate 135,663, forward strand.
CCCTCGCTTGGATCGTTGACTGCCGCGCGTTCAGGTCAGAAGCCCCGTGATTACGTGGGTCGTGAATCAGGAAGACCGCTCCCCAATTTGGGTTGTGGGCAAAATTTGTTGCTGGTTTGTTGTCACGGACGTAATCCGTCACCAAATGCCGGCAATACCCCCCCCCCCCCCCCCGGCCCGGGGGCGGCTCAGTCCGTGATGCGCTTTGCCTGGCGCGACCGTTGTGATTGCGCAAACGGCTCTGGCGGTCGAGTTAGGTGGTCGAGGACAGCGGAGGTGAGGAACCGCCACTCGCCCCCTACCTTGAAGCCGGGAATGTCGCCGGCTCGCGCGAGACGGTAGATGGTGTCCGGCGACTTTCGCAGCAGTCTCGCGATGTCGGCAACAGTCACCGCGGTCTCATCTATGCAGTTCTGTGTCCTGGTCATCCGGCTACTTTCGCGCGTGCCCGGGCGTGGATCAAGGGCCATGCGGTCTAGCACCTGATCTGCATCGATCACGCACAACATGATCCGCGGTGATAACGCTTCTGATCTGGTTTTTTCGTGCGTGCCCGGGCGTGCTAGCTTGCCGGGCATGACTGGAGAAGTGGAAGACCCTTACAAGTGGAAGCGCGGGTTCAGCCGCGAGCAAGCGGCGGACTACTGCGGGGTGAACTTCTATAAGGTCGCCAACGCGGTGCGAAAGAACGTCCTCCCGGCCGTTCGTAACGGCAGGGACATCATCATCTTCCGCGAGGATCTGGACGCGTGGATGGAGAGCTGGGAACCGGTCTAGACCGGCGCAATGTCTTAGCCGGATCGAACGTTCTGTGGGGCTGTCAACACCCTTGTCCAGCTCTTCGGGTGGTTCGCTGTGGGTAGAGGGCGATGCCCGAGGGTGTCCTTGGTCGACGAGTTCGCGGCGCGCGAGTGGATATTGGTCGGCGACCGTGCTGGGCACGCCCACAGGCGCCCACAAAGATCGCACGAACAGTCGGGGGCAGGCTGCGGCTATCCTCGCGTTATGGATCTGGTGGACGACGAAGCGCACCGGGCGCTCGCCTACATCGATGCCGTCACCAGGTTTGGCTCTCGCTTGAGCGTCCCCGAGCTGCATCGATATCTCGACGGGCCAAATCGACGACGGGGCGGAACCCCGATCGCGATGCGGCAGATTCTCGCCACGTTGCTGGAGTCGATCCGTGACGTTCATTTGGAGACCACTCCCGGCGAAAGCGCTGCTGACTTCCTAAAGCGGGTCGGATGGGTGTCGGTATCGGACGGAGAGGCAGTCACGTTGACTGGGCTCGGACGCGCCATGCTCGCGCACGCTGAGCGGCCCCCTTCGGTGACGGCAAGCGACAATCCCATGGTCGTGCAAATCGATCCAGAAGATCCTGTTGCCTACGTTCGCGTGTTCGAACTGATGTCTACCCATGGCCCGGGCATGCTCATCGACCCATACTTGGATTTCGAGCGCCTGGCCGACCTAGCGGAAATCTCCGAAGTAACGCGCGTGTTGACTTCAGACCGGACAGAACGCAAACGGCTCGAGCACCTTCGTCGCATCCTTCCTGAGGTTCCCAGCATTGCCATTCGCGTCGCGGGGAAGTCCGCCCTTCACGACCGCTTTTTCATGCCTGACCAGGGCCCAGTTTTTGTGTTGGGCTCGAGCCTGAACTCAATATCGAAGCGCCCGGGGGTGATCACTCCGGTAGCCGACGCTCTCGCTTCAGGTGCAATGCGCAATGAGTACGAAGAGCTTTGGAAGCAGGCCGAACCGCTTGAGCCGCAAGGACCTACCGGAGAAAAGCCTGAGCCCTGAAACCCGCGTCAACCCGGACCGGGACGTTACCGAACCGAACCCACGCCCTCACCTTGCGCGGTAGCCACGGGCCGATGGTTAGCGGCACCTCGTCGAGCCGCAGTTCAGCCTTCGTGAGGAACAGCAATTCGCCACCCCGCGCGATCGTCTCGAGCGCCCGATCGTTCATGCGCCGATCTACGGCGTCGGCATAACGCCTGTTCGTTCCCACCCTGGCCGGGTATCCCTTCTCCGGCAATGCTGGCGACACGGCGCGGGGGCGCGAGAATCAGGCGACGGCCGCAGAGAGCAGGGGACGCTTGACTCCTCGCTCGTAGAGCGGATCACGACTCAGCAGGGCGTCCAGATCAGCCAGGAGATGCTTATCTCCTCCGGCTGGGCGCAGAAAAGCAGCCAGGGCTAGCCACGCCACATACATCGACTTCGGCTCGGCATCGGATGAGACGTTCCTATAGATTTTCGGACGCTTTGGAGATGAGGCGGTCGGTCGCATCCACAACCGGGAATGATGAGCGACGAGATTTCTTGTGACGATCACGGAGGTCAGCTGGGTATGAAAGAGGGCATTCGCTACGCCAAAGGCCGAGGCGACCTCCTTCCAAAGCCACCGGTCCGTAGTGCCGTCGTGAACGGGCGCGGTTTCGGTGATGATGCGCTCGAGGGCACCGAGAGTCCAGCCGTCCACGGCCGCCCAGATGGGCAAGGTTTCCATCGCTGCTAATTGATCAGCTTTATCCATGTTCTCTGGACTGTCCTGCCAAACCCGCCCGTGAGCGAGTTCGAAAGCCTCGAAGGTCCCACGCACGAACGGTTCACGTGATCTCAGAATCTGCTCTCGAACAACTTGATGAATTGGACGGGCCTTCGGGTTCATGACCCGGTAGTGCTCAGAGTGGAGGAAGCAGGCGCGTGGCTCATACAGGTCGCAATGACGATCAACAAGAGTCGCACGCAGCCGCCACTCCAATGTCCTCAGTGCGGTGAACAATCGAGTCGAGACCTCATGATCGATCTCGACCATCTTGATGACCCGATCAATCCGGTCGTCGCCATCGATCAGACCTTCACGACGCAACTTGCGGAAGTTTCTCGCGTACCCCAGAAAATAGTGAAAATTCGTCTGGGCGAGAAATGACTCGGCCTCACCGCTGAGGGTTTCGTCCTCAATGTAGCCACGGCGGACCAAGTACTCGACCCGCTGTCGTGGGGTCAAGTACGGACGCGCTTCTACCATCGAAGTACCTGCCCGGAAATGAAAGGGCCCCCGCAGGGCGCTTCAGTGAGAGGCGGCGGGGGGACTGGTGAAAGTAGTCTACAGGAGACGTCGGACACTGGCAAAACCGGCCATCGCACGCGCGTTAGAAATTGCGCCGCCTGGCTACACACGCCTCCCCATGCCCGAATTCTCGTTCCCTCGGCGTTGCGCCTTCCACGCACGGAGATCACCAGGCCGCGGGACAGGGGACATACATCTGGCGGGCCGCTCAGCTCATCGGATCATTGAGCCGGCTGTGGAACGCGTCGCGGTACTCCTGGTCTCGCCACGGCCACAGCACCGCCTCCCCGATCGCGACGCGGGCGACGTAGCCGTCCTCGCGGACTATTAGCGTCCACCCATCGGATGAGTCGCTCTCCTCGGGCGTGAGGTTCCCGTGCAGGTGCGGGGCAGTCGGATCAGTCTCGCTGACGCACCGATACGGGCGGGCCTCAGCCGGCGCCCCCTCGGGGCGGGTGATCTCGAGTCTCCATGTCGGCCACGATCCCTCGATTACACGGAGATTCGGGGCCTCCCCGGTGGTCGGCACACTGTCGACGTCGACCTCCGCCGCGAACGTCGCGCCGCGATACTCGAATTCGTAGCGCTCGGTCACGCCGCACCCCCCTGCGATCGGAGCCACGCTTCCCACGTTGCGGTGAGCTGCGTCCACTCCTCATCGGTGTAGAAGCGGGACACGATGCCCCATCCGCCGCTGATCCGGTACACCTCTCCGCCGTTCACGAAGCCAACACCCGGAATCTCTGCGCCGCCACCAGGGGCGGGCGCAGCGACCATCATCATGGTCGGGCTGCCAGCGCTCTCGGCCGACGTCAGGTTCCCCGCCGGGTGCTCACCGCCGTCAGCAGCGACCGAGCGCACCAGGCGGATGCCGGCAAGCCCGGGAACCGATCCGTCCGGGACGCTCAGGTGCCACGTCTTCCACGGGCCCTCCACAACACGCACATTCGGCGGGTCGGTCGTGGTCGTGTCAGTCGGGCTGGGCGGCTCGATATTCACCGAGAACGGCGCGCCACCGTACTCGAAACGGTAGAGGTCGGTCACAGCGGGGCCGGTCCGGGGAGACGTGTGGCGTGGAGGTTGCCGCTGCTGTCCACGTAAAGGCGGTACCCCCCGTTGTTACACAGTGACTTCCAGATAGCTCGGATGTCTGCGTCCGTGTCGTGGTAGGTGATCTCGGGTGTTTCAGGCATGATGCTCATTCCTTCCGGGTACTGCGAAACGTTTTGAACCTGACTGAGGTCTTTTTCACCTCTCCGGCGACTCTTTGGAGGAAAAGACGCGTGGGGGTGCCCCCGGGGTCCGGAAAAAAAAGACCGGGGAGGGATATCGGCAATACCCGGAGACCTGGCCTGACTCGTGTTGGGGTGACCCCTCCCACCCGCGGATCAGCCACGGGATACGACCGAGTACTTGCCGCGAGCGCGATCGTCGATCTCGCGCTGCATGTTCTCTCGCTCTTCGCGCTCCTGTTCGAGGCGGTCCTTGATGGTTTCAGCGTTTGCGGCGAGATTGATGGTTACGCCCTTGACGATGAGGTCGCTTGGCTTGCGAGCGTAAGTGGTCTTCTCGTAGGTGTTGAGATCCATGTCGCCCATGCGCAGTCGCCAGGGGATGTCGGGGAGTACGCGGGCGAGGCGCTGCATGGCGATCCATCCCTGGTCGATGACGCGAAGTATGCGGTTGCTCTCGATCATGTTGTCGCGTGCGTCGACCGCGACAGCTCCCATGCCGGCGATGCGGGAGAGGTCGTTGATGTCTGCGGTTCCGATGATCTTGTGCGCTTCGGTGAGCGTGGCCCCGGCTTCGTCGGCGGCAGCCTTGAAGGCGGCGAGGATGCCGTTGTGATACTTGGGCAGTAGGTGAATGAGCTTGTTCTCGTGCGCTGTGCTTGCGGCCGAGTCGATGTCCCCTTGGTTGAGGACATTGGCGATTAGGACTCGCAGGATGTCGGGGTCTTCGATGGGGTCTCGGTCCTCGAGGATTGACGTTGCCCACGAGGCCGCGAGTGCCTGGTAGTTGGTGCTTGTCGCGCGCACTTCGAGGACGGCTTGATGGATCTTGTCGGCGTCGTCATTGTGTTTCTGGATTTCGGCGGGGAGCTTGTATCCAGAGGTCTTGATCGCCTCGAAAATTGCGCGCAGGTCGTGGTTTCGCATGGGGGTTGTTCTCCTGTCAGTTGCTGGGGCTGTTGAGGGCGCGGAGCCATTCGCGCTTGTCGAGCGGAGTGGTTTCGTCACCTGTGATCGTGTCTTGGCTGTTGCTGGCGGTGAGGGCTTCGAGAATGGATCTCGAGAACGTGGGCCGACGGCTGTCATCGGTCATTGGTCTTCCTTTCGTTGGATGCGGATAATTACGTGGTCGTGGCGGGCATGAAGTCTGACGTCCCATCCGTCGACTAGCAGCCATGCGATGTCTTGCACGCCCCGATCGGTGAGGTGGCTGGTCTGGTAGTTCCACTTAGGGCCGTCGTCGGCGATGACGAGGTGCTCGTTTCTGGCCCACGGCGGCGTGGGGAATCCCTTGGACGTGAGGTGCTTGATCGGGGATAGGTTGCTGATCGCATGCGGATCGGCCATGCTGTGTCCTCCTCTCCTGGTAGGGGTGTTGCGTCCCCCCGGCAGGACTTGAACCTGCGCGGCGCCGGGTAGAAACCGGGTGCTCTGTCCACTGAGCTACGGGGGGTCGTTGGTTAGGCGGTCGCTTTCTCGCGGGTCTGGCGTGGCGGGTAGGTGCGTCCTCCCCACACGCCGGCCGGTGGTCTGGCGGTGTCCGCGTAGGCGACACAGGCGGGCTTGATGGGGCAGCGGGAGCAGAACGTGGCCGCGAGCTGTAGCGGTTCGTCCCGTTCAAGGTCGATCAGGTCCGCGGTGAACCGGTCGTTTCCGCTGCAGGGTGGCTGGGGGTGGTCGAGCAGGGCTGCGGCGAGTTCCCTGTAGCGGTCGTCTGTGCGGGTCATCCGGTCAACTCGTGTTCGTGGATGGGGAGGGTGATGTCGCGCACCTCAGGCCGGAGCGAGTCGAAATAGGCCAGGCGTTCGCGGGCGAATGCGTGGGGGTCGTTCCAGGCTCGGGAGAGCGCGTCGAAGTTCGCGGGCTTGGGAGCGGGAATCTTGTTCATGAGGCCACGTCCTTTAGTCGCTTGCGGAGTACGGCTTTCGGGTTCTGTGCGTTCGAGATCGGCTGAGCTGTAACGGCCTTGATCTGCAGGTAGCCGTCCCACGGGTCACCCCGTCCGATGCGATATGCCTCGGGGAGCAATTCATCTGGGGAGAGGGGTAGGCGTCGTTCTCGGCAGAGGGTGGCCAGGGCGTTGATCGCGTTTGGCTCGTGGATGTGCGCTAGCAAGTTCCCTTCCCTTCCATTCGTCGCGGGATATCCCGCGAGGTTGCCCGCGAGGTTGCCCGCGAGGTTGCCCGCGAGGTTGGAAGAGTTATCCACAGGGGAGGTCGCGGGATATCCCGCGAAGTGGCTATCTCCATTCCCCGCGGGATATCCCGCGAGGTCGGAGACCATGAGTCGCCACCTTGTGACACGTCCGGGCCTGGGCGGTGACTGCGGTTCGATGAGTCGCTGATCCTGCAACGCGCCCAGAGCATTACGCACGTCGCGCTCTGTCATCCCGCCGACCATGCCCGCGAGAGTCGACACAGAGGGCCAGGCCACGGCATCCGCGTTCGCGAAAGTGGAGAGCGCCACCAACGCGCGGCCGATCGCGTGCCCACCAATCTGCTTCGTCCCATTCGGGTGTCGGCTGAGCGCCCACGTCACGAGGTCATCGCGCATAGGCCACCCCCTTTCGGGCAGGGCAGCACCCCGGGAGAACCCGCGACTCCCGGGGTGCTGGTTATGTGCGCGGCCTCAGTCATCGAGTCCGCGAAGTTCGTCATCCACCCCTGCGCGGCGGCGGATCGGCTTCTCTTCGAGTGCGACGAACGTCGCCGTCTGTCTGTCGTCCACGCCGACGAGAACCCACTTACCGAGGAACGTCAGCCACGACCGGTTCGGTTCGCGGGAGTACCGGACTCGCACACGCTCGCCGACCCGCTGCGCGCACCAGATTGAGCGGCCGCACTTGCCCACGGGGTGCGCGTAGTCGTTCCCGTCGATCGCCCCACGATGTGCCGCTTCGTATCGTCCGACGTGATAGATCGTGCCGAGGGCCGCAGTCAGGACGCCGGACGCGCAGTAGTCGGGAAGTCGCAGCACCGAGCCGCCCATGAATTCGGCGTCGGACGCGATGTGGGATGCGACCTCTTCGGCGCGGGCGGTCATCGTGTCGATCTGTTCCCGGAGGGACAGCAACTCGCCGACACCAGAGACGATCGTGCGAGGGTCCAGGGTGAGCGTCACAGCGTCACCCCCATGTCGGTTGTGGCGGTGCGGATCGCGTCGAGCACGTCACCGAGGTGTCGCGTTTCGATCCAGAATTCTTCGTCGGCGTGGGCTACTCGGACGGACTCCATAGTGGGGCGAACGGTGCCGTCTGCGTGGACGTCGGTCTCCCACACCATGCCGACACGTACGGTGTGCGTCTCTGCGATGGTCGCCTTGTCGTAGATCGAGTAGCCGTCGTCGGGGTTGTCGTAGATGACGCGCTCGTATCCGGGGCGGTCGGACCAGTGCGGAGCCGGCACCAGGGCTTCGGCCTGTTCGCGCGTGACGGGCGCCTGCTCCTGCGATACGATTTCGGTAGCGTTCATCTGGAATCTCTCTCTCATGGGTTCCTTGGCCCCGCACTGTTGGCGCAGTGTCGGGGCCGTTTTCGTTGGTGGATTGGATCGTTCGCGGGCGGTCAGCTCGCGACCGCCGTGCTGGTGCGCTCCGAGGCCTCGAGCCACGCGATGCAGTCGCTCTCGCGGTAGACGACCGTGCGCGGCGTCGGCTTGAGGAACTTCGGGCCACGGCCGGTGAATCTGAGCTGGGCCAGGTTGGAAACCGTCATGCCCGGAATTAGCGCCGCAACCTCTTTCGGACTGAGGTACTTCTCCATCCCGTTCTCCCTTGTGAGTCTCACACCGTTCTGGTGTTGTTGAGAACACTATAAGCGGGTTTAGTGTGGTCACGCAACCCCGTTCTGGATTAGACTGCAGGCATGGCCGTACATGACGAAGAGATCGCGCGCAGACTGCGAACCACGCGAGAGAGCCTGGGGCTTTCACAGGAAGCTCTGGCCGAGCTGATGAGCGTTCGGGGATTTGACTTCCGACAGCAGACGGTCAACAAGATCGAGAACAACCAGCGGCGCCTACTGGCATCCGAGCTAGTGGCATTCGCCGACTCGCTCGGCGTGGGGGTCACCGATCTTCTCGGCCTCGGGTCAGACCGCGGACCGATCGTCGTATCAGGCGCTCGCCTTGAGGAAGCAACGCGCAATCTTCAGCACGCATCTCTGGCGCATGCGCGCGCGATGCTCGGGTTCGCCCTAGCGGCGGATGCCGCAGAAGATCTCCACGCGAACGACGCGTACTACGCAGACGGACCTCTCATTCAGCAGACTCCCGGGTGGGTCGCGACAGCCGATGTCGTGGGCACTCTGGAAGCGACGATGAAAGCGAACCGAAGAGAGATCATGGGAGAACGCGCCCAAAGCGTCATGCGCGCACTCAAGGCAGAGCACGAGCACTTCCACTCGGCGGACTAGATGGGCAGCGTCTACGCGTACCAGAACGCCGCGGGCAAGAGACTCTGGCGTGCGGTGTGGCGTGACCCGCTGAACCAACAGACCTCTAAACGCGGGTTCAAGACGAAGAGCGAGGCTGAGGAATACATCGCGCGTCAGACCGTCGCCAAAGCAGACGGAACGTATGTTGCGAGATCCGCTGCTTCTGCGACCGTTGCGGAGCTGAGCGTGGGGTGGCTGGCGAACAAGCGCGCCCTGCTCAAACCGTCTTCTTACGCGCCCTTGCAAGCGTCCTGGAAGAACTACGTCGAACCGACATGGGGACGCCGCAAGGTCTCGAGCATCCGATACAGCGAGATCGAAACGTGGGTGGCCGGCATCGGCAAAAGTCCGACTGTCGTCGCTCGGGCATACGGCATCCTCGCTGGGATTCTCGACGTCGCGGAGAAAGACCGTCGCATCCTGGCGAACCCGGCGCGCGGCGTTCGACTCCCCCGCAAGGTGTCGAGCCGAGCACGGCGATACCTCACCCACGATGAGCTGTGGGCTGTTGCCGAGACGTCTGGTCGTCCTGCTCTCGTGCTCACCCTCGGTTACTGCGGTCTCCGGTGGGGCGAGTTGGTAGCGCTGCGCGTGTCTGACGTGAACTTCCTACGGGGCCGGATCTCGGTCACGCGAAACGTCGTGGAGGTGCACGGCAAGTTTCACCCTGGAACCCCGAAGACCCACGAATCTCGACAGGTGCCCGTCCCCGCCGCGGTCCTCGCGCACCTGTCCGCCGCGGTCGCGGGAAAGGCTCCCGACGCGCTGATATTCGATGACGGCCACGGCGGCTATATGCGACGCACGCGGGCGTCCTCGGGATCGCGGTCCTGGTGGGTGTCTGCTCTCGCCACAGCGGGCGTGGAACCTCTCGTGCTGCACGATCTACGGCACACCGCGGCGTCACTCGCCGTGTCGGCAGGGGCGAACGTGAAGGCGATTCAGCGGATGCTAGGGCACGCCTCCGCGGCGATGACGTTGGACGTCTACGCCGATCTGTTCGATGACGACCTAGAGGCACTTTCGGCGCGGCTCGATGAGGCTATTGGGGCGCGGGTTGTTGCTGTTTCGTTGCCAGGCGGGGACTGAGGGCAAAGAGAAACGCCCCCGCTACCGCATGATTCTGCGGTTTCAGGGGCGTTGAACGTGGCGGAGACGGAGGGATTTGAACCCTCGGTCCCCTTACGGGGACTCCACCTTAGCAGGGTGGTGCACTAGGCCTGACTATGCGACGTCTCCAGGTGATCGACGCCGAAGCGCGAGCACACCGGTCCATAGTAGCCGCTCGGGGCGTGGCATCCGAATCCGGGATCGGATGCCACGCCCCGAGCGTCAGCGGACGTTTCCGTTCGAGCAGGTGGCCTGCGCGGCGGTCTGACCGGCGATCTCGGACGGCAGCGTGATGACGTTCGACGACGGCTCCGGGCTGGGCGTCGTGCCGTCGGTGGGGGCCGGCGCCTCGGTCTCGGTCGGAGCAGGCGTGACGCTCTCGTCGACGATGACACCGTCGCCGTCGCTGAGCTCGCCCGACAGCTGGATGGGCTGGTTGGCGGCGAGCGCCGCCCACAGGGCATCCGCCGCCTCCTCGTCGGGAACGACGCGGTTGGGGTCGTCCGGGTCGGTGTAGGTGGGGTACTGGACGAACACGATCTCGTCGAAGGGCACGTCCTTGACCGCCATCGCGATCTGCACGAGCGTCAGCGGGTTGGTGAGCGAGGTCGACGGGTCCACGTTGCGCAGGGCCGTCGAGGCGAGCTTGTACAGCGTGGCGGGGTTGGACAGCACCTCCTCGCTGCGCAGCTTCGACGTCAGGCGCGACATGTACTGCTGCTGGTTCGAGATGCGGCCGAGGTCGCCACCGTCGCCGACGCCGTGACGGGTGCGGAGGAACTGCAGAGCGTCGAGCCCCTTGATGGTCCGCATACCCGCGGGCCAGTCGATGCCCGTGTAGGGGTCTTCGATGCCGTTGGCGATACAGACGTCCACGCCACCGATGGCATCCGTGATGTTGATGACTCCGCCGAAGCTGACCTTCGCGGCGAAGGGGATCTGCTGCCCGCTGAGCTCGGAGATCGTCGACACCACGCAGGAGAGCCCGCCGTACATGAAGGCGCTGTTGATCTGCTGCTTCCACATCGCCGAGGTCTCGTTGCCGTCGGAGTCTGTGCACGACGGGATCGGCACCATCAGGTCACGCGGGAACGAGATCACGGTCACCCGGCGCGGGGCGTCCGAGATGTGCACCAGCATGTTGACGTCGTTGAGGTTGCCCTCGGCATCCGGTCCGCTGCAGCGATCGCCGAAGTACTGCGCGAACTCGGGCTCGCACTCGTCGGTGCCGACCATCAGCAGGTTGACCCCACCCTTGAGCTCGCCGAGGTCGGGCGGCACGGCGGGCTGCCCCTGCAGATCGACCGCGTCGGCGGTGAAGCTCGACGACAGGTCGTAGACGGCGTACGCGGTGACCGCAGCGCCGGCCACGAGCACGACAGCCAGGGCGACGGCGAGTCCACGGAAGAGCTGTCTCACGGGGCCGATCGAACGCAGGCGTCCGTGACGCGCGATGGTCCTGCGCCCGCGCGGGGTCGTGGTCTTGCTCACTGGGGTCCTTTCGGGAGGACGGATGCCGCGAGGCGGCGCAGCACGACCTCGACGAAGCGCAGGTCGGACACATTTTAGGGACGAGGTCCTGTGAACTGCGTGAAGGGCGGCGCGGCGTGTGGACGGGTGTCGTCGACGGCGCGCCACCCGGAACCACGCAGCCTGAGGACACGGAACCCGAGCGAGGTGCGACCCCGCTCAGCCGGTCGACGACGAAAGCGGACCCTTGCGGAGCCCGCTTTCGTGGTGGCGGAGGGTGTGGGATTCGAACCCACGGGACATTTCTGCCCACTGGTTTTCAAGACCAGGTCCATCGGCCGCTCGGACAACCCTCCCGACCGCCCGAGTCTACCCAGCCGCGCGCCCGCCCACCGCGAGTGCGCACGATTCGGCCGAGCGCGCGCGGCCTTAATGCCCGAGCGTGGGCGTTCGACCGGGGCGGGAACGTTCGGCAACCCCGCGTCCCCGCGACCGTGGTGCGGATAGCGTCGGGGCATGGCACGCACGAACCGCGGAGCGCTGGCATCCTTCTTTCTCCGTCTCGGGAGGCAGGTGTGGGTGCGCGCGGCCCTCTTCACGATCATCGGCGTGGCGATCGCTCTGCTCGCCGGTTTCGTCGGGCCGCTGCTGCCGTTCAGCGTCGCGATCGACCTGGGGCAGAACGCGGTGGACTCGCTGCTGCAGATCATCGCCACGGCGATGCTCACCGTCAGCACCTTCTCGGTGACGGCGATGGTGACGGCGTTCTCGTCGGCGACGACGACGGCGACGCCCCGGTCCACTCCCCTGCTCATCGCCGATACGACATCGCAGAACGCCGTGTCGACCTTCGTCGGCGCGTTCACGTACTCGCTCGTCGGCATCGTCGCCCTCTCCACGGGCTATTACACCGAGCAGGGGCGGACGATCCTGTTCATCGGGACGCTCGTGGTCATCGCCATCGTCGTGTTCACGCTGTTGCGATGGATCGCGCATCTGTCGACGTTCGGGCGTATGGCCGATGTCATCGACCGCGTCGAGAAGGCCGCGACCACCGCGGTCGAGCAGTATGCGACGTCGCCCACCCTCGGCGCCCGCGCACTGGCGGTCGTGCCGCCCCGGGCCCGTGCGGTGCACGCCGACGAGGTCGGCTATGTGACCCACCTCGACGTCGCTGCGCTCGACCGCCTCGCCGACGCCCACGATCTGCACGTGTACGTCGCGGCCGCGCCGGGACGCATCGCCGATGCCCGCACGCCCCTGGCCCACGTGGTCGGCCGCCTCGACGACGACACCGCGGGCGCCGTCCGCGCGGCGTTCCGCCTCGAACACCACCGCACCTACGAGCAGGATCCGCGTTTCGGCGTCATCGCCCTCGCCGAGATCGGCAGCCGCGCCCTCTCGCCCGCGACGAACGATCCCGGCACGGCCATCGAGGTGATCGCCGCCCTGCAGCGCGTGCTCACCCGGGCGCTCGCCATCGAGCCCGACCCCGAAGTGCGGTTCCCCCGGGTGTCCGTGGCCCCGACCCCCCTCCGCGATCTCATCGCGGACGCCTTCCGTCCCCTCGCCCGCGACGGCGCGGCGGACGTCGAGGTGCAGGTCCGCCTGCAGAAGTGCCTCGCGTCGTTGGCGGCATCCGCACCCCACCGCGCGGAGGAGTTCCGAGACGCCGGCCGCGCCGCGCTCGCGCGTAGTCGCCGCGTGCTGGACCGTGCGGACGCGCGCACGCTGAAGGCAGCGATGCGCGAGGCGTGGGCCGCTGTCTAGAGAGCCCGCAGGATCGCCGCGACGCCGCCCTCGGTGACGGAGAGCCCCACCTCGCCGGCGGCCTCGTGCACCTCAGGCGGACCCTGCTGCATCGCGATCGCGCGGCCGCCGTGCGAGACCGCCCACTGCATCATCTCGATGTCGTTTCGGCCGTCGCCCATGACCAGCACGTTCTCGGGAGCGATGTCGAGCCGCTCGCGCACGAGCTCGAGGGCGGTGGACTTGTTCACACCCTGCGGCGCGATGTCGAGCCACGCCGTCCACCCGATGGCGTACGACACCTGGCTGAGGCCGATGCGCTCCACGAGCTGGAGGAAGTCCTGGTCGGTCTTCTCGGGAGCCACGACGACCACGCGGCACACAGGCTGATGCGAGAGCTCGGCGAAGGCGACCTTGTTGGCGCCCTGCAGGTTCCAGTCGTCGAGGTAGTCGGTGAACAGGCGCTGACCGTCGGGCAGCTCCACGAGGAAGTGCGCGTCTCCCAGGTGCTCGCCCAGCAGCGTCAGCACTTCCGTCGGATCGAACGTCTCGACGTGCGCGCGCTCGTAGTCGGTGGCATCCGCCCCGCCGATCCGGCGCATCACGATGGCTCCGTTCGAGCACACGGCGAACTCGGGATGGATGCCGAGCCTCTCCATCACCGTGCGGGTGCTGTCCCAGCTGCGCCCGGTGGCGAGCATGACCTCGTGCCCGGCGTCCTGCGCCTCGCGCACGGCATCCACGACTCCGGGGCTGAACGATTCGTCCTCGAGCAGCACGGTGCCGTCGATGTCGAGCGCGATGAGCATGCGCCCGAGCGGCGCGTCCTCGGCGATCTCGGCGACGACCTCGGCCGCCTCCTGTGGCGGCGACGCGTCGACGTCTCCGATGCGGGGCAGGGCGGCCTCGTCGGTCACGCGATCGGCTCCATGATCTCGAGTCCGCCGAGGTAGGGACGCAGCACCTCGGGCACCGTCACCGACCCGTCGGCACGCTGGTGGGTCTCCAGCAGCGCCACGATCCAGCGCGTCGTGGCGAGCGTGCCGTTGAGGGTCGCCACCGGCTGCGTCTTCCCGCCGTCGGCCGGACGGAACCGGGTGTCGAGGCGACGCGCCTGGTACGTCGTGCAGTTCGAGGTGCTCGTGAGCTCGCGGTAGGCGTCCTGGGTCGGAACCCAGGCCTCGATGTCGAACTTCCGCGCGGCGCTGGAGCCCAGGTCGCCCGCGGCGACGTCGATCACGCGGTAGGCCAGACCGAGGTCTTGCAGCATGCCCTCCTGCATCGCGACGAGGCGGTCGTGCTCGGCCTCGGCATCCGCGGGGTCGGTGTAGACGAACATCTCCAGCTTGTTGAACTGGTGCACCCGGATGATGCCGCGGGTGTCCTTGCCGTACGAACCGGCCTCGCTGCGGTAGCAGGTGGACCACCCGGCGTAGCGCTTCGCGCCGCGCTCGAGGTCGAGGATCTCGTCCATGTGGTAGCCGGCGAGAGGCACCTCACTGGTTCCGACGAGGTACAGGTCTTCCTTGTCGAGGTGGTAGACCTCGTCGGCGTGCTGGCCGAGGAAGCCCGTGCCGCGCATGACCTCGGGCCGCACGAGCGTCGGCGGGATCATCGGGGTGAACCCGGCCTGGAGCGCGCGGTCGAGCGCGAGCGTCATGAGCGCGAGTTCGAGCCGCGCTCCGATCCCGGTGAGGAAGTAGAAGCGGCTCCCCGACACCTTCGTGCCGCGCTCCATGTCGATCGCGCCGAGCTTCTCGCCGAGGGCGAGGTGGTCCAGCGGCTCGAAGTCGAACGTCGGGATGTCTCCGTGGGTGCGCAGCGTGACGAAGTCGTCCTCACCACCGGCGGGGACACCCTCGAGCACAATGTTCTCGATTCTGGCGAGGGCCTCTTCGGCCGCCTCTTCGGCGACCGTGACCGCGTGCTGCGCGGCCTTGACCTTCTCGCTGAGCTCCTTGGCCTGGGCCACGAGCGTCGGCTTGTCTTCCTTCGCGGCCTGCGCGACCTTCTTGCCGTGAGCGTTCTGGGCGGCGCGCAACTCTTCGAACTCGGTGATGCGCGCCCGGCGCTGCCGATCGGCGGCGACCGCCGCGTCGACCGAGTCGGGCGATTCGCCGCGCGCGATCTGGGAGCGCTTCACCAGTTCGGGATCTTCACGCAGCACAGTCAGGTCGATCACGTGTCCATCCTACGGTCGCCCCTTGCCGCTTCCGACGCCGTGGCGCTCGCGACGACGCCCGTCAACCCCGCGGAAACGCCGGGGCCGAGAAGGGGTTCCGGTCCTATGGTGGACACCATGGCCGACCCCGAAGAACCGCGCGACGACGCGGACGCCCCCGAGCAGGACTCCGCCGTCTCCGGAGAGGCCGCAAAGGACAGGGCGGCCTCGGAAGGGTCGGAGGAGGACTTCCACGACGCGACCCTGAAGGGCGAGGACGACGGCGACACCGTCTCGGACAACCCCGACCCCAAGAGCGCGGCCGAGCCCGACGACGTCATCCGGGAGCCGGAAGACGTCGAACCCGACACGTCGGAGACCGAGTCCGGAGAGGCCAAGCGCGTCTCGCCCGAGGGCGACGACGCCCCCATGGACGCCGAGCCGACGACGAAGAAGCGCGCCGCCCTGGTCTACAACCCGACGAAGGTCGACCCCGAGGTGCTACGTCCCCGTGTGAGCGAGCTCGCCGCCGAGGCCGGTTGGGCGGAGCCGCTGTTCTACGAGACCACCGTCGACGACCTCGGCGACGACGCCACCCGCGCGGCCCTGGAGGAGGACGTGGATGCCGTGCTCGTCGCCGGCGGAGACGGGACCGTCCGCGCCGTGGCCGAGGCGCTGACCTCCACCGGCGTCCCGCTGACGATCGTGCCCAGCGGCACGGGGAATCTGCTCGCGCGCAACCTCAACCTGCCCCTCGATGACGCCGACACGATGATCCGGGCGACCTTCGACGGCAAGGTGCATCCGACGGACACGGGGATCGCCCGCATCCGTCGCGCGGACGGAACCGTCGAGGAGCACGGATTCGTCGTGATGGCGGGGATGGGGCTGGACGCCGCGATGATCCAGAACACCCGTCCCGAGCTGAAGAAGACGGTCGGCTGGGTGGCCTATGTCGACGGCGCCGCGCGCTCGCTCGTGAACGCCAAGCCCTTCCGCGTGATGTACCAGCTGGACGGTCACCGGCTGCACTCCGCGAGGGTGCAGAGCGTGCTGTTCGCCAACTGCGGCGCGCTGCCCGGCGGAGTCGCCCTGATCCCGGATGCCTCGATCGCCGACGGCGTCCTCGACGTCGCCGTCATCCAGCCCACGGGTCCGCTCGGCTGGCTCGGCGTGTGGCGCAAGATCTGGTGGGACAACTCCGTGCTGCGCCGGTTCCGGGCCGGACGTCGGGTGCTCGAACGTCGCCGTGACTCGTCCGTGCGCTACCTGCGGGGCACCGGCATCGAGCTGGCGACCGCGCCGGCGCAGCCGATCGAGCTCGACGGCGACGAGTTCGGCGAGGCGACCCGCATTTACACGCGCATCATCGAAGGCGGTCTGGCCGTCGCCCTGCCCGCCGACCACGACACCTCCGCGCTGTAACCGCCGCACGCCCGCCGGTGCTTCGCACCTCGAGCGCACACGATCCGGTCGAACGCACACGATCGGGGCGTGCGGAACGTGTGCGTTCGGCCCGAACGTGTGATCTCGGCGGGGCACACGACGGCGGGCGATGCGACGCGGTGTGTCAAGCCCGGCGGCGCGCCTCAGCGGCTGGATAGCGTCGGGGCATGGGTTCTCCGTCTCTCGTGTGGTTCCGCGACGATCTGCGGTTGACCGATCACCCCGCGCTGCGCGCCGCGCTCGACCGCGGTGAGCCGATCGTCGGCCTCTACGTCCTCGACGACGAGTCCGACGGGGTGCGTCCCATCGGCGGGGCAGCGAGGTGGTGGTTGCACCACTCGCTGGCATCCCTCGCCGAACGCCTCGGCGACCGCGGCTCGACGCTCGTGCTGCGCCGGGGACGCGCTGCCGAAGTCGTTCCCGCGGTGGTCGCCGAGACCGGAGCGGGGGCGGTCTTCTGGAACCGCAGATACGGCGGTGCGGAGCGCGAGATCGACCGGGGCCTCAAGGAGAAGCTTCGCGGTGACGACGTGACGGTGGCGTCGTTCGCGGCGAACCTGCTGTTCGAACCCTGGACCGTCCGCACGGGCGCCGACAGCCCGTACGGCGTGTACTCGCCGTACCGCCGCGCGGTGGAGAAGATGCCGGCGCCCCGCGCGCCGTTGCCGGAGGCGCGAAGGATCCCGGGGCCCTCGAGCGCGCCGGAGTCCGACGACCTCGACACGTGGGCGCTGCTGCCCACGAAGCCGGATTGGGCGGGGGGCCTGCGGGAGACGTGGGAGCCCGGCGAACCGGCGGCCCTGTCGCGGCTGCGCGAGTTCCTCGACGACGACCTCGGCGACTACGCCTTCTCGCGGGACGCGTTCGCCGGCGGCGCGACATCGAACCTGTCGCCGCGGCTGCGCTGGGGTGAGGTCAGCCCCTATCAGGTCTGGCACGCCACGCTCGAACATCGCGGATCGGGTGCGCACGCCGAGTCGGCGACCGGCTTCCTGTCCGAGATCATCTGGCGCGAGTTCGCCTGGCACGTGCTGTTCCACTCCCCCGACCTCGCCACCGTCAACTGGCGTCGCCAGTACGACGACTTCCCCTGGCCGCGCCTGAATCGCTCGCACCTGGAGAAGTGGCAGCGTGGCGAAACCGGTATCGCGGTCGTGGATGCCGGGATGAAGCAGCTCTGGCACACCGGGGTCATGCACAACCGCGTGCGGATGGTGACGGCATCCTTCCTCACCAAGAACCTGCTGATCGACTGGCGCCTCGGCGAGCAGTGGTTCTGGGACTGCCTGGTGGATGCGGATGCCGCGAACAACCCGTTCAACTGGCAGTGGGTCGCGGGATCGGGGGCGGATGCCGCCCCCTACTTCCGCGTGTTCAACCCGGAGACCCAGCGCGAGAAGTTCGACCCCCACGACGAGTACATCCGACGATGGGCACCCGAGCATCTCGACGGCGGGGCGCCCGAGCCCATGGTGGACCTCAAGCAGACACGCCAACGTGCGCTGGACGCGTACGACCGGGTGCGACACGGCGACTGAGCGGCACGCGGAAAGGGGTGCCGCCCGAAGGCCGCACCCCGTTCCGGGAGTGCCGTCAGCTCACGCGGGAGTCGGTGGCCTCGTCCTCGTCGTCGTCGCCGGGGATGAACACGTCCACGACGGTGACGTTGATCTCGGCGACCTTCATGCCCACGAGCTCGGTGATGGCCTGGTGCACGGCGGCGCGGACGTTCGAGGCCACCCGCTGCAACTGCTCGGGGTAGTCGACCTGGATCGCGATGTCGGCGGCCACCTCGGTCTCGCCGACCTCGACGGACACTCCCTGCGCGTAGTCCTTCGACCCCACCGCCTGGCGGATGTTGCCGATCACGCGGGCCGCTCCGCCGCCGAGAGCGTGCACGCCGGGAACCTCGGCCGCGGCGATACCGGCGACCTTGGCGACGACGGCATCCACGATGACCGTCGACCCGCCGCCCTTCGTGGCCGTGACGGGGGTGGTGGTGACGGTGGTGTTCTCAGCCATTGCGCTTCCTTCCGTGATCTGCGGAACCGGGTGTTCCGCGAAGTCACAGTGAAGACGCACCGCCCCGGCCGTTCGTCACGCGATGTCGACTGGGAGATTCCTGAGCGTCGCCCGTCGCGCGCTCACTCGTCGAAGAATCCGCCGTAGGGCATGTCGGCGTCTCCGTCGTCGCGATCGTCGTAGAGGACGGTCTCGACCGAGAAGGTGACGCTCGTGCGCGGCGAGAACAGAACGCTCACCTCGCGATTCCCCACGACGACGAACGAGACGAACCGCCCCCCGAGGTCCACGGCGTTCTCGATCCTCCTCTTCAGGTCGTCGAGGTCCTGCCCCTGGGCCAGCAAGAAGACGGCGTCGCTGACGGCCATCTGGGTCCGAACCATGGTGTGTGCCCCACTCATGGGGCCGACGCTAGGTCGATACGGAAAGGGCCGGTGAGGGGGTTGCGCGGGATACTCGATCGGAATACCCATCGCATCGCGTGGGTTGACCCGGGGGTGAACGCCGCGATGCCCTCCCTGTCCGTTCTCGACCTCGTCCCCGTGCGCTCCGGCCAGAGCAGTGCGCAGGCGGTGGCCGCCTCGCTCGATCTCGTCGGGCGCGCCGACCGGCTCGGATACCGCCGCTACTGGTTCGCGGAGCACCACAACATGCCCGCCGTCGCCTCCACCGCTCCGCCGGTGCTGATCGCCGCGGCAGCGGCTCGCACCGCGCACATCCGCGTCGGCTCGGGCGGCGTGATGCTTCCGAACCATTCGCCGCTCATCGTGGCCGAGCAGTTCGCTGCGCTCGAGGCCCTGGCTCCGGGTCGTATCGATCTCGGCATCGGACGCGCCCCGGGCAGCGACCCCGTCATCACACAGCTCCTGCACCGCTCGGGGACGACCAGCGACGTCTCGCGCTTCCCCGACCACGTGACCGACATCCTCGCTCTGACGTCACCCGAGGGAGCGACGGTGCGCTTCACCTCCGGCACCGAGTACCAGGTGAAGGCGACACCCCTGGCATCCGGGATGCCGCAGGTCTGGCTCCTCGGGTCGAGCGACTACTCAGCGCAGCTCGCTGCGAGCTTCGGGCTCCCGTACGTCTTCGCCAACCACTTCGCGGGCGAGGGCCTCGAGCACGCTTTGCGGCTGTACCGCGACCAGTTCCAGGCGAACGAGTCGGGCGAGGGACCGCGCACCTTCGTCACCGCCAATGTCGTCGCCGCTCCGACCACCGAGGAGGCGGAGGAGCGCGCTCTCCCGCAGCTGCGCATGATGGCACGGCTGCGCACGAACCGCCCGCTGGTGCCGCTCGAGACGGTCGAACAGGCCAAGGCCGACCCGTTCGACGCGATGGCGGAGTCGATCATGTCCTCCACGCGTGCGAAGTGGTTCATCGGTACCGGCGACGAGGTCCGCGCCCAGCTCACCGCTTTCGCGGAGCGCCATGAGGTCGACGAGATCATGCTCTCGCCCGTCGCCGGGGCGTACGACGGTGAGTCGCTCGAGACGTCGGAGGCTCGGGCGCAGACCCTCGAGCTCGTCGCGGCTCCGGCCGCTGTCGCGGCCTGAGTCCCCGGGGCGGCGGACCGTCGCATCGGACGGCGACCCGTCTCGCGGAGCTCACACCCGACATGCCGAAGAACGTCGCGAACGTGCGGTGTGTCGCCCTCGGACTCCGCGGGACGGCGACGGCGCGACGCGGTCAGGACTCGGGTTCGCCGCTGAGCAGGCCGCGCAGCCAGTCCCGCGCCTCGACGAAGACGTCGTCGGAATACCGCTGCGGGTAGCGCACGATCGCACGGTCGGCGCGAGCGTACGACCCGAGGAAGATCACCTTCGGGCTGAACCGGCGAAGCCCCAGCAGGGCGTCAGCCATGCGTTCGTCGTGCACGTGCCCGTCGGCGTCGATGACGAAGCGGTAGCGACCCAGCGCGTCGCCGATGGGGCGGGATGCCAGCAGGCTCAGGTTGATGCCCCGGGTGGCGAACTGCTCGAGCAGTTCCAGCAGTGCACCGGGGTGGTCTTCGGGCAGCTCGACGATGAGCGAGGTCTTGTCCGCCCCCGTCGGCGGCGCCGGGGCCACGGTGCGACTGACGAGCACGAAGCGCGTCACGGCGTTGGGGTTGTCGCCGATCTCCTCGGCGAGCACCTCGAGATCGTGATGCGCGACGATGCCGGGCGCGGCGATCGCGGCATCCGCCCCGCTCGTGCCGTCGAGGACGCCGAGGGCGCTCGCGACGTTGCTGGCCGCCGGCAGGTGTGCGTGGGCGGGGAGGTGATCGCGGAGCCAGCCGAGGCACTGACCGTAGGCCACGGGGTGCGCCGCCACCAGTGAGACGTCGCCGAGGGTCATCCCCGGCCGGCCGACGAGCACGAAGTTCACCGGCACGAGGTACTCGCCGACGATGCGGAGGCCCGGGACGGTGGCCAGGGCATCCTGCGCCGTCGAGACCCCGCCGTCGACGGAGTTCTCGATCGCGATCATCGCGGCGTCCGAGCGCCCCTCGACCACGTCGGCGAGCGCCTCGCCGACGTTGCGGACGGGGCGCCAGATCTGGTCCCGCGCCTCGGGCACCTGAGCCAGCGCCGCCTCGGTGAACGTTCCGGCCGGGCCCAGGTAGCTGTACGTACGGCGGGCGGACGCGGTGTCGGTGTCGGGCAGCACCGGCTCAGCCTAGTCCTCCCGTCGAAGCAGATGAGATCGGCATCCAAAGAGGGCCAATCGCAGGGTGGAAAGAACCACCGGAATAGGGGGTCGACGCGGCCCCGCGCGCTGCCGCGGTCTTGACACCATGAACCGTGCCCGCCTGCCCCAGGCGGGCACGCCCACCGCCGCGCGCTTCAGCACCGCGCGAGCTAGGAGCCCGATCACCGATGGAACGCGCACGCCCGAGAACTCCGCGTCGACGTCGCCGGCGAGGCCCGCTCGACCCCACGCCCGGCGCCCTGCACCCTCGACCATCGCCGGCCAGCATCGTCCGGTCGCGCGTGGCCCTGGTCGGCACCGTCGGGCTGTGGCTGCTGTACATGACCTCGGTCGTGGTCACCCTCTCGCACGGCGGCGCGCTCACGGATGCCGGCTACCTGATCGGCACCGTCGTCTTCCTCGTCTCGGTGGCCGCGCTGACCTTCTCATCGAGCATGTACCTGCTGGCGCGCGTCGGCGCCTTGCCGCGACTGGCGGCACATCGCCGCGCGCGTCGCGCAGACATCGACGAGCGCTTCGACCGTGACGACCTCAGCGTCCTCGCCCTCCTGCCCTCGTACGGCGAGGATCCTGCCTACGTCCGGATGGCGCTGTGGTCGGTCTCCCTGCAGGAGGTCCCGGGTCTTCGGGTCGTCCTGTTGCTGGACGACCCGCCCAGCGACGCCCCGGAGATCGTCGATCGGCTCGCCCGCACGCGCGCGATCATCGACGAGATCCGTCTCGAGCTGTCCGGGCCTTTGGAGCTCGCACGGGACGCCCTCGATCGCACCGGCACGGATTCCGCCGCCGAAGCGCGCGGCGCCGTCGCCGCGGCGTATCACACGGCGGCGCGATGGATCCGGAGCAGGGCGGACGTCGAGCCGAGGGACGGCCACGTCGAGGAGTTCTTCGTCGAGAGAGTCCTGGGGGCGCTCGCCGACGAGTTGGCCGCGGTCGCGGCCGCTCTCGACGAGGCGGACCATGACGGCGACGAGGCTCTGCCCCCCGCCCGGGTCCGTTCGCTGGCGCACCGCCTCGTGCGGATCTTCAGCGCCGAGGTCGCGGTGTTCGAGCGCAAGCACTTCCGAGAGCCGTCGCACGAGCCGACGAAGGCGGCGAACCTCAACGCCTATCTGGCGCTCGTCGGCGGCGTGCGCGAGCTGCACGACCTCGACGGTGTCCCGCACATCGTCGACGTCCCCGCCTGTGACGTCGTGATCACTCTCGACGCCGACTCGATGCTGTTGCCGGAGTACGCCGCTCGCCTGGTCTATGCCCTGGAGCAGCCGGCCCACGAGCGGGTGGGGGTGATCCAGACCCCGTACTCGGCCTACCGCGGTCGACGAAGCAGCCTCGAACGACTCGCCGGCGCGACGACCGACGTCCAGCACCTCGTGCACCAGGGTCTGACGGCCTTCGACGCCACGTTCTGGGTCGGGGCGAACGCGGTCATCCGCTGGGCCCTGCTCGAAGACCTCCGCGCCGTCGAGACGGTGGACGGTCGCGAGGTGGTCCGATTCATCCGCGGACGCACGGTCATCGAGGACACCGAGTCCAGCATCGACGTCATCGCCAACGGGTGGTCGCTGCTGAACTACCCCGAGCGGTTGAGCTACAGCTCGACCCCGCCCGACTTCGGCACGCTGGCGGTTCAGCGACGTCGGTGGGCGAACGGCGGCCTGCTCGTGCTCCCCGCCCTGTGGCGCACGGCGGCGTCACGGCGCGCATCGGGGCATCCGATGCGGGGTTCCGAGCTCCTGTTGCGCGCCAACTATCTGGGTTCGATCGCCTGGGTGACCACCGCGCTGATCGTGCTGCTGACGGTCGTCCCCCTCAACGGCGAGCTGGTCAGCTTCACGCTGATGCTGATGGCCCTGCCGTACTTCATCGAGATGGCCCACGACCTGCGGGTCCTCGGGTATCGCCGTCGCGACATCTTCGGCGTGTACGGGTTGAACCTGCTCCTCGTCGCCGTGAACATCGCGGGAACGCTGGGATCGATCGCCCAGGCGTTCACGGGTCAGCGCGTCGCGTTCGTCCGCACACCCAAACAGGGCGAGCGGACGCCGGCGGGGGCCCTGCTGATCGTGGCACCGCTCATCATCGCCGGAGGAGCCATGGTGGTGGCCATCCGCTCGATCCAGGGGGGATTGTGGATTCCGGCGGCGTTCGCCGTGTTCACCGCGCTCTGCGTGGGGGCGGCCGTGATCCGGCTCATCGGAATCCGCGCCGCCGTGTCCGATCTGTGGAACGGCTGGCTGGAGTGGATCTGGGTTCCGGTCGAGCGCCGCGCCGTCACCATGACCGAGGCGACGACGCCCGCCTGGCGCCGCGTCCTCGACGACGGTGTGATCGAGCCGGTCCGGGCATGAACGCGCGGCCACGGGGGCGTTTCCGCGGGCGGCGTGTGTCGTGGCTCCGGGTCGCGGCGAGCACCCTCGCGGCGTTGGCGCTCGTCGCGGCCGGCGTCGCAGCCGTCGCTCCGCCGATCTCGCTCCCGCCGGTGGGAACGCCGGTGGACCAGCGGTGGTACGCCGGTTACTACGACGTGACGCTGGACCAGGGCACGGAACTCGCCGACGACGAACTCGCCACGGCGCCCGGTGGGGCGGTCCTCGCCTTCGTCGTCGCCGCCGACGACACCGACTGCACCCCCACCTGGGGGAAGGCCTACACGCTCGACGACGCGGCGACGCGATTCGATCTGGATCGCCGGGTCGAACGGATGCGTCGCGAAGGCCACCCGGTGATGATCTCGTTCGGCGGGGCGATCAATACCGATCTGGCGGTGGCGTGCGCCACATCCGTCGAGACCGCGAAGGCGTACGGCTCGGTCATCGACCGCTACGGGGTCGACACGATCGATCTCGACATCGAGGCCACGACCCTCGCCGATCGCTCGTCGTGGGATCGGCGCGCCCGCGCGATCGCACGGCTGCAGCAGGCGCGGCCCGCGGACGACCCCCTGAACGTCTGGCTGACGCTTCCCGTCGGACCCGACGGCCTGACCCGCCACGGCATCGACCTCGTCGCGGGCATGCTCCGCGCCGGCGTCCAGGTGGCCGGCGTCAACGCCATGACCATGAACTACGGCATCCGAGAACCGAACAACCTCGTCGAGATCTCGGAACGTGCTCTGGATGCCACGGCCTCCCAGCTCCGGGACGTCTGGAAGGACGCCGACCTGGACCTGCCGCCCGGCGGGGTGACCGAGCTGATGGGCGCGACACCCATGATCGGGCTCAACGACGTCCCGTCGGAGGTCTTCACCCTCGACGACGCACGTGCACTCACGGCGTTCGCGAGCGATCGGGGGCTCGCCCGACTCTCGATGTGGTCGATCAACCGCGATCACACCTGCGGGCCGAACCACCCGTTCACGGGGACGGTGTCCACGCAGTGCAGCGGCGTGGATCAGGGCGACGAATCGTTCGCGGATGTGCTGTCGAACGGGTACCTGGGGCGCGCGGAGGATGCGGTCCCGGAGGCCGACTCGCCCGTCATCGAGGACGATCCGAAGACGAGCCCCTACCCGATCTGGAACTCGACCGCGTTCTACTCGCGGGGTGTCAAGGTCGTGTGGCACGGCTCGGTCTACGTGGCGAAGTGGTGGAATCAAGGGGGGACACCGCCCGACGACCCGATGCTCGACACCTCCGCGTCGGCGTGGAGCTACATCGGTCCGGTGCTGGCATCCGATCAGCCCTTCCGGCTGCCCCAACTGCCCGCGGGCACGTATCCGGAGTGGGATGCCGCCACGCTCTACAACCAAGGCGATCGCGTGATGCTCGATGGCACCGGCTACGAGGCCAAGTGGTGGTCACGCGGGCAGAGGCCGGACCGATCGATCCTCGACCACGACTACTCGCCGTGGACGCCGATCGAGGGCACCGCCGGCGAGGATGTCGCCGGCGTGGGAGCCTCCGCCTCCGGGTAGATCGTCAGTCGCCCGTCGGCGACGACGTGGGCGAAGGCGAAACGCCCGGGCGGAAGGATGCGGACGACGACGCGGCGCTGCGCCGTTTCCAGCCGCTCGCGGACGAGCGCCGCGAAATCCGGAGCCCACGTCTCGCCCGGTCCCGGTGCGCCGCCGTCGTCGAGGAGGACGACGTCGACACCGCGCAGACGCGCCTGCATCGCGGCATCCGCGATCCCCCGGCCGTGCAGCCGGCCGGCGCGGTAGCCGTCGCGCAGACGCCCTTCGACGGCCCGCGCCTGTCGGCGGTCCTCGTCGGTGACCGCGCCGACGCGGACGACCCGCTCCAGGAGAGGGCGGGCGTACTCCTCGACCTGCGTGAGGTGTGTCACGAGCTCGGCGTGAGCGGTGGCATCCCAGGCCGTGCGGCGGGCGGCTTCCACGCGCCGCTCTGCTTGGACTTCGGCGGAGCGTCGCAGCCGTCGGAGCATCGCGACGAACACGACGCTGAGGCCCACCATCGTCGCCACGCGGGTGCCGATCCCGAGCATCTGCGGCAGGTCGGCGCGACGTTCGAGCGCATCCAACGCCAGCAGCGCGAGCAGGATGCCGCCTCCGATGAGCGCGATCCCGCCGCGGTCGCGCAGAGCCAGCGTCACCGCGACGAAGGCCGCCGCCGTGACGAACCACGCCGAGCCGTAGCTGATCGGAGCCGGGATGGTGGAGATGCCCAGGGCGACGCAACCGCTCAACAGCATCACGACCGCCAGGGCGCGGAGGCGTGACACCCCCGCGTGCGCCCGCCCCACGACGGCCGTGAGGAGGAAGATGACCGCGAGCATGACCAGCGACACCGCCCCCGCGCCGCCGACCCCTGCCTGGAGCGCTGCGGCCAGCCCGACAGCCGTCTGGGTGACGACGAAGAGGGAACCCACGATGCGCTCGCGCGTGAGCACGGTCCATCCGTCGGGCGCGGACGGAGAGGGGGCGGGTTCGTCGACGGTCCAGTGCAGCCGCACCCGCGTCCCCGCACCGACGGCGCTGTCGACCTCCGCCCGCATCCCCGGAGTCTCGGCCGGCACGCCGAGCACCGTCATGGCCAGCCCGAGACGGTTCGTCTGCACGTGTTCAGGAGCGAAGCCCGGGCCGTCGTCGGCGATCTCGATGCGTCCACCGGTCTCGTCCACGTCGATGCGCACGCGCACGTCGGCACCGGGGGCGTGGCGCTGGGCGTTCTGGAGCGCCTGAGCGGTCGCGGCGACGAGAGCGTCGGTGACCTCCGGCGACCATGCCGGCGCCCCCGGTCGGCGCTCCGCCTCGAGCGTCGCCCCCGCCTCCGCGGCGAGAGCGGTGACGCGCGCCACGAGATCGGACGACGGCGGATGAGCGCGCACCGAGGCGGTCGCGCGCGCCGCCTGGCCGAGCACGGCATCCAGTGTGCCGGGGCTTGCGTCGGCGATTCCGCGCAGTGCCGCCAGCACCTCGTCGTGAACGAAGGCGGCTGCGCGCGATCGGGCCGACAGACGAGCGCGTTCCCCCGCTGCAGCGGCCGCAGCCGCCGCCGCCCGAGCGGCCGCACGATCGACGTGCACGGCGGTGCGCAGGGCGACATCGGCGACCGCGCACGTGGTCACCGCCGAGAGAAGAGCCTGGGTGTCGTTGGCGAGACCGGTGAGCGAGTAGCCGCCGAGGACCGTGCGGGAGAGCACCACCACGACCGTCCAGACGCTGAGGAAGGCCGCCGTCCACCGCCATCCGCCCACGATCAGGATCGCCAACGACGGCGCGGACACCGCGGTGAGAAGCCACGGGATCGTGCCGGGCCTTCCGGGATCCATGACGGCGAAGCCCGCGAAAGGATAGATCAGCACGGCGCCGACGAACGCGACGGCGGCCACCCTGGCGATCCGTCGACCCGCGACGGCCCCCAGGACCGTACCGACGCTGCCGGCCAGGGTCAGTGCGCCGAAAGCCCCGATCATCCACGCCGACCACCATCCGGGGGCGGTCGCCTCGTTGACCGTCGATGCCACGAGCACGGCGACGGTGGCGGAGGCGACGATCGACACCGCGACCGCGAACAGCAGCGCCCGCCTCGTCGCCTCGAGGGCTGCGTCGCCGGCGGGCTCACTCACGGCGGGGCACCGGGAGGAAACCGTCTTCGATGCCGCGACGGTACAGATCGACCTTGCTCGGGGCGGGGCGGCCGAGGCGCTGGTAGACGCCCTTGATCCGGCGGAGGTGGTCGTTCACGGTGTTCTCGCTCACCCAGAGAGCGGCCGCGACCTCGCGCGCCCCCATCCCGGACGCGTACAGCGACAGCACCTCACGCTCGCGTTCGGTCAGAGGCGCGGCGGTGAGGCCCGGGTCGGAGTCGAGCGCGGACGCCCACTCGGTCGTCGGAACATGGTGCCCCTCGGCGGCGTCGAGGATCGCGGCGAGCAGCTCGTCGCCGGGCAATGACTTGCGGGCGATACCGAGGGCGCTTGTGCGGGACGCCTCTCGGACGAGGTACGGGTTCTCAGCCGAGGTGAGCACGAGCACGTGCACTCCCCACCGCCGCAGCGCCTCGACGTTCTCTTGCGGCGTGCTGCCGTCACGCAGACTCAGGTCGAGCAGGACCAGGTCGGCGTCGCGGGCGTGCCGGGTCATCGCGGAGACGGTCTGCTCGTGGCGGGCGAAGGAGAGGTCGGGCGAACCGTCGACCAGGTTGCGCAGAGCCAGGCCGACCAGATCGTGGTCATCGACGACTCCGATGCGTCTCACTGCCCCTCCCGTTCAGACCCTACCCATCCCGCGCATCCGCGGGGGACAGATGACGCAATCGGACACCGACGGTCGTCACCAGGACACCCGCGACCAGCAGCCCGCCGCCGATCGCCTCGGCCGGCGCGGGAACCTGCCCCAGGAGCACGGCCGCGGCGAGCATCGCCACGACGGGAGCGAGCAGCACCCACGGCACGACGGCGGCCGAGGGATTGCGCGCGAGCAGGCCGTTGAAGATCGCGTAGCCGACGAGAGTGCACAGACCGGCGGTGTACAGCGTCGAGAGCGCGGCCGACCACCCGAAAGCGGCGAGACCGGAGGCGATCGCGGTCGGTCCCTCGACGACGAACGCCAGACCCAGCGCGGGCACCGGCACGACGAGCGCCGACCAGACGGTGAGCGACAGCGCACCGAGTCGCCCGCGCCCGGCGACGACCCCCGCGCGGCGGGAGATGACGTTGCCGACGGCCCACGACAGGGCCGCGGCCAGCGCCAGCACCACAGCGAGCGCGGGGGCGTCGCCGCCTCGTCCCAGCGCGACCGCCGCGAGTCCCACGAGCGCGATCGTGACGCCGACCGCCTGCGCGAGCGTGGGGCGCTCCCGCAGGACACCGGCGGCGATCACGACGGTGAACACCGCCTGCGCCTGCAGCAGGAGCGCGGCCAAACCCGGCTGGAGCCCCAGGGCCAGCGAGGTGTAGAGCAGGCCGAACTGTCCGAGGCTCATGAACAGTCCGACGCCGACGATGGTGGCCCAGGATGCGAGCGGGCGCGGCACGACCACGGCGAACGCGGCGACGAGGGCGAATCGGATCGCCACGAACAGCAGCGGCGGGATACCCGGCATGCCCCAGTCGATGACGAGGAAGTTGAATCCCCAGGCGGAGGCCACCCCGGCGGCCAGGATCATGTCGCGTCGACTCACGTCGACAGTCCACCGGCGCAGTCGATGAAGCACCAGCGAATGTTTCTTCCGAGAAAGCGGTAGCGTCGCTTCATGATCGATCTGGATGCCGTGCGATCCTTGCGCACGGTGGCCCACGAGGGCACCGTGTCGGCGGCGGCGGCCGTGCTGGGCTTCACCCCCTCGGCGGTCTCGCAGCAGATCAAGCGACTCGAACGCGAGACAGGGGTCGCATTGCTCGAACGCGTCGGGCGCGGGGTGGCCCTCACCGACGCCGGGACGCAGCTGGTGGCCGGGTCGGCGCCGATCCTCGCCGACCTCGAGCGACTGCGGGCAGACCTGCAGGCCAGCGCTCCCGGCGACGGAAGGATCAGCGGCGAGGTGCGCATCGCCGCGTTCTCGACCGTCGTACGGGGACTGCTCGCGCCCCTGCTGGTCGACCTCGCACGGACGCACCCCGACCTGCGGCTGCTCGTGCGCGAGAGCGAACCGTGGGAGACGGTCGCCCTCATCGCCTCGGGTCAGCGCGACCTCGGGATCGCCCACCAGTGGGGCGGGGTGGCACTCGCGATCCCCGACAACGTCGTGGTCACCCCCTTGTTCACCGACGTCGCCGACGTCATCGTGCACCGCGATCATCCGCTCGCGGCGCGCGATGTCCTGCACCCGCGCGACCTCGCCGACGAGGCCTGGGTCGCCACATTCGAGACGACCATCTGCCGCCAGTGGCTGCGACGCCTGTTCGACGGAGTGCGCAACGCGCCGCGGGTCGTCTACGAGTCGATGGAGTTCGAGAACCACCTCGCGCTCGCCCGCACGGGGGCGGTGGTCGCGCTCGTCCCTCGCCTGGGACGCGCGCCCCTCGGCCCCGACCTCGTCGCCGTCCCGACGATCGAGCCGGCATCCACCCGGGATGTGGTCGCGGTGCATCGCCGTTCACAGGCCGACTCCCCGGCGCTGCGTGCGACGCTGTCCGCTCTCCGCGAGCGCGGCGCACTGCTCGAGCGGTGACCGCGGCCGCAGCACGACGCCGGCGGAGCACCCGGCCGGGCACGGTCTGGGCACATTCGCGGGAGGTTCTGCGCTGCCAATAGGCCCTGGCGTGTGCGCGCGCGCCGTGCAGCGGGCAGACTGTGGGCATGAGCAGTCGCGCAGGACAGCCCGCCGAGGCATCCGATCTCATCGACATCGACGAACTGATCGCCGCCTATTACGACCGCAAACCGGATGCCGCGGTGCCAGAGCAGCGCGTCGCCTTCGGCACGAGCGGCCACCGGGGTTCGTCGCTGAGCACGAGTTTCAACGAGGACCACATCCTCGCCACCACGCAGGCGATCGTCGACTACCGCGCGGCGCAGGGCATCACCGGCCCGCTCTTCCTCGGGCGCGACACCCACGGCCTGTCGCTGCCGGCCGAGCGCAGCGCCATCGAGGTGCTCGTGGCCAACGGCGTCGACGTCCGCGTCGACGCCCGCGACTCGTGGGTGCCGACCCCCGCCCTCAGTCACGCGATCCTCACCTACAACCGCGGACGCGCGACCGACGACCCGGGCCGCGCCGACGGCATCGTCGTCACCCCGTCGCACAACCCGCCCCGCGACGGCGGCTTCAAGTACAACCCGCCGCACGGCGGCCCCGCCGACACCGACGCCACGGGATGGATCGCCGACCGCGCGAACGAGCTCATCGCCGCGGGCCTCACGGGGGTGCAGCGCACGCCCCACGCCGACATCGACCTCGACACCCTCGGCCAGTACGACTTCCGCGACGCGTACGTGCGGGATCTGGCATCCATCATCGACGTCGACGCGATCCGCAGCGCCGGCGTCCGCATCGGCGCCGACCCGCTCGGTGGCGCGTCGGTGGAGTACTGGGCGCTCATCGCCGAGGTGTACGGCCTCGACCTCACCGTCGTGAACCCCGAGGTCGACCCGACCTGGAAGTTCATGACGCTGGACTGGGACGAGAAGATCCGCATGGACCCCTCGTCACCGTCGGCCATGGCCTCGCTCGTCGCCGCACGCGCCGACTACGACATCCTCACGGGCAACGACGCCGACGCCGATCGCCACGGTATCGTCACGCCCGACGCGGGGCTCATGAACCCCAACCACTACCTCGCCGTCGCGATCGACTACCTCTTCTCGCACCGCGAGGGATGGCCGACGGATGCCGCGGTAGGGAAGACCCTCGTGTCGTCGATGATCATCGACAGGGTGGCATCCGCGCTCGGCAAGACGCTGCTGGAGGTCCCGGTCGGGTTCAAGTGGTTCGTTCCCGGCCTCCTCGACGGATCCGTCGCCTTCGGTGGCGAGGAGTCGGCGGGGGCGTCGTTCCTGCGCAAGGACGGCACCGTGTGGACCACCGACAAGGACGGCATCCTGCTCTGTCTTCTCGCCGCGGAGATCCTCGCCGTGACCGGCAAGACGCCCTCGCAGCGATACGCCGAGCTCGAGGCGGAGTTCGGTGCTTCGGCGTACCAGCGCGTCGACGCCCCGGCGACGCCCGCGCAGAAGTCGACGCTGTCGAAGCTGTCGCCGGAGGCCGTGACCGCCACCGAGCTGGCCGGGGAGCCCATCACCGCCAAGCTTTCGCACGCGCCGGGCAACGGCGCCGCGATCGGCGGCCTCAAGGTGCAGACCGAGTCCGCGTGGTTCGCCGCGCGGCCGTCGGGCACCGAGGACGTCTACAAGCTGTACGCCGAGTCGCTCCGCGGCGAGGAGCACCTGC
Source organism: Microbacterium testaceum (assembly GCF_020781835.1). GTDB lineage: Bacteria > Actinomycetota > Actinomycetes > Actinomycetales > Microbacteriaceae > Microbacterium > Microbacterium testaceum_H. The sequence goes on from NZ_JAJGNJ010000001.1 coordinate 167,356, forward strand.
GCGCGGTGCAGGAGGAGGCTCGGGCGGTGGTATCGGCCGCCCTCGGCCAGGCCTGACGCATCCCTCGAAGCGGCGCCGTTCCCCCGGGAGCGGCGCCGCTTCGGTGCGCGGCGGTCCGGGGCGCGCGGCGGTCCGGGGCGGGCGGCGTCCGGGGCGGGCCGGTCCGGGGCGGGCCGGTCCGGTGCGCGCGGCGGTCCGGGGCGCGCCGGCCCCCGGGAGCGGTGCCGCCGCGGCCCTGCGGCGGGGCATAAACGCGATCCGCGCACAGAAACACGGTGACAGCGCGTTTACGCACGGAGATCGCGTTTATGCGTGTCGGGCGGGCGGATGCTGCGGCCCTGCGCCGCGATCACGATGTGCCCGCATGACGCGGTCACCGCGGCCGGGCGGGGCGAGCACCGCCGTCGGGCGGGGCGGTCACCGCGGCCCTGCGGGGCGGTCACCGCGGCCGGGCGGGGCGAGCACCGCCGCCCTGCGGCGACGCATAAACGCGATTCGCGCGCAGAAACACGGTGACAGCGCGTTTATGCGCGCGGATCGCGTTTATGCGTGAGTTGCGGGCGACGGGATGCCACGGCCCCGGCGCTCCGGAGAACGTCGGGGCCGTGGCATCCGGAGTCAGGCGAGGGTCGCGGCGTCGATGACGAAGCGATAGCGCACGTCGCTGGCGAGCACGCGCTCGTACGCCTCGTTGATCTGCTCGGCCGAGATGAGCTCGACCTCGGGCGCGATGCCTTTCTCGGCGCAGAAGTCGAGCATCTCCTGCGTCTCACGGATGCCGCCGATCGACGACCCCGCGAACGATCGCCGGTTCGAGAAGAGCGTGAAGACCTGGATCGGCAGCGGCTCGGGCGGGGCTCCGACGTTCACCATCGTGCCGTCGAGCGTCAGGGTGCCGAGGTACTGCTTGAGGTCGAGCGGTGCACTGACGGTGTTGACGATGAGATCGAACGTGTTCTTCAGCTTGTCGAACGTCTCGGGGTCGCTCGTGGCGTAGTAGTGGTCGGCGCCCATGGCGAGGCCGTCGTCCTTCTTGCTGAGCGTCTGCGAGAGCACCGTGACCTCGGCGCCCATGGCGTGCGCGATCTTCACGGCCATGTGTCCGAGACCGCCCAGTCCGACGATCGCCACCTTCTTGCCGGGACCGGCGTTCCAGTGGTTCAGCGGCGAGTACGTGGTGATACCGGCGCAGAGCAGCGGCGCGGCCTTCTCGTACGGGATCGACTCGGGCACGCACAGCACGAAGTCCTGGTCCACGACGATCTTCTGCGAGTAGCCGCCCTGCGTGACGGTGCCGTCACGGTCGAGGGCACCGTACGTGCCGACGTTGCCGTTGAGGCAGTACTGCTCCTCACCGGCGCGGCAGTTCTCGCATTCGCGGCAGGAGTTGACCATGCAGCCGACGCCGACGCGGTCGCCGACGGAGTACTTCGTCACGTCTGCGCCGACCTCGGCGACCGTGCCGACGATCTCGTGACCCACGGTCAGCGGATAGGGCACCTCGCCCCATTCGCCGCGGATGGTGTGGATGTCGGAGTGGCAGATGCCGGCATAGGCGATGTCGATCAGGACGTCGGCCGGGCCGACCGCGCGCCGCTCGATCGTCGTCGGTTCGAGAGGCGAAGTGGCCGATGACGCGGCGTAGGCGTTGACGTGCATGAAGCTCCTCGGGGAGGTAGTGGGGACCACTCCATCATCCCGCCCGTGACACCGCGCGGGGCGGGGTTGCACGGACGTGCGCGGTGATCCGAACGCGCTCAGACCCGCGGCCCCGTGCTCTCCCGCACGACCAGCGACGTCGGAACGAGGGTGCGGGCGTGCTCGCCGCCGGAACCTTCGATGTCGGCGATGAGGGCGCTCATCGCCTCCTCGCCGACGCGTTCGAAGCGCTGGCGCACGGTCGTCAGCGGCGGCCAGAAGTTCGCCGACTCGGGCATGTCGTCGAAGCCGACCACGCTCACCTGGGCGGGGATCCCGCGCCCCGCCTCGTGCAGCGCGCGGATGACGCCGAGGGCCATCTGGTCGTTCGCCGCGAACACCGCGGTCACCTCCGGATCCTGCGCGAGCGCAGCGCCGATGCGGTGCCCCGACTCGGCGGTCCAGTCGCCGATCTGGACCGGAGGGACCTGGCATCCCCGCCCCTCCAGCGCCTTGCGCCACGCGTCGCGGCGGCGTTCCGCGGCGAAGGACTCGGGCGGGCCCGACACGTGCCACACCGTCTCGTGGCCGAGGTCGAGCAGGTGCTGGGTCGCCAGCCGTGCGCCCTGCGCCTGGTCGTTGTCCACCACCGCGTAGGGGTAGTCGGCGCTGGAGTCCACGACGACGACCGGCAGACCGGACGGGATCGACAGCTCGTTCTCGCCGAGCCGGTGCTTCTCGATCAGGATCACGATGCCGTCGACGGCGTGCTCGCGCAGACGCAGGAAGGCGCCGGAGACGTCGGTCTGCGAGGCCGTCTGGACCGTGATGAGAGTGATGGAGTACCCGGATGCCGCGGCCACCGACGCGAGCGCGTCGAGGGTGCGCGTGTTGCCGTACGAGCTCAGCGAGAACATGATCACGCCGATGCTCCGGAATCGGCCCGAGCGGAGGGCCCGCGCGGCACTGTTGGGGCGGTAGCCGAGGGAGGCCATGGCATCCAGCACGCGCTGGCGAGTCTCAGGATCGACGTTGGCCCGGTCGTTCGCGACCCGGGAGACGGTCTGGCCCGACACCCCGGCCGCGGCGGCCACATCGGCCATCGAGACCTCGCGGCGCCGCCCGCGACCTCGCACCACGGTCGACGCCGTCGCCGTATCGCTCACGTCTGCCCCCTCGGATGTTGACGTTGACATGCTAGCGGGGTCCCGGTTATGTTTACGTCAACATCGCGGTGACTCGACCGGGATGCGCACCGACGAAGAGGCAATCGGACGATGACGACCACCGCGGCACCCCCGCCCGCCCTGCGCTCCCCGCGGCGACGGCGACGCTCCCGAATCGACGACCGCGGCTGGCTGTTCGTCGCCCCGTTCGCGATCGTCTTCGCGCTCGTGTTCCTCGCGCCGCTCGCGTACTCGCTGTACCTGAGCCTCTTCCGCGACCAGCTCGTGGGCGGCAACGCGTTCGTCGGTCTCGCGAACTACATCGCCGCGGTCAACGACCCCAAGTTCTGGGACGGCTTCGGCCGCGTCTCGCTGTTCCTCGTCGTGCAGGTGCCGATCATGCTCGTGCTGGCGCTCGCCGCCGCGCTCGCGATCGACAGCGCACGTCTGCACGCGGCCGGCTTCTACCGCATGGTGATCTTCCTGCCCTACGCCGTCCCAGCCGTCGTGGCCGTGCTCATGTGGGGCTACATCTACGGCGACCAGTTCGGCCTCACGCGCAATCTCAACGACCTGCTCGGCGGCCAGGTCATCCAACCCTTCGTCCCCGAATGGATGCTGGTGTCGATCGGCAACATCGTCACGTGGCAGTTCGTCGGCTACAACATGCTGATCTTCTACTCGTCGCTGAAGACGATCCCCGGCGAGCTCTACGAAGCGGCATCCATCGACGGCGCCGGAGCGTGGCGCACGATCTTCTCGATCAAGATCCCCGCCGTCCGCGGCGCGGTCGTGATCGCGACGATCTTCTCGATCATCGGCAGCTTCCAGCTCTTCAACGAGCCCAACATCCTGAAGCCGCTGGCACCGAACACGATCACGACGTTCTTCACGCCGAACATGTACGCCTACAACCTCTCGTTCGCGGGCCAGCAGTACAACTACGCGGCCACGGTCGCCATCATCATGGGCGTCATCACCGCCGTCATCGCCTACGTCGTGCAGCTGCGCGGCTCTCGTCAGGAGGCGCGATGACCACCGCGACCGCACCCCGCACCGACACCGTGGCCGTGACCACGTCCCGCTCCCGCCCGCGCCGCGGCTTCGCCCGCACCTCGCCGACCCAGGGCAGGAGATCGGTGGTGCTCAGCATCGTCATGGGCCTGTACCTGCTGTACACGCTCGTGCCGCTGTTCTGGCTCGTGATCAACGCGACCAAGACCCAGCCCGACCTGTTCACCACGTTCGGACTCGGCCCGGGCAACAGCTTCGCGCTCTTCGACAACATCGCGCAGACGCTCACCTACCGCGACGGCATCTTCCTGCGCTGGCTCGGCAACACGCTGCTCTACGTCGTCGTCGGCGCGGGCGGCGCCACGCTCCTGGCTACCCTCGCCGGTTACGGCCTGGCCAAGTACAACTTCCGCGGACGCAAGGCCGTGTTCGCCGTCGTGCTCGGCGCGATCGCCGTGCCCGGCACCGCGCTCGCGGTCCCCACATTCCTGCTCTTCAGCCAGCTCGGCCTCACGAACACCCCGTGGGCGATCGTCATCCCGTCGCTCATCAGCCCGTTCGGCCTCTACCTCATCTGGGTGTACGCGACGGATGCCATCCCGACCGAGCTCCTCGAAGCCGCACGCATGGACGGCGCGGGCGAGTTCCGCACGTTCTTCACCATCTCGATCCGGCTGCTCACCCCCGGCATCGTCACGGTGCTCCTGTTCGCGGTCGTCGCGACGTGGAACAACTACTTCCTGCCCCTCATCATGCTCAGCGACCCGGCCTGGTACCCGCTCACCGTCGGCCTGAACCAGTGGAACGCGCAGGCCGTCGACGTCGGCGCGCAGCCGATCTACAACCTCGTGATCACGGGCGCCCTGCTCTCGATCATCCCGATCGTCGCCGCGTTCCTCGTCCTGCAGCGCTTCTGGCAGTCCGGCCTCAGCGCCGGAAGTGTCAAGCAGTGACCCCCGAACTCCTCCCACACCCGGAGCGTCCTGCCCCGGAAACCGCCACACCCATCCACAACAACGAAGTGAAGGAACCCCATGACATTCATGCGCAAGGGCATCGCTGCCCGGCGGGCCGTGTTCGCCGTGGCCGCGACGGCGCTCACCGTCGGAGCGCTCACCGCCTGCTCCGGCGGCAGCGCCGGCGGAGGCAGCAACGGCGGCAGCCCCGACGACATCGAGAAGGCGCTCCAGGAGGGCGGCGAGATCACGTACTGGTCGTGGACGCCGTCCGCCGAGGCGCAGGTCGCGGCTTTCCAGGCGAAGTACCCCAACGTGAAGGTGAACCTCGTCAACGCGGGCACCAACACCGAGGAGTACACCAAGCTGCAGAACGCCATCAAGGCCGGCTCCGGCGCGCCGGACGTCGTGCAGATCGAGTACTACGCCTTCCCGCAGTTCGCCCTGTCCGACTCGCTGCTCGACCTCGCGCCGTACGGCTTCGGCGACCTCGAGAGCGCCTACAGCGCGGGCCCCTGGGGCTCGGTCGACTTCGACGGCAAGATTTACGGCCTCCCGCAGGACTCGGGTCCGATGGCGCTGTTCTACAACAAGTCGGTCTTCGACCAGTACGGCATCGCCGTCCCCACGACGTGGGACGAGTACTACGCGGCAGCGCAGAAGCTGCACGCGGCCGACCCGACGAAGTACATCACCGCCGACACCGGCGACTCGGGCTTCACGACCAGCATGATCTGGCAGGCCGGCGGCACCCCGTTCACGGCCGACGGCACGAACGTCACGATCGACCTGCAGGACGCCGGATCGAAGAAGTTCGCCGACAACTGGAACCGCCTCATCGACGGCGGCCTCCTCTCCGACACCCCCAGCTGGAGCGACGAGTGGTTCAAGGGCCTCGGTGACGGCTCGATCGCGTCGCTCGTGATCGGCGCCTGGATGCCGGGCGTGCTGGAGTCCTCGGTTCCCGACGGCGCGGGCAAGTGGGCCGTCGCCCCGATCCCCACGTACGACGGAAAGGCCGCGACGGCCGAGAACGGCGGCGGCGGTCAGGCCGTGACCAAGCAGAGCAAGAACCCGGCGCTAGCCGCGGGCTTCCTCAAGTGGCTGAACAACGACGAGGAGAGCCTGCAGATCTTCGCCGAGTCGGGCGGTTTCCCCTCGACCACCGCGCAGCTGAGCGACCCCGCTTTCGTCGACAAGGCCTCGGACTATTTCGGCGGCCAGCAGATCAACCAGGTCCTCACGCAGGCCTCGAGCGAGGTCGTGAAGGGCTGGAGCTACCTGCCGTTCCAGGTCTACGCCAACAGCATCTACGGCGACACCGTGGGTCAGGCGTACGCCACCAAGGGCGACCTGAACGAGGGGCTGTCGACCTGGCAGGACCAGCTCGTCCAGTACGGCAACGACCAGGGCTTCACCGTCAACAAGTAAGCCGATGATCGGGGCGGGCCGCGGCGCGAGCACGCGGTCCGCCCCTCCCGTTCCCCGCCAGGAGAGACCCGCATGACCTCCCCCACCCGCATCACGCTCGACCCGCGCCGACCCGGACCCGAGGTGCCGCGCCGTCTGTTCGGCACGTTCGTCGAGCACATGGGACGTTGCGTATACGACGGCATCCATTCGCCCGAGCACGCCACCGCCGACGCGGCCGGTTTCCGCACCGATGTGCTCGACCTGGTGCGCGAGCTCGGGGCGACGGTGGTGCGCTACCCCGGCGGCAACTTCGTCTCGGGCTACCGGTGGGAGGACGGCGTGGGTCCGCGCGCCGAGCGTCCCGTGCGCCTGGATGCCGCGTGGCACAGCACCGAGACCAACCAGGTGGGTCTGCACGAGTTCGCGGAGTGGGCGGAGGCCGCGGGCCTCGAGGTCATGGAGGCGGTCAACCTCGGTACGCGCGGCGTCGCCGAGGCCGCCGACCTGCTGGAGTACGCCAACCACCCCGCTGGCACCGCGCTGAGCGAGCGGCGCCGCGCGAACGGCCGCGATGAGCCCTTCGGCATCCGGCTGTGGTGCCTCGGCAACGAGATGGACGGTCCGTGGCAGATCGGCCACAAGACCGCTGACGAGTACGGGCGCCTCGCCGCCGAGACCGCGCGCATGATGCGCTTCATCGACCCGACCGTCGAGCTCGTTGCCGCCGGCAGCTCCAACCACGAGATGCCCACATTCGGCGGCTGGGAGCGCACGGTGCTGCGGCACACGGCGGGCCTCGTGGACCACATCTCGGTGCACGCCTACTACGAGGAAGACCCGACAGACCCGGGAAGCTTCCTCGCCAGCGGCGCGGCCCTCGACCGGTACATCGGCGAGGTCGCCGACATCATCGACGAGGTCGACGCGCGGACCCCGGGCGGCGACCCCATCGGCATCAGCGTCGACGAGTGGAACGTCTGGAACCAGACGCGCTGGAACGAGGTTGACAAGCCCCGCGTCTTCACGGGCGACTGGCCGGTCGCCCCACGCCTCATCGAGGACGACTACACCGTCACCGACGCCGTCGTGGTCGGCTCGCTTTTGATCACCCTGCTGCGCCGCGCGGACCGCGTCTCGATGGCGAACCTCGCGCAGCTGGTGAACGTCATCGCCCCCATCCGCACGGAGCCCGGCGGCGGACCGGCGTGGCGTCAGACGACGTTCCACCCCTTCCGGCTCACGGCCGAGGCCGCGACCGGGCGAGTCGTCCCGGTCCGGGTTGACGGCGACCGCATCCCGACAGCTCGCCACGGCGACATCGACGCGGTCGACGCGATTGCCACGGTCGACGGCGACGTCGCCCACGTCTTCCTGGCCCACCGTTCGCTGGACGCGGAGGCCGAGGTCGAGCTGTATCTCGGTCCCGCGGCATCCGCCGAGGCCGTCGTCGTCACGATCCCCGAGGGCGGCGACCGGAACACCACCAACTCCGCCGCCGCCGAACCGGTGGCCCCCGCGGGCCTCGCGGTCGAGGTGGCCGATGGCATCCTGCGCTTCACCCTCCCCCCGCTCGCCTGGGCGCGCGTGCGCGTCCAGCTGGCCTCCTGACCCGAGAGAGAACGTGACCACCTTCACCATCGGCGAGACCGACTTCCTGCTGGACGGCGAACCCTTCCAGGTGATCTCCGGGACGCTGCACTACTTCCGTATCCATCCCGACCACTGGGCCGACCGCATCCGCACGGCCAAGGCCATGGGGCTGAACACCATCGAGACCTACGTCGCGTGGAACGCGCACGAGCCCGTGCGCGGCGAATGGGATGCCACGGGCTGGAACGACCTCGGACGCTTCCTCGACCTCGTCGCCACCGAAGGACTGCACGCGATCGTGCGCCCCGGCCCCTACATCTGCGCGGAGTGGCACAACGGCGGACTGCCCGTCTGGTTGACGTCGATGCCCGGTATCGGCCTGCGCCGCTCCGAACCGCAGTACCTCGCTGCCGTCACGGAGTACCTCGAGCGTGTGTATGAGATCGTTGTGCCGCGGCAGATCGACCGGGGCGGCAACGTCGTCCTCGTCCAGATCGAGAACGAGTACGGCGCCTACGGCTCCGACAAGGACTACCTGCGCGAGCTCGTCCGGATCACCCGCGATGCCGGGATCACCGTGCCCCTCACGACGGTGGACCAGCCGATGCCGTGGATGCTCGAGAACGGCAGCCTCCCCGAGCTGCACGTCACCGGCTCGTTCGGCTCGCGCTCGGCCGAGCGGCTCGCAACCCTGCGCGAACATCAGCCCACCGGTCCGCTCATGTGCTCGGAGTTCTGGGACGGGTGGTTCGACTGGTGGGGCAGCATCCACCACACGACCGACCCCGCCGCCTCGGCCCACGACCTCGACGTGCTACTCGCGGCGGGAGCGTCCGTGAACATCTACATGGTGCACGGCGGCACGAACTTCGGCACGACCAACGGCGCGAACGACAAGGGCCGCTTCGACCCGATCGTCACGTCGTACGACTACGACGCCCCGATCGATGAGGCCGGACGCCCGACCGCGAAATTCCATGCGTTCCGCGACGTCATCGCGAAGTACACGTCGGTCCCTGAGCTGGTTCCCACGCCGCGGCCCGCCGCGCCGGCGTTCGAGGTGCCCCTGTCGGGAGAGGGCGACTGGATGCCGGGCATCGACGCGATCGCCATCGCCGACGACCCGCCGAGCTTCGAGCAGCTCGCGCACCTCGGCCCCCTCGTGCGGTACGACGTCGAGCTGCCCGCGTTCTCGGGTCCGGCGGCCCTCGTGTTCGGAGAGGTGCGCGACCTGGCCTGGGTGCACGTCGACGGCACGCCCGTCGGTCGGCTTTCCCGAACGCTGCACGAGCGAGCGTTGACGATCCCCGCGGGTGCGCACCTGACCGTCCTCGTCGAGGATCAGGGCCGCGTGAACTACGCCGACCGCCTCGGCGAAGCGAAGGGACTCATCGGCACCGTCACCCTGAACGGCGCACCCCTCACCGGGTGGACAGCGACCCCCGTCGCCCTCGAGGCCGCGTCCGGTGCGGGGACCGGCTCGGTGGGCCGGGCGCTGCTACGCGGCTCGTTCGAGCTCGACGCCGCCGTCGACCTGTTCCTCGACACCGCCGCGTGGGGCAAGGGCTACGCCTTCGTCAACGGATTCTTCCTCGGCCGGTACTGGAACAACGTGCCGCAGAACACGCTGTACGTGCCCGCTCCGGCCACGCGCGCCGGAGCGAACGAGATCGTGGTGCTCGAGCTGGAGCACGCCGTCGAGGCGGCCGCCCGCTTCGTCGCCGCTCCGTCGCTGGGGCAGCTGGAGGAGTAGTCCGCCGGCGCACCCGGCGCGAGCGCCCGGAACAGGCCGATTCCCCGGATCGGCCTGTCCTCATTACGAGGCTGTGTTCGCGTGGCGTCACCGATGATCACCTCCCCGCGCCCTCTGGGGTGCGCGCCGGGTGAGGAGGGGCAGGATGGGGGCATGACGATGGCTGCGTGGCTCCGGTCCATCCCCTCCCTCACGGGGACCGCGCCCGGACCGGATGCCGATCCCCTCCCAACCGAGCCGGAAGAGTTGTTCGCGCGGTGGATTCGTCAGGCCGTGGACGCGGGCGTCCCGGAGGCGCACGGCGCCACTCTCGCGACGGTCGATGCCGACGGCATCCCGGACGCTCGAACGTTGATCCTCAAGGACCTGACTCCGGACGGATGGGCCTTCGCCGGCCCCCGCACCTCCGCCAAGGCCGCTCAGCTCGGAGCACAGGCCGCTGCGGCGCTGAACTTCTGGTGGCCGGCGGTGCTGCGGGCCGTTCGCGTGCGCGGGCGGGTGGTCGAAGCCCCGGCGGAGGAATCGGCGGCCGATCTCGCCGCGCGCTCCCCCGCCGCGCGAGACGGCATCGCGCCCGGCGAGTGGGTGCTCTGGCGCCTCGTCGCCGACCGGGTGGAGTTCTGGCAGGGGTCCCCCGATCGTAAGCACCTCCGAACGATCTATCGGCGCGAGGGACCGCACTGGCGCCGTTCGGGTGCTCAGGACGACGAGAGGACGGGCGAACGAGCGATTACGAGGTCACCGAGATCGGCGGGCTGGACGATTGGCGCAGCCACTTCGGCGGGTTCGCCCCCTCCCGTTCACGAGACGGGCGCCGCGTCGTCGACCAGGAGCTCACGATGCAGCACATCGGCATGACGGCGAACGCGCTGCGGCCCGGCGAGGAGGCCGGATACTGGCACACGCACACTCGGATCGAGGAGCTGTACGTCGTCCTCGAGGGTCGCGGCCAGATGGGGCTGGACGACGACGTGATCGACGTCGGCCCCGGAAGCGTCGTCCGCGTGGGACAGAACGTCTGGCGCACATGGCGGGCGATGCCCGACGGTGACGGCGAGCTGCGCTGGCTCTGCATTCGCGCGGGAGGAGAGGCGCTTCCGCCCCTTCCCGACGACAGCTCGCGCGACCCCGAACGGCCCATGCCCTGGTAAGCACGGGTTGGGGGCGCGATCGGCGCACCGGGGCGCGAAACGGCCGCCCCGAAGCACGAAAGCCGCCCCGAACCGCGATCCGGAGGGCTCAACCGCCCGAACTGCTCGCGCGCACCACGAGCACGGCGGGCACCGTCGCGGCGCGGGCGGTACCACGCTCGATAGCCGACACCAGCGCCTCGACGACACCGCGGCCGAGGGCGTCGAAGTCCTGGCGCACGGTCGTCAGCGGCGGGCGGAACTCCGCGGCATCCACGATGTCGTCGAAGCCGACGACGGCGACGTCATCGGGCACGCGGCGACCGGCGTCGGCGAGGGCACGGAGCACGCCGAGCGCCATCTGGTCATTGGCGACGAACACCGCGGTCGCGGCGGCGAGCGCGGCCGCGGAGCGATGACCGGATGCCGAGGTCCAGTCGCCCCGGGCCGGCTCGGGCACCGGGGCCCCGACGTCGACGAGCGCCTCACGCCACCCGCGTTCGCGTTCCGCCGCGGCGAACGAACCCGCGGGCCCGGCCAGGTGATGCACGGTCGCATGTCCGAGCCCAAGGAGGTGCTCGGTCGCGGCCCGGGCGCCGCCCGCGTGATCGGTCTGGACGATCGAGAACCGCTCGTCAGGCGGGGAGTCGACGACGACGAGGTGCAGGTCGGCGGGCGGGTCGACGACGCGCGCCAGGTCGGTGGCCTCGTTCAGGACGACGGCACCGTCGACGCCCTGCGATCGCAGGCGGGCGAAGGCGTCGCGGATGCCGCGCTCCCCGACCGTCACCACCGCGAGGGCGTAGTCGCGGGCGGCGGCAGCCTCGGAGATCGCCTGCAGCATGCGGGAGTTGCCGACCGAAGCGAGGGTCGACACGACGAGGCCGATCGTCGATGTCTGCCCGGTACGCAGGGCGCGCGCGGCGCGATGCATGCGGTAGCCGAGATCGGCCATGGCCTTCTCGACGCGGGCCCGGGTGGCCGGGTCGACCCGAGGGCTGCCGTTGGCGACGCGCGACACGGTCTGCGCCGAGACACCGGCCGCGGCAGCCACATCGGCCATCGATACGCGCATGTCAGCCCCCTCGTGTTGACGATACCACGCCCGATATGTAGCGTGTTATCGTGAACACGGACAGCTCCACCGCGGTGACCCTCGGCGCCGGAGTCGTCAAGCGCCCCACGCGCCTGGCCGACGGCCGCGACCTGATCTACTTCGACGACGCCGACAGCAGGCTCGGGTCGGAGCGCTCCGTGGATGCCCGCACCCTCGATCCTCGGCCGAGCACGGCGACGATGCGACAGGACGTGCTCACCGGCGACTGGATCACCGTGGCATCCAATCGCCAGAACCGGGCGTTCCTGCCCCCCGCCCACCTCGACCCGCTGGCACCGCAGACGCCGACGAACCCGTCCGAGATCCCCTCGCTCTACGACGTCGCCGTCTTCGAGAACAAGTCGCCCTCGTTCGGCCCCGCGCTCGACGTCGCCACCGCGGACGCGCCCGCGGCGATCGATCCGCCGCGCGGCGACGACGACCTCGAGCATCTCGGCCTCGGCCGCACGCGCACCTCCGTCGGGCGCTGTGAGGTCGTCTGCTTCAGCCCCGAGCACGAGGGGTCGTTCGGCACACTCTCCCGCACCCGCGCGCGCACCGTCATCGAGGCGTGGGCCGACCGCACGGCCGCGCTGTCGGCGCTCCCCGGCATCCGGCAGGTGTTCCCGTTCGAGAACCGCGGGCAGGAGATCGGCGTCACCCTCCCCCACCCCCACGGGCAGATCTATGCCTACCCCTACATCACCCCGCGGACGCACCGTCTCCTCGACACCGTCTCGCGCACCTCCCCCGACCTGTTCGCGCGCATCCTCGAGTTCGAGGCATCCGGTCCCCGCGTGGTGCTGCGCGGCGAGCACTGGACGGCCTTCGTCCCGTTCGCGGCGCGCTGGCCGATCGAGGTGCACGTGCTGCCGCACCGCCATGTCGCCGACCTCGCCGAGACGACGGATGCCGAGCGCGACGAGCTCGCGCCGTTCTACCTGCGGCTGCTGCGCGGCATCGACGCGCTGTACGACACGCCCACGCCGTACATCGCCGCGTGGCATCAGGCGCCGGTCGGACGCGCGCGCGACAGCGTGCGGCTGAACCTGCAGATCACGTCTCCGCGCCGCGCCGCCGACAAGCTCAAGTACCTCGCCGGTTCCGAAGCCGCCATGGGCGCCTGGATCGGCGACATCGCGCCCGAGTCGCAGGCCGAACGCCTGCGTATCGCCCTCGACACCGTTCCGGAGGTGACGGCATGACCGCCGTCGACGACGCCCGCGCCCTGCTCGCCACCCTGACGGACGCTCCCGCCGTGGGGGTGTGGTCAGCGCCCGGACGCGCCAACCTCATCGGCGAGCACACCGACTACAACGAAGGCTTCGTGCTGCCCTTCGCGATCGCGCAGCGCACCGCCGCCGCCGTCGCCCCGCGCGGCGATGACCTCATCCGCGTGCGGTCGACGTTCGCCGACGGCGCGGTCGAGGTCACGCTCGCCGACCTCGACGCCCGCATCGCCGCCGGGCGTCTCGACTGGGCCGGATACCCGCTGGGGGTCGCGTGGGCGCTGCGCGCCGCGGCTCCGGATGCCACGCCCCGGGGTGTCGACATCGCCCTGGCGTCCGAGGTGCCGGTGGGGGCGGGGCTCTCGTCGTCCGCCGCGATCGAGGGGGCCGTGGCATCCGCTCTCAACGACGTGTGGGAGGCCGGGCTCGACAAGGTCGCGCTCGCCCGCGTGGGCCGCACGGCCGAGAACGACGCGGTCGGCGCCCCCACCGGGATCATGGACCAGATGGCGTCGATGCTCGGCGTGGCCGACGCCGCGACGTTCCTCGACTGCCGGTCGCTCCAGACGCGGCCCGTGGCGCTCGGGTTCGCGGAGGCGGGCCTTTCGATCCTCGTCGTCGACACGCTCGTCGAGCACGCGCACTCCTCCGGCGGCTACCGCGAGCGCCGCGCCTCGTGCGAGAGAGGCGCCGCCGCATTCGGCGTGCCGGCGCTGCGCGACCTCACGGTCGACGACCTGCCCCGCGCCCACGAGATCCTCGACGACGTCACCTTCCGCCGCGTGCGGCACATCGTGACCGAGAACCAGCGCGTCCTGGACACCGTCGCGGCGCTCGATACCGACGGTCCCACCGCGGTCGGCGATCTGCTCACGGCATCGCACGCCTCGATGCGCGACGACTTCGAGATCTCGGTGCCCGAGCTCGACCTCGCCGTCGAGACGACCCTGGCCTCCGGTGCCCTCGGCGCGCGCATGACCGGCGGCGGCTTCGGCGGCGCCGCGATCGCGCTGCTCCCCGCCGAGCTCGAGCACGCGGCGACCGAGGCCGTGCACGCCGCGTTCGCGGCATCCGGTTTCCGCGCCCCGAACGTGTTCACCGTGACCCCCTCCGAGGGCGCCCGCCGCGACGCCTGAGGCGCCGACTGCGCCGCCCGGCCGCGCGGTCGGCGCGCGGGGAGCGGTCCGCGGTGGTCGGTGCGCGGCGTCCGCCGCTCGACGTCGTTCCGGGCAGGCATAAACGCTCGCAGCGCGCATAAACGCTCGCTCCACGTGTTTATGCGGGCTAGGAGCGTTTATGCGTGCGGCACCCGGCGGGCACGGCGCGGCATCCCGGGCGCGGCGGTCGGCAACCGACGCGTGGCGTCCGGTGCGTGGTCGGTGCGCGGCATCCGGCGCCCGGCGTCGTTCCGGGCAGGCATAAACGCTCGCAGCGCGCATAAACGCTCGCTCCACGTGTTTATGCGGGCTAGGAGCGTTTATGCGTGCGGCACCCGGCGGGCACGGCGCGGGCGACGCAGCGGCAGGAGAGCACGCGGGGTTCGCACGGCACGCAACCGCCTTCACCCTGGCAAGACACCGGGACTCGGGCGTACCCTGCCCGGATGACCGACGGCACCGTCCTCGCCTGGCTGCTCGACAGTGACCCCGCGCTGCGCTGGAAGGTCGAGCGCGATCTGCTCCACGCCCCCGAGGAGCAGTGGCAGCAGACCCGCGCGCGCGTGGCCCGCGAGGGTTTCGGCGCGCAGCTCCTCGCGCTCCAGGACGAGGACGGCCGGTTCGCCGGGGGCGCGCACTTCCCCGCCGACTTCCGCCGCGACGAGCCCGGGCAGCCCTGGACCGCCACGTCGTGGTCGCTGATGTCCCTGCGCGAATGGGGCGTGGATGCCAGCGCCCTCCGCCCCGACACCGCGGGGCTGCTCGAGCGCCACGCGCGCTGGGAGTACGAGGACCTTGCGTTCTGGGACGGCGAGGTGGATGCCTGCATCAACGCCTCCACGCTCGCGAACGGTGCGTGGCTCGGGGCCGACGTCCGTGGCATCCGGGACTGGTTCGTCGAGCACCGCCTGCCCGACGGCGGGTGGAACTGCGAGTGGGTGGAGGGCTCGACGCGGTCGTCGTTCCACTCCACGCTGAACTCGATCATCGGGATCCTCGACGACGAGTGGCGCACCGGCGGCACACCGGAATCGCACGACGCGCGCCGCGGCGCCGAGGAGTACCTGCTCGAGCGGCGGCTGCTGTACCGGCTGTCGACCGGCGAGACGCATTCCTGGGCGGATCGTCTGGGCTACCCGTTCCGCTGGCGGTACAGCGCGCTGCGCGCGCTCGACCACTTCCGCGCCGCCGCCCTGCACGACGGAACCTCCCCCGACCCGCGTCTCGCGGACGCGATCGAGCGCGTCCGGGCGGCGCGCGATCCCGACGGCACCTGGCACCAGGCGTACCCTCCCGAGGGCCGGGAGTGGTTCCCCGTCGACGTGCCCGCGGGCGAGCCGTCGCGGTGGCTGACGTTCTTCGCGCTGCGCGTACTGCGCTGGTGGGACGAGGCGTGACGGTCGCCCCCGTCATCGCCACCGCCCGGGGCCGCGTGCGCGGTTTCACCCGGGGAGGGACGGCGGTGTTCCTCGGCATCCCCTTCGCCCAGGCTCCCGTCGGCGCGCGGCGCTTCGCCGCTCCGCAGCCCGTCGAACCGTGGGACGGCGAGCTCGACGCGACGGAGTACGGCGCCACCGCCCAGCGCGGCGACACGGGCATCACGCTCATCCCCGAGCCGAGCATCCCGGGTGACGCCACCTTGAACGTCAACGTCTTCACGCCGGCGGACGCGACTCCGGATGCCGGGCTCCCGGTGCTCGTGTGGATCCACGGCGGGGGCTTCGTGTCGGGGTCGCCCGCGAGCCGGTGGTACGACGGCGACGCGTTCGCGCGCGACGGCGTCGTGACCGTCGTCCTCTCCTATCGGCTCGGGTTCGACGGCTTCGGCGCGATCGAGGGCGCCCCCTCCAACCGTGGGCTGCGCGACCAGATCGCGGCGCTGGAGTGGGTGCGCGACGAGATCCGCGCCTTCGGCGGCGATCCCGCGCGCGTCACGATCGCCGGGCAGTCGGCGGGCGGCGGCTCGGTCCTGGCGCTCTTGGCCTGCCCCGCGGCATCCGGTCTCTTCGCCGGCGCGATGGCCCTCTCGCCCGCGCTGGGTGCGGTCTCGGCGGATGCCGCGCGCCGGTTCGCCGAGCGGGTCGCGACCCTCGCGGGCGTCCACCCGGACCGCGCGGGCTTCGCCTCGCTGCCCGAGGAGAAGCTGCTCGAGCTGCAGCGGCTCGCGCAGAAACCGGAGCGGCGGGCGCGACTGTCGGGTCTTTCCGTGCTGCTGAACGACGGGCTGCCGCTCGGGCCCGTGGTCGACGGCGACCTGCTCCCGCGCTCCCCGCTCGAGGCGCTCGCGGACGGCGCATCCGCGAACGTCCCCTTCGTCGTCGGGGCCACCGACGACGAGTTCACGATGATCACCGCCCGCGCGCGACGGGCGCTGGACCTCGTGCCCGTGCCGCTCGCCCTGGCGCTGCTCGGTCTCGGACGATCCCGGCGTCGCGCCTACCTCGCCCGGTCGCCGCGGCGCGGCGGGGCCGCCCGACTCGGCGGCTACGTCTCCGACCGTGTGATCCGCTCCGTCGTGCTCCGCGCCGCGCGCGCCCGCGGCACCGCCTCGACCTGGCTGTACCGCTTCGCGTGGACCTCCCCCTCGATCGGGCACGCGTGCCACTGCCTCGACGTGCCGTTCTGGTTCGACCACCTCGACGCCGACGGTGTCACCGCGATCGCGGGCGATGCACCGCCCGCCGAACTCGCCGACGCGATGCACGCCGCCGCGGTCCGCTTCGTCCGTGACGGCGACCCGGGCTGGCCCGCGTGGGATGCCGAGACCCGCCGCGCGCGCGTGTTCGGGGGCTCGGCATCCGGTCCCGACGTCGAAACGGACGCCTACGCCGATGTGGCGCCGCTGGTCTGACGCACCAGGGCCCGCCGGGTGTGCCGTCCCGCGGAGTTTCGACACGACACGCCGTCATCCGGGGACGCCGTGCGGCGTGCCGGTGCCGATCTCCGCGCGACGGCCCGGCGGCCACCGGTCCGACGCGGGCCTCAGAGAGCCGGGACGACCTCGCGCTCGAACAGCGCGATCCCCGAGGTGTCGTACGCGGCTTCGGGGAAGTAGTGGATGGCGTAGCCGAGGCCGTGCTCGGCGCGAGTGCGCAGCCGCTCGACGATCTGCTCGGGGGTGCCGAACGCGTCGGATGCACGGTAGTCGG
The DNA here is from genome assembly GCF_020781835.1 of Microbacterium testaceum. Lineage (GTDB taxonomy): Bacteria > Actinomycetota > Actinomycetes > Actinomycetales > Microbacteriaceae > Microbacterium > Microbacterium testaceum_H. Next base: position 184,647 of record NZ_JAJGNJ010000001.1, read on the forward strand.
CCTCGATGGCATCCGCCCGCTCGTCGCCCACGTGGGGCCGCAGGCGCGCCACGACCGCAGCGAGACGTTCCTCGGCCTCGGCCTCGGTGGGCGCCACGATCGTGTTGAAGTTCGAGGAGCGCGTGATCTCGCCGAAGTCCCGGCCGAGGGCCTCGCAGTGGTCGCGCAGCACCGCGGACTTGTGGTCGAACTCGTCGAGCGAACCGGCGAAGTTCGTGTACGAGGCGTACTTCGCCGCGACCTTGAGCGTGACCTTCTCACCGCCGCCCGCGATCCAGAGGGGGATGCCGCCCGCCTGCAGCGGCTGCGGCTGCACGATCGCGCCGTCGACCTCGTAGTACTTCCCGGCGAGGGTCGCCGAACCCGTCGTCCAGGCCTGGTGCATGATCTCGACGCCCTCGCGCAGACGCCCGAGACGCTCGGCGATCGGCGGGAAGCCGTAGCCGTACGCGCGCCACTCGTGCTCGTACCAGCCGCCGCCGATGCCCATCTCGGCGCGGCCGCCCGAGATGAGGTCGACCGTGGCGGCGACCTTCGCGAGGTACGCCGGATTGCGGTAGCCCATGCACGTGCACATCTGCCCGAGGCGCACGCGGTCGGTCACGGCGGCGAACGCGGCCATGAGCGTCCAGGCCTCGTGGGTGGCCTCGGCGCTCGGCACCGGGGTGGTGTGGAAGTGGTCGTAGACCCAGATCGAGGACCACGGACCCTCGTCGGCGCTCTGCGCGAGCGCGCTCATCGCGCGCCACTGTTCGGCGGGGTCGATGCCCACCAGATCGAAACGCCAGCCCTGCGGGACGAAGATGCCGAATTCCATGGGCTTCACCCTATGACCGCGCCCCGACATCCGCGCGGGGTTGCGGCCGATCCGCGCCGCGCTGCGCCCGGGGCCCCGGCATCCCATCCGGTGTGCGGCCCCGCATGCGGCGGGCGTGCGGCCCCGCATGCGGCGGGCGTGCGGCCCCGAGCATCCGGCGCGGACCAGCGCGCGACCGGTGCGGTTACGGGACCGCGCCGCCGCTGCCACGGGAGGGCGCGCATCATGCTCAGGACCGCGACGATCCCGAGACTCAGCGCCGCAGCCGATCCGAGCAGCGGAGCGACGACCGCCGGCAGCCCCGCCCGCGCCGGCGGCCCGAGCGCCGCGGCCTGCGGCTGCGTCGTGAGCGGGGCGTTCGCGGCGAAGAACGCGCGAGCGGGTGTCGCCGGGTCCGCGGTCGCCGCCGGGAGCCGAAGGGGGTTGTTCGGCACACCCGCAGCGGCACCGCCGCCGACCGCCGGGGCGGGCGTGTCGACGGGCGCCGCCGCGTCGTAGCTCACGGTGATCGGCGTCGCCGGCTTCGCGGCATCCCGGATGCCACCGGTCGTGAGCCAATACCCCTGCTGACCCGTGAGCCGGTGGAAATCCACGAAGGACTGCGGGAACGAACCCCAGAACGCCGCGTTGGCGTCCGAGCGCGCGACCTGCCCGGTCCCGGAGGTGCTGACCCCGAGATACTCGGGCGTCACGGTGAATCCCCGTGCCGCCGACGAGTCGGCCGAACGGATCTCGGCGAGCACGATCTCGCGCGGCGCGATCGCTGTCCACTGCGTCATGTCCTCCATCGAGGTGCCGTAGCCGCTGGCCGTGCCGGTCAGCCGCCCGTTCCCGGACGCGTCCAGGCTCAGGTGCGGATCGGTCACGCTCCAGTAGGTCATGCCGCCGTAGTAGGCCACCGTGAACGACCCCGACCACCGGATCTCGATCGCGCCGTCGCGACGCTCCCCGACCCCGCCGTCGATGACGACCTGGTTGCCGGTGGTCGTCGTCGTGGATGCCACCGTCACCGTCGCCCCGTCCGGGGCCTGGCACTTCGACTCCCACGTCGCCACGGTCCACCCACCCGCGGCGGTGGGCTTCTCGATGCGGACGCTCCCGTCCTGCGCGCGATAGAGGCCGTCTGCCGCGGTCCAGGCGCGGGACGACCCGGCATCGCCCGCGCGTCCCGCGCTGAGGAAGTTGCATCCGCCCGCGAAGGCGCCCCCACCCGACTCGGCGTTCAGTCCCCACCGCAACTGGGCGTTGGCGATGGCGCCGTCGCCCCCGGCGGGGGGCTCGGTGCTCGGCACGGTGACGATCACGTCGTCGGGTCCGGCGGCGGTCGCGGATGCCGTGCCGCCCGCCGCGACCAGCACGAGGGCGAGCGCGAGCGCCGCACGGATCATCGACGCCGCCCTCATCGGCTCGCCCCCACCGAGACGTCGGGGGCCGCCGCCGCGGGCGCGGAGCCGGGACCTGCCGCAGCACCGGAAGCGAGGTCGGAACCGGGGCCCGCCGCGGGGTCGGAGGCGCCCGCCACGACAGCCGCCGACGCGTCGCCGGCGACTGTCCTCGCACGTCGCGCGCGCCGCGCCCTGCGGGCGCGCACGATCGCGGTGACGATGCTCGCGACCACCAACGCGGCCGACAGCGCGACGCAGGCCAGGAGCAGCACGATGGCCCACGTCGGCACCGCGGGCTCGGTGTCGGTCGCGACCTCCGCGACACCGCCGGTGACCGTCACCTCGGTCTCGGCGACGCCGCCGGAACCGGCACCGCGCAGCGTGACGAGGTGGGTACCGTCGCGGATGTCGCGCGGCACCGGCAGAGCCGCCGCGACCTCTCCCTGAGCGCCGGCGGTGAGGGGACCGACGGCCGTCAGACCGCCGTCGAGCGCGGCGACGACCTGTTCCCCGGGCGTGAAGCCCTGGCCGGTGAAGACGATCGACGAACCGGCCGTGACCGTGGCGGCCTCGACCCCGACCCGGACGGTGCCGGCGGGTGCGGCGGGGGCCGCGGCATCCGGCTCCGCCTCCGACGCGGCCGCGGCGGTGAACGCCACCGGCGTGAAGGACTCGTTGTTGGCGTTCTTGACGCCGTGCGCCCCGATCGTGAGGATGCCGCACGTGACCCGGCGGCAGTCGACCGAGACGACGTTGCCCGCGCGGTCCTGGCTCTCGAACACCGGACCGGGGATGACCATGGTCACCGACCACGAGCCGTCCGCGGCGAGCGTGCCGTTCGCCGCGCTCTCGGTCTCGCTGCCCGGGAACGCCAGGAACCGCTGATAGCCGTGGTTGTCGGCGGACTCCGCGTCAGGGACGTACCGGTAGTCCTCGCCCACGACACCACCGGCGCTGGGACGCCACGAACCGCCCGCGGCGTCGTCGACCCAGCCGAAGAGCACGTAGATCCCGCCGAACCCGTTCGGGATCGATTGGAATCCCGTGCCCGACACGGTGATCTCGGTGGCGTGGTCCTCGGACGCGGTCGCCGTCCCGTCGGGGCCGGTGACCGTCACCGTCCCCGCGGCCCACGCGGGGGCGGCGACGGCCGTGGAGACGGCGACGAGCACGGCGGCCGCGGCGGCGAGAAGAGGGCGGAGCGAGAGGTTCACGGCAGAGGTTCTCCGGGGTCGGCGGATGCGGAAGTCGAGGTGTCGGCGAGCACGAGCAGGGTGCCGCGGGGTCCGTCGACGACGTCGATCGGATGCCGGTACACCCGCGTGAGCAGCTCGGGCTGGAGCACGTCGCGCGGTGGGCCGACCGCCGCGACGCGGCCACCGTCCAGGAGCGCGACCCGGTCGGCGTACGCCGCAGCGAGGCCCAGGTCGTGCAGGACGACGATCGCCGCGCCCCCGGCGTTCACCCGCTGACGGGTGACGGCGAGGACCCGGTGCTGATGCCGGATGTCGAGGCTCACCGTGGGTTCGTCCAGCAGCGCGATGGCGCACTCCTGGGCGACGGAGCGGGCGAACGCCGCGCGGGCACGCTCCCCGCCCGACAGCCCGGTGACGGGACGCTCGGCGAACGCCTCGACCTCGCCCGCCGCCATCGCGTCGGCCACGGCGACGTCGTCGCGCGCGGCGGCGGGATGCCGACGCCACGGCGCCCGTCCCATGCGGACGACGTCGTGCACCGCGAACGGGAACGAGACGTCGTTGCTCTGCGTCAGGACGGAACGCCGCCGCGCCCGCTCCCGGACGGGCCAGGACTCCAGGGCGGCGCCGTCGAGCTCGACAGTCCCGGCCGCGAGGGGACGATCGCCGGCGAGAGCGGCCAACAGCGTCGATTTCCCGGCACCGTTGGGGCCGACGAGCACGAACAGTTCCCCGGCGTGCAGGTCGAGGTCGACCGCGTCGAGCACGCGACGCCCGCCGACCTCGACCGCGATCTCCCGTGCGCGCAGCACCGCCGTCATCCCCATCCCCCCGACCGGCGGCGCGTCCGTCGCAGCAGCCAGAAGAAGAACGGTCCGCCGATCAACGCGGTCAGCATCCCGATCGGCAGTTCGGACCCGGGCACCGCCGTCCGGGCGACGAGGTCGCCGGCGACCAGCAGCACCGCGCCGCCGAGCGCGCTGGCGGGGAGGAGCGCGCGATGCGCGGGGCCGAGCAGCATTCTCATCAGGTGCGGCACGACCAGGCCGACGAACCCGATGATCCCGCAGAAGGCGACGGCGGCGCACGTCAACGCCGCGATGACGACGATCGCGATGACCCGCAGCCGCTCGACGCGCACGCCCAGGTGCTCGGCCTGCCGCTCGCCGAGCGAGAGCAGATCGAGGGGACCGGCCAGGAACAGGCACGCCACGATCCCGGCGACGGCGAGCGGGGCGACGATCGCGAGGTCGTCCCACCGCGTGCCGTTGAGCGACCCGAGCTGCCAGAACACGATCTGCTCGCGCTGCTGCGTCGAGCCGACGTAGGTGAAGAGCGCGATCGCCGCGCCCCCGACGGCGTTGACGGCGATCCCGGTGAGCACGAGCGTCACGACCTCGGTCCGCCCGTCGGTGCGCGCCGAGGCGTACACGATCGCGGTCGCGACCAGTCCTCCGGCGAAGGCCAGCACCGGAAGGGTGAACGGGCCGAGAAAACCGAGTCCGAAGACGATGGATGCCGAGGCTCCCACCGCCGCGCCCGAGGAGATGCCGATGACCCCGGGCTCTGCCAGCGGGTTGCGGAAGACGCCCTGCATGACGACGCCCGCGGTGGCCAGCGCGGCGCCGACGAGCACGGCCATGAGCAGACGCGGCATCCGGACCAGCCACAGCGTGGCTTCGCCGTTGACGTGCTCCATCGCCGCTCCGGGGGGAACCGACAGCGCGCCGAGACCGATCGCGCGGACGCCGGCGTTCCACGCGCGCGCGAACGCCCCCACGACCTGGTCCGGGGGGATCGCGAGCTGACCGCTGCCCGCCGAGACCACGACGAGGACCACCAGCGCCACCACGAGGGCGACGAACACCGCGGGCGCGCGCCGCCGGACCCGCCGGGCCGGGGCGGCGACCCCGGTCGGACGCGTCTCGGCGACGGCGGCGCTCACTCCGTGGCCTCGGGCGCGTAGACCGCGACCGCGAGCGCGTCGAGCACGTCGGCGGATGCCGGGCCGAAGCTCAGCACGGTGGTGTCCGCCATGTCCACGATCCGCCGGTGACGTCCCGCATCGGTCTGGGCGAGGGCGGGCAGGTGCTCGACGAGCCCGTCCACACCGCCGACGGACTCCAGGCCCTTCGTCATGACGAGCACCAGGTCCGGATCGGCGTCGACGAGCGCTTCGTCGGTGATCGGCCGCATCCCGGTCCAGCCGATCTCCCCCGCGACGTCGATGCCTCCGAGCGCCTCGATGAGACTGTCGGCGCCGGACTCCTCGCCGAAGAGGTAGTACACGCCCGACTGTCCGCGGACGTAGAGGAACATCATGCGCAGCTTCTCCGCCGGGTCGGCCGGGGCGACGGCGGCGATCTCGGCGATCTTGTCCTCCACCGCGGCGGTGCTGCGCGCGGCGAGCGCGGCCGCGCGCTGCGGCACGCCGAGCGCGTCACCGACCTGCTGGATGAGCGAGCCGACGGAGTCGAGCGAGCGGTGGGAGTCCACGACCACCACCGGGATGCCGGCATCCCTCATCTGGAGGATGGTGTCCCACGGCCCGAGGCTCGTGTCGGTGAGGATCACGGTGGGTGCGGCGTCGAGGATCGCCTCGGCGTTGAGGTCGTGCCCGTTCTCGGTGACGACGGGCAGGTGCTCGGCCTCGGGGAAGGCGGTGGAGATGTCGCGGGCGACGACGGAATCCCCCAGCCCGAGCTCGAACACGATGCGCGACAGCGACCCGTAGATGTCGAGCGTGAGGATGCGAGAGGTGTCGGTCACGGTGACGGGCGTGCCCTGCGCGTCGGTGACCGTGACCGGCAGCGTCTGGGCTCCGTCGGTGACGGGGACGATGGGCGCGGATGCCGCGACGGCGGTGGAGGGGCCCTCCCACGCGAGCGGGTCGGTCAGGGGAGTCACCTCGGCGAGCGGGGGCGTGGCCGTGCCGCCGTCACCCTCGGCCGTGGCCGCGGGGGAGCATGCGGCGAGAGCGAGGGCCGCGGCGAATGTCAGGGCGAGTGCGGCGAGACCGCGGGCCGGTCGACGTGTCATACAAGGACCTCCAAGTTAGGACAGCCTATCCTTAACATTGCTTGAGATCCGCAATCGTGGTTAGGTAAGCCTAACCTGCCCTCCTGCGCTCGACATTCGGGTGCGGCCGACGTGCGCCGTCGGAACGACCGTGGGCGGAGAAAGGAACTCACGTGGACTCCTCACCCAGACGCCGGTCCCGACCGGCCCTGTTCGCCGCGGCGACGCTCACCGCGGCACTCGCCTTCGGAGGCGCGATCGTCGCCGCCCCCGCTCACGCGGCGACCGCCACCGTGAACGGAGCCGTCTTCCGCTGGGGCATCAACGCCGAGGCGAACTCCGCGGCCTTCGCACCGGGGACCGTCAACCTGCTCTCGGCGGGCATCGTCACCGCGACGTCGGCGTCCGACCGCGTCACCTCCACGAACTGGAAGCAGGAAGACGGCAACGTCGAGATCCTCAAGCTCCAGTCCGACGGCAGTTACGCCGACGCGACGTTCGCGGGCCTGCGGACGGATGCCGCCGGCACGACGATCACGACCGGGAACGGCCTCAACTCGGGACACATCGCCCAGATCAGCGGGGGAACGGGCACTGTCGACGTCGACGCCAACACGGCCGTCATCCAGTGGACGGGCTCGTTCACTTCGGCGTTCTACTCGGGAATGACCCGGTCGTGGATCACCGACCCGAAGCTCACCGTCGCCTCGGACGGCACGGGGACGGTCACCGCGACGCTCGGCGGCTACGGCACCTCGATGGACGACCCGGACAAGTTCGAGAGCCTCACCCCCGTGTCCGATGTCGTCATCGCGACCCTCACGGGCGTCGACGTGACCCCCACCGGGTTCACCGTCACCCCCGACTACCTCGGACGCACCGTCACCGTCCCCGAGGGCTCCGTGGCGCAGGTCACGGGCGGTGCCACCTCCGGCGCGTTCCCCCAGTCGTTCGTCGACTTCCAGATCCTGACCGGCCAGGGGTCGTACTGGTACTCCTCGGGCGGATCTGCCGACGCCCGTAAGGTCGCGAGCCCGCTCTCGATCGCGTACACCGCGACCGCGCCCGCCGGGCCCACCGTGACGGTCTCGAAGACCAGCGGTCTCGCCCAAGGCGAGACCGTGACGGTCAGCGGCAGCGGATTCCTGCCCTCGGGGACCGCCACGAACGGCACGCGCCCGCCGCTGTCGGGGACCTTCAGCGGCACCTACGTGGTGTTCGGCAAGTTCGCCGACGTGTGGAAGCCCTCCGCGGGCGCCACCTCGTCGGCACGCTCGGTGATCGCGCAGAAGTGGGCCGTGCCCGCCGCGAGCATGTCCACCATCGGCGGCACGAACAGCGGCGCGATCGAGCTGAACGCCGACGGCACGTTCTCGGTCGATCTGACCCTGAGCACCACCGAGGCGCAGGATCTGGCCTCGGGCACCTACGGCATCTACACGTACCCCGGCAGCGGCGCGGTCTACGCACCGTTCGAGACGTTCACCCCGATCACCTTCGCGTCCTCGTCGGACGTGATCGTCGACGTCCCCGCGTGGGTCGACAACCCCACCGGCTCGTTCGGCTGGGCGTTCGCCGGAACCTCGCCGGCGAACCTGGGCACCGCCGTCCAGGACGGCGGGAACTTCGTGGCATCCGGTGCGCTCACCGACATCGTCGTGACCGACACCCGTGCCGGCGGGACCGCGCCGTACACGTGGAGCATCTCGGGGCAGGTCGGCGACTTCGAGTCGTCGTCGGGTGACTCCTTCTCGGGCGACCTGCTCGGGTGGACGCCGAAGCTCGTCTCCGCGGGCGCCAGCGTCACCGGTGGCGCCGAAGTCACCTCCACGCGCCTCGGCGGAACCGGCCTCGGCGCGTCCCGCGTGCTGGCCTCGTCGACCTCGGCCGCCAGCGCCACGGTGGGTGCCGACCTCACGCTCGTCATCCCGGGGACGACCCCCGCGGGCGACTACGCGAGCAAGCTCACCATCACCGCACTGCAGTAAGCATCCCCCTCGGGGCCCCGGCGTCCGCCGGGGCCCCTCTTGTCGATCCCCGAACCGAAAGCCGCTCGTGACCGCACTCCCCCGCCTTCCTCGCGTCGCCGTCGGCGCGTTGCTCGCCCTCGCCCTCGCGGCGGCGGCGCCGCCCGCCTTCGCCGAGGACGGCGGCGTCGCGTGGAGCGTGCAGACCGCCGACAACGCCAACGGCACCGGGCGGGCGAACTTCTCGTACGACGTCGACCCCGGCACCGTCCTGGCCGACACGATGCTCGTCGTCAACACGGGCACCGAGCCGCTGCCGCTGACGGTCTACGCCGCCGACGCCTTCACCGCCGCGAGCGGCGAGATCGACGTGCTCGCGGACGGGACGCCCTCCCAGGACGCCGGCACGTGGGTCTCGGTGGGACAGACGTCCATGGAGCTGGCACCGGGGCAGTCCGCCGAGGTGCTGTTCACGATCACGGTTCCCACCGACGCACGCCCCGGCGATCACTCCGCCGGGATCGTGACGTCGCTGGCGAGCCGGGATGCCACGAGCTCACTCTCGGTCGAGCGCCGTCTGGGCACTCGCATCAACCTCCGCGTGTCCGGGGCGCTCGCCCCCGCGGCCGCGATCACCGGCACGACGGTTCGGTACGACGGCTCGTGGAATCCGTTCGAGTCGGGTCGTCTGACCGTGGAGTACTCGCTCGAGAACGTCGGCAACACCCGCCTCACCGGTGTCGAGACCGTCGCGACCTCCGGCGCGGCCGGGCTGCTCGGCGACACGACCGCGCCGACGCAGCTGCCCGAGATCGTCACGGGCTCGACGATCCAGGTGACCCGCGAGGTGCCCGCCTTCTCACTCGGCTGGCTGAGCGGACACGTGACGGTGGTGCCCGAGGGTGTCGGACTCGGCGCCGGGACCGTCGCTCCGGTGACCGCGGACTTCTCGATCGCGGCCGTGCCGCGGAGCCTGTACGGCCTCATCGTGCTCGTGATCGCCGCGGTCGTCACCGTGGTGCTGCTCGCGCGCCGCCGCGGAGCCCGGGAGGCGTCGGAAGCCGATCTCCGTCAGGCCGACTGAGCGGCCTTGGCATCGGCGAGGTCGGCGAACAGCTCCGTGTTGAAGCGGTAGGCGACGAGGACCTCGTCGATCACGCGCTCCTTCTCGTCGTCGTCCCAGGGTGCGGCATCCAGCTTCTCGCGGTAGACGTTCTTGAACTCCTCGGGGTCGGCGATGTCGCCGAAGAGGTAGAAGCCGATCCCGTTGGTCTCGAACCCGAATCGCCGGCGCATGAGGCGGCCGATGAACTGGCCGCCGGAGAGGTCGCCGAGATACCGGGTGTAGTGGTGGGCGACGAATCCCCCGGGCCACGTGGCCGCGACGCGGCGGATCCGGTCCACGTAGGCCCGGGTCGTCGGCAGCGGAGCGACGACCTCGCGCCAGTCCGGACCGATGAGGAAGTCGAGGTCGGCCTCGATCGCGGGCAGGCGCGTGAGCTTGTCACTGAGGAACACGGATGCCACGGGGTCTGCCCGCATCCGCTCCGTGGCCTCCTCGAGCGCGGCGTAGATGAACCAGTGCTGCACGACGAGCGCGACGTAGTCGTCCCGCGTGCCGGCGCCGCTGATGAGGTCGCTCATGAAACCGGCGTGCTCGCTCGCGGAGTGTGCGGTGCGGGAGCGCTCGCGGAGGGCGGCTGAGAAGGAGACGACGTCGCTCATGAGGACATCATACGCAACAGGTTAGGCAACCCTAACCTTGTTTCGTGGATCAGTGCGGGCGCGGCGTGACGCCGAGCCGACGGCAGGCTTCGTCGTAGAGCGCGACGATCTCGCGTCGCACCTCTTGACGCTCCGTGATCGCGCCGCCGAGCCACGGGACGCGCAGCGCACCCCCCTCGACACCGACGGACCACTCACCCGCGTCGCCGTCGAACCCCGTCATCTCGGCCGTCGCGACCGCAGGATCCGGACCGAACGCCCGAGCGATCAGCACGTTGTCGGCCGCGTGATCGGTGTTCATGTGCGCCAGGACGGCGCGGCGCGTCTGCGGGTCGAAATCGTGGGTCATTAGGCAACCCTAACTTCCTCACCGCGTCAGCGTCGTCCGGCGGCCGCGCGCCCTGCGGCGGCGCGGTTCCCACCACTGCTCCCGGCCCCGGAACGGGTTGCGACCGGCTCAGCCGCGGAACGCCGCCTCGGGCAGGCGCGCCCGCATCACGGCGACGGCGTCGGCGTTGTCGTCGATGAGGACGCTGTGCCGGCCCAAGGGGGCGGCGACGGCGCCGAGCGTGCCGCTTCCGGCGAACATGTCCAGGACGCGGTCGCCGGGCCGACTGGAGGCCTGCACCATCCGCCGCAGCACGCCCTCCGGCTTCTGCGTCGGATAGCCCGTCTTCTCGCGGCCCGTGGTCGGCACGATGGTGTGCCACCAGACGTCGGTCGGGAGCTTGCCGCGCGCCGCCTTCTCGGGCGTCACGAGGCCGGGGGCCATGTAGGGCTCCCGGTCGACGGCATCCGAGTCGAAGAAGTACGCGGCCGGGTTCTTCACGTACACCAGGATCGTCTCGTGCTTCGTGGGCCAGCGGCGCCGCGTCTTCGCCCCGTAGTCGTAGGCCCAGATGAGTTCGTTGAGGAACCGCTCGCGCCCGAACAGCGCGTCGCACATGACCTTGGCGTAGTGCACCTCGCGGTAGTCCAGGTGCAGGTACAGCGTGCCGTCGTCGGCGAGCAGCCGCCACGCCTCCTCGAGGCGGGGCTCGAGGAACGCCCAGTAGTCGTCGAACCGGTCGTCGTACGTACGCAGATCGCCACGGAGCCGCGAGTACTCGCGTCCGTGGAAGCCGCGCTGGACGACCGGGGCCGGAGCCGGCTCCTCCTCGCCGGGGAACACGAGCATCGCCGGGTCACGGGGCGGTTCGGATGCCACGACCAGGGGCGCCTCGGCATCCGGGGCCTCGTCGACCGGCGGCGTCCACCGCGCCGACTCGACGGCCTTGGCCCGCGTGCGGCCGGTGTTGAACGGCGGGTCGAGGTAGACGAGTGTGAACGACCCGTCCGGGAGCGTGGGGGTCACGGCGAGATTGTCGGCGTGGTGGATCTCGACGGTGCCGTGGTCGAGGACACCGGTCAGCATCTGCCCGCTCACGGAACGCGCTGCAGCCACGCGTCGGTGGCGAACTTCGAGGCGACGAGCGCCTCGGCCTCGGCGTACTCCTCTTCGGTGACATGCCCCGTGGTGGCACCGTAGAGGGTCGTGAACGTGTCGATGAACCGCTGGATCACGGCATCCCGCGGCAGGCCGGTCTGGCTGCGCAGGGGGTCGACGCGCTTGGCAGCCGAGACGGTGCCCTTGTCGCTGAGCTTCTCGCGGCCGATGCGCAGCACCTCGGTGAGCACCTGGCCGTCCATGTCGTAGCTGAGTGTCGCGTGGTGGAGGACCCCTCCGTTGGCGAGCCGCTTCTGCGCGGCACCGCCGATCTTCCCGTGGGGCCCGGCGATGTCGTTGAGCGGCTGGTACACCGCGTCGATGCCGAGCGAGCGCAGCGCCTGCAGCACCCAGTCGTCGAGGAACGCGTAGGAGTCGGCGAACGTCATACCCGCCACGAGCGAGGCAGGCACGTACAGCGAGTAGGTGACGATGGAGTTGGCGGCCATGAGCATCGCCCCGCCGCCCGAGATGCGGCGGACGACGTCGAAGCCGTGCTTGGCGGCACCCTCGGGGTCGACCTCGTTGCGCAGCGACTGGAACGACCCGATCACGACGGCGTTCTCGTTCCACTCCCACAGGCGCAGCGTGGGCTTGCGCAGACCCGCGCCCACGCGCGCGGTGAGCACTTCGTCCAGCGCGAGGTTCATACGGGGCGAGACGGGCGCGTCGTGGACGACCTCCCACTCGAAGTCGCCCCAGCCCGGCGCCGTGACGAGCGCGCGACGGATCGCCGTGGCCACCGACTCGGGCGTGAAGCCGAGCAGCTGCGCGCCTTCGGGCAGGGCGGCACGGATGGCGGCCGCGATCGTGGGGACGTCCGACTCGACCGGCAGTCCGTTGACGGCCGCGTCGATGTCGTCGAGGGCGTCGTCGGGCTCCAGGAAGAAGTCGCCGGCGAGGTGGAATCCGGCGATGCGACCGTCGCGCTCTTCCAGATCGACGACCACGAGCTTGCCGCCGGGAACCTTGTACTCGCCGTGCATGCCTCCAGCCTACGGCGGCGCACCGAGCTCGATGCCAGGGCCCGCCGCACCGGACGGATGCCGCACCGCTAGGTGCGGGAGGGGAACCGGGCGTCGAGCCAGGCCGACAGGTCGGCGCGCACCTCGGCCTGCTGGGCTTCGGCGAAGATCTCGTGCCGGGCGCCCGGGTAGACGAGGGTCGTGACGTCGGTGAAGCCCGAACGGTTCCGGTATGCGTCGGCCAGCCGGTGCACGCTGCGAGGACCGCCCACGGGGTCGTCGCGCCCCACCATGAGCAGCGTCGGGATGTCGCGCCCGAGATCGCGCCGGGGTCGGCCGAGGAGCTTCACCGTCTCGCGTGGACCGAACAGCCGCAGCAACGGCGTCGAGGTCGTCAAGGGGTCGGCGAGGAAGTCGCGTCCGACCTGGTCGACGCTCGAGAGCCACTCCATGCCCGTGCCGCGCAGGTGCTTCCACCGGGCGTTGAGGTCACCGGAGTTCAGCGCACCGGGCCAGCGCAACGCGGATCCGCTCAGGACGAGGGCGTCATAGGCATCCGGATGCCGGTCCACGAGCATCTGTGCGAGGAACGAGCCCCACGAGTGCCCGAGGAGGATGAGGGGCAGGTCGGGGTGCCTGTCGCGGATGATCTGCGTGAGGGTCCACACGGCGTCGCGCGCCGCACCGAGCCCTCCGGGTCCCAGACGACCGAGCTTGCCATGGTCGCCGTTCCACTGCCTCAGACCCGTGCGGCCGTGCCCACGGTGGTCGTCCGCGTAGACCGTGTAGCCATCGGCGACCAGGGCGTCGATCAGCGCACCATAACGACCGGCGTGCTCGCCCACGCCGTGCAGCAGCTGGACCACCGCCCGCGGCGACTCCGCCTCGTAGACGTCGTAGACGGTGGAGATGCCGTAGGCGTCGACGAACTCGGGCATGCGCCGAGTCTAGGGGCGGGCCCCGGCCGGAAAACGACGGATCCGAACCCTTAGCAAGACTAATGAGATAAGCTAACTATCGAGCACCATGAACGAACGCGTCGACGAATCCCCCCGATCCGACTCGCGTGACGACCTCAGCGCCGCCGCCTCCGAGCTGCGCATGGCCACGTTCCGCCTCGCCCGGCGCCTCCGTGCACAGCGCGCGGTCGACACCATGAGCGACGGCCAGTTCGCGGTGCTCGCCGCTCTCACGGTCCACGGCGAGCACACTCTCGGCCAGCTCGCCGACCGCGAGCGGGTGACGGCCCCGTCCATGAACCGCACGGTGTCGCTCCTCGAGGAGGCGGGATACGTCTCCCGCACCCCCGACGAGGACGATCGCCGCAAGGTGACGATCGCCCTCACGGACGCCGGTCGCCTCGTCGTCGACGAGACCGTCCGGCGCCGTGACGCCTGGCTCGAACAGGCCCTCGCGGCTCTGGACGACGACGAGCGGCGGACCCTGGCGGCAGCGGCCGAGATCATGCGAAAGGTGGCAGACACATGAGTGCGATGTTCCGCTCGTTCTCGGTCTACAACTATCGCGTCTGGTTCATCGGCGCGCTCGTGTCGAACATCGGCGCGTGGATGCAGGCCACGGCACAGAACTGGGTCGTGCTGACCGAGCTCACCCCCGGCGACGCCGCCGCGATGGGCGTGACGATGGCCCTGCAGTTCGCGCCGCCCCTGCTGCTGGTCGGTGTCACGGGATGGGTCGCGGACCGCTTCGACCGCCGCAAGCTCATCATGTGCACGCAGAGCGCGATGCTCGTGCTCGCCGTGACCCTCGGCATCCTGCTCGTGACCGGCGTCATGACCCTGCCGTTGATGTTCGTCTTCGCCCTGGCGCTCGGCGTCATCACCGCGTTCGACAACCCGGCGCGTCAGGCCTTCGTGTCCGACCTCGTCGCGCACGAGAACGCCTCCAACGCCGTCGCCCTCAACGCCGCCTCCTTCAACACCGCACGGCTCATCGGCCCCGCGGTGGCCGGCCTGATGATCGTCGTCGTCGGCACCGGCTGGGTGTTCCTCGCCAACGCCGTCACCTTCCTCGCCATGATCGCGGCCCTGATGCTCATGCGCCCGCACGAGCTCGTCGTCCATCACCGGCGCGGCGGTCCGGCACGGCTGGCCGACGGGTTCCGGTACGTCGCCCAGCGCCCCGACCTCGTGGTGACCTTCGCGATGGTGTTCCTGCTCGGCGCCTTCGGCATGAACTTCCCGATCTTCGCCTCGACGATGGCGTTGGAGTTCGGGCGGGGTGCCGACGGCTTCGGTCTGCTGAGCTCGTTCGTCGCGATCGGTTCCCTCGCCGGCGCACTGCTGGCGGCGCGGCGCGATCGCGCTCGGATGCGCGTGGTGGTCCTCGGCGCCGGCGGCTTCGCCGTGGCATCCACCCTGTCCGTCCTGGCCCCCAGCTACGAGACCTACGCGGCGACCCTCGTCCTCACCGGGTTCTGCGTCGTGACGATGCTCACCACGGCCAACGGTTACGTGCAGACCACGACCGATCCCGCCCTCCGTGGTCGCGTGCTGGCCCTGTACATAGCGATCCTCCTCGGTGGCACGCCCGTGGGCGCCCCGATCGTCGGCTGGGTCGCGGGCGAGTTCGGGCCCCGCGTCGCGATCGGCCTGGCCGCGATCGTGGCGTTCCTCGCGTGCGGGATCGGCGTCGCGTGGACGCTCGCGTCGGGCCGCGTGCATAAGCACGAGACGAAGCGGTTCCGCCTGACCCTCGACGAGACCCGCCCGCTGACCACGATCCCGCCCGAACCCGAGGACTTCAGCGACGAGGTCGCCGGTACGACGCCCATTCCGCTTCCGACCGAGCGTGCGCCCCGTCCCGCGGGGCAGACGCGGCCGGCGCCGCACGCGCGGCCTTCGGCCTGAGCGGCCGCCCCGCCCTTAGACGTAGAAGCCGTGCGCTTCGAGCACGGCGACGGCGGCATCCCGCCCCGAGACCTGCAGCTTCGCGTAGATCGACCGCAGCTGCGACTTGACGGTGTTGGGCGACACGTCGAGCTCGTCCGCGATCTGCGACAGGCTCCGCGGCCCGCGCAGGGCCAGAGCCAGGCGCTCCTCGCGCGGACTGAGGGTGGGCAAGGGGGGACGATGATCTCGCGAGGGAACCTGCGCGAGCATCCCGGCCACGCGTCCGGCGGCCCCGGCGGAGGTCGGATGCCGCGCCGCCAGGCGCTCCAGGAGGCGCTGCAGCTCGGGCCGAGGGAGGGTCAGGTACGGCGTGAGAGACCCGCCGAGACCCTCGGAGAGATAGAACCCCTCGGCGAAGGCGGCGTCGGCGGCCTCGTCGTTCCCGAGGCGGGCGTGGGCGACGGCGCGGCGCAGCAGAAGGGGCGTGAGCGTGCGGACGCAATGCTCGGTACCCATCCGGATGCACGGGTCGGTCGACTCCAGCACCTCCCGCTCCCGTCCCAGGGCGATGAGCGCGGCGGCGCGCTGCATGTCGAAGCACAGCGCGTGCCCCGGCGGTGACACCCGTCCCTCGAGCACAGCGAGGGAGCGGCGCGGTTCGCCGCGCGCCAGCAGCAGGTCGGCGTAGACGCCCTGCGCGAAACCGCGGACCATGGTGTGGCTCGAGTGCGCCCCGGTCCCGCCCGCGAGCGTCGCCACGAGCACCATGCCCTCGTCGTAGTTGCGCCGGGTCAGCGCGCCCATCGCCTCTGCGGCGCGCGCCGAGTACTGCCAGAACGGGTCGGTCGGCGCGCCCTCCCGGAGCTCCTCGGCGGTCGCCTCGAGCGTCTCCGCGTCCAGCGCGGCCGAGGCGACGAGGATCCGGGCCAGGAGGAGGTCGTAGTCCGGGTGCACGGCGTCCCACCCGGACGTGGATGCCAGGTCCTCGCACACGCGCAGGCTCTCCCGGGCCAGCAGATACTCGCCGTTGATGGCGGCGGCGAGACCGCGCACCGCGTGCGCACGGTAGAGGGACACCGCGTCGTCCGCGTACCCGATGGCCGACGACGCGTACGCGCCGGCCTGGCGCGGTCGTCCGGCGGCCGCATAGACCTCGGCGACCGCCGCGAACAGGGTCGAGCGCGTCGCCGCGCTCAGCCTCCCCGGGGCCCGCAGCCGACCGTCTGCGAAGTGCGCGTCGGCGAGGCGCAGCGCGTCGTCGACACGGTCGAGCCGGGAGCGGGCGATCAGCAACGCCTCGAGCGTCTGCGCACTGGCATCCACCCAGAGCCGAGGAGCAGGGCCCGCCTCGATGTCGGCCAGAAAACGCAGGTCGGCCGGATCGGGTGCGGGGGCGATCGGAAGCACCCCCATCGCCACTCGCGCCCCCGCGGCCTTGACGTTCAGCAGAGGGGATGCCTCGGACACCGTGCGCTCCTCATTCCCCGATGCTATGCCAGCCTTGCGCTTGGCGGCCGACGGGAGCGTCGGAACGGGGCCCCGCGCCGATCCCGCGGGGACCGGACATCACGCGGGCCCCGCACCGGCGGCATCGCGCTCGGGCCCGGCAGCGTCCGAGGCGCGTGACCGGCTAGCCGCCGACCGGCACCAGACGCGTGAGCTGGGTGACGTGACGGGGCTCGAGCTCGTCGAGACGCGAGACGCCGAGCAGGGCCATGGTGCGCTCGATCTCGCTGCGCAGGATCGCGATCGCGCGGTCCACGCCCTGGCGACCCCCGGCCATCAGGCCGTAGAGATACGCACGGCCGATGAGCGTGAACCTCGCGCCGAGGGCGACGGATGCCACGATGTCGGCGCCGTTCATGATGCCGGTGTCGACCATGATCGTGGCGTCTTTGCCGACCTCGCGCACGACCTTCGGCAGGAGTCGGAACGGGATCGGAGCCCGGTCGAGTTGGCGGCCGCCGTGGTTGGACAGCACGATGCCGTCGACGCCGAGGTCGACCAGGCGCGCGGCGTCCGCGACGTTCTGCACGCCCTTCACGACGAGCTTGCCCGGCCACATCCCCCGGATGACGTCCAGGTCGTCGTAGCTGATCGTGGGGTCCATGGCGGCGTTCAGCAGCTCGCCGACGGTGCCGCCGGTGGTGCTGAGGGAGGCGAACTCGAGCTTCGGCGTGGTGAGGAAGTCGTACCACCACCAGGGCCGCGGGATGGCGTTGACGATCGTGCCGAGCGTGAGCTGCGGCGGGATCGAGAACCCGTTGCGCTTGTCGCGCAGGCGCGCGCCGGCGACGGGCGTGTCGACGGTGAACATCAGCGTGTCGAACCCCGCCGCGGCGGCACGCTCGACCAGACCGAAGGAGATCTCGCGCTGGCGCATGACGTACAGCTGGAACCAGTTGCGTCCCACGGGATTGGCCGCTTTCACGCCCTCGATCGACGTCGTGCCGAGGGTGGAGAGGGTGAACGGGATGCCGGCGGCCGCGGCCGCGGAGGCCCCGGCGGTCTCACCCTCGGTCTGCATCAGCCGCGTGAAGCCGGTGGGCGCGATACCGAAGGGCAGTGCGGAAGGCCCGCCGAGGATCTCGCACGACGTGTCGACGTTCGCGGCCGGACGCAGGATGTCGGGGTGGAACTCGACGTCCTCGAACGCACGGCGGGCGCGGTCGAGCGAGATCTCGCCCTCGGCAGCGCCGTCGGTGTAGTCGAACGCGGCTTTGGGCGTGCGGCGCTTCGCGATCGTGCGAAGGTCGTCGATCGTCAGCGCGGCGTCGAGGCGGCGCTTGCGTGCATCGAGTTCCGGCTTCTTGAACTGCATGAGCTCGAGGAGCTCGCCGACCTTCGGCAGCTGACGCTGAACCATGGAGTCTCGCTTTCGTGTGGTCTGACCACAGACTACGCCCGGATCCACCGCCCGGGCGCGGCGGTCAGGGGCGGGGGTCGTAGCGGAGGGGAGGGTAGGCGCGAGCGACGCGCGCCCGCAGATCCTCCAGGCTGGCGCCGGCACCGAAGCAGCCGAGCGCGCGGGCCTGGACGAGGACATTGCCGAGCGCCGTGGCTTCGACGGGACCGGCGAGGACCGGAACGCCCGCGCGGTCGGCGGTCGCCCTGCAGAGGAGCGCATTGCGCGCACCGCCACCGACCAGATGGATCACGTCGACCTCACGCGACGCGAGGGCGCCGGCGGTACGCACGGCGCGGGCGAAGGCCTCGGCGATGCTCTCGACGATGATCCGCGCGAACATCGGCCGGAACGAGCGGCTCGGACGATCGCCGCCCAGAAGAGCGGCGATGCGGGCGGGCATGTCGCCCGGAGCCGCGAGCGAGGGGTCGTCGGTGTCGAACAGCCGCGCCGGGGAGGGCACCGAGGCGGCCCGCGCGAGGAGCGCCGGAAGGTCGATCGCGGCACCGTCCTCCTCTTCCCAAGCTCGCACCGTCTCGCTGAGCAGCCACAGCCCGGTGACGTTGTGGAGGAAACGCACCCGTCCGTCGACGCCGCCTTCGTTGGTGAAGCCCGCCGCGCGGGCGGCATCCGTCACGATCGGTTCCGGAAGCTCCAGACCGACCAGTCCCCACGTGCCGCACGAGACGTACGCGGCGCCCGGCGTCGACAGGGGCACGGCGACGACCGCCGACGCGGTGTCGTGCGACCCGACGGCGACGACGGGGACCGCACCCAGCTCGGCCGACGTCGTGCCGATCGTCTCCCCCGGATCCACGAGCGGCGGGAGGACGGATGCCGGCAGGCCGAGCGTCGCGACGAGATCGGCGTCCCACTCCCCCGTGCGCACGTCGAGCAGGCCGGTCGTCGAGGCGTTCGTCCGCTCGGTGACCGCGCGGCCGGTGAGGCGCTGCGCGAACAGGTCGGGGATCAGCAGACTCGTCTCGGCCTCGCCGATCCGCGGGTCGGCCGCGTACTGGTACATCGTCGTGAACGGGAGGAACTGGAGGCCGTTGCGGCGATGGAGCTCCTCGAACGGGACGCTGCCGTGAACGGCCTCGACCCCGTGCGCGGTGCGTGCGTCGCGGTAGTGGAAGGGCTCGGCGAGGAGCTGCCCGTCGCGCAGCAGGCCGTAGTCCACCGCCCACGAGTCGATGCCGATGCTCTCGATCCGCGGCTCACGCCGCATCGCCTCGGCGAGCCCCGCACGCACGTGCGCCCAGAGCGCCTCGATGTCCCAGTGCCACCCGTCCGCGCGCTCGACGGGCCCGTTGGGGAACCGGGACACCTCTTCCAGCTCGAGCGTGGCGTCGCCGACCCGGCCGATCATCACACGACCGCTGGTCGCGCCCAGGTCGACGGCCGCGACGGCCCGTAACGCGGTCACCGCAGGAACGCCGCGGCGACGCCCGAATCCACGGGCACGTGCAGACCGGTGGTGCGCGAGAGCTCGGGCCCGGTGAGGACGTACACCGCGTCGGCGACGTTCTCGGGAACGACCTCGCGCTTGAGGATCGTGCGGTTGGCGTAGAACTGACCGAGCTCCTCCTCCTTGACCCCGTAGGTGGCCGCGCGGTTCGCGCCCCAGCCCGCGGCGAAGATGCCCGAGCCGCGTACGACCCCGTCGGGGTTGATGCCGTTCACGCGCACGCCGTGCTCGCCGAGCTCGACAGCCAGGAGGCGCACCTGGTGCGCCTGGTCGGCCTTGGTCGCCGAGTAGGCGATGTTATTGGGCCCGGCGAAGACGCTGTTCTTCGACGAGATGTAGATGACGTCGCCGCCCATCCCCTGCGCGATCAGGGCCTTCGCCGCCGCCTTCGACACCAGGAACGAGCCCTTGGCCATGACGTCGTGCTGCAGGTCCCAGTCCTTCTCGGTCGTCTCCAGCAGCGGCTTCGACAGCGACAGACCCGCGTTGTTGACGACGAGGTCGATGCCGCCGAACGCGAGCACGGTGGCGTCGATGGCGGACTGCACACCCTCGGCATCCGCCACGTTCGCGGCCACGCCGATGGCGACGTCGGCCGACCCGAGCTCGGCGGCCACGGCCTGCGCCTTCTCGAGGTCGAGGTCGGCGACCACGACGCACGCCCCCTCCGCGGCGAGGCGGGTGGCGATGGCCTTGCCGATCCCGGATGCCGCACCCGTGACGAACGCGATCCGCCCCTGGTGCGTCTTGGGCTTCGGCATCCGCTGGAGCTTGGCCTCCTCGAGCGCCCAGTACTCGATACGGAACTTCTCGGCGTCCGAGATCGGCGCGTAGGTCGACAGCGCCTCGGCACCGCGCATGACGTTGATCGCGTTGACGTAGAACTCGCCCGCGACGCGCGCCGTCTGCTTGTTCGCGCCGTAGGAGAACATCCCGACGCCCGGCACGAGGACGATGAGCGGGTCGGCGCCCCGGATCGCCGGCGAGTCGGCATCCGCGTGCGCGTCGTAGTACGCCTGGTAGTCGGCGCGGTACTCGACGTGCAGCTCCTGCAGCCGCGCGATCGCATCCTCGACGGAGGCGCCCGCGGCCAGGTCGAGGATCAGCGGCGTGACCTTCGTCCTCAGGAAGTGATCGGGGCAGCTCGTGCCCAGCGCGGCGAGGGCGGGCGCCTTCTCGGATGCCAGGAAGTCCAGCACCACGTCGGAGTCGGTGAAGTGGCCGACCATGGGCTTGTCGGTCGAGGCCAGGCCGCGGATCGTCGGGGCCAGAGCCGCCGCCTTCGCACGGCGCTCGGTCGCGGGCAGAGCGGCGAAGCCGGCGCGGACACCGCCGAACGGTTCGGCCGCGCCGTGCTCGTCGATGTACGCCTGGGCGGTGTCGATGATCCACAGGCTGTTGCGCTCGGCCTCCTCCGAGGTGTCGCCCCACGCGGTGATGCCGTGTCCGCCGAGGATCGTACCGATCGCCTGCGGGTTCGCGGCCTTGATCGCCGCGATGTCGAGGCCGAGCTGGAAGCCGGGGCGGCGCCACGGCACCCAGACGACCCTGTCGCCGAAGATCCTCGTCGTCAGGTCCTCCCCGTCGGCCGCGGTGGCGATCACGATGCCCGCGTCGGGGTGGAGGTGATCGACGTGGGCGGCATCGACGAGGCCGTGCATGGCGGTGTCGATGGAGGGGGCCGCTCCCCCCTTCCCGTGAAGGCAGTAGTCGAACGCCGCGACCATCTCGTCCTCGCGTTCGATACCGGGGTAGACGTCGACGAGGGCGCGCATGCGGTCCAGGCGCAGCACCGCGAGCCCCTTCTCGGTGAGGGTCCCGAGATCGCCGCCGGACCCCTTCACCCACAGCAGTTCGACCGGCTCGCCGGTGACGGGATCGATGTCGGTGCCCTTGGCGGAGGTGTTGCCGCCGGCGTAGTTGGTGACTTTCGGGTCGGAACCGAGGCGGTTGCTGCGCGCGATGAGAGCGGCGGCGGTGTGGTTGGTCATGGTGTCTCCTTGTTGCGAGCCGCCGTCAGGCGCCCCATCCGGCCTGGGTGCCGCCGACGCGTTCCTCGGCGATGCGGGACTGATATCCGGATGCCGCGAACGCGGCCATCGGGTCGGCGGGGAGGCCGCGCGAGTCCCGCCACTCGGCCAGGGCCGGGCGCACGTCGGTGTAGAAGGCATCCATGAGAACCGCGTTGGCGGCCAGGACGTCGTTCGCGACCTGGGCCGCGGTCAGGGCGTCGCGGTCGACGAGGAGGGCGCGGGCGGTCATCTCCTGCACGTTGAGCACGGAGCGGATCTGTCCGGGGATCTTGTCCTCGATGTTGTGGCACTGGTCGAGCATGAAGGCGACGTCGGGGTTGTTCAGGCCCCCGCCGCGGACGACCTCGGTGAGGATGCGGAAGAGCTGGAACGGGTCGGCCGCGCCCACGATGAGGTCGTCGTCGGCGTAGAAGCGCGAGTTGAAGTCGAACGACCCGAGCTTGCCGAGCCGCAGGAGCTGCATGACGATGAACTCGATGTTGGTGCCCGGGGCGTGGTGCCCGGTGTCCAGGCACACCATGGCCCTGTCGCCGAGCGCGGCCACCTGCGCGTAGGACGTCCCCCAGTCGGGTACGTCGGTGTGGTAGAACGACGGCTCGAAGAACTTGTACTCCAGGACCAGACGCTGGTTCTCGCCGAGACGCGCATAGATCTGCTGCAAGGAGTCCTGCAGGCGGTCCTGCCGACCGCGCATGTCGTTCTGGCCGGGGTAGTTCGACCCCTCGGCGAGCCAGATCTTCAGATCGCGGGAGCCCGTGGCATCCATCACGTCGATGCAGGCGAGGTGATGGTCGATCGCCTTGCGGCGGATGCGCTCGTCGTGGTGGGTGAGGGCGCCGAACTTGTAGTCCTCGTCCTGGAAGGTGTTCGAGTTGATCGTGCCCAGCTTCACGCCGAGGTCTTCGGCGTGGCGGCGGAGGGCGCCGAAGTCGTCGACGAGGTCCCACGGGATGTGGAGCGCGACGGTCGGGGCCAGAGCCGTCAGACGGTGCACCTGGGCGGCATCCGCGATCTTCTCGAACGGATCGCGCGGGGTTCCCGCGGTCGGGAAGACGCGGAAGCGCGTGCCGGAGTTGCCGAATGCCCAGGACGGCAGTTCGATCGCCTGCCCTTCGAGGGTGGACAGGATCTCGGCGGTGAGGGTGGTCATGGGCGGTCCTTCTCCACGGCGGCGGGGTGTGCAGGATGACTCGAATGAATCGTTTCAGATAATGAATCGTTTCACGACGATAGTGTGGAGGCTCGGATTCGTCAAGCGGAGAGGCACCCGGTGTCAGCGAGCATCAAGGACGTCGCGTCGGCGGCGGGGGTGTCCGTGGGAACCGTCTCGAACGTCCTCAACCGGCCCGAGAAGGTCTCCCCCGCCACGGTCGAGCGCGTGCACGCGGTCATCGGCGAACTCGGTTTCGTCCGCAACGACGCCGCCCGGCAGCTGCGGGCCGGCCAGAGCCGCTCGGTCGGTCTCGTGGTGCTGGACAGCGCCAACCCGTTCTTCGCCGAGGTGGCGCGCGGGGCCGAGGAGCGCGCCGACGCCGCCGGCCTCTCCGTGCTGATCGGCAACAGCGGCCAGCACGGCGCTCGTGAGAACGCCTACCTCGACCTCTTCCGCGAGCAACGCGTCCGAGGCGTCCTGCTGACGCCGAGCGATCCGGCCGCCCCGGCGATCGCGCACGTCGGCATCCCCCTCGTGCTCGTCGACGGCGAGTCCCCCGATGGACGCGTCTCGTCGGTCGCCGTCGACGACGACGAGGGTGGGTACCTCGCCGCGCGGCACCTGCTGGAGCGGGGTCGACGACGCATCGCCTTCGTCGGCGGCCCCCTCGGCGTGCGGCAGGTGGCCGACCGTCTCGAGGGCGCGCGCCGGGCCCTGGCCGAGGTGCCCGAGGCACGGCTGGAGGTGGTGGAGAAGCCGGCGCTGACGGTGTTCGCCGGGCGCCAGGTCGGCGAGGAG
This sequence comes from Microbacterium testaceum, assembly GCF_020781835.1. Taxonomy (GTDB): domain Bacteria; phylum Actinomycetota; class Actinomycetes; order Actinomycetales; family Microbacteriaceae; genus Microbacterium; species Microbacterium testaceum_H. The sequence goes on from NZ_JAJGNJ010000001.1 coordinate 208,415, forward strand.
TTCGCCGCGCGCCGCCCCGAGGATCGCCCGGATGCCGCCTTCTGCGCCAACGATCTGCTCGCGGTCGGACTTCTTCAGGGGGCGGCGATACTCGGCGCCGTTCAGGTCCCCGCCGATCTGGCGATCATCGGCTACGACGACATCGACTTCGTGCAGTCGACGGTGGTGCCGCTGTCATCGGTGCGGCAACCCGCGCGCGAGATCGGCGCGACCGCGATCGAGCTGCTCCTGGACGCGCTCGCCGATCCCGCCGCCGCGCCTCGGCGCGTCCGATTCCGGCCCGAGCTCGTCGTCCGCGCCTCCACGCGCGGCTGAACCGGCGCGTGCAGGCATATCACGTCTCGCGCGTGATCGTCACCTTGACCTTGAGCTGGCTCTTGCCGGGTCCGGCGTACACGCCGCGCAGCGGCGGGACGTCGTTGTAGTCGCGCCCGCGCCCCACGAGCACGTGGCGGTCGCCGATCTCGATGTTGTTCGTCGGATCGAATCCCTGCCAGTCGCCGGCGAACCACTCGACCCACGCGTGAGATTCGCCCGTGACGGCCTCGCCGACCTCCGCGGAGGGCTTGGGGTGCAGGTAGCCCGAGACGTACCGGGCGGGGATGCCGACCTCGCGCAGGGCACCGAGGGTGATGTGGGCGATGTCCTGGCACACGCCCTTGCGGGCCTCCCACGCGTCCACCGCGGTCGAGTGCACGCCCGTGACGCCCTGCATGTAGTCGATCGCGTCACCCACCGCTTCGGCGATCGCGTGCGCGGCAGGGCCGGGGCGGTCGTGCTGGCCGGCGATCCTGTGCGCCAGCTCGGCCACCTCGGCGTGGGGCATCGTGCGAGGGGTCTGCGTCAGCTGTTCGACCGTCGTGATCGACCGGGACGCCTCCGCGCGGAGTTCCTCCCACGTGATGTCGGCGTGCTCGATGGGCCGCGGGCGCACCTCGACGAGGGAACGCGCCGTGATCGTGAGCGCCGAGTGCGGGGAAAGGACGTCGAACGCCGCGACACGCGTGCCGAAATAGTCGACGTACTGGTTCACCGACGTCGACGGCTCGATGTCGAGCGACGAGCTCAGCACGAACTGGCTGTCGGTCGAGCCGGGCAGCATCCGCGCCTCGTTGTACGAGGCCACGACGTCACCCGGGTAGGCGAACCCGGTCTGGTGCTCGATGCGCAGGCGTTTCACGAGATCTCTCCGATCCACGCCGGCTCGGCCTGCGTCGGGAAGAACCGCGACCGGATGGCCTCGGATGCCTCGCGGGTCACCGTTTGCACGCGCTGCATGTGCTCGGGCAGCTCCGCGAGGATGTCGCTGATCGGGCGGTACTCCAGGTCGTTGCGGATCTGGCCCAGGGCCCGCAGCACCGTGTTGGAGTGGCCGACGCGGTCGGCGCGGGGGTCGATGGCGCTCATGCAGTCCTCGGCGCGCTGGATGGAGTAGATGATCGACCGCGGGAACAGCCGGTCCAGGAGCAGGAACTCGGCGGCGTTGCGGGCGCTCGGCATCCCGCGATACGTGCGCAGGTACGCCTCGTAGGCCCCGCACGAGCGGAGGATGGTCGTCCAGGACGGACCCGAGACCTCGGTGAGCGACCGGGTGGCCAGCAGCCGCGCCGTCATGTCGGTGCGCTCGATGCTGCGACCGAGGGTGAAGAACTGCCACGCCTCATCGCGGTTGGTGGAGGAGTCGACGATCCCGATCGCGAGCGCCGCCCGCTCGCGCACCCACTGGAAGAACTCGTGCACCTTGTCGGTCTGCAGGCGCCGCGGCATCCGGGAGTTCGTGGTGTTGAGGATCTCCCACAGCTCTGTCGAGACGATCTCGCGCGCGCGACGGGCGTTCTCGCGGGCGGCGGTGAGCGAGTACGCGATGCTCGACGGGTTCATGCGGTCCACCGCGAGCCGGGCCAGCACGTCGTCACGCCGGACGCTGTCGACGTTCTCGGGGAACGCCGAACCCATCACGCTCAACAGCGACCGGCACGCCGTGTCCTCGTCGATCCAGGGATCCTCGAGGAGCAGCTGCAGGTGCACGTCGAGGATGCGGGCCGTGCCGTCGGAGCGCTCGATGTAGCGGCCGATCCAGAACAGCGACTCGGCGATACGGCTCAGCACGGGGGCACCTCCCCCGTCTGCTGCTGCTGTTGCTGCTGCTCGGCCTGGGGGCCGTGCTGCACGCCGGCGTCGGCCTGCTGCTGCTGCTCCTGCTGATCGCGGTCGGCGCGCAGGTCGCGCGGTGACGTGGCGGGGGCGGGCTGCCCGTCGTAGACGATCGGGATCGCCTCGGTCACCGCCGCCTGGTCGGCCACGAGCCCGGACACGCCGTTGCCCTGGCCGTACTCCACGTGGGAGGGGGCGGATCCGCCCACGACCCAGGTGTCCTTCGACCCGCCGCCCTGGCTGGAGTTGACCACGAGCTGCCCCTCGGGCAGGGCCACGCGGGTGAGTCCGCCGGGAAGGACCCAGATGTCGTCGCCGTCGTTGACCGCGAACGGGCGGAGGTCGGCGTGGCGCGGGCGCATGCCGTCCTCCACGAGCGTGGGGATCGTGGAGAGCATCACGACGGGCTGGGCGATCCAGCCGCGCGGGTCGGCGAGCAACCGACGCCGGAGCTTCTCGAGCTCCGCGGGCGAGGCATCCGGACCGACGACGAGGCCCTTGCCGCCCGAGCCGTCGACGGGCTTCACGACCAGTTCGTCGAGGCGGTCCAGCACCTCCTCGAGCGCGCCCGGATCCTCCAGGCGCCACGTGTCGACGTTCTTGAGGATCGGCTCCTCGGCGAGGTAGTACCGGATGAGATCGGGCACGTAGGTGTACAGCAGTTTGTCGTCGGCGACGCCGTTGCCCACCGCGTTGGCGATGGTGACGTTCCCCAGGCGCGCGGCGAGCATGAGCCCGGGCGCACCGAGCATCGAATCGGCGCGGAACTGCAGCGGATCGAGGAAGTCGTCGTCGACGCGGCGGTAGATGACGTCGACGCGCTGCGGACCGCGGGTCGTGCGCATGAAGACCTTGCCGCCGATGCACAGCAGATCGCGGCCCTCGACCAGCTCGACGCCCATGAGGCGCGCGAGCAGCGTGTGCTCGAAGTACGCCGAGTTGTAGACGCCAGGGGTGAGCACGACGATGTTCGGGTCGTCGATGCCGGCCGGAGCGGAGGCGCGCAGCGCCGCGAGCAGCTTGTTCGGGTAGTCGCCGACCGGGCGCACCCGCATCGAGACGAACAGCTCCGGCAGCGTCTGCGCCATCACCCGGCGGTTCGAGATCACATAGGACACCCCGGAGGGGACGCGGACGTTGTCTTCGAGCACGCGCATCTCTCCGTGCTCGTCGCGGATGAGATCGATGCCCGAGACCTGGATGCGCACGCCGTTGGCGCTGCGGATGCCCGCCGCCTGGCGATAGAAGTACTGCGACGAGGAGATCAGCCCCGCCGGGAGAATGGCATCGCGCACGCAGTGCTGGTTGCCGTAGGCGTCGTCGAGGAACGCCTCCAGAGCCCGCACCCGCTGCTTCACACCGGCCTCGATGCGCGACCATTCGTCGTAGGCGATGACCCGTGGCACGGCATCCAACGGGAAGGGACGCTCCTCGCCGGCGAAATCGAACGTCACGCCCTGGGCGAGATACGAGCTGGCGAGGGAATCGGTGCGCCCGCGCAGCTCTTCCTGCGTCATCTGCGCCAGCGTCTGGTACAGCTCCCGATACGCCTCGCGCGAGGGCGCGGCGTCTCCCGGGGCGGCCGGGACACCGAACATCTCGTCGTACGCCGGGATGCCGGATACGGTCTTGCGCGGCGCCAACGTGGAGCCGTAACCGTCGAACAGGTCACCCATGCCCCGAGCCTACCCACGCGCGTGTTGCGGAGGTGTTTCCCCCGCCCCGGGGGCGCCATGGCTAGGCTGGCCCGACATCTGCCGCCTCGACAAAGGGTGCCCCTATGCGCGTGCTCGTCACCAGTTCCCGCAACACCTTCGCTCTCGACCTCGTCCGCAAGCTGGGCAGCGTGGGCCACACCGTCTTCGCCAGCGACACGTTCGACGGCGCCGTCGGCAACCACTCGCGTTTTCTCGCCGGCCACCTGGTGACCCCGTCACCGCGGTTCGAGACGGATGCCTTCATCGCCTCGGTGAGCGCCTATGTGCGCGAGCACGACATCGACGTGATCATCCCGACGTTCGAGGAGGTCTTCTACCTCGCCGCCCGGGTCGCCGATCTGCCGGAGGGTGTGGAGCTGTACGCGGGGAGCTTCGCCGACCTCGCGCGCCTGCACGACAAGGCGAGCTTCCAGCGCCTGGCCCAGGATGCCGGGGTGCCCATCCCCGAGACCGTCGTCGTGACCTCTCCCGAGGAGTTGCGCACGGCGATCGAGCGCTTCCCCCGGTACTTCGCCCGCGCGGCGTTCTCGCGCGGTGGCGTCGGGCTGCTGACGAACACGGGGCCGCTGGCGGGCAAGGTGCCGATCGAGGACTGCGTGCCGACGCCGGAGCAGCCCTGGCTCGTGCAGCCGTTCGTCGACGGCCCCATGGTGTGCACCTACAGCGTCGTCGTCGACGGCCGCGTCACCGCCCACACGACCTACAAGGCCGCGGAGCAGTGGGCGCACAGCACCGCGATCGCCTTCGTCGCCGTCGACAGCACCGACACGCTGGCCTACACGCAGCGGATCGTCGAGACCCTCGACCCGTCGTTCACGGGTCAGATCTCGTTCGACTTCGTCGACCACGGCACCGAGGGCACACCGGACTACAAGATCATCGAGTGCAATCCGCGACCGACGAACGGCGTCATCCTGCTCGAGGCCGAGGACGTCTCGCGTGCGATCGAGGGCGCCGTGGATCACACGGTCATCGCCGTCCCCGGCACCGAGCGGCAGATCACGCTCGCCGTCCTCGCCGACGCCTTCACGGAACCGCTCACGCACCTGCCCAAGACCCTCCACGACCTCGTCCACGTGCGCGACGTGGGTGCGGGATGGTGGGACGACGCGGCGATGCTGTGGAGCCCGGCGACCATCGTGCACGGCGCGAAGATCTCGCACGGCGAGCGCAAGGAGGTGCTGGCAGCCCTCGGCGACGACATCGTCTGGAACGGCGAGCCCATCGAGGGCATGAGCCCCACGGATGCCGACGCGCTGGAGGCGGTGCACGCCGGCCGGGTCTGAGCCGCGCGGCCGCGCGAGTGGCCGAGATACGTCGCTGGGAGCCTCCTCCGGCGACGGATCCGGCGGCTCGGCGGCCGCGACCGGGTCAGGCGCCGGGGCGCAGGACGACCTTGATGCAGCCGTCCTCCTTCTTCTGGAACGTCTCGTACAGACCGGGGGCGTCCTCGAGCGGGGCGTGGTGGGTCACGAGGTCCATGACGCCGAGCGGGTCGGCGGGATCCTCCACCAGCGGCAGCAGGTCGTCGATCCACCGCTTGACGTTGCACTGGCCCATACGGAAGTTGATCTGCTTGTCGAACATCGTCTTCATGGGCAGCACGTCGGCCTCACCGGCGTACACGCCGCTGAGCGAGACGGTGCCGCCGCGGCGCACGAGGTCGATCGACGCGTAGACGGCGGCGAGGCGGTCGAGCCCGGCCTTGTCCATCAGCTTCTGCGCGAGAGCGTCCGGGAGCAACCCGACGGCGTTCTGAGCCAGACGGATGCCGCCGTTGCCGTGCGCCTCCATCCCCACGGCATCCACGACGCCGTCGGCCCCGCGTCCCTCGGTGAGGTCCACGAGCTCGTCGACCACGGTGTCGGTGAGGTCGTAGGTGAGCACGCCGTGGCGCTCGGCCATCGCGCGACGCTCGGGCTCGGGCTCGACCGCGAGCACGCGATACCCGAGGTGCACGCCGATGCGCGCCGCGAACTGCCCGACGGGTCCGAGGCCCATGACCGCGAGCGTGCCGCCGTCGGGGACGTTGGCGTACTGCACGCCCTGCCATGCCGTCGGCACGATGTCGCTGAGGAAGAGGTAGCGGTCGTCGGGCAGGTCGTCGCCGACCCGGATGTGGTTGTAGTCGGCCAGGGGAACGCGCAGGTACTCGGCCTGGCCGCCCGGCACCTGGCCGTACAGCTTCGTGTAGCCGAAGAGCGCCGCGCCGCTGCCGTACTCGCGCACCTGCGTCGTCTCGCACTGCGACTGCAGGCCACGGCGACACATGAAGCAGTGCCCGCAGGAGATGTTGAACGGGACGACGACACGATCGCCCACGGCGAGGTTCGTCACGGCCGAGCCGACCTCGACCACGACACCCATCGGTTCGTGGCCGAGCACGTCGCCCTTGTCGATGAAGGGTCCGAACAGTTCGTACAGGTGGAGGTCCGAACCGCAGATCGCGGTCGAGGTGATCTTCACGATCGCATCGGTGGGTTCGAGGATCTGAGGGTCGGGGACCTCCTCGACGCTCACGTCGCGCTTGCCCTGCCAGGTCAGTGCCTTCATCGTCATGCCTCTTTCGATCCGGGGGCGTCCAGTCTGCGGGCAGGCGGTCCGGACGACGGAGGCGGTTGACGAATGGGCGCCGAGGCCCCAAGGTGCCTCAGGCGCCCGGCGCCGCGATGGGCGGGGCGTCGATCCAGGCGTGCACGCGTCGCAGGAACGCGGCGTATCCGGCGGGGGTGCGCCCCACGAATCGCCCCGAGGTCTCCACCTCGTGCACGTCGCTGGCCTGCTCGCGGGCGCCGAGGGCCCGCAACGCGCGGACGAGGGCGACGTCCTCGTGCTCGACGAGATCGGGGATGCCACCGGATTCGGCGTACGCGCTCGCCCGCACACCCAGGTTGGCGCCGTGCACGTTGCCGGGCGGCCGGCCGCGATGGTGCGTCGCGCGCCAGTAGGCGGCGTGGCGGGCGCTGAGGTCGGCGAAGTCGGGGCGCACCGTACCGAGCACCAGGTCGACCCCGGCATCCATCAGATCGAGTTGATGCGTGATCCAGTCGCGCGGCACGACCGTGTCGGCATCCGTCATCGCGACCCAGGTGTCCTCGGGACGGGCGTCGACACGGTCGAGGGCGTACGCGACGCCGACGCGGCGCGCGGTGCCGACGTTGCGCGCCGCGATCTCGATCGTCTCGACGGGCCACCGCCGTGCCTGCGCGAGAGTGGTGTCGGCGCAGGCGTCGAGCACGACGACCACCGTGGCGACCAGCGCCCGGTCGCGCTCGCGCTCGCGCGCCTGGGTCACCGCGCGCGTCACCGACGCGAGGCATCTCCCGATCAGCGCTTCCTCGTCATGGGCGGGGATCACGACCGCGACGGCCTTCACGCCACCAGTCCCGCCTCGGCTGCGACCGAGCGCGCGCCGGGTCGACCGAACACCTCGAGCACGAAGTCCTCCTCCTCGTGCCGCACGAGCCGCACGAGGTCCGGGCGAGCGGCGAGCGCGTCGTGCACGTCGTCGCCGCTGCGGGGGTATTCGGCGACCGGATGCCGCCAGTGACAGGCCACGAGGTGCCCGTCCGCGCTGAGCGAGCCGACGCTCGCCCCCAGGCCGCGGTCGAGGTCGTCCGCTCCCCAGTAGTAGGCCACCTCCGACAGCACGATGAGATCGAATTCGCCCCCCGGCCACTCGGCGGGAAGCATCGCGCGGCGCACCTCGACGTCCTCCCGGCCAGCCAGACGCCGTTGTGCCCGCTCGAGCGCCGCCGGGGCGAGGTCGACGGCGAGCACGCGGTCGCAGCGGTCCGCCAGGTGCGCGGTCACGGCACCGGTCGAGCAGCCGGCCTCGAAAGCCGAGCGGTACCGCCGCCGCGGGAGCGACGCGAGCAACACCGCGCGCTTGCGCTCCTCGTACCAGCGCGAGTCGAAGCCCCATGGGTCGTCGTGCCGGGCGTACATGTCATCGAAGTAGTCCTGGCCGACGGTGCTGACGGAGGGCGCGGCCCCCGCGTCGCCCGGGACCGACGCCGGTTCGGCATCCCCGGTGGGGTCCGGCGCGAAGAACACCTCGGCGTCGCGCGTGAAGTGCGCGCGCATCCCGGCGTGCAGCATCGGCTCGTCGCCCGGCGCCGCCGACAGCGGCCGCACCTGGCTCGCGTGGGCGTCGAGCGCCCGGGCCTTGGCCTCGCGCGCCGCGGTGTCCAGCCCGAGCGCCTCGGCGCGATCCCAGGGCACGTCGTCGGGCCCGCCCCAATGCCACAGCCAGATGGGGAAGGCCCGCGAACGCACGCCGCGCGACGCGCAGACGGCTTCGACGGTCTCGCCGATGACGCGGTGATCGCGGTGCCCGTCGCCGCGCCAGGTGGAGAGCACCAGCACCCGGTCCGCACCCGCCCGGTCGAGCGCACCGTGCACCGCCGCGGCGATGGCGTCCCGGTACCCGTCGGTGCCGCCGTCGGGGAGCCCGAGGAACAGCGGATCCTCGGTGAGGCCGACGACCCGCGCCGCGTCGATCAGCTCGCGGCGCCGCAGCAGCGCCAGGGTCGCGGGACTGTGCGTGGGCGAGTCGGGGTGCGAGCTCTCGCCGTCGGTCACGACCACGAGGTCGATCGCGACACCGCGGGCCGCCGCGGTCGCCAGCACGCCCGCGGCACCGAGCGTCTCGTCGTCCGGGTGCGCCGCCACCACGACGATCCGGTCGACGTCGATGTCGAGCGCGGGGAGCGGCTGGGTCAGCGCCGACGTCCAGACGCTCTCGTCCGTGCCGGGGTCGCGGTGATCGAAGCTCACCATCCCGCGGCCCCCGTCGCCACGTCGCCGCCGATCGTGGCGAGGTCGCGTTCGGCGTGGTGCTGCCGCACGTACACCCGCAGGTCGGCGACGCGCCGGGCGTGCGCCTCATCGGCGACGAGCGGGAGCGGCCCCAGGGCGTGCGCGGCCTCGGCGAGCGTCGTCTCCACCGCGTCGGCCACGACGGTGCGGGCACGAGCGGCGCGCAGACCCTCGGATGCCGACGGGCCGGCCGCGAACACCGTCGCCGTCTCGACGAGCACGGCGCGTGCCGCCCAGAGGGCGACGTCCGCCCGGCCGAGGTGGACCCGGGAGAGCTGGTCGGCGCGATCGGCGCGCGCCGCCTCGGCCAGCGCCGACCGCAGGGGCACCGCCCCACCCCACCAGCACGCCGCCACACCGGCGCCACCGTGCGCGAAGCCGGGGCGACGCAGATACCACCCGGGGTCTCCAACCGGCACGGCGACCGCACCGTCGACGTCGATCGGTGCACTGATCACGCGCTCGAGCCCCCGCGCGTGCCACGGGCCGGTCCGCGCCGTCACCGCCGGGTCGCGCAGGTCGAGGGCGAAGAGTTGCCGCTGCTCGTCGTCGACCCAGGCGGTGACGAGCGCATGCGTGAGGTCCGCGGCGAGCGAGCACCACGGTTTCGTGCCGTGCAGCCGCCACGCCCCGCCCTCCCGCCGTGCACGGAGACGGGTGCCCGGCGCCTCGGCGGCGAAGACTCCCCAGGAGCAGCCGCGCTCGACGGGCACCTCGAATCCGGCCGCGGCGGCCTCGTCGAGGATGCCGAGGGCGTCGAGGTGCGGCTCGAGCACGCGGGCGGCCGCGACGTCGCGGGCGGCGACCGACGCGAGCAGCTCCCACGTCGCCGCCGGCGTGCGGGGTCGCGAGACGCCGACGGCCCACGCGAGCGTGGCGGCGACGTCGGTGCCGAGCCCGACAACGGCATCCGCGCCGGAAAGAGCCGCGCGGACGTCGTCGAGATCGGGGGTGTCGTCGGGCACGAGCAAGGGGAAGGGGGGATGAACGGTGTCGCCCATCCTCCGATTCTTCCGATCCACGCCGGATCCGCCGAGGCTTGACAGCCGGGGCCGATCGCGCCACCGTCCCGCGCCACGAGGTGTCCGCGGGCGGTCGCGACCGTCGATCAGCGACGCGGACGGCGGGCGTGCACCAGCGCGTCGACGCGCGCCAGGGGCAGCAGGATCCGGGGGAACGACGCCGAGAGGCCCGGGCGCGGCAGACGGTCCAGCGCCGCCTCCTCGCCCGGGAGCAGGTCCTGTCGGCCGCGGACGAGACGCCGCGCCGCGTTGAGCAGCGCCATCGGGTGGGTGTCCAGCGCGCTGTGGCCGTTGCGCAGCCGCACGAGGGTGGCATCCGGGGCCGTTCGGGCGACGCGTTCGGCGATCTCGGGCGTGGTCCGCAGGTCCCGATCGCCGGACAGCAGCACGAGCGGCCAGGTGAATCCGGATGCCGCGGCCGCCAGGTCGTACGGCTCCCCCGCGAACGCGGGAAAGCGCGGGGCGAGCGGCGCGTACGTCAGCGCCGGGTCGAGCGGGAGGCCGTCGGGAGGGGCGCCGTAGTGGAGCTCGCGGAAGGCGATCGAGCCCACGACGTCGAACTCGTAGATGCCGGGGATGCGCGCGATCGACGCGTCACGCGTCGCGTAGGCGGCGAGCGCGCGCCAGGCCAGACCCGGGCGGTGCCGCACGAGGGGCCGCACCAGTTCGGGCCCGACGAGCTCCCATGCCGCCCGCACGACGTCGAGCACGACGCGTTCATCGATCCCGTCGTCGACGAGGCGCCGCACGCCGCCGGCGATGTCGTCATCGGCATCCCAGAAGAGCGACCGCAGCCGCGCCCGCTCCCAGGCGAGATCACCGGTGGACTGCAGCGCGGAGTCGAGCAGCATCCCCGCCACGCGATCCGGATGACGGGCCCCGAAGCCCGAAGCGAGGTAGCTGCCGTACGACGAACCGACGACGTGGGCTCGCTCGACGCCCTCGGCGTCGAGCACGGCGGCCAGGTCGTCGAGCACCGCGGTGACCCGCATCGCCTCGGACGGCAGGACGCGTCCGGCCAGGTCGTGGCGCGAGCGGCCGATGCCGCGGTGCTCGACCATGATGACGTCGAGTCCGCCCCCGGTGGCGCGCCGACGCAGTCCCCGGTACGGGAGCACGGATGCGAGCCCCGGCCCGCCCGGGATGATCAGCACCGGCGTCGCGGTGCGCGGTCCCGAACGGACGTAGGTCAGGTCGAACGGCGGCGCGCCGTCCACGGCCGGACGCCGTACCGTCCCCACGTTCTCAGGCATGTCTGCACGTTATCCCCCGCGGCGGCGCGGCGTGCCCGGGAATCACGGTCTCATGCCTCCCGCACGCGACATTCCCCGGCGGCTCACACCTCGTCAGGCGTGGACCCCCGGGCCGAGGACCGCGAGAAGGCGCAGCTTCTCGGCGCTCTCGCTGCCGGGGACGGCGGTGTACACGAGCAGGGAGTGGGAGGTCTCGGGATCGACGAGGGTCTGGCAGTGCAGCTCGAGAGTGCCCACGGCGGGGTGCGCGAACCTCTTGGTCCCGCTCGGCTGCAGTCCCACCTCGTGCGCCGCCCACAGGGCGCGGAACTCCGCGCTGCGCGCGAGCAGGTCCTCGGCGAGGAGGGCGGCCCGCGACCCGGGGCCGCGACGACCCACCACCTCGCGCAGCCCGGCGGCGAAGAGCCGGCCGAGGAACTCGTGCTCGTCGGGCTCGTACAGCGTGCGGGTCGCCGGGTCGGTGAACCAGCGATATCCGATGCTGCGATCGAGCCCGGAGCGTGACGACGCGTCGCCGGTGAGGGCCGCTCCCAACGGCGACTGCCGCAGCGTCTCGCCGAGCTCGGTGACGATCTCGGCGGGGGTGTCGTCGAGTCGATCGAGGATGCGCAGCAGCCCGGGGCTGACGTGCTCCCCGGCGGCGGTGCGCCCGTCGGGTACGTGTCCGGCGAGGCGGAACAGGTGGTCGCGCTCGGCGCGGGTCAGGTGGAACCCCTGCGCGATCGCGGCGAGCATCTGCGGCGACGGCTGCGGGCCGCGCTCGCGTTCCAGCCGCGCGTAGTAGTCGGTCGACATGTGCGCGAGCGCCGCCGCCTCTTCGCGCCGCAGCCCGGGCGTGCGCCGGCGCGGGCCGCGCGGCATCCCCACGTCCTCGGGCTGGAGCGCCTCTCGACGGGTGCGGAGGAAGTCCGCGAGGGCCGGTCGGTCGATCATGCGTCCCTGTCTACCCGCCGGAAGGCCGCCGAGCCAGGACGCGGCGATCCCCCTCTCCGCGTCGCGCGGACCCCGCAGCCGGGGATCGACGGGTCCTGGTTCTGCGCCTGCCCGCGCCGCACGCTGGAGCGAACGAACCGAGGAGACACCATGACCGACACCGACATCCCCCTCCCCTCCCTCGCCGGCCGCCGTGCCGTGCTGACCGGCGGCAGCGACGGCATGGGCCTCGTGATCGCCGAGCGCCTGGCGGCGGCCGGTGCCGAGGTGGTCCTGCCCGTGCGCAACCGCGCGAAGGGCGACCGCGCCGTCCAGACGATCCGCGAACGCGTGCCGGGGGCGCGTCTCGAGCTGGGCGACCTCGACCTGTCGTCGCTGGCGAGCATCGCCGCCTTCGGCGCCGCGCTGCGCGCCGACGGCCGTCCGCTGCACCTGCTGATCAACAACGCGGGCGTGATGACCCCGCCCGAGCGCCAGACCACGGCCGACGGCGTGGAGCTCCAGTTCGGGACGAACCACCTGGGCCACGTCGCTCTCGTCGGCCACCTGTTGCCGCAGCTGCGGGCCGGCGGCGCCCGCGTCGTGACGCAGGTCAGCATCGCGGCCCGCAGCGGACGCATCGACTGGGACGACCTGCAGGCCGAGCGTTCCTACGACGGCCAGCGCGTGTACGCGCAGTCGAAGGTCGCGCTCGGGCTGTTCGCCCGCGAACTCGACCACCGCAGCCGTTCCGGTGACTGGGGGATCACCAGCGTCCTGTCGCACCCCGGCGTCGCCCCGACGAACCTGCTGGCCGCGAGGCCCGAGATCGGGCGGGCGACCGACACCCCCGAGATCCGCACGATCCGCTGGCTGTCGCGCCACGGCATCCTGCTCGGCACGGTCCGTTCGGCCGCGCAGCCGGCCCTGCTGGCCGCGACCACGACGACCCCGCGCAGCGACGTGCTGTACGGTCCGCGTGGACCTCTGCACCTGGGGGGCGCCCCCGCAGCGCACGGCCTGTACCGACCGCTCCGCGACACCGATGAGGCCGCGCGCGTCTGGGAGGAGTCGCGGCGGCTCGCCGGTGTCTCGCTGACGGTGTGACGGCGCTCAGTCCGCCAGCACGCGACGGATCTGCTCGATCGCCCAATCGATCTCGGTGGCCCGGATCGTCAGCGGCGGCGCGATGCGGATCGTCTGGCCGTGGGTGTCCTTCACGAGCACGCCACGGGCCAGGAGCTTCTCCGCGATCTCCCGACCGCGCCCCGCTGCCGGGTCGATGTCGACGCCCGCCCACAGTCCGGCCACGCGTACCGCGGTCACGCCGTGTCCGATGAGCGTGTCCAGCCCCTGCGCGAGGTGGTCGCCCAGCGCCTTCGCGCGGGTCTGGAACTCTCCGGATGCCAGCATCTCGACGACGCGCAGACCCACGGCGCTCGCCAGCGGGTTGCCGCCGAAGGTCGAGCCGTGCTCGCCGGGGCGGATGACCCCGAGCACGTCCTCGTCCGCGACGACCGCCGAGAGGGGCAGGATGCCGCCGCCCAGGGCCTTGCCGAGGAGGTAGACGTCGGGGACGACGCCCTCACGGTCGCACGCGAACGTCTCGCCCACGCGCCCGAGACCGGACTGGATCTCGTCGGCGATGAAGAGCACGTTGTGGGCGGTGCAGATCTCGCGCACCCGGCGCAGGAACCCCTCCGGCGGGATCACGACACCCGCTTCGCCCTGGATCGGCTCGATGAGCACCGCGGCGGTGGTCTCGTCGATCGCCGCGGCGATGGCATCCGCGTCACCGTACGGCACGTGCACGAAGCCCGGCGCGTAGGGACCGAAGTCGTCGTGCGCGACGGGGTCGTCGCTGAAACCGACGATCGTGGTGGTGCGGCCGTGGAAGTTGCCGTCGGCGACGATGATCGTCGCGGCATCCGGGGCGATCCCCTTCGAGCGGTAGCCCCAGGCACGCGCGACCTTGATGCCGGTCTCGACCGCTTCGGCGCCGGTGTTCATCGGCAGCACGAGGTCTTTGCCGCACAGCTGCGCAAGAGCCGTGGCGAAGGGCCCCAGCCGATCGTTGTGGAACGCGCGACTGGTGAGGGTGAGGCGCTCCAGCTGCTCGCGGGCGGCGGCGAGGATCGCCGGGTGGCCGTGGCCGAAGTTCAGGGCCGAGTACGCCGAGAGCAGGTCGAGGTAGCGCTTGCCCTCCACGTCGGTGACCCAGACGCCCTCGGCGCGCGCCGCGACGACCGGGAGCGGGTGGTAGTTGTGTGCGACGTGCGCGCTCTCGGCCGCGATGAGCTGCGCGCCGAGGTCGTCGACGGTGGTGCTCATCGGGTGCCCCCGCGCAGTTCCAGCGTGCAGCACTTGATGCCGCCGCCGCCGAGCAGCAGCTCCGACAGGTCGACCAGGACGGGGGTGTAGCCGCGCTCGCGCAACTGGGCCTCGAAGCCCTTCGCGCGCGGGGAGATGATGACGTTCTTGCCGTCGCTGGCCGAGTTCAGGCCGAACACCGCACCATCGGCATCCGAGACCCGGATGGCATCCGGGTAACGCTCGCGCAGGATCGCCTGGCTGCGCTCGTCGAACGCGTTCGGCAGGTACGCGATGTTGGCCTTCTCGACGCCGCCGGGGCCCTCGACGGGGTCGAGGACAGCGATCGCGGTGTCGAGGTGGTAGAACCGCGGGTCGGTGAGGGTGAGCGAGACGACCTCGCGCGAGAACACCTCGCCCACCTCGCGGTGGCTGTCGCCGGTGGAACGGAAGCCCGTGCCGGCGAGGATCGTGTTCCCCACGAGCAGGAAATCGCCCTCGCCTTCGTTCACCTCGACGGGCTCGGCGACCTCGAAGCCGTTCGCGGCGAACCAGTCGATGAAGGCGGGGGCCTCGGCGGCGCGCTCGCGGAAGCGGAACTTCGGGCCGTACGCCACACCGTCGATGACGAAGCCGCCGTTGGCCGTGTAGACCATGTCGGGCAGGCCCTCGACGGGGTCGATGAGCTCGATCTCGTGGCCGAGCTCCGTGTAGGTGTCGTAGAGGGACTGCCACTGGCGCAGGGCCAGGGCGGTGTCGGTGGGGCGCGACGGCTCCATCCACGGGTTGATGCTGTAGCTGACGGTGAAGTGCTCGGGCCGGCACATGAGGTACCGGCGGTGCTGCTGCACGCGCTCGACCGTCGAGGTCGGGGTGGCGGCGGCGGTGGGGTTCGCGGACATCTCTGCTCCTCGTGAGAAGGTGCGGCGGACGCTGTCCTCGGGCCCGGTGGCCCTTCGACCCGGCGGCGCCGATCGCGCCGTGCGGGGAAAGGTCGGTCCGGGCACGCCGTGGCCATTGTCTCACGCGTGCGCGCGGGCTCGCGAGCCGCCGCGGCACACCCTCAGCGATCCGCACCGGATCAGCGGCATCCATCCGAATCGGACTGAGGTTGCGCGAATCGCGGAGCCACGGCGACGTGGAGCGTCACCGAGACCGTCCGTGTCCGCAGGCCGTGGGAAGATGACGGCGATGTCTGCAACCCTGGAGAACTCCGTCGTCCTCGACGAATCCGCCGGCGTCGTCCGCATCCTCGATCGCCGCGTGTTCCCCGCGCGGGTGGAGTGGGTGGATGCCACGACCCCCGACGAGGTCGCCGCGGCGATCCGCGACATGGTGACCCAGAGCTCCGGGCCCCTGTACGCGGCGAGCGCCGGCATGGGCCTCGCCGCGCTGCAGGCGCGCGGGCTGCCGCTCGGCGAGGCGCGCACGGCGCTCGGGCGCGCCGGCCGGGCCCTCGCCACGGCGCGTCCCACGAACGCCCACCCGCGGGACGCCGTCGCGCGCATCCTCGCCGCGGGTCGCGACGCCGACGACACCGATGCGCTCGTGGCCGCCACCCTCGAGACCGCGGCCGCGGTCGATCGTGACTACCGCGAGGCGAGCCTGCGCCTCGGCCACGCGACGCTGTCGCTGCTGCCGGAGGCGCCGCGCATCCTCACGCACTGCTGGGCCGATGCCTATCTGTTCGGCCTCGTCGCGGCCGCGCGCGAGGCCGGTCGCGAGATCGAATGGGTCGCGACCGAGACACGCCCGTACCTGCAGGGCGCCAGGCTGACCGCGCACTCGCTGCGCGAACTCGATCAGAAGGTCACGCTCATCACCGACGGCATGGCCGCCGCGGCCCTCGCCTCGCCGCGGGGCGTCGGCTCCGGACCCATCGACGCCGTCGTCACCGCGGCCGACCGGGTCGCGTTGGACGGCTCGGTGGTCAACAAGGTGGGAACGCTCGCCCACGCTGCCGCGGCGGCGGCTTTCGGCATCCCCTACTACGCGATGGTCGAGGCGCCCGACCCGGCTGCTCCGACCGGCGCCGACGTCGTGATCGAGGACCGAGACCCGCGCGAGGTGCTCGAGGTGCTCGGGCAGCGCACCGCGAGCCCGCTCGTGACGGACGCCTGGTACCCCGCGTTCGACGTCACGCCGCCGCGACTGGTGACGCGCATCGCCACGAGCCGCGGCACGTTCGACCCCGCCCGGGTGGGCGAGCACTTCGCCGCCGACCCCGCTGCGGTCGCTTCCGATCCCGCCCCGGCGCTCCGCCGCCGACGCTCCCCCGCCGAGCCGGCCCCGGTCGCCGCGACCGTGCAGCCCGACACCGTCGCCTTCCGTCCCGTATCCGCTTCCCCCGACGAAGAACCCCAATGACCGCCATCTCCGCCGACGTCGTCGTTCTCGACATCGAGGGCACCACCAGCGCCGCAGGCTTCATCCTCGGCGACCTGTACGACTACGCCCGTCCGCGCCTGGACGCCGTCCTCGGACGCGACGACGACACGGTCCGGGCCGCCCGCGCCGACGCGATCGCCGAGACGGGGCTGGATGCCGACGCCACCGATGCCGAGGTCGCCGACGCCCTGCGCGAGCTCATGGCCTCCGACGTGAAGTCGACGCCGTTGAAGACGATCCAGGGCATCATCTGGGCAGAGGGCTTCGCCGCGGGCGAGATCCACTCGCAGTTCTTCGCGGACGTGCCGGCGCGACTGCGGGAATGGCACGAGGCCGGCATCCGACTCGCCGTGTACTCGTCAGGCTCGGTCGCGTCGCAGGTGCCGTGGTTCCGACACGCCCCGCAGGGCGATCTCACCCCGCTCGTCGAGGACTTCTTCGACACCGTGAGCGCCGGCCCCAAGAAGGAGTCCGCCTCGTACGACCGCATCGCGGAGGCGCTCGGCGTCGCACCCGAGCGGGCGTTGTTCCTCACCGACCACCCCGACGAGGTCGCCGCGGCGCTGGCCGCGGGGTGGCAGGTCGTCGCGCTCGACCGGGCCGGGGAGCCGTGGCACGGGTCTGCCTTCGCGGCGCCGTCGGTGGCATCCTTCGACGAGATCGAGCTGACCCGGTGACCCTCCCGCACCCCGACCGTGTGCGCGCGGCGGGCGCCGCGCTGGCCGCCGAGGCCTCGCGGTTCTCGAGCTACGGGTGGATGCGCGGGACATCCGGCAACCTGTCGGTCGTGGTCGACCGCGATCCGCTCGTGCTCGCCGTCACCGCCTCGGGCCTGGACAAGTCCGAGTTGACCGATCGCGACGTCGTGCTCATCGGCGCCGACGGAACGGCTCTGGACCCCGCGGACACCCGCCCCCCGTCCGCCGAGGCCGGGCTGCACGCGCACATCGCCGCACGGACGGGTGCCGGTGCGGTGTTCCACGTGCACGCGTTCGACGCCGTGGTCGCCGGACATCGATGGCCCGGGGGCGTCGAGATCCGCGATATGGAGATGCTCAAGGGCATCGGCCATCGCGCGCATGACGAGACCGTGACGATCCCGGTCATCGCCAACGACCAGGACATGACCGTCGAAGCCGCCCGCTTCGACCGGGTGTACCGACCCGCGACCGCCGAGGTCCCCGAGGTGCCCGCGCTCATCGTCGCGAGCCACGGCATGTACGCCTGGGGCGCCGATGTTCCCGCCGCGCGCCGTCACCTCGAGATCGCCGAGTGGCTGCTGCGCTTCGCGGTCGCGACGCGCTGACGTCCCGGCACCCGGCCCGCGCCGCTCCCCGCTCCCACCTCGCGATGAACGCGGGGAGCGGGGGTCGACGGCGGTGACCCCCGGCGCGGAGCCGCGCGCTAGCGGGTGAGCGTCAGCGCGCGGGCCTCGCGCTCCCACGCCTGCGTCGCCATCTGCACGGCGTCCCACGGCGAGCCCAACGGCGGCGTGTACGACAGGTCGAGGTCGCTCATCTCGGCCACCGTCATGCCGTGGTGCAGAGCCGCGGCGTAGGTGTCGACGCGCTTGGAGATCTCCGCGCCGCGCGTGCCGACGAGCTGGGCGCCCAGCAGTCGCCCGTCGCGGGTGTCTCCCGTGACCCGGATGCTGATCGGGGTGGCGCCCGGGTAGTAGCGCTTGTGGTCGTCCGCGATCGCCGTGTGGCTGTGCGGTGCGTAGCCCGCGGCCACCGCCTCGTGGTCGCGCAGGCCGGTGCGCGCGGCGACGACGTCGAACACCTTCACGACCTGCGTGCCGAGGCTGCCCGCGAACCGGGCGTCGCCGCCGATCGCGTTCTCGCCGGCGACGCGGCCCTGCTTGTGCGAGGTGGTCCCGAGCGGCAGATACGTGACGCCGAGGAGACGGTGGTGGGTGACCACGCCGTCGCCGGCCGCCCATACGTTCGGCAGCCCCGTGCGCATCTGCTCGTCGACGACGACCGCCCCGCCGGCGCCGGTCGAGGCCCCCGCCGCGGTGAGCAGCTCGGTGTTGGGGCGGACGCCCACGACCACCAGCACGAGGTCGGCGGTGTACGTGACGGGCTCGCCGTGGTGCGTGCCGGTGATGGTGAGGCGGCCGCCCTCGCGGGCGACAGAGGCCACGCGGGTGTCGGTGCGGACGTCGACGCCGTGCCGGGTGAGCTCGTCGTGGACGAGGGAGCCGAGCTCGGGGTCCAGGGTGGACAGCACCTCCGGGCCGCGCTGCAGCTGGGTGACGTGGAGCCCCCGGACGGTGAGGGCCTCGGCCATCTCGAGACCGACGTACCCGGCGCCGACGATGATCGCGCTCTGGGGCTCGCGCTCGTCGAGGTAGCGCTCCAGCGCGAAGGTGTCGCCCATCGAGTGCAGGAGGTGCACGCCGTCGTCGGGTCCGAGCTCGTCGAGCCCCGCGATGCCGGCGGTCGCGGGCGAGGCCCCGGTCCCGACCATGAGCGCGTCGTAGGGAATGGTCGACTCGGTGCCGTCCGCGGCGCGCACGGCGAGCGTCTGGCCGGCGACGTCGATGCCGGTGGCGAGGGTGTCCAGGCGCAGCGTCATGCCCGTGGCCTCGAGGTCGGCGTGGGTGCGGTGCGCCAGGGACTGCCACGGCTGCACCTCCCGAGAGAAGAAGTACGGGATGCCGCAGATGGAGAAGTTCGGGTACGCGTCGGCGACCACGACCGTGACGTCGACGGAGGGGTCGAGCTCACGGGCGCGCAGCGCGGTGGAGATGCCGGCGTCGCTTCCGCCGATGGCAACGAGGTGCATGAGGACCTTTCAGGATCGGGATTCGAGGTGCACGGGGGTCACGACCTCGCCCGCGGTGCGGGCGGCGGTCGGATAGAACACGACCACGAGCGCGAGCCCGAGGGCGGCGCCGGCGAACTGGGCGAGGATGAACGGGGGCACGGCCGCGGGCGCGATGCCGGCGAAGGTGTCGGTGAACGCCCGGGCGATCGTCACCGCCGGGTTGGCGAACGAGGTGGAGCTGGTGAACCAGTACGCCGCACCGATGTAGGCCCCCACCGCGGCCGCGGTGGTGACCCCGCTCGAGGTGCGGGCGAGGGCGAAGATCAGGAGCACGAGTCCCGCGGTGGCCACCACTTCTCCCACCAGGTGGCCGCCGGTGGCGCGCTCGTTCGCCGAGAAGGCGGGCGCGACATCGAACATCACGCCGGCGAGGAGCGTCCCGGCGGTGCCGCCGAGGATCTGCGCGGCGATGTAGGGACCGAGGTCGCGCAGCGGCAGGCCGGTGCCCGACCGGCGCCCGAGCACCCCGTCGGCGATCGACACCACGGGGTTCAGGTGCGCTCCGGAGACCGGCCCGAGCATGAGGATGATCACGGCCAGACCGAGAGCGGTGGCCAGGCTGTTCTCGAGGAGCTGCAGCCCGACATCGTCCGGCGACAGGCGCTGCGCGGCGATGCCGGATCCGACGACCACCGTGACAAGCAGCCCCGTGCCGACGAACTCCGCCACCACCCGGCGGAGCAGGTGGGGACGACGGGGTACGGAGGCGGATGCGGTGGGGGTCACGGGCTCATCTTGACCCGCGGCATATGGTTCAGTCAATATTGAGGCAATGAACGTTGAGAGAAATTCGGACCCCGAGGGCCGCGCGGCCCGGCACGCCGCGCTCGGCGACCCGTCGCGCCTGCGGATCGTCGACCTCCTCACCCTCGGCGATCTCTCCCCGTCGGAGATCCGCGCGAGCCTCGGTCTCCCGTCCAACCTCGTCGCGCACCATCTCAACGTCCTGGAATCGGTGGGGATGGTGGAGCGCTCCCGATCCGAAGCCGACCGTCGGCGCAGCTACGTCCGCCTGACGGAGGCGGCGCTGACCGGGCTCACCCCCGGGCGCACGGAGCGCGCGCGGCGCGTGGTCTTCGTGTGCACCGCCAACTCGGCGCGGTCGCAGCTCGCGGCGGCCCTGTGGGCGACGCACAGCTCGATCCCCGCCGCCTCGGGAGGCACCCACCCCGCCGACCGGATCGCCCCGGGCGCGGTCGCGACCGCCGAACGACACGCCCTCACCCTTCCCGCCGGGGCACCGCAGCGACTCGACGCCGTGCTGACCGGGTCCGACTTCGTCATCACCGTGTGCGACACCGCGCACGAGGAGATCGGGGTCACCGGCGACCTGCACTGGTCGATCCCCGACCCTGTCCGCGCCGGCACAGACGACGCGTTCGATTCGGCCTACATCGAGCTGGAGCGCCGCATCAGCGAGCTCGCCCCCCGACTCACCGACCACTGACACCCGAAGGAACCCCCGTGAGCGCCACCCCCGTCCCCACCGTCCTGTTCGTCTGCCAGCACAACGCCGGTCGCTCCCAGCTGGGCGCCGCTCTCCTCGAGCATCTGGCGGCCGACCGCTTCACGGCCACCTCCGCGGGCCTCTCGCCCGCCGTCGAGGTGAACCCCGCCGTGGCTGCGACCGTCGCCGAACTGGGGATGGACATCACCGACCGCATCCCCCGTCACGTCACGGAGGACGACCTCGAGACCGCCGACGTGGTCGTGCTGATGAAGCCCGGCCTCGCGCTCCCCTCGACCCCTCGCGGCGAGGTGCTGGAGTGGTCGTTCCCCAACCCGGAGTCCTGGGATGCCGAGGCGGTGCGGCCCCTGCGGGAAGCGGTGTCCGAGAAGATCCGGAGCACACTGCTCGCCCGCTGACCCGGGGCGGTCGAGAGCGGGCGTTGCCTCAGGCGAGGGTCGCGAGCGTGCGAGCGGTGAGCGTCCGCGGGTCGGCGTCCTCCCGCCGAGCGGTCCCGAGCGTCCGTGCCGCCCGCAGCACGAAGCGGGCGGCCCGCGCACGCTCCTCCTCGGGCAGCGTCTGGATGTCGGCGACCTTCGAGAACCCGACGATGCGCCGCACGGCCTTCGCCGCGCCGTAGATCGCCGCATCCGACCGGGTCCGCGCCAGCGTGTGCTCGAGCACGTCGTCGCCGTAGACCCGCGGATCGACGCGCTCGGGCCACCGACGGCGGAACTCGGCTTCGAACGCGTCGACGAGCTCGACCGGCAGGCTCAGCAGCGTCTCGGCATCCGCGGTCCGACCGATCACCTGGGCGCGGGCAGCGGCGATGATGAGGTTCGCCCACACGGCCCCGAGGTCGAAGCCGGTGGGACCGTACGTACCGAACTCGGAGTCGAACGCCCGCACCGACTCCCCCTCGGCGCGGACGAACACCGAACCCGTGTGCAGATCGCCGTGCAGCAGGCTCTGCGTGCTCTCCTGGAACCGCTGCTTGGCCAGGCCGATCTCGCGCACGAACGCCGCATCGGCGCGGAGCTCCCGCACGTCGTCGTCGTTCGCGGGCAGCCAGCCGTTGTGCTCGTGGTCCACGTACGGCTCGGTGAACACCAGGTCCTCGGTGATCTCGCTCAGCTCGGGGTTGGTCGCGGCGGCGATCGCGCGCCGACGCTCCGGACCCGGCGTCCCGAAGACGCTCGTGGCGAAGCCGACGGCGCCCACGTACGCGCCGAGGTGCGCCGCGGCGTACGTGTGCAGTCGGCCGGCATTGAGCTCGCCGCGCCACACGGCGTGGTCGCTGAGGTCCTCGATCGACAGCGCGAGGGCCTCGGCGTCGAAGCCGTGGAACGCGGGCACGTGCGCCGGGTCGATCCGTTCGTGCACCCCGAGGACGACGGCTTCGCGCGCCGCACGCTCACGCGTCAGCGGCCACGACGGGTCGACGCGCACGTGCGGCAGCGACTGCTTCACGACGACGCCGTTGCCCGCGGCATCCTTCACGATGAAGACCAGATTGAGGTTGCCGTCGCCGACCTCGTCGACCGAGACGATGGATGCCGGGTCCACCGGCCCCGACAGGTGCGGCCGCGCAGCCAGGTACGCGGGGACCGTCTCGACGGTCAGCTGATCGGTGAGGAGAGTCATGATGCGGTGGTGCTCCCGGCGACGATGGTGGTCTTGCGACGGCGGAACGTGAAGCTGAACAGCAGGGCCACGAGCAGCACGAGGCCCTTCCCGAAGTCCTGGATGTAGTACGGCAGACCCATCATCGAGAACCCGGTGACCATCACGGCCACCAGGACCGCGCCCAACGCCGTGCCCCACGCGTTCGGACGCCCGATCCCCAGCACCGAGACGCCCACCAGCGCGACGGCCACGGCGTCCAGCAGCAGGCTGTTGCCGGCCGACACGTCGCCCTGACCGATGCGGGCCGCGAGCACGAGACCCGCGATCGAGGCCAGGATGCCACAGCCGATGTAGGCCGCGGCCCGGTAGGCGCGGACGCGCACACCGGCGAGCCGCGCCGCCTCCGGGTTGGAGCCGACGGCGGCGAGCGCGCGCCCCCAGCGGGTGCGGTCGAGGACGAACCAGAGCACGACGGTGAGCCCCAGGAACAGCACCACGGGAACCGAGACCGGGCCGATGAACCCGCGGTCGAACCACAGGAAGTCCGGTGTGAAGCGGCCGGGTGCCGTGGTGCCGTCGGCGAGGGTCATCTGCGACGAGATGGACTTCCCGTCGACGATGATGAGCTTCAGCCCCACGACCGTGAACATCGTGGCCAGCGTCGCGAGCAGGTCGGGGATGCGCGCGAAGACGATGAGCGCGGCGTTGATGGCGCCGATGAGTGCGCCCGAGAGCAGGACGACGCCGACGGCGATGCCGCCGACCTGGTTCGCGATCACCATGGTCCACGCCGCGATCGACACCGCGAATCCGGCGTTCGCTCCCACGGAGAGGTCGAGGCCGCCCACGGTCATCGCGAGAGTCACCCCGAGACCGGCGATGCCGATCGGAGCGATGTACTTCAGCATCCCGACGAGGTTCTCGCCACTGGCGAACGCCGGCTGAGTCACGGCGAAGAAGACGATGAGCAGCACGGTGACGGCGACGAAGCCCCACTTCGCGACGGCATCCACGATCCGGGAGCCGACGCCGGGGCGTGCGGGCGCGGAGACGGAGGTCATGCGGTTTCCTTCCGGTGGCCGGGGTCGTCCAGCAGGGCGGCGACGATGCGCGCGCGGTCGAGCACGCCGGCGGGGGTGTCCAGGACGATGCGCCCCGAGACGAGGACGACGATGCGGTCGGCGACGTCGAGGATCTCGTCGACGTCGCTGGAGAGCACGAGCACCGCGGCCCCCTCTGCCGCGCGCTCGCGGGCGGCGTCCCCGATGCGGCGGCGCGCACCGATGTCGACGCCGCGGAACGGTTCGTCGAGCACGGCCAGGCGCGGTCCGGTGCGCAGCCAGCGTCCCACCACGACCTTCTGCTGATTTCCACCGGACAGGTCGTCGACGCGAGTGTCGGCCGAGGGCGCCACGACGCCGTAGGCGTCGATCACCTCATCGGCGGCGGCGCGCTCGCGGGCCGGGGAGACGACGCCCCACCGCGAGATCTGCCGCAGGACCGGCAGGCCCACCGTGCGACCGATCGACCAGCCGGGCTGGATCCCCTGGCGCTGACGGTCCTCGGGAACGAGGACGACCCCGGCCGCCTTTGCCACCGCGGGCGATGCGGGCCGGTAGGGCGCACCGTCGAGCCGGAGTCGGGCGGTTCCGGCGGGACGGACCCCCGCGAGGAGTTCGGCGAGCTCGGTCTTGCCGGCGCCGAGCAGACCCAGGATGCCGGTCACCTGCCCCGCGGCCACCTCGAGGCTCAGCGGCTCGCTCCCGGGCAGCAGCACGGCGCCGTCGACCGACAGCACCTCCGCACCCGCGGGCAGCGGCTCGACGATGTGCTGCTGCAGCTCGGTGGGGATGCCCAGCATCGCCTCCAGGGCGGCGCCCCAGTCGAACGGACGACCGGCGTCGAGCTCGAGGCGACCATCGCGAAGGACGACGATGCGGTCGGCGAGCCGCTCGATCTCGCCGAACCGGTGGCTGACGAACAGGATCGACAGGCCCTCGTCGCGCAGCACGCGCAGCACGGCGAAGAGGCGATCGGCCTCCGCCGCCGTGAGCGCCGACGTGGGCTCGTCCAGGATCAGCAGGCGGGGGGTCGAGCGCAGGGCCCTGGCCAGCACGAGCAGCTGGGCGTCGGAGGTGCCCAGCCGCGCGGCATCCGCTCTCAGGACCTCGTCGGACCACGACAATCCGAGGCGCTCGAGGGCCGCCCGCGCCACGCGCTCGGACGCGGCGCGGCGGACGAGGCGGTGGCCGCCGGCGGCGAGGTCGGTGAGGGCGAGGTTGTCGGCGACGCTCAGGCCCGGGACGATCCCGTCGGCGATCCGCTGGTGCACCGTCTCGATGCCGGCGCGGCGGGCGCGGGCGGGAGAGGTGAGGCGCAGGTCGTCGCCCGCGACCGCGATGTGCCCGGTGTACCCCGCGTTGGCCCCCGACATCGCGCCGATGAGTGTCGACTTGCCGGCGCCGTTCGTGCCCAGCAACGCCGTGATGCTGCCCGGGTGCAGGTCGAGCGAGACGTCGCGGAGGACCTGGTTGGTGCCGAAACGCACGCCGACGCCGCTCAGGCGGACGACGGGGACGTCGTCCGCCGGAGCGGCGTGCGAGAGCGGTGAGGTCATCCGGAGACGGCGGGCAGCCAGTCGGCGATCACGGTGTCGTCCAGCAGCAGCGACGGCTCGGCCTCACGCAGCTGCGACACGTTGGTGATGCCCTTCTCGATCAGGAAGTCGCGGGTGATCGTGACCGCCGGGAACTGCACCGCATCCTCGGTGAGCTCCCCGGCGAGCTTCAGGGCGAGCGCGCGCACGACGCCGGCGCCCACGGCCGACGGATCGGTCGCGCTGGTGGCCACCCACGGGCTGCCGTCGGCGATCATGACCTCGATGTCGGCGTTGGAGATGTCGATGCCGTAGACCTTGACCTCGTCCTGCAGGTTGTTCTGCACGACGGCCTGGACGACGCCCTTCGTGATCTCGTCGTACGGGGCGAAGATCGCCTGCACCCCCGGGTTCGCCTTGAGCGCGGCGTCCACGAGCGGGATGTTGTCGGTCGCGGTGGACTCGGTCACCTTGCCGGTGAAGAAGAGCTCGTCGAGACCGTTCTCGGCGACGACCTCGTCCCAGACCTTCTTGCGGCGGTCCAGCGGAGCGTAGCCCTCGGCGCTGACCAGTCCGACCTTCGCGCCCTGCCCGTTGTCGGCCACGAGCTGGTCGAGCACACCCTGCGCCATCGACGCATCCGACTGCGAAGTCACGACGACACCGTCGGTGTTCTCCAGCGCCAGGTCGTACACGACGACCGGGATGCCGGCATCCACCGCTTCGCGCACACGCGGCTCGATCGTGTCCGTCTGACCGTGGTCGACGATGATCGCATCGGGGGCCGCGGCGATCGCCTGCTCGAGGTCCGAGGCCTGCTTCGCGTTGTCGTTGCGAGCGTCGTAGACCGTGAGGTCGATGTTGATCGCGGCGGCCTGGGCCTTGGCGCCCGCGGTCCACGCGGTGAAGTAGTCGCCGGCACCCGACTGCTGCACGAGCGCGACCTTGAGCGGTTCGCCGTCGAACGGGGCGGGAAGGTTCTCGGCCTTCTGCACGGGGGCTGCGGAGGCGGCCGGGGCAGCGGTGTTCTGCTGCGCGCAGCCGGTGAGGGCGAGGGCGGCGATGCCGACGGTGGCGACGACGGCGGCCCAGCGGTGGGAGCGAACGGACACGGGGTTCCCCTTCGGAAGAGGTCGGGTGCAAAGGGCCGCGGCGGATGCTGTGGTGCGGCGGCCGTCGAGCAGTCAAGCAGTGGTGCCCCGCGCCGACGGATCGAGGTTGCGCTTTGTTACGGGGCACCACGTCGAGAACGCCCACGAGGACCGGGGCGGGCGAGACAATCGGATCGTCCCGACCGCATTCGTCCGAGAGGAGGAGCCGTGACGCTCCTGACCGTCTGGAAAGAGACCGACCCGAGCACGCCCGTGCTCGAGACCACCGACGAGGCTGAGATCCGCGCGGCCCTCGCCGAGCTCGGCGCCCGCTTCTCCCGCTGGGAGGTCAAGGACGTGCCCGCCGGCGCGTCGCAGGACGAGGTGCTCGCGCTGTATTCGGCCGAGATCGACGAGGTCAAGGAACGCGAGGGGTACACGCTCGTCGACGTGGTCGCACTCGACCCCGCGCAGGCCGACTACGACGACCTGAAGACGCCGTTCCGCCAGAAGTTCCTGTCCGAGCACAAGCACGACGACGACGAGGACCGCTACTTCGCCCAGGGCGCCGGCGTGTTCTACCTGCACGCGAACGACAAGGTGCACGCGGTGTACTGCGAGGCGGGAGACCTCATCTCGGTGCCCGCCAACACCACGCACTGGTTCGACATGGGCACCGCCCCGCACTACGTGAGCGTGCGCTTCTTCCACGACGACGACGGCTGGGTCGGCCACTTCACGGGCAGCCCGATCGCCGAGTCGTTCGCGACGTTCGACGAGCTGCACGCGCGCCGGGCTCAGCTGGTCTGACGCCGGCAGCGCCCGGGTTCGGGGCGCGATCCTTCGTCCGGGGTGCGATCCCACCGCGCCCGGCGGAGGATCGCGCCCCGGACCTGTTTCAGCCGACGCGCCGCAGCGCGAGCGCCGCCCAGGCGATCGGCGGCAGGGTCGCGTGCAGGACACCGTCCTCGATGCGCACTCCCTCGAGCGGGCGGGTCCGCACGCGATCGGGGTGCTCGAGGGTGTTGCGCGCGTACGGGTCGCCGTCGTGCAGGAGGTGCGTCTCGACGAGCTCCACCGCGCCGAGGCCGCTGACGTCGACCGCGACCTCGATCGGCTCCACCCGCCCGCGGTGCACCAGGAACAGCGCGGCGGCGCCCGTCTCGGCGTCGTGGGTGGCGACGGCATCCACCGCCGGGACCGCCCCGTACTTCGCCGTGTCGATCGCGCCGGCCTCGACCTGCACGCGCAGGGCCTCGCCCCGGGCGAGACGGGACGTGATCGAGAACGGGTAGAACGTCGTCTGACGCCACGACGGGCCGCCGGGCTCGGTCATGATCGGCGCGATCACGTTGACGAGCTGGGCCAGAGAGGCGGATGCCACGCGGTCGGCGTGCTTGAGCAGCGAGATCAGGAGGCTGCCGAAGACCACGGCATCCACCGCCGAGTAGACGTCCTCCAGCAGGCGCGGGGCGACGGGCCAGTCGTCGATCGCCGTGGGCTTCTCCGATGCCACACGGTCCATGTACCAGACGTTCCACTCGTCGAACGAGATGTCGATCCTCTTGCTGCTGCCGCGCACCGCGCCGACGTGGTCGGCGGTCGCGACCACGGTGTCGATGAAGTGGTCGGTGTCGACCGAGGACGCCAGGAACGAATCGATGTCGCCGTCGTGCTCCTGGTAGTAGGCGTGGCACGAGATCATGTCGACGTCGTCGTACGCGTGCGTGAGCACGATGCGCTCCCATTCGCCGAACGTGGGCATCTGCGCGCCCGAGGACCCGCACACGACGAGCTCGATCGTCGGGTCGAGCTGTCGCATCCCCTTCGCCGTCCGCGCGGCGAGCGTGCCGTAGTCGTCGGCGGAGCGGTGGCCGAGCTGCCACGGTCCGTCCATCTCGTTGCCCAGGCACCACACGCGCACGTCGAACGGCGCCTCGCGGCCGTTGTCGATGCGCCGTTGCGACAGGGTCGTGCCGCGGGGGATATTGCTGTACTCGAGGAGGTCGATCGCCTCGAGGGTTCCGCGCGTGCCGAGGTTCACCGCGAGCATCAGCTCACTGCCGGCCTTGTCGAGCCAGTCGACGAACTCGTGCAGACCCACCTCGTTCGTCTCGGTGGAGTGCCACGCGAGGTCGAGGCGGCGCGGGCGTTGGTCGCGCGGCCCGACGCTGTCCTCCCAGCGGAACCCCGAGACGAAGTTGCCGCCGGGGTAGCGGATCATCGAGACGCCGAGCTCGCGCACGAGCTCGAGCACGTCCGTGCGGAACCCCTGCTCGTCGGCCTCGGGGTGCGAGGGTTCGTAGATGCCGTCGTAGACGTGGCGTCCGAGGTGCTCGACGAAGCCGCCGAAGAGGCGGCGCCGTACGGCCCCGATGGGGAAGCGGGCGTCGACGGTCAAACGGGCGGTGGTCATCGTTGCTCCTCCGGTCGTTCTCGACGGTACCCGCGGCGGCGCCCGCGGTAAAACGTTTTCGAAACGGACGGGGCTCGCGTGCCGCGCCGAACGCACACGATCGGGTCGAGCGCATACGCAACGGACGCTCGGAACGTGTGCGCTCGACCGGAACGTGTGCGCTCGACCGGAACGCGCTCGACCGGAACGTGTGCGCTCGACCGGAACGCGGACGGCGGCGCGTCAGATGACCTCGGCGCTCCAGGCATCGGGGCGGCCGAAACGGAACGCCTCGATGGACACCGCCTGCTCGCGCAGGAACGGCAGCAGCTCGATGCGACCCGCCGTCGTGACCTCGCCCGCGTACACGGTGAGCGCGGGATCGCCTCCGATCGTCTCGGCCAGCGCCGCACGCAGGGTCTCGACCGACGCCGACGTGCCGACCAGGCGCACGCGCGAGGCGCGGGGTCCGGCGGGCGCGACATCGACGGGGACGCCCTCGGCGTCCCTCTCGGCATCCGGCATCCCACCGGCCATCCGCTGCAGCCACTCGGCATCCGTCTCGACCGAGACGGGCACGCCGCTCTCGCCGAGGAGGTGCCGGACGTCGGCGGGAAGCCCCACGGGGGTGCTCAGGCCGAAACGCGAACCGGACCGAACCGCCGCGACGAGAACGCGGAGCACCGCCTGCCACGGGGCGTCACCGGTGGCGCGCACGGCCACGTCGACGGGGCGATACCGCAGCAGGTTGCGTTCGAGGCCGAGGCGCGAGGCGTCCTTCACCCGCCCGAACTCGCGGTCCCACGCGACGGCGTCCGACAGCGCCCCGCGTCGCAGCCACTCGAACGCGGCGTAGTCGAGCGTCGGCTGGGCCGCCTCGATCAGCGTCGAGATACGCGTGTCGAGGCCCCGCAGGTGCAGCGTCGACGACGCGGGACCGCCCGACGACGGCCGCCACGATCCGAGCGCCACGAGACGGTTGGGGCCGCCCGACATCGCACCGGGTCCGATGCCCGCAGCACCCCAGCCACCGAGCGGCTCGCGCTGGACGACCGCGCCCGTGGTCGAGCGGTTCACCCGCAGCACGGCTGCCTCGACCGTGTCGAGCCACAGGTCGAGCTCGGCGGCGTCGCGGGTGTGCAGCCCCGCGACGAAGCCCGAGCCGACGAGGTTCTGCAACTCGATCGCCCGCGACAGGGTCGGAGCGTGCAGGATGCCGAGCACCGGTGCCGCGACGGCGGTGCGGGTGAGGTGCGACCCGGCGTGCACGCCCGTGCGCACGCCCGGCGTCCAGAAGCGGCCCGCCGTCTCGGGTCCGAGGTCGAGTTCGCGCGGCTCGACGAGCCAGCGCTCCCCGTCGGCGAGGACGGTCAGCGCGCGGCGCACGTCGCCGGTCGGCTCCTCGACGAGTGGGCCGATGTCGGACAGCGGGTCGTCGGCCGGTCCGACCCGCAGCGACTCCACGGCATCCTTCACCTGTGCCAGGAACCGCGGCGAGCGTCCCGCAGCGCCGACGAGGATCACGAGCGACGACGCGGTCGCGGCCTGACCCGCGCGCGCGAAGGCGCCCTCGACGATGTCGGCGACCGCGCGATCGAGGTCGGCCGACGGCGTCACGATCACCGCGTTGCGGCCGGCCGTCAGCGCCTGCATCGGCAGGTCGGGACGCCAGGCGACGAAACGCTCGGCGGTCGCCCGTGCACCCGACAACAGAACGCGGTCGACACCCGGGTGGACGATGAGGGCGCGACCGGAGGCGTCCTCATTGAGGTCGACGTAGGCGAGCACATCTCGCGGCACCCCTGCCGCCCACAGGGCCTCGGCCACGACCGCCCCGGCGCGACGGGCCCGGGGCGACGGCGTCAGCACCACGCCGGAGCCCGCGGCGAGCGCGGCGAGCGTCTCGGCCGCGCACAGACCCACCGAGGAGTTCCAGCGGGGGGCGACGACGGTGACCCGATCCGGCACGAACACGGCACCGGCGACCCGGTCGAGCTCCTTCGCGGTGGCCGCGTAGTAGGCCGCGGCGTCGACGGCGGTGTCCACCTCGGCGTCCGCCTCGGTCAAGAGCGCTCCGCCTTCCGAGGCGAGCACCTCGACGAGTTCCGCCCGCCGTTCGGCGAGAGCGCGGGATGCCGTCTCGATCACGGCGGCGCGGTCGATCGCTGCCCGCCCTCCCCACTCGTCCGCGGCCTCGCGCACCCGGGCGATCACCGCGTCCAAGCCCGCCTCGTCGTCGACGCGGCCCGCGGCGGCCGTGGCATCCCCGGCCGTGGAGCCCGAGACGGCGGCGAGCACGTCGTGCGCCCAGGCGCGGTCCTCGGGCACGCTCGGATCGGTGGCGGCGGTGTTGCGGAAGCCCGGCGCCGCCCCCGCGAGCTCGGTCGTCTCGCGGACCGAGAACACCGCGGTGTCGACGAACGCCTGGCCGCCGAAGAGCATCTGCTGCACGTCCGGACCCAGCGCCGAGGTGTCGCCGGGTGCGGCGTCACGGGCGATACCGAGCACCGCTTGCGTGAGCCCGGGCTCGGCGTCGTCGTCCGCGGCGGGTTCACGCAGGATCGGCGGCCTGGGCGCCACCCGGCGCTGTGGCGCGCGCGGCGGAGCCGGCGTCGCCTCGGGCGTCGCGAGCGCCGCCGTCACGCGAGCCTCGGTGTCGACGTCGGTCGGTGCCAGGCGCTGCGCGACGCGCGCGGCGAGGGCGGCCACGACCGCGTCGGCGTCGTCGGGGTGCACCACGGGCGCCGTCACGACGCGCGCCTCTCCCCCGCTCCCGCCGACACCGAGCGGCGTCGCGAGGTCGATGGGCGCGTCGGCGGACTCGGCGAGCGTGCGCACGACCGCCGCCCGCACCGGGTCGCCCGTGGCGAACTCGACCCGCAGACCCTCGACGGCACGGCGTCCGAGCGCTTCGCGAACGGTCGCGACGGTGAGGGCGTCCAGATCGGCGGTCGCGGCGACCGCGGGCGCGGGCCACCCGTGACGCGCGGCGCGCAGCGCATCGTCCGTGAGGGGCACGGAGTCGTCGAGGCGCACCGCGAGCGGTGCGGCACCGTCGGCGACCCGCACGCGGGCCCACGCGGCCAGTTCCCGCAGGGCGCCCAGCGTCTCGGGCACGGCGACGGGCAGCTCGATGCCGACGGGTGCGTTCCGCAGTCGCGACTCCTCGCCGACGCGCGCGAGCACGGCGATCGTCAGGTCGAGGTCGTCGCGCCCCTCGGCGACGAGAGTGACGCAGGTGCCCGTTGACGCGGCATCCAGAAGGAGGGGCAGCAGCCGCTCGGCGGCGTGCTCGACATCGGCCTCGAACGCCCATCCCGACAGCCCCGTGACCACCTCGCGCACCGCGACCGACACGCGCTCCACGTCGTCCCGGGCAGCGAGGGCCCGGATGCCGTCGAGCCGGTGCCGCGCGGCGGTCGACCCGAGTACGGGCGGCGCGACGAGCCGCACGTCCGGCATGGCCGCGTCGGCGCGGAGGGCTGCCAGGGCCGGACCGAGGTGGTCGCCGCGCGCATCGAGGAAGAGCGACGAGAGCACGTCGGCGAGGGCGCGGCGCGCGAGCGGCACGGCGGGCGTCGGCAGGACGGGGGCGATGGCTCCACCGAGCTGGACGGCACCGCGCAGCATCCACGACAGGCCGTCGGGCACCTCCCCCGCGAGCCGGTGCAGCGCCGCGGCGGGGGCCGTCGTCCCCACCGGCCGCAGCACGCCGTCGGCGGCGGCCGCGAGGAAGCCGGCGGAGCGCGGTGACGCGAGGGGCGACGACGACGTCGCCGCGGCCGCGGCGAACGCCGCGACGTGCGCGAGGGCGCGTTCGACGGCGTCGCCGGAGAGCAGGGAACCGTGCGTCTGCGGGTCGTTCTCGCTCATGCTCCACAGCCTAGGCAGGGCGGTCGCCGTCCACCCGCGGCCCGCCGGTCGCCCCTCGAACTGGGCGCGGCGGGTGACCGGGACATCACCGCCGGAAGGAGGGACCGCCGGCAGAAAACTATACACATGCTTCGTTTTCTGGCCCGGTCGTGCTTTCATGTGCGTGGGTACCCAACCATTTATCCCCCCTGGATGGAAGGCCACTCCCCGTGAACCGCATATCGAAAGCGGCCGTCGGCATCGCTGCCCTCGGCCTGTTCCTGACGACCTCGGCCGCCGCCCCGGCGCTGGCCCAGTCGCCCGCACCCGATGCCGCCGTCGACGGCGTCGACGCCCGACTCCTCGAGGCGATGGCGCATGATCTCGGCACCGACGTGGACGGCGCGAAGGAGGTGCTGCGCTTCCAGGCCGACGCGATCGGCACCGCCGCCGACGCCGCCGCCGCGACGGGCGACGCGTTCGCGGGCACCTGGCTCGACGAGGCCACGCGCACCGTCTACGCCGCCGTGACGGACGACGAAGCCCGCGCCGCCGTCACGCGAGCCGGTGCCGTGCCCGTTCCCGCCGCGCATTCGCTCGCCGACCTCGAGTCCCTGAGCGCACGGATCGCCTCCGCCGAGGTGCCCGACGTCGTCCCGTCGTGGTGGATCGACGTCGCGTCCAACGACGTCGTCGTCGACGTCGTCACCGGCGGGGAGCAGGTCGCGGCCGACTTCGTCGCGTCGCTCGGGGCCCCCGCCGATGCAGTGCGTCTCGAGACCGATGTCGCCGCTCCCGAGACGTTCGACACGATCCGCGGCGGCGTGGCGTACTACATCAACGACGCCGGCCGCTGCTCGGTCGGCTTCGCCGTGCAGGGCGGCTTCGTGACCGCGGGGCATTGCGGTGTCGCCGGTGACCGCACCACCTACGGCACGTTCCAGGGCTCCTCGTTCCCGGGCAACGACTACGCCTGGGTGGCCACTCCGAGCCACACCCCGGTCGGCCAGGTCGTCGACTACGCAGGCGGGACCGTCGCCGTGAAGGGATCCACTCCGGCCGCCGTCGGTGCGACCGTCTGCCGCTCGGGTTCGACCACCGGATGGCACTGCGGTCAGGTCCAGGCGTACAACTCCACCGTGCGCTACGCCGAAGGATCGGTGTCCGGCCTCATCCGCACCTCGGTCTGCGCCGAGCCCGGGGACTCCGGCGGCTCGCTCCTGGCGGGCAATCAGGCACAGGGCGTGACATCGGGCGGTTCGGGCGACTGCTCGACCGGTGGAACCACCTACTTCCAGCCGGTCAACGAGATCCTCCAGGCCTACGGGCTGCAACTGCTCACCAGCTGATCCAGGATGCCGAGAAGCCCCGGTCGCGCATCGCGCGGCCGGGGCTTCCGCCTCTCCCCGACCGGCCGGCCGGGGCGCCGCACCGCTCGGGCGAGGCCCCGCGGGGCGAAGACGGGCGCGGGAGGGGCGGCGCGGGACGACGTCGGCATGTTTCACCGATCTCGCGTCCGAGCGCACCGGGGTGGCCCGCGTTCGCTACTGTCGATTCGCCCCGACCCTGGAGACCCTCATGGCTCAGACCTTCACCGACATGCCGCTCGAGCTGCTGCGCGAGTATCGTCCGGCGCTGCCCGAGCCCGAGGGCCTGGATGCCTTCTGGGCCGACACGGTGGAAGAGGCCCGCGCCGCCGCCCGCCCCGCGACGCTCACGCCGGTGGACGGCCCGGTCCGCGCGTTGGCGGTGCACGATCTGACATTCACCGGCTTCGCCGGCGACGAGATCCGCGGATGGGTCGTGCGCCCGCACGGCGACGACCCTCTGCCGGCGGTCGTCGAGTTCATCGGGTACGGCGGCGGTCGGGGCCTGCCCGGCGACAAGATCGCCTGGGCGGCCGCCGGATACGTCCACGTCATCATGGACACCCGCGGCCAGGGCTCGGGCTGGAGCATCGGAGACACCCCCGACCCCCACGGATCCACCGCCGCCTACCCGGGCGTCATGACCCGCGGCATCCACGACCCGCGCGAGTACTACTACCGCCGCCTCTACACGGACGCGGCACGCCTGATCGACGTCGTGCGCGAGCTCCCCGGAGTGGATGCCACCCGCATCGCGGTCACCGGGGGCAGCCAGGGCGGCGCCCTGTCGATCGCGGCCGCCGCGCTGGGCGGAGACGCCGTCGCCGCGGTGATGCCCGACGTGCCGTTCCTGTGCGACATCCCGAATGCGATCGTCCGCACCCCCTCGGCGCCGTTCACCGAGGTCACGCGCTGGCTGTCGATCCACCGCGACGACACCGCGGCGGCGCTGCACACCCTGTCGCACGTGGACGGGGCGATCCTCGCCCGGCGCATCCACGCCCCGGCGTTCTTCTCGGTCGCGCTGATGGATGACATCGTGCTCCCGTCGGGGGTGTTCGCGGCCTTCCACGCCCTGGCATCCGAGGACGCGGCGATCGAGGTGTACCCGTACAACGGTCACGAGGGCGGCGGCACGCGTCACTGGGCCCGTCAGGTCGCCTGGCTGGATGCCCGTTTCGGCGTGAGCTGAGGCGGGCGCGGCGCCTGTCGTCCGGCAGCGACGACGCCGACAGCCGCACCCCGCCGGTCAGCGCCAGTCGCTGGGCGCGGGGCGCCGCGTCGACGGCAGCGCCGAGGCCGCCGCCCACTCGTGCACCCACGGCTCGACGTCGGGCACGCCCTCGGGCCGACCCACCGCCGCGAACAGCTCGTCGTGGGGCACCGTCCCGCCGGAGCGACGCAGGATGCGGGCCCGGATGACGGCGCGCGCGAAGATCTCGCCGTTCACGACGGCGCGGTGCTCGAGGTAGACGGCGCGATCGTCGTGCCCGAGCAGGCGGGTCTCGAGATCGAACCGCTGCCACAGCTCCAGCGAACGGCGGAACGTGATCGTCTCGGCGGCGACGACGGCGTACCACCCGTGCGATGCCATCGCCCCGGCGATCCCGGTGCGCGTGAGAAGGTCCCACCGCCCCAGATCGAACAGCGACAGATATCGACCGTTGTTGAGGTGGCGGAGCAGGTCGATGTCGGTGGGCAGGACGCGCAGTCGCATCCGCCCGATGCTGTTCGGGTCGACGGGGCCTTCGCGGCGCAGCCGGCGCCGCGCGCGGAGGAGGACCAGGAGGGTGCGCCACAGGACGTTCACGACGGGCGAGCGTAGTGATCTCCCTACGAACCGGCGACTCCTTTGTGGACAGCGGACAATGTCGACGCGTCCGGCTCGCGCGGCGGGTACACCCAGGTCACCAGCACGACCGAGACGATCATCAGCAGGAACCACGACGACAGCTTCGACACGTCCACCGGATGCCATCCGGCCACCTGCGTCGGATACAGCCACGCGCCGGCGTACGTCGCGATGTTCTCGGCGAGCCAGATGAACACCGCGACCCCCGCGAACGCGAGGAGCAGCGGCATCCGGAACGTTCCGCGGAAGAATCGGAAGTGCATCCTCGTGCGCCACCACAGCACCACGACAGCCGCCAGGAGCACCCAGCGGAGGTCGACGATCCAGTGGTGGGTGAAGAAGTTCGCGTAGATCGCCGCGGCCACGACGGCCGTGATCCAGCGCTGCGGGTAGCGCGAGAACCGCAGGTCGAAGAGGCGGTACACGCGCACCATGTAGCTTCCGACCGCGGCATACATGAACCCGCTGTACAGGGGCACGCCGCCGAGCCGCAGCACGCCCTCCGGCGCGTACATCCACGACCCGACGTCGGTCTTGAACAGCTCCATCACCGTGCCGACCACGTGGAACAGCACGACGACCCGCAGCTCGCGGAGGGTCTCGAGCCGCCCGGCGACCATCGCGACCTGGATCACGACCGCCGCGATCGTCAGGGCGTCGTTGCGCGCCAGCGGTGCGTCCACCGGGTACCAGAGCTTGGCCGCGAGGACCACCGCGAGGAACGTCGCACCGAACACGCACGCCCACGCCTGCTTGAGCACGAAGACGGCCAGCTCGACGAGGCGAGCCCGCGTCCCGGTGGCCGGCGCGGACCGCAGCAGCCTGTTCGCGAGGGCATCGATCCGCGCCTCCACCGACGTGAGGGCGGGACGCGCGGACATGCCCGGATCGTGGCACGCGAGTCTGGCAGGATGCCGGGGCCATAGCGCATCGCACGGCCCCCTGCATCCGATTTCACCGTCGCACGACGGCCGCGTAGAGTCGCGCCATGAATGCGGAGACCCGAGCCGACACCGTCGTCCGTCCGGTGCGCGATGTGGATGCCGAGGCCCTCGGTCGTGTGCACGCGACGTGCTGGCACGAGACCTACGACCACCTCATCAGCAGGGCCGCGCTCGAAGCGGTGTCCCCCAAGCGCATGGCCGAGCTCTGGACCCACTGGGCCTCCCAGGGCGAGGACTACCGCATGCGGGCCGCGCTCGTCGACGGCGAGATCGTCGGCTTCGTCGGATCCGGCCCGGCCCGCGATGACGACGCCCCGCGCCCGCGCGAGCTGTACTTCATCTACCTGCTCGATCAGTTCCACGGAACCGGCATCGGTCAGCAGCTCTTCGACGCCGCCGTCGAAGAGGGCGAAGGCCTGTACCTGTGGGTCGCGGACGACAACCCCCGCGCGCACCGCTTCTACACGCGCAACGGGTTCACGCTCGACGGGGCGACCCAGGTGCAGCCGTTCCTCGGTGAGGAGCTCACCGAGGTCCGCTTCGTCCGCTGACGTGCTGCAGATCTGGGCCCTTCCCGGCATCGGGGAGATCGCGCCGGGCACCGACCTCGTCGCGGTGATCAGGGCCGCGGTCGACGCCGATCCGCGCGAGGGATCCGGCCTGCGGGATGGCGACATCGTCGTGGTGACCAGCAAGATCGTCTCGAAGGCCGAGGGCCGGATCCTGCACGCCGACGACCGCGAGGACGCGATCACACGCGAGACCGTGCGTCTGGTGGCATCCCGGACCTCGCCCGCGGGCCACGTGACCCGCATCGTCGAGAACCGGCTCGGCATCGTCTCGGCTGCGGCGGGAGTCGACGCGAGCAACACCCCCGAGGGCACCGTGCTCCTCCTGCCCGAGGATCCCGACGCCTCGGCGCGCGCGCTCGCGGCGGGCCTGCGGGATGCCACCGGTGCCCGCGTGGGCGTGCTGATCACCGACACGCTCGGCCGCGCGTGGCGAGAGGGGCAGACCGACCACGCGATCGGAGCCGCGGGCGTGCGCGTGTTCGAGGACCTGCGCGGAACGACGGATGCCGAGGGCCGCCCGCTCGTCGTCACGCTGCCGTGCGTGGCCGACGAGATCGCCGCGGCCACGGACCTCGTCAAGGGCAAGGCCGCGCGCCTGCCCGTCGCCGTGGTGCGCGGGCGCGCCGATCTCGTCGGCGACCTCGATCTGCCCGGCGCGCGCTCGATCGTGCGACCCGCGGAGCGCGACATGTTCGCCCTCGGCTCCGACGAGGCCTACGCCGCCGGGTTCGCGGCGGGCCGCACCGCCGCCGACGACACCGCCGCCGACGGGTAGACCCCTCGTCCCACTTATGGCGGGTGCGTGTCCCACATTGTGCTGCCTGAGGGGGCTGCACACAGCAACAAGTGGGACAAGGTCCGCGCGCGACACACACTCGCACGTGACCGCCGCGCGAGGTCGCCCGGGCGGGGACACCCTCGTCCCACTTATGGCGGGTGCGTGTCCCACATTCTGCTGCCTGAGGAGGCTGCACACAGCAACAAGTGGGACAAGGTTCGCGCGCGCTACACATTCGCACGTGACCGCCGCGCGAGGTCACCCCGGCGGGGACACCCTCGTCCCACTTATGGCGGGTGCGTGTCCCACATTGTGCTGCCTGAGGAGGCTGCACACAGCAAAAAGTGGGACAAGGTCCGCGCTCTACACATTCGCATGTGACCGCGCGAGGTCACCCCGGCGGGGAGACCCCTCGTCCCACTTATGGCGGGTGCGTGTCCCACATTGTGCTGCCTGAGGAGGCTGCACACAGCAACAAGTGGGACAAGGCTCGTCAGCGCGGGGCGGTGCGGACGTCAGCGCCCCGCATCCGCAGGGGAGGTCAGCGGATGCCGCGGGCGGCCAGCGCCTCGCCGAGCTGATCGGCGTGGCGCAGCGACAGCACGACGAACGGCACGATCCCGGCGCGCAGCGACGGGCGCGCGCCCCGTGCCCGCTGGGCCTCGCGTACCTCGGCGGCCAGCCGCGCGAGGACCGGGATCGTGGTGATCGTCACGGCGAGCAGGAGCGCGGCGCGCTCGGCATCCATCCCGATTCTTCGCAGCGGGCCGAAGCCACGCTCGAGGGCGTCGAGCATGTCGTCCACCCGCGTGGTGAGCGGCAGGAGCGCAGCGACGAGCAGGGCGGCCGCGACGCGCGCCGTGTTGGCCAGCGCGGGCTCGGGGCCGAGGAAGATGAGCTGACCGATCGCGGTGATCGCGATGATCCAGCGCAGGCCCCAGAGGTGACGCCCCAACTCCCGCAGGCCCACGCCCGCGACGACGTAGGCGGCGACGACCGCCGCCGCGCACACCGCCGCGACCCACGCCGCCGTCGGCAGCGCGGCGAGACCGATCGCGGCGACGGCGACCAGGAGCATCTTCGGTCCCGCGGGCATACGATGCAGAATCCCGGCACCCGGGCGGTACAGGCTCAGCACACCAGTGCCCGCTCGTACGCGTCGACGACCTCGGATGCCGCGCCCGCGGCGCTCACACCCCCGTCGGCGAACAGCACGGCGGCCTCGCAGCGCCGCGCGAGGGCGAGGTCATGGGTGACGACCACGAGCGCGTGCCCGGAGTCGGCGAGCAGATGCCCGGCGACGCGGCGGGCGTTGCGCGCATCGAGGTAAGCCGTGGGCTCATCGGCGACGACGAGGTCGGGCTCGCGCACGAAAGCGCCGCACAGCGCCAGCAGCTGCTTCTGACCTCCCGACAGATCGTGCGCGGACCGCTCGGCGAAGTCCGCGAGGCCGAAACGTTCCAGGGCCCGGGCCACCCGCTCGTCCCGCTGCGTCTTCGGCAGCCGCTCGGCCCTCAGCGAGAAACCGACGTCGTCGGCGACGACGGGCATGACGATCTGGGCGTCGGGATTGCTCAGCACGAGAGCCACGCGGCGGCGATGCTCGGCGGCATCCTCGTCGGGGTCGAGACCCCTTACCCGCACGTCGCCGCTGTCACGGCGGACGAGACCGGCGATCACGCGAGCGAACGTCGACTTGCCCGAACCGTTGTCACCGATCACCGCGATCGTGCGCGCGTCGAGGTCGAGGCTCACACCGCGGAGCACCTCCCGGCCGTCGAGCCGGACCCCCAGGTCGCGGCAGTGCAGGATCACGCGGCGACGGGGGCCGGCTCCGCGGCGGACACCGAGCGCCACGAGCGACGGAACCCGCGAGGGTAAGCGCGCACGAGCAGTCTCACCACGATCGTGGCGATGACGGCCTTGAGCAGGTCGCCGGGAAGGAAGATCAGGCTCGTCAGCGCGGTCTCCCCCAGCGGGAGGCGGGTCACGAGACTCTGCACGGGGATGCCGAGCGCGTAGATCGCGACGACCCCTCCGGCGATCATCGCGATCGCGGTGCGCCACCACACGGGGCGGCGGTTGCCGGCGTGGACGATGAGGCCGATGACGATCGCTCCCAGGATCCAGCCGAGCGCGTAGCCCGCGGTCGGACCGAGGAAGATCGCGAAACCGCCGCGCCCGCCGGCCAACAGCGGAAGCCCGACGGCGACGAGGGCCAGCAGGATCGTCACCGACAGGGCACCGAGCCACGGACCGAGAATGGCGCCGGCGAGCATGACGCCCAGGGTCTGGGCCGTGATCGGGACGCCGCCGAAGACGGGGAAGCTTCCCGGCAGGCCGAGCACCGCGATGAGCGCCGCGAAGACGGCGACGCGCGCGAGGTCCGTGGCATCCGGAGAGCGATAACGGGAGGGAGTGCTCATGTCGATCCTTACCTGAACAGCGTTCACCTGAACGGCGTTCACTATACTCGGATCGTGACTCCTCCCGGACGCGCTCGCGGCCACTCGGCCGACGACGTCGCGCGTGCCGCGCTGCGGATCCTCGACGACGACGGTCTCGCCGACCTGACCATGCGTCGCCTGGCGACGCGCCTCGACGTCCAGCCGAGCGCCCTGTACTGGCACTTCCCCAACAAGCAGACGCTGCTGGCCGAGCTCTCCGACCGCATCGTGGGACAGGCACCCTCCCTGCTGCGCGGGAGCGGGGTCGCCGCCGAAGCGCGTGCCCTCCGCGATGCCCTCCTGGCCTATCGCGACGGTGCCGAGGTGGTCTCGAGCACGCTCGCGCTCGGTCTCGGTGCGTCCACCGCCCTCGATCGACTGACCGCCGCCGTGGTCGCCGAGGGCTTCTCTCCGGAGGTCGCGGGCCGCACGGCGACCACCCTGCTGCATTTCGTCCTGGGCCATGTCTGGCACGAGCAGCAGCGCCTGCAGTACGACAGCGTCGGCGTCGTCGCCCCCGGTGCCGCGCACCTTCCCGACGCCGACTTCGCCTTCGGTGTCGACCTCATCCATCGGGGCCTGCAGGCGATGGCATCCGCCCCGACGGCCACGACCCCGTAGTCCGTTCGCGGAACGCGGGGCTGCGAGCGAGCCGTCCCGCGGAACACTCCCCCGACACGCCGGCCACCCGCAGCCCCGACCGGCGCGTCATCCCCGATCTCCGCAGGACGGCACACATCCCGGCAGCCACACCCGGGCAGCCCACACCCCGGCAGCCCACCCCCGGGTCGCCCACACCCGGGCCGCCCGCACCCGGGCTGCACACCCCGCCGGCCGCGGCGCGTCAGCGCTGCTTCACGTCGCCGAACAGCCGCGCGATCGGGATGAGCAACGACGGGCGGGCGGCGATCCACGCGGCGGCCATGGCCAGCAGGGATGCCGCGAACAGCAGCAGTCCGGTCGGGTCGGACGCGAAGGCGTCGGGGTCGACCGATCCTCGTGCGGCGTACATGTGGTTCAGGTTGCGCAGCGCGCCCGTCGCGAGCACGAGGAACACGTGCACGGCGATGAAGGCGACGAAGAAGAGCATGACGGGGAAGTGGATGCGGCGCGCCCACTCCGCGGGGAACAGGCGGTTCAGACGCTCCGCCTCCCGCGGCCACACCCCCGACAGCCGGACACCGGTGACGATCGCCAGGGGTGCCGCCACGAAGGTGATCGCGAAGTACGACAGCTGCTGCAGGCTGTTGTAGTTCACCCATCCGTTCTCGGTCGGCCAGTCCAGTGCGGCGTACTGCAGCGCCGCGGACACCGCGTTCGGGAACACGTCCCACGACGTCGGGACGATCCGCATCCACTGCCCCGTCGCGAACAGCAGCACGATGTACACCACGCCGTTGGCGATCCACAGCACGTCGATGGCCTGGTGGAACCACAGCGCGAGGCTGATGCGGCGCCGCTTGTTCCCCCGTGGCGACCAGAACGCGTCCGGCCGCTTCTCGCGGCGGAACTGCAGTCCCGAGCGGATGACCAGCAGCAGGAACAGGCTGTTGAGGAAGTGCTGCCACCCGAGCCACGCGGGGATGCCGAGGGGCGCGGCCTCGGGCAAGGGGTACGTCCCGGAGTAGCTGACGAGGAACTCCCGGACCGGACCGAGCGACACCAGCACCCGTGCGATCAGCACCACGAAGACGGCGAGGACCAGCGCCGCCGCGCCCAGGAGCAGCACGGATCCGACCCATTGCGCGGGCGAGAGCTCGCCGAACACGCGCGACGACCCGCGGTGCGGGGTGCGGGGTGTGGACGCCATCTACTTCTCTGGGCTGGAGCGAGGACCGACCTCCGACGATACCGAAACCGGCCGCCGCCCGACCGCGTGCGGCGCGCGTGTGATCGCCGGAGGGGGTGGTGGTAGCGCGATACCGTGAGGCGGGAGGAGGACGGATGCCCCGACGCCTACCGGTCGACCCGATCGCCGAGGCCAAGCGCCAGTGGCTCGCGCACGGGTGGGACGACTCCGCCGACGGCATGACCGTGGTGACGTCGGTGATCCGCGCGCACCAGTTGCTCATGGCATCCATCGAGCGCGCCCTGAAGCCGCTCGACCTGACGTTCTCACGCTTCGAGATGCTGCGGCTGCTCGCCTTCACCCGGGAGGGCCGGATGCCGATGACCAGCGCGATCGCGCGGCTGCAGGTGCACCCGACCAGCGTCACCAACACCGTCGAGCGGCTCGCCCGCGACGGACTGCTCGCGCGCGAACCGCATCCCACCGACGGGCGCGCGGCCCTTCTGGTGCTGACGGATGCCGGGCGCCGACGCGTCGACGAAGCCACGGCGGCGCTGAACGTGGTGTTCCGCGACCCCGGCCTGTCACCCGAGGACGCGACCGAACTGGTGCGGATCATCGCGCGCTTCCGCAGGAACGCGGGAGACTTCGCCGACCCGCCGCCGACGCCCGACCCGCTGTGAGACCGGCGCCGGCGCGGCGTTCCGGCCCGGCGCGGCCGGCACCGCGTCCCGCCGGGCGCGGCCGGCTCAGCGGTGGGCGAAGTTCGGCGACCGCTTCTCGCGGAACGCGGCCATGCCCTCCTTCTGGTCGGCGGTGTCGAACAGCGCCGCGAACGCCTGACGCTCGAAGCGCACGCCCTCGGCGAGGGTCGACTCCAGCGCGACATCGAGCGCCGCCTTCGCCGCGTACAGCGCCGGCAGAGGCTTCTCGGCGATCGTCCGCGCCACCGCCTCCGCCTCGTCGAGGAGATCGGCGGCGGGGACGATCCGCGAGACGAGTCCGGCGCGCTCAGCCTCGGCCGCGTCGATCATGCGGCCGGTGAGCACCATCTCGGCGGCCTTGTAGTACCCGAGCGCCCGCACGAGTCGCTGCGTTCCGCCCATGCCGGGGATGACCCCGAGCTGGATCTCGGGCTGGCCGAACTTCGCCCGATCGGAGGCCAGGATGACGTCGCACATCAGCGCGAGCTCGCATCCGCCGCCGAGGGCGTAGCCCGAGACCGCCGCGATCACCGGGGTGCGCACCGCGGCGAAGCGGCTCCACGCGCCGAAGTGGTCGGTCAGCATCATCTCGAGCCCCGACTTGCCCTCCATCTCCTTGATGTCGGCTCCCGCCGCGAACGCCTTCTCGGACCCGGTGATGACGATCGCCCCGACGTCGGGAGCGTCGTCGAACGCCGTCGCCGCGGCGACCACCTCGACCATCGACCGCGTGTTCAGAGCGTTCAGCGCCTCGGGCCGGTCGAGGGTGATCCACCCCACCCGCCCGCGCTGCTCGACCCGGATCGTCTCGTATGCGGCGCTGCGGTCGCCGGTGTGCTCGTCGTTCATGTCACTCCCGTCGTGATCGGTGGGCTTCCCCGGCATCGTCGCATGCATTCCCGACATCGCCGAGGGGGTTCCGGTCAGGCGGCCAGGACGCTCCGCCCCACGATGAGCCGCATGATCTCGTTGGTGCCCTCCAGGATCTGGTGCACGCGCAGGTCGCGAACGACCTTCTCGATGCCGTAGTCGTGCAGGTACCCGTACCCGCCGTGCAACTGCAGCGCCTCGTTCGCGACGCGGAAGCCGGTGTCGGTCGCGAAGCGTTTGGCCATGGCGCACCGGGTCGGCGCGTCGGGGGCCTTGGCATCCAGGTGTTCCGCCGCCGAGTGCACGAGCAGTCGCGCAGCCTCCAGCTCGGTGGCCATGTCGGCGACGGAGAAGACGACCGACTGCCTCTCGGCGAGCGGGTCGCCGAACGTGAAGCGCTCGTGCACGTAGGCGATGGCGCGCTCCATCGCCCAGCGGGCACCGCCGAGCGAGCATGCGGCGATGTTGAGGCGTCCGCCGTTGAGCGCCGCCATCGCGATCCCGAAGCCGCGCCCCTCGCCGCCGAGCAGGTTCGCGACGGGCACGCGCACCTCATCGAGCACGACCTGCCGGGTGGGCTGGGCGTTCCAGCCCATCTTCTTCTCGTTCGGCCCGAACGACAGCCCCGCGGAGTCGGCGGGCACGAGGAACGCACTGATCCCCCGCGCACCCGGCTCGCCGGTGCGCGCCATGACCACATAGACGGATGCCTCGCCGGCGCCCGAGATGAACTGCTTCACGCCCGTGAGCACGTACGTGTCGCCGTGCCGGATGGCCGATGTGGTGATCGCGGCCGCATCCGACCCCGCCCCGGGCTCGGTGAGGCAGTAGGCGCCGAGCTGCTGCATCGAGACCAGTCCCGGCAGCCACCGGTCGCGCTGCGCGTCGTCGCCGTAGGCGTCGATCATCCACGCGACCATGTTGTGGATCGTCACGTACGCGGTGAGCGTCGGGTCGCCGACG
Source organism: Microbacterium testaceum (assembly GCF_020781835.1). Classification (GTDB taxonomy): domain Bacteria; phylum Actinomycetota; class Actinomycetes; order Actinomycetales; family Microbacteriaceae; genus Microbacterium; species Microbacterium testaceum_H. The sequence continues at coordinate 253,118 of NZ_JAJGNJ010000001.1, forward strand.
GCGAGCTCCTCGAAGATCTCGACGGCGAACCGGCGGGGGAAGCCCGCGCCGCCGGAGTCCTCGCGCACGCACACGCCGCCCAGTCCCAACTCGCCGGCGCGACGCAGCACGTCGCGCGGGAAGTGCTTCGCGGCATCCCATTCCAGGGCGTGCGGGGTCAGCTCGGTCGCGGCGAACTCGCGGACGGCGTCGAGGATGGCGGCGCGGTCGTCGGCGGTCAGGGCGTCGAGCGCGGGGGCAGGGGTGGCGTCCATGCGGCTCTCCTTCTCGGCGACGTCGTCGTCGCGAGAGCAATTTTAGTTGGACGTCCTTGTAATTGCGAGGAAGTCGAAGGATCAGCCGGCCGCGACCCCGAACAGCGCCCCGACCGCGTATGTCGCGCCCAGCGCGAGCGCACCGCCGACCACCGTCCGCACGATCGCCCGGCCGCGCCGCGCCCCGCCGATCCAGGCGGCCAGATACCCGGTGATCGCCAGGGCGACCAGCACCGCGACGAAGGTCAGCGGCACGCGCACCTCGATGGGCGCGAGCAGGATCGTCAGCATCGGCAGGATCGCGCCGACCGTGAACGCCACCGCCGAGGCGAACGCCGCAGCCCACGGACTCACCACGTCGTCGGCGTCGATGTTGAGCTCGACGGCGAGGTGGGCCTTCAAAGCATTGGATGCCGTGAGTTCGGTCGCGACGCGCGTCGCGGTGTCGCGGCTGAGCCCCTGCGCCTCGTACAGCCCGACGAGCTCGGTGAACTCGGCATCCGGGTCCTCCGCCAGCTCGCGCCGCTCCTTCTGGATGAGCGCGTGCTCGCTGTCGCGCTGGCTCGACACCGACACGTACTCACCGAGCGCCATCGAGATCGCGCCGCCGACGAGCGCGGCGAGACCGGCGATCAGGACCGGTGCCACCTCGCTCGTCGCGCCGGCGACACCCACGACGACGGCCGCGGTCGAGACGATGCCGTCGTTCGCGCCGAGGACGCCGGCGCGCAGCCAGTTCAGGCGCTGCGCGAGTCCCTGTCGGTGCGGCTCATCGGGATGGGTTCCGGCGGGCGAATCGGTCACGCGGCCAGTTTAGTCCTGCGTTGAGCGCCCTTCTCGCGCGGTGAGCCGCGGGGTGAGGTCGCGGCGCACGCCACCCCGTCCCTTCCCGCTCCGTTCACCCTGGCGTCACCGCCGGTCGGCACAGTGAAGGCGACCGACGCCCCCGCGTCGGTCGTGTCATCCCCACCCGACACCCCGAGGACACGCATGCCTTCGACCTTCCTGCGCCGTGCCGTCGCCTTCACCGCGACGTCGGCGGCCGTCTGCGCGCTCGCGCTGACCGGATCGACCGCGGCCTCGGCCGCCATCGTCGCCGATCCCGTCCGTGACAGCGCCCCCGACACCTCCCTCGCACTGCGGGCGATCGGCTCGTACGAGACGGGCGTCTTCGACGCCTCGGCCGCCGAGATCGTGCACGCCTACAAAGACCGCCTGTTCGTCGTGAACGCGCAGGCCGGCGCCGTCGAGGTGCTCGACAACAGTGACCCGAGCTCCCCGACCGCGCTGTACACGATCACCGGTACCGGCGTGGCGAACTCGCTCGCCGTCCGCGCGGACGGCCTGGGCGTGGTCGCGCTCGAGGCCGAGGACAAGACCGCGCCCGGTCGACTGGTGTTCTTCGACGCCGACGCCGACACCGCGACCATCCTGGGCGAGGTGACCGTCGGCGCACTCCCCGACATGGTCACCTTGAGCGAAGACGGCGCTTTCGCCGTCGTCGCCAACGAGGGCGAGCCCGCCGACGACTTCTCCACCGACCCCGAGGGCTCCATCGGCGTGGTGGCGCTTCCCGGCGACAAGGCCGCTCCGGCGCAGGAGGCCGTCCGCACCGCCGGGTTCGCCGACTTCGAGGGGGGCGCACTCGACGCCGACGTCCGTGTGTTCGGACCCGACGTGGCAGCCCCCGACCAGGGCGACGCGCCCCTGGCATCCAACCGTGTCAGCCGCAACCTCGAGCCCGAGTACATCGCCGTCTCCGGCGGCACGGCCTACGCGGCGCTGCAGGAAGCCAACGCCATCGCCGAGATCGACCTCGCCTCGGCGACCGTCACGGACATCTGGTCGCTCGGGTTCAAGGACTACGGCACCGAGACGCTGGACGCGAGCGATCGCGACCCGAAGGACGCGCCCACCTACAACGAGAAGAGCCACCCCGGCCTGTTTGGCATGTACATGCCCGACGGCATCCAGGCCTACGAGGTGGGAGGGAAGACCTACCTCGTCACCGCCAACGAGGGCGACGGGCGCGAATGGGGCGACTTCACCGACACCGCACGCGCGAAGGACCTGGGATCCGACGGGCTCGCTCCCGTCTGCGACGACAGCGCCCTCGCCGACGAGCTCGACGACGCCGACCTCGGTCGCCTCAATGTCGCGACCGACATGGGCCTGAACGACGACGGCACCTGCTACACCGAGCTGTACACGTTCGGTGGTCGCGGGTTCTCGGTGTGGGATGCCGAGACGGGCACGCAGGTGTTCGACTCCGGCTCCGCGTTCGAAGAGATCACGCAAGCGGCGAACCCCGAGTTCTTCAACTCCAACCACTCCGAGTCCAACCTCGAGGGCCGCAGCGACGACAAGGGCCCCGAGCCCGAGGGCCTCGCGCTCGGCGTCGTCGACGGACGCACCTACGCCTTCATCGGTCTCGAGCGTGTGGGCGGTGTCATGACCTACGACATCACCGACCCCGCCGCGCCGACGTACGCCTCCTACCTCAACAACCGCGACTTCTCGGTCTCGATGGAGGACGACGTGACCGGCGACGAGGCGACCGACCGCGAGCTGCTCTCGCGCGCCGGTGACCTCGGCCCCGAGGGCGTGGAGTTCATTCCCGCCGAGACGTCCCCGAACGGCCGCCCGCTCCTGGCCGTCGGCAACGAGGTCTCGGGAACCACGACGCTCTTCGCGCTCGAGGACCCGAACGTGGCGGACATCGACATCCTCACGATCAACGACTTCCACGGCCGTCTGGAAGCCGGATCACAGGGCGAGGCCGGGGCGGCCGTGATCGCGGGCGCCGTCAAGGCCACCGAGGCGCAGAACCCGAACACCCTGTTCGTGTCCGCGGGCGACAACATCGGCGCCTCGACTTTCACGTCGCTGATCCAGCAGGACAGCCCCACGATCGACACCCTCGTCGCCGCGGGACTCGACGTCTCCGCCGTGGGCAACCACGAGTTCGACCGCGGCTTCGCCGACCTCACCGACCGCGTGCTCGCCGAGTACGGCGGGGGCCAGTTCGGTCTCGGTGCCAACGTCTACAAGAAGGGCACGAAGGAGCCCGTGCTCGACGAGTACGCGATCGAAGAGGTCGACGGCGTGCGCGTGGCCTTCATCGGCACCGTCACCCCCGACACCGCCACGATGGTCGACCCCGCCGGTATCGCCGGCATCGAGTTCGGCGACCAGCTCGAGGCTGCCGACCGCGTGGCCGACGAGATCACCGCGGGCGACCTTGCCGACGTGATCGTCCTGCTCACGCACTCGGGCGCCGCCACCTCGAACGACTGCGCGGACGTCGCAGCCGACCGGGCGGGCTTCGGCGCGCTGGCCACGGACGCCTCGCCGGCGATCGACGCCATCGTCTCGGCCCACACGCACCAGACGTACGCGTGCGACCTTCCCATCGCCGGCACCGATCGCACCCGCCCCGTGATCCAGGCGTCGGAGTACGGCAAGGCCATGGGTCGGCTGTCGCTGCGCTACGACAAGCGCACCGACGAGCTGGCATCCATCGAGGCCGTCACCTTCCCGCTCGCCAACGCCTTCCCCGCGGATGCCGCGATCCAGGCCATGGTCGACGGGTACGTCGCCGAAGCCGACGTCATCGGCGCGGAGCCGGTCGGCACGGTCAGCGCCGACATCCTGCGCGGAGGCACCCCCTCGGGAGCCGACCGCGGTGTGGAGTCGTCGATGGGCAACTGGGTCGCCGACGTGTACCTCTGGGCGACCTCGCAGAACCCCGCCTACGGAGGCACCCCGGCGCAGATCGCGCTGATGAACCCCGGCGGGCTGCGCGCCGACCTGCTCAAGGGCGACGACGGAGTGGTGACCTACAAGGAGGCCGCTCTCGTGCAGCCGTTCGCCAACACCCTCGTCACGGTGACCCTCACCGGCGCGCAGATCCGCGACATCCTGAACCAGCAGTGGAAGGCCACGGGTGACCGTCCGAAGCTGCACCTGGGCGTCTCGGAGGGCTTCAGCTACGAGTACACGCAGGACGCGACCAACCCCCGCGTCGGCTCCGTCGTGTCGATGACGTACAACGGCCGGACGGTCGCCGCGACCGACACGTTCACCGTGGTCACCAACTCGTTCCTCGCGAATGGCGGTGACGGGTTCCCGACGTTCGCGGAGGGCACCGATCGCACCGACACGGGCCAGATCGACCTGGATGCCACGCTCGCGTACTTCCGCGCGGTGCCGGTGGTCGACCCGGCCCCGACCGGTCGTGCGATCGTCTCCACCGGCACCACGCCCGGTGGCGACGACAGCGGGCAGCCGGGCACCGAGCAGCCGGGCACCGAGCAGCCGGGCACCGGCTCTTCGGGCAGCACCGGCACGTCGCCCTCGAGCGCGCAAGCGGGCAGCGCCCTGGCGACCACGGGGGCCCAGGCCCCGTGGGGCCTGGCTCTGGCGGGGGCGCTCCTCCTGGTCGGGGGCGGTCTCGCCTTCGCCCTGCGCGGTCGCCGCACGGTCTGACCCCGCACGCACGAACGGCCTCCACCCCTCACCGGGTGGGGGCCGTTCGGCATCCCGCATCCCCTCCTCTGCCGAGCCGTCACGCGGAGTCACTCGCCGACACGCCGCCCCACGACCCCACCGGCCGACGTGTCGCACCCGAACTCCGCCCGACGGCGCCCGGGCGCGGCGCCCGACCACCGCACGACGGCACGGCCGCGGGCCGCTCAGTACCTCCGCAGCAGTGCCGCCAGGGCCTGTCCACCGCCGATGCACATCGTCACGACGGCGTACTCGAGGTCGCGGCGCCGCAGATCGAGGGCGGCGCGAACGGTGAGGATCGCACCGGTCGCACCGACGGGATGCCCGAGCGCGATGGCGCCGCCGTACGGGTTGACCTTCTCGGGGTCGAGGCCCGCGTCGCGGATCACCGCCACGGCCTGCGCCGCGAACGCCTCGTTCAGTTCGATCACGTCGACATCGGCCGGGGCGAGCCCCGTCTGCTCCCACAGCCGCTGCAGCGCGAGGACCGGGGCGTACCCCATGATCTCGGGGTCGACCCCCGCCGTCGTGACGGCCTCGAGGGTCGCGAGGCCCGTGAGCCCGCGCTCGCGCACGTCCTCCTCCCGCATCAGCACGGTCGCGGCGGCACCGTCGTTGATCCCGGACGAGTTGCCGGCGGTGACCGTTCCGTCACGCTCGAACGCCGGCCTCAGCCCCGCCAGCACCTCGAGGGTCGTCCCGGGCCGTGGGTGCTCGTCCACCGACACCTCGAGCGGCCGCTTCCCGCCGGTCGTCACGGGGACGATCTCCTCCGCGAACGCCGCACGACTGGCATCCAGAGCCGCCCTCCGCTGACTCTCGACGGCGAAGGCGTCCTGCTCCTCGCGCGACACGGAGTACCGGGATGCCACGGTCTCGGCGGTCGTACCCATGTGGCGGCCGCTGAACGGGTCGGTGAGGATCGCGAGCGTGCCGTCGAGGAGCGTGCGGTCACCGAGGCGGGTGTTGCCGCGGGAGCCGTAGTCGAGGAACGGCGTGCGGGACATGCTCTCGTCGCCGCCGGCGACCACGACGTCGACGCCGCCCCAGCGCAGTTCCTGCGCGCCGGACCAGATGGCCTGCAGCCCCGACCCGCACAGGCGGTTCACCGTGAACGCGGGGACGCGTGTGGCGAGCCCCGCCGCGAGCGCGACGCGGCGGGCGTTGTAGGCATCGGGGCCGTTCTGCGCGATACAGCCCATGATGACCTCGTCGACCGCCTCCTTCGGCACACCTGCCCGCTCGAGTGCGGCGGTCACCGCCACCGCGCCGAGCTCGTGCGCGTCGATGCTCGACAGCGTGCCGCCGAACGATCCGATCGGGGTGCGGGCACCGGAGACCAGGACGATGCGGGAAGCGGTCGATGCCATGCGGACCTCCGAGAGGGATGGGGATGACAGCATTGTGCCCGCGAGAGCCCTGTCCCGGGGCTTTCCGATGCGGACGCACACTGGCGCGGGGGGATGACGCGCTGCCAGACTGACCGCATGCTCGTCACGACCATGAACGATGTCCCCGGCCGCCAGATCGTCGAGGTCTACGGGGAGGTGACCGGTCTGACGGTGCGCGCCCGCAACATCGGCGTGCAGTTCGGCGCAGGGCTGAAGTCGATCTTCGGCGGTGAGCTGGAGGGCCTCACCAAGCAGTTGCAGGAGAGCCGCGACGAGGCCAAGCAGCGCCTCATCGAGCAGGCGGAGGCCCTGGGCGCGGATGCCGTCATCGCGATGCGCTTCGACACCAGCGAGGTCGCGCAGAACTTCCAGGAAGTCGTCGCCTACGGCACTGCCGTGAAACTCGGCTGACCCGCCGGAGCACCGCCGCGCCCGTCACGGCGCCCATCCGCCCCGTTCCCGCCCCCGTCGCTCCTTCGCTCACCGACACGGAACAGGATGCCGGGCAGCCGGGGCGCGGCCCGACGCGTCAGCGCCACGATTCCAGGGTCGTGGCGACGGATGCCAGCGTCGCCACGGCCGCGTCACGATCGGCGCGGGCGAGGGTGAGTGCCGCCACGACGAGCGACGCGCACACGGCCGACAGGGCGTCCACGGCATCCGACGCGAGATCGGGACGGCGGTCGGCGACGGCGGCGCGGATGGCGGCCCGCATCTCGGCGGCGTAGCCCGAGACGAGGGCGCGCACGTCGTCGTCATCGGAGGCGAGCGGCGACGAGCCGGCGTTGAGCAGCAAGCAGCCAAAGCGCGCGCGGGGGCTGTCCGCCGCGATGGCGGCGCTCATCTCATCGACGTACGCCTCGAGGGCGCCGGGGTCTCCGCCGCCCAGGGGACGCAGGCGCGCGCGGACGATGTCATCGAGGTAGGCGGCCAGCACGGCATCGAAGAGCCCCCGCTTGCTGCCGAAGGCGTTGTAGATGCTGGAGCGTGTGAGACCGGTCGACTCCTCGAGCTCGGCGATGCCGGTCTCGGCGTATCCGCGCCGCCAGAACACGTCGCGCGCGGCGTCGACGACCTCGCGGCGGTCGAAGGTCGGCATCCTGCCCATGGGTGTCCTTCTCTCCGGTACAGGACTATATTAGACCGATCGTTACAAAATGACCATGGAGGAAACCCATGCGCGCGATCGTGCACCCCCGCTTCGGCGAACCGGCCGACGTTCTCGACGTCGAAGAACTCGACACCCCCGAGCCCGGCCCCGGCCAGGTGCGGCTGCGAATCCTCCTCTCGCCGATCCACAACCACGACCTGTGGACGATCCGCGGCGACTACGGCTACAAGCCCGAGCTCCCCGCCCGCGCCGGAACCGAGGCGGTCGGCGTCATCGACGCGGTCGGCGAGGGTGTCGAGGGGCTCGAGGTGGGCCACCGTGTCGCCACTGGCGGCACCTTCGGCGTGTGGGCCGAGTACGTCCTGGCCCCGGCCGCGGGCCTCATCCCCGTCGCCGAGGGACTGCCCGATGAGATCGCGGCACAGCTGGTGTCGATGCCCTTCAGCGCCATCAGCCTCCTCCACTCGCTCGATCTGAAGCCGGGCGACTGGATCGTGCAGAACACCGCCAACGGCGCGGTGGGGCGCATGGTCGCGCAGATCGCGAAGGCCCGTGGCATCCATGTCCTGGGGCTGGTTCGTCGACAAAGCGCCGTCGACGAGCTGGCTCAGCAGGGGATCGGAGACGTCGTGTCGACCGACGCCCCCGACTGGCGCGAGAAGGCCCTCGCGATCGTCGACGGCGCGCGCGTGGTCGCCGGCGTCGACTCGGTCGGCGGGACGGCGGCGGACGACGTGCTGTCGCTGCTGTCCGAGAACGGCACGCTCGTCATCTTCGGCTCGATGGGCGCCGGGAAGCTCGAGCTCTCGACCGGCGACATCATCTTCCGTCAGATCACCGTGAAGGGTTTCTGGGGCAGCGTCGTCAGCAAGACGATGGATGCCGAGACCCGCGGCGCCCTGTTCGGCGAGCTGTCCCGTTACCTCTCCGACGGCACCGTCACCCTCCCGGTCGCGGCGACGTTCGCCCTCGACGACATCCGTGAGGCCGTGACCGCGAGCCTGTCGCCGCGCGTGGGCAAGGTGCTCCTGCGCCCGTAAGGCCCGGGGCGTCCGCCCCTTCGCTCGAGTGTCCAAGACACGCCGTTGCTGCCCACCCGCACGCGGCGTGTCTTGGACACTCGGCGTTTTGGGGCGTGGGCGGCGCGAGCGGCGCGGGCGGACCTCAGGCGAGCAGGCGCTCCAGCGCATCCAGGACGGGGCGCTGTCCCTTCACGAGCCGGTCGCGGGCGGTGTCCACGTCCGTCCACTCGGCGCGGTCGACCTCGGGGAACGACGCCGTGCGACCGGACCGCGGCGGCCACTCCATCTCGAACTCGCCGAACACGAACCCGGATGCCTCGAATCCTGCGCCGTCGCCGGCGAAGACGATGAGCTTCTTCGCGGACGACGCGGCGAAGGTACCCAGCTCGACCCACTCCCCCGTCGGGGGCTCGACGCCGAGCTCCTCGCGGAACTCACGCCGCGCGGCATCCTGGGGCTCTTCCGCTCCCGGCTCGAACTCTCCCTTGGGGATCGACCAGGCGCCCGCATCCTTGCGCGCCCAGAACGGCCCGCCCATGTGCGCGACGAACACCTCGAGCGCGGGATGCCGCCGGTACAGCAGCAGTCCCGCACTCCAGGCGACCATCAGGCGCCTGCCGGCACGCGCACGGCTTCGTCGGCGATCACGTCCGCGCGCTTGCGGAACGTGCGCGCCGTGACGCGATCGAGGGCGATCTGACCGCGCATGCGCTCGGCCTTCTCGTACAGCGACGGACCGCCGAAGCCGGTGAGCACCTTCACGAGCACCGGCAACAGCTCGATCATGAAGAACAGCGCGGCGATGAGCCAGTGCGCCCACCGCAGCGTCGGCTCGCGCTCCGAGAGCCGCTCGAGCGCGGAGATCTGGCTGAGCAGCCCCACGGCCCCGGCGTTACCGTCGGCGACGGACGCGGCGCGATCGTTGTAGGCCGTCAGCGCTGCCTCGTACTGGGCTCGCGCCGCCGGGAGCTGGTCCTGCGCCTGCTGCTTGTTCTGGTCGGCCGACGCGGCTGCGGCCTCGGCACCGGCCGAGTTCGCCGCCGCGAGCTCCGTCTGGGCCTGCTGCAGCTGAGCCGACAGGGCGTCGTACGCCGACTGCGCCTGTGCGAGCTGGGCCTGGGCGGCATCCGAACTCGCCCCGTCACCCGCGACCCCGGTGCAGCCGGGGACTTCGCCGGCACCCTGGCCGGTCAGCTCGCACTGGTACACCGCACGCGCCTGATCGATGACCGCCTGCTGTGCGGCGAGCTGCTGCGTCAGCTGGTCGACGGTCTGCTGCGCGGCCGCGGCCTCCGCCGACGTCGACGAGGTCCCGGCCACGATGCCCGTCGCGGCCTGGTTCTCCAGCGCCGCGACCTGCGCGCTCGCGGCATCCAGGGCCGGCTTCTCGGGGCCGTTCGCCACGGCATCCTGGTCGCTCAGGGCCTGCGTGACGTTGGTCGAGTTCACTTCGCGGTTGATGTCGTTCTGGAAGACCTGCAGGACGAGCGGCTCGGCGACGACGATGCCGATGAGCGCCGCCATGATCACGCGCGGGAAGGCCAGGCCCAGCAACCGGAAGATGTTCGTGGTCGATCGCATCGTCGAGGTGAGGAAGCGGTCGAGGTTGAAGATGATCAGGCCCCACACCAGCGCGAGAGGGATCGCGAGGAAGATGCTGACCCGCACACCCGTGAGCAGCGCGAACATCATCGACAGCCCGGAGACGAGCGCCGTCCCGGCGAGCACCAGGAACATCTGCACGAAGCGCGGAACCTCTTCGGGCACTTCGTCGAGCACGTCGTTGTCGGCACCGCCGAGCACCGCCATGCGCCGCACGAGCGACAGGCTGGGACGACGGGGGTCGGCACGCCGCAGGCGCGGCGGACGGGGATCGGATGCCACGGGCGCGGGGAACGGCGCCGCCTCGGGCAGCACGGGCTCGGGTTCCGCGGACTCGGGTTCCGCGGACTCGGTCTCGGCCCCGGAAGGCTCGGCCCCGGTCTCGGCCCCGGAAGGCTCGGCCTCGTCGCGGGCGAGAGGCGCGGGCTCCGGTTCCGGCCCGGCGACGAACGGGTCGGGCTCCGGCCACACGAACGGAGCGGTGTCGTCGTCACCGGCGGGCGGCGCACCCCAGGGCTCGGTGGGGTCGGCAGGGGTCACGTCATCAGCTGAGGTGGAGCCGGCTTCGTCACGCTGCTGGGCGAGGATGTCGTCGAGGTACTGGGGCTCGCGCTCATCGTCCGTCGTGAACTCGATGCGGCCATCGGATCCGAAGCGACCCGGCCGGTGAGCGGAAAAGGACATTCGCACAGGGTACGACGCCGATCCTGCGCTCTCCTGAGCGGGTCCTGAGCCGTTGCCCAGGCCCCGCTCAGGGGTGGATCAGACCAGACGCTTCTTGGGCGAGACCTCGTACGTGTTCTCGGCGTCGGAGAACACGGCGTCGCCGAGCGCCGTGTCGATCGCGGCGAGAGTGTCGGCATCGAGCGTCACACCCGAGGCCTTGACGGTGTCGGCGAGCTGCTCGGGACGCGAGGCGCCCACGAGCGCGGCGGCGATGTTCGGGTTCTGCAGCACCCACGCGATCGCCATCTGCGGCATGCTCAGCCCTGCCTCGTCGGCGATCGGCTTGAGGCGCTGGACGGCCTCGAGCACGTCGTCGCGCAGGAACCGCTTGATGAAGGTCGCCCCGCTCTTCTCGTCGGTCGCGCGCGAGCCGTCGGGAACGGGCTGGCCCGGAAGGTACTTGCCGCTGAGCACGCCCTGCGCCATGGGCGACCACACGATCTGTGAGATGCCGAGCTCTTCGCTGGTCGGCACGACCTTGCCCTCGATCACGCGCCACAGCATCGAGTACTGGGGCTGGTTCGAGATCAGCTGGATGCCGAGCTGCTTCGCGAGCGCGTGACCTTCGCGCAGCTGCTCCGCGGTCCACTCGGACACACCGATGTAGAGCGCCTTGCCCTGGCGGACGATGTCGGCGAAGGCCTGGAAGGTCTCTTCGATCGGCGTTTCGTAGTCGAAGCGGTGGGCCTGGTAGAGGTCGACGTAGTCGGTGCCCAGACGCTTCAGCGAGCCGTTGATCGACTCCATGATGTGCTTGCGGCTCAGGCCCGTGTCGTTAGGACCCTGCGGACCGGTCGGGAAGTACACCTTCGTGAAGATCTCGAGCGACTCGCGTCGCTGGCCCTCGAGGGCTTTGCCGAGGACGACCTCCGCCGCCGTGTTGGCGTACGTGTCGGCGGTGTCGAACGTCGTGATGCCCGCATCGAGGGCGGCGTGCACCGTCTTGATCGCGGCATCGTCACCGACCTGCGAACCGTGGGTCACCCAGTTGCCGAGGGTGATCTCCGAGATCTTGAATCCACTGTTGCCGAGGTAGCGATAACCGACCATGGGTCAACGCTATCGGCGGCATCCGACATCGGGGCCGTCGCCCGCGTCCCGGTTAGCCCGACGCCCGCATCCCGCTACGCATAAACACGATTGGCGCACATAAACGCGCCGAGAACGCGTTTCTGCACGTGGATCGCGTTTATGCGCGGCAGATCGCCTTCGGGCGTGCGAGATGCGCTCGCCGCGCGGCCCTCCTCCCGCGACGTGACGGGCATCAACCCACCGGCGTCTCCGCCGCGGCACGCATCACCGGCGACTCCGCCGCGGCGCGCATCACCGGCGTCTCCGCCACGACGGGCATCAGCCCACGGGCGTCTCCGCCGCGGCGGCCTCGTCTTCCTCGGTCGCGACGAGCTGTCCGCACGCGCCGTCGATCTCTTTGCCGCGGGTGTCGCGAAGGGTCGTCGGGATGCCGGCGTCGTTGAGGCGTCGGACGAATTCGTTCTGCACCGGCACCTCGGACGCCGTCCAGATCGACCCGGGCGTCGGGTTCAGCGGGATGGGGTTGACGTGCACCCAGCCGCGTCCGCGGGCGTTGAGCTTCTCGGCCAGCAGATCGGCACGCCAGGCGTGGTCGTTCATGTCTTTGATCAGGGCATATTCGATCGAGACGCGGCGTCCGGTCTTGTCGAAGTAGGCGCGGGCGGCATCCAGGGCCTCGTCGACCTTCCAGCGCGAGTTGACCGGGATCAGCTCGTCGCGCAGGCCGTCGTCGGGCGCGTGCAGCGACAGGGCGAACGTCACCGGGATGTCTTCGTTCGACAGCTTCGTGATCGCCGGGACGAGACCCACCGTCGACACCGTGATGCCGCGCGCGCTCATGCCCAGACCGTGCTCCTTGTCGACCATCACGCGCACGGCCTGCATGAGACGGGCGTAGTTCGCCAGGGGCTCCCCCATGCCCATGAAGACGATGTTCGTCACGCGCTCGTCCTCATGGCCGACCTTGCGCGGGTCGCCGAGTCCGCCCGCACGGATGAGCGCGTTGGCGCGCACCACCTGGTCGACGATCTCGGCGGCCGACATGTTGCGCGTGAGGCCCGCCTGCCCGGTCGCGCAGAACGGGCAGTTCATCCCGCACCCGGCCTGGCTGGACACGCACAGCGTGATCCGCCCCGGGTAGCGCATGAGCACCGACTCGACGAGCGCACCGTCGTGCAGCTTCCACAGGAACTTGATCGTGTCACCGCGGTCGGTCTCGAGTCGGCGCACCTCGGTCAGCAGCGGCGGCAGCAGCCCCGCGACGAGCTCGTCGCGACCGGCTGCCGGAAGGTCCGTCATCGCGGCTGCGTCGGAGGTGTAGTGCGTGAAGTAGTGCTTCTCGAGCTGCTTCGCGCGGAAGCCGGGGAGGCCGAGTTCCTTCACCTTCGCCACGCGTTCCTCGGCCGTGAGGTCGGCCAGATGGACGGGCGGCTTGCCGCGCTTGGGACTGGCGAACTGCAGCAGCGGACGGCCGGTGGCATCCTTCTGCTGCTGCCATCCTTCCGTCTTCGGGCGCACCTGTCGGATGCCGGTGTCGGCCGGGGCCCCCGCGGGACGCACCTGCCGGGGCTCGGTCTCGCGCACGGGGGTCTGATCGGTCATAGGTTCCAGGGTACCGGCGGCCACCTGCGCCCCGGCTGGGCGCGGCTTCGCGCTGCCGCAGGGCGCGGCGGCAGCCCTAAACTGCATGCCATGCCCGGTGCCGGTGACGTCTCCCTCCCGCCCGGCGGCGTGCAGAAGCTGCTGAACAACAACGTCGTCGTGGCGATCGACGCCGATGGCCGCGAGCGGGTGCTGATGGGCCGCGGCATCGGGTTCCAGCTGAAGCACGACGGGCGCATCGACCCCGCGAAGGTCGAGAAGACCTTCGTGCTCGACCAGGCGAGCGACACCGCGCACGCGCGGAAGCTGCTCACCGACGCACCGTACGCGCTCGTGCAGGCCGTACTGCGAGCGGTCGACGAGGCCGAGCGGCAGCTGGGCCGCGACCTCGGCCGCCGGTTCCCCCTCGCCGTCATCGACCACGTGCACTACGTCGTGGAGCGACTGGACCAGGGGATCCGCATCCCCGGAACCTCGATGCCGGAGCTGCGCATCCTCCACCCCGAGGAGTCCCGGGTCGCCGAGCACATGGCCGCCTCGATCGCCGCCTCCCTCGATCGCGAGCTCCCGCCGGAGGAGGGCGTCTTCCTCACGATGCACCTGCTCAACGCCACCCGCGACGAGCCGAACGGCACCGCCGCGCTGCTCTTCCGACGGGTGCAGCACGTCGTACGGACGGTCGAAACGGGCCTGGGCACCGCGCTCGACACCGACAGCGCGGACTTCGCCCGGTTCATCCTGCACGTGCGCTTCCTCCTGCAGCGCCTCGTCGACCGGACCATGCTCGCCAGCGGCGACTCGTCGTTCTTCGAGTTCGCCAAGCACCGCTATCCGCGGTCGTACGGCATCGCCGAGGCGGTGAAGGCGTACGTGCTCGCGGCCACCGGATCAGCGCTCACCGATGAAGAGGTGCTGTACATGATCGTCCACGTCGAACGACTCGCGACGAGCATGGGCCGCGGATCCGACGGTGACACGGTCCCCGCGCCGGTGCTATAGTCGCCGACGCAGGCGTCACACCCTGCCGACGAATCTGGATTGTTACCGCGCGAGCGGGCAAGACCTGAACTCACATCGCTGACGAGCGATGAACGGGTTCGGGTCTTTTTTATTGCCCGAAACTCTCCGGATCGTCGACCACAGAACATTCGACAGGCCGCATCGATGCGGTGAAAGGCAGGCGGATTCCGATGGCGGATCACGCGAAGACGGCGGCGGGGGTTCTCGCCGGTGTCGGTGGAGAAAACAACGTCCACTCCCTCGTGCACTGCGCGACGAGGCTCCGATTCGTCCTGAAGGACGAGGGCAAAGCGGATGCCACGGCCATCCGCGCCGTCCCGGGCGTCATCACGACGGCCCAGGCGGGCGGCCAGTACCAGGTCGTCATCGGCAACGACGTCCCCGACGTCTACGCCGCGATCCAGTCGCAGACGAAGCTCGGCGGCGCGGGTTCCGACGGCGCCGACGAGGGCCCCAAGGGCAACCTCTTCAACCGCTTCATCAAGATGATCTCCGCGATCTTCACGCCGATCCTGTGGGCCCTCGCGGGCACCGGCCTGCTGAAGGCGTTCCTCGCCGCAGCGGTCACGTTCGGCTGGATCGACGCGACCACCACGACGTACACGATCCTCAACGCCCTCTCCGACGCCCTGATCAACTTCCTCCCGATGGCCCTCGCCATAACTGCGGCGCGGTACTTCAAGGCATCCGAGTTCACCTCGTTCGCGATCGCGGGCGCGCTCGTCTATCCGACGATCACGGCGTTGAACGGCCAGCCGGACATCACGTTCTTCGGCATCCCCGTGACGATGGTCAGCTACGTCTCGAGCGTCATCCCGATCATCGTGATCGTGTGGCTGCAGAGCTACGCCGAGCGCTTCCTGCTGAAGGTGCTCCCCGGCGCCGTGCGCCGCTTCCTCACCCCGATGATCGTCGTGTTCGTCGCCGTCCCCCTCGTCTTCCTCGCGATCGGCCCCCTCTCGAGCCTCATCGGCGGGGGCCTCGCCACCGCGATCGGGTGGGTCTTCCAGACGGTGCCGTGGCTCGGCGGCGCGATCATGGGCGGCCTGTGGCGGGTCTTCGTGATCTTCGGTCTGCACTGGGGCCTCGTGCCGCTGTTCCAGCTCGAACTGCAGACCACCGGACAGATGCTGCTCCTCGGACCCGTCTTCGCCGCGGTGCTCGCGCAAGCGGCCGCCGTCGCCGGCGTGCTCGTGCGCACGCGGAACAGGAACCTGCGCTCGCTCGCGGCTCCCGCGACCCTGTCGGGCTTCCTCGCCGGGATCACCGAGCCCGCGATCTACGGCATCAACCTGCCGCTCAAGCGCCCCTTCGCCTTCGGCATCGTCGGCGGTGCGCTCGGTGGCGCGATCATCGCGATGGGCGGGGTCTTCTCGACCGCGTTCGTCGTCCCCTCGGGCCTCGCGCTGACCGCGCTGCTCGGCAACGGCAACATGCTCATGCTCGGTATCGGCCTGGCGGTCGCGATCCTCGTCCCGTTCCTGCTCGTCGTGCTCGTCGGCTTCACGGACCCGGTGGACTCCACGGCTCCTGCCGCCACCGCCGCGACCGACACCGTCGTGCTGAACCCGGTCGACGGCACCGTCGTCGCCCTCGGGGAGGTTCCGGATGCCGCCTTCGCCGACGGCTCGCTCGGCCAGGGCGTCGCGATCCGTCCCACCTCCGGCGCGGTGTACGCCCCGTTCGACGCGACCGTGGTCGCGGCCTTCCCCACGGGACACGCGATCGGACTGCGCGGCGTCGACGGCGTCGAACTGCTCATCCACGTCGGACTGGACACCGTGAAGCTCGGCGGCGAGCACTTCTCGCTGAAGGTCTCCTCGGGCCAGGAGGTGAAGGCCGGTGACCTCCTGCTGGAGTTCGACGGCGACGCGATCGAGCGCGCCGGCTACGACCTGATCACTCCGGTCATCGTGACCAACGGCGACCTCTACCCCGACGTCGCCGACGTGGCATCCGGTCCGCTCTCGCATGGCGAGCCGCTGTTCCGTGCCGTGTCCGTCGACACCCTCACCTCCGCCCGCTGACGCGGGCCGCACCACCCAGGAGACACATCCATGACGACCACCTCCTTCCCCGACGGCTTCCTCTGGGGCGGCGCGACCGCTGCCAACCAGATCGAGGGGGCGTTCGACGAGGACGGCAAGGGACTCTCGGTGCAGGACGTGATGCCCCGCGGCATCTCGGGCCCGCGCACCGAGCGCCCCACCCCCGACAACCTCAAGCTCGTCGGCATCGATCACTATCACCGCTACGCCGAGGACATCGCCCTGTTCGCCGAGATGGGCTTCTCGGTGTACCGCTTCTCGATCGCGTGGAGCCGCATCTTCCCGAACGGCGACGAGACCGAGCCGAACGAGGCCGGCCTGGCCTTCTACGACCGCCTCCTCGACGAGCTCGACAAACACGGCATCCAACCGCTCGTGACGATCTCGCACTACGAGACGCCGCTGCACCTGGCGGAGGCGTACGGCGGCTGGACCAACCGCGCCTTGATCGGCTTCTACGAACGCTACGCCCGCACGCTGTTCGAGCGCTTCGGCAGCCGCGTGAAGTACTGGCTGACGTTCAACGAGATCAACTCGCTGTTACACGCGCCGTTCATGAGCGGCGGCATTCCGATCCCCGAGGGCGGCGTCCCCCGCCGGGAGTTGTACCAGGCGATGCACCACGAGCTGGTGGCATCCGCCCGCGCTACGCGCATCGCGCGCGAGGTCGCCCCCGAGGCCAAGGTCGGCTGCATGGTGCTGTCGATGCCGATCTACCCGCTGACGCCGTCGCCCGCGGACGCTCTCGCGGTGATGGATGCCGACCACGGCAACCTCGTCTACGGCGATGTCCACACGCGCGGCGAGTACCCCGGCTACTTCTTGCGGCGCCTCCGCGAGCAGGGGATCGCGCTCGACATCACCGATGAGGACCGCGACGACCTGCGGAACACCGTCGACTTCGTCTCGTTCAGCTACTACATGAGCGTCGCCGAGACCGCCGACCCCGAGAAGCGGGCCGCGGGCGAGGGGAACATCATGGGCGGCGTGCCGAACCCGACGCTGCCGGCCAGCGAGTGGGGCTGGCAGATCGACCCGGTGGGGCTGCGCCTCGTGCTCAACCAATTCTGGGACCGCTGGCAGAAGCCGCTGTTCATCGTCGAGAACGGTCTGGGCGCCCGCGATCAGCTCGTCGAGGTCGACGGCGAGAAGACGGTCGTGGACGACTACCGCATCGCCTATCTCAACGACCACCTGGCCCAGGTCGGCGAGGCGCTCGAGGACGGCGTCGACGTGCTCGGGTACACCTCGTGGGGCTGCATCGACATCGTCAGCGCCAGCACGGCGCAGCTGAGCAAGCGGTACGGTTTCATCTACGTCGACCGCAACGACGACGGCTCCGGTTCGCTCGATCGCTACCGGAAGAAGTCGTTCCACTGGTATGCCGACGTCATCCGGACCAACGGCGCGTCCCTGACCCGCTGATCCCCCAACGATCGGGGCGGCCCCCGGGGGGACAACCCCGGGCCCCCCCAGGGGGGGGGCCCAGAACCCCCTCGCCATCCCCGACCCGGGCTGCACAGCCCGGGGCCGCCCCTGTGGAGTGCACATGACCCGCATCGCCTTCCTCGACGTGGACGGCACGATCCTCGAGCACGGCTCGGTGATCGCCCCGTCCACGGTGACCGCCATCCGTCAGGCCCGCGCGAACGGACACCTCGTGTGGCTGTGCACGGGCCGCGCCGAGGGCGACATCCACCCCGAGGTGAAGGCGATCGGTTTCGACGGCGCGATCAGCAACGGCGGTGCGTACGCCTCGCGCGACGGCGAACTGCTCGTGCAGCACCCCATGCGCCGCGACGACGTGGCGGCGATGGAGGAGTACTTCGACGTCCACGGCATCCAGTACTTCCTCCAGACGCACGAAGCGGTGTTCGCCTCCCCCGGAATCGAGCCGGTGATGCGCGAATACGTCCGCGAGCGCCTGACCCGGCGCGCGGCGGAGATCGCCGCGCTCGGGCTCGACATCGAGCCGACCACCTCGATCCCGCGTGCCCGCCCCCTGTCCGAGGTCGATCGCGACCGCGTCGCCAAGGCCGTGTTCATCAGCCCCGCGCTCGACACCGTCGCGCACGCCGCCGTCGAACTCGGCGAGCGGTTCCACGTCATCCCGGGCTCCATCCCGCTGCCGGGCGGCTCCAACGGCGAGATCGGACTCAGCGGCGTCACCAAGGGATCGGCGATCGTCGAGGTGCTCGAACTGCTCGGAATCGACGCGGCGGATGCCATCGGCATCGGCGACTCCTGGAACGACGTGGAGATGTTCCAGGTCGTCGGCACCCCCGTCGCGATGGGCAACGCCGTGCCCGAGCTGCAGCGCCTCGCCGGCCGAGTGACGACCGCGGTGCTGGATGACGGCGTGCACAACGCTTTCACGGAGCTCGGCCTGATCTGACCCGAGCCTCGCCGCGCCGCCGCGCGTCAGCCGGCGTTGGCCCGGCGCGCGCTCGGCGCCCGCCCGGCTCCCGAGCGGGCGTGCGCGCGGCTCCCGAGCACGCATAAACGCGATCCGCGCGCATAAACGCGTGCGCAGCGCGTTTATGCGCGCGGATCGCGTTTATGCCATGTGCGCGCGGCGGCCCACGGCGCCATCGCGCGCGCCGCGGCCCAGCGCTCGCGCGCACGACGGCCCAGCATCGCGCGCGCCGTGGCCCAGCGTCCGCGCGCACGGCCGGCCCAGCGCGCGAGCCAGCGCGCGCCAGCGCGGGCGAGTGCGCCGCTACCGACCCGCCGGTGTCAGTCCAAAAAGATGTCGGGATACAGCGCCGCATCGGGGGTGCCGGGCACCGCGGCGTAGCCGGAGAAGTCCGTGACACCCGCGGCCTCGAGGACGTCCTCGACGATCAGCGTCCGTCCGGTCAGCTCGCGCGACGGGGAGGTCAGCACCTCGTACGCGGCGTCGGCGTAGATCTCGGGCGTGCGCGAGACGGCCATGAGCCGGTCGCCACCGATGACGTTCTGCACCGCCGCCGTCGCGATCGTCGTCCGCGGCCACAGCGTGTTCGCCGCGATCCCTTCGCCGGCGAACTCCTCCGCCATCCCGAGCGTCACCATCGTCATGCCGAACTTCGCCAGGCTGTAGCCGGTGTGCGCGCCCAGCCATCTCGGCGTGACGTTCAGCGGCGGCGAGAGCGAGAGGATGTGGGGGTTGGCGGCATCCTTCAGCTGCGGGATCGCCGCCCGCGAGAGCAGGAACGTTCCGCGCACGTTGACGTCCTGCATGAGGTCGTACTTCTTCGTCGCAAGATCCAGCGAACCCGACAGGTCGATGACGCTGGCGTTGTTCACCACGATGTCGACGCCGCCGAACTCCCCGACCGTGCGGAGGACGGCCTCGGTGATCGACTCCTCGTCGCGGACGTCGCCGACGATCGGCAGAGCGCGTCCGCCCGCGGCGCGGATCGCCTCGGCCGCGGTGTGCACGGTGCCCTCGAGCTTCGGGTGCGGAGTGTCGGTCTTGGCCAGCAGGGCGACGTTGGCCCCGTCGCGCGCGGCGCGCAGCGCGATCGCGAGACCGATGCCGCGGCTGCCGCCCGACATGAGGATCGTCTTCCCGGCGAGCGTCATGGGCGTCCTTTCGCAGAGGCGGCGGCGAAGGCGGCGATTCGCGCCCGAGCCTCCGGGGTGTCGAAGGCCGCGCCGATCGTGGCGGCCTCGTCGGCGAGGTTCTCGGCGAACCCGCGCCCGGAGCCGACGCGTACGAGCCGCGTGGCCTGACCGAACGCCGCGGCCGCGCCCTCCAGCCAGAACCGGGCGATCTCCTCGACCCGCGCCGTCAGATCCGTGGATGCCACGACCTCGGCGACGAGACCCCAGTCCCGGGCCTCCGTGGCGTCGAGCATGCGGTCCTGCAACAGCAGCTGCAGCGCGCGGCGCTGGCCGATCGCGGCCGGCAGCAGCGTCGAGACGCCGAGGTCGGGGGTGAGCCCGATGTTGGCGTACCGGCTGACGAAGCGGGCGTTCTCGCCGGCCACGACGTAGTCGGCGGTCAGCATGAGCCCCAGACCGCCGCCGGCGACCGCGCCCTGAACGGCGGCGACCATCGGCAGCGGCGCCTCGACGAACGTGCGGATGCCGTCATGGATGACCGCCGCCGTCTCCGTCACCACGGCACCCGAGGCGCCGCTGGTCGCCATGGCCACGACGTCACCGCCGGCGCAGAACGCGGGGCCCGTGGCATCCAGGATCACCGCCCCCACCGACGGGTCCGAGGTCACCTCGTGCGCGACCTCGCGCCAGCGGCGGGCCATCGGGAAGTCCATCGCGTTGAGCGAGGCGGGGCGGTCGAAGGTGACGCGCGCGAGGCCGCCGTCGACGCGGAGCCGGATGCCGTCGGTCATTTCGGCGCCATCCGGATCGCGCCGTCGAGGCGAATGGTCTCGCCGTTCAGATAACCGTTGTCGACGATCGTCAGCACGAGCCGCGCGTACTCGTCGGGGGCGCCGAGCCGCGAGGGGTACGGCACCTGCTGACCGAGCGAGTCCTGCGCGGCCTGCGGCAGCCCCTTGAGCATGGGCGTCTCCATGATGCCGGGGGCGATGGTGACGACCCGGATGCCGTGTCGGGCGAGCTCGCGGGCGATCGGCAGGGTCATCGCGTGCACGCCGCCCTTGCTGGCGGAGTACGCCGGCTGGCCGATCTGCCCGTCGAAGGCCGCGACGCTGGCGGTGTTGACGATGACGCCGCGGTCGCCGCTCCCGCTCGGCTCCTGCGCGGCCATGAGCGCGGCGGTCTGCGCGATCACGTTGTACGTGCCGACGAGATTGATGCGGACGAGCCGCTCGAAGTCGCCGAGCGGCGTCGGCCGTAAGTCACGGTCGAGGACCTTCGCCGGCGGGGCGATGCCCGCGCAGTTCACGACGACCCGCAGCGGGGACACCGCGGCGGCGGACGCGGCGGCGGCGGCGACCTGCTCGGCATCCGTGACATCCGCCGCGGCGAAGGCGCCGCCGATCTCGTCCGCGGCCTCGGCCCCGGTCGACGAGGGCAGGTCGACGATCGTCACGCGCGCGCCGACGGCGGCGAGGCGGCGGGCTGTGGCGAGTCCGAGCCCCGAGGCGCCACCGGTGACGAGGGCGGATGCACCCGTGATGTCCATGCGTTCTCCTTCGAAGCAGAAACCGAGTGTCACTCTACCCGGGACTCAGGTTCGGCGTGAGCGCACCCACGACCACGCGCGCGGACCCACCGGGTGGGTTCGCAGCGCAGCGGTGGCCGCGCCGTCGGCCAGGAGAGCGATCTCGTCCTCGCTCCAGCCCCGGGTCGCCCGCAGCCGGTCCGACAGCACGGCGACGGCCTGCGGCACGGACACCTCGACGCCGCGCGGCACATCGGCGGCGGCAGGATCGACCGACCGCCCCACCGACCGGAGGTCGCTGACAAGAGCACGGACCCGATCCGCTCCGTAGGCGGCGGATGCCAGACGCCAGTCGCCGACGACGACGATCGATCCCGAGACCGGGCGGGACGAGGGTTGACCGTTCCGGCTGCGCTCCGTCCGCAGTTGCAGCACCGCCACGCCGACGGCCAGCACGACGACCGAGCCGACGACGGTGGCGGGCACGAAGGAGAAGCCGATACGGTACGGCGGCGAGCCCCAACCGGTCACGATCGCGAAGCCGAGGCGCAACGCCGAGAACACGCCGTAGCCGCCGGCGGCGAGGGCGATCGTGCGGATCGGCCCCCATGGCTCGGCGGGCGATCGCGCCGCGGCCCACGCGCACACGCCACTGGCGATGGTCAGCACCGCCACCTTCACACCGAGCGATCCGGGCAGCGGGACGAGACTGGTCACGACACCCACGCCGATCGACACGACGAACGCCGCGACCGAGGGCCAGAGCACGCGACCTCCCCCGAGGGCGTGCACCGCGACGAACAGCAGGAACGGCACCAGCACCATGCACGTGTCGCCCACGGCGAGGCACGGCTGGCCACCCCCGTGTTCGTAGGCGATATAGAGGATGCTCGCCCCCACGGCCGCGATGCCGGCAGCCTCGGCGAATCGGAGGAACAGCGCGGAGGGGTCCGAGCTCCGCAGGAGCGGCACGGCCACGACCAGGACCGCGGCCACGACCGCGACGCTGATCCCGAGGAACACGAACAGCGGCCCCATTGGCACCCCTCTCCGGCCCTGACCGCGATGGGACGCGACGGCGCGGCCTTCAGCGTAGCCCGCGCCGTCGCCGCGGGCGTCGCGTTCACCGCATTGTTAGCCCCGGTCATCGTGCGCCTAGGCTCGAGGGATGGATTTCCACCTCCAGCGCGTCGATGTCGACGACCCGCGGGCGGTCGAGTTGCGCGGCATCCTGGATGCCGATCTCGACGAGCGGTACCGGGAGGCCGACGCCGATGATCCGCCCGGCATGGCGGAGGAGCGAGCGGAGGCCCTGGCCGTGCACGCCGACCAGGTCGTCGCGACCTTCCTCGCGGTGGATGCCGACGGCACCGCGCTCGGCCACGTGATGCTGCGGCGCCTGGACGAGGAGTGGGAGCTGAAGCGCCTGATCGTGACGGCCACCGCGAGGCGCCGCGGCGTCGGGCGCGCGCTGACGGACGCGGTGGTCGCGCGCGCCGCGGAGGGGGGCGCCCGTCGGGTGATCCTCCAGAGCGGGCGGATGCAGCCCGAGTCGCTCGCGCTGTACGTCGCGGCGGGGTTCACTCCCATCCCGGTCTACGAGCCCTACATCGCCACGATGCCGGAGTCCCTGTGCTTCGAGCGGGTGCTCTGACCCTCATCCGCCCACGAAGCGGAACGTCCCCGTCGCGACGGCGACGGTGAGCGCGACGCCGATCAGCACCACCGCGCCGACGAGGGCCCCCGCATCGCGCGGGTGCAGGCGCGAGGGTCGCGACCACGTGCGGTCGATGTCTGCGCCGAAGCCGCGCGCCTCCATCGCCGTGGACAGGGTGGTCCCGCGGCGCACCGCGAAGACGAGGAGCACGAACGCCATCGACAGGAATCGGCGCAGGGCACCGCGATCGCCGAGTCCGCGCGCCCGCCGGGCGAGTGTCATGGTCCGCCAGTCCTCGACGAACAGCCCCACGGTGCGGGCACCGGCGAGGACGCCCAGCACGAACCTGCTCGGCAGCTTCGCGACCTGCGCGAGGGCGTCGGCCAGCTCGGTCGGATCGGTGCGACCGAACAGCAGGATCGTGGGCAGACCGAGGGCGAGCACGCGCAGCATGACCGCGAGCGCCAGCGCGATCGAGTCGTCGCTGATCGTGGCGAACAGGAACCGGCCGTACACGGTGCCGCCGGGCCGGGCGTAGAGCAGCATGCTGAGCCCGGCGACCGGCGCGAAGACGACCACGGGAACGAGACGGCGCAGGATCGTGGCGACGGCGAGCCCGGTCAGGGGTATGCACAGCAGCTCGAGCACGATGGCCACCGACGCGCTGACGGGATCGAGGGTGGCGAACAGCGGGACCGAGAGCACGAGGGCGATGAGGATCTTCGTGACCGGGTTGACCCCGTCCAGCCACGACATCGTGCGCTCGCTCCGCGCGGTCGTCGCGGTCACGCCGCACCCCCCAGGGTGATGCGATGCTGCCCCAGGTGACGCACGACGTCGGCGTCGTGCGTGACGGCCACGACGGAGCGTCCGCGCTGGATCTCGCGCTGCAGCAGTCCCACCAGCTCGCCCCAGCCTCGGCGGTCCTGACCGAACGTCGGCTCGTCGAGCACGATCACCGCCGGCGAGGAGGCCAGGACCGTCGCCACCGACAGGCGGCGCTTCTGCCCGCCGGAGAGGGTGAACGGGTGGGCTTCGGCGAGGGATGCCAGATCGAGCCGTTCGAGCAGTTCGTCGACGATCGCGTCGACCTCGGCCGTCGGCATCCGTAGCGCCCGAGGTCCGACGGCGAGCTCCTCGCGCAGCGTCGGGGCGAGGAACTGATGCTCGGGTTCCTGGAACACCGTGCCGATGCGGGTGAGCAGGTCGGTGGACCGCCAGCGCGACGGGCGCCGCACCCCCCTCGCCGCCAGGCCCGGGGCGGAGACCACCTCGCCGTCGATCTCGGAAAGCAGCCCGGCGAGGGTGAGGGCGAGGGTCGACTTCCCCGCGCCGTTCGGGCCCGTGATCACCGTGCCCGCGCCCTCCGGGATCACCAGGTCCTCGGCCGTGAGCACCGGCGTCCGGCGCTCGCGACCGATCGTGAGCCCGGATGCCGAGAGCACGGCATCCGCCGTGGAGGATGCCGGGGCGAGCACGGGCAGGTCGACAGGGTGCCCCGGGACCCACACGCCGGCCGCCGCGAGCGCCGCACCGTGGGCGGCGAACACCGCGGCCGGCGGTCCATCGGCCAGCAGTCCCCCGCCGGGCGCGAGCACGATCACGCGCGTGACGAGGTCGGCCCACACAGCGGTGCGGTGCTCGATCAGCACGAGGGTGGTCTCCCCCTGAGCCAGGACGCGCTCGACGGCGGCGCGCACCTCGCCCACCCCGTCGGGATCGAGGTTGGCGGTCGGCTCGTCGAGCAGGAGCAGTCCCGGGCGCATGGCGAGCACACCGGCGAGCGCGAGCCGCTGCTTCTGCCCGCCGGACAGCGCCGCCGTACGCCGCTCGAGCGGCACGTCCAGACCCACGGATGCCAGGGCCTCCGCGACCCGGACGGGGATCAGGTCCGGGGGCACACCGAGGTTCTCGCAGCCGAACGCGACGTCGTCGCCGACCTTGGACAGCACGACACCGGCCTCGGGGTCCTGCAGGACGAGGCCGATGCGACCGCGCTGCCCCTCGGGAGCCTGCCCGTCCACGAGGATGCGGCCGGTGGCCTCGCCTTCGTCACTGCCGCCGAGCAGGCCCGCGAGTCCGGCCAGCAGCGTCGACTTGCCGGCGCCGGAGGCACCGAGGAGGAGCACCCGCTCGCCCGGTTCGATCGTCAGGTCGACGTCGCGGGTGGCCGGCAGCCGGCGACCGGCGTAGCGCCATCCCCACCCGTCGACCTCGACGCGCGCCGGGTGCGGCATCAGACCTCTCGTCGGCGTTCGCGTCCCGCGGCGAACCGGCTCAACGCCCCCGTGGCGGCGAGGGCGCGCACGAGGAGCCACCCGACGACGCCGCCCAGCACCGCGCCGGAGACGAGGAGCGTCCCGAGGTAGAGCAGGTTGAACTCGGCCGTCTTGACGATGTTGCCCGTGAAGAATTCCAGCACCCAGGCGCCGACGCCCGCGCCCGCGCCCGCGAGCATCGCGACCGGGAGCGAGAAGCGGAGGTAGAGGAAGGCGAGGAAGATCAGTTCGGCGCCGAGGCCCTGCGCGAGGCCCGAGTAGATCGTGCTGATGCCCCAGACGTTGCCGATGAGGGCGGAGACGACGGCGGCGACGAGCTCGACCAGCAGCGCGGCTCCGGGCTTGCGGATCACGAGTCCGCCGACGACACCGCCGAGCAGCCAGATGCCGACGGCGATGCCGCCGAGGCCGGGCGTGAGGCCGTCCATCGCGACGAACCAGAGCCCCCCGACGGTGTTCCAGGCCCAGAACACCAGGCCGATCGCGACGCCGAGCACGGCGGCGACCACGATGTCGACGACGCGCCACCGGAAACGGCCGGTCGTGGCGACGGCCGGGGCCGTCCGGGCAGACGTGGACGTGTGCATGTTCTCTCCTCCCTGCGCCGGCATGATCCGGATCAGGTTCGACGGTCGAAGCGTGGGTCGCTTCCTCTCAGCCCGGCTCACCGGACTCCCGTGGTTGTGGTTCCCGAGTATAGGCCGGTCGCCGGGGTAGCGTGGGCGGGTGCACGACCAGACCCCGGCCACGAGGCGAGAGCCGCGTGACGGGGTCGATCCCGAGCCCGAGGAGCCCACGGCGCCGGCGGAGCCCGCGGCGGAGGAGCTCGCGGGATCGGCATCGGCGTCGGCCGAGGCCGCAGGATCCGAGCGCGTCCTCATCGGCGCACCGGTCGCCCTCACGTGGGTCGACCCCGCGGCCGCCGCCGCACCGCGACCGGCGCCGGAGTTCGCGCTCACCCCGACCGGTCCACGCTCTCCCGACCTCCTCGCCGGACGCCGCCGTCGAGCGCTGCGGCCCGGCACGGTCGTCCCGCCCCTGCTCCTGCTGCTCCTCGTCGCCGTCTACGCGGCCGTCACGCTGCTGTGGCCTCTGAACGCCCTACCGCCGCGCGTCGTGCCGCTCGTCGTGCAGCCCACCGCCGCTCCCGCCGCCGCTCCCGCGTGGCCCGCGCAGGGCGAGGCCGCGGTCGCGGTGCAGGGCATGCCCGGAGTGCTGTCCTCCGCGGACGCGCCGGAGTCGATCGCGAGCATCACCAAGGTCGTCACAGCGCTGCTCGTGCTCGAGCGACTCCCGCTCGCGCCCGGCGAGCAGGGCCCGACGTACGCGTTCACCCAGGCCGACAGCGACGACTACTGGCAGTACCGCGCCCGTGGCGAGTCCTCCCTCGACGTCCCCGTCGACGGAACCCTCACCGAGCTGCAGATGCTGCAGGGCATGCTCATCGCCTCGGCGAACAACTACGCCCAGCGACTGGCATCCGATCTCTGGTCCTCCGATGCCGACTTCGCCGCGGCCGCCGAGCGCTACCTCGCCGACCGCGGCATCCAGGGCATCACGATCGTCAACCCCACCGGCATCGAGGAGGGCAACACCGCCACCCCCGCGGCCCTCATCGCCCTCGCCCAGAAAGCGCTGCAGAACCCCGTGATCGCCGAGATCGTGCGCACGCCCGAGCTGACGCTCCCCGGCGCGGGATCGTTCCGCAACGGCAACCCGCTGCTCGCCGACCCCGGCGTCGTGGGCATCAAGACCGGGACGCTGGATGCCTGGAACCTTCTCTCGGCGAAGGACCTCACGGTGGGCGGGACCACCGTCCGCGTCTACGCCGCGGTGCTCGGACAGCCGGGGCCCGACTCGCGCGACCAGGCGAGTCGCGACCTCTACACGCGCATGGCCGAGGAGGTGCAGCTGCGCACGTCCGTGCCGGCGGGGACCGTGGTCGGCAAGGTCTCGACGCTGTGGGGCGAGGACGTCTCCCTCGTCACCGCCGAGGACGCGCAAAACGTGCTGTGGAACGGCGCGAGCGCGACGCCCGGCACCTCGTTCACGCTCGGAGAGGCGCGCGATGCGGGCGAGACCGTCGGCGAGCTGGTCACCACCGGTCCGCTCGACGCCGCCACGGTCGACGTGCAGCTGCGAAGCGACATCGAGCCGCCGAGCCCCTGGTGGCGGCTGACGCATCCGCTCGATCTCCTGGGCCTGAACGACTGACGGACGCGGCGGACGCCTG
Source organism: Microbacterium testaceum (assembly GCF_020781835.1). Taxonomy (GTDB): domain Bacteria; phylum Actinomycetota; class Actinomycetes; order Actinomycetales; family Microbacteriaceae; genus Microbacterium; species Microbacterium testaceum_H. The sequence goes on from NZ_JAJGNJ010000001.1 coordinate 280,681, forward strand.
TGCTACGGTCGCCGCAGTGACACGGGGTGCCCCACGGGGCTGAGAACACACCCGTCGAACCTGATCTAGTTCGTACTAGCGAAGGGATGTCGCGAATGGTCGTTCGCACGTCGTCGTCTCCGTCCACCGCCCTCGCCGACCTGCGGGACTCGCCACCGCTGGTGCAGTGCATCACCAACGCCGTGGTGACCAACTTCACCGCCAACGCGCTGCTCGCCCTCGGGGCCTCACCGGCGATGTGCGACATCCCGGGCGAGGCCGGCATGTTCGCCGATCTCGCCGGAGGCGTCCTGGTGAACCTCGGCACGCCGACCGCCGAACAGCGTGACGCGGCCCGGGAGGCCGTCGCCGCGGGCACGCCGTGGGTGCTCGACCCGGTCGCCGTGGGTGCGCTGCCGGTGCGCACCGCCCTGGCCCGAGAGCTCCTGGATGCGCGGCCCGCCATCGTGCGCGGCAACGCCTCCGAGATCCTCGCCCTGGCCGGAGCGGGGGCCGGGGGCCGGGGAGTCGACTCGACCGACACGCCCCACGACGCCCTCGACGCGGCCCGGGCCCTGGCCGCACGGACCGGCGGAACGGTGGCCGTCTCGGGCGCGGTGGATCTGATCGTGGATGCCGAGCGCACCACGCACGTGGCCGGGGGCAGCGTCCTGCTCACCCGCGTCACCGGCGGCGGGTGCGCCCTGGGCGCGGCGATGGCGGCGCTGCTCGCGGTCACCGACGCAGGCACCGCCGCGACGACCGCGAGCGTGATCTGGGCGGTGGCGTCCGAGCGGGCCGAGGCGTCCTCGAGCGGACCGGGGTCCTTCGCCATCGCTTTCCTCGACGCCCTCGCCGCGATCGAGCCCGCCGACCTCGAGGGCCGGGTCGCGGCGTGAGCGGGCACGACCTCTCGCTGCACCTCGTGACCGACCACCGGATGCCGTTCGCCGAGGTCGCGGACGTCGTCGACGCTGCCGCGAGCGCCGGAGCCGGAGTGGTGCAGTTCCGCGACAAGACGGCGAGCGGCCGCGACCTCTTCGATCGTGTCCTGGCCCTCGCCGACGTGATCTCCGGACGCGCGACCTTCGTCGTCGACGATCGTGTGGACGTCGCGCTCGCGGCCCGGGCGATGGGCGCGCGCGTCGACGGCGTCCACCTCGGTCAGAGCGACCTGCCGGTCGTGGCCGCGCGTCGGCTGCTCGGCCCCGAGGCCCTGATCGGGTGGACCGCCCACACCCCCGCGCACGTGGCGGCCGCGGCCGAACTGCCTGCGGGCACCGTGGACTACCTCGGGGTCGGGGTCATCCGCGCCACCGCGACCAAGCCCGACCACCCGCAGCCCCTCGGGATCGGCGGTTTCGCCGGGCTGGCGGCATCCACCCCTCTCCCGTGCATCGCGATCGGCGGGGTCGAGGTCGACGACGTCGCGGCGCTCCGGCGGGCCGGGGCGGCGGGAGTCGCCGTCGTCTCGGCTGTGAGCGGCGCGGACGACCCGGCGGCGGCGACGCGCGCGCTGCGCGAGGCGTGGGCATGATCCCCCGCGTGCTGAGCATCGCCGGGACGGACCCGACCGGGGGTGCCGGCATCCAGGCCGATCTGAAGGCGATCTCCGCATTCGGCGGCTACGGGATGGCGGTCGTCACCGCCCTCGTCGCGCAGAACACCCGGGGGGTCCGCCAGGTGCACGTGCCGCCGACGGCCTTCCTGGCCGCACAGCTTCGCGCGGTGAGCGACGATGTCGAGATCGACGCGGTGAAGATCGGGATGCTGGGGTCGGCCGACGTCGTCGCGGTCGTGACCGCGTGGCTCGCCGAGGCGCGCCCGCCGGTGATCGTGCTCGATCCCGTCATGATCGCCACGAGCGGAGACCGTCTGCTCGACCCCGACGCCGAAGCGGCCGTGCGCGACCTGTGCCGTCTCGCCGACCTCGTCACCCCGAACCTGCCCGAGCTCGCTGTGCTCGTCGACGACTCCGTCGCTCCCGACTGGGAGGTCGCGGTCGCGCAGGCGCGGACACTCGCGACCCGCGCGGACACCGCGGTGCTGCTGAAGGGCGGGCACCTGTCGGGTCCGGACAGCCCGGATGCCATCGTCGACGCCACGGGCGTGCACCCGGTGCCGGGCCGCCGGGTCGACACCCCGCACACGCACGGCACCGGATGCTCGCTGTCGTCCGCGATGGCGACCCTCGCCGGACAGGGCCTCGCGTGGCCCGCGGCGCTCGCACGCGCCAAGCGATGGCTCACCGGCGCCCTCGAACACGCCGCCGACCTCCACGTGGGGCGCGGCAACGGCCCGATCGACCACTTCCACGAGTTGCGGCCCCACCTCGACCTCGGCACGTCGTGGAGCGCCCAGCGGTGGGCGGCCACCGCAACGGTGCGCGCGGACGTCGACGCCTGCGCGTTCGTGCTGGGTCTGGCATCCGGCGACCTGGAACGCTCCGTCTTCGATCGGTACCTGGGCCAGGACCTGCTCTACCTCCGCGAGTACGCCCGTGTGCTCGCGCACGCCGCGGCACTGGCCCCGACGACCGAGGAGCAGCGCTTCTGGGCGACCGCGTCGGCGTCGTGCCTCGCCGAGGAAGCAGCACTCCACGAGAGGCACGTGGATGCCACCGGCCTCGCTCCCGCACCCGCCACCACCGCCTACACCGACCACCTGCACGCCGTCGCGGCTCGAGGTTCCTACGCGGTGCTCGTCGCGGCGGTGCTGCCGTGCTTCGCGCTGTACACCGACATCGGCGCGCGCTGGCGCGGCGGGTTCGCGCCCGACCACCCCTACGCCGATTGGCTCACGGCGTACGGCGACGAGGCGTTCGCGGCGTCGTCCGCCACGGCCGCGGACATCGCGGATGCCGCCGCCCGGACGGCGTCCCCCGCCGTCCGCGCCGCGATGGCCGAGGCCCACGACCGGTCGATGACGCTGGAGCTGGCGTTCTTCGAAGCACCGCTGCGGGGCGACGGAGGTGTGCCGAACTCCTGAGTCTCGGCGTCGACGACGCCTCTCAACGCATCGCGAGGGCCGCGAGCGGCTCAGATATCCGGAGTCCGGCCCGACCTGCGGCGGAGCGGATCAGCCGCTCTTGCGGCGGAACTCCCGCTTCGTGACGGCTCCGTGGGTGCCCTGCACGGCCGAGTGACCGTCCAGGTGAGCCTGACCCGACCGCTGCTGCCCGTTCTTCTTGGCCAGGGCTTCCTTGAACTTCCGCTTCATCTCGTCGGCTGCCGTGGCATCCGGGGTCTCGTCCGTACTCATGTGCCCACCCTAGGCACGTCCGCACAGTGGCGCGCCGCCCGATGTGCCCCACCCGGGTGAGACGGGCGCGGTGCGGGTGAGCGGGGCATCCGCGCGCTCACTTCACTTCCTCGTCGGCGGCGTCGACCGTCGGCGCTTCGGGAGCGTCCTTCGCCGGCCCGATGCCCACGGGGACACCCGCCTCCGGATGATGGAGGTCGAACGCCGGTCGCTCGCTGCGGATGCGCGGGATCGCGGTGAAGTTGTGCCTGGGCGGCGGGCACGACGTCGCCCACTCCAGGGACGCGCCGTACCCCCAGGGGTCGTCCACCGTGATCGCGACGCCGCGACGGGCCGTCAGCCACACGTTGAGCAGGAACGGCAGCATCGATGCGCCGAGGATCATCGCGCCGACGGTGGAGAGCTGGTTCTGCCAGGTGAACAGATCCTGCGACGAGTAATCGGCGTAGCGCCTGGGCATCCCCTCCACACCGAGCCAGTGCTGGATGAGGAAGGTCATGTGGAACCCGACGAACAGCATCCAGAAATGCACTTTCGCGAGGCGCTCGTTCAGCATGCGGCCCGTCCACTTCGGCCACCAGAAGTAGAACCCGGCGAACATCGCGAACACCACCGTCCCGAACACCACGTAGTGGAAATGGGCGACGACGAAATACGTGTCGTGCAAGTGGAAGTCCAACGGGGGCGACGCCAGGATGATCCCGGTCAATCCACCGAAGACGAAGGTCACCAGGAACCCGATGACGAACATCATGGGCGACTCGAAGGTGACCGATCCTCGCCACATCGTGCCGATCCAGTTGAAGATCTTCACACCCGTGGGCACCGCGATCAGCATCGTCATGAGGGCGAAGAACGGCAACAGCACCCCACCGGTCGCGTACATGTGATGCGCCCAGACGGCGACCGACAGGGCCGCGATCGCGATGGTGGCGTAGACGAGCGTCTTGTACCCGAAGATCGGCTTGCGACTGAACACCGGCACGACCTCGCTGATGATGCCGAAGAACGGCAGCGCGATGATGTACACCTCGGGGTGCCCGAAGAACCAGAACAGGTGCTGCCACAGCAGCACACCGCCCGCCTCCGGCAGGAAGATCTGCGCTCCGAGCACACGGTCGGCGGCGGCGGCGAACAGGGCGGCGGCCAGCACTGGGAAGGCCAGGAGCACCAGGATGCTGGTGATGAGGACGGTCCAGGTGAAGATCGGCATCCGCCACATCGTCATGCCGGGGGCGCGCATCGTCAGCACCGTCGTGATGAAGTTGACGGCACCCAGGATCGTGCCGAAACCGCTGATGCCGAGACCGAGGAACCAGAGATTGCCCCCGACCCCCGGATGGAACGTCGCATTCGCAAGCGGTTGGTAGGCCGTCCACCCGAATCCGGCCGACCCCTGGGGCGTGAGGAAACCCGAAACGGCGATGGTCGAGCCGAAGAGGAACAGCCAGTACGCGAAGGCGTTCAAACGCGGGAACGCCACGTCGGGCGCCCCGATCTGCAGCGGCAGCAGCGCGTTGGCGAAGCCCGCGAACAACGGCGTCGCGAACATGAGCAGCATGATCGTGCCGTGCATCGTGAACAGCTGGTTGTACTGCTCTTTGGTCGGGACGATCTGCATCCCGGGCTCGAAGAGCTCCGCGCGGATGATGAGCGCCATCAGGCCGCCGAGCATGAAGAACAGCAGCGCCGCGATGATGTACAGGAACCCGATCGTCTTGTGGTCGGTCGAGGTGATCCAGCGGACGACGACGTTGCCCTTCGCCTCGACGCGGCTGCGGTTCAGCAGCGCAGCCTGCGCCGCCGGCATGGTCGCCGGACGCGTTCCAGCCCTTTCGGTGGTCTCGCGGGTGGTCGCCATTCGGAGCCTCTTTCGTCCGGTGCAGGACGGGCGGAGGCGAGGGAGGGAGATTCGCCGAAGACCCGTGCCCGGACGTTAGGAACCGCGCACGCTCACCGGCGACGCCCTTGCCGCGAAGGGGGCCATACGGTATCGACTGCGCGGACCGGCCGCGCGGTCGTCAGACGTGGCGCACGCGCTGCTGCAGCCGGGTGCGGATGTCGAACAGCTCGGTGCCGCCGACCTCGCGCGCACCCGGGATGCCGCGGAGCAGCAGCGTCGTGAGGGCGCTGCGCTGCACCAGCACGACCGGGGTGCCGCGGACCTTGCCGAGGACGGTGACCGCGTCGAGGATCGCGTCGTCGGGCAGCACGACCATCGCGCCGCTGAACCGGACGCCGGCGGCCCGGGCGATGACGCGAGCGCGCGAGACGAGCTGCGTCACCGGCGCACCGATGACGTTCGGCCCGGAGATCTCGCCGCGGCGCACGCCCACCGGCCCGCCGAAGTCCTCGCTGAGCATCGCGTACAGCCCGCTCGGACCGAGCACGAGGTGGTCGATCTTCTGCTCCGGATCGACGCCGTCGCGGTCGGCGAAGACGTCGTGCCAGACGGTGTACCCCATGCCGAGGTCGGAGACGAGGCGCGCGGTCTCCTCCTCGGCGAGCGCATCGGCGAGGATGTGCCGGATCTCGGGCGGTGCCGACCGCACGAGCGCGGGGTCGTAGGGGTCGGCGACCTCGACACCGCGACCCACCCACTCGCGGATCAGCGAAAGGTACCGTTCCCGCCGCCACCCGCCGGGGTGACCGTAGGCGCGCGCCCGGGGCCGGGTGTCGGGACGGGGAGCGGCGGATGCCGTGGCCCCACCCCACTCGGACGACGCGTGTCCGCGCCCGCGGTCGTAGGCGGCGCGGGCCTCGGGGGTGCCGACCAGCTCCCACGCACGCTGCACCTGCACGAACATCGCGGCGTCGCCGCCGGTGTCCGGGTGGGTCTCGCGCAGGCGGACGCGGTAGGCGCGCCGCAGGCCCTCGTCGTCGACGTCGACGTCGACGCGGAGCACCTCGTACGCCGAAAGCGACATGGGACTGTCGAACACGCCTTGATCCGTTCCGCCGCTCGGGCGCGGCATCCCTCAGGTTATCGGCCGCCGTCTGTGCGGACACCGGGATCGGCCCGAGGTTTCGCTGACCGCGGCGCGCCTCCGGCACAACCCGGCCCCACCACCCCACCCGGCACCCATCGGCCGATTCCGCAGGAGTTGTGCGGGACCGGCCCCTCCGCACAACTCCGGCACAACCGCACAATGCGCCGCATCCGCGCGGGTGGATGCCGATTCCGCAGGAGTTGTGCCCGGGGTCAGTTCCGCTCGTTCCGGCGGGCGTAGGCGGCGGCATCCCGACTGGAGAGGGCGAGAAGCACGAGGATGTCGAGGCTCACCGTGACGAGGGTCGTGCTCACCGTGATCTCCTCGCCCAGCTCCCACCACCCGACGAACGCGGCGACGATCGAGACCGTCGACACGAGCATCACGACCACGCGGGCGAGGTTGCTGCCACGCAGCAGCAGGATGCCGAACACCGCCTGCACGAGGGCGACGGCGCCGACGATGCCCAGGAACAGACCGGCGTCCACGCCCAGGTCGGACATCGTCAGCGTCGAGGATTCGTCGGCATCGCCGTCGGCGGCGGCGGAGAGCACCTGCAGCCACGGAGGAAGATCGAACGCGACGGTCAGGCCCCACACGATCCCCGCCACCGCGCGCAGCAGCACCAGCAGTCCCCCGGCGACCGTCGCCGCCGGCCGGCGCATCGCCGGGTCGTGGACGACCGGGGCGGCGAGCGGTTCGAACGCGACCCTCTTCTGCGGATGCCTCTCGCTCATGGCCGCACCTCCCCCGCGGAGCTCCCGGTCACGGCATCCGTCCGCTCCGCGGGGGTGAGGGCGGCGACGCCGCGGGTGTCCAGGATCGGCAGGTCGCCGTCGGTGGTGATGCTGTCGCCGCCGCCGTTGCGCGAGTGATAGCCGGTGGAGAAGTCGCGGATGACGTCGACGACGACGCCGGGGACGGTCTGCACCGTCGCGACGATGTGGTCGCGCTCGATGTCGGTGTCGGCGTCGATGCGGTGCGTGACCTGCAGCGTGAACAGGGACAGTCCCACGGCCCGGTCGAACGTTCCCGCGGCGAGCCAGTCGACGCGACGGCCGCCGGGGAGGAGCCATCCGTCCGGACACTTCCACAGACGCACGTGGTGGCGCTGCGCGGGAGAGCCGGCGACCTCCTGCTGGTAGGCGAGGTCCTGCATCCGTCCGAACAGGAACAGCGGGCTCACCGGCGCCGTCGGGTAGCTGCGCCGAGTGAGGGTCGACGCCACGATGCGCCACGAGGAGACGAGGCCGACGGGGTCGGCGGGGATCCAGCCGGCGGCCGCCATGGCGGCCTCGACCTGCGCGCGCTCACCCTGGAACGCCAGGTTCACCGGGTCGCCGAGCAGGCCGTCCGACGTGCGGGTGCGTCCCATGAAGTAGTCGGGCACGTAGATCGCGGTCAGGATGCGATGCAGCCGCGGCAGCACGAGGTAGGCGAGCAGACCCCAGAAGACGATCGCCATGACGATGCCGCCCCAGCCGATCGTGAAGGTCTGCGTGAAGCTGAGGTACGCGAGCCACACGGCGGCGAGACCGGCGAAGACGAAGAAGAACCCGTCGAGCAGTCGCCCGATCGACCAGCGCCTCCGTCCGCTCATCGCACTGTCACCACAGCGAGGGTTCGGGGTCGTGGGCGAACGCCTCGGCGACGCGGTGCGGAGGCAGGTCGGTGCGGTGTGCGGGCGACCACGACGGCGAACGGTCCTTGTCGACCAGCTGCGCGCGGATGCCCTCGGCCATGTCGGGCTGCGTCGTCGCGAACCACATCACGAGCCCGTACTCCTGCGCGAGTGCCGCGCGCAGGGACGGCAGTGCCCGCGCGCGACGGACGGCCTCGAGCGTGACGGACACCGCGGTCGGGGCTGACGCCTCGAGGAGATCGGCGGTCGCGTGCGCCTCCGGCTCCGCACGCCGGCGCAGCCGGTCCAGGATGCCGTCGAGGTCGTCGGCGGAGAAGGCGTCGTCGATCCACGGACGCCAGGTCTCGAGCTTCGATCTCTCGGGGCTCTCGTCGAACAGCAGCACGAGCTCCGTCGGGCTGGACGGGTCGGCCCGGTACTCCAGCGCCTCGTGGAGGGCCGCCAGGTGCGCGACGGGCACGAGGTGGTCGGCGAATCCGGCGTACAGTGCGTCGGCGGCATCCATCGTCGCGCCGGTGAGGCCCAGGTATTCGCCTACGCGGCCCGGTGCGCGCCCCAGCAGCCAGGATCCGCCCACGTCCGGAGTGAAGCCGATGCGCGTCTCGGGCATCGCGAGCTGCGAGCGCTCGGTGACGATGCGGATGCGCGCGTGGCCGGCGAGTCCGACGCCGCCGCCCATCGTCACGCCGTCGGCGATCGCGACGATCGGCTTCGGGTAGGTGGCGATGCGGTGGTTGAGGGCATACTCCTCGCGGAAGAAGGTGTGCACCTCGTCGATGCGGCCCGCCACGACGAAGTCGTAGAGCGCCCTGACGTCACCGCCGGCGCAGAACCCGCGCTCCCCGGCACCGTCGAGCAGCACGAGATCGACGTCGGAGTCGTGCTCCCACCGGTCCAGGGCGACGGCGAGCCGGCGGATCATGCCGAGATCGAGCGCGTTGATCGCGCGGGGACGGTTGAGGGTCAGGTGGCCCACACCCCGCCAGGCTCGCGCGATGACCTCGTCGTCGTCGGATCGCTGTGCGTTCACGCTGCCACGTTACACAGGCCGCGAGATGTGTTTTCGGCCCCGGATCGGGGAGGATGGGGAGAACGCCCGCCGAACGAGAGGTACTCGATGCCCCAAGGACAGGTGCTGGAATTCTCCGGGCTGACCAAGCGCTTCGGCGCGGTGTCGGCCGTCGACGGCCTGACCGCGCGCGTGGAGCCGGGGCTGGTGACCGGATTCCTCGGCCCGAACGGCGCCGGGAAGACGACCTCGCTGCGCATGCTCCTCGGGCTGGTGCGGCCCACGTCCGGCTCGGCGACGATCGGCGGGCGCCCGTACGCCGAGATCGCGCAGCCCCTGCAGACCGTCGGCGCCGCGCTCGAGGCATCCAGCTTCCACCCGGGGCGCTCGGCCGCGAACCATCTCAAGGCGTACGCCCGCGCGGCCCGTCTGCCCCTCTCCCGCGTGGACGAGGTGCTCGGACTCGTGGGCCTCGCCGATGTCGCCGGTCGCCGCGTCGGCGGATACTCGCTCGGCATGCGGCAGCGCCTCGGGCTCGCGACCGCTCTGCTGGGCGACCCCGGCGTGCTCGTGCTCGACGAACCGTCGAACGGCCTCGACCCCGAAGGCATCCGGTGGATGCGCTCGCTGCTGCGTCACCTCGCGGAAGAGGGCCGCACGGTGCTCATCTCGTCGCACCTGCTCGCGGAGGTGCAGCAGACCGTCGACGCGCTGCTGATCATCTCGCGCGGACGCCTGGTCTTCCAGGGCGGCACGGAAGACCTCGCCGACCCCGACGAGTTCTCCACCGTCGTCGACTCCCCCGACCGCGACGCCCTCTCCCGACTGCTCGACGAGCGGGGCATCGAGTACCAGCTGCTGCGCAACGGCTTCACCATCCGGCACCACGAACCCGTCGAGATCGGGGCGCTGGCCGCCGGTGCCGGCATCTCGCTCTCGCACCTGCAGAGCAAGGGCGCGAGCCTCGAGGACATCTTCCTCGAGCTCGTCAGCGGCGTCCGCACGCACGCCAGCGCCGCGGGTCCGGTCATGACTGCCGGCACGGCGACGGCGGTGGAGGAAGCTCCGGATGCCGAGACCACGGGGCCCGAGCCCGAGCCCGCCGGCCTCGCGCCCGCGACCGACCCGGCACCCTCGACGGACCTCGTCCCCGTCCTCCCCGCCCCGCGGGGCGCCGCCCCGCCGGCAGCGCCCGACGACGACCCCGGCCCCCGGCCGTCGTACGCGGTGGCCTCGACCGGCGTCATCGACATCGTGCCCGTCGCCGACGCGCCGGACGACGACTCCCGCGCCGAGAACACGGAGGTGTCGCGGTGAGCCTGGTGGCATCCACTCGCTCCGAGTACACGAAGCAGTTCAGCACCGCCGGGTGGTGGGTGCTGGCCGTGGTGCTCGTCGTCTACGTCGGCTTCACGGCGGGTGTGCTCGCGCTGGCGTTCGGGGGCGTGGCATCCGGAGCCCTCCCCGGGGCCCAGGGCACGGTGCCATCGACCGACAGCCTGGCGCCGCTCGTCTACAGTTCGGCGAGCGCCGTCGGATACGTCTTCCCGCTGCTGGCGGGCACGCTCATGGTGACCACCGAGTTCCGGCACAAGACCCTCACCCCGACGTTCCTCGCGACACCGCGCCGCGGTGTGGTGCTCGGCGGCAAGTTCGTGATCGGCGTCCTCGTCGGACTCCTCTACGGCGTCGTCGGCTCGATCGCCGCGATCGGGGCGGGCGCCGGGGTGTTCGCGGCGTTCGGTCTCGACACGCAGCTGACGTCGTCCGACACGTGGGTGCTCGTGGGCCGGATGCTGCTGGCCTTCGCGCTGTGGGCCGTCGTCGGGATCGGTGTCGGCACCGTCGTACGCAATCAGGTGGCGGCGATCGTGATCGTGCTGGCGGTGACCCTGTTCGTCGAGCCGATCGTGCGCACGATCGCCGGCGTCGTCGACGGCCTCGACGCGGTGGCGCGCTGGTTCCCCAGCGCCGCGAGCGATGCGCTCGTGGGTCAGACGATCTTCGGCGCCGTGGGTGCCGGTGGTTCGGAGCCGCTCAAGTGGTGGCTCGGGGGCCTCGTCCTCCTCGGCTACGCCGTGGTACTGGTGGCGATCGGCCTCGTCACGACCTGGCGGCGCGACGTCGACTGACGCGTCAGGAGACCAGGTCGGCGACGTCCTCGGGCTCGGATGCCACCTCGAGACGCAGCGCCTTCAGCAGCGCCACACCGTGCTTGGTGGTCAGGACGAGGCGTTCGAACTCGTCATGTCCGCTCAGGTCGATCACGACGCTGGACTTGCGGCGACGGATGATCACGAAGTCGTTGCCGCCCGCGGACTTCCATGTGCCGGCTGCGACCGCGACGGGGAGGTTGGTGCCGGGGTTGGGGACGCCGCGCAGCCACGTCCACGCGTCATCGGTCAGCTGCACACGGTCGATCGTCTCGCGCGGCACGACGATGTTGCGCTTGCGGAACGACAGGGCACGCTCGGTCGGCGAGAGCACGACCTCGAGCTGCGTCGAGTCGAGCAGCAGGGTCACCATGGCATCCATCCTGCCAGCGCAGCCGGGCGGGCACGGTCCGCATCGCTTACGAGAGCGCAACGATCGGTCGATGGCGCCGCCGCGTCCGCGTGCGTGACCGGCGGCCCCGATGTCGGGGCGGAGGGATAGCCTGGAGCGATGAGCACGGGCAGCGCTGCGCCGCAGGCCGCACCGGCCCGGGGCGTCTCGATCGACGACCTCCTGGCGCGCGTGCGCGACGGGCACCGGCCCGACGTCGACGAGACCGAGCGACTGCTGCAGGCTCCGATCGACGTGCTGTCGCGTGCGGCCGGCCTCCTGCGCGACGAAGGGCTGGAGCGCGCCGGCCGCCCGCACGTCATCACCTACTCGCGCAAGGTGTTCGTTCCGCTCACGACCCTGTGCCGCGATCGCTGCCACTACTGCATCTTCGTCGACACCCCCGGACAGCTGAACCTGCTGCGCAAGCCCGCGTACATGAGCCCCGAGCAGGTGCTGACGGTCGTGCGCCAGGGACAGGCGCTCGGCTGCAAGGAGGCGCTGCTGACCCTCGGCGACCGCCCCGAGGAGCGCTGGCCCGAGGCGCGGGCCTGGCTCGACGAGCACGGCTTCGCCTCGACGATCGAGTACGTGGCGCACATCGCACGCCTCATCACCGCCGAGACCGGCATGCTCGTGCACGCCAACCCCGGTGTGATGCACCCCGACGAGCTGGCGACGCTGCGCCCGGTGTCGCCGTCGATGGGCATGATGCTCGAGACCACCTCACGGCGCCTCTACGAGGAGCCCGGTCAGGTGCACTTCGGCTCCCCCGACAAAGACCCCGACCTGCGTCTGCGCGTCATCGACGACGCGGGGGTCGCCGGCATCCCGTTCACCACCGGCATCCTGGTCGGCATCGGCGAGACCGTGCGCGACCGCGCCGAGTCGCTCGTCGCCCTGCGCGACCTCGACGACCGGCACGGCCACGTGCAAGAGGTCATCGTGCAGAACTTCCGCGCGAAGCCCCGCACGGCCATGCAGGGCGCTCCGGATGCCGACATGCACGAGTACCTCGCGGCGGTCGCCGTCGCACGGCTCGTGCTCGGCCCCGACATGCGGATCCAGGTGCCGCCGAACCTGTCCGACCCGCGCGAGCTCGGACTGCTGATCGCGGCCGGGATCGACGACTGGGGCGGGGTGTCGCCGCTGACGGCCGACCACGTCAACCCCGAACGCCCGTGGCCGCACATCGACGACCTCGCCGCCCAGACCGCGGCGCACGGCTTCACCCTCCGCGAGCGGCTCACCGCCCACCCCGAGTACGTCCGCGACGCAGCGGCGTGGATCGACCCCGCGCTGCACGCGCCTCTGCGGGCGTTGGCGGATGCCACGGGCCTCGCGGCCGACGTGATCCCCGGGGGCGCGCGCGAGGCGGCCGCGGCGCCCGCGACGGGAGGAACCCCGGTCCCCGCGGCATCCTCCGCTCGCCGCGCGTCCTCGTCTTCCACGCCAGACCCGGGTGTGCGCCGCCTCGCCGACGCCGCAGCCTCCGACCCGCTGGCGCTCGACGACGCCGACTGGACGCGGCTGCTGCGCGCCACCGGCGCCGAGCTGGACGCCCTCACCGCGGCGGCGGACGACGCGCGCCGCTACACCGTCGGCGAGCCCGTCACCCTCGTGCGCAACCGCAACCTCACCTCGACCGGCTTCCGACGTGCGGGACGCACCGGCACCGGCGAGTTCGACCTCGCGGACGCCACGGCGATCGCCGCGGATGCCGCGGCGCTCGGGGCCACCGAGATCTGCATCCAGGGCGCCCTTCCCGCGAGCGAGGATCCGTCGGGGTATCTCGACCTCGTGCGGGCCGTGAAGCGCGGGGCTCCCGGCATCCACGTGCACGCCTACCGCCCGCTCGACGTGCGCGATCTGGCCGACCGCGCGGGCCTGGGCCTGGCCGGCGCGCTCACGGCGATGGCCGACGCGGGCGTCGACACCGTTCCGGGCACGGGCGTGAAGGTGCTCAGCGAGCGTGTGCGCGGGCTCGTCGCCCCGGACGACCTCGAGATCGACCGCTGGGTCGAGAGCATCACCGCCGCCCATCGCGCCGGATTCCGCTCCACGTCGGTGCTGTTCTACGGCCACGTCGAGACCGCGGAGGAGCGGATCGCCCACCTGCGGCGGCTGCGCGCGATCCAGTCCGAGACGCAGGGCTTCGCCGAGTTCGTTCCGATCCCGCTTCCGGGCGGAGACGTCCCGCTCGTGGCCGGACGTGCGCCGCTCGACGAGCACCGCGCCATGGTGGCCGTGTCGCGACTGCTGCTGTCGGGGTCGATCGCGCACGTCCAGATCCCCTGGACGCGCGTCGGCCGCGAAAGCGCGGCGGTGCTCCTGCGCGCGGGCGGCGACGACCTCGGCGGCACGCTCTACGACGGCGCCGTGCTGCCGGACGCCGGGATCGAGCAGGGGCTGGAGCTGCCGGTCGCGGCTGCCGAGCGCATCGCGCGGAGCCTGATGCGCCCGTTCCGTCTGCGCACCACCGACTACGGCGTGGTGTCGGCGGGAGTCGCCGCGTGAGCGTGGTCGACGTCGTCGTCGTCGGCGCGGGATTCGCGGGGCTCGGCATGGCCGGGGCCCTGCGTCGCGCCGGGCGCGACGACGTCGTCGTCATCGAGCGCGCGGGCGACGTCGGCGGCACGTGGCGCGACAACACCTACCCCGGCGTCGCGTGCGACGTGCCCGCCCACCTCTACAGCTACGCCGCGCACCCGCACGCGGGCTGGTCGCAGACGTTCGCGCAGGGCCACGAGATCCAGCAGTACCTGCGCGACGTGGCCGCGGGCGTCAGCGACCGCCTCCGACTGCACACCCCGCTCGTGGGTGCCGAGTGGGATGCCGACGCCTCGCTGTGGCGCATCGACACCGGTGCCGAAGTCCTCCGGGCCCGCTCCCTCGTCCTCGCGTGCGGACGACTGACCGAACCCCACGTGCCGGCGATCGTCGGCCTCGAGTCCTTCCCCGGGCCGTTGTTCCATTCCGCGCGGTGGGATCACGACGTCGATCTCGCCGGTGCGCGGGTGGCCGTCGTCGGCACCGGGGCGAGCGCGGTGCAGCTCGTGCCCGAGCTGGCGCAGCGCGCCGCCCACGTGACGCTGTTCCAGCGCACCGCGGCGTGGATCGTGCCGCGCGGCGGCGGCGAGATCCCGCCCGCCGAACGCGACCGCCTCGCTCGGAACCCCGGCGCGCTCGCTCGCCTGCGCGCCGAGCTGTACGCCGAAGGCGAGGCGCGGTTCGCCTCGCGCTCCGGCGATGCCGCCGCCTCCGCAGCCGCCCGCGACGCCGCGCTCGCGCACCTGCACGCCCAGGTCGCCGACCCGGATCTGCGCGCGGCGCTGACGCCCGATTACGCCTTCGGCTGCAAGCGCGTGCTGCTCTCGGACACGTTCTACCCCGCCGTGGCATCCGACCGGGTCACCCTCGAGCCCAGCGCCCTCGACCGGGTCGACGGGTCGACGCTGACCGCCGCGAGCGGGCAGCAGCACGAGGCCGACGTGCTCGTGCTGGCGACGGGTTTCGCCTCGACGCAGCAGCCGTACGCCGACCTCGTGCGCGGCGAAGACGGAACGCTCGCCGACCACTGGTCCGAGGGCATGACATCGTTCGGGTCGACCGTGGTCGCCGGGTTCCCCAACTTCTTCGTCCTCAACGGCCCCAACGCGAGCCTCGGGCACAACTCGGCGGTCCTCATGATCGAGGAGCAGGCGGCCTACGTCGTCCGCGCCCTCGCCGAGCGCGACCGCCGCCCCGATCGCGTTCTGCGCGTGCGCCCCGAGGCCGAGGCGGCCTACACCGACGAGATCGCCGCCGCCGCGGCATCCACCCCCTGGATGACCGGCGGATGCCGCAACTGGTACGTCGACGAGCGGTCGGGGCGGCTGACGCTGCTGTGGCCCGGCACCGTCCAGGCGTTCCACGAGAGACTGACCGGTACCGACGGGTCGGAGTTCGAGCCCGCGCACACCCCCGTGCGCGGCTGACGCATCGCCCCGCGCGGCTCACACAGAAGGAGAGTCATGAGCGTTCCGCTGAGATTCGGATACAAGGCCTCGAGCGAGCAGTTCGGGCCGAACGAGCTGCTCGAGTTCGGCGTGCTCGCCGAGGAGATGGGCTTCGACTCGGTCTTCCTCTCCGACCACCTGCAGCCCTGGCGGCACGAGGGCGGTCACGCCCCCAACGCCCTCCCGTGGCTCGGCGCCCTCGGGGCCCGCACCGAGCGCGTGATGCTCGGAACCTCGGTGCTGACACCGACGTTCCGCTACCACCCGGGGGTCATCGCTCAGGTGTTCGCGACGCTCGGTGTGATGTTCCCCGGCCGCGTCGCGCTCGGTGTCGGAACCGGCGAAGCGCTCAACGAGGTCACCCTGGGTCTGGAGTGGCCCGAGCCGCCCGAGCGCTTCCAGCGTCTGAAAGAGGCGATCACCCTCATCGACAAGCTGTGGACCGAAGACCGGGTCACCTTCGAGGGCACCTACTACTCGGTGAAGGATGCCACGATCTACGACCGCCCCGAGCAGAAGGTGCCGATCTACATCGGCGCCTCCGGTCCCGCAGCCACGCGTCTGGCCGGCCGAATCGCCGAGGGCTACATCACCACGAGCGGCAAGGATCCGTCTCTCTACACGGAGAAGCTGCTCCCGGCCCTCGACGACGGCCTCGCGAAGGAGGGGCGGACACGCGACGACATCGACACGCTCATGGAGGTGAAGGTCTCGTACCACCCGGATCACGAGACCGCGCTCGAGAAGACCCGCTTCTGGGCCCCGCTCGCGCTCACCCCCGAAGAGAAGATGAGCGTGCACGACCCGCTCGAGATGCAGCGCCTGGCCGACGAGCTGCCCATCGAGCGCGCGGCATCCCGGTTCATCGTGTCGACCGACCCCGACGAGCACGTCGAGCGCATCGCGCACTACGTCGATCTCGGCTTCCGCCACCTCGTGTTCCACGACCCGGGCGACGACCAGGAGGAGTTCCTGCGCACGTACGGCGCCGAGATCCTGCCACGGCTGCGGGCACGGTTCGCCTGAGGGCGGGGCTCGCACGGGTCGGCGCTGCCCGCCGGTGCGGGCAGCCCGCCGGCGCGGGCAGCCCGACGGTGCGAACAGCCCGCCGGTGCGGACAGCCCGCCGGCGCGGACCGAACTCCGGAGAAATCGCGCCGTTATGCCGTATCTGCGCCGAAACCGCTAGCCCCAGCCGGAAATCTCCGGAGTTCGGCACACAATGGAGGCGATGAGCACTCCTGAGAACCGCGACGGCTGGACCGTCGTCGTGCCGGTGAAGCCCGCCGCGCTCGGCAAGACGCGGCTGACCGCCGTGAGTGCCGACCGCGAGGCCCTCGCGCGCGCGATCGCACTCGACACCATCGCGGCCGCCGCCGCGACCCCCCACGTCTCGCGCGTGCTCGTCGTGACCGATGACGCCGAGGTCTCGGCGCTGGTGTCACGGTGGCCCGCCGTCGACGTGATCGCCGAGGGCGACGTTCGCGGCCTCGACGCCGCGATCGCGCTGGGTGCCGACGCCGCCGGCCAGGGCGCACCCCGGGCGGCGCTGCTGGGCGATGTTCCGGCGTTGACGCCGCACGACCTCGACATCGCGCTCGAACTGGCGGGCGCGGTCGAGCGGGGCCTGGTCCCGGATGCCGAGGGCACCGGCTCCACCCTCATCACCGCGCGCCCGGGCGCCGTGTGGGTGTCGGCCTTCGGTGCCGACTCCGCCGCCCGCCATCGGCTGCTGGGGTGCACCGACCTCACGGTTGCGCGGGGGTCGACGCTGCGGCGCGACGTCGACACGGCCGCGCAACTCGCCGAGGCCGTGGCCTTGGGTGTGGGGCCGCGGACGGCGGCGGTGTTGGCGGCTGCGGCGGCCTGACGCGTCACGCCCCGAGCGCCGCCTCCGCGATCGCGGCCGAGGCATCCTCGTCCCGCATCCACAGCGGCGCGACCACCGCGCGGATCCCCGAAGCCTCCACCTCCGCAGCCGCGGCCGCATCCTCCTCGGCGAGCAGCCAGGCGTCGAGCACCCCCTCGGCCGACCGCGCACCGTAGTGCCGGGCGACGGCCGCCGCCGACGTCTCGACGCCGATCGCCGTCAGGCACACGTCGGCCATGCCGCGCACGACCCGCCCGCCGATGATCGGCGACACACCGACCACCCGCGCCGTCGTGGATCGCAGGGCCTCCCGGATGCCGGGAACCGCGAGGATCGGCCCGATCGAGACGACCGGGTTCGACGGGGCGAGCAGCACCACGTCGGCCTGCGCGATCGCCTCGACGACCCCCGGCGCGGGCCTGGCATCCAGGATTCCGGGGTTCTCGAACCGCGTCGGGATCAGGGTCGCGCGGTAACGGGTCCACCACTCCTGGAAGTGGAGGCGCCGACCGTCCTCGACGTGCACGTGCGTGTCGACCTCGCTGTCGGTCATCGGGAGCAGCCGGATGCCGAGCGGCCAGCGCTGCGCCATCCGACCGAGGACCTCGGTCGGGGTGAGGCCGTCGCGGAGCCACCCGGTGCGCGCGAGGTGGGTGCCCAGGTCGAGGTCGCCGAGCGTGAACCACGGCCAGCCCGCGCCCCACGCCTGCAGTTCCTCGTTCACCCGCTCGGTGTCACCCTCCCGACCCCAGCCGCGCACGGTGTCATTGACCCCGGCGAGCGCGTAGGTGATCGAGTCGACGTCGGGCTGCAGCCGCACCCCGGAGAGCCACAGGTCGTCCCCCGTGTTCACCACGACAGTCGCATCCGGCGCCCCGAGTCGGCGCAGAGCGGCGCGCACACCGAGGGTGAACTTCGATCCGCCGACACCGCCGGCGAGCACGACGACGCGAGGCTGGAGATTTTGCATCCCTCCAGTCTTCCACTGGGCCGAGGCAATGCGGATGCCACAGCGCCCACCGCAGGGCCGCGCACAACTCCTGCACCTCGAACGCCCGCGCCCCCACCGGCCGCGGAATGCCGCCGTCCGACTCCAGCCCGGCCCCGTTCTTCAGGAGTCGTGCTCGGCGAGACGCAGGCCCGGACGGCCGTCGCCTGCCTACTGCGCGAGCAGCGTCGGGTCTGCCGCTCCGGCCGCCGCCTTCGCCGCCGCGGGTAGCGCGTCGACGATCTGCTCCAGCGCGAGGTCGTCGTGGGCGGCCGTGAGGAACCAGGCCTCGAACACGCTCGGGGGCAGAGAGACACCGGCATCCAGCATCGCGTGGAAGAACGGGGCGTACCGCCACGACTGCTGCGTCAGCGCCGTGGCGTAGTCGCGCGGCACCTCCGCGAGGAACGCGACGCCGAAGAGCGAGCCCGCCCGCGGGACGGTGTGCACGATCCCCTCCGCGGTCAGGGCTGCGTCGAGGGCGTCGGCGACACGGGATGCCGACGCATCGACCGCCGCGTACACCTCGGGCGTCGCCAGCCGCAGCGTCGCCAGGCCCGCGGCGACCGACAGCGGGTTCCCCGACAGCGTCCCGGCCTGATACACCGGCCCGAGCGGAGCGAGCTGGTCCATGACGTCGGCGCGGCCGCCGAGGGCCGCGAGCGGCATCCCTCCGCCGACGACCTTGCCGAACGTGAGGATGTCGGGCAGGTACGTCTCACCCTGCGAGGCCTGCAGCCCCCAGAAGCCGGCGGGGTGCACGCGGAAGCCGGTGAGCACCTCGTCCATGATCAGCAGCGCACCGTGGCTGTGCGCGATGTCGGCGAGCGCAGCGTTGAAGCCGGGGAGCGGCGGGACGACGCCCATGTTCGCGGATGCCGCTTCCACGATGATCGCGGCGATGTTCTCGCCGTGCACCTCGAACGCCTCGCGGACGGCGTCGAGGTCGTTGTACGGCAGCACGAGCGTCTGCGCGGCGATCGGTGCCGGCACTCCGGCGGATCCGGGGAGCGCGAGCGTCGCGACGCCGGAGCCCGCAGCGGCCAGCAGCCCGTCGGAGTGCCCGTGGTAGTGGCCGGCGAACTTGATCAGCAGGTCGCGGCCGGTGACGCCACGGGCAAGGCGGATGGCCGTCATCGTCGCCTCGGTGCCGGTGGAGACCAGGCGCACCTTCTCGACCGGCGCCAGGTCGCCGACCCGCACGCGATTCGCGATGAGGTCGGCGAGCTCGACCTCGGCTCCCGTGGGCGCACCGAACGACAGACCCCGGGATGCCGCCGACTGCACGGCCCCGACCACTTCGGGGTGCGCGTGACCGAGCAGGGCCGGACCCCACGAGGCCACGAGGTCGACGTACTCGCGACCCGCGGCATCCGTGATCCGGGCACCGGCGGCGGACTGGACGAACCGCGGCGTGCCGCCGACGGACCCGTACGCGCGCACGGGCGAGTTCACACCGCCCGGAATGACGTCTTTCGCGCGAGCGAACCACTGATCGTTGAGGTCTGACATGGGTTGCTCATCCTTTCGATGTGCACAACGCAGGAAAATCGGATGCCACTCGGCGCCGCCCGCTCTGCCCACCCCATTTTTCCGGAGTTGTGCAGCATCCGGCTTCGCAGGTCGGTGCGAATCTCCTTCGTCGTGTCCGCGAGAGAAGGAGCGGGACGGCGGGCAGACCGGTTTACAGGTCGGCGCGCAGCCAGTGCGCGGCCTCGAGGGCCCAGTACGTCAGGATCGCGTCCGCGCCGGCACGGCGGATGCCGAGCAGACTCTCCAGCACGGCGCCTCGGCGGTCGATCCAGCCGTGGGCGGCGGCGGCCTCGACCATCGCGTACTCCCCCGACACCTGATACGCCCACACCGGCACATCGACGGCGGTGCGCACGTCGGCGAGCACGTCGAGATACGGCAGCGCCGGCTTCACCATGACGACGTCGGCACCCTCCTCGACATCGAGCAGCGCCTCCCGCACGCCCTCGCGGCCGTTGCCGGGGTCGAGCTGGTACGAGCGGCGGTCGCCCTTCAGCTGCGAGTCGACGGCCTCGCGGAACGGGCCGTAGAACGCCCCCGCGTACTTGGCCGAGTAGGCCAGGAGCAGGGTGTCGGTGAAGCCCTCGGCATCCAGCGCCTGACGCACCGCTGCGACCTGGCCGTCCATCATGCCCGACAGCCCGAGCATGGCCGACCCCGCTCGCGCCTGCGCCAGACCCATCGCCGTGTAGCGTTCGAGGGTCGCGTCGTTGTCGACGGCCCCGTCGGCCTGAAGGACGCCGCAGTGCCCGTGATCGGTGAACTCGTCCAGGCACAGATCGGTCTGCACGACCAGCGCATCGCCGATCTCGGACACCACCGCCTCGGTCGCGACGTTCAGGATGCCATTCGGATCGTCGGCACCCGAGCCCACCGCGTCGCGTTTCTCGGGGACGCCGAACAGCATCACGCCGCCGATGCGGGCGGCTGCGGCCTCGGCGACGGTGCGGCGCAGCGAATCGAGGGAGTGCTGCACGACCCCGGGCATCGCGCCGATCGGCACCTGCTCGGAGATGCCCTCGCGCACGAACAGCGGCAGCACCAACTGCGACGGAACGAGATGCGTCTCGCGAGCGAGACGACGGATGGCGGGCGTGCGGCGAAGGCGTCGCGGGCGGTGCTCGGGGAAGCTCATGCGGGGGTCTCGGACTCCGGGGAGAGGGTGAAACGGGCGACGGCATCGATCAACGAATCGACGGTCTGCCGCTCGGCGACGACGTCGACGTTCAGGCCCGCGCGCTTGGCGTCTTTGGCGGTGCGCGGTCCGATGGCGGCGATGACGGTGGATGCCGGGATCTCGGGGAACTGTTCGACCACCTGCTCCGCGACCGATCCGCTGGTGACGAGGATGGCGTTGATGCGGCCCGAGTGCACGTCGGCGGCGATCTTCTCGGTGACGGGGACACCGACCGTGCGATACGCCACGACGCTGCGGACGTGGTGTCCGGCCTCGATGAGCAGACGCGTGAGCACCGGCTTGGCGATCTCGCTCCGCAGCGTCAACACGCTCCGCGGCTCCGCCTCGAGGTCGATCATCTGCTCGGCCATGCCCTGCGCCGAGTTGTCGCGGTCGGGCACGAGATCGACGCGATACCCCACGGCCTGCATGGCGGCGGCGGTCGTCTCACCGACGGCGGCGACCTTCGTGGTGGTGGGGATCACCGCGCGGTACGCGTACAGCACGTCGACGGTGGTCGCGCTGGTGAGGGTGAGCCAGTCGAACGCGCCGTTGGCGAGATCGGTGAGCGCCTGCTCGAGGGTCGCCTGGTCGTTCGTGGGAGCGAAGTTGATCAGCGGGGCGATGACCGGGACGGCCCCGCGCTGACGAAGGCTGGCGGCGACGCCGTCGCCCCAGGGACCACCGCGGGGCACGAGAACGCGCCGGCCGGCGAGCGGCTTGTCTGGGGTCGGCGTGTGCCGATGGCCTTCATTCATGTGGTCGACTCTCGTGGTACCAGGTCGGCCGCCCCACGTTCGAGCAACCGACGCGCGGCTTCTTGGCCCGCTCGCGTCGCACGCGCGATGGGTCCCCCGTCGTCGGCAGCATTCGCACCGTTGCCACTGCCAGGTTCCCCACCATACCCCGGCTCCACGCGCACGGTCCGATCGATACCGATCCGATGCGAGCCGTCGAGTGCGTAGACGATGGCCCGCAGGCGCAGGTCGCCGTCGGTGAGGGCCGCGTGCGTGGCCACGGGTGCGTGGCATCCCGCGTCCAGCACCGAGAGGACGGTGCGCTCGGCGGTGATGGCCACACGGGTGTCGACGTCGTCGAGCGCCGCGAGCGCGGCGAGGATCCCGGGGTCGATGTCGGTGCGGGTCTCGATCGCCAGTGACCCTTGTCCGGGCGCGGTCGGCCACTCCGCGAGCCCCAGGTGCTCGGCCCGCAACCCCCCGAGGTCTCCGCCGAGCCGCGAGATTCCCGCGGCCGCGAGGATCACGGCATCCAGTTCCCCGTCCCGCACGCGCGCCAGACGCGAGTCGACGTTGCCGCGGATGTCGTGGATGTCGAGCCCGGGGTTGTGTCGCAGGGCCTGCGCGATGCGCCGCGGCGATCCGGTCCCGACCTTCGCCCCCGCGGGCAGCGTCGAAAGCGGCGTGCCGTCACGGGTCACCACGACATCGCGGGCGTCCTCACGCGGCGGCGTGGCCGCGATGACCAGTCCCTCGGGCTGCAGCGTCGGAAGGTCCTTGAGGGAGTGCACGAGGAAGTCGCAGCGGTCCGCCGCGAGCGCCTCGCGCAGACCGTTCGCGAAGACCCCGCGGCCGCCGAGCTGCGACAGCGATGCGCGGTTGACGTCGCCCTCGGAGACGATGGGCACGAGTTCGACCGGGCGCCCGGATGCCTCGGCCACCGCGTCGGCGACCATCTGCGACTGCGCCACCGCCAGCGCGCTGCGCCGCGTACCCAGGCGCAGGGCGGCGCTCACTGGAGGATCTCGGGGATCTCGTCGAGGGTGACGCGACGGCCCGTGTAGAACGGCACCTCTTCACGGACGTGGCGGCGGGCCTCGGTGTACCGGAGGTCGCGCATCATGTCGACGAGGTCGGTCAGGTCGTCGGACTCCATCGGCAGCAGCCATTCGTAGTCACCGAGGGCGAAGGATGCCACGGTGTTGGCGATGACGCCCCTGTACTGCGAGCCCTTCTTGCCGTGCTCGACGAGCATCTCGCGACGCTCCGCCTCGGGCAGCAGGTACCACTCGTAGCTGCGGACGAACGGGTACAGGCAGAGCCAGTCCTTCGCCTCGATGCCGCGGAGGAAGCCCGGCACGTGCGAGCGGTTGAACTCGGCGTCACGGTGCACGCCCATCGCGTTCCATGTCGGCAGGAGATTCTTCAGCAGCTCGGTGCGGCGCAGGCGCCGCAGGTCGCGCTGGAGGGCCTGCGGGTCTTCGCCGTACAGCCACACCATCAGGTCGGCATCGGCGCGCAGGCCGCTGACGTCGTAGAAACCGCGGATCGTGACGCCGTCCGCCTCGATGAGCGCCGTGAGATCGGCCAACTCGGTGGCGTCGGCGGCGACGACGGGGTTCTCGGGATCGCGGCGGAGCACCGCCCACAGGGTGTACACGGAGGAGGAGTCGTCCTGGGCCATGCCTCAAGTCTCGCGCTGCGGGCGCGGGCCGCCAAACCCGTTGACTCGCCGGTGGACCACCGCGAACCCGCGGCCGGCCCGGCCGGTGCGCGGGGCGGCGATCCGTTGCGCTCAGCGGCGTCTCGGAGCCCGCGTTCGCCGGTGCGCGTTGGTACTGTGCCACGACGGCATCGGGGGATGCCGGTCGGAAGGGTTGCCCGATGTGGCTGTACCAACTCCCCATGCCGGTGGGGTTGACTCTGTTCACCCTGCTCGTGGTGGGCGGTTCCTGCGGGATCCTGCTCCTGCTGCGTCGATGGGTGAGCAGGGTGGCTCCCCAGGGCGACGAGTGGGACCGCGTGCTCAGCTATGCCGTCGGCGCCTACGGGGTGTTCTACGGCGTGACCCTCGCCCTCATCGCCGCCGCCGCGTACGGCAACTTCACCGAGGTCGACGGCATCGTGCTGCAGGAGTCCTCGTCGCTGGCCTCGCTCTACCGCACCGCGACGTTGCTCCCCGAACCGCAGTCCACCGAGCTGCAGGAGCAGATCATCGCCTACACGCGCAATGTCATCGACGTGGACTGGCCGATGCAGCAACGACTCGAGATCCCGTTGGAGACGGATGCGAACATCTCGGCGATGCAGCAGGCCATCGGGGGCGTGCAGCCGACCAGCCCCGCCGAGATCCTCGCCGTGCAGCAGTCGCTCGACCAGTTCCAGCTCCTCGTGGAGAGTCGGCGGGACCGCATCGCACTGACCCACCTCGCACTGCCGGGCGTGCTGTGGATCGTGCTCAGCGTCGGAGCCGTCCTGAACGCCGTGCTCATCGCGCTCATCGAGGTGCGCAATCTCCGGGTGCACCTGTTGATGGCGGGCATGCTGGCGCTTTTCGTCGCTCTGCTGCTGTACGCGATCGCCGGCTTCGACCACGCATACGCCGGGCCGATCGCCGTGACGCCCGAGTACTTCCACGATCTGCTGGACGGTCTTTTCGCGAAAGCGCCGTAGTTCACGCGGCGGCCTGCGGCGCCCGGATTCCGTGGGCGCGGCGTCTGGCGCGCGGCGGCTCAGCGGGTGTAGGCCCGAACCAGGGCCCAGACCGTGAACCCGACCGCGGCTGCGACGCCCGCGACGACGGCCGCCGCCGCGCCCGGATTGCGCCGGGCCGATTCGCGCGCCTCGGCCACGCGCGCGTCGAGGGCCTCGCTCACGCGGCGCGGCACGTTCGCCTTCACCTCGATGGCCGCAAGGGCGGCCTTCAGCTCGGCGCGCGCCTCCTCGACGGGGTCGGTGATGCCCAGCGGCACCGCCGTGCGCGGCACGGGAACGGGGCGCTCAATACTCATCGCCAGCCTCCTTCACGATGCGGACGTCCTGGGCGATGGCCTGACCCGGATTCTCGCCGCTGGACAGCTTCTTGAAGCGCAGGTATCCCAGGAGCGCGAGAATCGCGGTGATCACGATCATCACGCCGAAGACCACGAGCGCCGACAGCCACACGGGCCACCACGACGACAAACCGGCGATCACGAAGGTGAAGAACACCGGGACCGCCCAGAAGACGACGATCAGCGCGCCGACGAACCATCCCGCACCGATGCCGGCGTCCTTGGCCGTCCGCTTCGCCCACGCCTTCGCGCCGTTGATCTCCGCGACGACGAGGTTGCGCACGAGCTCGGGGATGTCGCCGATGAGCGTGAACAGGCTGTCGTCGGCGCGGTCACGGAAACCGCGGGGAGTCGTCATGCGTCAGCTCTCCGACGGCGTGGAGCTGCTCTTGGTCGCGTCCGCGCCCTTCTCGGAGCTCTTCGCTTCGTCGACGGAGTCCTCGACGGCGTCGACGACCTCGGCAGCCGAGGCCTTCGCGGCGCGGCCGGCGCGCTGAGCGCGCTCCGAGACGGTGCCGGACTGGGAGACGGCACCGGTGACCGACTTCGCGCCCTTCCACACCACTCCGGGAACGGAGCTGAGGGCCGAGACGCCGAACGCCTTCACCTTCTCGACCTGTCCCTGGACGACGGGCTGGTCCCAGACCCTCTCGGCCTGCGCCTTGATCTGCTCGTACCGTTCGCGGCCCGCGCGTGCTCCGAGCACGTAGCCCGCCACGAGTCCGACGACGAGTGCTGCTTTGCCCCTCATGGGGTCTCCTCACGCTCGATCAGTGCTGGTCGAGTCTCACGATAGCGATGTATTCCGGTTCCGGCATCCGCCCTTGACATCCCCGTGACATCCCTCGACCATCGCGCGTCGCGTCGTCAGCCGCGCCGCCAGAGGGCGGCGCTGCGCACGCGATCCGCCTCCGCCCGCGCGTCCGGAATCACCTGCGCGAGACCCGTTCCCGACAGCCAGGCGCCCGTGGCCCCGAGTCCGGGCACCGCGCGCACCGCGCCGCGCGCCGCGGCCGTCTGCGCGGCCCGCCCGATGGCGGCCCCCGGCTGCGACTGGACGTAGCGCACCCGGTGCCACGCGCGCAGGGCCGACGCGTCGAGAGTCACCCCGAGGAGGGCCGACGCCTCGGACAGAGCCAGGGCGGCAGCCGCCTCGTCGTCGAGCGGTGCGGTCGCCGGCTCCTCTCCCTGCGCTCCGAACGACAGCCGGAGCACGTGGATGCCGGGCTCAGTGGCATCCCGTACCCACTCCCACTTCGCGGTCGAGTGCGTGAGCGCTTTGGCCACGTGGCTGCCCGGCACGGTGAGGACGCCCGTTCCGCGCGGGAAGGCGTCGAGGACCGGAGCGTGGACGACGAGGGTCACGACCTCGACGACCGGCGCGACCGGGTCGGCCGCGTCCAGGGTCGGGACGACGGGGGAGAGGAGCGCACGCGCCTCCCCCTCGGGCAGCGCGACGATGACCGCGTCGGCCGAGAGGGACTCCTCATCGGCGGAGGTTCGAACGCTCCAGCCTTCGTCGGCGCGGGTCAGCGCCTCCACCGACACGTCGGTGCGCACCTCCACGCCCAGGTCCCGGAGTCGGGCGACGAGCGCGTCGACCAGGCGCCACATCCCGCCGGCGATGCCCTCGACCGCGCCGCCGGGTGCGGCGGCCCGCGCTGGCCTCGCCACCGCCGGCGGGATGTCGGATGCCGGAGCGTCCGGCGGAGCGAGCGTCGGTCGCGCCGCGCGCAGTTCGGCGACGGCACCGCCCAGCGAGCCGGTACGGGTCAGAGCGGCGTTCAGCCCGGGGGCGGCCAGGTCGACGTCGATGTCATCGGGACGAGCAGAGTAGACGCCGCTGGTGACGGGGGCGACGAGTCGGTCGAGCACACGAGAGCCCATGCGCGAGCGCACGAGCGCGCCGAGGCTGCGCTGGTGCCCGATCGTCAACGGCGGGCGCAGCCGATCGACATAGGCACGCCACGCTCCCGCCCAGCCGATGACGCGTCGCACCTCCGGTGCCCAGGGGTTGTCCGGGATGCCGAGGACCCCGCCCTTCGGCAGAGGCGCCGCCCCGACCCCGGGAACACCCGACACCCACGCTCCCGCGCGGTGGGGGGAAACGATCCGGTCGGTGAGCCCGAGCTCTTCGAGGAGCTCGCGCACGACTCCCCCTCGGGTCGCGAAGCTTTCGGCCCCGACGTCGAGGGTGAGCCCGCCGACCTCGGCCGCGCGCACGACGCCTCCGAAGGATCCGGAGGCCTCGAGCACGGTCACTCGCATGCCGACCTTCGCGCACTCCAGCGCTGACACGAGTCCCGAGACCCCACCACCGGCGACGACGACGTGGCTCTCGTGGGCGTGCTCGGCGAGCCGCTCCAGGGCGTCGCTCATTCCGACTCCCCATGCGCGTGCGCGACGATGCGAGTGAGAACGGCGGGGTCGGTGTCCGGCGGCACGCCGTGTCCGAGGTTCAGGATGTGAGCGCGGGCCGCGCGGCCCCGCGTCAGGACGTCGTCGACGTGTGCGGCCAGCACCGGCCAGGGCGCACCGAGGAGCGCCGGGTCGATGTTGCCCTGCAGCGTCGTGTCGGGCCCGACGATCGCCGCGGCCTCGTCGAGGGGCATCCGCCAGTCCACGCCCACCGCGTCGGCGATACCGCCGAGGCGCATGTCGCCGAGGAACGGGCCGGTGCCCACGCCGAAGTGGATCCGCGGCACCTGCACTCCCTCGAGCGCCGTCCGCGAGTGCGGGGCGACGAACTCGAGGAACGCGGCGCGCGAGAGCGAACCGGCCCACGAGTCGAAGAGTTGCACGGCCTGCGCTCCCCCGTCGATCTGCGCCTCCAGGAACGCCCGCGACACCTCGGCCAGCCACCCGGCCAGTCGGTGCCACGACGCGGGGTCGGCATGCATCATGCCGCGAGCGCGCAGGTGCTCCTTGGAGGGCCCGCCCTCCACGAGGTACGCCGCGAGCGTGAACGGTGCGCCGGCGAAGCCGATGAGCGGGACGCCGTCCCCGAGTTCGGCGGTCACCAGCCGGACCGCCTCGCGCACCGGTTCGGCCGCCGCCGCCACCTCGGCGGGATCGATCGAGGTCACCCGTTCCACGTCGGCGGCGGTGCGCACCGGCTCGGCGAACACCGGTCCGCGCCCGGGCTCGATCTCGACGTCGACACCGGCCAGCCGCAGCGGCACCACGATGTCGCTGAAGAAGATCGCGGCATCCACCCCGTGGCGGCGGATCGGCTGCAGCGTGATCTCGGCCGCGAGATCGGGGGTCAGGCAGGCGTCGAGCATGCGGGTGCCCACCCGCAGATCGCGGTACTCCGGCAGGGAGCGCCCGGCCTGGCGCATGAACCACACCGGCTGCCGCTCGGGACGGTCGCCGCGAAGGGCACGGAGAAGGGGCGCGTCGGGGGTGGCCATGGCATCCATCCTTCCACTCGGCCCCCTTCTCGCCCGCGGGGAGGACACCGGATGCCTCGACGTCGAGAGGCGGCCCGGAATACCCCGCAGGGGCCGGGCGTAGAATATTCATGTGCTGCTCTGCGTGAGCGCGAGTCACAAGACCGCGACCTTCGACCTCCTCGAGCGGCTCAGCGTACCCACCACACCCGTCGCCCCCCTGATCGCCGCGCATGACGAGTGCGTGCAGGGAGCGGTCGTCGTGGCCACCTGCAACCGCTTCGAGGCCTACGTCGACATGGACGAGCCCGTCACGGCCGCCGTCGCGGTGGGCGTGGAGGCCACGCTGAGCGCCATCGAGGCGGCCACCGGCGTGCCCGCGAGCGAGCTCGAGGGCTCGTACACCGTCCTGGGCGGCGGCGATGTCGCCGAGCATCTGTTCTCGGTGGCATCCGGTTTGGAATCCGTCGTCGTCGGCGAGGGCGAGATCGCTGGTCAGGTGCGCCGCGCGCTCACCGAGTCCCGGCAACTGGGCACCACCTCCGGAGAGCTCGAGCGGCTGTTCCAGCGCGCGTCCGAGGCTCAGCGCGGAGTGAAGAACGCCACCGCGATCGGCCGCGCCGGCCGCTCGCTGGTGCGCCTCGGCCTCGAGCTCGCCGACAGCCGCATCGCCGACTGGTCGACGCAGCGCGTGCTGCTGGTCGGCACGGGCGCGTACGCCGCCGCGACCGTCGCCGCTCTCCGCGACCAGGGCGCCGAAGACATCTCCGTCCACTCCCCCTCGGGCCGTGCCGCGAAGTTCGCCGCGAAACACGGCTTGCGTGCGGTGTCGGCCGAGACCTTCCCGACCGCTGTCGCGCACGCCGACCTCGTCATCACGTGCACGACGAGCGAGAACCACGTCGTCAGCGCCGCCACGTTCGCCGCAGGACGCACCGCGGCCGAATCCGCCGCCGACGAGACCTCGCGCGGCTGCCCCGTCGAGCACACCGGCCGCCGGCTCGTGATCGACCTCGGACTGCCCCGCAACGTCGACCCTGATGTGGCCACCGTGCCCGGTGTCGACCTTCTCGACCTCGAGACCATCCGCCTCCACGCTCCGCTCGAAGAGTTGCAGGCCACGGATGCCGCGCGCGACCTCGTCCGCGACGCCGCCCGCCGCTTCACCTCGGTGGGTGAGCGCAAGAACATCACGCCCGCCGTCGTGGCGCTGCGCGCCCATGTGTTCGGCGTGCTCGACGCCGAAGTCGCCCGTGTCCGCGCGCGCGGTGACGAGGGCGGGCAGACCGAGCAGGCGCTGCGGCACCTCGTCGGCGTGCTGCTGCACACACCGACCACACGCGCGCACGAGCTCGCCGAGACCGGCCGCGCCGACGAATACGTCTCGGCGCTGTCGGCCCTGTTCGGCATCGAGGTGTCGGATCCCGATACCCCCGCCGCGCGCATCGCCGACGCGGGTTGACCGCATCTCCGCCCCGTTCCCGTCCCTGCGCTCTCGCCGCCCCCGCGTGACCCGCGCGAGAATGAGGGCATGAGCCTGCGCATCACCGACGACCCGGCCGCCGACGACCTGCTCTCGACGAACCCCCTCGCGCTGCTGATCGGCATGCTGCTCGACCAGCAGGTGGCGATGGAGACCGCGTTCGCGGGACCGCTGAAGATCCAGCAGCGCGTGGGAGCGATGGATGCCACGACCCTCGCGCACGAAGACCCCGAGGCCTTCGCGGCGGCGTTCTCGCAGACGCCGGCGGTGCATCGCTTCCCCGGATCCATGGCGAAGCGCGTGCAGTCGCTGTGCGCCGCGATCGCGGAGGACTGGGGCGGGGATGCCGCCGAGCTCTGGACACGGGACGACCCGGACGGCGCGACGGTTCTGAAGCGGCTGAAGGCTCTTCCCGGCTTCGGCGAGCAGAAGGCCAAGATCTTCCTGGCCCTGCTCGGCAAGCAGTACGGCTACGACGGTGCGGGGTGGCGCGAGGCGTCGGCACCGTACGGCGAGGACGGCTCGTTCCGCTCGGTCGCCGACATCACGAGCCCGGAGTCGCTGGCAAAGGTGCGCGAGTACAAGAAGGCCGCGAAAGCCGCCGGGAAAGCGGGCGGCTGACCCCTCCTACACCATGTGAGTGAAAAAGGAGAGTTCTCTCATCTTTCTTTCGCGCCCCGAGAGCCGTGGTTAGGGTTTCAGGGTTCGTTGCAGGTTTATTCGCGATCGAAGGGTGGGCTCTCGTGAAGTTCGCAATGGGTTCCGACACGCTGGGTGTGCTGGGTAAGGCCACCTCGGGGTCGAGTGATGAGCTGTCACTGCTGGTGCGTCAGCTGTTCGAGGCGGCCGAGCCGCTCGAGGGACAGTTCCAGGGCGCGGGTCGTGCCGCGTTCGACCGCTTCAAGTCGCGCACCGACGCGATCTCGGCCGAGTTGAAGCTGGCCCTCGACGGCGTCTTGGGCGGTATCTCGGGCATGGACCGTTCCTTCCAGGAGGGTGAGTCGTCCATGGTCGACCAGACCACGAGCCTCGAAGCCGGATCCTCGTTCGACGCCGCGCGCTTCGGTAGCCGCTGAGAATCGGAGAGGACTGACTCATGGTGAACCAGGGAGACCGCCGCGACTACTCGATCGCGGCCTCGCAGAACGCCCAGGACAACTTCAACCGCGTCGCCGCGCAGCTCGAGTCGTTGATCGACCAGCGCGACCGCGACGTGCAGGCCGCGATGGCCGACTACTCCGCCGACGGTGTGTCCGAGGACTACCGCGGCAAAGAAGTTCGCTGGAAGAACGCCGCCGCCGAGGTGCGGGGCATCATCCAGACCCTGCGCTCGTCGCTCGAGCGCAACGACGAGTCCGCCCAGACCGCGCTGAGCAAGGCTCGCGCGGCCGTGGAGTCGATCGGCTGACGATCGCCACACGGTGCCGGACGCGATGAGCGTCCGGCACCGATGGTTCCGTGCGCGTGGGGTGTGCGTCGCGCGTGATCGTCGAGATATGAAGGGGTGCTGTCGATGACGAGCTGGCGTATCGAGCCGTCCGGTGTGGTTGCCGTGCTGCAAGACGTCAACGTGGATGCCGAAGCCCTCGGCGCCGCGCTGAACACGCTCAGTCCCGCTCTCGAGGGAGCAGTGACCGCGACCCAGTCGGGAGCGATCTCCGAGGCGGTGCAGGCCTACTTCCAGCAGGAGGAGGGCCCGCGCATCCAAGGGATGAGCGCCCGCATCGGCGCGGCAGCGCAAGGCGTCGTGTCGGCCACCGAAGCCTACATCGCGGGTGACACCGAGATGGCGGCGAACGCCCAGACGGCGGCCGTCCACGCCGTGTACCCGCCTTCTCTTCCGCACGGGGTGATGTGATGCCGGATCCGATCGACTACGAGGCCATTCCGGGTGCCGACATCAACCCGGATGCCATCGAAGAGAACGCTCGCACGATCAGCACCGTCTCGGGTCAGGTGTCCGAGCACGGCTCCAACGTGCACTTCAAGTGGCAGGGCATGGCCGGGGTGTACGAGGCCCCGGAGTCACCCACACTCCTGGGGTTGATGGCGCCGGTGTCGTCGCAGGCGACGCAGGTCAGCGACAACCTCGCCGAGGTGTCGGCCGCGCTCACGGCGTTCGCCGCTGATGTGCGTCCGATCAAGGCAGAGCTGGATTCGCTGCGCGCGCAGGCGAAAGCATTCGTGGACTCCGTGCAAGGCGGCGTGCAGGTGCGCGAGATCAACCCCGCGTGGACGGCCGCGCAGTCGCCCTACGGCGGCGCGACCGCGACGCCGACCTATCAGGGTTCGTGGGGCTCGTCGACAACGACGTCATCGAGCGCTGCGACGCCGGAGATGTACCGCACGGTCACCAAGGAGTGGCACGAGTCGCAGGAACACGTCGACCGCAACAACGAACTGCTGTCCGCGGTCAACGCTCAGCAGATCAAGCTGTGGGAAGCAGAGCGTGCATGCGCGAACCGCATCCGGGCGCTCTACGGAGCTGCACCGCTGCACGCTGCGACATCCGAGGACGACGCGCTGGGCTACGGCATCGCCGAGATCCCGGAGGGCACCGAGATGCCCTGGGGTGCTGAGGTCGAGCGCACCGAGGGGTGCGGTGAGGCGACGGCGAAGTTCGTCTTCAAGGATTTCCTGTGGGAGGGCATCGCCGTCGGCGGCATCTGGGGCACCGTGCAGGGCCTCGGGACTCTCGTGCTCGGCTACAACCCCGAGACGGGTGACTTCTTCTCCGGCGACGCGTACGGGGCGGCGTGGGGCAACCTCGGCATGCTGCTGTTCGCGGGCGCCGCGAACACCGGCGTGCTCGCCCCCATCTTCCAGACCGACTCCCTGATGCAGAACATGGGCATGGACGGCTTCCTTCCGCAGGAGGTGCGCGACTTCAAGGCGCAGGCCGATGAAGCCGCCATCAACACCGGCAAGGCGCTCATCGCGTGGGACAAGTGGCAGGACGACCCGGGCACCGCGCTCGGCGAGTCGGTCTTCAACGTCGGCACCGCGCTGATTCCCGTGGGCGGCGCGGCCGTGGCCGGTGTGAAGACCGCGTCGACGGCGGCATCCGTGGTGTCGAAGATGGCCAAGGTCGTGGACTTCGTCGATCCGGCGGCCCTCGCGATGAACGGCGCGATGCGCCTCGGCGGTGCGGGGCTGAACAGTCTCGACGGCATCATCGGTCGCCTCGGTTCGAACGCCACCGACGGCTTCCACCTCAACACCCCCGACATGCCGTTCGTCGCCGACGACGCGGCCTCGGCACTGCGCGCGCTCGACGACGCCGGGGTAGATCTCGACACCGTGACGGCGCGCGTCGAGGACGGCGTCCCCGTGTACGAGTTCCCGCCGACGGATGCCATCCCCTCGGGCCGCATCGAAATGCCCGCCGGATCTTTCGACGGCGTGGGCGGTGGCGACGTGCCCGTGCGCACGGACGCGGGGACGGATGCCGGTGTCACGGCACCCGTGCGCGAGCCCGATCTCATCGGCGCCGGTGGCGTCCGCGGCGAGACGGGTCCCGGTCCGGTGAACCCGATCGTCGAGGACGCCCCCGTCCGCACCGAGACCGGTGGAGCGGGTGAGTCGACGGTCGTGCGCGACCCCTCGACGGAGACCGGCGGCGGCAGCAACCACGCGGGTGGTGAGGGCGGCGGTCACGGTGGCTCCGACACGGGCAACGGCGGTGGCCCGGGCCGCGGCGACGACGCCGGACGCGGCGACGCGGGCCGAGGCGACGACACGACCAACGTCGGCCGCGGCGACGGCGGGTCCGGAGACGACGGCGCGGGTGCGGATCGCGGGGACGACGGAGCCGCCCCCCGTGGACAAGACGGCCAGTCCGACCCGCACAGCACCACGAACGGCGGGGCAGCCGACACTCCGAACGTACCGCCCCACACCGGCCTCGACATGCCGCCTGCGCACACGGGCGCGGATGCACCTCCGCTTCCCCTCGACAAGCTCGACGCGATCAACGACGAATTCCGGCTCCCCTCGGGAGCAGTCGACCCCGCGCGCATGGACGAATGGGCCATGCGGGTTTCCGACGCCTACCCCGCGCTCACTCCGGACCAGGCCAAGGCGATCTACTGGTACACCACGAACGAGGGCTACGACGCGATCAATCCGTACCTGCGAAACTACGGGGACGCGCCGCAGAACGTCGACCTTCTGGAGAGCAGGATCGCAGACTTGACGCAGGGGCTCGCCAACCTTCCCGCGGAGGCAACGCCCGGGCACTACTTCTCCCGCGGAGTCACCATGACCCAGAACCTCCTCGATCAGTTCGAGACAGGGCGGACGTGGAGCGACCCGTCATTCATGAGCACGACGACGGACCCGGGTGTCGCACGCGACTTCGCACTGCAGGCGCTGAGCAAGGGCGAGACACCGGGGATCATCACCATCGACGGCATTACGCCCTCGTCGGTCTCCCCGCTCTCGAGGTACGCCAACGAAGCCGAATTGCTGTACCAGCGCAGCACAACCTTCGACGTCCTCAGCAAGTTCCAAGACGGCAACGGCATCTGGCATGTTCATCTGCGGGAGGTGCGTGAGTGACGGATCCCGGTATCCCGAGCGAAGCGGAGCTCTGGGCACAGCTCGAACGGCACGTCGCGAAGACGCGGGGATCCGTCGGCATCGAAAAGATGCTGGGCGGCCGGTCCAACAACGCTCAGGGTCGATGGACGCGGGCGGCTGTGGACTTCCTGCAGTCCGTCGCCGCGGTGACTCAGGTGGAGAACCGTGGCGACGTGGAGTTCCGCATCGGCGGTGACGACGGTGTGGACGTCCTCATCGATATCTCCGAAGTCCAGGTGCGGAGCGAGGAAGGGCGCCTGTCCACCATCTTGTCGAGGTCGGCGGCCGCGGTCGTCCTCGGTGAATGGGCCCACACGAGGTGGGGCGACAGGTGGACCGCGACCCTGAATTCGTTGGTGGAGCCCCGGCGCGTCATCCACATCGATGAAGGCGAATTCTTCCCCGGGCTCAAGCACGTCGCTCAGAACCCTTCGGGAACGGGCCCGTATCTCTCGGCCTCCTCCGACGCGATGGCCCGGCGCGGGGGACAAGCGGAAGACGTCGGCGACGACGGCGTCGCGCATGCTGTCCTGCAATTGATCGCACAGACGGAGACCCCACGATGAGTACCGCACCCGGTTTGGCCGACGCCCTCGGGGCGCTCCCGCGTTACCGCGGACTGTGTTGGAGGGGTTTCCCTCGGGAGATCACCGCACCGATCCCCCTCGATACGGTGCTCCCCGCGACACGCGACGTCCGACTTGCCACCGGCAATCTGGGCAGCGTCGGTGCGATTGTGATCGTGAGCGCGACTGGCCGGGACGTTGCTCCGCTCTCCGCGTTCCCGCAGGACGAAGAGATCGCCTTCCTGCCCGGCACGACACTGGTCCCCCTCGGTCCCCGGCACATCATCGACGGCATCCCCGTCCAGGTGATCGGGGAGTCCGTCCCGGCCTCCGACCTGGTGGTACCCACGGATGAAGTGCTGGAGGGAGCGATCCGGATCGCCCGGGGTCTGGGCCCGGTGGCCCTGGACCGAGCCACCCGGTTCGGCTGGCGCCCTCAGGGCGATGTCTGAGATCCGACGACGCGATTTCGGCAGGGAGCAACAGGCGCGAGCTGCCGAAACGATCCGCGCCACGGGCACCTGGGTCCGAACGAGCGACGGGTGGTTCGCCTCGACATCGACGATGGCCCCCGGCGAACGAACGGCCGACGTCTTTCTCTACGACCGCGAGGGACTCGGCTATCGAGCCGTGCCGACAGCCGAGGTCGCACAGGTGGAGTACGTCGAAGCCGAGGGACTTTACGAAGGGCACTGGATCCCGCTGGTGTCCACCTGGAAGCAGGATGGAACCCGGGTGCACGGGCCCGTGCCGAGGTCGAGCGCCGACTACTCGGCCGTCCTCTACGTCTACAGCAGCCCGGACTGGCATGCGCTCGTGGCGTTGCCCCGTGCGGAGGTGCACGACGATCGCGGCGGCAACGGCGGTGTCTCGTTCCTGGTGCCGATGTCTGACCTCAGCGACTACCGGGAGAAGGTGATCCTCCTGTGATCGACCCCCGCAACGAGCGGGCACGCGCGCAGCAGCGCGACGAAACGCTCGTGACGATCCGCGCCGAAGGCCTCGGCGGATACCGCTGGTTCGAGGATGCGACCAACGCCACAGACATCGTCGCGATCCAGCGCACGGAGAGCGGCTGGGTGGTCTTCGCAACGGATGAGCGCGCCACCGTAGAGGGCCGCCGCGAGTTCACGGCGGAGGAGCCGGCGCTGGAGCACTTCCTCTCGCGCCTCCGCTCGAGCAACAGCGTCGCCGCGTGGCGCGAGAAGGTTCGCCGGGAGAACGCGCCCCGCTACTTCGTCCGTGAGTTGCGCGTCGACGGTCAGCTGATCCCCGCGCGCCTGTTCCGGCGACGTGAGACCGACCTGGGCCCCGTGGACGAATTCCTCGTGGACGTTGACCGCTGGGGCCCCCGATACGCGCGGAGTCCTGGATCACGGCATCCGCTTTCCCCTGGATTCCGACCTCGAGGAGATCTCGGATGCCGCCGCGAGCGAGATCTCCGCGATGGTCGCGCGGCGCGAATACATCCCGCTGACCGGGCGGTAAGCCGGTAATTCTGCCGTCCCGCGGGTTATTCACGCAAGGGAGGGCCCGAACGGGCGGCGCCATCGCGTCCCGCCTAGGGTGGAAGGTCGAGGGAGGGGGCCCGATGACGAGCACGCACGATCCGTTGCGCCTGGCCGACGTCGATCCGCTGGTCTTCACCGAGCGCGCCCGCGCGGGGCAGATCGTCGGAGCCGTGGCGCTCGACATCGTCATGCCCGTGGCGCTGCTCGCGGCCGGGATCATCGTCATCGTCGCCGGCCCGCCTGCTGCGGGCTGGTTCCTCGTGGTCGCGGCGCTCGCGCTGCTCGCCGTGGCCGTGTGGCTCCTCGGACGCTCCGGCCGCACGCTCGGCGCCGCCACCGTCGACGCACGGATCGTGCGCCGCACGACCGGTGCGGCCGCGGGCTCATCGGCGCTCGGAGCACTGGTCACCGGCAAGCTCGGGATGTTCGATCTCCGGAAGGGTCGAGATCCCTTCGCCCCGGCGATCGCGGCGTTCCAGTTTCCCGACGCCGCCCCGACCGCCGGGCCGAGCCGCGCCCGTCGCGGCCTGGTGCCGACGCTGCTGCTCGACTCCGGCGAGCGACTCACGCTCGACACCGCGCTCGTGCTGGGGCGCGACCCGTCGGCACCGCCCGACGCCCCGGCAGAGGTGTACCGCTGGGCCGACATGTCGCGCACGCTGTCGAAGTCGCACGTGCGGCTCGAATGGGACGGGCGGCAGATGTGGGTCACCGACCTCGGCTCCACGAACGGCACCTTCGTCCGCGGCGCCGGCGCCTCGACTCCGCTTCTCCCCCACCAGCGCACACCTGTGCCCACCGATGTCGTCCTCGAGATCGGTGACCGCACCCTGACCGTTCGGGATGCCGCATGAGCACCGTCGCACACCCCCTCCTGGATGCCGCCGGCCCCGGCTGGGCGGGCACCGAGACGCGCGCGCCGATCGTCGCCCTGACGACGGCGATGAGCGACTTCCTGCACAAGACCGCGAGCCAAGGGCTGCGGCCGATCATCGTGTCGAGCGAGTTCTCCCGCATGACGCAGCCGCTCGCGCAGGTGCTGTCGGCGGTGCAGGGGCAGTGGGTCGTGCGCACGCGGAACGACGGGTTCTACGACGCGCGCACTGGCATCCGTCTCGACGCTCCCGCGGACGCGCTCACCGCCGAGGCGCCGACCGCTGAGAACGTGCATCCGCTCTACGTCCGCGCGCAGGTGGCATCCACTCTGCAGGTCGTGGCGACGGTCTCGACACGGCACCGGGTCACGCGTCCCGTGCGGCTCGGGGGCGTTGCCGAGGCCGCGGTCGCCCTGTTCTCCGGGGCCGAGCCGGCGGCGTTCGGCGCGGTCGAACCGCTGCTCGCGCCCTGGGACCGCGACGACCTCACCGAGCGGTCGCGACGGCGGATCCCGCTCGACAGTCACTGGGTCGCGGTCGGCGCAGGCGACCGGGCCGCGCTGGCAACCGTGCAGGTCGGCCGCACGAGCGAGGGCCTGGAGGAGACGACGCGCGTGTGGGCCGCGGTGCCGGGGGTCGGCCGCGAATCCGGCGCCACCGCGACCGCGGAGGCTCGCGAACTCCTCGCGCGCGCGGCGACGGTGGGACTCCCCCTCATCGGCATCTCGTTCGCCGCGATCGGCGCGCCCGACCTGGCGCGCCGGGCCACGGCATCCCCTCAGCCCGAACCGCTCGCGCTTCTCATCGGACCGGTCGGTATCCGCGCGCTGGGCATCGACGCGAAGCGCTGGATCGACGAGGTGGGCGGCACCACGGTCGGCAGCCCGAGACTTCCCGGTGTTCTGCTGCCTCTCGGCTCGGTCGACGGCGGGGGGTGGGGGCGCCTGAACGATGTGCTGGCGACCCTCGACCCCGAACGCCTCGGCGAGCTCCTGAACCTCGCCCCGCACGTGCGCGCGCAGCTGCGCGTCTCGGAAGGAGTGCGCTGATGCCCGATCAGCGGGACACCGTTCTCATCGAGCAAGCGAAGATCCAGCGCATGCGCCTGGGATCGGCGCTCGTGTACGGGCACATCGGCGAACGCCGCACCGTCAACGACCACATGAAGCGCCTGATGGGCTCGATCATCGTGGCCGCGATCGCATGCGCCGCGTGCGTCGGCGTCTCGTTCGTCTCGCAACTGCTGACCGAGCGTGCCGAACAGGCCAACGCAACCGTTCAGACCCCCACCGGAGCCGTGACCCCGTGAGCATCTACACCCGTCTGACCGTCGCGGGATCCGAACGCCGCGCCGAGGTCGTCGTGCCGAGCGGCGAACCCGTGGGCGCCGCGATCCCGCGCCTCCTCGACCTCCTCGGCGAGACGGCCGGCACGGTGGCGCGTCCGCTCGCCGTCATCGCGCCCGACGGCGAGCAGATCGACATCGCCCTCACTCCGCAGCAGCTCGACCTCGCCGACGGCACTCTCGTGCGCCTGGTCCGGCTGGATGCCGCGCCCCCGCCGCCCGTCGTGATCGATGTCACGGATGCCGCGGCGGACGCGCACGACGCCCGCCCCGACCGGTGGGACGACCGCGCGCGCATGATCGCGGGGGGCACGGGTATCGCCGCGGCCTTCGCGATCGCCGGGTGGCTGTCGCCCTGGTCATCACCGACGCTCGCGGCCTTCGCGCTGCTCGGGGTCGCCGTGCTCCTCGCGGCGATCGCGACGGGTCTGGGGCTCGGCGGACTCCGTCGGCTGTCGACGTGCGTGTCGGCGGCCGCGGCCGGTCTCGCCGTGCCGGTGGGCAGTGCGACCGCGGGCGCGCTGGCATCCGGTCCCCCGGCTCTGCTCGCGGGTGTCGCCGCAACCATCGCCACGGCGTCGACCGTCGCCCTGCTCGGCGTCGGGATCGCGCACCGCCGCCGCGGTGCCGCGTCCGGCGGGGCATTGGGCGCCGTTCTCGCGTCGCTGCTCCTGGGCCTTCTGCTGGCGGGGGTGGATGCCATCGCGGCCTCGGCCATCGCGGGCGTCGTCGCTGCGTTCGCCACCGGCCCGCTGCCCTGGATCGCCCTCTCCGCGGCAGGGCTGACCGACCTCGACCAGCGCGCGGCCGACGGGGCACCGCCCGCCCGTCCCCGCGCCTTCGCCGCGATCGACGAGGCGTACGTCGCCCTGACGTGGAGCGTGGCGGCCGTGGCATCCATCCTCGCCGTCACGGGGGTCGTGCTCGCGCTGTCGGGCACGATCTGGACCGAGCTGCTCGCCCTCGCGTTCTTCCTCGTCGCGGCGCTGCGCACCCGCGCGTTCCCCCTGCGATGGCAGGGCTGGCTGCTGTGGGCTGCGGCGGGCGTGATCTGCGCCGCCGCGCTGACGGTGCTGCTGGTGGGCGGCCTCGGCTGGATCGGGGCGGGGGTGGCCGTCGTCGTGGCCGCGCTCATCGCGACGATGGTGCTGGCGCGTCCGCGTCCGCACGTGCGGGCGCGTCTGCGCGGGCTCGGCAACATCGTCGAGACGCTCGCCGTGGTGTCGCTGATCCCCCTCCTGGTGGGCGCGCTCGGGATCTACGCGGAGCTGCTCGGCATGTTCGGCGGCGGATCGTGACCGTGCTGGACGTGCGGGCCCTGTCGACCGCGGTGTTCGGCAGCGGCGCGAACGCGCGTGTCGAACTCACCTCGTGGGATTCCGCGATCCGCGGTGGTCTGTCGACGACGCGCCGCGTCGGCGTCATGGCGCTGTCGCCGGGTGCGGGGACGAGCACCGTCGCGCACCAGGTCGTCCGCGCGGTCGCCGCGCGCCGCAGCGAACCGGTGCTCGCGGTGGACGTCTCCGCCGGAACGCCCGGACTCGCCGCGCGCCTCGGTGCCGAGCCGGTGCCGCCCGACGACACCCGCGCGGCGGCCCGCACGACGGCCGAGGCGCTGACGGGCCTCGAGGTGCGCGACGGCGTGGTGGCGCTGCGCCCGCGCGACACCGACGACGCCGTCGGGGCGTGGCTCGGCGAGGCGGCGCCGATCACCCGCTTCTTCGACGTCTCCGTCACCGACTTCGGGGCGCGGCATCCGCTCGTCGACCTCGCCGCGTGCGCCGCGCTGTGCGACGTGGTGTGCCTCGTGAGCGACGCGAGCCGATCGCCGGCCGAGCACGCGCGCTCGGTCGTCGACGCGGTCGCGGGACTGCCCGAGTCGCCGTCCGTCGTTCTCGCGCTCGTCGACCGCAGGCGGGAGGGCGACGGTGTCGCCCGGGCGTTCGCGGCCGGATCGGCGCATCCCGTCGTGGGCGTGCCGTTCGATCCGGGCCTCGCCGCCGGCGGCCACCCCCGACGGTCGGCGACGCAGCTGGCCGTGGTGCGTCTGGCCGCCGCGCTCGTCGCCGCGACGGGGAGGGCCGCATGACCGTCCGTATCGTCCATCGCCCCGCGCGCATCAGCGAGGCCGTCGAGCCCGCGGCCGATGTGATCCTGGCACCGCCGCCGCCGATCGGCGAGGGCGCGACCGGGTTCCCGCTGCAGTCGCTGCTGCCGATCGTGGGCAGCCTGTCGTCGATCACGATGATCGTGCTGCTGCGCAACAACCCGATCATGGTCGTGGTGGGCGCTGTCATCCTGGTCGTCGCCCTCGTCGGCGGTCTCGGCATGGCGCTCACGCAGCGCGGCAACGCCGCGCGGCAACGCCGCGTGCAGCGCGAGCGCTACCTCGACTACCTGGAGGAGACGCGCGAGGCGGTCCGGCAGACCGCCGACGCACAGCGCAGCGCGGCCCTCGCGCTGCACCCCTCGCCCGGCACCCTCGTCGAGATCGCCGCCGACCCCGCGCGGCGGTGGGAGCGGCGCCCGGGGGATGCCGACTTCCTCCGCGTCCGCATCGGCACCGGCGACCTGCGCGCGGTCGAGGTGGCCCTGCCGCCCGAGCAGAACCCCGTGCAGCCGTTCGACCCGGTGATGCGCGAGTCCGCCGAGCGTATGGTGCGTCTCGCCGGCGTCGCGCAGGGGATGCCGGCCACCGTCGACCTCGAGCGCGGCGGGCAGGTGTCGCTCGTGGGCGCGCGGCCCGACACTCTGCGGGTCGCGCGGGCGCTGGTGGCGCAGATCGCGGCGTTCCACTCCCCCGACGACGTGCACATCGCGGCCGCCATCGCGCCCGCACAGCGGCAGGACTGGGACGGCCTCGACCTGCTGCCCCACCTCTCCGGAGACACCCCGCCCGCCGGCGCGATCACGGCGCGCCGGATGGCCCCGAGCCTGCCCGAGCTGCTGTCGCTCCTGCGTGACGAGCTGCGCGACCGCGTCGCGACGGCTGCCGCCTCTCGCCGTGCGGGCCGCAAGACGAAGCCCGGGCGTCTGGTGATCTTCGTCGACGAGGCCGATCACGCCGCGTCGCCGGTTCCCCGCCTGGATGCCGCCCTCGACCTGACCGCGCTCGGCGTCACCGTCGTGCACCTCGTCGACGACCGCCTCAAGGAACCGACGACGGTCGCCGTCCGCGTGACCGTCGACGGCGGCACCGCGACGATCGAGACCCCGGGGTCGGGTGAAGCGGCGGTCAGTGGCATCCGGATCGATCCCGTCACCCCCGCCGCGCTCGACGTCGTCGCCCGTCCGCTCGCGGGCCTGCGCCTGACGCGCACCTCGGCGCAGGACACCGGGACGGCGCTCGCCCCCGACGTGACGCAGCTGCTCGGCGTCACCGACGTGGATGCCATCGACACCTCGGCCGCGTGGCGCACGCGCAGCGCCGCGGAGTTCCTCCGCGTGC
The DNA here is from genome assembly GCF_020781835.1 of Microbacterium testaceum. Lineage (GTDB taxonomy): Bacteria > Actinomycetota > Actinomycetes > Actinomycetales > Microbacteriaceae > Microbacterium > Microbacterium testaceum_H. The sequence goes on from NZ_JAJGNJ010000001.1 coordinate 322,662, forward strand.
CGATCGGCGTCGACGACCAGGGCGGCCCGGTGTTGCTCGATCTCAAGGAGTCAGCGCAGCTGGGCATGGGCCCGCACGGCATCTGCATCGGCGCGACCGGTTCGGGAAAGAGCGAGCTGCTGCGCACGCTCATCCTGGGCCTGGCGCTGACGCACTCCCCTGACGACCTGAGCATGATCCTCGTCGACTACAAGGGCGGTGCGGCGTTCGCGCCGTTCTCCCGCCTGCCGCACGTCGCGGGCATCATCGACAACCTCGCCGACGACCCGCAGCTGACCGAGCGCGCTCGCGCGAGCATCCAGGGCGAGGTCGTGCGTCGGCAGCGCCTGTTGAAGGATGCCGGGAACGCGGCATCCATCGGTCACTACCGGCAGATGCGGCGCGAACGTCCCGAGCTCCCCGCGCTCCCCCACCTGTTCCTGGTGATCGACGAGTTCGGCGAGTTGCTGACCGCCGAGCCCGACTTCGTGGAGCTGCTGCTGACCATCGGGCGCATCGGCCGCTCGATCGGCGTGCACCTGCTGCTGTCGAGCCAGCGCATCGAGGGCGGACGCCTGCGCGGTCTCGACACCTACCTGTCGTACCGGATCGGTCTGCGGACGTTCTCGGAGTCAGAATCGGCCGTCGTGCTCGACACCCCCGACGCGTTCCACCTGCCGGCGATCCCCGGTTTCGGGTACCTGAAGGTCGACACGTCGGTCTACACGCGGTTCCGCGCGGGATACGTGTCGGGTCCGGTGCCCGACCCGGTCGAGTCCGGTCCGCGGCACGACGATGCCCCGCCCGTGCTGCGTCTGCCCGCGTACGACCTGCCCGATGAGACGCCCGAGGCCGAGCAGCTCGACAGTGCCGAGCCCGAGACGCCGACGACCGGCCGCACGCTCGTCCAGGCGGCGACCTCGCGGCTCGCCCGCGGCATCGCCCGTACGCGTCCGGTGTGGCTGCCGCCGCTCCCGCCCGTACTGACGCTCGGCGGCGTGCTGCCGCAGGCCGACGGCGCCGGAACGCTCCGGGCGCCGATGGGCCTGCTCGACGATCCGTCGAAGCAGACGCAGTCGCCCTGGATGCTCGACCTCATGCGCTCGGGCGGCCACGTCTCGATCACGGGTGCGCCGCAGTCGGGGCGTTCAATGTTCCTGCGGACGCTCGCCGCATCCCTGTCGTTCACGCACTCGCCGCGTCAGGTGAGCATCTACGGCATGGACCTCACGGGCGGGGGTCTCGCTCGCATCGAGCCCTTCCCGCACGTCGGTGGTGTCGCCACGCGCGGCAACCGCGAGCGACTGACGCGCCTGCTCGAGGAGCTCACCGGCATGCTCGCCGTCCGCGAGCGCGTGTTCCGCGACCACGGTCTCGACTCGCTCGCCGACATGCGCCGCCAGCACGCCGACGGGCGCCTGCCCGATCTGCCGAGCGCCGACGTCGTGCTGCTCGTCGACGGACTCGGGGCGCTGCGGCAGGACTTCGAAGACCTCGAGGCGCCCCTCGCGCAACTGCTCGAACGCGGCGGCAGCTTCGGCATCCACGTCGTCGTCGCCCTCTCGCGCTGGAACGAGCTGCGCATGAACCTGCAGGGGCTCATCGGCACGCGCCTGGAGCTCAAGCTCAACGACCCGGCCGACTCGCAGATCGCGCGGAAGCTCTCGCAGACGCTTCGCGCCGACGAGCCCGGCCGCGTGCTGACCGACGAGAAGCTCTTCGCGCAGATCGCGCTGCCGCTGCTCGAAGAGGTCGACGACGGCGACACCGGTGAGGCCCTCGAGCAGCTCGCGCGTGAAAGCGCGGCCCGCTGGGGCGGCCAGGGCGCGGCGCCCATCCGCCTGCTGCCCGAGGTGCTTTCGCCGGCCGAGCTGCCCGACGCGATCGACGAACCGGATGCCGTGCCCCTGGGCCTGCGCCAGGACACGATGCAGCCGGTGTCGCTCGACCTCGTCACGCGCGACCCGCACCTGCTCGTGCTCGGCGACAGCCGCTGCGGCAAGACGACGCTGCTGCGCGGAATCGTGCAGGGGGCGATCGACCGGCACTCGGCGGAGGAGCTGGTCGTCGCCCTGATGGACGCGCGCGGCGAGCTGGCGGCGGAGGTTCCGGATGCCTACCTCGGCGGGCACGCATCGTCGGGTCGGCAGGCGCGGCTGCTGGCCGAGTCGATCGCGGTCGAACTCGAGAAGCGCGCGAACGATCGCGACGCGGGGCCGCGGATCCTCGTGATCGCGGACGACTTCGACATCCTCGCCGCCGGCGGCACCGAGCCGCTGCGGCCGCTGCTGCCGTACCTCGCGTCGGCGCGCGACCTGCGCCTGAACGTCGTGGTAAGCCGCCCCGTCGCGGGTGCGTCGCGCGCGATGTTCGACGTGGCGTTGCAGGGCATCCGCGACACCGGCGGCACCGCGCTGATCATGTCGGGCGACCGCTCCGAGGGCGCGCTGCTGCCCAAGCTCTACGCCGAACCGATGATCGCCGGCCGCGGTCGTCTGGCCCGTCGCGGCGAGCGTCCGACCCTGGTGCAGGTGGCGAACTTCGCCACGAGCGAGGGTGAGGCGGAGGGTGCTTCGCCGGTCGGCGCTCCGGCGGAGGCGGTGCCTTCGGTGGATGCCGATGACGCGGCGTCCGTGGATGAGACGACGCGCGAGGTCGTTCCCTCGGCGGTGTCGGTCGCTTCGCCGGCCGTTGAGGCGCCCGCACCGGTTCCCGCAGCGCCGTCGGCGTCTTCGGACGCCGAGGAGCGACCCCTGACCCGACGGAGGAGAGGCAACCGTGCCCCGTAGCAGCGTCGCGTTCACACGCGAACCCGTCGATATCGACGCCCTGGCCTCCGCCGTCTCGGCGGTGCTCACGCCCGACGAACTCGCCGCGACGCCGGTGGAGATCCGGCCCCTGGACGACGGCGCCGCCGCTCAGGTGCTCATGCTCGACCGGGTCGTGCTGACCGTGCTGAGGCCCCGGCTCACTCCTGCGCCCGCGGAGCTTTCGCGCGTGTACGGCGCGGTCGAGGTCGCGCCGGACGCGCGGTGGTCGAGCGAGTGCTTCACGACCTGGGAGCCCGAAGGACTCATCGGCGTGCGGCTGCTGGAAGCCGCCGCTGTGGCGCGGGGCGGGGTCGCAGCGCACCTGGGCTGAGCTTCACCAGCGTGCCCCTCGCTGAACGCGAGGGGAGATGTCGGGCTGCGGTTCGGAGAATCGACCTTCATTCGGTCGCTTCAGCAACGGCCCGACCCGAAAGGCACAGCCATGTCTCCGACACCCGATCAGAACTCCGCTATTACCCCCCCCCCCCCCCCGCTGATCTGAATCGCCGCACGATCCTGCAGGGCGCGGCCTGGACCATCCCCGCCATCGCCGTCGCCACCGTTGCGCCCGTTGCCGCCGCAGCGTCCAACGACGCCGTCCTCGCCTTCAATCAGTCGACGTACACCGGGGTCGCGTGCGGCACCATCACCGGCGCCTACGTCACCGTCACCGTCGGCGGCACTCCCACTGCCGGCCGCTCCGTCACCACGACGTTGAGCGGCGGGTACACGTTCGCCGACGGATCGACCACGAACACGCAGGTCAGCGATAGCAGCGGCCGCGTGAATCTGCCGGCGATCGATGTGCCCTCTCAGGGCAGCGACGGCTCACTTACGGCCATCTCCTCCGGCGCCACCCAGGCCACTGCAACGGTGACCGCAACAGCGGCTGCCAGCAAGCTGGTCGGGTTAAGCGCGAACAACAACGCCTTCCCCGCGCTCCCCGCCGGGATCACCGCCGGCGAAGTCGCGTGGGGAAGCCAGGGAAGCAACTCCTACGCGTTCTTCGTCGGCAGCGACGGCTACCTCTACCGATCCGCCAACCAAGGCGCCTGGACCAAGACCTCCCCCGCCGGAGTCACCCACATCAGCAGCACCAACGCGGGCAGCCTCATCTACAGCACCGGTACCACCGTCGGCAGCAGCGCGAACAACAATGCCTTCCCCGCGCTCCCCGCCGGCATCACCGCCGGCGAGGTCGCAATCGGCACCCAAGGCGCCAACGTCTATGCGTTCTTCGTCGGCAGCGACGGCTACCTCTACCGGTCCGCCAACCAAGGCGCCTGGACCAAGACCTCCTCCGGCGGGGTCACCCACATCAGCGGCACCGAAGCCGGCAGCATTGTTTACAGCACCGGCACCACCGTCGGTAACAGCGCGAACAACAACGCCTATCCCGCGCTCCCCGCCGGTATCACCGCCGGCGAAGTCGCATACGGGAGCCAGGGAAGCAACTCCTACGCGTTCTTCGTCGGCAGCGACGGCTACCTCTACCGATCCGCCAACCAAGGCGCCTGGACCAAGACCTCCCCCGCCGGAGTCACCCACATCAGCAGCACCAACGCGGGCAGCCTCATCTACAGCACCGGTACCACCGTCGGCAGCAGCGCGAACAACAATGCCTTCCCCGCGCTCCCCGCCGGCATCACCGCCGGCGAGGTCGCAATCGGCACCCAAGGCGCCAACGTCTATGCGTTCTTCGTCGGCAGCGACGGCTACCTCTACCGGTCCGCCAACCAAGGCGCCTGGACCAAGACCTCCCCCGCCGGAATCACCCACATCAGCGACACCGACGGCGGCAGCCTCATCTACTCCCTCGCGTCGACCTGCTGATCTGAGGCCTCGGACCGCCCGGGCCGCTCGACACCCACTCAGGGTTCGCACGAAACATTCAGTCGGCCGGTTGACGCGGCCTTAGGTTCGGGGGCGCGATCGGTGCAGTGGGGCCGATTTCTCTCGCCCCACTGCACGATCTGCGCCCCAAACTGCGACCTGCCCCGAGCCCCCTGCGCCTTCTAACCCAGCGCCGGCGTCCGCGGCGGCACCGTCCGCCGCGGACGCAGCGCCTCGAACGCGGCGGCCATCGCCAGCAACGCCGCGTCGTCGTACGCGCGACCCGCGAACGTCAGGCCGCTCGGCATCCCGATGTCCGGCAGCGTCCCCAGCGGCACTGTCACCGTCGGCACCCCGCAGTGGCGGATCGCGAGGTTGCCCGTCGCGACCCACACGCCGTTGCGCCACGCGATGTCGGCCGACGCGGGATTCACGTCGGCGTCCGACGGCGCCACATCCGTGAGCGTCGGGAAGACGACGGCGGCGAAGCCGTTGGCATCCATCCACTCCTCAAGATCGCGGCGGCGGGTCTCCTCGAGACCCCGCAGACCGGCAGCGAGCTCGGGGATCTCGGTGAACGAAGCGACAGGGTGCTCGCGGACGTGCGCCGGGTAGAGAGCGATGTCGTCGTCGAAGCCCGTGTACCGGTCGGGCAGCGCGCCCGCGGGGTGCGGGAAGATCTCGGCCCCGTCGACCGACGCCAGACCCGGATGCCCGTTGGCGCGGAGGAAGTCGTCCCACGCCCACGCCGAGAGGTCGACGATCTCGCGGTCGAGGAACTCCTCCGACACCAGCCCCCGCGTCCGGATCGTCGGCGCACCGGGACGATCCCCCTCGTAGGTGCTCACGAGCGGGAAATCGCAGTCGACCACGATGGCGCCGGCCGCCTCCAGGTCGGCCCGAGCGACCGCCCACAGATCGAGGAGCGACGGCCGCGGCTCGATTCGCTCACCGGTCGGCCCACCGACCCCGCGGGAACCCGTCCCGGTGAGCGGATCAGCGCCGACGAACATGCGCGGGATGCCGATGCGCTTGCCCCGCAACGACGGTCGGCCGGCGAGCTCCGCGAACGACGGCGGCCGCACCTCCTCGACCGCGGGGAGGGACACCCACGGCTGCGCACGCCAGAAGTCGCCGCGCGTCTCGGGGTCGTCGGCAACGATCACGTCGAGCACCGCGAGCAGGTCGGCCATCGAGCGGGTGTGCGGCACGACGACGTCCATCGTCGGCACGAGCGGCCAGTTGCCGCGCACCGAGATCAGGCCGCGCGACGGCGTGTAGGCGCACAGGCCGTTGCACGCCGCGGGGGCGCGGCCGCTCGACCACGTCTCCTCGCCCAGCCCGAACACGCCGAACGACGCGGCGGTCGCCGTGCCTGAGCCGTTCGAGGACCCCGACGCGAACGCCGACGTCAGGTAGTCGGCGTTGTACGGGCTCTCGGCGCGGCCGTACAGCCCGCGCTGCATGCCGCCGTTCGCCATTGGCGGCATGTTCGTCAGGCCCAGGCAGATGGCCCCGGCCTCACGCAGCCGCGCGATCGTGAACGCGTCGCCCTTCGCGACGAGGTCGGCGAACGCCGGACTCCCCGCGGCGACCGTGAGGCCGCGCACCATGTAGCTGTCCTTCGCCGTGTATGGGATGCCGTCGAGCAGCCCCCGCGACTGGCCCGCGGCCCGGCGCGCATCCGATGCCTCCGCCTCGGCGAGCGCGTCGGGGTTCCGCACGACGACGGCGTTGAGCTTCGTCTCGGTGTCGGGTCCGTCGTACGCGTCGATGCGCGCGAGGTGCGCCTCGACGAGCTCGACGGCGGTCGTGCGGCCCTCGGCGAGAGCGGCGGCGAGGCTGGCGATGGAGGCCTCGACGACGTCGATCACGCCGTCACCTCCGGCTGCTGCTGGGTGATGCAGTGGATGCCACCGCCGCGCGCGAAGATCTCGCGGGCGTCGACGGTCACGACCCGGCGACCCGGGTAGACCTCCTCCAGGATGCCGCGAGCTGTGGCATCCGCTTCGTCCTCGCCGAAGCCGCACGCGATGACGCCGCCGTTGACGACGAGGTGGTTGACGTAACTCCAGTCGACGTCGCCCTCGGCGTCGCGGACGGTGGCCGGTGCGGGCAGATCGACGATCCGGAGCGCGCGGCCCGAGGCATCCGTCTGCGTCTGGAGGAACGCGCGCAGCTCCGCCGAGACGGCGTGGTCGGGGTGCGCGGGGTTCCGCTGGTCGTGGAGGAGCACCACGCCGGGCGACGGCAGCGTCGCGACGATGTCGACGTGCCCGCTCGTGCCGAAGTCGCCGTAGTCGCGGGTGAGTCCGCGCGGGAGCCACACGGCGTGCGTGGCACCGAGGGTACGGAGCATCTCGGCCTCGACCCGCGCACGGTCGGCGTACGGGTTGCGCCGCGGGTCGAGCTGCACCGTCTCGGTGAGCAGCACCGTCCCCTCGCCGTCGACGTGGATGCCGCCGCCCTCGTTGACCAGGGTCGACGACACGAGCTCGGCCCCGGTGGCCTCGGCGATGATCCGGGCGTGCTCGGCGGCCTTCGCCCACACCGCCCAGTCGTGATCGCCCCAGCCGTTGAAGATCCAGTCCACCGCGCCGAGGGCGCCCGGCCGCTCGGGGTCGACGACGAACGTCGGACCCGAGTCCCGCAGCCAGAACTCGTCCACGGGTGCCTCGACGATCTCGATCCCGCCGCCGAGCATCCGTCGGGCACGGGTCAGCTCGCTCGGGTCGACGAGCATCGACACCGGCTCGAAGTCGGCGACGGCGTGGGCGACCGCGGCCCACGCGGCGTAGCCCGCTTCCCGCTCGGCATCCGTTTCTCCCAGGGTCGGACCCTCGCTCGGGAACGCCATCCACGTGCGGGTGTGCGGGGCGGTCTCGCTCGGCATGCGCCAGGTCATCGGGGTTCCTCTCGTACGGCGGTGAAGGTCTCGCATCCTGCCACCATCGTCATCACGGGTCGGGCGGAGAGAAGGGATGCCGTGCCCGCGGCGAACGGGTCGGTGTCGATCACCACGAGATCGGCCGCAAAGCCCGGGGCCAGTCGTCCGCGCCACTCGGCGTCGCCGACCGAGGCTGCGGCATCCCGGGTCGCGTGCGCGATCGCGCGATCCAGGGGCAGCGCGTACTGCGGGTGGATCGCCGGCACCGACGGATCGAGCGCCGAGGCGCGCGTCGCAGCGACATACATGTTCGCGAGCGCGTCGTGCGGGGCCGTGGGGGCGTCGGTCGAAAAGGCCAGGAGCGTTCCCGCCGCCTCGTACTCGGGCCAGGCGAATGCCCGCTCCACCCGCTCGTCGCCGAGCATCGCGGCCCAGTTCGCGAAGATCGCCGGGTCGGCGTGAACGGGCTGGAGGGATGCCGTGACCCCGAGCCGCGCCATGCGCTCGGCCGTACCGGGCGCGGCGTACTCCAGGTGTTCGAGGCGGTGGCGACGGGGGATGTCGCCGTTCGCCTCGATCGCCCGCTCGATCGCGGTGAGCGCGGCGTCGCTCGCCGCGTCGCCGATCGCGTGCATCGCGATCTGGAGACCCGCGGCGTCGGCCGCCGCGACGATCGGGGCGAGGTCGGCGAGCGGCCAGATCGGCTCGGCGTTCGAGCCGTCGGCGTAGGGGGCGCCCATCGCCGCGGTGCACGCGTCGATGACGCCGTCGAGGATGAGTTTCACGCCCACGACTCGCAGCCAGGGCGAGGCGGGGCGGGCCGCGAGCTCGACGACCCGGTCGAGCTGCGCGAGGTTGCGGTCGAGGTCGCCGGTGTTCTCGAGCAGCCAATGCGCCGACACGCGCAGCGGCAGCTCTCCGCCGTGACGCTCGATGGCCCGCTCGAACGCGGCGAGCGCGTGCTCATCGAACGCCATGTCGACCACGCCCGTCACCCCGGCAGCCGAGTACGCGGCCAGCACCCGTTCCACGGCCTCGTCGCGGTCGGCATCCGTCATCGAGGCATCGCGCTGGCCCCAGGCGTACTGCACCGCCGCGGTCTCGAACAGCATGCCGTTCGGCTCGCCGTGCTCGTCGCGGCCGATGGCGCCCCCGAGCGGATCGGGGATGTCGCGGGTGATGCCGAGCTCCGCGAGAGCGGCGGTGTTCACCCAACAGGAGTGGTAGTCGTTGGCATCCAGGTACACCGGCACGTCGGCCACGACGGCGTCGATCATCGCCGCAGTGGGGGCTCCGCCCGGCACGGAGTCGAAGAGCCAGCCGCGACCGCGCAGCACCGGGGCGTCGGGGTCGGCGGCGCGCGCCTCCCGCAGCAGCTCCTGGATGTCGCCGAGCGTGCGCGCATCGGTGAGAGCGACCTGGCCGAGCGAGGCACCCAGCATGAGCAGGTGCGTGTGCGCATCGGTAAACCCGGGCAGCACGAGCGCGCCGTCGAGGTCGACCGTGGCGCCTCCACCGGTCTCGGCGGCATCGCCGATCGCGACGATGCGTTCCCCCTCGACTGCCACCGCGTGCGTCCACTGCGCGTCGGGATCGGCATCGGCGGTGAAGATACGGCCGCCGCGGTAGACCGTGCGGGTCATGCGGCCACCCCCGCCCCCTGACGCTCGAGGCGCCGCGAGAGAAGACCGATGATGCCGGCGGGCACGGCGAGCACGAAGCTCGCGATCGCGAGGGCGATCGTGAAGCCCTGGTAGCCGAGCGCCTCGACGAGGTTCGCCCCGATCACGGGAGTGAGCGCGGAGCCGACGAGGTAGGTGGCCAGGAGCGGGCCCGACCAGCGCCCGTCGGCGTCGAGGGCGGCCGACGTCGAGATGAAGAAGGCGAAGACCAGCGCGTAGACGGTGTTCCAGACGATGAAGACGACCACGAAGAGCGTGGGGTCGGAGATCGTGCCCTGGACGATCTTCAGGATGCCACCGAGCACGAGAAGAACGACCAGAGGGATGCCACGGCCCCAGCGGTCACCGACGATCATGAGTCCGATCGAGGCGAGCAGACCGCCCGCGGTGGCGCCGGAGAGCGCGATGCCGAGTCCCTCGGGCGTGAGCCCGGTCTGATCGGCGCCCATGACACCGGCCATGGCCCACAGCGAGTCCTCGCTCGCGGCCCACAGGGCGAAGACGACCAGCAGCGTCATGCCCGCGATCGTGACCGTGCGCGAAGGCTTCGGCGCGGTGCGCCGCGTCGCCGCCGACGATTCCTGGCGCACGGCGGCTTCGGCGTGCACCGGGGCGGCGGGAGCGCCCGGCAGCCACATCACGAGCACGAGAGCGACGAGGCTGAACACCGCCATCGACCCGAACACGTCGATCGGGGCGAGCCCGATCATCGGCACGACCGCGAGGACGACGGTGATGATGCCGCGGTTGGCCAGGCCGTAGAAGCCGGCGACCCGGTCGGGATTGCGGAACGCCGCGATCGCGGCGCCCGAGGCGGCGACCGCCCCACCCGCGCCGACCCCACCGACGAGGAGACCCGGGAGGAGCAGAACCGGGACGAGAGCGGCGAGGCCGAAGCCGGCGACGGCGAGCAGCAGACCCGCGCGAGCGACCGTTCGGCGCGAGCGCCCGGCGCACAGCGGGGCCACGGCGAGACCCGTGAGGGCGGTGAGCAGCAGGACACCGGTGACGAGCCAGCTCGCGGTGAGCACGTCGGCGCCCAGGCCCTCCTGCACGGCGATGATCATGTACGGCGAGAGGTTGACGCCGAGGTACCCGGCGATGCCGACGATGAACGTCGAGCTCGCGGTGGGAAGGCGCAGCGGAACGCGGGTCGAGCCAGTGGCGGCGACGGCGGCGGTGTCGCGGGTGGTGGAAGACACGGGAGACCTTTCGGGGGCGCCGGCGGACCGGCGGTGCGGGGTGGGCCCCGGTCGGAATCGTCGTTGATCGCGACCGGATGAGGCCGAGGCTACGGACCGAGTGTTTCGGTTCCGGCGTCGATGGTGTTTCAGGAACATTAAACGTTTAAGTTCCGGGCAGCGCAAGACCCGGTCGAACCGTCGGGTAGCGTCGGCACACGTGACCCCTCGAAAGCCGACGCTCCACGACGTGGCCGCGTCCGCGGGCGTCTCCATCGCGGCGGCGTCCTTCGCGCTGCGCGACAAGCCGGGGGTCTCGCCCGAGACGCGCGACCGCGTGCTCGCCGTCGCCCGCGAGCTGAACTACACCGTGAACGTTCCGGCGCGCAGCCTGCGCACGGCCCGCTACGGCGCCGTCGGCCTCTACCTCCCGCCCGGGTCGACGCGGCTGCCGTACTACACCGAGTTCGCCTTCGGCGTGGTGGATGCCGCCGACCGCCTCGGACTCTCCGTCATCCTGCTCCCCCACCGGGGCCCCGGCGACGCCTCCGCGCCCACCGCGTTCGTCGACGGCTACGTCGTCGTCGATGCGACGACCGAGGATGCCGGCATCCGCGCGATCCTCGACACGGGGCGTCCCGTCGTCAGCGGCGAGCACATGGTCGGCGGCGACGACCGGGTCAGCGCGAGCGTCGTCTCCGACCACGCGAGCGCGATGACCCGCCTCCTCGACCACCTCTCCGATGCCGGGGCGCGGCGCATCGGCGCGGTGCTGCCCCCGGAGGGCACGGCGTGGAGTCACGACATCGCGCGCGCATACGACGCGTGGATCGCCGGGCGCGGCGGTCTTCCGATCTCGCGACGCATCGCGTTCGTCCCCACCACCGACGAGGTCGCCGACGCCGTCACCGACGTGCTCGCGACAGAGTACGTGGACGCACTCGTCGTCGTGCCGAGCGGATCCGCTGCCCCCGCGCTCGATGCCGTCGCGCGCGCCGGGCGCCGCATCGGCGACGATCTGCTCCTCGCCGCGTACGTCGACGAACCCATGCACGCCCTGCTCGCCCCGAGCGTGACGTCGTTCGACCTCGAACCCCGCGATTTCGGCGCGGCCTGCGTGGCGCTCCTGGCGGAGGTGTGGGATGCCGACGGCCTCGACGACCGTGTCCGGGTCACGCAACCGCGGCTCGTCGTGCGGGCGAGTACGACGCGAGTCCGCCCGACCTAAAGTGAACACCGTGCAGGTGAGGTTCTTCGGCGGCCTTTCCGTGTCGTCGGGCGCGGACGAGGGAACCGTCCCCGGACGCGGGCAACAGGCGCTGCTGCTGCGCCTCGCCGTCGACGCCGGAACCGCGGTCGGCTATCGCGCTCTTGCCGACGACGTGTGGCCGTCGGACACCCCCGAAGACCCGCGCGCGGCGCTGCAGTCGCTCGCTTCCCGGTTGCGGCGCACCCTGCCCGAGGGACTGCTCGCGTCGGTCCCCGGCGGCTACCGGCTCGATCTCCCCCGAGAAGAGGTCGACATCACCCGCTTCCAGGACCTCGTCGCCGACGCCCGCCGGCACGGCGACGCGGGGCTCGCACGTGAGGCGCTCGCGCTGTGGACCGGAGACCCCTGGACACCGCACGACGGCTTCGACTGGCTGGTGCGCGACCTGTGGCAGGACCGCGGGCACGCCGAACGCCTCGCCGCCGCCGCACCGATCACCGCCCCTGCACCGGCCACCACGACACCGGCACCCGTGCCCGCCGCGATCGCCGAGCTCGTCGGGCGGGCGACCGAGCTGGACGCGATCCGTGACCGCCTCGCCACCGACCGGCTGGTCACCCTGATCGGACCGGGCGGCGCCGGCAAGACGACGCTCGCGCTCGAAAGCGTGCGCGGCGCCCCCGACGCCCTCGTCGCCGAACTCGCCCCGGCCGCGCCGGGTGAGGTGTGGGCGGCTCTCGCGGGAGCGGTGGGGCACGGCATCCGCCTGACCGAGACCTCGGGGGGCGCACCGATGAGCTCCCGCGAGCGCGTGCTCGACGCCGTCTCCGGTCGCGACGTCGTCGTCGTGCTCGACAACTGCGAACACGTGATCCTCGAAGCCGCCGAGGTGGCGCACACGCTGCTCGGGAGCACTCCGGGCCTGCGGATCCTCGCGACGAGTCGAGAACCGTTGGGGATCGTCGGCGAGGCGTTCGTGGACCTCGGGCCTCTGCCCGCCCTCGACGCCGACGAGCTGTTCGCCCGACGCGTGCGGTCGGCCCGCGGCACCCCTCCGTCCCCCGAGGAACGCGGGGTCGCGGAGAGCATCGTGCAGCGGCTCGACGGTCTCCCCCTGGCGATCGAACTCGCCGCGGCCCGCGCCCGGACGCTCACGCTCACCGAGATCGACGCCGGGTTGAGCGACCGCTTCGCGTTGCTGTCGCACGGGCCGCGCCTGAGCCCCGACCGGCACCGCACCCTGCGGGCACTGATCGACTGGAGCTGGGACACCCTCACCGACGCCGAGAGAGTCGCCCTGAAGGCCGCGGCGGTGTTCCCCGACGGGGTCGGCAGCGGCGATGCCGCCGTCGTGGCCCAGGCCTTCGACGTGGATGCCACGGTCTTCGACGCCCTCGTGGACCGCTCGCTGCTCGTCCGGCGCGACGGGCGCTTCCGCCTGCTCGAGACGGTGCGCGAGTACGGACTCGACCGGCTGCGCGCCGAGGGCGCGCAGACCGCCTTCCGCGAGCGCGCGGCCGACGTGCTGACGACACTCGCGACCGCACAGGAGACTCGGATGCGCGGGCCCGGGCTGCGTGCCGGGCTCGCGTGGTTCGACGCCAACGAAGAGAACCTCTCGTCCGCCCTGCGCACCTGCGCGACGGGACGTGACCGACGTGCCGGCCGCCGCCTGCTGCGAGCCCTGCTGTGGCCGTGGGCGGTGCGCGAACGCACCGACGAGCTGCGCCCCGCCCTGGCGACCTTTGCCGACCCGGAGGCGCCGCTCGACGACGAGCCGAGCGTTGTGATCGAGGCGCTGGCACTGTTCTCGACGTCCTTCCCCGAATTCGGCCGGGCCGTCGAGACCGATGCGGCTGCGTTCGCCGCGCGCCGTGCGCAGCTCGAGGCGGCAGCGGCACGGCATCCATCCGAGGTGAGTGTCCTCGCGGCCCCGCTCCTCCGTCTCGCCGAAACGGTGCTGCACGCCCAGGACGCCCACACGGGGCGCGCGTGGCACGTCGACGTCTCGGCGACCGACATCGACTCCGCGCCACCGTGGTCACAGGCGACGTTGCACATGATGCGCGCCGGCGCCGCGCAGAACGCCGGCGACACCGACGCGCTGGGACGCGAGAGCGAGAGGGCGCTGCGGCTGTTCACCGAGGTGGGGGATCCGTGGGGCACCGGCATCGCCAGCCAGCTGCGCTCGGAATGGCTCGTGCTCGCGGGCCGGCTCGAGGAGGCGCTCGCCATGAGCGACCACGCCGCCGAGATCGTGGCCGGACTGTCCTCGGCATCCGACCTCCTGCAGCAACGCGCGCAGGCCGTCGGCATCCTGCTCCGACTCGATCGACTCGATGAGGCCCGCACGCGTATCGCGGAGATGGAGGCGGTCGCCGCCAGCGACGGGTCTGTGCGCGCCCTGACGCAGGTGCAGATGGCGGCGACCCAAGTCGAGGTCGCCGCCGGGAACGGTGAGGCCGCGCTGCGCCGGGCCGATCTGATCGACCTCGATCCGGGATTTCCCGAGCAGGTCACCGCCTGGTGCGCGGCGCAGCGGGCGGAGGCGCTGCTGCTGCTCGGACGAAACGACCAGGCGCGGGAGGCTCTGCGCGCGGCCGTGCCGCTGGCCGTGCGATCGCGCGACCACCCGATCGTCGCCGCGGTCCTGGTGTCCGTCGCGGGGTGGAACGCCGCGGAGGGACGCCCCGGCGCGGCCCGAGAAGCACTCGCGCGCGCCGACGCCGTCCGCGGTGCCGCCGACGAGCGCGCCCCGTTCCGCCGATGGGTCGAGGAACGCCTCGGCGCGGACACCGGAGGAGTTCCGGCGTCCGCGCCCGGCATCCCGCCGGCCGACGTCGGCCAGGTGGATGCCGACGTGCTCGCGGCCCTGCTCGACTAGGCCTTGCGCATGTAGGCGCGGACCGTGAGCGGCGCGAACACCGCCACGATGACGGCCGCGCCGACGAGCGACAGGACCGCGTCGGAGCCGAGCGTTCCGCTGTTGACCAGGTCGCGCACCGCGGTGACCAGATGCGACACCGGATTGATGTCGACGAACCACTGCAGCCACGACGGCATCGTGTTCGCGGGCACGAACGCGTTCGACAGGAACGTCAACGGGAACAGGATCAGGATCGATACGCCCTGCACGCTCGACGCGGTCCGGGCGATCACGCCGAAGAAGGCGAAGATCCAGCTGATCGCCCATGAGCACACGATCACGAGGATGCCCGCGAGCACGACCGAGCCGAAGCCGCCTTCGGGCCGGAACCCCATGATGTACCCCATGGTGAACGTCAGCGTCGTGGCGATCGCGTAGCGGACGGTATCGGCCAGCAGCGCCCCCGACAGCGGCGAGATGCGCGCGATCGGCAGCGACCGGAACCGGTCGAACACGCCCTTGTCCATGTCTTCGCGCAACTGCACGCCCGTCACGACCGAGGTCGTGATGACCGTCTGGACGAGGATGCCGGGGATGACGATCGGCAGGTAGCTCGCGACGTCGCCGGCGATCGCGCCGCCGAAGATGTACGTGAACATCAGGGTGAACAGGATCGGCTGCACCGTGACGTCGATGAGCTGTTCGGGCGTGCGACGGATCTTCAGCAGACCGCGCCACGCCATGGTGACGGTGTTGCGGACCGTCTGACCGAGCCCCGCGGTACGGGGCAGGTCGCGCGGGATCGCGATCGTGGTCATGCGCGGACTCCTTCCAGGTCGGCGGCGCTCTCGCGCGCCGCATCGTCGTCGGCCGGCAGTCCGCTGCCGGTGAGGGTGAGGAAGACCTCGTCGAGCGTGGGCTGCTGCACACTGAACTCGCTCAGGTGCACCCCCGCGTCGCGGAAGGCCACGAGCAGATCGGTGACCTGGTCCGGATCGGACATCGGCACCGTGAGGCGTGCCGCCTCCGGGGACACGATGGCCGTGGCATCCAGGACCCGTCCGATCGTGGCGCGCGCGACCTCGAGATCGGAGCCCGGCTGCAGCCGCAGGATCAGGGACGCCTGACCGACGGATGCCTTGAGCTCGAGCGCCGTGCCCTCGGCGACGACGCGTCCGCGGTCGATCACGGCGATGCGGTCGGCGAGCTGGTCGGCCTCGTCGAGGTACTGCGTGGTGAGGACGACCGTGGAGCCGGTCGACACAAGGCGGCGGATCGTGTCCCACATCTGTCCGCGAGTGCGGGGGTCCAGGCCCGTGGTCGGCTCGTCGAGGAAGATGAGCGGCGGTTGGGCGATGAGCGATGCCGCGAGGTCGAGTCGCCGGCGCATGCCGCCGGAGAACTTCGCGAGCGGCCGGGAGGCGGCCTCGGTGAGGCCGAACTCCTCGAGGAGCTCCGTCGCCTTGCGGCGGGCATCGGCGCGGGAGAGCCCGAGCAGGCGCGCGAAGATGACGAGGTTCTCGGTGGCCGAGAGCTTCTCGTCGACGGAGGCGAACTGCCCGGTGAGGCCGATGAGCTGCCGCACGACGTGCGCGTCCTTCACGACGTCGTGGCCGAAGATCTCGGCCCGCCCGCCGTCGGGACGCAGCAGCGTCGTGAGCATGCTGATGGTGGTGGTCTTGCCGGCACCGTTGGGGCCGAGAACGCCGTAGACGGTCCCGGCTTCGACGACGAGGTCAACGCCGTCGACGGCCCTGTTCGAGCCGAACGTCTTGACGAGCCCTTCGGCTCGCACCGCGGGAACGCGGGTGGTTGAGGTGGTCATGACGACAGGATGCGCCGGGCGCCCTGTCGCGCCGCTGTCACGGCGGGGGCGGTGCTGTCACGGCGCTGTCACGGGCGGACACCGAAGAAGAAGACCGGATGCCATGACCCCGGGTCATGGCATCCGGTCTCTGTCGTTGATCTCAGGCGCCGCGCAGGCGCTCCGCCAGGTAAGCGTGCAGGCCGTCGAGGGGGATGCGCTCCTGGCCCATCGTGTCGCGGTCGCGGACGGTCACGGCGTTGTCGTCGAGCGAGTCGAAGTCGACGGTGACGCAGTAGGGCGTGCCGATCTCGTCCTGGCGGCGGTAGCGGCGGCCGATCGCGCCGGCATCGTCGAAGTCGACGTTCCAGCCGGCCGAGCGCAGCGTGTCGGCGACTTCGCGGGCCAGGGGCGACAGGCGCTCGTTGCGCGACAGCGGCAGCACGGCGGCCTTCACGGGCGCCAGGCGCGGGTCGAGCTTCAGCACCGTGCGGGTGTCGGTGCCGCCCTTGGCGTTAGGCACCTCTTCCTCGCGGTACGCGTCGACGAGGAACGCCATCATCGCGCGCGTCAGACCGAACGAGGGCTCGATGACGTACGGGGTGTACTTCTCACCCGACGCCTGGTCGAAGTACGTCAGGCTCGAGCCCGAGGCATCCGAGTGGCTCTTCAGGTCGTAGTCGGTGCGGTTGGCGACGCCCATGAGCTCGCCCCACTCCTTGCCCGGGAAGCCGAAGCGGTACTCGACGTCGATCGTGCCTGCCGAGTAGTGCGCGCGATCCTCTTCGGGGACATCGAAGCGCTTCATGTTCTCGGGGTCGATCCCGAGCTCGACGAACCAGTTCCAGCACGCCTCGACCCAGTGCTCGAACCACTCCTGCGCCTCCGCCGGGGGCGTGAAGTACTCGATCTCCATCTGCTCGAACTCGCGCGTGCGGAAGATGAAGTTCCCGGGGGTGATCTCGTTGCGGAACGCCTTGCCCACCTGACCGACGCCGAACGGGGGCTTGCGACGCGATGCCGTGAGCACGTTCGAGAAGTTCACGAAGATGCCCTGCGCGGTCTCGGGCCGCAGGAAGTACAGGCCCGACTCGTCGTCGACGACGCCGAGGTAGGTCTTCACCAGCCCCGAGAACGCCTTCGGCTCGGTGTACTGGCCCTTCGTGCCGCAGTTGGGGCACGGAATGTCGGCGAGGCCGTTCTCGGCCTTGCGGCCCTTGCGGGCCTCGAAGTCCTCGATGAGGTTGTCGGCGCGGAAGCGCTTGTGGCAGTGCAGGCACTCCACGAGCGGGTCGGTGAACGTCGCGACGTGACCCGACGCCTCCCACACGCGCTTGGGCAGGATGATGCTGGAATCCAGCCCCACCATGTCGCCGCGGCCGCGCACGAACGTCTGCCACCACTGCCGACGGATGTTCTCCTTCAGCTCGGTGCCGAGGGGGCCGTAGTCCCACGCCGAACGCGAACCGCCGTAGATCTCACCGGCCTGGAACACGAACCCGCGGTGTCGAGCGAGCGAGATGACCTTGTCGAGGCGGGACTGTTCGGCCACGGTGGCTCCAATGGTCGGGAAAGCGGTGGGATGCCGCGAAAACGCGCGGGAACTCTAGTTTATCGAGCGGCGCCGCGCCTCATCGCGCGATCCGCTCGGTGCGCACCGTGAACGCGTCGAGCGCCGCCTCATCGATCTCGACGCCGAGCCCCGGTCCAGTCGGGACGCGCACGTGGCCGTCCTCGATGATGGCGGGCTCCGTCACGATGTCGCGGTCGTAGAAGCGGGCGGATGCCGAGATGTCGCCGGGGAGCGTGAAACCCGGGAGCGCCGCGAGCGCGGCGTTGGCGGCCCGCCCGATGCCGGTCTCGAGCATGCCGCCGCACCACACGGGGATCCCGGCGGCGCGGCACCGGTCGTGGATCGCGAGCGCTTCGAGGTAGCCCCCGACCCGCCCGGCCTTGATGTTGATGATCGCCGCGGCACCGAGCTGCAGCGCGTCGGCGGCGGCCTTGTCGGACACGATCGACTCGTCCAGGCAGATCGGGGTGGAGAGCCGCCGGGCCAGGGTCGCGTGGTCGACGATGTCGTCCTCCTGCAGCGGTTGCTCGATGAGCAGGAGGTCGAAGGCGTCGAGCCGTTCCAGCGTCGGGGCGTCCGCGAGGGTGTACGCGGAGTTGGCATCCACTTGCAGGGGAATGCCACCGAAAGCCGCCCGCACGGCGGCGGTGTCGTCGATGTCACGGCCCGGTTTGATCTTGATCTTGATGCGCACGTAGCCCTCGTCGAGGTACGCCGCCACCGCGTCGACGAGCGCGGCCGGGTCGCGCTGGATCCCGACCGAGACGCCGGAGGGCACGCGCTCCTTCTCCGCGCCGAGGTACTCGCCGAAGCTGCGGCCCTCGGCGCGCAGTGCGGCGTCGATCACGGCGAGCTCGAGTCCGGCCTTGGCCATGCGGTGCCCGACGACCGGAGCAAGGGTGCCGGCGACCTCCTCGGGCGCGAGCGTGCGGCGTTGGAGCAGGGCCGGCGCGAGAAAGCGGGTGAGCACGTCCCACGCGCCGTGCGTGTACTCGCTGGAGTAGGAGGGTTCCGCCTGCGTGACGACCTCGCCCCAGCCGACGCCGTCGGCGGTCTCCGCGCGGACGACGATCACCTCGCGCACGGTCTCGGTGCCGAACGACGTCGTGAACGGCGACACCAGGGGGATCTGCAGGACGCGCAGCTCGACGGCATCCAGGATCACGGGGGCGGCGGGGGTGCGGGGCGGCATGAGGGCAGGGTATCCGGCGTTGTGTCCCCGACCAGCCGCACACCTCCGGCAATTCGACCCACGCACGGACCCGGATGCCACGGCACCGACCGGTTCTGCAGGAGTTACGCCTCCCGCAACCCCTCGTACGCGGCATCCACGGACCCGCACCCGCATCCCCTCCGTCATGCCCCCGATCAGCCGCACAACTCCGGCACAACAACCCCGGCACGACCCGGATGCCAAGGCACCAACCGGTTCTGCAGGAGTTGCGCCTGCCGCCGTAACCCCTCGCGCGCGGCGTGGCAAGGCCGCTGTCGCGACGGGAACCCCCGCGTAGCGTCGCGGTCATGAGCGACTTCACTCCCCGTCACGCGATCGTCACCGGTTCGGACTCGGGCATCGGCGCCGCCACCGCCCTCGCGCTCGCCGAGGCCGGTATGGACGTGGCCATCACGTACCACAGCGACAAGGACGGCGCCGAGGAGACGGCCGAGGGCGTCCGAGCACGAGGCGGCCGCGCGATCGTCGCGCAGTTCGACGCGACCGATTTCGCCTCTGTGCCCGGCGCGGTGAACGCCATGGCCGACGACCTCGGCGGGCTGGACGTCTTCGTCAACAACGCCGGTGGCGGCATCGGCGGACCGTTCCTCGACCTCGACCTCGACACCTGGCGCACCGACATCGCGCTGAACCTCGACGGCGCCTTCCTCGCCCTGCACACGGCCGCCCGGCGGATGGTGAAGGCCGGCAACGGCGGACGCCTCATCGCGGTGTCGAGCGTGCACGAGCACCAGCCGCGCGTCGGGTCGGCGCCGTACGTCGCGGCCAAGCACGGCCTCGGCGGGCTCATCAAGACCATGGCGCTCGAACTCGGGCAGTACGGCATCACCGCGAACGCCGTCGCGCCGGGCGAGATCGCCACGCCCATCAACGACATGGACCCCGAGGATGCCGACCGCGTCCACCGTCCCGGCATCCCGCTCGGCCGCCCCGGAAAGCCGACCGAGATCGCCGACGTCATCCGGTTCCTGGCTTCGCCGTCGGGGTCGTACGTCACGGGTGCGAGCTGGGTCGTCGACGGCGGGATGCTGCAGATGGGCCCGCAGGCGGGATCGCACATGGAGTCGGACGCGTGGCGTTCGGCCGGAGAGTGAGGACGCGATGAGCGACGAGAAGAGCTTCGAAGAGAACCGTCACGACCAGCTGACCAGCGCCCCGAAGGCGACGGAAGAGGATGCCGCGCCGCGCTTCGATGTCACGAAGCACGACGGTGTCACCCGCATCGACGTGCGCGACGACGCCGCTGTGCGTCCGGGTCCCGGGCAGGGCGATCCCGCCGCCGAGAGAGACGAGCCTGTTTCGGGCGACTGACGCTCAGACCAGCAGGTAACCGCGCCGGTCGACGCCGCCGATGCGGAGACCGGATGCCAGGTGCTCCCGCAGCGCGTCACGCACGCGGTACCGCCACTCGGCGGCGGCCGTCGGGTCGCTGCGGCGGAGCGTCTCGACGTCATCGGGGATCTCGACGATCGCGCGCACCTCGTCGTCGCGGGGCGTCGGCGACGGCGGCTCGGCCACGGCCCACGACACCATCAGCCGGTCGGACTCGTCGCCGCGGTTGACGTCGTCCGGCATCTCGCCGTACTGATTCACCAGGTATTCGGTCGCGCGGGCGCCGAGGATCGCGAGGTTGAAGTGGGCGTTGCGGCGGATGAGCGGATCGAACGTCCAGGTGATGCGTCCGATCCCCCGCTCCAGCGCCCACTCGCGCTGATGCGCCTTGAGCTGCCGTCCGAGCCCGCGCCCCTGGTACCCGGGCAGGATGCCGGTGATGTGCGAGTGCATCGTGCGCTCAGCGGGCGGCCCGAAGAACGCCGCGGACGCGCCGATGATCTCGTCGCCGTCGTACAGCCCGACCACGTAGTTGCCGGAGTGCTCGAGCGCCCGCAGGATGTTCGACGGCATCGTCGCGCGATCGCCGACCCACACCTCGTCGAACAGCCGGGACCCGGCCTCGATCGCCTCCAGGGTGTCCAGCGGGCGGATGTCGATGCCGGTCGTGCTCATGCGTCGAGTCTGGCACCCGGGATGCCGTCCCGCCGTGCCGCTCGTCGCGTCAGCGCGGCAGCACTCCCCCGACATGGCGGATCGTGCGTCCGCGCTCGACGACGATCGCGATGCCCCCGACCAGCCACAGCGGCACCTGGGTGAGGAACGCCCAGCGGAAGGCATCCAGGGAGTACGTCTCGGGGGTGCCGGCGCCCTGGACGTCCATCGCGACTCCGATGAAGAGGATCGCGAGGAGTGCGGCGAGGAATCCGCCACCGTTGACGATGCCGGTCGCCGTGCTGAGGCGGTGACTCGGAGTGAACGTGCGCGCGTGGTCGAACGCGATCATCGAGGCCGGACCACCGGTGGACAGCGCGAACATCAGCACCACCAGAAGCCACAGGGGCGCCTGCCCCGGCCAGACGATCACGACGATCCAGACGACGGCTTGGAACACGACCGTGGGAAGCACCAGCCATCGGGAGCGTCGAGATGGATGCCGGCTCGACAGTGCCCCGATCACCGGACCGCTCAGGATGCTGAACAGCACCAGGGACGTCATCACGAGCGACGCCGTCGGCGGGGCGAGGCCCTCACCCGTGGTCAGGAACGGGAACCCCCACAGCAGCATGAACGCGGTGCCGGCGAACGGCGTGGTGAAGTGCGACCAGAACCCGAGTCGCGTGCCCGGGTGCGCCCACGACTCGCGGAATCCCTGCCGCAGATCGGCGGACGATTTCACGACGCGGATCGCTCCGGTCTGCGTGTCGACCGACGTGTCGACGGGGTCGTCCCGCCGTTCGGGCGGGCGATTGCGGATGATCGCGTACGTCAGCACCGCGAACAGCACGCCAAGTCCCGCAACGCTGCCGAACGCGACGCTCCAGCTCGTGGCGTGCAGCAGGGCGGCCAGCGGCACGACGGCGACGATCTGACCGAGCTGGCCGATGATGCCGGTGAGCTGCACGAGCACCGGGGCGCGCTGCGCCGGGAACCACGTCGCGATGACGCGCAGCACGCTCGGGAAGATCATCGCGTCGCCCGCCCCGATGAGAACGCGGGCCAGGATGCCGATCCCCACCGCATCGGCGAAGGCCATCACCAGCTGACCCGCCGCCATCAGCACCATGCCGATCGCGATCATGGGCCGCGCGCCGTAGCGGTCCAGCAGCAGGCCGACGGGGATCTGCATCGCGCCGTACACGAACAGCTGGATGACGGCGAACATCGACAACGCCGACGCGTCCGCCTGGAAGCGCGTCGCGGCATCCACACCGACCGCTGACAGCGACGTGCGGTTGATGATCGAGACGACGTACGCCAACACCCCGACCACCCACAGCGTCCACGTGCGCCAGCCGGGGCGTTCGAGGGTGCTGATCACGGCGAGTCCTGGGGGAGAGAGGGACGGATGCCACGGGAGGCGGCATCCCCCAGGCTAGCCGTGGGCACCGACACGGCGGGTCGATGCGACCTCGGTCGACGCCCCGCTCGCCTCAGTCCTCGGCGAGGACGTCGGACATTCCGGCGCGGACCGCGGCGAGGTGCTGCGTCAGCGGGGCACCTGCGTCGTCCGCCAGCCATTGCTCGAGCGCGATCTGCAGCAGCTCGACCGCGACTCCCGCGGTGACGCGCGCCGCGAAAGGATCGGCGCCGCGGGCGATGTATCCGTCGCGCAGGGCGTCACGGAGGTCGGCCTGCTTCTGGAGGTCGCGCTCGCGCAGCGCCGGCTCGGACTCGATGAAGCGGCGAGCGGCCTGCATCTGCGCGCGCCGCGGCTCGAACCGCTCGGCGGCGAGGCGGTGGAAACCCTCCCAGGCGATGGCGAACGGTGTCGCACCAGCGGGCGCGGCGGCGACCGCAGCCGCGGCGAGCGCGGGGATCTCGTCGTCGCCGAAGAACACCTCGCGCTTGTCGCTGAAATGCCGGAAGAACGTGCGACGCGTGAGTCCGGCCCGTTCGACGATGGCGGGCACCGTGGTCGCGTCGAAACCTCGCTCGGCGAAGAGTTCGAGCGCTGCGGAGCGGAGCCGCTCCCTCGTGTCCGGTGCCCACCTCGCCATGTCGACGAGCATAAGTGATGACTCGCAGTGTCATCGATGGACTACAGTGAAGACACTCAGTGTCATCACGCGTGGGAGGCATCCATGTCCGTTCACTCCGCCGCCGTGCTGCCCGCCCCGCGCGCGCCGCTCGACGTGGTCAGCGCGACCGTCCCGCAGCCGGCCGCCGACGAGATCCTCGTGCGGGTGCGCGCCGTGGGGATCAACCCCGTCGACTGGGTCATCCAGGGCACGAGCCGGGTCACGTACCGCTGGCTGCGGACCCCCGCGGTCCTCGGGTCCGACGTCGCCGGCGAGGTCGTCGCGGTCGGCTCGGGCGTGACGCGGTTCCGCGTCGGCCAACGCGTGTTCGGTCTCGCCACCGGAACCGACCGCGGCCGCGATCCCCTGCGCGAAGGCGCGTTCCAGGAGTACACGGTCCTGCTCGAACGCCTCGCCGCCCCCCTCCCCGACGCGCTGTCCGACGAGCAGGCCGCCGTCTTCCCACTCGGCGTGTCGACCGCCGCCTGCGCGCTGTTCCAGCCCGCCCACCTGGGACTCCGGATGCCGACCGGCGAGACGGCGGACGGTCAGGGCGGCGTCGTGGTGGTGTGGGGCGGATCGACCAGCGTCGGGATGAACGCCATCCAGCTCGCCCGCGCCGCGGGGTACGACGTCGTCTCCACGGCCTCGCCGCGCAATGCTCCGACCGTCCGGTCCCTCGGCGCCGACGCGGTGGTCGACTACCGCGCTGCGACCGCCGTCGACGACCTCGTCGCCGCGATCGGAGGCCGCCCGGTCGTCGGCGCGGTCGCCCTCGGCGCGGGTTCGACCGACGCGTGCATCGAGGTCCTCCGTCGCACCGGCGGCACGCGGCTGGCCATGGCGAGCACGCCCGTGTCCCTCGCGGAGCTCGTCGGTCGGCGGCACCTCTTCCCCGCGATGCTCCCCGTCTTCACGCGCATCGGTCTGACCACGGTCCGGTCGACACTCCGCGCCCGACGCGCCGGCATCCGGGCGGGGTTCGTGTGGGGCAGCAGCCTGCGCGACGACGAG
The DNA here is from genome assembly GCF_020781835.1 of Microbacterium testaceum. GTDB lineage: Bacteria > Actinomycetota > Actinomycetes > Actinomycetales > Microbacteriaceae > Microbacterium > Microbacterium testaceum_H. The sequence continues at coordinate 346,808 of NZ_JAJGNJ010000001.1, forward strand.
GTCGGACCGACGCTGTGGGGTGCGGTGATCCCGCGCGCGCTCGCCGACGGGAGCCTCCGCCCGATGCCGGAACCGCTCGTCGTCGGTGAGGGCCTCGCGGAGATCCAGGGCGCGCTCGACCGTCAGCGGGCCGGGGTCTCGGCATCCAAGCTGGTCGTCCGCGTGTAGCTCGCGGGCCGCGTGCCGTTCAGCGGGGTGGGGCGGGGGCGAGGGTGTGCAGGTCACCGCAGACACCATCCGATGCCACACGGCGCAATGCGGATCGTCGTTCCGCGGCATCCGGGAGTAGGTTCGCACCGATCGACCGGAGGACCGTATGAGCATTCAGACCACCACCGCCGGCAGCCTTCCCCGGACGGATGCCCTCATCGCCGCGAACGCCGCACGCACGTTCGCCGAGGACGGCTTCACCTTCGCCCCGGGGGACGCCGCCTTCGACGCGCTCGTGGACGACGCGGTCGCCGACGTCGTTCGGCGGCAGCGCGAGGCGGGCATCACGCTCGTCGGCGACGGCGAGTTCGGCAAGGCCATGTCGAACGCCGTCGACTACGGCGCCTGGTGGTCGTACTCGTTCCAGCGGGTTAGCGGCCTCTCGCTCACCGAGGTCAACGCCTTCAACGAGCAGCCGGTGCGCTCCGGACCGGGCCACGTGCGCCTGACGTCGTTCGCCGACCGCCGCGACCGCGAGCTGTTCGCGGAGGCGTACACGAGCCCCGACAGCGGTATCGCGACCGGCAAGGTCGCCACCGCCTTTCCCACCACGACCGGCCCGATCGCGTACCGCGGCGCCTCCGCCGTCGCGTCGGACATCCAGCACCTCACCGCGGCGCTCGGCGAGGGCGAGACGGGGTTCCTCACCGCGATCGCCCCGGGCAGCGCTGCGCGCGTGCGCAACGAGTACTACACCACCGACGAGGAGCACCTGTTCGCGTGGGCGGACGCTCTGCGCGAGGAGTACCGCGCGATCGTCGACGCGGGGCTCATCCTGCAGCTCGACGACCCGTCGCTCGCCGAGAGCTGGGACCAGATCAACCCGGCCCCCTCGGTCGCCGACTACGTCGCGTTCACCCGCACGCGGGTCGAGGCCCTGAACCACGCTCTCGCGGGAATCCCCCGCGACCGCGTCCGCCTCCACCTGTGCTGGGGCTCGTGGCACGGTCCCCACGTGACCGACATCGAGCTCCGCGACATCCTGCCGGTCGTGCTCGAGGCGAACGTGGGACAGATCTCCTTCGAGGCGGCGAACGCGCGGCACGAGCACGAGTGGACGGTGTGGGCGGATGCCGACATCCCCGACGACCTGATCCTCGCCCCGGGCGTGGTGGGACACGCCACCAACGTCGTGGAGCACCCCGACCTGGTGGCCCAGCGGATCGAGCGCTTCGCCGGGATCGTCGGCGCCGACCGTGTCATCGCCTCGACCGACTGCGGCCTCGGCGGGCGCGTGCACCCGCAGATCGCCTGGGCGAAGCTCGAGGCCCTCGGCGAGGGTGCCCGCCGGGCGGCCGCGCGCGTCTGACGCCGGGTTCGGAGCGGTCGCGTCGGTCCCGGGCGCTGCGAATGGCCCGGGGGCGATGCCCGGCCCGCGCGGCCGCCCGTGGCCTCGGGGGCGATGCCAGGCCCCGAACCGACGGGCGTGTCCGCGGTGGCCGCCCGGGCACGGCAGAATGGTTCGATGGTCTCCGCGAGCCCCCACCTGCAGCCCGATCACGCGTGCCTCATCGTCCACGGCAGCGACACCCCCGGGATCATCGCCGCGGTCTCGGCTCTCATCGCTCGCCAGGGCGGCAACATCGTCGCCTTCGACCAGTACTCCGACGGCACCCGCGGCGGGGCGTACTTCCAGCGGGTGGTCTTCCACCGCCCCGATCTCGCGGCATCCCTGCCCGAGATCGAGGCCGACCTCGATCGCACGCTCAGCGACGGCTTCGACCTGGAGTGGAAGCTCACCGACCTGTCCACGCCGAAGCGCATGGCCATCCTCGCCTCCAAGCAGGACCACTGCCTGCTCGACCTGCTCTGGCGCCACCGCCGCGGCGACCTCCCGGTCAGCGTGCCGATGGTCGTGTCGAACCACACCACCTCTGCCGAGGACGTCCGCTCGTTCGGCGTGCCGTTCTTCCACGTCCCGTCGACGCCGGGTCCCGACAAGTCGGCATCCGAAGCACGCATCCTGGAACTGCTCGTCGGCAACGTCGACTTCGTCGTGCTCGCCCGCTACATGCAGATCCTCTCGCCCGACTTCCTCGAGAAGATCGGGGTCCCGGTGATCAACATCCACCACTCGTTCCTGCCCGCCTTCATCGGGGCGGAGCCGTACAAGAAGGCCAAGGAGCGCGGCGTCAAGCTCATCGGCGCGACCTCGCACTACGTCACGAGCGACCTCGACGAGGGCCCGATCATCGAGCAGGACACCATCCGCGTCACCCACGCCGACTCGGCCGCCGAGCTCGCCCGTCGCGGCGCCGACGTCGAACGTCAGGTGCTCTCCCGGGCCGTGCTGTGGCACGCCGAGGATCGCATCATCCGCCACGGCAACCACACGATCGTGTTCACGTCCTGACGCGCTGCCCCACCCCGGGGCGCGTGGCGTGCGGAGCGTGACGCTTCGTCGCAGAACACGGGCCCGTCAGAACACGTACTCCATCAGCTCCACACCGAGGACGCGGAACGCGTCGTGCGCGCGGAGACGGTGCGCGATCGAGAGATCGTCGAAGTTCACGATGAGCGCGTAGGCGACGCCGGCGCGGGGGCCGCCGAGCACGCCGGCCTCGGCGCGCACGCCCTCGGAACGCCCGGTCTTGTTGACGAAGAGCAGCCCGTGACGATCGTTCTCGTGCGCGAACGGATCGAGACCGGTCGCGGATGCCACGAGCGACAGGTCGTGGTTCAGGCTCAGCCACTCGGCCACCTGGGCGCTCACGCCCGGCGACACCACCGTCGAGTTGACCAGACCTGCGAACACCGCCGCCATCTCGCGCGCGGTGGACAGCGCGACGTGCGGGGCGTCGTCGGGTCCGCGATCATCGCGGAACCGGTCGAGCAGGGCGGTACGGCGCAGCCCGAGCTGCTCGATACGCGAACGAACCGAGGGCAGTCCGACCCGCTGCAGCAGCGCGTTGGCGGCCAGCGCGTCGCCGGCCGAAGCCGCCAGGACCGCCGCGTCCGCCAGGGGGAGCGCGGGGGCCTTCAGGTGCTGCCAGACTCCCCCCGCCGTCGCGCTGTGCACCGTGGCGCGGTCGACGATCTCGAGCGCGTCGACGCGGCCCGCCTCGATCGCGGCCGCCACCTCGATCAGCAGCGGGACGACTCCCAGCCCCCCGACCGGCAGGGTGACGAAGTCATCGCCCTCGAGCACCGCCGAGCCGCCGTCGAGGTCGTCGATGCGCACCGACACCTTCGCCCCGGATGCCGCGAGCTCGTCCAGCGCGCGGAGCGTCGCCGTGAACGACCGGCGTCCCGCCGCGGCGCGCCGAGGCAGGCGACGCGGTCCCTTCCGTGCGGACCCGCGGAGGGCCGGAGCGTCGCGTCGCGACGACTCCACAGGCCCCCCGGCGGGCTCGGGTGCGGCAGGCTCGGGAACCGGTGGCATGCCCACGAGCGTGGCTCCTTCCGGGTCAGAAGAGCAACAAACGCGACCTCACCAAATGGTGACGCGCTGGTCGGCGTCGAGCCACAGGGCGTCCGCCTCGGTGACCTCGAACGCGTCGTAGAACGCGTCGATGTTACGCACGATCTGGTTGCAGCGGAACTCGTTCGGCGAGTGCGGGTCGATCGTCAGCAGCCGGATGGTCTCGGCATCCCGGCCCTTCTGCTGCCAGATCTGCGCCCAACTGAGCAACAGCCTCTGGATGCCGCTGTACCCGTCGACCACGGGGCCGTCGGCCGGCTGGTCCTCGCCGAGCGACAGCCGGTAGGCGCGGATCGCGATGCCCAGGCCCCCGAGGTCGCCGATGTTCTCGCCGATCGTGAGGGCGCCGTTGACGTGGTGCTCCTCGCTCAGCCCCTGGGGAACGAGCGCCTCGTACTGGGCGATGAGCGCCTTGGTGCGCTCCTCGAACGCCGAGCGATCGGCATCCGTCCACCAGTCGCGCAGCGACCCGTCGCCGTCGAACCGGCTCCCCTGGTCGTCGAACCCGTGCCCGATCTCGTGGCCGATGACCGCACCGATACCGCCGTAGTTGGCGGCCGCATCGCGCTCGGCGTCGAAGAAGGGGTACTGCAGGATCGCCGCGGGGAACACGATCTCGTTCATGAGCGGGTTGTAGTACGCGTTGACGGTCTGCGGCGTCATGTACCACTCGTCCCGGTCGATCGGCTGGCCGACCTTCGCGAGCTGACGGTCGTGCTCCCAGACGTGCGCGCGGCGGACGTTGCCGACGAGATCGGCCGCGTCGATCTCGAGCGCGGAGTAGTCCTTCCAGCGCACCGGGTAGCCGATCTTCGGCGTGAAGGCGTCGAGCTTGGCGAGGGCACGCTCGCGGGTCTCGGGCGTCATCCACTCCAGCGACTGGATCGACTCGCGGTACGCCTCGATGAGGTTGCGCACGAGCACGTCCATGGCATCCTTCGCCGCGGGCGGGAAGTGACGCTCGACGTACACCTTGCCGACGGCCTCGCCGAGCGCCGCCTCGACCAGGCCGACGCCGCGCTTCCACCGCTCGCGGTTGACCGGCACACCGGTGAGCTGCGTGCCGTAGAACGCGAAGTTCTCGGCCACGAACTCCTCCGACAGGAACGCCGCGGCGGAGTGCACGACGGCGAACCGCAGCCACGCCTTCCAGTCCTCGAGACGGTCCTCGACGAGCAGCCCGCCGAGCGACTCGACGAAGCTCGGCTGGTACACCACGACCTCGGCGAAGGCGTCCTCGTGTCCGGGGGCCACACCCGTGCGCCACGGCACGAGATCGAGGCCGGCGAGACCGACCATCTCGTCCCACGTGCGCAGGTTGTACGTCTTCACCGCGTCACGGCTGTCCTCGCGCGACCAGTGGTGCGTCGCGAGCTCGGTCTCGAGCGCGAAGACGCGGTCGGCGGATGCCTCGGGCTCGGCGACCCCGGCCAGGCCGAACATGCGCTCGATGTGCGCGCGGTACGCGGCGCGCGTCTCGGCGAAGTTGTCGAGGCGGTAGTAGCTCTCGTCGGGGAGCGACAGACCGCCCTGGTAGATCACCGGCACGTAACGGGTGGGGTCGCCCGGATCGGGCTCGACGAAGAGCGTGAGCAGTCCGCTCACGCCGTCGCGCTCGAGCTCTCCGACGAGCCGGAGGAAGCCGGCGATATCGGACACGTCATCGACGCGCGCGAGCTGGTCGGCCAGCGGCGCCGCGCCCGCCTCTTCGATGCGGGCGGTGTCCATGAAGCTCGCGAACAGGTCGCCGATCTTGCGGGCTTCGCTGCCCGGTTCGGCCTGCTGCGACTCCTCCACGATGGTGCGCACGTCCTTCTCGGCCCGCTCGGCGATGAGATGGAAGCTGCCCCATCGGGCTTTGTCGTCGGGGATCTCTGTGCGCTCGAGCCAGCGGCCGTTCACGTGGCGGAACAGGTCGTCCTGCGGGCGGATCTCGTCGCTCAGTTCTTCGAGCGCGAGACCGGAGCGGGGGGTCTCGGTCATGCAGACAGGATATGTGCCCACGATCCACGACGGCTCCGGATGCCGGGCACACCGGCCGTGTCGGAGGCCCCCCTTAGGCTCGGACGGTGACCATCCCCGTACCGGCGACGCTGAACCGCGCGATCGTGCGGCTGGCCGTGCCGGCGCTGGGCGCCCTCATCGCCGAGCCGCTGTTCCTCATCGTCGACGGCGCCATGGTCGGTCACCTCGGCGTCGCGCCGCTGGCGGGGCTCGGCATCGCCGGCGCGGTGCTGCACACCGTCGTGGGGCTCATGGTCTTCCTCGCCTACGCCACCACCCCCGCCGTCGCCCGCCGGTACGGCGCGGGAGAACCGGGCCGCGCCGTGTCGGTGGGAATCGACGGGATGTGGTTCGCGCTCACGATCGGTGCGGTGCTCGCCCTGGTCGGCGTCCTGGCCACCCCCGCGCTGGTCGACGTGTTCGGAGCCGCCTCCGACGTCGCCGAGAACGCCCGGGTGTACCTGTCGATCTCGATGTGGGGACTCCCGGCGATGCTCGTGGTCTTCGCCGCCACGGGACTGCTGCGCGGCATGCAGGACACGGTGACGCCCCTGTGGATCGCCGGGCTCGGCTTCGGCGTCAACGCGCTGCTCAACGCCCTGTTCATCTACGGCTTCGGCTGGGGCATCGCCGGTTCGGCGGTGGGCACGGTCGTCGCGCAGTGGGGAATGGTGGGCGCGTACGTGGTCATCGCCACGCGCCTCGCCCGGCAGCACGCGGCCTCGCTGCGTCCCGAGGTCGGCGGCCTGCGCGGCACCGCCCGCTCGGGTGGCTGGCTGTTCCTGCGCACCGTGAGCCTTCGGGCGGCGTTCCTCGCGACGGTGGCGGTGGCCACGGGGCTCGGGTCGGCCGAACTCGCCGGATGGCAGATCGCCTTCACGATCTTCTCGACCGCCGCTTTCGCCCTCGACGCCCTGGCGATCGCGGCCCAGGCCCTCGTCGGCAAGTCGCTCGGCGCGGGCGACATCGCCGGCGCACGGCACGTCCTCTCCCGCACGGTGGCGTGGGGGCTGTGGTTCGGCGTCGCCGTCGGAGCGCTGGTGGCCGCGGCATCCGGGGTCCTCGGGCTCGTCTTCACCGGCGATCCCGCGATCGCGGCCCTGATCCAGCCGGCGCTCCTCGTGCTCGCCGTCGCCCAGCCCCTGGCCTCGTTCGTGTTCGTCCTCGACGGGGTGCTCATCGGCGCCGGCGACGCCCGCTACCTCGCGATCGCGGGCCTGCTAAACCTGGTGCCGTACATCCCGGCGCTCGTTCTGGTCGCGCTGTTCGCGGGCGGCGGGCCGGTGGGCCTGGCGTGGCTCGCCGCGGCCTTCTTCGGGGTCTACATGCTGGCGCGGGCCGCGACCCTGGGCCTACGCGTCCGCGGTCGCGCCTGGATGACGGCGGGTTCCTGAACGCACTTCGATGTCCACGCGACTCCCAGGAGGCGCGCGTACGGTGCGGGCATGAGGTCGACACCCCCGGCCCTGGTGGCCCTTCCCGCCCTGCTCCTCCCCGCGCTGCTCCTGCTCGCGGGATGCACCTCGACCGATACGGCGGCACCGACCTCCTCCTCCCCCTCGTCCACGGCGGAGACTCCCTCGCTCTCGCCCTCGGCTCCCTCGCCGGGCGCGACCCTGCCCGACGATGCGACGGGGCTCGAGCAGTGGGCGGCGGCCGCGCTGCCCGAGAACGGGCTGGGCGGCAGCACCGCGGTCGCACGCGGAACCGGCAGCGTCGGACCCGCCGGCGCCAGCGTCGACCTCGACCCGGTCGGCGGGTCGTGGGATGTCGTCGTCGCGTGCGAGAGCACCACCGGGGCGCCCCTCACCGTCGAGATCGACGGCGCCGCGGGAACCACGGCCGACGTCGCCTGCGGGACGCCCGGCGAGACCGGCGCCGCTCCCACGACGATCCGGTGGGATGCCACGGCGGCAGGCACACTGCGCGTGGACTCGACGACCGAGGCGGTGTTCGCCTACGAGGTGCATCCGCGCGCAGGAGGGTGAGTTCGCGCAAAGTTCACACGCTTGACACTCGACATCTCTATCCTGGTCGGATGCGGGGGCATGTGGCGGCAACGCTGATCGTGACCGTCGCGCTGATCCTGGCCATGGCCATCTTCTGCGCGGGCGGTTTCTACTTCGTGGAGTACCAGGAATGGGATGCCGCGTCCGCGGCATTCGTGTACCGGAGCCGACCGTTCTCGGTGGTGGTGCTCGGTGCGTCGGTCGTCGTCAGCGCCGTCGTGCTCTTCGGCGCGGCCCTGATGCTCCTGCGGACCGGTCGCGTCCACGGCTCGCCCGCGGTCGATGAGTGCCCCGCACGCACAGACGTGCACTGATCACGGTGGCTCACGCCCAGCGGCGGCACCACTCGTACATGACGACCGCCGCGGCCGAGGCCGCGTTGATCGACCGCGTCGACCCATACTGGGTGATCTCGATGACGCCCTCGGCCGCGGCGAGCGCTTCGGGGGAGAGCCCGGGCCCCTCCTGACCGAAGAGCAGGACGCAGGACTCGGGTAGGTCGGCACGGTCGACCGGCACGGACCCCGCGACGTTGTCGATCGCGAGAACGGGGAGACCCTGCCCGCGTGCCCACGCCGCGAACGCGGTCACGTCGTCGTGGTGTCGCACGTGCTGATACCGGTCGGTGACCATCGCCCCGCGGCGGTTCCAGCGGCGCTTGCCGATGATGTGCACCTCCGCCGCGAGGAACGCATTGGCGCTGCGGACGATCGAACCGATGTTGAGGTCGTGCTGCCAGTTCTCGATGGCGACGTGGAAGGGGTGCCGCCGCGCATCGAGGTCCGCGACGATCGCCTCCATCGTCCAGTAGCGGTACGCGTCGACGACGTTGCGCCGGTCTCCCTCGGCCAGCAGTTCGCGGTCGTAGCGCGGATCGTCGGGCCACGCGTCGGGTCCCCCGGGCCACGGGCCGACGCCGTGCAGGGGTGTGGGCTCCGTCTTCTCCGGCCCACCGTCCGCCGCGGCACTCTCGCGCCGCACGGGTTCTGCGACGTCGCCGGCCGGGGTCGCTCCCGAGGGTGCGGAGGTCGCGTCGCCGGGGTTCACGGGTCCAGGCTATCCGGCGCCGCACGGCGCGCCGCGGCGCCCGGACCGGGAGGGCTGCGCACGGGGCGCGGGGGCAAGTCGTCGACATCGCCCTGCTCCGCTTTTCGGTAACCCGAAATATCGCTAGGATTTCGGCATGCCGAAAACGATGGATGCCACGATCCCCCGGCGCGGCACGGGGCGGGCGATGTGGCTGCTGGGGCCCGCGCTGGTCGCGGGTGTGGCCTACCTCGACCCGGGGAACGTCGCCAGCAACATGACGGCCGGCGCCGTGTTCGGCTACCTGCTCGTATGGGTGGTCGTGCTCGGCAACGTCATGGCATGGCTCATCCAGTACCTCTCGGCCAAGCTCGGGATCGTGACGGGCGAGAGCCTGCCGCAGGTGCTCGGCAGGCGCATCCGCCGCCCGTGGGCGCGGCGAGCGTACTGGCTGCAGGCCGAACTGGTGGCGATGGCCACCGATGTCGCCGAGGTCATCGGCGGCGCGGTCGCGTTGAACCTGCTGTTCGGCATCCCGCTGCTGTGGGGCGGAGCGATCACGGGCGTCGTCTCGATCGGCCTGCTCGTGGTGCAGTCGCGGCGCGGCGCACGCGCCTTCGAGACGGTGGTCATCGGTCTGCTGCTCATCATCGCCGTCGGCTTCACCGCGGGGCTCTTCTTCGCACCACCCGACCCGGCCGGCGTGGTCGCGGGCCTGGTCCCCCGGTTCGACGGGGCGACGTCGGTGCTGCTGGCCGCCTCGATCCTCGGCGCGACGATCATGCCGCACGCGATCTACGCCCACTCGGCGCTCAGCCGCGACCGTTTCGCTCCCCCGCGACCCAGCCGGCCCGCCGATCTCGAGGCCGCCCGTGGGCTGTCGACGCCCCGACTGCTGCGCGCGACGCGATGGGATGTGACGATCGCCCTCGCGATCGCCGGCACCGTCAACCTCGCCATCCTCCTGCTGGCCGCGGCGAACCTCGCGGGCGTGAGCGGAACCGACAGTCTCGAGGGGGCGTACGCGGCGCTGCGCGACGGACTCGGTCCCGTCGTGGCGACACTGTTCGCGGTGGGACTGCTCGCCAGCGGCTTGGCCTCGACGTCTGTGGGCGCCTACGCGGGCGCCGAGATCATGCACGGGCTGCTGCACATCCGCGTGCCGTTGCTCGTGCGCCGGCTCGTCACCCTGATCCCGGCTCTCCTGATCCTCGGGGCCGGCATCGACCCCACCCTCGCCCTGGTACTCAGCCAGGTGGTGCTGTCGTTCGGCATCCCGTTCGCCCTCATCCCCCTCGTCGCCCTCACCGCACGGCGCGACGTGCTCGGCGCGTACCGCAATCGCGTGCTCACGACGGTCGCGGGGGTGGCGGCGTCGGTCTTCCTCGTCGCGCTCAACACCGTGCTCCTGTGGCTGGTGTTCACCGGCGGTTAGGCTGATCGCGTGGAATCGCCCGTGGCCGACGACTATCTCAAGGCCATCTACCACCACACCGAGTGGCAGGACGACCCCATCACGCCCTCGCAGTTGGCCGGTGTGCTCGGCCTCGCCCCCTCGAGTGTGACCGAGATGGTGAAGAAGCTCGCCGCGCAAGGTCTGGTGAGCCATCGCCCCTACGGCCCTGTGTCTCTCACGCCGGCCGGTGAGCGGCGCGCGGCGTCGGTCATCCGCCGCCACCGTCTGATCGAGACCTGGCTGGTGCGCGAGTTCCGCTACTCGTGGGACGAGGTCCACGACGAGGCAGAGGTGCTCGAGCACTCGCTCAGCGACCGGCTTCTCGAGGGCATCGACGAACGGCTCGGACGCCCGCGGTTCGATCCGCACGGCGATGCGATCCCGGATGCCACCGGCGCGGTGCACCGCGAACCCTTCGTGCTCCTCCAGGACGCGGCATCGGGTCACTCCGGCCGCGTGCTGCGGGTCAGCGACCGCGACCCCGCGCTGCTGCGCGCCCTGGTCGACCGGCGCATCGATGTCGGCCACGAGCTCGAGGTGGTCTCGCGCGACGTGGTGCGCGCAGACGGTGTCGAGGTGACGCTGCCCGAGGGCGCCGGCGGCTCGGTCTGGCTCACCCGCTGAGCTCACCGGCAGGGCGTGTCCACCGCCCTGAGGTGCGAGCCCGCCGATTCAGATCATCGGAGAAGGGTCCGCCGCCGAGACGCCGGGGCGGAAGTAGTGTCGCGCGGTCGGCGGGATCCAGACGGCTGCGACCACGGCGACCGCCGCGAGCAGCGCGACGGCGATCGTCGGGTCGAGCTCGGTGAGCGCCAACGCGAACGCCTGCAGGATCACGAGCACCGTGAGGTAGACGGTCAGCAGGGTCCGAGCCAGCCGGCTGCCGCGGGCGAGCGACGAACCGCCGGCGACAGTGAGCAGGCCCAGCAGGATCGTCGCCGCACCCACGAGCGATACGGGGAGGATGTCTTCGGCATCCATGTCGTAACGGGCGAGGAGCACGAGCACACCGAGGGCGGTGTTCGCGAGCCCGCCGAGGTACACGAGAACCACCGCGACGGTGACCAGGAGCGGTCGTCTGAGCGCGACGACGTTCGTCGCGGCCGCCTCGCCCGCGGCGGATCCCGGGAGCCCGTGGCGCGGTGACCGGGCGGACTCGCGCAGCATCCGCCGCACGAAGCGACGGTGGGCGAACCGCACGATCTCGATCGCGCCCACGGCGGCGATCACGACCCCGGTCACGAGCCACGCGCCGTCCTCCCCGGGGTCCTGCAGCTGGAAGAACTGCCCCAGCGCCGGGATCGTGAAGATCGCCGTGAGGGCGATGAACATTGCCCCGATCACGAGCACCTTCACGCGGGTGACCGGGCGGGAGAGCACCGTCAGCACCCAGATCGCCACGATCGCGAGGATGACCGTCGCTCCCGTCCGGAGCTGTTCCACACCGAGCCCCAGCGACATCGCCGCCCGCGTGTACAGGGTCAACGCCACGGCGATCACCAGCCCCGCCGGGATGGCGAAGCTCAACGAGCGCCGCAGGAAGCCCGGCACGTAGCGTTGGGCGTTCGGCAGCAGCGCGAGGAAGAACGCCGGGATGCCGATGGTGAGGCCGTCGGTGATCGACAACTGCCGCGGCAGGAACGGGAACTCCATGACGAGTGCGCCGAACAGCACGGCGAGCCCCGTCGCGTAGGCCGTCTTGGTGAGGAACAGCATCGAGACGCGCTCGATGTTCGCGATGACCTGACGCCCCTCGGCGACGACCGAGGGAAGGTGCGAGAAGCGCCCGTCCAGCAGCACGAGCCGCGCGACGGCCTTCGTGGCGGCGGCACCGGAGTTCATCGCGATCCCGATGTCGGCGGTCTTGATGGCCAGCGCGTCGTTCACGCCGTCGCCGGTCATCGCCACGACGTGCCCGCGGGCCTGAAGGGCCGTCACCATGCGCTTCTTCTGGTCGGGCGTGACCCGCCCGAACACCGTGTGCTCCTCGAGGATGCGGCCCAGTTCGCCGTCGTCGTCGGGAAGGCCGCGGGCGTCGTACCCCTCGTCGACGTCGAGCCCCACCTCGCGGGCGATCGCCGCGACGGTGCGGGGGTTGTCGCCCGAGATGACGCGCACGGCGACGCCCTGCTCACGGAAGTACGCCAGGGCCTCCGGCGCGTCCGGACGCACCGCCTCGACGAACGTGAGCACCGCCACGGCGACGGCACCGGCAGGAAGACGCTCGGCCGCGACGTCGGCGGCATCCAGCGGGTCGGCCGTATGGGCAAGAACGAGGGTGCGGCGTCCCGACGATGCCAGGCGGGTCACGGCCTCACCGAGCTCCGTCGCCGGGTCCGCCGCGGTGTCGCCGAAGACCATCTCGGGCGCGCCGAGCACCCACGTCCCCGCGGCGCCACCCGCGAACGACACCGCACTCCACTTGCGCGCGGAGGAGAACGGGATGCGCTCGGCGACGCCGAGTGGCGTGGTGACCGGGAACGGGTCACGGAGGCACTGCGCGGTCGCGTTGGCGTCGTCGGCCGCACCGTACCAGGCCAGCGCATCCCGCCAGCCGTCGATCGGCTGCAGCTCGAGCGCGGCGTCGAAACGGATCTCACCGGCCGTCAACGTCCCGGTCTTGTCGAGGCAGATGACGTCGACCCGTGCGAGCCCCTCGACGGCGGGCAACTCGTTGACCAGGACCCTCTTGCTCGCCAGCCGCGCTGCGCCGACCGCGAAGGCGATCGAGGTCATCAGTACCAGGCCCAGCGGGATCATCGCCGTCAGAGCGGCGATGGTGTTGACCACCGCCTGAGACCACGTGCCCTGCTGCCAGGCCCGCACCCATCCGCCCGCGACCATCATCTGCGCGTTGAGCACGAGCAGGCCGATGGGGCCGATGCCCCACCCGACCCACTTCAGGACGCGGTCGATCGAGGTGCGCAGTTCGCTGGAGACGAGCTGGAATCGCTTCGCCTCACTCGCGAACGTGTTCGCGTACGACTCGGCCCCGACGCGCGCGGCGCGGGCCGTCCCCTCACCCGCGACGACGATCGACCCCGACAGCGCTTCGTCACCGGGCCGCTTGTCCACGGCATCCGACTCGCCCGTCAACATCGACTCGTCGATCTGCAGCGCCCGCGACGAGGCCACGACCGCGTCGGCGGGGACCTGATCCCCCGCGCGCAGCACGAGCAGATCGTCGCGGACCACCTCTGCGGGGGCGATCTCGACGTCGACGCCGTCGCGGCGCACGCGCGCACGCGGAGCGTTCAGCAGCGCGAGGCGATCGAGAGCGGCCTTGGCACGGAACTCCTGCACGCACCCGATGACGGCGTTGGAAAGGGCCGCGACACCGAACAGCGCATCCTGCCACCGACCGAGCAGAAGCAGAACGAGGAAGCAGGCACCCACGATCCCGTTGAACAGTGTGAAGACGTTCGCCCGCACGATGTTCCACGCCGATCGGCTGCTGTCTGCGACGAAGGCATTGGCCTGCCCCGCGGCGACCCGCTCGGCGACGGCGGAGGCCGAGAGCCCGCGCACATCGCCGACGTCGGTGCCCTCGACGGTCGTCTGGTCCATGCGATCACTGTAGGGGCAGACCCCGACGTCGCAGGATCGCTTCAGGAGGCCGTGCGCCGCACCCTCTCGAACGGCCATCGGACGTGCGTCGCCGTCTCGCATGCACGCCAGAGATCGGCCCCCAGAGCCCCGTCGCGCGTACGCCGGGCCGGAGTGGCGGACCGGGGCGCACCGCGGGCCACGAGCGCGGGGCCGTACATCGATCCTCCCTCGGCGTGAGGATCGACCAGCGCCCGGACGAGCGCCCACGCCCCCTCGTCCTTGGACTGCGTGAAGGGGGCCTGCAGGTTGTCCACGAAGCGCGTGAGACGCGACGGCTCGTTCACTCCGCGGATGCCGCGCGTGCGGCCGCTCGTCGAGTACCCGGGATGCGCGACGAGGCTCTCCACCGGCACGCTGTGGGCGCGCAGCCGGCGGTCCGCCTCCAGTGCGAGCGCCGTGGTGGCGGCCTTGGACTGGACATAGGCCCGCCAGGGCGTGTAGCCCTCCATCAGTTCGGGGTCGGTGGGCACGTGCTTCCAGATGGACGTCGACATGCTCCCCACCCACACCATGCGCCCGCGCGCGGTGGCGAGGGGCGTGAGCAGCTCCCCCGCCAGAGCGAAGTGCCCGAGCACATTCGTCGCGAACACGCGCTCGTGACCGCCGGCCAGCTCGCGCGTCTTCGGTGGGTGCACGATGCCGGCGTTCATCAGCAGTCCGTCCAGCCGCCCGCGGGCGCGGACCGTCGCCGCAGCCGCGCGCACCGACCCGAGGTTGCTCGTGTCGAGCAGGAGCGTCTCGATCGAGGCATCCGGATGTGTCCGACGCACCGCCTCTTTCGCCCGCACGAGTCGGTTCGGATTGCGTCCCGTCAACACCACGTGCGCGCCCGCACCGGCGAGCTGTTCGCACGAGAAGTAGCCGAGACCGCGGGTGGCCCCGGTGACGAGGTACGCGCGGCCCGAGAGGTCGGGGAGGTTCCGGGGGTCCCACTCGTCGCGCGCCACCCTACGACCCTAACGAGATCGCCGGAGCCCGTCACCGGTTCATGCCGGATGCGGAATACCGATCGTGTGAACTTTTTCGCTCGATCGCGTGACGAACCACGCGCTCGTCTCGTCTCAGAACCGAGCGCTCCTGCTCCGCCGGGCCGGCCGGGCCCGCGCGACGTCTCACGCAACGGGAAGGAACCGATCATGGGTCTCGACGACAAGATCAAGAACGCCGCTGAGGGCATCGTGGGCAAGGCCAAGGAGGCCATCGGCAAGGCGACGGACAACGACAAGCTCGCCGCAGAGGGCAAAGCCGACCAGGCCAAGGCCGACGCGAAGAAGGCGGGCGAGAACGTCAAGGACGCCTTCAAGTAACTTCGCGGGCGCAGCGGGCCGTCGCGACAGGGCACGGCCCGCTCCGGTCCACCGGCGGCCATGTCGGCTCGGTTCACCGGCGGTCATGTCGGCGCGCGGGGCTAGGCTGAGGCCATGCGAACCCGTGGCGACGTGGAGTGCTGGCTGACCGATATGGACGGCGTGCTCGTTCACGAGAACACGCCTGTGCCCGGCGCTGCCGAGCTGCTCGCCCAGTGGCGGGCCGAGGGCACGCCGTTCCTGGTGCTGACCAACAACTCCATCTTCACGCCACGCGACCTCAGCGCACGGCTGCGGGCATCGGGGCTCGTCGTCCCCGAGTCCTCCATCTGGACCTCCGCCCTGGCCACGGCCGACTTCCTGCGCTCGCAGATGCCCGGCGGCTCCGCCTTCGTCATCGGCGAGGCCGGGCTCACCACCGCGCTGCACGAGGCGGGGTTCATCATGACCGAGACCGCCCCCGACTACGTCGTCGTCGGCGAGACCCGCAACTACTCGTTCGAGGCGATCACCAAGGCCATCCGCTTCATCCGCGACGGCGCCCGCTTCATCGCCACGAATCCGGATGCCACGGGCCCCTCGACCGAGGGGGTGCTGCCCGCGACCGGCGCGATCGCGGCACTCATCACCAAGGCGACCAACAAGGAGCCGTACATCGTCGGCAAGCCGAACCCGATGATGTTCCGCTCGGCGCTGAACCGGATCGGCGCGCACTCCGAGAACACCGGCATGATCGGCGATCGTATGGACACCGACATCGTCGCCGGTATCGAGGCCGGGCTGCACACCGTGCTGGTGATGACGGGGATCAGCGACGAGCGCGAGATCGAGAAGTACCCCTTCCGTCCCGACGAGATCCTGTCGTCCGTGGCCGAGCTCGTCCGCGACGAACCGGTCGAGACCGACCTCGCCGACGGCGAAGAGGGACTCAGCCAAGGACTCTGACATGGGCGCGCTCGACGACGGGGTCAAGGTTGCGGCCGTCGATGCCGCCGCCTGGGGCCGCTGGCTCGAGGAGAACCACACCGTGTCGAAGGGCGCCTGGCTGCTGCGCGGCCGCGGCACCGCCGCCAGTCGGTACATCGCCTACGAGGAAGCCATCTGCGAGGCACTGTGCTTCGGCTGGATCGACGGGCCGGTGCGCGTGTTCGACGAGGTCAGTTCGGGACTGTGGTTCGCTCCGCGACGCCCGAAGAGCGGCTGGGCGGCGACGAACAAAGCCCGCATCGCGCGCCTCGAGGCGGAGGGGCGACTTCGCCCCGCGGGCATCCGCGCGCTCGAGATCGCGCGCGCCAACGGCGCATGGGAGGTGCTCGACGGACCCGAGGCGGGCCTCGAGCCACCCGAGTTCAGCGCGGCACTCGACGCCGACCCCGCGGCGCGGGCCAACTGGGACGCGTTCCCGCCGTCGAGCCGCAAGTTCGGACTGACGCAGATCGCGATGGCGGTCCGCCCGGAGACGAGGCTCGCACGGATCGCCAAGATCGTGGCGGACGCCGCCGCGGGCAAGCGCCCCTGATCGGAAGGATGGACGCATGGACGACCGCACGCTCTGGCTTCTCACGGCGTTCCTCATCACCGCCGGGACGCTCGTTGCGTTCCTCGTGCAGTGGCGTCGTTCTCGGCGCGGAGGACGCCGAGACCCGTTCGACGGCCCGGGCGACGGCACCGACTGATCCGTCGCCCCGCGGCGACGGCATCCGGATCACTGCGGCTGCAGGCCCAGGTCGTCGAGGTCGATGGATGCCAGCCACTGCAGGCCCTCGGCCTCGATCGCGGCCTGCGCACCGGTCTTACGGTCGACGATCACGGCGACGGCGACGACCTCCGCGCCTTCGCGTCGCAGCGCCTCGACGGCCTTGAGCGCGGACTGACCGGTGGTGGACGTGTCCTCCACGACGACGACGCGCTTGCCCGCGACATCGGCGCCCTCGATCTGGCGCCCGCGGCCGTGGTCCTTCGGCTCTTTGCGCACGACGAACGCGTCGAGCGGGTGACCGGCGTGCACCGACTCGTGCATGACGGCGTTCGCGATCGGGTCGGCGCCGAGCGTGAGGCCGCCGACGGCGACGACGCCGTCGAGGTCCTTCACGAGGTCGAGCACGAGACGGCCGATCGCGGGGGCGGCGCGGTGATCGAGCGTGAGCTTGCGCATGTCGACGTAATACGTCGCCTTCTTGCCGCTCGAGAGCGTGAAGTCGCCGTGGAACACCGCCTCGTCGGAGATGAGGCGGATCAGCGCCTGGCGGTCGGCTTCGAGCTCGGGAGTGGAGGCGACGGTCACGGCGTCGAGTCTATTGCTCCATATGGACACGCCCCCGGTGATCAGAACAGATCAGGCCGCTGTCCGTGGCATCCGTACCGCGGACTTCCCGTCCGACACGCCGTGCCCGGGCCCGGCGAACGGCGTGTCGCCGACGGACCCCGCGCGACGGCCCGGGCTGCTCGCCGCGCGACCGGCGATGTCGGCGGCCGAAAGTAGGCTGGATGCCATGCGCCTGGCCACCTGGAACGTCAACTCCGTCCGCGCCCGCGTCGCCCGCACCGTCGAGTTCTGCGTGCGCGAGCACATCGACGTGCTGGCCATGCAGGAGATCAAGTGCAAGACGGAGCAGTTCCCCTACGCCGCGTTCGAGGAGGCGGGTTACCACGTCGTCGCGCACGGGCTGAACCAGTGGAACGGCGTCGCGATCGCCAGCCGTGAGCCGATCGACGACGTCGAGATCGGCTTCCCCGGCATGCCCGGTTTCGAGAAGGGCAAAGAGGGCCCCGACCTCCCGAAGGAGGCGCGCGCGATCGGCGCCACCGTCGACGGCGTGCGCGTGTGGAGTCTGTACGTGCCCAACGGCCGCGGCCTCGACGATCCCCACTATCGTTACAAGCTCGACTGGCTCGGGGCCCTCCGCCAGCACACGGAGGACACCCTCGCGGCGAACCCCGGTCTTCCCCTCGCGCTCACCGGCGACTTCAACATCGCCCCGACGGATGCCGACAACGGCGACCCCACGGTGATCGAGGGCGTGACCACGCACGTCTCGCCGCCCGAGCGCGCTGCGTTCGCCGCGTTCGAGTCCGCCGGGCTCAGCGACGTCGTGCGACCGCTCATCCCCACCGGCTACACCTACTGGGACTACAAGCAGCTGCGCTTCCCCCGCAACGAGGGGCTGCGGATCGACTTCATCCTCGGGTCGCCGGCGTTCGCCGACGCGGTGCAGGGCGCCGAGATCCACCGCGACGAGCGCAAGGGCGAGGCGCCCAGCGACCACGTGCCCGTCGTCGCCGACCTCGACCTCTCGCGCGACGAGGACGACGACCTCCCGATGATCTTCGGCTGACGGCATCCAGGGCTCCGTCTCACGGGGGAGTCACTGCGACGTGATCCCTCGTACGCTCGCACGGACGAAGGAGATCTTCATGGCACCGACGAATGACCCACAGGACTCCCCGACGGTCTGGTATTTCATCGCCGCGACCTTCATTCTGACGCTTCCCACCCTGCTGTTCCAGGACCTGCACGTCGCCGTCAGAATCGCGACCCTCCTGGTCGGCGTCGTCGTCATGGGACTGGGTTTCGTGCGCCTGCGGGGGGAACTGGCCGCAGGGAATCGGCCCTCCTCCGACGGCCCACCGGCCGACGAGGACTGACCCCGGCGTGAGCCGCGCGGGCGCCCCGCGGGTGTGGGGCGCATCTCGCGCAGCGGGGCGTGAATTGCACGCCCCACTGCGCGGATCGCGCCCCGAACCGGACCGTCAGGCCGCAGGGACCTCGGCGGGTGCCGTGCGCTTCACCAGGGTCACGAGCGCCTCGATGATGGAACGGAGGAAGGCGGCGGTGCCCTCGTCGGTGACGGTGCCGTCCTCTTCGAACAGGCCCGGCGTCGACTGAATGTATCCCTCGGGCTGACCGAGCACGAGCGCGTTGTAGTGCAGGAGGACCGAGCGCAGGTGCTGCTGACCGGCGGCGGTGGCGATGCCGCCCTGCGAGGTGCCGACCACGGCGGTGGGCTTGTCGTTGAACGAGGCCTCGCCGTACGGGCGGGCCGACCAGTCGAGGGCGTTCTTCAGCACTCCGGGGATCGAGCGGCTGTACTCGGGGGTGACGATGATGACACCGTCGGCATCCTCGATCGCGCTCTTGAACTCCCGTGCGACCGGAGGGAAGTTCCCGTCGTAGTCGGGCGAATAGAACGGGAGGTCCTTGATCGGGATCTCCTTCAGCGTCACGCCCTCGGGCGCCACCTTCTCGAGCGCCTTCGCCAGGCGGCGGTTGATCGAGGTGCTGGAGATGCTTCCGACGATGTAGCCGATCGTGTACTCGGTCACGGTGATCCTCTCTGGGATGACGGGGGGCGCACGCGCGCCCGATGCATGCACGTGCAAGCTTTTCCGGCGTGGGCCTATTCCCCGCGGGGGTTGACTCCCTCCGAAGGGGGATGCCGGAGGTCGGGGGTCCCCCATAACGTGGAGGGATGCCGAACCTCACGCGCGCGCAGTGGCGCAGCGACATCGTGCTCGCGGCGGTGCTGTTCGTCGGCGGCCTGCTGAGCGCGGTGCTCTCGGCCGTCGCGGGGCTCTACGGCGACCAGCAGGCGGAGTTCGTCCTCGCCGTGGTGTACGTCGCCGTGCTGTCCGTCCCGCTCGCGTTCCGACGCCGCTGGCCGTCGATCGTGGCGGTGATCGTGTCGCTGGCGTACTTCTTCGCCGTGACGCTGCGCGTCCCCGAGGTGTACGCGGGCAATATCGCCATGTTCATCGCGATCTACACGGTCGGTGCGTGGTCGACGAACCGGCGTCGCGCCACGCTCGTGCGCGTGGCCATCATCCTCGGCATGTTCGCCTGGTTGTTCGTGGTGATGTTCCAGGACGCCACGATGCCGGTGGATCAGGTCCCCGAAGGCTTCCCGTCCCGAACGGGCGCGTTCTCGCCCTTCGTCGCGTCGCAATTGCTGGCGCTGGGGCTCAACGCGCTGTTCTTCGGCGGCGCGTACTTCTTCGGCGAGCGCTCCCATCAGCAACGCATGCAGCGCAGGGCCCTGGAGGAACGCACCGCCGAGCTGGAGGCCGAGCGCGAGATCACCGCGGCGCAGGCGGTGGCCCTCGACCGGGTGCGCATCGCACGCGAACTGCACGACGTCGTGGCCCATCACGTGTCGCTGATGGGCGTCCAGGCCGGAGTCGCCCGCTCCGTCATGGACCGCGATCCCGCGAAGTCGCGCGAGGTGCTGAGCGGCATCGAAGAGTCCGCGCGGACGTCGCTGCGGGAGCTGCGGCAGCTCCTCGAGACGCTGCGGACCCCGGATGCCGATGACGCGGGCGAGCCGAGCACCGACACCGCTCCGACGACCCACGGCCTGGCATCCATTCCGTCGCTCGTGGCCGAGGCCACCGCTGCGGGCCTCCCCACGACGTTCGCCGTGATCGGGGAGGCCGCCGCCGAGCCGCCTCCCCTCGTTCAGGTGAATCTGTTCCGCATCGCGCAGGAGGCGCTGACCAACGCCCGTCGGCACGCGGGCCCCGGTGCGACGGCCGATGTGCGCGTGCGTTTCGACGACACCAGCGTGGAGCTCGAGGTGACGAACACCGGCCGCCGCGGATCCGCCGCACCGGGTCTCGGACAGCGGGGGATGCGCGAGCGCGCCGCCGTCTCGGGCGGAAGCATCGAGATGGGTCCGCGCACGCGCGGAGGGTATCTCGTCCGGGTCCGGGTGCCGATCGTCGAGTCGGAGGTCTCGCATGCCTGAGCTACGGGTGCTGCTCGTCGACGACCACGCGATGATGCGGGCCGGCTTCCGAACGATCCTGTCTCTGGAGGACGACATCGAGGTCGTCGGCGAGGCGCGCACGGGCATGGAGGCGATCGCCGCGGCCGCGACGCTGCGGCCGGACGTGATCTGCATGGACGTGCAGATGCCCGACATGGACGGACTCGAGGCGACGCGGCGCATCGTCGCCGACCCCGCGTCGGAGGCGGCGGTGCTCATCGTCACGACGTTCGACCGCGACGACTACCTGTTCGACGCGCTCGCGGCGGGGGCCAGCGGGTTCCTGTTGAAGAACGCCGGCCCGGAGGAGCTCGTGAGCGCCGTTCGAGTGGTGGGCGCGGGCGATGCGCTGCTCGCACCCGAGGTCACGCGCCGCGTGATCGCCCGTTTCGCGGGCGGGGACGCCGGGGCGACGGCATCCACCCCCGTCCATTCCGGCGGCTCGCCGGCGATCCCGGTGGCGCCTCTCCCCCTGGTCGAGCCGCTGACCGATCGCGAGGCCGAGGTGCTCCGACTCGTCGCCGAGGCCCTCAGCAACGCCGAGATCGCGGCCCGTCTCTACATCGGCGAGGCCACGGTGAAGACGCACGTGTCGAATGTGCTGCAGAAGCTCGGCGCGCGCGACCGCGTGGAGGCCGTCGTGCTCGCGCACCGCCACGGTCTGACCTGACCGTCAGCCTCCCCCTTGCGGTGGAGCAGCAGAACCCTCCCCCGGACGGATGCCGGGCGGAACCGCCCTCCGTAGCGTGGACGCCATCACCAGAAAGGGGTGGACCGTGCTCGAACTGGACGGCATCACCAAGAGCTACGGCGGACGCCGCGTTCTCGACGACGTGAGCTTCACCGTGGCGCCGGGTCGGCTGACGGGCTTCGTCGGCGGCAACGGCGCGGGGAAGACGACGACCATGCGCATCGCCCTGGGCGTGCTCGCCAAGGACGCGGGGACGGTCGCGATCGACGGGGAACCGCTCACCGCCGCGGACCGGCGCCGGTTCGGCTACATGCCGGAAGAGCGCGGCCTGTACCCGAAGATGAAGGTCGTCGAGCACATCGCCTACCTCGCCCGGCTGCACGGCTTCGGGAAGGCCGATGCCACGGCCAAGGCCACGGCGCTCCTCGAACGGCTCGGGCTGGGCGAACGCCTCGGCGATCTGGTCGAGACGCTCTCGCTCGGCAACCAGCAGCGCGCGCAGATCGCCGCGTCGCTCGTGCACGAGCCCGACGTCCTGATCCTCGACGAGCCGTTCTCGGGCCTGGACCCGCTCGCGGTCGACGTCGTCGCCGGGGTGCTGCAGGAGAAGGCGGCCACGGGCACGGCGGTGCTGTTCTCGTCGCACCAGCTCGACGTCGTCGAGCGCCTGTGCGACGACCTCGTCATCATCGCGGGCGGCACGATCCGTGCGGCCGGCAGCCGCGAGGCGCTCCGCGCCGAGCACGCGACGCACCGGTACGAGCTGCTCTCGGGCGGCGACGCCGGCTGGCTGCGCGTTCAGCCCGGCATCACGGTGCTCGACTTCGACGGCGGGTACGCCGTGTTCGACGCCGACGACGATGCATCAGCTCAGAGCGTCCTGCGCGCCGCGGTCGCCCGCGGCGACGTCGCGAGCTTCGCGCCGCAGCGCCCGACCCTCGCCGACATCTTCAAGGAGGTCATCCAGTGAGCACCGCAACGACGCCCCGGCGGTCGACGCCCGGCGCGCCCGGCGAGCTGCAGAGCGTGTGGCTCGTGGCGGAGCGCGAGATCGGCTCCAAGCTGCGCAGCAAGGCCTTCGTCATCTCGACGGCGATCCTCGTCGTCGCCGCCCTCGCGTCGGTGCTGTGGGGCGGTTTCGCCGCGCGCGACGCGGTGGGCAGCGGCATCCCGGTCGCCGTGACGAGTCAAACCGAGGCCGCGGTCTCGGGGCTCCAGGGGGTCGAGGCGACGGTCGCCGACTCCGACGCCGCCGCCCGGGCGCTCGTCGAGGACGAAACGGTGGATGCCGCCCTGGTGTCCGGCTCGTCGAACCCGGCGTTCGACTACACCGTCGTGGTGAAGGACGGCGTGCCGGGCACGCTGCTGCAGATGCTGAGCGAGACGCCCACGGTGGAGTCGCTGGAACCGGGCGCCGGAGCGGCGGACGCGCTCCGCTACTTCATCGCGCTCGGCTTCGGTGTCGTGTTCCTCATCGCCGCGAGCACGTTCGGCGGCACGATCGCCCAGAGCGTCGTCGAAGAGAAGCAGACGCGCGTCGTCGAGATCCTGATCTCGGCCATACCGGTGCGGGCGTTGCTGGCGGGCAAGGTGCTCGGCAACACGATCCTGGCGATGGCGCAGATCGTGCTGCTGGCGGCGGTGGCCGTAGTGGGGCTCGCCGTCACCGATCAGGTCGGCGTGCTCGGCGCCCTCGGGGCGCCGATCGCCTGGTTCGCGATCTTCTTCCTCTTCGGGTTCGTGCTGCTGGCGTCGCTGTTCGCCGCGGCGGCGGCGATGGTGTCGCGCCAGGAGGACATCGGCGCCACCACGACCCCGATCACGATGCTGGTCATGGCGCCGTACTTCCTGGTCATCTTCTTCAACGACAACCCCGTCGTGCTGACGATCATGTCGTACGTGCCCTTCTCGGCTCCGGTGGGGATGCCGCTGCGGATGTACCTCGGCGACGCCCAGTGGTGGGAGCCCGTGCTGTCGCTGCTGATCCTCATCGCCTCGTGCGTCGCCGCGATCGCGATCGCCGCGCGGATCTACCAGAACTCCCTGCTGCGCATGGGGGCCCGCGTCAAGCTGGCGGAGGCCCTGCGGGGCTGACCGGCTCGAACCCGATCTCGAGGGGTGGATGCCACGGCTTCTGGCATCCACCCCTCGTTCTGTCGTCCGGGCCCCGCGTGTCAGCCGGTGACGAACGCGGTCACCGAGTCCGACAGGCGCACGGGCGTGCCCTTGATCGACATGCGGCTCGCGTCGCCCAGCGCGATGCTCAGGTGCTCGTCGACCCCGAACACGGCTCCGTCGTCGAAGGGGCCCCCGGTCGTGCAGCCGGCCGCCCAGGGTTCTCCGTCGTCGACGGTGAAGGTGACGACGCACACCCCCTCCCCGCGCTCGCGCGCGGCGAGAAATACGCGGAACCCGAAGATGACGGCGATGTAGCGAGTGCTCGACGGATCGATACCGCTGTCGTCGATCAGGGGAGCCGAGATGAGGTCGTCATCGGTCTGCGGGAACGCGAGCTCGGGAAACGCGGGGGCGGTCGGGGTGGGCGTCGAGGTCGGTGCGGCGACGAACGCGGGCGAAGACGCACCGGCGGCGAATCCGGCGGCGAGGAGCAGACCGGCGGCGACGACCGCGGCCACGGCCGCGACGGCACGACGGCGCGGGGGCGTGGCATCCGGGGGCTCGGGCTCCGCGGCGATGGCGCTCTCGTGCGTCTCGCGCGCGGCCGAGGATCGCGGCGCCCGGCGCTCCCGCTCGGCGTCTTCGAGTTCGGTCAGCCGCGCGATCTCGGCCGCGGTCGCCGACCCTCCGTGGCCGCCGTAGACGCGCGCACGCAAGCGGTGGAGCTCGACGTCATCGTCGCTCATGGCTCGACTCTAGAGCGCGGGGCGGGCGGCGGGGCGGCCCTCCCCCGACGTCAGGATGCCGTCTCCTCCAGAGCGTCGGCGGCACCGACGAGCCCGAGGTGAGACAGCGCCTGCGGCGTGTTGCCGACGTGGTGGCCGCCGATCGGGTCGAACTCCTCCGACAGCAGTCCCACGTCGTTGACGACAGAGGTGAGGCGACGCATGAGGGCGACCGCCTCCTCGCGGCGACCGCTTCGCGCGTACTGCTCGACCAGCCAGAAGGAGCACGCCAGGAACGGATGCTCGTCACCCGTCAGCCCGTCGACACCGGTCGTGCGATACCGCAAGAGCCAACCGTCGGGCATGAGTGTCTGCTCCATGCGCGCGACCGTGGCGAGCATGCGGGGATCGTCGTACGCGCAGTAGCCCACCCTCGGCAGGATGAGCAGCGACGCGTCGACCTCGTCGGTGTCGAAATGTTGGGTGAACCAGCCGCCCGCGTGGACACCCCGGGAATCGATGTCCGCCCGGGCACGGTCGCGCAGTTCGCGCCACGTGTCGACCTCGCCGTCCAGACCGTCTCGTTCGACGGCCCGGATGCCACGATCGAACGCCGCCCACACCATCGCGCGCGAATGCGTGAAGAAGTGGGGGTCGCCGCGCATCTCCCAGATGCCGTTGTCGGGGCGGTCGAACCACTCGGCGAGCTGGTCCAGCAGAGCCCGCTGCAGCGACCACGAGAACGTCGTCTCCTCGACACCGGCGTCTCGCGCCGCCTCGAGGGCGACCATCACCTCGCCGATGACGTCCGCCTGATACTGGTCGACCGCCCCGTTCCCGATGCGGACCGGGCGCGCGCCGTCGTACCCGGGCAGGCTCGTGATCTCGCGCTCGGGCAGGTCGCGCTCGCCCGCGATGCCGTACATGATCTGCACATCGGCGGGATCGCCCGCGATCGCCCGCAACAACCACGTGCGCCACCGATGCGCCGCCTCGAGGTAGCCGTGGTCGATGTAGGCGCTCAGGGTGAGGGCCGCGTCGCGCAGCCACACGTAGCGGTAGTCCCAGTTGCGCTCTCCCCCGAACGCCTCCGGCAGCGACGTCGTGGCCGCGGCCACGATGCCCCCGGTCTCGGCGTGCGTGAGGGCGCGCAGCACGAGCAGCGAGCGCGTGACGAGCTCGGCGTGCTCGCCGGCGGCTTCGACCCGTCCCGCCCATTCGGCCCACCACTCGGTGGTGCGTTTGAGGGTGGCATCCACGTCGATCGCCGCGGGCGGCTGCTGCCACGAGGGGCCCCACGCGAGCACCGAGTCGACGCTCTCGCCGGCCACCGTGGTCCACAGGGCGCGGTGCGCGGTGTCGACGGCGATCAGGCGCGGACCGCGCAGCACGACCGAATCGGGACCGGCGACGGCGAGGATCGCGTGGTCGTGCGTGTGGCCGATCTGCCGCACCCACGGGATGGCGCGGGCGTAGTCGAAGCGGAAACGCACCTCGCTGACGAAGTCGACCTCGCCCGAGATGCCGACGACACGGCGCACGAGGGCCTCGACCCCCTCGTCGATCGGCATCGCGTCGTGCACCTCCGCGACCCCG
The DNA here is from genome assembly GCF_020781835.1 of Microbacterium testaceum. Classification (GTDB taxonomy): domain Bacteria; phylum Actinomycetota; class Actinomycetes; order Actinomycetales; family Microbacteriaceae; genus Microbacterium; species Microbacterium testaceum_H. The sequence goes on from NZ_JAJGNJ010000001.1 coordinate 372,742, forward strand.
GTCGCGGTCTCCCAGCGCGTGATGAGGACGAAAGTGCCGTCGTCGTAGCGGCGAGTGACCACCGCATCCGGGTCGGTGGGGCGCAGCGACCAGGACCCGTGCGACTCGTCGCCCAGCAGCGCCCCGAACATCGACGCGCTGTCATAGCGGGGCAGGCACAGCCAGTCGACGCTGCCGTCCCGGGACACCAGGGCGGCGGATCGGCAGTTGCTGAGGACGGCGTAGTCCTCGATCGGAGTGCTCACCCTGGCGATTGTGGCAGGGGATGCCGACATGGCGGCCGAGCGTCGCGATAGTGGCTTCCCTGCGTCGACGGCAAGCGAGCCGACGAGGTCGGACGTGAGCGATACGGTGGGCGGCATGGCGGCGGACACCACCCTGATCATCCTGGGCGCCTCGGGCGACCTCACCTCGCGGCTCCTGCTGCCTGCCCTGGGGCAGCTGCTGACGCGCGAACCCGACCGGTCGGTGCGGCTGCACGGCGCGGGCATGGACGACTGGACCGACGAGCACTGGCGCGACGTCGTGCGCGCCGCGTTCGCGACGACGGGCGCCGATGCGGCATTCGCGAAGGTGGCCGAGACGACCTACAGCCGCGCCGACATCACGACGGCGGCCGACCTGCAGATGCTCCTGGATGCCGCCGAGGGGCGGCCCGCGCTGTACTTCGCCGTCCCGCCCGCCGTGGCCGAGAAGGCGTGCGTCGCCCTCGCCGACGTGACGATCCCCGCCGGCACGATCCTGGCGCTCGAGAAGCCCTTCGGCACGGACGAGGCCAGCGCGCACGCGCTGAACCTGCTGGTGGCCAAGCTGGTGCCGGAAGAGCAGGTGTTCCGCATCGACCACTTCCTCGGCCGTTCGACGGTGCTCAATCTGCTCGGCGTGCGGTTCGCCAACCGCCTCATCGAGAGCGTCTGGTCGGCCGACGACATCGCCTCCATCACGGTGGACTACCCCGAGAAGCTCGGGCTGGAGGGCCGCGCGGGCTACTACGACCACGCCGGCGCCCTGGTCGACATGATCCAGAGCCACCTTCTACAGGTGATGGCCTTCGTCACGATGGAACCGCCGGCGTCGCTCGACCAGCTCGATCTGAGGGACGCGACCTCTGCGGTGCTACGAGCCACTCACGTGTGGGACGACGATCCGGTGAAGAACTCGCGCCGCGCCCGCTACACCGAGGGGACCATCGACGACCGTCACTTCACGTCGTACGCCGACGAGCCGGGCGTCGACCCGTCGCGGCAGACCGAGACGCTCGCCGAGATGACGGTCGAGGTGCGCACCGCGCGCTGGCAGGGCGTGCCCATCGTGCTGCGTTCGGGCAAGGCTCTGGGGTCGGGCGGAGGCGATCGCGCCGTGACGGTGACGTTCAAGCCCGTGCGGCATCTCCCGGGCGGCTTCGTGGGCGAGAGCTCCCCCTCGGTGCTGACGTTCTCCCTCGGTCCCGACACCATGAGCCTCGGCCTCAACGTCAACGGCGCCGACGACCCGCTGGAGCTCGAACGCGTCACCCTGGGCGCCGATCTCGGCGAAGGCGGCCTGAAGGCTTACGGAGAGGTGCTCTCCGGAATCCTCGACGGCGACGCGATGCTCGCCGTCCGCGGCGACGCCGCCGAGCAGTGCTGGCGCATCGTGCAGCCGGTCATCGACGCGTGGCGCGCCGACGCCGTGCCGCTCGACGAGTACCCGGCCGGCACGGCGGGTCCGGCGTCCTGGGGTCTGTGAGACCGGGGATTTTCTGCGTCACACGGGAACATCGAGCGGGATGACGGCGTTCGATGGGGAGGGTCAACGGCGCCCCGGCTACGTTTCCGTCCCCAGGAGTACCCCCATGTCCCACGTTCTCGACCGCACCGCGCAGACCGATGTCCCGATCCTCGACGTCCTGGCGGAGCGATGGAGTACCCGCGTCTTCGACGCGGAGAGCCCCATCGACGAGGAGGCCCTGCGCGCGGCCCTCGAAGCCGCCCGCTGGTCGCCCTCGGCCAACAACAGCCAGCCGTGGCGGTTCCTGCTCGCCCGGCGAGGCACCGATGCGCACGCCCGCATCGTCGACTCCCTCGTCGGTTTCAACCAGGGGTGGGCACCCGCCGCCGGCGCCCTGCTCGTGGTGCTCGCCGAGTCCACCGACGCCGAGGGCAACGCGCGCCCCTGGGCGACCTACGACGCCGGCCAGGCCGCCGCGTTCTTCACGATCCAGGCGCACGCTCGCGGACTGGCGACCCACACGATGGGCGGCTTCTCGGCCGATGCCCTGCGCACCGCGTTCGACATCGACGCCCGCTTCACGCCCGTGACCGTGATCGCCGTCGGCGCCTTCGGCGACCCGGATGCCGCCGACGAGGCCGTCCGTGCGCGCGAGGCCACACCGCGCGCGCGTCGCCCCCTCGCCGAGACGCTGCTGCTCGACGCCTGAGACGCGTCGCGCTTCGGCACGCGAGGCGCCTGAGCCGCGTCGTACCCCGGCACGCGAGGCGTCGGGCGGGTGATGAGCAGGCTCATGACCGCGATGCTTTGAAAAGTGAAGCGCGCCGTGGCGAGCTGCGACCTACGATCCGATCAGCGCTCGACCAGCACCCCGTCGGCGTCGGCCCACACGTGCCGGCCGGGGGTGAACACCACGCCGGCGATCGTGATCGGTACGTCGATCTCGCCAACGCCGTCCTTCGCGCTCTTGCGGGGATTGGAACCGAGCGCTTTGACGCCGAGGGGCAGGGATGCCATGGCCGCCCGGTCGCGGATCGCCCCGTTCACGATGACCCCCGCCCAGCCGTTCTCGACCGCGGACGCCGCGATGAGGTCGCCGACGAGCGCCGACTCGAGCGACCCGCCACCGTCGACGATGAGGACGGCGCCACCGCCGGGCGTGGCCAGCACCTGCTTGACGAGCGCGTTGTCCCGGTGACAGCGCACCGTTCGGATGGGCCCGTCGAACGCGACGCGTCCGCCGAGGTCCAGGAGCGGCAGGGAGAGCGAGTCGAGCGCGTCGCCGCGCTCGTCGTACAGGTCAGCCGTGGCGATCGTCATGCGGACAGGGTAGCGATACGTGCGCACGCGTGATCCCACCCGGGTCGGCGGCATCCCGTCCCGGCATCCCGCCCGGGACCGCGGCATCCCACCCGGGACTGCGGCATCCCGGCCTGGCATCCCCCATAAACGCGATCTACGACGAGAAACGCGGGGAGATCGCGTTTATGCGTGCCAATCGCGTTTATGGAGGTCTACGCCGCGAAGGGACGCGACCGGCGCCTGCGCGCCGCACGACCGCCCGGCCAACCGGCGGCCGGGGCGGGTATGGCCGGGGCGCCCCTACTCGACGATCTCGGCCTCGATGACGTCGTCGTCCACGTCGCCCTGCTCGGCGGCAGGCCCGGCGCTCGTGAGCACCAGCGACTCGCCGTCGCTCGCGACGTCGACCTTGACGAGGTCGCCGTCGTGGACACCGCCGGCGAGGATCGCCATCGCGAGGCGGTCCTGCACCTCGGACTGGATCAGGCGCCGGAGCGGACGGGCCCCGTACACCGGGTCGTAGCCGCGCTCGGCGAGCCACGACCGTGCGTCGGGCGTGACCGCCAGCGTGAGCCGCCGCTCGCGGAGGCGCTTGTGCAGGGCGTCGACCGCGAGTTCGACGATCTGGGCGAGGTCGTCTTCGGTGAGCGCCTGGAAGATGACGATGTCGTCGAGGCGGTTCACGAACTCGGGCTTGAACGCCTGCCGGACCAGCGCCTGCACCTGCTCGCGCTTGGTCTCGATCGACAGCGTCGGGTCGATGAGGATCGGCGAACCCAGGTTCGACGTCAGGATCAGGATGACGTTGGTGAGATCGACCGTCCGCCCCTGGCCGTCGGTCAACCGGCCGTCGTCCATCACCTGGAGCAGGATGTCGAACACCTCGGGGTGCGCCTTCTCGACCTCGTCGAGCAGCACGACGCTGTAGGGGCGCCGACGCACGGCCTCGGTGAGCTGGCCGCCCTGCTCGTAGCCGATGTATCCGGGAGGGGCACCGACGAGCCGGGCGACGGAGTGCTTCTCGCCGTACTCCGACATGTCGATGCGCACCATGGCGTGCTCGTCGTCGAACAGGAAGTCGGCGAGCGCCTTCGCGAGCTCGGTCTTTCCGACGCCTGTCGGGCCGAGAAACAGGAACGAGCCCACGGGACGGTTCGGGTCGCTGATGCCGGCCCGCGAGCGTCGCACCGCGTCGGACACCGCCTTCACGGCATCCTTCTGTCCGATCAGGCGCTTGCCGAGCTCGCGCTCGAGGTGCAGCAGCTTCTCGGTCTCGCCCTGCAGCAGGCGGCCGACCGGGATGCCGGTCCACGCGGCGATGACGGCCGCGATGTCCTCGTCGGTGACCTGCTCGTTGACCATGCGGTCCCCGGCCGGCTCTTCGCGTTCGGCCGTCATGAGCTGGCGCTCGAGCGCCGGGATGTCGGCGTACAGCAGGCGCGACGCCTTCTCGAGGTTGCCCTCGCGCTGGGCGCGCTCGGCATCCACGCGGGCGGCGTCGAGCCGTGTCTTCAGGTCGCCGACCCGGTTGAGCGACGCACGCTCCCGCTCCCACCGCGCCTGCAGTTCATCGAGCTTGGACTGCTCGGCCGCGAGGGTCTCGCGCAGGGTCGCCAGACGCTCCTTGGAGGCGGCGTCCTTCTCTTTCTTCAGCGCGAGCTCTTCGAGCTTGAGCCGGTCGACATGGCGACGGAGCTCGTCGATCTCGAGCGGGGCCGAGTCGATCTCCATGCGCAGGCGCGACGCGGCTTCGTCGATGAGGTCGATGGCCTTGTCGGGCAGCTGACGCGACGGGATGTACCGGTTGGACAGGGATGCCGCGGCCACCAGCGCCGCGTCGGCGATCGCGACCTTGTGGTGCGCCTCGTAGCGCTCCTTCAGCCCGCGGAGGATTGCGATGGTGTCCTCGACCGTGGGCTCGCCGACGTAGACCTGCTGGAAGCGGCGTTCGAGGGCGGCATCCTTCTCGATGAACTCGCGGTACTCGTCGAGCGTGGTCGCGCCGATCAGGCGCAGCTCGCCGCGGGCGAGCATGGGCTTGAGCATGTTGGATGCCGCGACCGAGCCCTCGCCACCACCCGCGCCCATGAGCACGTGCAGCTCGTCGATGAAAGTGATGATGCGCCCGTCGGACTCGGTGATCTCTTTGAGGACGCTCTTCAGGCGCTCCTCGAACTGGCCGCGGTACATCGCGCCGGCGACGAGCGCCGAGATGTCGAGGGCGACGAGCTCTTTGTTCTTGAGGCTCTCGGCGACATCGCCCGCGACGATGCGCTGAGCGAGCCCCTCCACGACGGCGGTCTTGCCGACGCCGGGCTCACCGATGAGGACGGGGTTGTTCTTGGTACGGCGAGTGAGCACCTGGCTGACGCGCCGGATCTCGCTGTCACGCCCGATGACGGGGTCGAGCTTGCCCTGGCGGGCCCGGTCGGTGAGGTTGATGCCGAACTGCTCGAGGGCGCTACGCGCGTCCTCCTGTCCCGGCTGTTGTGTGGCGTTCATGGTGTGGCTCCTGGAAATCTGTCGCAAACTTGAGTTGCGTTGACTCAAGTTTAGCAGCGCGCGGTGGCCGAGGCAATGGCCCGAAGCTGTTGAGGGCCGCTCCGCGAGGCATCATCTGTCGGCGTGACACGCGCAGCGACAGAGGAGTCGCCGGCGCGGTGACGTCATGTGATCCACCGCACGCGTCAGGCCGGAACGGCCTCCCGGGCCGCCGCGATCACCTCGTCGCTGCACGAGAATCGCGCGCGGTACGCGGTGGGGGTCAGCCCCATCGTGCGGGCGAAGTTCTGTCGCAGCACGGCGGCGGAGCCGAAACCGCACTCCGACGCGATCCGGTCGAGACCGAGCTCGGTCTCCTCGAGGAGCCGCTGCGCGTGCAGCAGCCGCTGTCGGGCCAGCCATGCCGCGGGCGTCGCACCGAAGTCGGCTTTGAATCGCCGCGCGAACGTACGCGGCGACATGTGCGCGCGCGCCGCGAGCCGCTCGACGGGCAGGTCGGCATGGAGGTTCTGCAGCATCCATTCCGTGACCGGGGCGAGCGACAGCGCGGTGTCGACGGGCAGTGGAGCAGCGATGAACTGCGCCTGCCCGCCGTCGCGTTGAGGCGCCACGACCATGCGCCGCGCGATGCGGTTGGTGAGTTCGGCACCGAGTTCCTGCCGTAGCAGGTGGAGGCAGGCGTCGAGGCCCGCTGCGGTCCCGGCGCTCGTGATGATGCTGCCCGACTGCACGTACAGCACGTCGGGATCGACCTCGATCTCGGGGTACATGCGGCTCATGGTGTCGGCGTAGCGCCAGTGGGTGGTAGCGCGGCGCCCGTCGAGCACCCCGGATGCCGCGAGGACGAACGACCCGCTGCAGACGCTGAGCAGCCACGCACCCCGGGCATGGGCGCGCCGCACGAGCTCCGAGACCCGCGGGTCCACCGCCTCCCACTGCGTCCGAGGAATCGGGGCGAGAACGAGGATGTCGACGTCTTCGGCGGCCTCGAGACCGCGCTCGATGTTGATCGAGAACCCGATGTTCGAGGGGACGACCCCCGGGTCGGGGCTGACGATCCGGAAGTCGAAGTTCGGGATGCCGTCATCGCTGCGGTCGAGCCCGAACGCCTCGCAGGCGAGACCGAACTCGAAGGGCGCGAACCCGGGCTGGACGACGACGGCGACGGAACGCATGCACTCTCCGATGGCAGAAAACCGATGAACAACGTCCATCATGCCACTCGTTGACATGATTCGTATAGACGTAGTTTCTCTGCCATGGCATACCTGATCGCTCTCGCAGTACTCGCCCTGACCGGGATCGTCGCCTCCGTGTGGCTGATCCGCACCGACGGCTACCGTCGCGTGCCCACCGATCCGCGCCGGCTCCCCGGTGGAACGGACCTCACCGCGCCGACCGACGACGCGGCGCCCGCGATCTCACCGGCCGAAGCGACGGCCCGCGTCGCGCCCCTGTCCTCGCTCCGTCGCACTCAGCGCGGCGCGGCGCGGGCGTAGACCTCGAGCATCGCCGCCGTGCGCGACGACTGCCGGAACCGCTCCCCGATCGTCTTGTCGACGGCGACCGGGGAGCCGGCGGCGATATCGGCGGACGCGCGGCGCAGAGCGTCGGCGAGCGCGGGGACGGTGGCATCCGCGACCCCCCAGCTCCCCCCGCCGAGTTCGGCGGCGATGTCGGGATCGCTGACGATGGCCGGAGTTCCGAGCGATGCGGCCTCGAACACCGTCATCCCCTGCGTCTCGAAGCCGATCGAGGTCTGCACGACGGCGTCCGCCTCGGCGAGTCGCGCGAGCGTCTGGACGTACGGCATCCGTCCCGCGAAGCGAATGGATGCCACCGGCCGCGCGCGCTCCACGAAACGACGTGCCGCGCGCAGCTGCGCTCCACCGCCGATGATCTCGACCTCGGCGTCGACGCCGGACATGGCCACCGCCTCGAGGAACGGCAGCAGACGCTTCTCGGGACTCATCCGACCGATCCAGACCAAGCGCGGACGGCCGTCACGCCGTTCGGCGACACCGGCGGCGAGGGCCGTGTCGAGGATGTCGTCGTCGATGCCGTTCCACACCACGTCGACTCCCCCGCCCGCCGGAACCGCCCCGTGGTCCTCGAGGCGCCGAGCGAAATGCCCCGAGGGAGCGGTGACGGCGGTCGACAGCCGCGCGAGTCGCCGCAGGTAGGCCCACCCGTCGGAGCCGTCGCCGCGCCCGCGGCCGCGAAGCGCTGCGCGCAGCGTACGCCGCGCCCACGCGTTCAGCACCCGCAGCACCAGCCGGGGGAACGGCGCCGTCGCCTCGATCCCGACGTCGACGCGGTTGTGCATCGTGTGCACGACCGGCAGCCCGTGGCGCGCGGCGTAGCGGTGGCCGATCAACGCCCCCCAGAAGTCGGCCTGTACGTGCACGACGTCGACCGGCGGTCGGGCCGCCATCGCGGCATCCACGGAACGGTCGGTGCGAACACCGGGCCAGGTCAGGGCGTACTCCCGGTCGGGGGTGACCGGGATCGACGGCAGGTCGATGTACGCGGGGTCGGTGGGGGCGGGGCGGTGCATCCGTGGGGCGACGATCGTCACGGTATGGCCGGCACGCTCGAGGAAGCGCCGCTGCAGTCGCATCGACACCTGTGCGCCGCCCAGCGACTCGACGTGCTGGTCGGCGAACATCACCACGTGCACGCGGTCACTCCGGAAGCGGACGTCCGCGGTACAGCGCCTCGAAGGTGTCGAGCGTGCGACCGATGTCGTGCACCTTCACCCCGTCGAGGGAGGCCCGCTGCATGCGGCGGCGTGTCTCCGGGTCGGCGGTGAGGACGTCGGTCAGCCGCGCGGCGAGCTCGTCGACGTTCCCGGGCTCGAACAGGTAGCCGTTCTCGCCGTCGTGGACGAGATGGGGCAGAGCGACGGCGTTCGCGGCGACGACCGGGAGACCGGATGCCATCGCTTCCATCGTCGCGATGGACTGCAGTTCGGCGATCGAAGCGATGGCGAAGACGCTGGCGCGCGTATACAGGGCGCGCAGCTCCTCCTCGGAGGCGTGCCCGTGGAACGTGACGCGGCCGGCGACGCCCAGCTGCTCGGCGAGCTGCTCGAGGTTGCGCCGCTGGTCTCCGCCGCCGACGACGTCGAAGGTCGCGTTCAACCCGGGTGCGAGCTGCGCGAGCGCGCGCAGGATGACGTCGATGCCCTTCTCGGTCGTCAGGCGCCCCACGAACAGGATGCGGTTCGCGTCACGCGGCTCGAGGTCGGCGGTGTAGTTGGTGCGGTCGATACCGCACGAGATCGGGATGACACCGTGGATGTCGATCGTCGACTCGAGGAAGTCGGCCGCGCGACGGGTGGGAGTGGTGACCGCGCGTGTGAGGGCGAACGTGCGCTTCGCGTCGGCCCAGGCGAGCTTGACGAGGACGCGGTCGAGGAAATCGGGGAGGGTCGTGAAATCCAGGATGTTCTCGGCCATCACGTGGTTGGTCGCGATGACAGGGATGCCGCGCTTGCGGGCCTCGCGTGCGAGACCGCGACCGATGACGATATGCGACTGGATGTGCACGACGTCGGGTTTCACCTCGTCGAGCACCCGCCGGGCGTAGTGCTTGGACCGCCACGGCAGGACGAAGGTGAGCCAGTCGTGCGGGAGGAAGCGGTAGGCCGGGAGGCGGTGCATCGTCATCGACTCCCCCTCGATGACCTCGGTGAACGTACCGGCATTGCCGTGCCCGACGCTCGGCGCCATCACATGGACGTCATGGCCGCGAGCGACGAGTCCCGCGGCGAGACGCTCGGCGAAGCGAGCGGCACCGTTGACGTGCGGAAGGAAGGTGTCGGCTCCGATGAGGACCGTGAGCGGGCGGTCGGCGGGAGACGAAGCGGCGGGCGTCGCAGGAGTGGTCACGGGTGGTGAGGCCTATCTGTGCGGCGGAACGGGTCGCACGGTGCGGTGCATGCGCTCGTCAACTGTACCCGAGGGGTTTTTCCCGGCCCCGGACGCCGCGGCGACCGTCCCGAACGCCCTCCCCGGTGCGACGACTCAGTTGTGCGCGACCGGCGGCTCCGCCTCGGCCTCGACCACGGCGTCGTCGGCCGCCGCGCTTTCGAACTGCGACTGGTAAAGGCGCCAGTACGCGCCGTGCGCGGCGATCAGCTCGTCGTGCGAACCCTGCTCGACGATGTCGCCGTGCTCCATCACCAGGATGAGGTCGGCATCGCGGATGGTGGAGAGCCGGTGCGCGATCACGAACGACGTGCGCCCGTGGCGGAGGGCGGCCATCGCCTGCTGCAGCAGCAGTTCGGTGCGGGTGTCCACGGACGAGGTCGCCTCGTCGAGAATCAGCACCGATGGTCGCGCGACGAAGGCGCGGGCGATCGTGATGAGCTGCTTCTCACCCGCTGAGACGTTCGCGGCATCCTCGTCGAGCACGGTGTCGTAGCCGTCGGGCAACGAGTGCACGAACTGATCGACCCGGGTGGCCACGGCGGCCTCGACGATCTCCTCGTCGGTCGCCGATTCCCGCCCGTAACGGATGTTGTCGCGGATGGTGCCCGCGAACAGCCATGGGTCCTGCAGGACCATGCCGGTGCGCGAACGTACGTCGTCGCGGCGCAGCTCGGCGATGTCCTGCCCGTCGAGGAGGATGCGTCCGCCGTCGAGCTCGTAGAACCGCATGATGAGGTTCACGAGCGTCGTCTTGCCGGCACCGGTCGGACCCACGATCGCGACCGTCTGCCCCGGCTCGACGCGGAACGACAGGTCGCGGATGAGCGGCCGCTCGGGCGTGTACGAGAATCGCACCGACTCGAACTCGATGACGCCGCGACCCTCGACGTGGGCCGGGGCGTCGTCGGCATCCGGGCCCTGCTCGTCGGCGTCGAGGAGCGCGAACACGCGCTCGGCCGATGCCGTTCCGGACTGGACCACCGCGGCCATGCCGCCGAGCTGCGACAGCGGCTGTGTGAACTGCTGCGAGTACTGGATGAACGCCTGCACGTCACCGAGGCGAATCTGCCCGCCCGCGACCATGAGCCCGCCGAGCACCGCGATGCCGACGTAGGTGAGGTTCCCGACGAACATCATCCCGGGCATGATCATCCCGGACAGGAACTGCGCCCGGAAGCTGGCCTCGAACAGCTCGTCGTTCTCGACCTCGAACTTCTCGCGCGCGTCCTTCTCACGGCCGTAAACCTTGACCAGGGCGTGGCCCGAGAACGACTCCTCGACCCGGGCGTTGAGGCGGCCGACCTTCTTCCACTGCTCACCGAAGGCCTTCTGCGACTTCGGGCCGATGACACCGAAGATCACCGCCATGAGCGGGAGGGACACCAGTGCCACGAGCGCCAGTTGCCACGAGATGCTGAACATCATGATGAGCACGCCGACCACCGTCAGCACCGAGGTGAGCGCGCTCGAGAGCGACTGCTGCATCGTTTGCGTGATGTTGTCGATGTCGTTGGTGACGCGGGAGATCAGTTCGCCACGCTGCACTCGGTCGAAGTACGCCAGCGGCAGACGGTTGATCTTGGCCTCGACGTCTTCACGGAGGCGCCACATGGTGCGCACCATGATCACGTTGATGACGTATCCCTGGATCCACGACAGCAGCGACGAGCCGACGTAGATCGCGAGCACGGTCACGATGACGACGCGGAGGGCGTCGAAGTCGACGCCGGCGCCCACCTGGAAGTCGTCCATCGCCGAGACGATGTTGGCGATGTCGCCCTGGCCCGCCGAGCGGAGAGCCTCGACGACCGTCTCCTTCGGCGTGCCCTCGGCGAACCCCTGGGCCAGCGACTTCGATACGACGCCCTCGAAGATGATGTTCGTCGCGTCGCCGAGGACGCGCGGAGCGAGCACCGCGAGCACCACGCCGATCGTGCCGAGCAGGGAGACGAATGCGAAGGCCCAGGCGTGGGGCCGCAGCAGGCCGATGAGCCGGCGGAAGCTGGGACCGAACGCCGCCGCCTTGCCCGGGGCGACGCTGTTCCAGTCGCCAGAGTTCTGGCGGGCTTGCTCGGCGAGCTCGAGCTCGGCGCGGTCTTCCTCGGTGAGGGCATCGGGAGTGCTCATGCTTCCACCCCCAGCTGCGACTCGACGATCTCGCGGTACGTGACGCTGGACTGCAGGAGCTCGTCGTGCGTCCCGAGCCCGACCATGCGGCCGTCTTCCAGCACGACGATGCGGTCTGCTCCGGTGATCGTCGAGACGCGTTGCGCCACGACGATCTTCGTCACGTCGGGAAGCTCGTCCCACAGCGCTCTGCGCAATCGCGCGTCGGTGCTGAGGTCGAGCGCCGAGAACGAGTCGTCGAAGACGAGGATCCGCGGGCGATGCACGATCGCACGGGCGATGGCGAGACGCTGACGCTGCCCGCCCGAGACGTTGGTGCCGCCCTGCGCGATGCGCGCCTCGAGCCCGCCCTCCATCTCTTGGACGAAGTCACGGCCTTGTGCGATCTCGAGCGCGCGCCACAGCTCATCGTCAGTGGCGTCCTCACGTCCGAAGCGGAGGTTCGAGGCCACCGTGCCGCTGAAGAGGAAGGGGCGCTGCGGGACGAGTCCGATACCCCGCCACAGCTCGTCGAGATCCGCCTCGCGCACGTCGACACCGCCGACGCGCACGGCACCGCCGGTGACGTCGAACAGGCGCGGGATCAGCGAGACCAGCGTGGTCTTGCCCGAGCCCGTCGACCCGACGATGGCCACGGTCTCGCCGGGGGATGCCGTGAAGCTGATCCCCGAGACCACCGGCGCCTCGGCCCCGGGGTATGCGAAGGCGACGTCGTCGAAGACGACCTCTCCGGGAGCCGGGAACGCGGTGACGGGCTGCTCCGGCCGGACGAGCGTCGACCGGCTGTCGAGCACTTCGCCGATGCGCTCGGCCGACACGGCGGCGCGCGGGATCATCACCGTCATGAAGCTCGCCATGAGCACACCGCCGAGGATCTGCGCGACGTACTGGATGAAGGCGAACAGCGTGCCGATCTCGACGCCGCCGGCGTCGACCTGGATGCCGCCGAACCAGATGACGCCCACGACCGTGACGTTGAGCACGAGCATCGCGAGCGGGAACAGCAGGACGAAGAGCGATCCCACTTTGCGCCCGACGACGAGGATGTCGGTATTCGCGCCACGGAAGCGCTCCTCTTCGATGCGCTCCCGCACGAACGCCCGGACGACGCGCACGCCCGTCAACTGCTCGCGCATGATCCGGTTCACCGCGTCGAGCTTCGTCTGGTAGCTGCGGAACAGCGGAACCATGCGGGCGATGACGAGCGCGACCAACACGAGCAGCACGGGGACGGCCACACCGATCAGCCAGCTCAGTCCCACGTCTTGCTGCAGCGCCATGACGATGCCCCCGATGGCCAGGAGCGGCGCGCTGACCAGCATGGTCGCGCCCATCATCGCCAGCATCTGCACCTGCTGGACGTCGTTGGTGTTGCGCGTGATGAGCGAGCCCGCGCCGAACTGCGAGAGCTCACGCTCGGAGAAGCCGCTGACGCGCTCGAAGACATCGCGGCGGATGTCACGACCGGCCGCCATCGCGGCGCGCGCGGCGAAGTACGTGGCGATCACGGAGGCCGTGATCTGCCCGAGCGAGATGACGAGCATGATCGCCCCGCGCGACCAGATGTAGCCGGTGTCGCCCCGCGCGACGCCGAGGTTGATGATGTCGGCGTTCAGACGCGGGAGGTACAGCGTCGCGACGGCGGACGCGGCCTGGAAGACGAGGATGGCGACCAAGAGCCAGCGGTACCGCGAGAGGTAGCGGATCAGGAGCTTTCCGAGCACGGCGTTCTCCGGGTGATTCGGTCGCGGTCACCGTGACCGCACGTACAGCCTCGCACGGACCTCCGACATCCGCGTGTCCCGCGGGCGCAGCCAGGTGCACCCTGGCCGTAGCCCGCCCGGTACGCGGGAGAGCGCACCACCCGCGCCTTTCAGCCCGCGCCTGTCACGTGCGCGTGCGGGTCGCCGTCGAGGCGATCGCGTTCGATCCCTCGCCCCCCGGCCGCCGGTGCCGTCGTGCACCCTCGCGGCGACGAGGCCCTGCAGTCACGGCATCCGGGCTCGTAGGCTGGGACCATGCCTCAACTCCAGGCCGACGCCCCCGCCGATCTCTGGGTGCCCGTGACGGGTTCCCTCGGCTGGCGCGGCCGGCGTCACCGCAAGGCCGCCATCCGGATGCTGCTGACGCAGGCGAATCGCGCGGTGGGCGCGACCGAGCGCCCCGGCAGCGGACTCTTCGCCTGGGTGGCGAGCCAGGCCGCCCCGCTGCTCATGCGGCGCGCCGCGGGACGCGTGCTCGTGTGGGTGTGGAGAACCGACCCCGACCTGCTGGTCGTGATGGCGCAGCTGCAGGAGGCGACGCCGCAGCTGCGCGCCGCGCGCGCGATGATGCCGATGGAGTACGACGACACCGAGGCGTTCCGCAACCCGCACCTCGGTGTCGGCGAGAAGCTCGCGATGCCGCTCCCCGCGGATGCGCGGACACCGCCGTTCGCGACCTATACGTGGGACACGGGGGCGCATTTCGTCACCGTCACCGCCGTGTGCGCCGACCGCGAGCGCTTCGGCACGGTGATCGGGGCCGTCGACGATCTCGCCCGCACCTTGCGCGTCGTCGACGACCTGCGCGTCGGCGAGGCCGCGACGGTCCTGCGGCTCGATCCGGCCTGACGGCATCCACGTCGACTGACGCAGCGCAAATCCCGGAGCTAGCGCCGCAGGCCGCGCAACCTCAGCAATCCGCACAACCTCAGCCCCGCGGCACCCACGTCGACTGACGCAGCGAAAATCCCCGAGCCAGCGCCTTAGGCCGCGCACCCTCCGCAGGCCGCACAACCTCAGCAATCCGCACGACCTCAGCCCCACGGCATCCACTCCGACTGACGCAGCGAAAATCCCCGAGCCAGCGCCGTAGGCGGCACAACCTCAGCAATCCGCACAACCTCAGCCCCACGGCATCCACGTCGACTGACGCAGCGCAAATCCCGGAGCCGGCGCCGCGACGCGACGCGGAAACGGGTCAGTCTTCGTGGTCGAATGCGCCGTGCGGACGCCATAGGACCACGTCGGTGGCGCGACGCACGCGCGCTCCGTGGCGGAGCGTCACGACCGAGCCGGTCGCGCCGGCGGCGAACACGCGCGCTCCCGGACGCGACTGACGCTCCGCGACGAGCTGACGCTCGAGGTCGCTGACACGCCGAGCGAGCTCATGGACCTGTTCCTCGAGGGCGAGGAGCCTCGCGATCGCGGGCAGGCTCATCCCCTCGCTCGACAGGCGCGCGACCTCGCGCAGCTGCTGCACGTGGCGGCTGGAGTATCGTCGCGAACCGCCCTGCGTTCGTGCGGGGACGACCAGACCGATCCGGTCGTACTGCCGCAGCGTCTGCGGGTGCATGTTCGACAGTTCGGCGGCGACGGCGATCGCGAAGATCGGTGCGTCCTCGTCGATTTCCTTGTCGGACACGGCCTCTCCTTTCGCGTCGATCGCCGGCTCCTGGCATCCGATTGTCCCGGATGCCAGGAGTTCGGCGTTACTGCCGCGCCTTGGCCAGGAGATCGGCGCGGGGATTTTCCTTCGGTTCGAGTGCGTGGAAGCGCTCGAGAGCCTCGCGGGCCTCGTCGTCGAGGTGGTCGGGAACGGCCACCTGCACCTCGGCGAGGAGATCCCCCGTGCCCTTCGAGGAATGGATGCCACGCCCCTTGACCCGCAGCACCCGACCCGACGGCGTTCCCGGCGCGACGCGCAGCCGCACCGTTTCACCGCCGAGAGTCGGAACCTCGATGGTGGCGCCGAGGGCCGCCTCGGTGAAGGTCACGGGGACCGTCAGCCGCAGGTTGAGCCCGTCGCGGGAGAACACCGGGTGGGGCCGCACCGCGACCGTCACGACGATGTCGCCGCTCTCGCCGCCGTCCGGGGACGGGCGGCCGCGACCACGCAGCCGGATCTTCTGGCCATCCGCGACACCCGCCGGGATCTTGACCTTGAACGGTGCGCCGTCTTCGCCCTGCAGCGTGATGGTCTCGCCCTTGGCAGCGGTGACGAAGTCCAAGGTCGTCCGCGCCGTCACGTCGGCACCGCGCTGCGGGCCTCCGAATCCGCGGTATCCACCGGAGGGCTGACCGAAGCGACCCGATCCGAAGCTCGAACCCTGCTGGTCGAACATCGAGAAGAAGTCGTCGAATCCGCCCGGCATCGGACCCGTGGATCCGCCGCGCTGCTGACCGAAGCGGCTGAAGACGTCTTCGAAGCCGCCCCCGTTCGCTCCTCCGGCCGAGAAGCGCGCCCCCGAGCCCATGGCCCGGATCTGGTCGTACTCCTCGCGCTGCTCGGGATCGCTCAGCACGGCATACGCCTCGCTGATCTCCTTGAACTTCGCTTCGGCCTTCGCGTCACCCGGGTTCGAGTCGGGGTGGTACTGGCGCGCGAGCTTGCGATACGTCTTCTTCAGATCGGCAGCGCTCACGCCCTTGTCGACACCGAGGACCTTGTAGAAGTCCTTGTCGAACCAGTCCTGACTCGCCATGCGTCCTCCTACTCGGCCGGCACGGCGACGACGACCTTGGCCGGTCGCAGCTCGACGGAGCCGAGGCGGTAGCCCACCTCGACGACCTCGAGCACCGTGGCCTGGGTCACGCCCGGGGTGGGCGCCTGGAAGATCGCCTCGTGCTGCTGCGGGTCGAAGGGCTCGCCGGCCGTGCCGTACGAGACCACTCCGAGACGCTCGGCCACGGCGCGCACCTTCTCGCCGATCGCCGCGAACGGCGTGCCCTCGACGAGGTCGCCGTGCTTCTCGGCGCGGTCGAGATCGTCCATGACGGGCAGCAGGCCCTTGACCGCCTCGCCCTTGGCTCGCTCGATCTCGCGCTCGCGCTGCTCCTCGGTACGCCGACGGTAGTTGGCGTACTCGGCCTGAAGCCGCTTGAGGTCGATCAGCAGCGAGGCCTCCTTGTCGGAGGCTCCCTCCGCGGCCGCCTCGGGGGTCTGCTCGGCGCCGAGGATGTCCTCGATCGTCAGGCCCTCGGCATCCGGGGCCTGCTCGCCCGACGGCGCGGGGCCGGAGGTGTTCTCCTCCGGCCCCGTCGTCTCGTCAGGACCGGCGCCCGAGCCCTGGGGCTGTTCGTCGTCCTTGTGTGCCATCAGTTCTGTCGCTTACTTCTTGTCGTCGTTGTCGTCGTCGACCACTTCGGCGTCGATGACGTCTTCCTCGGGGTTCGGCGTCTCACCGTTGCCGGGCTGACCGACGTTGGGGTCGGCCGGCTCGCCGGCGGCCTGCGACGAGGCGTAGATGGCCTCGCCGAGCTTGCCCTGGCTCGCGTTGAGCTTGTCGAACGCGGTCTTGACCGCGTCGTCGTCGTCACCGGCGAGCGCCGTCTTGAGGGCGTCGACGTCGGCCTGCACGTCGTTCTTGACCTCTTCGGGCAGCTTGTCCTCGTTGTCCTTGATCAGCTTCTCGATCGAGTACGACAGGGTCTCGGCCTGGTTGCGGGTCTCGGCGGACTCGCGACGCTTCTTGTCTTCCGCCGCGTTCTCCTCGGCCTCGCGCACCATGCGCTCGATGTCCTCCTTGGGCAGCGACGAGCCGCCCGTGATGGTCATCGACTGCTCCTTGCCGGTGCCCTTGTCCTTCGCGGACACGTGCACGATGCCGTTGGCGTCGATGTCGAAGGTGACCTCGACCTGCGGGATGCCACGGGGAGCCGGCGCGATGCCGGTGAGCTCGAAGGTGCCCAGCGGCTTGTTGTCGCGGGTGAACTCGCGCTCGCCCTGGAAGACCTGGATCGCGACCGACGGCTGGTTGTCGTCGGCGGTGGTGAAGGTCTCGCTGCGCTTGGTCGGGATCGCGGTGTTGCGCTCGATGAGCTTGGTCATGATGCCACCCTTGGTCTCGATGCCGAGGCTCAGGGGGGTGACGTCGATGAGCAGCACGTCCTTGCGCTCACCCTTGAGGACACCGGCCTGGAGCGCTGCGCCCACGGCCACGACCTCGTCAGGGTTGACGCCCTTGTTCGCGTCGCGCCCGGTCTCCTTCTTCACCAGCTCGGCGACCGCGGGCATGCGGGTCGAGCCACCGACGAGCACCACGTGGGCGATGTCGTCGACCTTGACGCCGGCCTCGCGGATGACGTCCGAGAAGGGCTTGCGGGTGCGGTCGAGGAGGTCCTTCGTCAGGTCCTCGAACTTGGCGCGGCTGAGCGTCTCGGACAGCGACACGGGGCCGGAGTCGGTGAGCGACAGGTACGGCAGGTTGATGGAGGTCGACGTCGAGCTCGACAGCTCCTTCTTGGCCTGCTCCGCGGCCTCCTTGAGGCGCTGCAGGGCGATCTTGTCGCCCGAGACGTCGACGCCCGTGGTGTCCTTGAACTGCTTGATGAGGTAGTCGACGACGCGCTGGTCCCAGTCGTCTCCACCGAGACGGTTGTCACCGGCGGTGGCTCGCACCTGGATGGTCGAGAAGTCGTCGTCCTTGCCCACCTCGAGCAGGGAGACGTCGAACGTTCCCCCACCGAGGTCGAAGACGAGGATGAGCTCGTCCTCCTTGCCCTTGTCGAGGCCGTACGCGAGAGCCGCCGCGGTGGGCTCGTTGATGATGCGCAGGACGTTCAGGCCCGCGATCTCACCGGCCTCCTTCGTCGCCTGACGCTCGGCGTCGTTGAAGTAGGCGGGCACCGTGATGACGGCATCCGTCACGCTGTCGCCCAGGTACTCCTCGGCGTCGCGCTTGAGCTTCTGGAGGATGCGCGCGGAGATCTCCTGCGGCGTCCACTTCTTGCCGTCGACGTCGAACGTCCAGGTCGTGCCCATGTGGCGCTTGACGGACGAGACGGTGCGATCGACGTTGGTGACAGCCTGGCGCTTGGCGGTCTCGCCGACGAGCACCTCGCCATCCTTGGTGAAGGCGACGACCGAGGGGGTCGTGCGGAAGCCTTCGGCGTTGGCGATGACCTTGGGCTCGCCACCCTCGAGCACGCTCACGACGGAGTTGGTCGTCCCGAGGTCGATTCCCACTGCACGTGGCATATGTGTCTCCTTGATCATGAGCCGGGCGGATGCCACGACTCGGGGTTGTGCGAAGTCTGCTGCGCGGGTTGAGCCGCGATGACTCAAGGCTAGCGCAGCCCCCCTCCGGCGTCAAGCAGACTTGATATGAATCGGCTCAACTTCTGGCTGGCATGCCTGCGTGGCGGCGCCCATCCGCTGCACTGCGCCGCTACGTGCGCTCGATCGAGCCCCCTCGTCCCACTTATGGCTCGATCGAGCCTCCCTCGTCCCACTTATGGCTCGACCGAGCCTCCCTCGTCCCACTTATGGCAGACCATGTCCCACTTTGTGTCGCTGGGGAGCGCTCCAGACCGCAAAAAGTGGGACATGGTCGGGCGGCGGCGCGGCACAGGGCAGCGGCGCAGGGCAGCGCGGCACAGGGCAGCGGCGGAGCGGCGGCTCAGCGGCACAGGGCAGCGGCGGCGCGGCGGCGCAGCGGCACAGGGCAGCGGCGGAGCGGCGGCGCAGCGGCACAGGGCAGCGGCGGAGCGGCGCAGGGCAGCGGCGGCGCGGCGCGGCGCGCGGCGCGGGGTCAGCCGCGATCGCGATCGCGGCGCTGCGGCCGGTCGCTGCGCTTCGCGGAGCGGCCGCCCTGATCGAGGCGCAGGTCGATGAGAACGCCCGAGATGCGCGTGTCGGTCAGGCGGTCGAGCGTGTCGCGCGACAGGTCGGCGGGGAGCTCGACGAGCGAGAAGTCCTGGCGGATCTGGATCGCTCCGAAGTCGTTGCGGCGCAGGCCCCCCTCGTTCGCGAGCGCGCCGACGATCTGGCGCGGCTCCACCCGCTGCCGACGTCCGACGGCGATGCGGTACGTCGCGAACCGACCGTCGCGCTCGCGACGGGGGCCGCCGTCGCGCCCGCCCTCTCGCGGTGCGCGGTCGCGGTCCCGGTCCCGGTCCCGGTCACGGTCGCGGTCCCGGTCACGGTCACGGTCGAAGCGGGGCTGCGCGATCGTCTCCTCCTCGAGGAGCAGCGGGGTGTCGCCCTGCGCCACCACCGCGAGCGCCGCGGCGACGTCGGCTTCGGGCACGTCGTGGTGCGCGACATAGTGCGCGACGACGTCGCGGAACGTCGCGATCGCGGCGGTGTCCTCGAGCGCGGCGGTGATCGCATCGTCGAAGCGGGTGAGGCGCGTGGCGTTGACGTCGTCGACGCTCGGCAGCGACATCTCGGTGAGCGGCTGGCGCGTCGCCTTCTCGATGGCGGTGAGCATGCGACGCTCGCGCGGGGTCACGAAGCTGATGGCATCCCCGGTCCGGCCCGCGCGGCCCGTGCGGCCGATGCGGTGCACGTACGACTCGGTGTCGATCGGCAGGTCGTAGTTGACGACGTGGCTGATCCGCTCGACGTCGAGGCCGCGAGCGGCGACGTCGGTCGCGACGAGGATGTCGAGCTTGCCCGACTTGAGCTGGTTGACGGTGCGCTCGCGCTGCACCTGGGCGACGTCGCCGTTGATCGCGGCGGCGGTGTAGCCGCGGGCGCGCAGCTTCTCGGCGACCGTCTCGGTCTCGTTCTTCGTGCGGGTGAAGACGATCATGCCCTCGAAGTTCTCGACCTCGAGGATGCGGGTGAGGGCGTCGATCTTCTGCTGGTACGACACCACCAGGTAGCGCTGCGTGATGCTCGCCGAGGTCGTGGTCTTGGTCTTGACCGTGATCTCTTCGGGGTCGTTGAGGTACTGCGCCGAGATGCGGCGGATCTGCGCGGGCATGGTGGCCGAGAACAGCGCCACCTGCTTGTCGGACGGGGTGTCGGCGAGGATCGTCTCGACGTCTTCGGCGAAGCCCATCTTGAGCATCTCGTCAGCCTCGTCGAGCACGAGGTACTTCAGCTCACTGAGGTCGAGCGTGCCCTTGTCGAGGTGTTCCATGATGCGGCCGGGCGTGCCGACCACGATGTCGACACCGCGACGCAGCGCCGACAGCTGCTGGCCGTAGCCCTGGCCGCCGTAGACGGGGAGCACCGAGACACCCTTGATGTGCGCGGCGTACTTCTCGAACGCCTCGCACACCTGGAGCGCGAGCTCGCGGGTCGGGGCGAGCACGAGCGCCTGCGGGTTCTTGTGGCCGGTCTCCATCTGCGACAGCACGGGCAGCGCGAACGCGGCGGTCTTGCCGGTGCCCGTCTGGGCGAGGCCCACGACGTCGCGCCCCTGCAGGAGCACGGGGATGGTCGCGGCCTGGATGGCCGACGGGGTCTCGTAACCGACGTCTTTGAGGGCCTTGAGCACGGCGGCATCCAGACCCAGATCGGCGAACGTGAGCTGCTCGGGGGCGGTGTCCGCCTCTGCGGAGGGGACGGGGGATTCGGATGCCATGACTCCACGGTAGTCCGCCACCCCGGGAAACCCCCGTTCGGGACCGTGCGAGGGTCTAGCCTGAGCGGACGCGCCGACGGCGGCGCACCCGCGCCGGACGTCTCCGCGCGTTCACCGAAGGGTCCTAGCGTGAGCGACATGTCCACTCCCGGCGCCGTGCCCGCGGCATCCACCCCTTCCACCGACGGCCGCCGCCCGGTCTTGGCCTGGGCCCTGTGGGACTGGGGGTCGGCGGCGTTCAACGCGGTCGTGACGACCTTCGTGTTCAGCACCTACCTCTCGAGCACGCTTTTCGTCGACCCGGCGATCGTCGCCGCGGCCGGTGATGACGACACCAACCCGGCGCTCGTGCGGGCGCTCGCCGACAACGCGAGCCTGGTGGGTACGGCGCTCATGATCGCCGGCATCGCCGTGGCGCTGCTCGCTCCCGTCCTCGGCCAGCGCAGCGACGGCACGGGACGCCGCAAGCTGTGGCTGGGCGTGAACACCGGCGTGGTCGTCGTCGCGATGGCCGCGATGGTCTTCGTCGAGGGGACGCCCGCATACCTCGTCCTCGGCGCGACGCTGCTGGCGGTGGGGAACGTCTTCTTCGAGTTCGCCAGCGTCAATTACTACGCGATGCTGTCGCAGGTCTCCACGCGCGAGAACATCGGCCGCGTCTCGGGCTTCGGCTGGGGCATGGGATACGTCGGCGGCATCGTGCTCCTGCTCGTGCTGCTCGTGCTGTTCATCCAGGGCTTCGGCGACCCGGATGCCGCGGGCCTGCTCGCCGTGTCGAAAGACGGCGGTCTCAACGTGCGGCTGGCGGTGTTGGCATCCGCGGTCTGGTTCGCCGTGTTCGCCATCCCGGTGCTCGTGCGGGTGCCCGAGATCCCGGTGCAGAGCCGTACGGTTCGCGTGGGTTTCTTCCGGTCGTACGCGGTGCTGTGGAACACGTTGCGGTCGCTTTGGCGCGACAGCCGCCCGGTGCTGCTGTTCCTCGTCGCCAGCGCGGTCTTCCGCGACGGTCTCGCCGGCGTCTTCACGTTCGGTGCGATCATCGCGGCGCAGGTGTTCGGGTTCTCCTCGACCGAGGTGCTGTACTTCGCGGTCGCTGCGAACGTCGTCGCGGGCATCAGCACGATGTTCGCCGGGCGCCTCGACGACCGTTTCGGCCCCAAGCGCGTCATCGTGTTCTCGCTTTCGGGCCTGATCGTGCTGGGCACCGTGGTCCTCTTCATCGGGACGTCGCAGCCGGCGTTCTGGGTCGCAGGGCTGGGGCTCGGCCTGTTCGTGGGTCCCGTGCAGTCGGCCAGCCGCACGTACCTCTCCCGGGCGACGCCCGAGGGTCGCGAGGGCGAGATGTTCGGCCTCTACGCGACAACGGGCCGCGCCGTGTCGTTCCTGGCCCCGGGCCTGTTCGCACTGTTCGTCGGACTCACGGGCGATACGCGTCTCGGCATCCTCGGCATCGTGCTGATCCTCGCCGTGGGCCTCGCGCTCATGATCCCCGTGCAGAACCGCCCGGCCGCGATCCGCTGACGCAGGCGGCGGGCGAGGCCGGGCTCCGGGCGGGGCCGGGCTCCGGGCGGGGCCGGACTCCGGGCGGGCCGGGCTCCGGAGTCTCCGGCCGATTTCTGCCCTCGACCCGCGATCCGGCCTCCGACCGGCACCCATTCTCCGGAGTGCGGCACGCGTCCTCTTCAGGCACGCGGCCCGGATGCCGCGGGTCAGTCCTGCGGCCAGGCGTCGGCGAACTTGGCCAGGAGGCGTGCGAAGTCGGCGCGCTCGGCGTCGGTGAAGGATGCCAGCGCGGAGCGCACGGCATCCCGTCTCCGGCCGCGGAAGCTCGAGACGAGGCGCTCGCCTTCGGCGGTGAGGCGCACGCGCAGGCGTCGGGCATCGTCGGGATCGGGCTCGCGTTCCACGAGCCGCATCTGCACGCCCTGCTGAACGAGGCGTGAGGCGCGGGGCTGATCGACGCCGACGGCGTCGGCGATCTCGCTCACCGACAGGGGGCCGGATGCCGCGAGCAAGGCGTCCAGCATGCGCAGGCGCGCGACTCCGGCGAACCTCCCCTGCCCAGGCTCGGCCCACGGCGGTCCGCCGGGGAACGCGTGCGGACCGTGCCCGCGATGGTCGTGCGGATGGTGGCCACCGAAACCTCCACCGAACGGCGGACGCGGCCGACGCCCGCGGAGCTTGGCGAGGGCGGCGGCGATCTCGTCGGCGGGGTCGGCGGTCATGCATCGACTTTACATGTCGATTG
Organism: Microbacterium testaceum; assembly: GCF_020781835.1. Classification (GTDB taxonomy): domain Bacteria; phylum Actinomycetota; class Actinomycetes; order Actinomycetales; family Microbacteriaceae; genus Microbacterium; species Microbacterium testaceum_H. The sequence continues at coordinate 395,864 of NZ_JAJGNJ010000001.1, forward strand.
ACAAGCATTCGGAATACATGTCACAGTACATTCGTTGTCACATGACATGTACCGGCGGACCTTCCGCCCACAAAAGGAACTCCCATGACCACCTCCACACCTCTGGATCCCCGCAGCCTCGCCCACCGCCTCACCACGGTCGGACACGCGCTGCACCACCGCCTGTTCGCGCAGCTGCGCGACAGCGACCTCCACCCCAAGACCGTCCTGCTGCTCCGCGCGATCGACGGCCGGATCGACGCTCCGTGGATCGCCGATCGCCTCGCCCGCGGCGGCAAGCGCCTCACCTCCCTCGCCGAGCGAGGGTGGATCGAGCGCACCGACGGCGGCTGGGCGCTGACCGACGAGGGTCGCGCCATCCTCGACCGCGTGGATGCCGACCGCTCGGCGATCCTCGCCGACGTTCCGGCCGAAGAGCTCGAGCGGCTCGTCGCCGCACTCGACGTCGTGTCGGCTGCCCTCGGCGTCGATGACGCCGACGCGGCCCCGTTCGTGCCGTTCGGGCGCGGGCGCGGCTTCGGTCCCGCCGGACGCAGCTTCGGTCCCGGCTTCGGCGGGCACGGGTTCGGTCCTGGCCCCGTCGGCTTCGGCTCCGGTGCCCGCAGCTTCGGCCCGGGCTGGCGCCACGACGCCGAGCACCACGGCCGGCGCGGCGCCGACGGGCACGGCGACGGCGAGCAGCCCGACCCGCGCGACCGCGCGGGTCACGGCCGCGGGTGCGACCCTCGCCGCGGTGGACACGGACACCACCGCGGTCACGACCGCCGGGCGGCGCAGCGCGCCTACGAACGCGGCTTCGACGCCGGGTTCAGCCGCGGCCGCGGGTCGTCGGCATCCGGTGAGTCCACGGCATCCGAGTGATCACCGATAAACGCTCTCCCCGACGAGAAACGCGTGGTCAGCGTGTTTCTCGTCGCGGGAAGCGTTTATGCCGAGATGCGAGAACGGCCCAGCGGCTCAGCCCCCGGTGGAGCCGGCGTCGCTCGTGCCGACGTCGGTGCGGTGGAAATTGAGCGCCGAGCGCGACGCGGTGGGGCCGCGCTGTCCCTGGTACCGGTTGCCGTAGGGCCCCGAGCCGTACGGGTTCTCGGCGGGCGAGGTGAGGCGGAAGTAGCAGACCTGCCCGATCTTCATGCCCGGCCACAGCTTGATCGGCAGCGTCGCGACATTGGACAGCTCGAGCGTGACGTGTCCGGAGAAGCCCGGGTCGATGAAGCCCGCGGTCGAGTGGGTCAGCAGCCCCAGTCGCCCGAGCGATGACTTGCCCTCGAGCCGCGCGGCGACGTCGTCGGGCAGGGTCACGCGCTCGAACGTCGAGCCCAGCGCGAACTCGCCCGGGTGCAGGATGAACGGTTCGTCCGGTTCGACCTCGATCAGGCGCGTGAGCTCGGGCTGATCCTCGGCGGGGTCGATGAACGGGTACTTGTGGTTGTCGAACAGCCGGAAGTAGCGGTCGAGGCGCACATCGACGCTCGAGGGCTGCACCATCGCCGGATCGAAGGGGTCGAGCCCCAGGCGCCCTTCGGCGAGTTCGGTGCGGATGTCGCGATCGGAGAGCAGCACGCGCCCAGCCTAGGGCGTGCCGCGCTTCGGCCGGCTGCGGCCGCATCGCCGAACGGACACGTTTCGCCCGAACGCACACGTTCCGGCCGCGTGGAACGTATGCTCTCGACCGGAACGTGTGCGTTCGACGGGAAACACGGAACCCGGATGCCACGCGAGACGCTGTTATGCTGACGGAAGTGCCGTACGGCGCTCGGGGCTGTAGTTCAATGGCAGAACTTCTGCTTCCCAAGCAGACAGCGCGGGTTCGATTCCCGTCAGCCCCTCCCCTGCCCTCGCGGGCGGCCGTCGGCCGCGCGGGAGGGCTTTCGTGTTCGCCGCGGGTCGAAGCGTTACGCCGCGGCAGGCTCCGCGGCGCCGCCCGCCGCCCGCACGGCGGCTGAGCGCAGGGCGGGCCGCGCCCGGCCTCAGTGGTGCGCGGGATGCCGCCGCTCGAGCGCAGCACCCTCCACGTCGACGTTCGGGATGATGCGGTCGAGCCAGCGGGGCAGCCACCACGCCGACCGGCCGAGCAGGTGCATGACGGCGGGCATCAGCAGCATCCGGACGACGAACGCGTCGAGCAGCACACCCACCGCGAGGCCGAGGCCGAACGACTTGATGATCACCGCCTCGCTCGTGACGAAACCGCCGAAGACGGCGATCATGATGATCGCTGCGGCGATGACGACGGTGCGTCCGGCGCGGAAGCCCTGCGCCACGGCGAGCCGCGCGGGCGACCCGTGGACGAACGCCTCCCGCATGCCGGTGGCGAGGAAGAGCTGGTAGTCCATCGCGAGCCCGAACAGGATGCCGACCAGGATGACCGGCAGGAAGCTCAGGATCGGTCCGGTCTGATGGATGCCGAGGAGCGGACCGAACCAGCCCCACTGGAAGATCGCCGTCACCGCACCGTAGGTGGCGAACAGCGAGAGCACGAACCCGCCGGTCGCCACCAGCGGCACGAGGAGCGAGCGGAAGACCATGACCATGATGAGGAACGACAGTCCGACGACCACCGCGAGGTAGAGCGGCAGGATGTCGGCGAGCCCCTCGGAGATGTCGATGTTGATGGCCGCCTGGCCGGCGACCCCGAGCGCGATGTCGCCGTCGACCGGTGGCAGCGCGCGAAGATCCCGCACGAGACGCTCGGTCGACTCGCTGCTCGGGCCCTCGCTCGGGACCACCTGGAATGCCGCCAGGCGCGAGTCGTCGGAGACCGCGACGGGAGCGACCGCGACGACGTCGTCCTGCGCGGCGAGCACGCGCGCGACCTCCAGCTGCGCGTCCTGCACCTCATCGTCGTCGAGCCCCTCGGGCAGATCGGCGGTCACCAGGAGCGGGCCGTTCACGCCCTGGCCGAACTCGCGCTCGGTGATCGTGTAGGCGCGGTACGCCGTCGAGTCCTCGGCCTCGGAGCCGCCGTCGGGCAGCCCGAGCCGCATCGACAGCGCGGGGATCGCGATGACCAGCAGCGCCACGATCGTGACGGCCACCGTGACAACGGCCCGGGTGCCGGACATGGGCCGCACCCGCGACCGCGGCGTCTCGGGGGTGTCGGCGGCCTGCACGGCACGCGCGAGTGCGCGCTTGCCGAGCACCCGCCGCCCGGCGAGCCCGAGGAACGCCGGGATGAGCGAGACCGCGATGAGGACGGCGATCGCGACGCTGATCGCCCCGGCCGTTCCCATCAGGCCCAGGAACGGGATGCCGGTGATGTTCAGGGCCATGAGCGCCACGACGACGGTGGTCCCGGCGAAGACGACGGCCGTGCCCGCGGTGCCGTTGGCCAGCCCGATGGACTCGACCACGTCGGCGCCGTGGAGCAGCTGACGCCGATGGCGGTACACGATGAAGAGCGCGTAGTCGATGCCCACTGCCAGCCCCAGCATGACGCCCAGGAACGGGGTGACGGATGCCATCTGGATCACGCCCGAGAACGACAGCGTGGCCATGGCGCCGATGGCGACACCGACGAGCGCGGTGACGATGGGGAAGGACGCGGCCAGCACCGAGCCCAGCACGACGACCAGCACGATGGCGGCGATCGCGACGCCGATGGCCTCGCCCACACCGAGGATCTCGGGGACGCCCTGCGAGATGTCGGTCGAGATCCCCACCTCGACACCGTCGATCGGGGTCGCCTCGAAGTGCTCGATGACGGCGTCCTTCGACTCCTGGGCGAGCTCGAGGCGGGGCTCGGTGAACGAGACGTTCACGATCGCGGTCGATCCGTCCTCCGAGACGACGCGGATGCCGTCGGCGTACGACAACAGCTCGGCCCCGCGCTCCAGCTGGGCTTCCGAGGCGTCGAGGGTCGCCAAGCCGTCGCGCACCTGCTGTTCACGGGCGTCCAGTTCGGCCTTCCCGGCGTCGAGCTGCGCCTGCTGCGGCTCGATCGCGGCGAGTCCGGCGGCGCGTTGCGCTTCCGGCGCGTCTTGCAGCTGCGCGCGGGCGGCATCCAGCTGGGCCTGGCCCGCCTCGAGCTGCTGACGCGCTGCATCGATCTGCTGCTGGCCGCTCTCGGCCTGCGCACGACCCGCGTCCAGTTGCGCGCGCCCGTCCTGCACCTGCTGGCGACGGTCGGCGAGTTCCTGGGACGTCGCGAACGGGTCGATGACGTCGGCCACGTCGGGCAGGTCGCGCGCCGACTCGACGAGCGCGGTGATCTCGTCGCGCTGATCGTCGCTGAGGGGCGAACCGTCTCCGGTCGAGAAGACGATGGTGCCGCTCGCGCCGCTGAAGTCGGGCAGCTCCTTCTCGAGCTCGGCGATGACGTCCCCGGATGCCGTTCCGGGGATGTCGAAACTCGACGACAGGCCCTTGAAGCCGACGAGGAAGCCGCCGACGGTCACGGCCAGGATCAGCGTCCAGGCGACGATGACGATCCACGCGCGCCGTGCGGCGAACGTCCCCAGGCGGTGCAACAGCTCGGCCATCGGCATCCTTCGGCTCGTAGACTCGGTGGCCCGCAGCCGAGGCCACGAGGGGCATAGGCTGCCCGTGGAAAGATAACACGCACCGTCTCGTCTCGACTGACAGGAGGCTCCATGGCCCAGACACGAAGCGGTCCCGTCCGCAGCGAGGTCGCACGCCGGTCGATCCTCTCGGCGGCCGCGGAGATCTTCGCCGAGCGCGGTTACGACCACCTGACGATCGAGGGCATCGCGGCCCGCGCCGGCGTCGGCAAGCAGACGATCTACCGCTGGTGGCCGTCGAAGAGCGACATCGTCGCCGAATGCCTGCTCGAACGGGCGCTGCTGCCTGAGCAGCTCGCCCTCCCCGACACCGGAGACATCCGTCACGATCTCACCGCCTGGCTGCGTTCGATCGCGACCGTCGTCGACAGCGACTCCGGTCAGCCGCTCATGCGTTCGCTGATCGCCGCCGCGACGGAGAACGCCGACATCGGACGGCGGCTGCGCGACAGCCTCGCCGACGCCGACTCGCTCGCAGCCCGACTCCGCGCTGCCGCCGGCACCGAGCCCCACCTCCGACCGGACACGCCGTACGTCGAGCTCGCCGAGGCTCTCGTCGGCGCCCTCGTCCTGCGGGTCCTCAGCCGTTCGCCCCTGGATGACGCGGTCGTCGACCGACTCGTCACCGCCATCGTCGGACCCGCCCGCTCCTAAGCGATCCGGATCGCGCCGCGGTCGGCTACGCGGCCCCTCGCACCGAGCGCACGCGGAACCACAGCATCAACTCCGCGGCACGGCGGTGCTCGAAGACGTCATCGAGAACAGGGCCCCGGTCATCAGTGCACCGCCGACCCGGGTAAGGCGTCCGGCACCTGACGCAGTTCGATGACCGGGGGGACGGCGGTCGCCTGAATGTGCGCGTGGGTGACGGCGGTCATCGCCGCGATCAATCCGGGGAAGCGTCCGATGGGACGCGAGCGCCGGTTGTACGCCCAGTAGGTGCCATCGGCCTCGCGATCGATGTACCCGAGGAACACCCCACGCGCGCTCGCGACGTGAAACCCTTCTTCCACGCGCGACCACACGATCCCGGCACCGGGGCGATCGTCACCAGTCATTCGGGTTGTCCTCCTGCCCCGCGGAACGGGGACCCTTCGAACGTACCGGCACCCGCCGACGGCCCGATCCCCGTGACGGACGAGCGGTCACAGCACAGCGGCGCGGATCGCCGCGGCGTCGTCGGTTCCGGATGCCTCGACCACGCGCCCGCGCACGATCCGGTACATCGCGAAGGAGGCGATGCTGACGCGCCGTCGCGTCGGGGGCACGTGCTGGAACACACCGGAATGGGCGCCGCTCCCGCGCAGGTGGACGGCGATCCGGTCATCCTCGACGAGGACCTGGATGCGGCGCCACTGCCAGTCGGGGAACCCGCGGAGCAGATCCGCGTACTCGGAGACCCACGCATCCGCGCCGGCGGGCAGGTGCGCGCGGCGCACGTCCAGCGCGAGGAACTCCCGCAGCGCCTCGGGATCATGACGGTTGAGCGTGTCGAGGAACTCCTGGAACCACTCGCGCATCTCCCAGGGTTCCACGCCTCCATTATCCCGGGCTCGCATCGGTCGAGCCGCCGGGTGGGGCGGCTGGGGGCGGCGCCCGCCGGTCCCGAACGACGCGAGAGCAGGCTGCGCACCGAGAACGGGGCGATCCGCGCAGGATCGGCCTGTTCTCCGCGCATCGCCCGTTCCCCGCGACCGCGCACGGCCGGGTCGCCACCGGCATCCGCACCCGCGCACGGCCGAGTCGGGGCTCGCCCTCCTCAGGCCTTCGCGAGCTCGCCGGTATCCACCGCCGCCGCACCCGCACCGCCGAGTTCCTCCGCGAGCCGGCGCGCGCCGCGGACGGCGATCGCCATGCTCGTCAGCGTCGGGTTCATCGTGTTCGCCGTCGGAATGAGACCGTTGCCCCCGACCACGAGGTTCTCGAAGCCCCACACGTGCGAGTAGGGGTCGGCGACCGAGGTCGCCGGATCGGTGCCCGCGCGCATCGTCCCCATGAAGTGCAGACTCGAGCCGTTCGGCAGAAGCCGCGGTTCGGCGATGAACGAGCCCAACGCGGCGCCGGCGCGACGCAGACGCTCGGTGGCCTCGGCGATCTCGGCATCCTCCCGGTCGGTCAGGGCGTACTCGATGGTGAAGTTGGGCAGACCGCGGTAGTCGAGCTCGTCGTCGCTGAAGGTCACGCCATCCTCGACGCGCGGGAACTTGCGCACGCCGAAGCCCATGTTGATGTACCCCCAGCGGTTCCCGGCGGCCGGGTGCGCGGGGTCGAGCGGGAAGGGCGGGGTCTCGGCGTACATGATCTGCGCCGAGTAGGGGTGGTGGGGCTCGGAGAACGGGATGCGATTGACCGCGGCGACCGGGTCGGCGGGGTTCATCGCGCGCCGGGCGAGCTCGGCCTGCAGTTCGTCGTCGGAGACGAGCTCACTCATGCGTTCACCGTCGAGGACGACGGTGCCGATGACGACGTGGTGCTCGGTGAGGTAGCGGCCCAGCGGCGCCGGGCGGATGCCGGACGCCCAGAGCAGCTGCGGGGAGCGGAACGCGTCCGCGGCGACGACGACCGCGTCGGCCGGCACGAGGGACTCCTCGTGCGTGCGCAGGTCTTCCACGAGCACACCCCGCACGCGCGCGCCGTCGTGCTCGATGCGCCGGACGAGCGTCAGGTCACGCAACTCGAAGCGTGCCGCGGTGTCGGTGCCCGGCTCGATGAGCGGCCCCAGGACGGTGTCGGTCCCGGCCCAGCGCATGGTGCCGTCGGGTTGCGGATCGCCGGCGACCGGCAGGGTGCTCACGCCGTAGCCCTCGGGCAGCTCGGCACCGAACTCGCGGTCGAGCAGGGTGCGGATGGCAGCGCCCACGGGTGAGTCCGAGAACGCCGCGCTCTGCTTGTGCAGCAGATCCTCCGCGGTCGAGATGAGGTCTTCCCATTCGTCGTCGGCGATGAAGTCGAGCTTCTCGCTGAAGGCCGGTCGGGGGATCGCGCACGTCCAGTGCGCACCTTGACCGCCGACGTTCGTGGCGGCGGCCGCCGCCGGGAAGGTCGGCGCGTGCGCTGAGCCTTCTCCGCCGAAGTCGAGCAGATGCGTGCCCTGACGCGCCGTGAACATGCCCTCGACGATGGTGCCGGACGGGATGCCGAGCGAGTCGCGGTACTCGCCCGCCTGGGGTCCCTGCGACCGCTCGCGGGCGCGGGCTTTCTCGTCGGGGTCGGCGATGTTGCGCACGCTCTCGCCGGGGCGCTCGGTGACCTGCGGACCCGCTTCGAACATGATCACGCGCGCGTGCGGAAGCGACTCCAGCAGCACCCGGGCGTAGGCGGCGCCGATGGGTCCACTGCCGACGACGGCGATCGTGGGGGTGTCGGACATGTTCTCTCCTTTGAGATCAAGCAGGCTGACGGTCCGCATCGGACACGGCGACGAGGGGTGCGGGTGCCTCGTCGGAGAGGCGCCCGCCGGGCAGCAGCAGGGCGAAGACGATCCCGCAGACGTAGACGAGCGCGAGCCCCAGGAACACCGGCGCGAACGTGTCATGGTAGATCACCGCGACGGCGTCCTGCACGCCCGGGGCCGCGGCGCGCACCACCGCGGGGGTGAGGGTGTCGGCATCCAGTCCGATGGGGAGACTCGCGGCGACGCCGGAGCCGACCACGCCGCCGACGACCGCCGTGCCGACGGCCGAGCCCACCTGGCGCACGAGGTTGGTGGTGGCCGTGACGGCCCCGAGGTCGGAGCGGGCGGCCGCGCTCTGCACGACGGCGAAGATGAGGTTCGTGAACGAGCCGGTGCCGATGCCGACCATGGCCATCACGGCCATGGGCACCCACAGCGGCAGCCCGACGGGCAGCGCCGCCATGGCCGCCAGCCCCACGGCTGCCAGCACGGTGCCGAACACCGGGTAGAAGCGGTACCGGCCCGAACGGCTGACCAGCCACCCCGTGAGCAGGTTGCTGACGAGCATGCCGAGCACGGTCGCGATCGGCACGAGACCCGAGAGGGTCGCGGTCGTGCGGTAGGCCATCTGGATGTAGGTCGGCACGTAGGCGACGATGGCGAACAGGCCGGCGCCCACGATGAGCGAGAGCCCGAGGCAGGCGAGGATCGTGCGGTTGCGCAGGATGCGCGGCGGCAGGATCGGTTCGGCGGCCCGACGCTCGATGACGACGAGGGCCAGGATGCCGACGACCACCGCCGCCGCGCACGCGAGCGCCGTCGGACGCAGGGCGTCGTCGCCGACCCAGGTCACCGCGAGCACGAGGGCCACGAGCGTGCCCGTGAACACGACCGACCCGGGGATGTCGAAGCGGGGGTGCGCTCCCCCGGGGAGGCGCGGCACCGCGACGGCGGCGAGCGCGAACGCGGCGAGGCCGATCGGGATGTTGATCCAGAACACCCACGACCACCCCCAGAAGTCGGTGATCAGACCTCCCACGACGGGCCCGACGACGATCGCGACAGGGAAGGCGGTGCCGATGATGGCCATGTAGCGCGGGCGCTGACGAGGGCTCGTGACCCGGGCGATGATCGTCTGCGACATGAGCTGAAGCCCCGCCGATCCGAGCCCCTGCACCACGCGCGCGGCGATCAGCCAGCCGAGGTCGGGGGCGAAGCCGCACGCGAGTGACGCGACGAGGAACAGCCCGAGCGAGACGAGGAAGACGCTCCGCGGGCCGACGACGTCGCCGAGTTTGCCGAGCACGGGCAGCATCACGGTGGCGGCGAGGGTGTAGCCGACCATGATCCAGCCCATGTGCTCGAGCGCGCCGAGATCGCCGGCGATCGTGGCGAGCGAGGTCGAGACGACGGTGTGGTCGAGGGCGCCGAGGAACGACACGGCGAGGAGTGCGGCGACGAGGATGCGCAGCCGCGCGGGGGAGAGAGTCATGCGAGGGGCGCCCGTACGACCGGGCGATCGACGCGACCGTGTGTGCCGCTCCGGCTCCCTCACCGGGCGAACGGACCCGGTGGGCCCCGACGTCATGTCCATCATACCCGGCTTATGTCGATTTTCAACATTAGCGGAGTGCGGTCGAGAGCACCGTGGCCGCCCCTGAGAGCGCCTGCCCCCCGTCGACCCCGACCTCCGCCCCGGTGATGAACGCCGCGGCATCCGAGAGGAGGAAGGCGACGAGGTCGGCGACGTCCGCCGGCTCACCGACGCGCTGCAGCGGGATGATCGCGGTGCTCGCCTCGGCGAACGCGGGCGGCGCGGACGCCGTCATCGGGGTGCGGATGAAGCCCGGGTGCACGAGATTCACCCGGATGCCACGGGGCCCGAGCTCCGTCACGCACGCGTGCGTGAGCCCTCGCAGCGCCCACTTGCTCGCGGTGTATGCCGCCGTGTAGTGCCCGGTGAGTCCCGCGACGGAGCCGATGTTGACGATCGAGGCGCCGGCATCCATCAGGGGCAGGAGCGCCTGGATGCCGAGCATGGCCCCGGTGACGTTGACGGCCATCACGTGGTCCCAGTCGGCGCGGACGAGCTCGCCGATGCGCGCGCGATGGGTGATGCCCGCGTTGTTGACGAGCCCGCGAACGCGACGCCCCTGGACGGACGCGGCGAGCGCGGCCCAGTCCTCCTCGGACGCGACGTCGAGGCGGCGGTACTGCAGCTCCCCCGGAAGATCTCTTGCGCGATCGCGCAGCTCCGGCGCGTCGTCGGCCAGGTCCGCGGCGACGACGTCCGCGCCGAGAGAGGCGAGCCTCAGCGCCTCCTCGGCGCCTTGCCCGCGCCCCGCGCCGGTCACCACGAACAGGTGTCCGGCGATGCCCGGGAGACGGAGCTCGGTCATCGCGCGGTCGCAGCTCCCCCGGCGACGGCCGGATGTTCGCGGAACCGCGCGCGCGAACGTTCGCGCGCCCGCGGCACGGGCGGCGCCGGAACCCGCTCCCCCACGACGTTGACGATCTCGCCGACGCCCTCGATGACCATGCGCACCTCGTCGCCGGGTTCGAGCGGCCGCGGGTCGAGGGCCCCGCGCCGTCCCCACAGCTCGCCGAGGCATCCACCGTTGCCGACGGTCCCCGACCCGAGCACGTCACCCGGGACGACCACGGAGTTCCGCGCGGCGTACATCACCAGCTCCGGGAACGGCCAGCCCATGTTCGACACGAGGTCAGCGCCGATCAGCTCGCCGTTGACGAACAGCTCGGCGCGCACCGCGAGGAACCCGTCGGCATCCACGAACGGGTCGAGTTCGTCGGCCGTGACGATCCACGGACCGAGGGTCATCGCGAAGTCCTTGCCCTTCGCAGGGCCGAGCCGCACCTTCATCTCGCGCGACTGCAGGTCCCGCGCCGACCAGTCGTTCATCACGGTGTAGCCGAAGATGTGGGCGGCGGCGGAGGTGGCATCCAGGTTCTCGCCCTCGGATCCGGGCACCCCGCCGATCACGGCGGCCAGCTCCAGCTCGATGTCCAGCCGCTGCGTCTCGGGGATCGCCACGACGTCGCCGGTCGCGCGGACCGTGTGCGGGTTCGTGAAGTAGAACGTCGGTGCGTCGTACCACTCGGGCACGACCTCGCTCTTGCCGTCGACCGACGCGCTCACCCCCTCGACGTGCTCCTCGAACGCGACGAAGTCACGGATCGACGCCGGCACGAGCGGGGCGAGCAGCCGCACCTCGGCCAGCGGCCGCGCCGCCGCGGTGGCCCGCCGCGCGTACAGCGCCGAAGCCGCGGAGAGACCCTGCGCCAGCACCTCGGCCACGCGCAGTCCGTCGGGGAACGGGATCACCGAGGTCCCGTCGACGAACCCCTCGCCGACGTCGGCGCCGTCGGCCCACCGCGCGATCCTCACGCGTTCACCCGCGTCCGCAGCAGCGCCTCGGCGTTGCCGCCCAGGATCGCGTCGACCGCGTCGTCGGGGAGCCCCGCGCCGCGCACGAACGCGACGGGGTCGTCGAGCCCCATGTCGAACGGGAAGTCGCTGCCCAGCAGCACCCGGTCCGCGCCCGCCGCCTCGACGAGCCAGCGCAGCGCCCGCTCGTCATGCACCACGGTGTCGAACCAGAGCTTCGAGAGGTAACTCGACGGAGCGTGGGCGCATTCGTGCGCCTCGGGCCGCACCTTCCACGCGCGGTCCGAGCGGCCGATCGCGGTGGGCAGGTAGCCTCCGCCGTGCGCCGCGATCAGTCGGAGGCCCGGATGCCGATCCAGAACGCCCGCGAAGATGAGGTGCGACAGCGCGACGGCGTTCTCCACGGGCTGCCCGACCGTGTTCGAGAGGTAGAACCGGTCGAGACGCTCGTCGAGCGAGCAGCCGAAGGGGTGCAGGAAGACCACGGCGCGCAACTCCGCGGCACGGGCCCAGAACGGCTCCAGGCGATCGTCGCTGAGCTCGACGTCGCCCGCGAACGAGGAGATCTCCACGCCCGCGAGCCCCCTCCCGAGCACCGCGTCATCGAGCGCGTCGACGGCGAGGTGCGGGTGCTGCAGCGGCACGGTGCCCAGGCCGACGAGACGGTCGGGCGCCTGAGCGACGTGCTCGGCGATCAGGCGGTTGGCCTCACCGGTCGTCCACGTCGCCAGCCCCTCGTTGGCCCACGGGTAGAAGTGGTTCGGAGAGGGACTGACCCACTGCCGGTCGACACCCTGGGAGTCCATCGCGGCCAGGCGCGCGTCGACCGAGGTCAGGCGGGGGAAGCGCTCGCCGATCATGCGCCCCGAGGCCTGCAGGCTCGCCAGGCCGTTGCGACGCAGCTCGAGTTCGGCCGCGGCCTCGACCTCCTCGGGCACCCGCCGCTCCACCTCGGCGTGCAGCCCCGGCATGAGCAGGTGCGCGTGGACGTCGACGACCTCGCTCATGCGCGCGCCGCCGTGAGCTGGGCCACGCGGAACATGAGGCCTCCCATGTCGGCGTCGCGGACGCCGTCCAGCTGCCACTGCCCCAGCTGCACGGAGGCGTCGACGATCGCCGACGCGCGTGCGATGCGACGGTCGTGGAACTCGTCCCACAGCGCCTCGTCGACGGCATCCCGACCCACCAGCAGCTCGGTGAGCACCGCGGCGTCCTCCAAGCCCTGGGCGGCGCCCTGGGCGATCGTCGGCGGGCAGCTGTGCGCGGCGTCGCCGATGACGACGACGCGGCCGCGGTTCCAGGGGGCGTCGACGAGATGCCGCGTGAACCACGTGTAGTTCGCGTCGGCGCCCGCCTCGATGTCGGCGCGGATCGAGTTCCACGGACCGTCGTACGCGCGCGACTGCTCGACCATGATGCGACGCGCGTCCTCGGACGAGACGCCCGAGCGGTCCTCGGCCTTCTCCACCAGGAAGGCGTACATCGTGTCGTCGCCGGTGGGCGTGTACCCCGCGATGTACATCGGTCCGCCGTAGTACAGCTCGCTGCGGTCGACCTCGTCGGGCAGCGACACGAACGTGCGCCAGATGCCCATGCCCGTCTGCTCCGGAGCGACGTGGATGCCGATCAGCTCGCGCACCGTCGAGTGCAGGCCGTCCGCGCCGATGACGAGGTCGTACGTGCCGAACGGCTCTCCGTCGATGTCCACGTCCACGGCATCCGCGGTCTGCGTGAGGCCGGTCACGCGGCGCCCGAAGTGCACGCGCGCGCCGTTCTTCTCGGCCGCGTCGAGCAGGATGCGGGCCAGGTCCGGGCGCGACATGCCCATCGTGGACGGGTAGTCGGGGCCGCCGGTCTTGAGGTCCGGCAGCGACGCCACGATCGGCGCGCCGGGCCCCGGGGCGCGCAGGTTCAAGCCCTCGAACGGCTTGCCCGCGGCGGCGACCTCGTCCCACACGCCGAGCTCGTCGAACACGCGCAGCGCGTTGCCCTGCAGCGTGATGCCCGACCCGCGCGTGGGCAGCGCGGGCTGCGCGTCGAAGACGTCGACGTCGACACCCGCTTTGGCGAGGAAGATGGCGGATGCCAGGCCGGCGACGCCGGCGCCGGCGACGGCGACTCGTTGGACGGCGGTCATGTCAGAACCTCTCTGTTCTTGCGACGAGGGAATCAGGTTTACAGCAGAGCGACCGGATTCACCGGCGACCCGACGGCACCGGTGATCGGGAGCGGCGGCGCCGAGAGCAGGAACTCCCAGCGTCCCGCGGACGCGCACGCCTCGGCGAGCGCGTCGAGGTTCCACATCTCCCCGATCGTGAGCCCGAGGTTGGGGATCACGACCTGGTGCAGCGGTTGGAAGGCCGGCACGTCGAACTCGTTCGGCCGCACCTCGAAGCCCCACGTGTCGGTGGCGATCGCGGCGATCTCCGTCCGGTGAAGCCACCCGGCGGTGGTGAGCGACAGACCGGGGGCCGGGCCTCCCGCGTAGTCACCCCACCCCTCGCGCTGCACGCGCGTGAACTGGCCGGTGCGGACGAGCACGATGTCGCCGCGGCCCACGGCCACGCCCTCCGCGGCCGCGCAGGCGTCGAGGTCGGCGGCGGTGATGGCGTAGCCGTCGGCGAGCTCGCCGGTCTCGGGCGCGAGATGGCGGCCGACGTCGAGGAGCACGCCGCGCGAGACGATGACGTCGGCGGCGTGCTCGATGCCCGTGACGAGGTCGCCGTCGCTCGTGACGACGTCGCCCGCCCGCCGCCCGTTCCAGGCGAACCCGTGGTCGAAGATGTGCCCCAGGCCGTCCCACTGCGTGGAGCACTGCAGGGGCATCGCGATGACGTCGTCGGCGCCGCCGATTCCGTGGGGGAACCCCTGGTTGCCGCGCTCGGCATCCGTCCCCGTGTCGGTCATGGTGTGCACCGGGTTCGTGCGTCGGCGCCAGCCCTTCTGGGGCCCGTCGGTGTCGAAGCGCTGCGAGAGCGAGATCGAGCGCCCCTCACGCACGAGCGCGGCGGCTTCCCGGCGCTTCGCGGCGTCGATGAAGTTGAGTGTGCCGAGCACGTCGTCCTCGCCCCAGCGTCCCCAGTTCCGGTACGCCTCGGCGCGCGCGGCGATCTCGGCCTCGGGGTTGTGCCGGTCGAGGTCGGCGGGGCTCTCGGACGGCGCGCTCACGCGACCTCCTCCGCGACGCACCGGACGGTCTGCGTGCCCAGCACCCCGATCGTCCCGGCCATGACGTCGCCGTCGCGCAGGAACCTCTTCCAGTGCTGTCCGTTACCGGCCGGACTCCCGGTGAGCAGCAGATCGCCCGGCAGCAGCGGATGGGTCTGGGATGCCGCCGAGATCAGTGCCGGCACATCGAAGAGAAGATCGGAGGTGTTGGCATCCTGCATCACCTGTCCGTTGAGTTCGAGCCGCACCGGGGTGTCCGCGGGGTCGACGAACGCGGCGGGCACGAGGAGCGGACCGGTGGGCAGGAATCCCGGCGCGTTCTTCGCCCGGTACCAGTCGGTGCCGATCTCCTTCATGTCCGCGCGGAAGACCAGGTCGCGCGTGGTGATGTCGTTGACGATCGTGTACCCGGCGACGTGGTCGAGCGCCTCCTCGCGTGAGACGCGGAACGCCTCGCGTCCGATGACGACCGCGAGCTCGAGCTCCCAGTCGTGCACCTCGCTGTAGCTCGGCAGCACGAGCGGCACGTCGTCGCCGACGACGCACGCCGTGAGACCGATGAAGAAGTACGGCTCGCCGCTGCGGGCGCGCTCGTCCATCATGTCGGCCGCGAAGGCGCGGGCCTCCTCGGGCGTGCGGTCGGTGTTCTGCGTCAGACCCGCCGCCACGAGCTCGATGACGTGCTGGCGGTAGTTGGCGCCGGTCTGCAGCACCTGCCGCGGCTCGACGGGGGCCGTGAGAGTGACCTCCGAGAGCGGATGCCACTCCCCCGGCGCGCCGACCAGAGCCGCGATGCGCTCCCAGTCGGGGGCGGCCAGGAAATCGTTCAGGCCGCCACCGAGCTCCTCCGCGCCGAGGGGACGGATGCGGTCGTCGGCCACGAGGCCGACGTGCACGGCATCCCCTCGGCGGAAGCGCGCGAGAGCGTAGGGGGCGATCGCCACCATCAACCCCGGCCCTGCACGGCGTAGGGGTTGAGCAGGGCTTCCTTGATCTCGTCGGGCACGCCCTCCTCCGTCGCGCTGGGGCCGTCGGCGGGCGGGAACGACTCCGTCATCGACATCGGCATGGCACCGTTGCGGTACATGTTGTTCGAGCCGAGCGAGGGCTTCCAGGTGTTCGCCTCCCAGTCGGGGACGTAGTTGCGGTAGCCGCCGGTGTTCAGCTCGATGCGCAGCGTCGACGGCTCGCGGTAGTAGAGGAAGGTCTGCTCGCCGATGCCGTGGATGTTGGGGCCGTACTCGATCGGGATGCCGTTCTCCATGAGGGTGTCCGCGGCGATGAGCAGCTCCTCGCGGGTGTCGACCCAGAAGGCGAAGTGGTTGATGCGGCCGGCGCGCGTCGAGCCGTCGAGGACGACACCGAGGTCGTGCGACTTCTCGTTGGTGGTCAGCACCGAGAACACCGAGATGGGGGCCTCGTCCAGGACGGTGCGCGCCATGAAGCGGAAGCCGAGGGTGTCGACGTACCACTGCACGAACGCGTCGACGTTGCTGGTCGCGACGGTGACGTGGTCGAGCTGACGGGGAGCGCCGGCGACCGAGCTGCGCTTCTCGGGACGGTCCGGGAAGATCGACGCGGTGTGCGGCTCAGGGCGGTGGCGCTCGACGTCCCAGTGCAGCGTCATGCTGTGACCGAACGGGCCGGTGAAGCGGTAGGCGCGACCGATGCCGCGGCCCTCGAACCACTCGCCCTGGATGCCGGCCGCCTCCACGCGCTTCGCGGCCTCCTCGAGCGCCTCGGCCGACGAGGTGCGCCAGGCCATGGTGTCGAGCGCGGGCTCGTCGCCGCGGACGACGACGAGGGAGTAGGAGTAGTAGTCGCCCCAGCAGCGGAGGTAAACGCGGTCGTCCTCACGCGCGACTTCGGTCAGACCCACGCGATTGACGTAGAAGTCAACCGAGGCATCGACGTCGGGCGTCGTGACCGCAACGAAGGACAGGTGCGAGAGAAGCTTGATCATCTTCGATCCTTTCGGGGAATCGGGCCGTTCCGACTCTTCTTCCACTATCTGACCGAAGTCGGTATCAGGGAAGCCGATCCTGTGGATGCCGAGTATCGACCCGACTTATTCCACCCCGAGGATCTCGTCGTCGTGCGCGAGCGCGTCCAGGTCGTCGAGCCGGACGCCCGCACCGATGGCATCCCGAAGTCTGCGAAGGGCCACGCGCTCGGCCGCCTCTCGTCTCGGAGGCGCGATCCGCCGGCCCTCGGCGTCGTCGGTCTCGACGTGGATGGTCGCCGCCGCGGAGTCGAGCCGCACCTCCACGCGCCGGGGGCCCAGCGCGATCGCCGTCAGCGCGTCACCGACCGCCGATCCACCCAGGGCTCTCGTGACACTGACTCCCACCGACCCCTGGACGAGCGCCAGCGTGTCGGCGGTCGGCGTCGCCGCGTGGGCGAGGACGTCGAGCGGCCCTCCGGCGAGCACCCGCGCCCAGCCCACGGCGTCGCGCAGAATCACCGCCGCCTCGGACGCCGACCCCCACGCGTCGACCACCACGTGCGCCGCGGGCACCGACGCGACGGCGTCGACCACGTCCGCCCGCAGCCGACGGCGGGCGACGACGACCGGCAGCGCCAGCGCCCGCAGTCGCTCGTGGGCCGCGGCGGGTGCGGGCTGCGGCTCATCCACCACCACCCCGAGCGTGTCGGTCAGCCGTTCCAGACGGTCCCACCAGGCGCCGCGGCCGTCGACGACCCGGAGGACGCCGGTCTCGTCGGCATCCGCCAGGCGCACGAGCGGGGCGAGCTCGGCGACGGCCGCCCGATAGGCGGCGAGGTCGGTCCACACGGGCAGCGCGCTCATGCGTCTCCTCCCGCCCGCACCGCAGCGGCGGCGCCGTCGGCCACGGCGATGACGAACGCGGCATCCGCGCGCAGCTCGTCGTACTCCATCGCCGTCTCACCCCGCAGCAGAGCCGCGAGCGCGCGCCACTCCGCGTCGTATCCGTCGCGTCGGTCGATGGGGTAGATCGTCTGGATGCCGCGTCCGTCGCGGACCGTGGTTCGCGCGCTGCCCGCGTGCACGAACGGCGGCGGGAACTCGACGTCGATGCGTGCGCCGTCGGTCGCGATGGTGACACGCCACAGCGAGTCCGCACCATCGGGACCCATGACGGCGGTGAAGCGCACGACCGCGTCGGGCGATCGGAGGGCGAGATCGAACCCGATCGGGGCGACCGGCCGCGCCCACACGACCTCGGTCGCATCGGGCACGAGGTCGCGCACGAGCGGCAGGTCGTGCACCGCGAGCCCGACGACGAGCTGTCGCACGATGTGCGCGTTCAGCTCGCGGTCGCCCGGGTCGATCGGCGGGCGGGTGGGCCCGGGCGCCGCCGGGAGCGGCGCGCCCGTGACGAGCTGGTGGTACCGGCCGTTCGGGGCGAGGGAGAGGGTCACCGACACCGACCGCACGCGGTCCCGCGTGGCGTGCAGGTGGTGCGTCGCGCGTGACCACGCGGGATCGAACAGATGATTCGTGCCGACCACCAGGAGCGCGCCGGCGTCGGCGCACTCGGCGACGATCCGGTCGGCGTCCTCGATCGTGGTGGCGAGGGGCTTCTCGCAGAAGATGGCGCGGCGACCGGCCGCGAGGCTCGCGCGGACGTGCGCGGCGTGCTGGTCGGGCGGGCTGCAGACCGCGACGACCTCGACCTCGGCGTCGACCAGCAGATCGTCGACCCCGGTCGAGGAGCGCGCACCGAAGCGTTCAGCGATCGCGGCGGCGCGCCCGCTGCCGCCGTCGCTGACGTGCACGAGTCGGAAGTCGCCGGAGGTCCGCGCCAGCGTGGGGGCGTGCAACGCCGCGACGCCGGGCCCCGCCCCGATGATGCCCACACCCCAGGTCATGTCGCTCCTTCGCGCCACTTCAGCCCGAAAGAAACTGAAGTTCGAGACGAATGAACTATAGATGACCGGGAACCAGGAACGAAGAGCGTCCCCTGTGTGAAGATCGAGCATGGCCAACGTCTCCACTCTTCGCTTCGGCGCACAGACCGACGAGGTCACGAGCCTGCTGCGGATCGTCAACATGGTCCGACTCGGCGAGGCGGTGACGCGTCCCGAGATCGGTCGCGTCACGGGGCTCGGTCGCGGCGTCGTGACCCAGCGCGTCGATCGCGCCGTCGAGATGGGCTTCCTCGAGGATGCCGAGTACGCCCCCTCGTCCGGCGGGCGGGCCCCGCGCACGCTCCGCTTCCGCGCCGAGCGCGGACGCATCGTCGTGTGCGCGCTCGGCGGGCTGCACATCCACGTGGGCGTCACCGACCTCGACGGCGAGATCCGCGCGGAGGCGCACCGCGTGTGGGACATCTCCCGCGGTCCCGACGAGACGCTCTCGGTCGCGACGACGATGGTCGACGAACTTCTCGAGGCCGACGAGAATCCTCCGGTCTGGGCCGTGGTCGTGGGCCTCCCCGGCCCGGTCGATTTCGAGACCGGTCGCCCGGTCGCGCCGCCGATCATGCCCGGATGGAACAACTTCGACGTCCGTTCCCGCTTCGAGGAGCGATACTCGGCGCCGGTCTGGGTCGACAACGACGTCAACCTGCTCGCCGCCGGCGAGCGGGCGCGCCGGCGGGAGGACACGCCCGACCTCATCTACTGCAAGGTGGGCACCGGCATCGGCGCCGGGCTCGTGTCGCACGGCCGCCTGCACCGCGGGGCGAACGGCGCCGCGGGCGACATGGGGCACGTCCGCGTTCCCGGGGCGCAGCAGCAGTGCCGGTGCGGGAAGGTCGGATGCCTCGAAGCCGTCGCGGGCGGCTGGGCCCTCGTGCGCGACGCGCGCGAAGCGGTCGCGGCCGGTGGCACCGGCGCGATCGCCGACATCCTCGCCTCGGGCGCCGAGCTGAGCCCCGAAGACATCTCGAAGGCTGCCGAGCGGGGCGACGCCCTGGCGATCTCCCTCATCCAGGCCTCCGCCCGGCAGGTCGGCGAGGCGGTCGCCGCCCTCGTGAACATGTTCAACCCGAGCGTCATCGTCGTCGGAGGCGCCGTCGCGGCGGCAGGCGAACTGTTCCTCGCCGAGGTGCGCCACCGCGTGTACGAGCTCTCGCTGCCGCTCGCGACGCGCGACCTGTCGATCGTGACGAGTGTCAACGACGCGCGCGAACCGCTGCGCGGTGGCGTGGATCTCGCTCGCGAACAGCTGTTCGAGGCGGTCTTCCCCCGCTGGTTCGCGGAGGGCCGCCCGACGCTCGCCGCGATCCGCGGTGAGGCGATCTCGGCGTGATACTTCTTCCTATTTGCGACATTAGTCGGTAGCTTCAGGACCTATGGTCCTCACCGCGCTGCGCGACGATGCGCTGCACGCCCTCCCCGACGGGTATGCGCTCCGCCTGTCCCTGCCCTGGATCCGCTCGCTGCCCCTCGCCGGCCTCGTCGACCCGGAGGTGCGCATCGACGGGCGATCGACCCCGGCGGCCGTGACGCTCGGCGACCGCCGCGTCGGCCCCGCCGATCTCGGAGCCGAGACCCTCTGGTGGCACCTGCAGGACCGCGTCGCGCTGCACGTGACGGATGCCGCGAGCCCTGGCATCCACGAGGTGTCGGTGTCGTTCCATCTCGAGGTTCCCTACCTCGAGAGCGGGCCCGACGGCCCCCTGCGGCTTCCCTTCTTCTTCACCCGCCCGCTGGACACCGAGACGCCGACGACGGGCGTCTCGCGCGACGTCGGGAGCCCCGAATGACCGGCCTCCCCGCGAACTGGACGCTCTCGGCGAGCGCGTTCAACCTCACGCCGGAGATGCTCCGCGCGGAACGCACGGCCCCCGACCTCGCGCTCACGCTGGTCGAGCGCGGCCTCGCCTCCGCGATCGAGGTGGAACTGGGGCAACTGTGGCGCGGCTACCCCGCGGCCACGCCGGACGAGGCCCGCAGCCTGCGCGACCGGCTCGACGCGGTCGGCGGGCGCGTGAGCATCGTCGGTCTCAGCATCGACGAGTGGGACGGCCATCGTCGCCGTGACGACGACGAACGGCTCGCGTTCCTCGAGCCGCAGTTGCGCACCTCCGCCGCGCTCGGCGCGCACGGCGTACGCCTCCCTCTCGGACAGGCCGGCGAGCTCCTCGAGCGCACGCTCCCACTGCTCGAAGAACTCGACCTCGTCCTGTACGAGGAGGCGCAGGGACACTAGACCCCGGCTGCGATGCCCGCGGCGTACGCGCGGATCACCGAGATCGACAGCCCGCGGATCCGCCTGCTGCTCGACATCAGCATGCTCATGCCTGCACTCCCCGTGACCTACCTCGACGAGCTTTCCCGCGGCGGCATCGACCCCGCCCTCGTCGCGCTCCTCACCGACCATTGGCGCGAGCCCGAGACGCACGGGGCGGTCCTCGACTACCTGCGGTCGGGACGGGTGCCGGGACCGGTGCACACGCTCTACATGAACCTGCTCGTGCGGTTCGGGCGCTCCGGCATCGCCGACGTGGCATCCGTCCTGCCCCTGCTCGAGGGCGTGCACCTGAAGTTCTGGGACCTCGACGACGCCGACGGACGCATCACGCGGCCGATCCGCGACCTCGGCGAGGCGCTCCGCCGTACCGACTACGTCGGCACGCTCTGCAGCGAGTGGGGCGGCCAGGAGTGGCTGGACGACGACCCGTGGGACACGACGCGCCGCCACCTCGATCTAGCCCGAGAGACCTTGACCGACCGACCGACCCGCGACGACGCGGACCTCCAGGAAGCGAGAACCCGATGACCACCGACCGCCCTCCCCTCAAGTGGAGCTACATGGACCACTGGCGCGCCCAGGGTCCGGCCGGCCCCTACGACCAGTGGCAGTCGCGCCTGGCGATGAAGCGGTTCCTGCAGCAGGTCGCCGCTGTCGGCTTCGACGCGATCGACACGTTCGATTTCCGTATCTGGCAGATCTTCGAGCAGTACGGCTCCGTGGCGAACTACCAGGAGTTCGTGCAGGAGCAGGGGCTCGAGCGCATCGTCAACACCTTCCACGGCGTCTACTACACGCCCGACCGCTACGCGCCCGAGGTTCCGGCGACGCACGGGACGATCCTGGAGGACTTCCAGCGGACGCTGGACATGTGGTCCGGCATCCAGCTCGACAACATCATCGTCATGCCAGGATCGCGCTACTTCGATGAGGCCGGCGTGCCCGACGACGGGCTCAAGCACGCCGCCGACATCTGGGGCAAGGTCGGCGAGCTCACGCAGCAGTACGGCGTGAACCTCACGTGCCACCACGAGTTCTACGCCGGCATCCGCACGCGCGACCAGATCGACCGCTTCTACTCCTACGCCGACCCGCGCTACGTGAAGTTCTTCGTCGACACCGCGCAGCACTGCATCGCCGACGTCGACCCCGTCGACGTGTACGAGAAGCACCACGAGCGCGTGACGGGCTTCCACTTCAAGGACACCCGCTTCACAGACACCAACGAGGACTACCGGATGTTCCCGGATGCCGAGGTCTCGGCGAAGACCACCGAGAAGTGGTTCTACGAGATGGGCACCGACGAAGGGCTCGTCGACTTCGAGGCGATGATGCGCTCGGTCCGCGACCACGGGTACACCGGCTGGATCAGCGTCGAACACGACAAGGCCGACAAGCTCGGCGGCGACTACTCCGAGAGCACCGCGATCTCGCGCTGGTACGCCAAGAACGTGCTGGACGGCATCTACAACGAGGAGGTGGCGCGATGACCGACGTGCGCTGGGCCTACGCCATCAACCAGTGGGACACCAACATCGACTCGTTCGTGCGCAAGCGCGAGCACGAACGCGCCTTCAAGACCGTCTCGATCAGCGGCTTCTCCGGCGTCGAGCTCACCGCCGTGAGCTTCGGCGCATGGGAGCCGCTCGGGACGCCGCAGCAGATCGCCGACCTCTACGGCTCGCTCGAGGGCTTCCGCGAGGTGCTGGCCTCGTGCGCGCTCGACGCCGTCAGCAGCTACGTCTACGACCCCGCGGTCGGGTTCGAGGTCGAGATGGGTCGCGGCCCCGACCCGCTGGACCCGGAGTCGGTCGGCGAGATCACCCGCACCGCGCGATGGTTCGCGGACGCCCTCCGGCGCCTCGGCGGCAGCGTGCTGGTGGTGCGGGCGGCCCCGTCGGCCTGGCAGACGGGACCCCTCTCGGACGAGCAGATCGGCGTGCTCGCGAACCTCTGGAACACGGTGGGCGACGCGATCGCGGCCGACGGCATCGCGCTCGGCCTCCACGTCGACTTCCTCTCCGCGCTGCGCCTGGGAGATGGCATCCACCGCCTTCTCGCCGCGACGGACCCGGCGAAGGTCGGCCTCGCGATCGACACCGCCGAGTACGCGATCTCGGGCATCGACCCCGTCGCTTTCTACCGTCGGTACGCCGATCGCGTGGTCCACGTGCAGCTGAAGGACGCACGCGAGACGGTCGATGAGGCCGAGGCGTCGACGCCGCACGCGGAGCAGTTCATCCGCACCGAGGGCGGGGCACGAAAGATCCTGCGCTGGTTCTACGAGCCGAGCGACGAGCGCGCGCTGGTCGACTTCGAGGGCTTCGTCGGTGCGCTCGCCGAGCACGGCTACCGCGGCTGGATCGTCGTCGAGTCCGACCAGAGCCCCCACCCCGCCGAGAGCACGATGGTCGCGGGATGGTACGTGCAGAAGGTGCTGCAGCCTCTGCTGGCGTGAGGTTCCGCTTCGCGCACCGCGTCCTCCGGGTCTCCCGGCATGCTGTCCTGCACAGGTGGTTTGCATTGCCCCGGCATCGACGCCGGGAGACCCCGAAATCCCGCCGCCGCCTGTGCGACCTCAGTTCTTGGTGGTGGAGTGTCGCCGGCCCTGGTCCAGGAGGGCGGGGACGACGACGAGTACGGCGGATGCCGTCAGCACGATGCCAACCCCGAATGTCGAATTGGTAGGCGACGCAGTGACGAGCGCGAGAGCCCCCAGCGGTGCGATCGCGCCGGAGACGGCCGTACCGAACTCTCGGGCCGAGCCCACACCACTGGACCGGGTCGCGACGGGGAACTGTCGGCTGTAGAACGACCCCTGGGCGGCGATCATCATCGGCACCAGCAGACCCGATCCGACGATCAGGGCCGTCCAGATCGCCCACGTGTCGCCGTTGCCGAGCAGGAGAAGGAAAGCCCATGCCCAGAGGCCGCTGAGGATACCGCCCAGGATCAGCACGATCTTGCTGCTCCAACGGTCGCAAAGACGCCCGAGGAACGGGATGACGATGACGGCCAAGATGCCCGCGAGAGTGACGCCAAGAGAGCTGGTCGACGAAGGAACACCCTGGAACTGAGTGAGATACGCGAGTGAGAAGGTCTTGAAGATGTAGCTGATCGACGTGTAGCCCAGCGCGATGACGATGACGATGGTGAGCCCGCGCCAATCGTTCTTCATCAGCTGAAGAAGAGGGAACTTCGGCTTCTTGTGCTGCTCCACCTCACGGGCGAAGTCCGCCGTCTCCGGGACCGATGCGCGCACCCACATCCCCACGGCGACGAGGAGGAAGCTGGCTACGAACGGGATGCGCCACCCGATGCTGAACAGGAAGTCGTCGCCGAACATGCTCAGCACGAACACCGTCGCGGACGACATGACGAGGCCGACGTTCATCCCGAGAGCGGGCCAGGAGCCCATGCTTCCTCGCCTGGAGGCGTCGGCGTGCTCGTAGCTGGCGACCGCCGCGGACGCGAATTCAGCCCCCGCACCCAGCCCCTGCATGATTCGGAAGAACACCAACAGAACAGGCGCCCACACGCCTATCGTCTGAAAGTCGGGGATGAGGCCGATCAGGCCGGTCGACACTCCCATGAGCCCGAATGTCATCACGAGCGTGCGCTTGCGACCGATCCGGTCGCCGAGCGACCCGAACACGATGCCGCCGATGGGGCGGGCGAGGAAGCCGACGGCGAAGGTGGCGAATGACTGCAATGCCGCCAGCTGCGGGTCACCGCTGGGGAAGAAAACGGTGGCGAACACGATGGACGCCATCGCGGCGTAGAGATAGAAGTCGTACCACTCAACCGCAGTGCCGACAATCGCGGCCAGAGCCATCTTGCGTTGGCGCACCTGGGCTTGTGCCGCCGTTTCGGTGGACGGTTCGTGCACCGCTGCTGCGGTGGACCTCACTCCATCGGGAGGTGTCGTGGACATGTCGTGCCTCTCAGGATGGCGCGCGAGGTTTCGCGCGCGGGTTCGGGTGGGTGGCTAGCCCTTCGGCGTCGCAAAGAACGTCAACATGTCCTCGACGACCTCAGAGGGAGCCTCCTCGGGGATGTAATGACCGCAGTCGACGGAGTGGCCGGTGACCTCACGCGCGACGGCGCGCCACAGCGAGAGCGGTTCGAACAGTCGCTCGATCACGCCGTGCTGCGCCCAGAGCACGCGGAGAGGCGGTTCGATCAGACGCCCCTCGGCGCGGTCTCGCCGGTCGTGAGCCAGGTCGATGCCAGCGGCGGCACGATAATCCCCGCAGGCGCCGGCTGCGCGGGCCGTTCCCTCAAACCCCGCGACGTAGTGGTCCAGAACCTCTGCAGGAAACGGGGCAAGGCCCGCGTGACGGGCGCCCATGACTCCTTCGATGTACGCCCGCGGATTCGCTCCGATCAGCGTCTCCGGCAGCGGCGCCGGCTGAATCAGGTAGAACCAGTGCCAGTACGCGGTGGCGAATGCCCGGTTCGTCTGCTCGTACATATCCAGTGTCGGCGCAACGTCCAAGAGCATCGCACGCAGCACCCGCTCCGGCGCGTCTGCAGCGAGACGGGCGGCGACGCGCGCGCCGCGATCATGACCGGCGACGAAGAACTGCCTCTGTCCGAACGCGTCCATCAAGGCGAGACAGTCGCGAGCCATCTCGCGCTTACTGTAGGCCTCGTAATCCCTGCCGGGGTCGGGCCTACCCGAGTCCCCGTACCCGCGCAGATCCGGGGCGAACACGTGAAAATGCGCTGAGAGGGCCGGTGCGACTCGATGCCACATCAGGTGTGATTCAGGGTGCCCGTGCAGCAGCAGGAGTGCCGGTTTACCGGCGTTGGGACCGACACGGCCGCGCAGTCTCACTCCATTGACCTCGATGTCGAGTGCATCGAAATTGGGAAACATTCGGGACTCCTTCGTCGCCGCCCCTGAAGGGCGTCTGTCAGATGTTAGGTTTTGGACTGAGCGCAATGAAGGCTTGTTTGCAGAAGAGAGGTTTGCGCACAGCGCAAGGTTCGCATGTCAGCTGATGTCGATGACCTGGAATTCTTCGTAACCCTGGCCGCTGCAGGCACGATGACCGAAGCGGCACGGCATTGGGGCGTCTCGGTGTCCGTCGTCAGCCGACGGCTGAAGAATCTCGAGCGGCGCTTGGGAGCACCCCTGGCAACGCGCCGCGCCCGGGGCCTCGAGCTCACCGCTGAGGGGCGCCAGTACCAGCGGCGCGGAGCAGAAATCCTCCAAGCGGTGAAGGATCTCGAAACCTCTATCAACCCCGACCCCCAGGACCTCACCGGCTCGATCCGGGTGGTATGCACCGTTGGATTAGGGCGGCTGCGCATCGCCCCCCTGCTCAGGCAGTTCCACGATCTGCACCCCGGTACCGACTGCTCACTCGAACTCACGAGTCTGCCGCTCTCCGCATCCCTTCCTGGTTACGATCTCGCCGTCCACGTCGGGCGCGTGCCGGATTCGACCCTGGCGATGCGCCACCTTCTTCGCAATCGGCGGGTTCTGGTGGCGTCGCCCGCCTACCTCGCAACTCATGGGACGCCAGCGAGCCTGCACGACCTGAGATTCCACGACCTGCTGGTCGTGAAAGAGAACGAGGGGGACTCGTCCTGGCGATTCATCGACAACGACAAAGAGATCACCTTGCCCGTACGTGGCGCTCTCACGTGCAATGACGGAATCGTCGCAACAGAGTGGTGCCTCGGCGGTGCCGGTATCGCTATGCGATCCACGTGGCACGTCGAACCGTACCTACGTCGAGGCGAACTCATTCAGGTCCTCCCCGAGATCGCGACCCCTGAAGCCAACGTCGTTGCATTGTTCGCGGCGGGTGCACACACCCCGCCGCGCGTGCGCGCGCTCGTCGACCACCTGCGGGCGGGCCTGTCCGCCAAGACCCCCGACCAAGCCGACGACCTGACCCCCTGACGGCAGCGTTCTCGCACGGACAAAGTGGGCTTGCTCCGAAGGCGGTTCCTCGGCTCTGCGGAGCTTCCTAGCATCGATCGGTAAGCGCGAAAGCCGTCGCTTGCTCGGATTGATGAGGATCTGAAATGTCCAACACCTACAAGATCGCGGTCATCGCCGGGGACGGTATCGGACAGGAGGTGGTCCCGGAAGGCGTCCGAGCACTTCACGCGGCAGCCGACCGGTTCGGGTTCGGGGTCGATCTCACGGAGTTCGACTTCGCCAACGTCGACTACTACCTCGAGCACGGCCAGATGATGCCTGACGACTGGTTCGATCAGCTGCGAGATTTCGACGCCATCTTCTTCGGTGCTGTCGGCTGGCCCGAACTCGTTCCCGACCACATCTCCCTATGGGGCAGCCTTCTGCAGTTCCGCCGGCACTTCGACCAGTACGTCAGCCTCCGGCCGGTGCGACTCTTCCCCGGCGTGGAGAGCCCTCTGGCAGGAAGACGCCCCGGCGATGTCGACTTCTATGTCGTCCGAGAGAACACCGAAGGTGAGTACTCCAGCATCGGCGGAAAGATCTTCGAGGGAACCGATCGCGAAACGGTCATCCAGGAGACGGTCATGACCCGCGTCGGAGTGGATCGCATCCTCGCTTACGCCTTCGAGCTCGCACAGCGTCGTCCACGCCGCCTGCTCACCTCCGCGACCAAGAGCAACGGCATCTCCATCTCCATGCCCTACTGGGACGAACGCGTCGAGCAGATGGCGACGAAGTACTCGGACGTCGACGTGAACAAGTTCCACATCGACATCCTCACGGCGAACTTCGTCCTCCACCCCGACTGGTTCGATGTCGTTGTCGCGAGCAACCTCTTCGGCGACATCCTCTCGGATCTGGGACCTGCCTGCACCGGCACCATCGGCATCGCCCCGAGCGGAAACATCAACCCCGAACGCAACTTCCCCAGCCTCTTCGAGCCCGTCCACGGATCAGCACCCGACATCGCGGGCAGGGGCATCGCCAACCCCATCGGTCAGATCTGGAGTGCGTCGATGATGCTCGAACACCTCGGAGAGCCCGAGGCGGCGAACGCCATCCTCGACGCGATCGAGGCGGTCCTCGCCGCCGGGGCGGTTCTCACCCCGGACCTTGGCGGCTCCTCGTCCACTGTGGAGCTCGGGGTGGCAATCGCCGACCACATCGGCTCCCCCGCACCGGCCGTCGTGCGGTGACGGTCGCGGTAGCCCGGTGCATCGGATGAGCGGGATCTCGGTGCTCGTCGCACCAGACAAATTCAAGGGCAGCCTGACCGCGCGCGAAGTAGCGGACAGCCTCCGCACGGGACTCATGGGAGCCGGGGAGAACCTTCATTGCACGCAGCTCCCTCTCGCCGATGGGGGCGACGGAAGCGTGGAGGCGGCCGTCGCGGCAGGCTTCGAGCGGGTGCCCCTCGTTGTGACCGGGCCCACGGGCGAACCGGTGGCAACCAGCATCGCTTTCGATGGTCACACGGGCGTTCTGGAGGTGGCATCCATATCGGGACTGAGCGTTCTGCCCGGCGGGAAGCTGCGCCCCCTCCACGCCACGAGCTTCGGGGTGGGTGAAGCTATCCGTTTCGCCGTCGAGCACCTCAATGCAAAAAGGGTTGTCGTGGCGTTGGGTGGGAGCGCAACGACGGACGGTGGAGCGGGCATGCTTCACGCCCTTGACGCACGGTTCCTCGATCACTCCGGCACAGCGGTGAGCCCTGCACCGAACGTGCTCGCTGATCTGCGTGAAGTGACGCTCGATCTCGAACCACTCGCCGGCGTCGAACTGGTGGGAGCCAGCGATGTGACGAACCCACTACTGGGGGTGTCCGGAACGGCCACGGTATTCGGCCCCCAAAAAGGGGCGACCCCAGAAGATGTCGCCCGCTTGGAGACAGCCCTCACCCATTTCCGGCGCCTGACCGACCCTCGAAACCAGTACGCCGAGATTTCGGGGGCTGGTAGCGCTGGAGGGCTCGGGTTCGCCATCCTCCTCCTTCAGGGACGGCTCGTCTCCGGCGCTGACTTCTTCCTGGACCTGCTGGATTTCGACGCGCACGCGGCGACGGCCGATCTCATCATCACGGGTGAAGGTTCCCTCGACGAGCAGACCGAGAGAGGCAAACTCGTATCCGTTGTGGCACGGCGGTCGAAAGGCAAGACCGTTATTGCAGTGGCCGGACGGAGCGTTCTGTCGACAGCAGCGGCGGCAGGAATGGGGCTCGCCTCGACTTTTACCCTCACCGACAGGAGCAGAGTCGACACCTCGCACGACCCGCAGCTCTCTGCTCAGCTTCTGCGAGAGATCGGGCTCGAAATCGCCGGAGACATCGCTGCGGCGGGACCCAGCGGCTTCCCTGCGGCGCGGCCCTCGCGCTGACATTCGTCAGCGCAACGGCTCATCCTCGACACCCGACGAGCTACGCAACAGAGGCGCCGACGGTCGCGGTCTCACCGAACCGCAGATCGCCACGCGCGAAACCGAGTCAACGCCCACCCGTACCTCCGATCGCAAGATCGGCACCGTCGACGGCCCGGCTGCTCACCCACCGGTCGGTCGTCCGTCCTTTGAGAGTGGACCACCCACCGATAGCACAGGGTCCTCCCGCGCGCCGCCCCCTCGGGAAGCGACGCCGGTCGTGGAACCGTGAGCGCATGGCATCCCCTCTCGCCCTGCTTCGTGACGACTCGCTCTCGCTCCTCACCCGCGGCTACGGGTTCGGGGAGTATCTATGGCGACGGACCGAGAAGGGCGCTCGCGCGGTGCCGTTCCGCCTGCTCGGGCGACCCGCGCTCCTCGTCCGCGGCGCGGAGGGCGTGCGCCTCTTCTACGACGAGTCCCGCATCCGTCGGCACGGCGCCATGCCGGCGTTCATCCAGGAGTCGCTCTTCGGCCACGGTTCGGTGCACAGCCTCGACGGCGACGCGCACCGCCACCGCAAGGCGACGTTCGTCGATGTGCTGTACGACGACGCCGAGGTCGACCGCCTGCTCCCCGAGCTCGAGCGCGAGTGGCGCGCAGAGCTGGCCGCGTGGGTGGCCGGCGGCGAGCAGTCGGCGTACGGCGCCGCGGTCGGTGCCCTCGGCCGTGCGATCATGCGGTGGGCCGGCATCCCGGGAACCCCCGCGGCCCAGACGCGCTGGGCGCGGCGGCAGGCGCAGATCGTCGATGGCTTCGGCGTGGCCTACTCGCCGGAGTACCTCCTCGCTCTCGTGAACCGCCGATGGTCCGACCGGCACGCCGCGAAGCTCATCGACGCGGTCCGCGACGGGCGCCTCGACCCCGACGTCGGCACGGCGCTGTACGCGTGGGCGCACCACCGCGACCGCGATGGCGCGCTGCTCAGCGCGCGACGGGCCGGGGTCGAGTTGCAGAACAGCTTCCGCCCGATGATCGCCGTCGCGCGGTTCGTCGCCTTCGCCGCGAAGGAACTGCACGACCGGCCGGAGTGGCGTGAGCGCATCGCCGCCGAAACCGCCGAGCGGGGCCTGCTCATCGGCGGGGAGCTGTCGACGATGTTCGCGCAGGAGATCCGCCGCACCGCCCCCTTCGTGCCGATGCTGCCGGCCTGGGCCACGACCGACGTCGAGCTCGACGGACAGCGGGTGGCCGAGGGCGGCCGCGTCGTCCTCGACATCCTCGGCACCGACACAGACGCGCGGGAGTGGGCGCGCGCGTCGGACTTCGACCCGGAACGCTTCCGCGGCGTCGAGGACTACGAAGCCCTCACGGCGTTCGTCCCCCACGGCGGTGCGGACGTGGCGACCGGGCACCGCTGCCCCGGTGAGAAGCTCGCGATCGCCGGGCTCGCGGCATCCATCGCTGCGCTCAGCGACCCGCGGATCCGCATCAGCGGTCGCGGCCTCGACGTGAACCGGCGACGGATGCCGACGAAGCCGCGCTCCGGTGGGCGAGTACGCCGCGCCGATGCGCCGTCCGTCTGCCCGTTCCACCGCCGTTCCGGGGCGTGACGGCTCAGCGCGGCTGCAACCCGGCCGCGCGGTAGATCGCGTCGACCGCGCGCATCGTTCCCACCGCGCGGCGGGCGTCGAGGATGCTGTCGGCGCCGGTGGACAGCACGTCGCGCAGGTGTTCCAGCTGGCGGGAATAGCTGTTCTCCGCGGGGTCGACCGCGAGCTCACGCACTACCGCACCATCCGGTGAGGTCACCGTCAGCGTCGCGCCCCACTGCGGCACGATGACGCTCGTCGCGACGAGCGACGCGGCACGGCCGTCGACGCGCACCTCCATCGCTCCCGCATCGTCGCCGAGGAACGACGCCCGCACCGAAGCGGGGACGCCGCCGGGCAACCGCAGATCCGCATCGGTCTGCAGGTCGATGCGGGGGTCGGCGTCGTACGTTCGCGCCGAGGCCGCCACCACTTCGGGCTCACCCCACGCCGCCCGGAGCAGGTCCACCGCGTAGCAGCCGACGTCCATCACCGCCCCGCCGGCCAGGTCGCCGTCGAGACGGATGTTGCCCGGCTTCACGACGAAGTGCGGGATGCTGAAGTCGACCGCGACCCGCTGGATGTCGCCGAGGATCCCCGACCCGATCGTCGCGAGGAGCTCCGCGATGAACGGATGCAGACGGTAGTGGAAGCCGACGAACGCACGGCGGCCGCTGGCATCCGCCGTGTCGGCGATGGCCGCGGCGGTCGTCCCGTTCGCCGACAGCGGCTTCTCGCACAGCACGTGCTTCCCGGCCTCGAGCGCCCGCGTCGCCCACTCGGCGTGAACGATCGGCGGCAGCGCGAGGTAGACGAGATCCACGCGCGGGTCGGAGAACACGGCGTCATAGTCGCCCCACGCGGGGAGGTCGAGCCGTTCGGCGAACGCCCGCGCGCGCTCCGGGTCGCGCGCGCCGATCCGGACGACCTCGACTCCGTCGACCGTCCGGGCAGGCTCGACCATCGCGCGTTCGGCGATGCCACCCGCCCCGAGAATCCCGACGCCGATCATGCTCGCCCTCCCTCATCCATAAACGCGATTCGCCGACATAAACAGAGCGTCCTCGCGTTTACGGGCGCGAATCGCGTTTATGCCTGCCACTGCACACCGGCGGACGCGGGCACGCGCCCCGCCGCGCGGCGAGACACCGACCCCGGATGTCACCCCTCGCCGTTGTAGTACGGCCAGGGGTTGATGCGGCGGTCGCCGCGGCGGTCGGGGCCGGTGAGCGTGACCTCGCCCGTCGCGGCCCACTCCACACCCCGCGGGAACATGCGGATGAACTCGATGCGCCGGAACGTGTCGATGTCGTGCCCGATGGTGATCGTGAACGACCGGCCCGCGCCGTACTCGTTGATCCACGCGAGCGGCTGATCGGTGTTGATGCCCGGCAGCGCCGCGATCCCCTCCGGCGGGATGTCGACGGGGTAGTGCGACATCGGCCAGACCGGCGCCTTCTCGTACGCCTCGAGGTCGTCGAAGGTCGTCAGCAGCACCTGCGCGCCGTCGTACATCTGCACGCCGACGAGGATGTCGTCACCGGTGACGGTCCACGTCTCGTTGATGCCCTCGGTGATCGGATGCCGGGGCTCGGCCGTCCGCAGGAGCGCCTCGCCCCACGGGCGCGGACGCAGCCCCGTCTCCCACGCGCTGAGCTTGGCTCCGCGCATGACGTTGTACTCCTCCGGGTAGCCCCAGCGGTCCTCCTGCGCGGCGGAGCCGTGGAACCAGACGATGCCCTTGCCCTCGTCGTGCACGAAGCGCAGGATCGCGGCATCCGTCTCCGGCCCGAACCCGGTCGCGATGTCGTGGTAGCCGTCACGGCCCTCGAACACGACGATCAGGACGTCGTACTTGTCGATGACGCTGGCGGGGAGTCCCCGCGGGTCCTCGACGACCCGGACCTTGAAGCGCCCGGTGTCCTCGAGCAGCGTCGTGATCCACTGGTTGTGCAGGCGGAAACTGCGGTGCGCGTTGTCGTGCTCGGTGGTCATGTGCCCCGAGAGGATCAGAACCTTCAGCACGGCTTCAGTCCTTCGAGCTGAACGCCGCGTCGAACAGCTGGTGCGGCGGGGTGATCTCGGCGAGCTTGCGCACGAAGGCGAGGGCCTCGGGGCCGCCGACGAGGCGATCCATGCCGGCGTCCTCCCACTCCACGCTCGTCGGGCCGTCGTAGCCGATCGAGTTCAGCGCACGGAACAGCGGCTCCCACGGCACGGCGCCGTGTCCGGTGGACACGAACGTCCACCCGCGACGCGGGTTGTCCCACGACAGGTGCGAGCCGAGGACGCCGTTGCGGCCGTCGAGGTTGGTCACCGACTCCTTGCAGTGCACGTGGAAGATGTGCTCGGCGAAGTCGAGGACGAACGCGACCGAGTCCAGCTGCTGCCAGACGAAGTGCGACGGGTCGAAGTTGAACCCGAAGCTCTTCCGGTGCCCGATCGCCTCGAGCGTCTTCTTCGCCGTCCAATAGTCGTACGCGATCTCGGACGGGTGCACCTCGAGCGCGAAGCGGACCCCGACCTCCTCGAACACGTCGAGGATCGGGTTCCACCGGTCGGCGAAGTCGCGGTAGCCGGCCTCGATCATCGCGTCGGATGCCGGTGGGAACATCGCGACGTACTTCCAGATGCTCGACCCGGTGAACCCGGTGACCGTCGAGACGCCCAGCTTCGCGGCGAAGCGGGCGGTGTTCTTGAGGTCTTCCGCGGCGCGCTGCCGCACGCCCTCGGCATCCCCGTCGCCCCACACGCGCGAAGGCACGATGTCGTGGTGCCGCTCGTCGATGGGGTCATCGCACACGGCCTGTCCGACGAGGTGGTTGGCGATGGTCCACACCTTCAGGCCGTTGCGCTCGAGGATGTCCCGGCGCGACTGGACGTACTCGGCGTCGTCCCAGCGCGAGACGTCGATGTGGTCGCCCCAGCAGGCGATCTCGAGGCCGTCGTAGCCCCACTCGCCCGCGAGGCGCGCGACCTCTTCGAACGGGAGATCGGCCCACTGGCCGGTGAACAGGGTGATCGGGCGTGCCATGAGGCTCCTTCGCGTCAGGCGACCGGGATGCCGGCGGTCACGCCGGTCCAGGCCGAATCGTTGTTGCTGCTGCGCTCGACGGCGTCGAGGACACGCTGCACCGACAACCCCTCCGCGAACGAGGGGTGCGGGTCGGTGCCGGCGTCGATCGCCTCGACCAGGTCGACGACCTGGTGGGAGAAGCCGTGCTCGTAGCCGAGCATGTGGCCCGCCGGCCACCACGCCGACACGTAGGGGTGCACCGGCTCGGTGACGAGGATCTGCGTGAAACCCTGACGCCCCTCGGGCGCCGTGCGGTCGTAGAACCGCAGGCTGTTGAGGTCCTCCAGGTCGAACGCCAGCGCGCCCCGGTCGCCCGACACCTCGATCGTCAGGGCGTTCTTGCGACCGGTCGCGAACCGCGTCGCCTCGAACGACGCCAGCGCGCCGTTCGACAGGCGTCCGGTGAAGATCGCGGCGTCGTCCACCGTGACCTGACCGACGCCCTCGCCGGCCGACCCCGACAGGCCCGAGCCGGCGGCCTGCAGCGGCCGTTCCTTCACGATCGTCTCGAGGGTCCCCGTGACGCTGTCGATGTCGAGACCCGTGACGAATCGCGTCATGTCGATGATGTGCGCGCCGATGTCGCCCAGGGCTCCCGAGCCGGCGTGCTCCTTCTGCAGCCGCCACGCGAGCGGCATCCGCGGGTCGACGAGCCAGTCCTGCCGGTAGGCGGCGCGCACCTGCTGCACGGTCCCCACGGCGCCCTCGGCGATCATGTCGCGCAGCAGCGTCACGGCGGGCACGCGTCGGTACGTGAACCCGACCATCGACCGGATGCCACGCGCCCGCGCCCGCTCCGCCGCCTCGGCCATCGCCTCGGCCTCGGCCACGGTGTTCGCCAGCGGCTTCTCGCACAGGACGTGCTTGCCCGCCTCGAGCGCGGCGATCGCGATCTCGGCGTGCGAGTCGCCCGGCGTGACGATGTCGACGATGTCGATGTCGGGGCGTTCGATCACCTCGCGCCAATCGGTGGCCGATTCCGCCCAGCCCCACTTCGCGGCGGCGGATGCCACGGCATCCGCGTTCCGACCGACCACGACGGCCATCTCCACCGGGCGCGCCAGATCGAACACGTGCGGCGCCTGCCGCCACCCGACCGAGTGCGCCGCCCCCATGAAGCCGTAGCCGATCATCGCCACGCGGAGGGGCCGGGCGGAGGTCATGCCAGCACCAGTTCGCGCTCGACCGGCACGCGGTTCGTGACGTAGCGACCGGGTCCGCCGTCGACGCCGGGCATGATCTGCATGTAGAGCAGGCGCATCGTCAGCACGACCTCGACGGTGATCCTCTCGCCCGCCGCGGGCGGGGTGTCGAGGCGGATCAGGACGTCGGGGCGGTCGGCGACGAACCACAGGGTGTCCGACTGCTCCGGCAGCTCCTTGACGCGGTACTCGCGACCCGCGAGCGAGAAGCGGAGGTCCTCGGTCGGGACCGCGACACCGTTGACCGTGGCGGCGACACCGTCGACGGCCGAGAGCCAGAGGCTGCGGTACCAGGGCAGCTGCAGCGAGACGGCGAGCCCGTCGTCGGTGCGACGGACGTCCTTATCGGCGAACAGGGAGTTATGGGTGGCCACGGCGACTCCTAGGCGAACGTGTCGACGAAGTGCTCGTGCGCGACCGGCGGCACGGGCTCGAGCTTCTGCGTCGTCTCGGGGCTGTACGGGTGGTTCTTCGTCGGCACCGGCTCGTCGGCCGGGGGCATGAAGACGGGCTTTCCGTCGTCGCCGAAGTACATGAGGTCGAGGTCGAACGCGCCCTGGTTCTTCAGGCCGAAGCTGACCCAGTTCTCCTCGAAGGGCGCGCGGGCCAGCTCGTAGCAGCGGAACTTCCAGAACTTCCACTCGCCGTCCTGCTTGAGGAAGTCGATGGCGTACTTGCACCACACCCAGTGCGCCCAGACCTTCTTGCCGAGCACCTCCTCGGGCGAGTACATGTCGGGGAACGCCTCGGCGACCTTGGGGTCGGTCAGGCCCGACTCGGTGCCGGCCATCATCCACACGCCCTTGGCGGTCTTGCCGTCGGCGGCGACCTCGATCACGGGGGTGGTCGTCGCGTGCAGGATGAGCTTGCCCTCCGGGTGGGGGCGACCGCGGTGGTAGTCGGTGACGCTCTGCCAGGTCGTGTACTGACCGGCGTTGGTGTAGCGGGCGCGGATGCCCTCCGTGCCCTCCTTCACCCACAGCGGGATGATCTGCTCGTCTTCGAACGCGTTGTGCAGGTACATGTAGCGGTTGAACAGGTTCTCGACCTGCCCGCGGTCCTCGGCACGCTGCGCGAGGGCGTGCGCGGCCTCGACCTGCTCACGCAAGCGCGCGACCTCGGCGACGAGGTCGGCGACGGACGCCTCGGCGGTGGTGTTCGACATGGATACTCCTTCGTGATCCGGGACTCAGGCCGGCTGGCGCGCGGCGACGGTCTCTTCGATGGCGGTGCGCATGAGCGCGTGCTGCTTCTTGACGAGGTCGATCGGGTCGCTCTCGCCGAGGTCGCTGAAGGCGTGACCCTCCCATTCGCTGGAGAGGTAGCCCTGATATCCGCCCTCGACGAACTGCTTCACGATGCGCGGGATGTCCATGGCGGGCTCCTGGCCGTCGGCACCGATGTCGTAGAACTTCGCGTGCACGTGGAAGATCTGCGGCATGATGTCGAGCCATTCCTCCGGCGGCACGAGCCCGTGCATGTTGAACGCGAGGCGCGTGAAGGGCCCGAAGCGCAGGAAGTCGACGCCTTCGCCCGAGAGGTAGTCCTCGAATTTCTGGTTGCGCACGTGCATCGGCGCCGGCTCGTGCCAGATCTCCTCCATGACGGGGAAGTGCTTCTCGTCCATGCCCATGTTCCGGAGCGTCCGCAGCAGGGTCGGCGAGAGGCTGTGCATCGTCGAGGAGAAGTCGGCGGTGAAGCCGAGACGGTCACTGTCGAGCTCCGCGTACAGCTCACGGATCTGCTGCACCTTCGGGGTGTTCGGCCCCTCGGGCGCGTGGATCTCGTACCCGAGCTTCTGGTCGTACTTCTCCGCGAGCGGGAGGAGGCTGCGCAGCAGCTCCTTGCCCGCGGAGCGGATGACGATGCGCCGGAACCCGAGCTTGTGGGCCGACGTCAGCTGCCGGGCGAGGAACTCGTGCTCCTCATCGGGCGTCATGTCACGGTCCTTGCGGCGCCCCATGTCGAGGTTGGTTCCCACCGCGCTCGCCTCGAGACCGTACTTCTCGAGGGAGTCGAACCACAGCTTCACGAAGTCGTCGTCGACGTCGGGGTACGACCGCAGGAGCTGCGCGAAGTTGAACTCGACGCCCGGGCCGATGCCCTGCTCGTACACCTCGCGGATCAGCGTCTCGGGGGTGTACAGGCCGGCGGCGAACTCGCTCGTCATCGAATACAGGGTGGTCCCGAGCTTGATGCCGGTCCCGGCGATGCCGTCACTCATGGCGGGTGTCCTTTCAGAGGTGGTCACGCGCGCACGGCGTGCGAGAGGTGGGCGTCGATGGTGCGCCGAGCCTCGGCGGCATCCGTGATCATGCGAGAGCCCGCGGCTTCGGCGGCCGTGCGCTGGATCGCCTGCTCCGCGCGGATGATCTCGAACGGGCTCTGCCAGTGGTTCCAGTGCCAGCTCTCGTATTCGCTCGAGACGGCACCGCTGTAGCCGTTGTCGACGAGCAGCGTGATGAGGTCGGCGACGGGCACCGAGGGCTCCTGACCGTTCTCGTCGATGCCGAAGAACTTTCCGTGCACGTGACGGATCCAGGGCATGATCTCGAGCCAATCGTCCACGCGCGCGGGACCGAAAAGCCCCGTGCCGTTGATCCCGAAGTCGATGCCGAGGTCGGGCCGGCCGTACTGGTGGCCGAGGCCGATGAACCGGCCGAAGCGCTGCCCGTGGTCGGCCTGGTCGGCCGGCGGACCCTGCTCGTAGTACTCGTCCCACAGGGCGACGACCGCGGCGAGCAAGTCCTCGGAGGCCCCGCGGCGGCGGTACGCCTCGATCAGCGACGGCGCAAAGCCGCTCACCGTGGCACCCCAGTCCATCGTGAAGCCGAGGAAGGGCGAGCCGACCTTCTCGTACCGGTCGCGCAGCGCGAGGATCCGCGGGTGCGAGGCGTACTGGTCGGCGTGGACCTCGAGCGCCAGCGTGACGCCGTACTCCTCGGCGATGGGGGCCAGCGCCTCCATCGAGTCGGGCGTGAGCGAGATCTGCACGCGCGCGATGGGGAAGCCGAGCTTCGCCGCCGCCGCGATCTGCTTGCGCATGTAGGCGATGAGCTCGTCCTGGTCCATGAGCTTGTCGGGGCGCAGGCCGATGTCGGCGTTGACCGCGAGCGACGTGCGCACGAGGCCGACCTCGTCGATGAGGTCGGAGAAGCGGCCGGCGAAGTGGTCGTCGATCTCGGGGAACCCGCGGAAGCTGGAGAACCCGATGATCTCCAGACCCGGGCCGAAGCCCTCGGCCGCCGTCTTGCGGATGAGCTGATCGAGGTCGTACTCGCGGCCGTGGAAGGCGCGGGTGAAGCTGTAGAGCGTGACGCCCTGGATGGGCGTGCCCTTCTCCGCGGTCATGCGTGCGCCTCCTCGTCCTGGCGGACCGACATCGTCTTCGTGTCGTGCTCCTCGATGTGGAGCACCTGGTCGTCGGCGATGATGATGTACGGGATGTAGAGCTCGAGGTCGACGCGCACCTCGTGCTCTCCGGCATCCACGGCCAGGTCACCCGAGAGCACGGCGGAGTCGGTGGGGAACCACCACTCCTGCGTGTTCTCCTTCATCTGCGCGAACGTGAACTCCACACCGTTCATCTGCCAGCGCAGGGAATCGGTGGGGGCCTCGGCGCCGTCGATCGTGAGCTTCGCCGCAGAGATGCAGGATGCGGGCAGCGCGCGGTACCAGGGCAGACGAACGTCGACCGCCGCTCGTCCGTCGCGGACACTCAGTGTGCCCTGTTCGATGATGCGATCCGGGATCACCGGGACCTCCTCGTTGGTGCGACCGCAGCCGCAGACCTCTTTGTCTCTATTTCTACACTGTAATGTCGGATTCCTGCATAAGCAAGGAATCAGGCGAGGGATGCCGCGATCGCACGGGCCCCGCGGACGGCCAGCGCCACAGACGTGAGCGTGGGGTTGCACGCCGTCGGGGTGGGGATCACGCCGTTGCCGGCGACGAACAGACCCGGAACCCCCCAGACCTGGCTGTCGATGTCGCACACGCTCGTGCCGTCGTCCACCGTCCCCATGCGCGTCGTGCCCTGGTAGTGCAGCGACGATCCGAGCGGGAGGGTGAACGGCCGGTCGCCGACCGGGTCTCCGACCGCCTCGGCGAGCCGCGAGATCTCCGCCCGCGCCCGCTCGATGACCTCGTGATCGTGAGCCGTGAGGGTGTAGTGGATGCGGGGAGCCGGCATCCCGTACCCGTCGACGTGCTCGTCGTCGAACTCGACACGGTCGTCAGCCTGCAGATCCTTCGCGCAGAACAGACCGAGGCCGACGATCGACCCGGGGACGACGGGGTCGTCCTCGGCGAGCGCGATCGGTGAGGCGTCGAGCTGCATGATCTGCCCGTGGAAGGGCACGGCGTCGGTGAACGGCACCCAGCTGACGCCACTGTACTCGGCCAGGCCGGTCACCGGTGCGCCCGACTCGACCGGGACGAGCGGGGCGACGTCCCGTAGACGCGACGCGTACACCACCTGCGCCTGGTCGTTGAGGTAGCGACCGAGCGCCGCGGGCCGGATACCCGACGCCCACAACAGCTGCGGTGTCCGCAGCGCGTCGGCCGCGACGACCACGAACCGTGCGCTCACTTCGTGCTGTTCGCCGGAGCGCAGATCCTTCACGACGACACCGGCAGCCTTGCCGTCTCGGGTGATCACCGAGGTCACGAGCGACTCGTCGACCAGCGAGAATCGCGGGTTCTGCCGCGTGACCTCGCCCAGCACCACGTCCGAGCCCGACCACACCAGCCGGCCGTCGTCGCGCCGGTGGACGGCCAGCGGCATCCGCTGCACCGTCGTCTCGGCGGTCCGTCCCTCGTCGACCGCGGCCGACAGGCGCTCTCGCACGATCTCGCCGAACGGTGCCGCGTCGAAGGCGTCGGTGGTGACGCCGAGGAGGCGGTCGCCCTCGTCGAGCAGCTCGTCGAGGTCGGGCAGGAACGTGATGCGCTCGCTCTCGTTCGGCCGCGGGCACGCGCCCGTCCAGTGCGCCGCCATGCCCCCGACGTTGCTCGACATCGCCACGACGGGCAGGCCGTCCTCGCCGTCGAAGGCGAACCCCTCCTCCAGGAGGAAGGTCCCGGGCCGGGCACCGCGCGCGCCCACGTTGGCCGCGCCCGGGCTGACGACCTTCTCGCCGCGCTGCCCCGGCCCCTCCGACGCGGCTTGGGCGCGCGTGCGCTCGGCCCTGTCGGCGATGTTCTTCACGTGGGCGCCGGGGGGATCCGAGACCGTCGGCCCCACCTCGAACATGACGATGCTGGCCGCGGGTGCCCGTTCCGAGAGGATGCGGGCGTACGCGGCTCCCGTCGGACCGCTGCCGACGATGACGACGTCGGCCGACGCCGGGTACTGCCGCCCGCTCATGCCGCACGCACCAGTTCGACGATGTGGGCGACGGATGCCGCAGACGCGGTGGTCGGGTAGTACTCGAGGCCGATCGGCCCGTCGTAGCCGCTGGCGCGCAGCACGCGGAGGCGCTCGGCCCAGTCGAGGTCGCCCGTGCCGGGCTCCCCGCGTCCGGGGGCATCGGCGAGCTGCACATACTTCACGAGATCGCCGGCGTTCGCGAGCTCGGCCTCCATGTCCTCGCCCTCGACCGCCGAGTGGTAGATGTCGTACAGCACGCCGAACTGCGGCGAGTCCACGCCGCGCGCGACGTAGACCGCCTCGGCGGTGCGGTCGAGCAGCGAGCCCGGGTGGTCGACGCGGACGTTGACCGGCTCGAGGACGAGCGTGACGCCGGAGCCGTCGATCTGCGCGACGGCCTTCTGATAGATCTCGATCAGCTTGTCCAGCTGCACCTGTCGCTTCCAGCCGCCGAAGCCCGTGCCGCTGCCCACCACGATGCGGGGGCAGCCGAGATCCTGAGCGATCGCGACGCCCTCGTCGAGCTTGCGGTAGAACTCCGAGTGGTCCCACGGCGGGATCATGAACTGCGTGCGGGGCTCGGCCAGCTGGGCCGTGAGCTGGGTGCCGGTCTCCTCGAGCGCGGCCTTCAGCGCCGCGAGGTCCTTGGGCTTCGACGGGGCGTCGACACCGGTCGGACCCCAGATCTCGACGGCGTCGAAGCCGGCCGCAGCGGCCGCGCGCACACGGTCGTGGTAGTCGCCGGCCTCGGTGAAGAGGAGTTCGATGTTGGGAGCGAGTTGATACATGAGGGTCCTTTCGGCGGACGAGGGCGCGACGATCGACGGATGCCCCGCTGCGCGGCATCCATCTGGGCAGGCTCAGCCCGTGAGGCCGGTCTTCCGGCATTCATGAGGAGAGGGCGTCAGCCCTTCAGGCCGCCGGCGAAGCCCTGGATGAAGCGCTTCTGGGCGAAGAGGTAGAAGGCGAGGATGGGGATCATCGAGACGATGACGATGGCGAAGATCTGGTTCCACGCCGAGACCAGCGAGCCGATGTAGTAGTACATGGCCACAGGGAGTGTCTGGTTCGCCGATCCGCCGAGGAAGATCAGCGACGTGAAGAAGTCGTTCCACACGATCAGGCCCGCGAGGATCGCGACCGTGCCTGTGGCAGGCGACATCAGCGGCAGCACGATGCGGAAGAAGATCTGCGTGCGCGTGGCTCCGTCGATCGTCGCCGCCTCCTCGTACTCCGTCCCCAGACCCCGGAAGAACCCGGCGTAGAGGAAGATCGCCAGCGGCAGCAGCATGCCGGTGTAGAGGATGATCATGCCCCAGGCCGACCCGGTCAGACCGAGCGACCGCGCTCCGATGTAGAGCGGCACGGTGCCCAGCTGCGTCGGCAGCACGATGGCGACGAGGAACAGGTAGTAGACGACGCGACTCCAACGCCGCGTGCTGCGGGCGATGACGTACCCGGTCAGGGACCCGAGCAGGACCATCAGCACGATGCTGCCGGCGGTGATGATGATGCTGTTGATCAGGCCCATGATCACGTTCGAGTTGCCGGTCGCCGTCAGCACCTTGAGGAAGTTGCCGAAATCCGGCGCGACCGGCGGCGCCAAGGTCGACGACGTGATCACCTCACGGTCCGACTTCAGCGACGTGGTGATCAGGAAGTAGAACGGCAGCAGGAAGACGAGAGCTGCGAGCCAGAAGAGGAACTCACGGAGCCCGGTGAGCTTGGTGTAGCGGAACATGTCAGTTCTCCTCAGAGCGATCGGCGGTCACACGCTGCTGGATGACGGCGAAGACGAGGATGATCAGGGTCAGCAAGAGGGCGAGTGCAGCGCCGTAGCCGAAGTTGCCGAGGGCGAACGACTGCTTGTACACCTGCGTCGCGAGGGTCTCAGTGGCGGCCGCGGGGCCTCCGCCGGTCAGCGCCATGATCTGGTCGAACACTCGGAGGCCGTTGACGAGGCCCAGAGTGGTCGCGATGGCCACGGCCGGACGAATGGAGGGGAGCGTCACATGCAGGAAGCGCTGCCAGAGATTGGCGCCGTCGATGGCCGCGGCCTCTTCGATCTCGACCGGCACGGAGGCCAGGCCCGCCATGTAGATCACCATGGCGAAGCCGATGTTCTGCCAGACCAGCACGACGAGGATCGTCCAGATGGCCCACGTGGGATCGGCGATCCACGCGCGGGCCACCGAGTCCAGGCCCATCCCCCGCAGCACGATGTTGAGCGGTCCGTTGAAGTCGAAGATGAACTTCCAGATGTACGACGTCGCGAGCGGGCTCAGCACGACGGGCATGAAGAAGAGGGTGCGCAGGATGTAGCGGCTCTTCAGCCCCCGGTTCAAGCCGAGGGCGATGCCCAGGCCCAGGATGTTGCTGAGGATCACCGACCCGAAGGCCAGGAACAGCGTGTTCCACAGCGCCCCGATCTTCGTCGGGTCCTGGAAGATCCGCGTGAAGTTGTCGAGCCCGATCAGCTCGAAGGCCCCGATGCCGGTCCAGTTTGTGAACGCGAAGAACCCGCCGACGCTGGTGGCTACGTAGTGGATGCCGATGACGAAGAGGATGCCGGGCAGGGCCCACCACCAGTAGCCGAACTTCAGCAGTCCCTTGCGGCGGGGAGCGGGTGCCGAGCGACGACGCCCCCCTCGACGGGGCAGGACCACGCGTTCGGTCTCGGTGGGGGCGATCTCGCCGGATCGGAAGGTGGTGCTCATCACGTCCTCGTCATCCTCGATGGGGGTGCGGCTCCGCCGCCCGAGCACGAGAGCTCGGGCGGCGGAATCTCTCAGTTCCCCCAGGCCGCATCCATGTTCTGCAGCACCTGGTCGATGCTGGACTGACCGGTCAGTAGGCCCTGGACACCTGTCGACAGCGCCTCGTAGACGCCCGGGTTGGGCCAGACGTTCGCGGGCAGGGTGGTGTACGAGCCATTCGAGATCTCGTCGACGACCTCGGAGTAGATCGAGTCGCTCAGGTCGAGGTTCTTGTACTCGGAGATGGGGAGCAGGCCCGAGGCCTCGTAGAACTTTTCCTGCGCCTCGGGGGTGGCGAGCCAGTCGAGGAACTTCTGCGCGGCTTCCTTCTTCTCGGACTTCGCGTTGATGGTGGCCGCGTAGTTCGAGCTGCCGAGCACGAAGGGCTTGCCGCCCGCCGCCGGCGGGAAGGGCTGCACCTTGAAGTCCGCCTCCGGCGGGGCCGCGGCTGCGATCTCGACCGCCGAGCCTGACGGGATGAAGCTGCCGACCGAGGTGCCTTGGGCGAGTCCGTTGGTGATGGCGTCGAAGCCGCCGCCCTCGGCACCGGCCTGGAAGCAGCCCTTGTCGTTGAGGTCGACGATGGTCTGCAGCGTGTCGGCCCAGCCCTTGCTCTCGGCGAAGGTGGTCTTGCCCTCCGCCCGCTCGGTGTCGAACTCGGGGTCGGAGGCGTAGACGCGGGTCGCGGCGATGCCCTGCGCGGTGAGGCCGGCGTTGGGAGCTGCGGCGCCGGCGAGGGCGATCATCGACTTGCCGTCGCCCGCCAGCTTGGCGCAGTCGGCGTAGAAGGCGTCCAAAGTGGTGGGCCAGGTGGTGATGCCGTTCATGCCGGCGGTTCCCATGCTGGCGACGACCGCGCCGACGGTGAAGTCGAGCGGCTGACCGTACGTCGTGCCGTCGATCTCGAACAGGGTCTCGCTGCCGGCGGGAACCAGCGAGGTCGCCGTGTCGCCGAGCGGCTCGAGGAATCCGGCCTCGGCGAGGGGGATGAGGCCGCGCGCGTCACCCGCACCCGGCGCGGCGATCAGCACATCGGCGGCGTTCCCGGCCTGCAGCTGGGTGCGGATGGTCTCGCCGTACTTGTCGTTCGGCGTGGGGTTCGACGTGATCGTGACCCCGGGGTTGGCCGCCATGTACTCCTTAGCGAGCGTCTCGTACGGGCTCTCGAGGTTGTTGGACGTGGCGAACGTGAAGGTGAACGAGTTGGAGTCGCCTCCGGAGTCCCCCGACCCCGAGCCGGAACATCCGGCGAGGACGAGAGCGGCGGTGGCGGGGAGAGCGAGAAGACCTGCAAGCCGCGTGGCGCGACGGCGGGAATGGGTCATGGCCAGCCTTTCTGACGACGTTGTCGGCGGCCCCTTCAGTGGGATCGCCTGTGCTGTGTTCTTCAGTATCAGCGCGATGCGCCGAAAAAGCACATAAGTGTCGCGGATGAAGCGCATAAGATGCGTCGGCCATCTGGCATCCACTCACGCGATGACCCCTGGGCCGCGCATAGACGTCATGGATACACTGTGCGGACGCACTCCCGAGCGAAGGATCACACCGTGGTGACCGATCATGCGACGCTGTCGCGCCTCGACCTCAACCTGCTCATCGCCCTCGACGCGCTGCTGACGGAGCGCAGCGTCACGCGCGCTGCCGACCGGCTGCACCTCAGTCAGCCGGCACTCAGCGCCTCGCTCGCTCGACTGCGCACGCACTTCAACGACCAGATCCTCGCCCGGCGGGGCAACACGTACGAGCTCACGCCGTTCGCGGTGCGACTGACCGATCACACGAGCACGGCCCTCGAGGCCGCCCGACGCGTCTTCGAGAGCCAGGCGTCATGGTCGCCCGCCGAGTCGACCCGCGAGTTCTCCATCTACGGCTCCGA
Source organism: Microbacterium testaceum (assembly GCF_020781835.1). Classification (GTDB taxonomy): domain Bacteria; phylum Actinomycetota; class Actinomycetes; order Actinomycetales; family Microbacteriaceae; genus Microbacterium; species Microbacterium testaceum_H. Next base: position 440,699 of record NZ_JAJGNJ010000001.1, read on the forward strand.
CTACGGCTTCGTCACCGTGGGCACCGTCGTCTCGCAGCTCGCCGCCGAACAGGCGCCCGGCGTGCGCTTCCGGTACATGCTGCACAACCCCGGCATCGTGGAGGACGCCGCGAATCGCCTGCGCTCGGCCGACGCGATGGTGATCCCGCACGGCCCGGTCTCGGAACTGCCGTACCTCGACCTCTGGCAGGACGACTGGCTCGCCGTCGTCGCCGACGACAACGACGAGGTCGGCGAGTCTCTCACGATGCAGAACCTCGCCGACATGCCGTGGGTCCTCACGTTCCAGTCGCGCTCGGCCTTCACCTCCGCGGCGCGCCAGATCCAACAGCTCGGCGTCGAACCGCACATCGAGGTGGTGCTGGAGAGCTTCCTCTCGGTGGGCCACTTCGTCAGCGGCACGCGCCGCGTCGGGCTCGTCCAGTCGGCACTCGCCCCGCACCTCCTGCGCATCGGCGGCATCCGTGTCGTCCCCCTGCCCTTCGCCGCGACCCCCATCGTGAGCGCCCTGTGGTGGCATCCCTCCCACACCCGCGATCCCGAGCACGAGTGGATGCGCGGCCTGTTCGCCGAAGCCGGCCGCAGGATCGCCGCGGGGCACGCTCCGCACTGAACTCCGCCGTGGGGCCGCGTCCGGCATCACCGACGGTGATGGAGCGCATCCGGAAGCGAGGGCACCCGTCGATCGTCTTCCCCGGAATCCGCGCGCTATCCTCCAAATCAGAATCAACGTATTGATTCGGTAATCGCGCGCCCCGTCGACCCCTGCGTCGACCGCACCGATGTCTGCTCAGAGAGGAGCACACCATGGCACACCCGTTGAGGATTCTGATCGTCGGCGCCGGGATCGGGGGCCTGAGCACCGCCTCGGCCCTGGCCCGCATCGGCGCGAAGGTCGATGTCATCGACGACAAGCCCGAGATCAGCGTCGCCGGCGTTGGCTTCGGGCTGCGCATCAACGGCCTGCGCGCGGTGCGCGACATCGGTCTCTTGGACGACGTTCTCGAGATCGGTCATCCCGCGCCGGGGATCGACAACTACGACGCCGACGGCAACTTCCTCAGCGCCATGAGCTACGGCACGCAGGACGAGGGTCTCCCCGGCTGCGTGACGATGTCGCGGATCGCCTTCCTCGAGCTCGCCGCCCGGCACGCTCTCGACAACGGGTGCACCTTCCGCATGAGCACGACCGTCACCGACATCGCACAGGATGCCGACACGGCGACGGTCACCTTCAGCGGGGGCGACCGGGCCGACTACGACCTCGTGCTCGGCTTCGACGGCCTCCACTCGCAGATCCGTCGCGAGTACTTCGGCGAGAAATACGCTCCGCGCCCGGTCGGTGGCGTGGCGTGGCGCGCGGGCCTGCCCAATCGCCGCAAGATCATGCAGCCCATCATCTGCCAGGGGTACGGCGGCAAGATCATGCTCACGCCCCTCTCGGAAGACACGATGTACATGGTGCTCACCGTGGCCGAGGAGGGACGCCCCCGCTACGACTCGTCCAAGATGGCCGAGATCATGCACGACCGCGCGGTCGCACTCACGCGCGGTTCCGATTTCCTGGCGGACGCGCTCGAGGACGTCCGCCACGCGGAGAACGTCGCCTACACGCCGTACTCGACCGTGTGGGTGCCGTACCCCTGGTTCCGCGGCCGCATCATGATCATGGGCGACGCCGCACACACCATGACCCCGTACCTCGGGTCGGGAGCCGCGATGAGCATCGAAGACGGCGTCGTGCTCGCGCAGGAGCTCGCGACGGACCAATCGCTGCTGGATGCACAGCTGAACTTCATGAAGCGCCGCCTGCCGCGCGTACGCGCCGTGCACGAGCGCTCGATCGAGTCGATGCTCGAGGAGTTCGACTCCGTCACCGACGAAACCTACCGCGCGCGCATCGACTACCTCCGCCGCGACGAACCGATCGCCAACGAGTACGCGAACCGCCTGCTGCGGATGCCGTACTGAGATCCCTCGAGGAGACGCCCATGTCGCACCCTTCCCCCGCCGCCCTCCGCACCCGGACCCTCGTCGTGGATGCCGCCGACGAGAGCGCCTTCCGGCCGTTGAACGGCGTCGGAGGCGTCCCCGGCCCCGTCGAGGCGTACCCGGAGTTCCCCGACATGACACCGCTGTGGCGCGAAGCGGGGGTCACCGTCGTCCGCTCGTTCGACTGGGTCTCCCGCCTCGACACGCGCGACAACCCGACGAGCCTCTTCCCCGACTGGAACGCCGACGTCGACGACCCGGCGAGCTACAACTTCGCGGCGACCGACGAGTGGGTCGAAGCCGTGCACGGCATCGGCGCCGAGGTCATGTTCACGGTGGCCAGTTCCATCCCGAAGAACAAGCTCCCGGCGGAAGACGTCGAAGTCTACGGGCGGGTCGTCGAACACATCGTCCGCCACTACTCCCAGGGCTGGGCCGGGGGTCCGACGAAGCCCATCCGCATCTACGAGTTCGGCGACCAGCCCGACTTCGGGCCACTGCACTTCGCGGGACGGCCCGAGGAGTTCTATGCGATGTACCGCGCGTTCTGCGAGGCGGTGTACCGCGTCGACCCCTCCCTGACCGTCGGCGGGCCGTCACTCGCCTTCTCTCTCGAGAGCGACTCGCCCTATCGCGAGGGCTTCCTCGCGTTCGTGCGCGAGAACGGCCTGCCCTTGGACTTCTTCTCGTTCCTCTGGTTCACCGACGGCAGCCGCGACCCGCTCGACTACCGTTTCGTGTCGCGAGAGCTCCGGGCCGTGCTCGACCGTCACGGGTTCACCGACACCGACCTGACGCTGTCCTACTGGAACTACCTCGCGGTCCCGAGCAGCACCGCACCCGCACCGGAGAAGGGCGCGTTCCAAGCCGCGACCGCGATCTACCTGCAGGACACGGTGATCGACCACGCGTTCTTCTTCCGCGCCGACAGCGGTCGCGACCCGCACTACGGCTTCGTCGATCCGGGCGGCGTGGGCGACGTGGACGGGAATCCGGACGAGCGTTCCCACGCGCTCGCACTCGCCGGGCGCGCCCTGCGGGGACGCCGTCTCGCCGTCACCGGCGGAGACGAATCGGGCCTCGCGTGCGCCGCCGGCCGCGACGGCGACACCGTGCGCGTCCTCGTGGCCAATTACGTCGCCCCCGACAGCGCTCTCGCCCCGCGCACCGAGGATCGCTTCACCTTCCGCATCCCCATCGGCGAGCAGCGCATCGAGCTGGGGCTGACCCTGCCGCCGCAGCGTGCCGATCTGGCATCCGCGGGGGTGGAGTCGGTGCGCATCGAAGTACGGAACCTCCCCTGGTCGGATGCCACCGTCAACGCCACGATCACCTCCCTGACGGGCGCGGTCGACGGGCCGCACCCGGTATCGGTGTCCGCGGAGGGTACTCTCCAGCTGGACATCGCCCTGGCGCCGCAGTCCGTTTTCCTCGTGGAACTGACGGTGTGAGGGCGCGCGAAGCGACGAGAGCGGGAGCGATGGGTGCACGACCGAGTCTGAGCGGAGTGTCCGAGCCCAAGCAGCAGCGCAGCCGGGACTCCTTCGCGAAGGTGCGCGCCGCCGTCCTCCAGCTCCTCCACGAGCGCGGGACGGGGCAGTTCTCGCTCGCCGAGGTCAGTGCGAGGGCCGAGGTGTCGATCGGGTCGATCTACGGCCGGGTCTCCAGCAAGGCCGAGCTGCTGAGAGTCATCCAGAGTCAGGAGTTCGATCGCCTCGATGCCGAGACCGCGGAGCGCGTCGGCGCCGCCGGCGTCGGAGCGGCGAGCTTCGCGAGCGCGACGGCCGAGATCGTCACCGCGTACGCCGGGATCCTGCGCGAGAACCGCGACCTCCTGTCGCCCTTCTTCCTCCTGGGGGTTGAGGATGCCGAGATCCTCGCGCGCGGACGGCGGTCCGGGGATGCCGGGCAGGCGATCTTCATCCGCGCACTCGTGGCGGCCGCCGAGGAACACCGCGTCGAGCTCCCCACCGAGAGCGCCCACTGGGCGTTCGAGGTCTTCTACAGCCTGTGCGTGCGCTATCTCGGCCTCGGGGTGACCGCGACGGCCAGCCCGGACCACGCCTACGCCTGGCCGGACCTCCTCGAGCGCCTCGCCCGCACGGTGTACCTCACGATCTCGGCGGAGTAACCGAGCCAGTCCGCTGACCAACGATCCCCCGACAGGCGAAGTGGGCGGCGAGCACGACGATTCCCTGCACATCTGGACTCCGTCAGCTCCTCGATCGGATCTCTTGGAGTCGTAGCCTCGTGACCAGATACGTGTCAAAATGGACGTGCCACCCGTTGCGACGGGAACGGAAGAAGGCCTCAGAACCCCAGCCGGACGACTGGATCTGGGGCCCTTCGCTCTTAAGTCCGGAGCGAGTCCGCTGTGCGGCGCTGAACGACGATCGTTTCCTGCAGCGCTTCGAGGTGGGCCGGGTAGCCGAGTTCCGCCGCGTTGATCGCTCCCAGGAGGATGTCCGCGATCCACAGGAGTGGTTCGTCACCGCCTCGCTGATGGTCGATGCGGAGGCGAGGATCGAGGCCCCGGCTTCGAAGCGCGACGAGATGCCCGAGATCCTGCTTGTTCTGGGTGTCCGAACGGTGCTCAAGCAGCAGATCGAACACCTCCATGCCGACCATCTCGTGATACAGGGCTTCGAGGCATTTTCGGCGGCAGCGTTCATTCTTCTTGACTCGCTCGCTGAGGTGAGTGACGACCATGGTCATCGGCGCCAGTTCTGAGATGCGCTTGACGATGGTGCGGCGACGCGGCTCGCTCTCGTCGGTCCAGTGGAGTTTGATCTGGCCGGGCAGAGCGAGTGTGCGAAGGTGCTCGCGGATCTCGTCGCACGACTCGAGAGGAATCAGCGCGGCGCCGACCAGGTACTCCTGGCGAGTGGCAGATCGAACCGTGGAAGATTCGTCGACGAAAGCGCGATAGGAGTCGAGCGGCACCACCCCACATTACGTTCGGTCACGGACACTCCTGCGCTGTCCTCACACGGACAAGACACAGCGAATCGACGTCAGCGCCGCCCCTCACCGTGGCACGAGGCGCTCCCTCACCCCGCCGGCACCGCCCGCATCGCCGAACGGATGAGGTCGTGCTGGCGCCGAACGAGCAGCAGCGGGTCGACCTCGCCGAGCTCGGCGAACGCGTGCCCCTCCCACTCGCTCGACCAGAAGCCGCGGTAGCCGCCCTCGACGAACACGCGCACGAGCTCGGGGTAGTCGATCGCCGGCTCCTGACCCTGATCGTCGATGTCGTAGAACTTCGCGTGCACGTGCAGGATCTGCGGCATGATGTCGGCCCACTCGCGCGGGTCGACGTGCCCGTGCATGTTGAACGCGAGGTGCGCGAATGCGCCGAGGCGTCCGGGGTCGAAGTCCCGTCCGCGCAGGTAAGCGAGGAACTCCTGCTGGCGCGCCTGCATGGTGGCATCCGTCGCCCAGATCTCCTGCAGACGGGCGACCGCCTCGTCGTCGAGACCCGCCCGGCGCACGGCCCGCAGCAGCGTCGGCGACATCGCGTGCATGGTCGAGGAGAAGTCGGCGACGAAGCCCAGCAGCGGCGAGTCGAGCTCCGCGTAGGTCTCCCGCACGCGCAGGATCGGCTCGGCGTTCGGGCCCATCGGCGCGTGGATCTCGTACGCGAGCTTCAGTTCGAGCTCCTCGGCGATCGGCAGCAGCCGGCGCAACAGGTCGGGCTTGGCCGACTGGATGCGCACGAGGGGGAACCCGAGCTTCTTCGCCCCCTCGAACATCAGCGTCGAGAAGGCGAACTCCTCGTCCGGCGTCATGTCGCGATCACGGCGGCGCCCCATGTCGAGGTTCGCCCCGAACGAGCTGGCGACGAACCCGTGCCGGTCGAACGCGTCGCGCCACGTGCGCACGAAGTCGTCGCCGACGACGGGATAGGTCGGCACCATCTGGGATGCCACGATCTCGATGCCCGGCCCGATGCCGAGCTCCGCCACGCGGTCGAGCAGCCCGTCGAAGTCGTACCACCCGGCGCGGAACTCCGCGCTCGCGGAGTAGAGCGTCAGCCCCAGCTGGAACGGGTCGTCCGCGACGGCGGGAGGCGGGGGCGCCACCTCGTGCACGAGCGCCGGGGGAACGGCATCCGCGTCGACGACGGTCAGGGTCTTCACGTCGTGGACGACGTTCGGCACGTACATGCCCGGTCCGCCGTCCTGCCCGGGCGCGATCTGCATGTACGGCAAGCGCAGCTCGCCGTGCAGGACGACGTCGTGGGTCTCGCCGAGCGCGAGGGGCTCGGCGCGGCGCGCGACCAGCAGTGGATGCCGCTGGAGGAACCACAGCGTCTCGCTCTGCTCCGGCAACTCGTCGAGCCGGTAGGAGCGGTCGCCGTACTCGAACCGGAGGTCGTCGGCATCCACCCGCTCTCCGTCGACGGTGAGCTCGAGAGCGGACACGGACGAGAGCCAGAGGCTCCGGTACCAGGGGATCGTGAGGCGCAGCGCGAGCCCGTCCGGGTGGGGGCGGAGGCTGTCGTCGTGGATGAGTCCGTTGGGCATGGCGGGGTCCTTCAGGTCTGGCCGACGGCCGGGGTCGTGGAACGGGATGCCTGCGCCACCCAGCGGGCGACGGTCGGAGAAGCGGCGAAGCGCTGGGCCATCAGCCGGTAGCCGGCCGGGCTCGGGTGCAGGCCGTCCGGCAGCTCGGCGAGGTCCGCGTCGCCGAACAACTCGAGCCCGTCGAGGTAATGGAGGGCCGGGTCGTCGGCCGCGCGCAGCGCGACGATGTCGCGCAGGATCTCGCGCACCGCCCGCAGGGTGAGCGGGGGGTCGAAGATGTCCGGGGTCGTCACCGGAGTCCCCCGGCGCTGCCCCGTCGCGGGATCGGTGACCGTCGGCCCCGGGGTGTCCTCGTGCATGGGGCAGATGATCGGCGAGACGACGAGGATCGGCGTGTCCGACGACCCCTCGCGCAGGGTGTCGAGGAACCCGTGCACGGCGGGGATGAACGTGCGCCGCTTCATCGTGTCGCCGCCGACGATGTTGATGCCGATCTTGAGGCTCCACAGGTCCGCGCCCGAGTCGCGCATCGCACGGGCGGTGAACGGGTCGAGGTGGGCGTTCGCGGCGAAGCCGAGGTTGGTCACGTCCAGGCCGAGGTCGCTGGCCGCCCTGACCGGCCACACGCCCAGCGGGGTGTCCGCCTCGATGCAGTGGCTGATCGAGCTGCCGTGGTGCCACCAGCGCAGCTGACCGGAAGGAGCCGCGGGTCGCAGCGGCGCGTCCGCGCGCACGTCGCGGAGCTGCACGGTCTCGGTCTGCGGCAGCCACACCGTGACGCGGCGCACGGTCATGCCGTCGCCGCCCAGCTCGCCGCGCACCACCGCCGGCTGACCCCGTTCGAAGCGCGGACCGCCGGGCTCGGCCAGGTGCATCTTCGATCCCCCGGTGACACGCGCCTCCCCGACCGGGTGCCCGTCGACCATCCAGGAGAACACCGACCAACGGTCGCCGCCCGGGATCCAGGGGAGGAACAGGCCGGTGGTCTCGACCGTCACCTCGATCCAGGTCGCGGCGGTCTCGAACTCCAGGCGGACACCGGATGCCTGTTCCGAGGCGATCCGCATCCAGTCCGAGTCCATCTGCGGGCGGACGCGCCGCGGCAGGCGAAGGGGCGTGAGACCGTCGGCATCCTGTTCGATGTCGACGGCCCCGCGCACGCTCGCCCGCAGGAGCTCGCGCGTGCTTTCGTCCACGGTGCTCAGAGCCGGTCGGCGATCTGACGGATGAGCGAGTGCTGGCGGCGCACCTGCTCGATCGAGCGCCAGGGTTCGCGCTCGCCCTCATACTCGCTCGAGAGGTAGCCGGTGTAGCCGGCGTCCTTCAGCGCACGCAGCACGGGCTCCCACGGGATCTGCTTGTCGTCGAGCTCCTCGTCGATGTCATGGAACTTCGCCTGGATGAACACGACGTTGTCGATGACGTCGAACACGTCGGCGGGGTCGACGTGGATGCCGTCGAGGAACGCCGGACGCTGGCCCGGCAGTTCGCCGGGCTTGAGCGGAATCGGGCGGTCCTGGAAGATCCCGGTGTCCAGCAGCAGCCCGAAATGCTTCGTGCCGGTGCGGCGGATGAGGGCGATGTAGTCGTCGACGACCTCGTGCTTGATCGGGGTCGGGGAGTGGATCTCGGGGCAGATGATGACGTCGAGCTCCTCCGCGAGCGGCAGGGAGGCCTCGACCGCCTCGGTCCAGATCGGGTGCGGGATGAGGTCGCTCGAGACGACGCCGATCTTCGGCCGCACGAACCGGAACCCGAGTCGCTTCGCGAGCCGCAGGTCGCGCTGCAGCGCCGCAGCCCCTTCTTCGACCGTCATGTCGCGGCCGTTCGGGCCACTGGAGTGCAGCCGCGTGTCGATCCACGAGCCGTAGTTCGTCGGCTCCAGGCCGTACTTCTGCAGCAGCGCGAACCACTGGTCGACCCATTCGTCGGAGGGGTTGGGGTAGTTCGGGATGTGCGCCTCGCCGAGGATCTCCAGCCCCGTCGCGCCGATGTCGGCGATCGACGCCATCGCGGTCTCGAGGTCCATCACGGTGCCGAAGTCGCTCATGTAGCTGTACAGGGAGACGCCGTACTGGAACGGAGCTCCGGATGCCTCGGGCGCGAGCGTGACGTGCTTGGTGACGCGGTAGGTGCTGGGCTGGTGCTCCTGCGGGATGTAGGACATCCGCAGCCGCAGCTCGATCGACAGCTCGTGCACGCCGTCGGGGAGACCGCCCGGAAGCGGCACGGTGACGATCGCGGCGTCCTCGAGCGGCCAGCGTACGCCGTCGCCGTCCCACAGCTCGGCGAGCGTGTACTGCTTCCCCTGGAGGGTCCACAGCGGCACGTCGGGCGCGACGTCGACCAGGCCGGGGATGCTGACGCCGATGCCGTCGATCAGCGAGGCCGCCATGCCGCGGTAGGACGGCATCCGCACGCGGAACTGGAAGCCGGTGATCTCGCCGCCCTCGCGGACGTTGCGGAATCCGACGGACTGGATGAGGTCTCTCTCGAGAAGCATCGTCGCTCCCTCTCTGTGGGGTTCGCTTCGACGCTACCCGCTTATGCCTTAATCAGACATAAGCGTTCCTGATCCTCCGCATCACGCCGCTCGTGCACGGGCAGGAGAACAGGGGATGTCCGAGAACAGGCCGATCCTGAGCGAAACGGCCTGTTCTGGCGGCATCCCTTGTCTCTGCTTCAGTCGCCGGCACCCGCGCACGGATGCGGACCGGCGACGATCACTGCACGCGGATACGACGGCTCGCCAGAACCGCTCCGATCCCGACGATCGCCAGGACCGACACGAGAGCGGTCAGGAGGTACGTCCCACCGTTCGCGGCGCCTACGAGACCCGTCGCGACCAGCGGCGCGAACCCTGCCGCGATGGTCGCCGCGAGCTGGTAGGACACCCCGACGCCCGTGAAGCGGTTGCGCACGGGGAACAGGTCGGCCATGTAGGCGGCGAGCGGACCCGTGATCATGGCGTTACCGATGGGCTGGAGGATGATGAAGGCCACGAGCACCGCGCCGAGGTTCGGCTGCGACAGCAGGGCGAAGGCGACCCACACGAGCACTCCGGTGACCACGAACCCGACGACCATCATCCGTACGCGACCGAACCGGTCGGAGAGCACGGCGAAGAAGAGGGTCGCGAAGATCGTGAGGGCGTTGCTCACCGTCAGCATCCACAGCGCCGGACCCTGCGCGTTGCCGTGGCCGATCGCGTACTGCAGCCCGAACGTCGAGGTCACCGACTGCAGGAAGAAGGGCGAGAGCGCCGTCAGCACGACCAGCAGGACGCTGAGACCGTTCTGCGAGAACGTCGACACCAGCGGCACGCGCGCGGTCTCGGCGGAGCGCTCGGCGGCCGCGAACTCCGGCGATTCCTTCACACCGAGGCGGACCAGGATCGCGACGATGACCAGAACGGCCGACGCAAGGAACGGGATACGCCAGCCCCAGGCCAGGAGCACGTCCTGCGGCATGAGCGAGACCAACGCGAACGTGAGCGTCGCGAGGACGGCACCACTGGGGCCTCCGCTCTGCACGACCGCGCCGGCGAAGCCGCGCTTCTTGGCCTGGGCGTGCTCGATGGACATCAGGCTCGCCCCGGCCCACTCCCCGCCGACGGCGAAGCCTTGGACGACGCGCAACGTCACCAGGAGCACCGCGGCGAGGCCCCCGATCGCTGCGGAGCCGGGGATCACGCCGATGCCGATCGAGGCGATGCCCATGATGATCATCGTGACGACGAGCATCTGCCGCCGGCCGAGTCGGTCACCGAAGTGACCGAACACCACGGCGCCGACCGGTCGGGCGATGTATCCGGCCGCCAGCGTCACGTACGACAGCACGACACCCAGCGCCGGATCGATGCCCGAGAAGAACACCGCCGGGAAGACGATGGCGGATGCCGTGGAGTAGATGACGAAGTCGTAGAACTCCAGCGTGGCGCCCAGATAGCTGCCGAGGGCGGCCCGACGGGCGTCCCGCGGATTCTTCGCGACGTCGGGATGGACGGTTGCCGGTGCGGTGGACATGGCTCTCCTTCGAGCAGGGGTGGGTCGGTCGTGTCGGGACGGGGCGCGCGGGTTGGGGCCGCTCACTCGGACGAGAAGGAAGCGAGGATGCGGTCAGACCGCTCTCGCGGGCGGAATGCGAGTTCGGGATGCGTGACGACGTACAGCTGCCCGGCATCCACACCCCGGAGGATGCGATCGGCGGCCTCGGCGGGCTCGATCATGTGGTCGACGATGGGGCCGCGCAGCTCGGCGTCCGCGAGTGCGTACGTTCCGTTCGCGTCGCGATGCCGGGCACTGGTGTTGATGTTGGTGCGGATCGGGCCCGCCAGCACCGCGGACACGGCGACACCGTCGGGTGCGTCGGCCATCTCCGCGGCGAGCACCTCGCTCAACGCCAGCACGCCCGCCTTCGCCGCCGCGTACGCTCCGAGACCGGGCACCGGCGCCACGGCCGACATCGAGCAGGTGTTGACGATGCGCCCGCCCCGCGCGCTGCCCCGCAGCGACGGCAGGAACGACGTGATCCCGTTGATGACCCCGTGGAGGTTCACGCCGAGCATCCACGCCCAGTCGTCGGAGGTCATGCGGTCGAGGGGCCCGTGCGAACCGACCCCGGCGTTGTTGAACAGGTCGTCGACCCCTCCGAAGCGCTCGAGCGCGAACGCGTGCAGCGCGGCGACCTGCGTCGGGTCGGCGACGTCGCAGGCGAAGGCGACACCGCCGACGCGCTCGGCGACCGAGGACGCGGCTGCCGCATCGATGTCGGACACCACCACGCGATGACCTCGGGACGACAGCGCCGCCGCGAGCGCGGCACCGATGCCCGAGCCGGCGCCGGTGACGACGGCGACGCGGCTCTCGCCGTCGGGGTGCTGCTGGGCCACGATGCCTCCAAGCTGTCTGACAGACTGATAGTAGGTGAGCTGCTCAACCGACGCAAGACGCGATACGCCTATGCTGACTCGCATGGAACTCGCGCCCGGCGCATCGATGGCTGTCACGCGGCATCCCACGATCCGGGATCAGATCGCGAACTCCCTTCGGCGCGCGATCGCCGATCTCGAGCTCAAGCCCGGACAGCTCCTCATCGAACGCGAGCTGACCGAGCGGACGGGTGCAAGCCGGCCGTCGGTGCGCGAGGCGCTCCGACAGCTCGAGGCCGAGGGTCTCATCGAGTCGCGCAACGGCCGGGGAACGTATGTCCGCGTCCTGAGCCTGGGGGAGGCTCGGGACGTGTACGAGGTCCGCGCGCAGCTCGAGGGGCTCGCCGCGCGCCTGTTCTGCGAGCGCGCCGACGAGCCCACCCGGGCACGGCTGGCGGCCGCGCTCGAGGCCCTCCGCACCGCGACGGACGCCAGCGAGGACCACCGGGCCATCCTCGAGGCGCAGTCCGAGTTCTACCGCACGCTGTTCCACGGGGCGGGCAACCCCGTCCTCGACCGCACGATCCAAGGGCTCCAGGTGCGCGTCGCGCAGCTGCGCGCCCTGACGCTGGGCGTCGCCGGCCGCGACCGCGCCTCCCTCGCCGAGTTCGAGAGTCTGCACCGGGCGATCGAGTCGGGCGACCCGGATGCCGCCGAGCGCGAGGCCGCGGCCCATGTCCAGGCTGCCGCGCGCGCGATGACCTCGGCGCACGACCTGCTGCCCCCGAGCTGAGCCGGCGCGAGGCCGTCAGAGGCCGCCGTCGACGTGGAGCAGATGCCCCGTGACGAACCCCGCATCCGGTGCGAGGAGGAAGGCGACGGCCCCGGCGATGTCCTCGGGTGTGCCGAGGCGCCGCAGCGCGGTCATGCCCCGCCGGATCTCGTAGCCTGCGTCGTCGACGACCTCCCGGGCGCCGGGCGTGGGCACGGCGCCGGGCACGATGGCGTTGACCCGGATGCCGTCGACTCCCAGCTCGCGCGCCGCCTGCAGCGTCATGCTCGCGACCGCCCCCTTCACCGCGGAGTACGCCGAGCTCCCGTCGAATCCGCGCGTCGCCGCTGGCGACGACACGTTCACGATCGCACCGCCGCCTTGTTCGCGGAAGTGGGGCAGAACGGCCTGCGTGGTCCAGAACGCCGCCTTCACCCCGATCCCGAACATGCCGTCGAGCACCTCCTCGGTCATCTCGCCGATCGGGGCGTACCGCACCCACATCGCGTTGTTGACCACGGCATCCACACTCCCCCGTCGCGCGATCACGCCCGCGACGAGGTCGGCCACCGCGGCGCGGTCGGTGACGTCGGCCCGCACCGCGTCCACGCTGTCCGCGCCCAGCTCGCGCTCGAGTCTCTCGACGCCCTCGAGGTCGCGGTCCACGGCGACGACGCACCAGCCGTCCGCGACCAGTCGACGCGCGATGGCTTCGCCGATGCCGCGTCCCGCGCCCGTCACCAGTACGACCCGCTCGCTGTGCGCGGTCATGTGGACTCCTTCCGTCGGGATCGCGCCACCGCGCGGATCCGTGGCTGTCTGATAGTCCGATAGGCCGGCGATAGGATGCGGTGATGATCCCCGCGGCCCCCTGTCTCGCCGACGCCGCCGTTGCGCTGTGCGCCGCCGGCGGGGAGACCTGGGAGGTCCTGGCGGTGCGCCAGGGCAGCCTGCTGACGCGACGATCGCACGTGTTCCTCAACCACGACGTCTACGGCGAACCCGACGGACCACTGCTCATGACCTACTCGTTCTGGGTCCTGCGCAACGCCGGACGTGTGGTCCTCGTCGACGCGGGCATGTCCGAGAACGGCGCCCGTTCCCGCGGGCGCGAATACGAGAGGTCCACCACCGCCGCCCTCGCCGGACTCGGCATGACCCCCGACGACGTCTCCGAGGTCATCGTCTCCCACGCCCACTACGACCACATCGGCGGGCTGTCCGAGCTCTCCGGGCGGCCGGTGACGATGGCGGCAGCGGAGTACGCGTTCTGGGGCACCGACCGGTCGCGCCGCCCGCTGCTGCGCAGCGTCGTCGACGAGGTCGACCTGGAGCACCTGGATGCCGTGCGCGCCGCGGGCCGCCTGACCCTCGTCGAGGGCGTCCACGAGGCAGCCCCGGGCATCGTGCTCCTGCCGGCGCCGGGCCACACTCCCGGCGAGCTCGCCGTGCTCGTACGCACGACGACGGGGGTGGTGATCCTGGCGTGCGACGCGGTCCACCTCGACGAGGAACTCGATCGCGACATGCCCTTCCGCCACCAGACCGACCTCCTCGAGATGTACGAGACCCTCGAGATGATGCGGGCCCTGCGAAACCACCCCGCCGTAACCGCGATCGTCAGCGGTCACGACGGCGCCGTCGCGTCGCGGCATCCGTCGCGGGCCGGGTCCGAGCACGTCACGGTCATCGCCGAACGCTGAAGGGCACGCGCGGTCAGACGACCGCCGCGGCGACCATGTCGGACAACCGCTGGTAGCGCGCGATGTTGTCGGACTGCGTGAGGAGCCCCGCGCTCAGGCCGACGAACGAGACGTCGGAGACGGGGTCGACCCACACCAGCCCGGTCCCCGCTCCGTAGTTCCCGAACGTCGAAGGGCTGGTCAAGGTACCGAGCTGAGTAGTGAACATCCCCTCGCCCCGCACGTTGAACCCCAGGCCCAGGTGCGCCGGAGGCACCGCGTCGCCGTTGCGAAGGGCGACGGTGCGGTAGAGCTCGTTCGGCATGTCTCCCGTCCACACGGTGCGGGCGAGTTCGATCATGCGCGGCGACAGGATCCGCACGTCCCCCGCGCTGCCTCCGCGGCGGAGCATCTCCATGAACCGCTGCAGGTCCCCCGTCGTCGAGGCCGAGCCGGCCCATACCGCCTCGTTGCGCTCGGCCGTGTAGAGGCCGTAGTCGCCGGGGCTGGTCCGCGACCGCGACGTGATCGGCAGGACGCCACGCATCTCCGGCACCGCGTGGCGTTCGCGCATGTGGGGAAGGATGCCGAGGTTGGTGTCGGTCATCCCGAGGGGCTCCCACAGGTCCTCGCGCAGGATGCGCCCGATGTCCCGTCCCGCGGGATCCGTGCGTCGCAGCACCTCGCCCAGCAGAACGTGACCCGCCATCGGGGCGTAGTCGCAGCGCGATCCGGGCTCGACCGCCCCGTGGACGTGGGCGACGACGGCGGCGACGGACTCCTCGAGCTCCTCCAGCAGCATCCCGGGCACGGGCTCCCAGACCCCGGGCATCCCGGTGGTGTGGGTCAGGAAGTGGAAGATCGTCGCGCGGTCACGCGGACGCCCGGCGAACTCGGGCACGATGTCCACCATCGGCGTGGTCAGGGCGAACCGCCCGAGCTCGACCGCGCGCAGGACGAGCACGTTGACGAACGCCTTCGTGATCGAGAAGACGCTGAACACCGTGTCGGTGCGGATGGGGCGCGTGCCCGCCTGGTCCGCGTGACCCAGGGCCAGATCGAGAACCGTCTCGCCGCCCCTGGCGACCTTGATGGCCGCGCCGAAATACCGGCCGCGGTCGATGTCGGCCTGCACCACGCGCTCGATCTCGCGCAGACGCGCGGCATCCATTGCAATGTCGCCCATGTTTCCTCTTCCTCGAGTTGTTCCGGCCCGCGGGCCGCGTATCCGTGACCTTGGCCGGTCGTCAGCGGGATCGCGCCGCGGCGGCATCCCGCAGCCAGCGGACGATCTCGGTGTGGTCCGCGTCGGCGGGCAGGCTCTCGCGCGCCTCGGCCCAGCGCTGCACGGCGGCGTCGCCGAGTTCGACCGGCATCCCGAGGCGGTGACCCAGATCGCTCGCGATCCGCATGTCTTTGAGCATCAGCGCCAGGCTGAAGCCGGAGTCGAACGTGCCGGGCAGGACGAAGTCCGGCCACTTCTTCTGGGTCGAGCCGCTCCGACCGCTGGAGGTGTTGATGGCTTCGAGCATCGTGGCCGGGTCGAGGCCGAACCGCTCCCCGATCAGGACGGCTTCCGACGTCGCCCACAGGTGCGTCGCCGACAGCAGGTTGTTGAGGGCTTTGAGTGCGTGGCCGGCTCCCACCGGACCGACGTGGCGGACCGACCCGAGCGCACCGATGACGTCCGCGGCGCGCGAGGCGGCGGCGTCGTCGCCGCCCAGCATGATCGTGAGCGTCCCGGCGACGGCCCCGCCGACACCCCCCGAGACGGGCGCGTCGACGAGCGCGACACCCAGGGTCGCCAGGCGGTCGGCGACGGCCTGCGTGCGGGTGGGGGCCGAGGACGACATGTCCACGACGAGGGCCCCTTCGGGCAGCGCGGCCGCGAGCCCCCCGTCGAACAGGACCGCCTCCACGACGTCCGAGTCCGGCAGCATCAGGACGACGACCTCGGCGGCGGCCGCGGTGGCGCTGTCGACGGCCGTCCCGCCCGCCGCGGTCAACGCCGCGCGCGCGGCATCCACGGGGTCGTATCCGCGCACGAGGTGACCGGCGCGCACGAGGCGCGCGGCCATCGGCGCACCCATCTTGCCCAGACCGACGAACCCGACCTCAGTCATCGCTGGCGCGCAGTTCGTTCAGGGTCGCTTCGGCGATGCGGAACGACTCCAGGGCTGCCGGGACGCCGCAGTAGATCGCGGTCTGCATCAGCACTTCCTGGATCTCCTGCTCGGTGACGCCGTTCGCCACGGCGCCGCGCACGTGCACACTGAGCTCGTGTCCGCGATTGAGGGCGGTGAGCATGGCGAGGTTGATCATGCTGCGTGTGCGGTCGTCGAGACCGTCGCGGGTCCACACCGCTCCCCAGCAGTACTCGGTGACCAGCTCCTGCATGGGGCGGGCGAAGTCGCTGGCGGCCGCGAGCGAGCGCTCGACGTGCTGCTCGCCGAGCACCTTCTTCCGCTTGGCCAGGCCCGCTTCGTACAGTTCGTTGGTTGCCATGAGAACTCCGTCGGTCGTGATAGCTGTCAGACAGCTAGACACTAGCCGACGATCCTGAGCGGGACAACCGGATGCGGTCGACCACCGCACCGGTCGCCCGGAGGTTTCGACTCAGAGGGCGTCTTCGTCCGCGAAGACCTCGCTCGCGATGCGGAACGCCGTGTTCGCGGCGGGGACGCCCGAGTAGATCGCGGACTGCAGGATGACCTCGCGGATCTCGTCGACCGTGAGGCCGTTGCGCAGAGCGGCGCGCAGATGCATCGCGAGCTCCTCCTGGTGACCGTGCGCGATGAGCGAGCTCAGCACCGCGACCGAACGCGAACGGCGGTCGAGTCCCGGACGCGACCACACGTCGCCCCACGCGACGCGCGTGATGAAGTCCTGCCAGTCCGCGGTGAGCTCGGTCGCGGCGGCGGTCGCGCGGTCGACGTGCGCGTCCGAGAGCACCTCCCGGCGCACCGCCATGCCCTGGTCGTAGCGCTCGGCGTCGGTCAGTCCGGTTCCGTCGGGGCGGGTCATCGGGTCTCCTCGGGGGATGCGAAGAACGAGCGGAGCAGGGATGCCACGGCCTCCGGCTGCTCCGCGGGCGGCAGGTGTCCGGCGTCGTCGATGCGCACCGCGCGGCCGCGGGCGACGCCGTCCGCGATCTCGACGGCCTTCTCCTCGGGCGCGACGGCGTCGAACTCGCCCCAGGCGGCGAGCACCGGCACCTCGATCTCCCCGAGCGACGACCGCACGTCGTATGCGGCGAGCGCCTCGCAGCACCGGGCGTAGCTCCCGTCGTCGGCGTCCTGCAGGGCGTGGAGCAGCCGACCGGTCAGCTCGGGGCGGCGGGCGACGGAGTCGGGCGCGAACCACCGCTGCGCCGAGGCGATGATGAGGCTCGACGTGGACTGCGACCGCGCCTGCGCGGCCCGGTCGATCCAGGCCTGCGGTTCGCCGAGCTTCGCACCGGATGCCACGATCGCGGCCGCCCGCAGCCGGGATCCGTGGCGCAGCGCCAGCTCGAGCCCCGTCGCGCCGCCGAGAGAGACCCCCGCGTAGAAGAACGTCTCGTCCGCGACGGCCGCGGCCACGGCATCCGCGAGATCGGCGACGGTGAACGGCTCGGTCGCGACGGGACCGACGCCGTGGCCGGGGAGGTCCCAGGCCGAGACGCGGTAGTCATCGGCCAGAAGCGGCACGACGTCTTCCCACAGGATCGTGGACGTGCCGAGCGAAGGGCCCAGCACGACGAGAGGGGCGTCGGCGGGTCCGACGGGGGCGGTGAGCGCGATCATCGGGGGTCCTCCGTGCGAGCCAGGCGTGGCGCGAGCCCGACGTATCCCGCCGGGTCGAGCAGCGCATCCAGATCGAGGTCGCGGGTCTCGGGCAGTGCCCGCAGCGCCTCGCCGAGGTCGCCGTCGCCGCCGACGAGCGCCGCGAAGCGGTCCGCCCCGATCAGCGGGACGAGCACGCCCCGCAGGCGCTCGCTGACGATCCGGCCGCCGGTGAGCGCGAGGTTCCGGGCCACGGCATCGGTGTCGATCCGCAGGTGCGCCGCGAGCGAGGACGCGTGCCACGCGGCCCCGAGCGCGAGCCGCAGCAGCTCCCGCAGCGTCGGCCATTCGGCGTGCCAGGCGCCGTCGGGGCGCTCGTCGACGGCGAGTGCGGATGCCAGGTGCAGCGTCGCTGTCAGCTGCGGCGCGCGCAACGCGGCGGAGCGGATGAGAACCGCCTCGGCCGGGTTCTGCTTCTGCGGCATCGCCGAGGACCCGCCGCCGGTGCCCTCGGAGATCTCGCCGATCTCGGTGCGGCTGAGGGTCGCGACATCGGCGGCGAACGTGCCGACAGCGTCGATCGCCTGCGCGAGCGCGTCGCCGAGCTCGGTCACGGGCCAGCGCGTGACGTGCCACGGGGCGTCGGGCACATCGAGTCCCGCGGCCTCGGCGTACGCCGCGGGCAGGGCGGCCGCGGCATCCACCGATCCGGCGATCTCGACGAAGGACGCCAGGGTCCCCGCGGCCCCGCCGAGCTGCGCGGGGAAGACGAGCGCGTCGAGCCGCTGAACCGACCGGAGGATGCCACGCTCCCACGCCGCCGCGCGGGCACCGACGGTCGTCGGCACGGCGTGCTGCGTGAGCGTTCGGGCCGCCGCGACGGTGTCGGCGTGCGCCTCGGCGAGCGCGCGCAGCCACTGCCCGGTGTGGGTGAGGGAGGCGATCACCTGCTCCACCGCGGCACGGGCGACGATCATCGTCGCGGTGTCGAGGATGTCCTGGCTCGTCGCACCGCGGTGGATCCATGGTCGACACTCGGTGGGGACGCGGCCCTTCAGCTCGCCGACGAGCGGGATCACCGGATTGCCGCCGGCCACCGCCGCGGCCGCGAGCGCATCGAGGTCGATGCCCAGCGAGGGCGAGCCGTACTTCTCGTCCAGGCCGAACGCGTGGTCGACCGCGACCGTGATCTCGCGGGGGGCGATCCCCCGGTCGGCGTAGGCCGTGACGAGCGCGCATTCCGCGCGGACGAGCGCGTCCAGGTACGCCCGATCCGAGACGAGGATGTCGTGACCGACGGTCGCCGGCGAAAGGAGCCCGGCGTCGAGGGGGTCAGAAGGCAAGGAAGACCGTCTCCTTCTCGCCCTGCAGTCGGATGTCGTGGTGGAGGTGTCCGTCGGGCGTACGCGTCGCCACGAGGCTAGCGCGCTCGTCCGCGTCGAGCGAGGACAGCAGCGGGTCGGCGGCGAGCGCCGCGTCGTCGCCGGGGACGTAGATGCGGGTGTGCAGCTTGTTCGGAAGGCCCCGGGCGAACACGATCGCCGCGAAGAACCCGGGCCGCCCCGCGGATGCCCCGGGCGTGCGCGTCCAGAACTCGTAGTGCCCCTCGTCGTTCGTGAACGCGCGGCCGAAACCGGTGAACGTGTGGTCGTCACGGCGGAACGCGCCCCGCGCACGGGGCACCGAGCCGTCGGCATCCGGCCCGAAGATCTCGACGAGCGCGTCGGGGATGGGGGCTCCCGCGCCGTCGAACACGGTGCCCGACAGCACGATCGCGCCCGGCGAGTGCGGGAAGACGACCTCGTGCTGCTTCGGGAACTCCAGACCGTAGGCGAAGAACGGGCCGACCGTCTGGCCGGGGGTGGGGCGGTGGGTCTTCGGTGGGATCATGCGTCGCCCTCCTGCTCGAAGTACGTCTGGTCGGGGCCGTCGACGACGATGTCGAAGCGGTAGCCGGTCGCCCACTCGGGAGAGGTGAGGTCGTGGTCGTAGACGCCGACGAGGGCGTCGCGGTCCTTCTGCCGATGGATGCTGTTGTAGATCGGGTCGAGCGCGAACAGCGGGTCGCCGGGGAAGTACATCTGCGTCACGAGGCGCTGCGTGAAGGACGTCCCGAACACCGAGAAGTGGATGTGGGCCGGCCGCCAGGCGTTCCGGTGGTTCTTCCACGGGTACGGACCCGGCTTGATCGTCGTGAACGCGTACTCGCCCGCGTCGTTCGTGATCGCGCGCCCCGCGCCGGTGAAGTTCGGGTCGAGCGGGGCGGGGTGCTGGTCGCGCTGGTGGATGTAGCGCCCGGCGGAGTTGGCCTGCCAGATCTCGATGAGCTGGTTCGCCAGCGGCCGCCCCCACGAGTCGAGCAGCCGACCGCGCACCGTCATGCGCTCGCCGAGCGGCTCACCGGCGTGCTGGAGAGTGAGGTCGGACTCGATCGCCGCGACGTCACGCTGCCCGAACGCGGGCGAGAACAGCTCGATGGTCTCGGGGTCGACGAGCTTCGGGTTCTTCGTGGGGTGGCGCAGGACGCTCGACCGGTACGCGGGGAAGTCGTACGCGGTCGCCGGCAGCTTCTCGCCCGCGGCCTCGCGGGCCTCGAGTGCGGCATGGGCGGCCTGGATCTCGCGGGTGATTTCGTCCTGCGTCGCCTGGTCGGGGGCGGCGAGGAGCGACTCGGGCGCGGCGGCGGGGGTGCGGGTCATCGGGTCTCCTTCGACCGGACCATGTTCCGGCACGCGCCGCCGACGCGCCAGCACGTTCCCGCTGAATGGGAGTCATGCCATTCTGGCCTCATGGCCAACTCCCCCTCGGGTGACTCGGTGACCGACCGCCTGGTCCGCATCCTCGAGACTTTCACCCCCACGCGGACCGCGCAGACGACGGCCGACATCGGCCGCCGTGCCGGTCTGCCGAGCTCGTCGGCCCACCGCATCGTGAACGAACTGGTGGATGCCGGGCTCCTCGAGCGCGACGAGGAGCGCAGGGTGCGCGTCGGCATGCGGCTGTGGGAGCTGGCCACCCGTTCGTCGCACGCGCTGCGGCTGCGTCAGGCGGCACTGCCGTTCATGGAGCGGGTGCAGACGCGGGTGCGCGAACACACCCAGCTCGCGATCCTCGAGCAGGAGGAGGCGCTCTTCCTCGAGCGTCTGAGCGCCCCCGACTCGGGAGCGAACATCACGCGGGTCGCCGGGCGCCTTCCGCTGCACGCGTCGTCGTCCGGCCTCGTCCTGCTCGCCTTCGCCCCGCGTGACCTGCAGGAGAGGGTGCTCGGCCGGCCGCTGGCCGCGGTGACGCCCGCCACGATCGTCGACCCTGCGGCGCTGCGGCGCACGCTCGCCGAGATCCGCACGCTCGGGCGGGTCATCGCACCCGGCTACGTCGACGAGGTCTCCACGGGCGTCGCGGTGCCCGTCCGCGACGAGACGGGTGCCGTGATCGCCGCACTGTCGGTGGTGCTCCCGCGCGACGCCGAGACGCAGTTCGCGCTCGGGGAGCTGCACCGCGCCGCCCGCGACACCGAGCGCGCACTCGGGTACCGGCGCTGACGCGCGGCATCCCGTTCATTGGGAATGGGGCGGCGGCGGCGCGGCATCCACGCCAGCATCGGCGGGGTACCCGTCGAAGGAGACGCCATGACCACCACCCTCCGCACCCGCGTCGCGATCGTGGGCGCCGGCCCCGCGGGGCTGCTTCTGTCGCACCTGCTCGATGCCGCCGGCATCCCGTCGATCGTCATCGATCAGCGCTCGCGCGACGAGATCGAGAGCACGATCCGCGCCGGGATCCTCGAGCAGGGCACGGTCGAGCTGCTCGACACCCTCGGCGACGCGTCGCGCGTCCGCACCGTGGGCCACCGTCACGACGGCATCGAGCTGCGGTTCGCCGGCGAGGGCCACCGCATCGACTTCCCCGCCCTCGTCGGCCGCTCCGTCTGGCTCTACCCGCAGCACGAGGTGCTGAAAGACCTCGTCGCCGCGCGGCTCGCGGCCGGCCAGGACCTGCGTTTCGGCGTGACGGCCGAGAGCGTCCAGGATGCCGAGACCGACCGGCCGCGCGTCATGGCCCGTGATGCGGACGGACAGCCCCTCGAGATCGAGGCGGAGTTCGTCGTCGGCTCGGACGGATCGCGCAGCGTCGCCCGCGCCGCGGTGACCGGCTCGAGCACGGGCGGCTACTTCCGCGAGTACCCGTTCGCATGGTTCGGCATCCTGTGCGAGGCGCCGCCCAGCGCGGAGGAGCTCATCTACAGCAACTCTCCCGACGGCTTCGCGCTCATCAGCCAGCGCTCGGCGACCGTGCAGCGGATGTACTTCCAGTGCGACCCTGAGACCGACACCGCCGCGTACTCCGAGGCGCAGCTGTGGGACGAGCTGCAGAAGCGCGTGCCCGGAACGACGCTGAAGGAGGGGCCGATCTTCCAGCGCGACGTGCTGCGATTCCGGAGCTTCGTCGCGCACGAGCTGCTCCGAGGCCGTGTCGCGCTGGTCGGAGACGCGGCGCACACCGTGCCGCCCACCGGCGCCAAAGGCATGAATCTCGCGGTCGCCGACGTGCGACTGCTCGCCGACGCACTGCGCGCCCTCCTCCTCGAGGACGACGCGCGCCCGCTCGAGACGTACCCCGAGCGGGCCCTGCGGCGCATCTGGAAGGCGCAGCACTTCTCGTGGTGGATGACGAGCCTTCTGCACGTCGCCCCGGATGCCACGGACTTCGACCGCCGCCGCCAGCTCGGCGAGTTGCGCTCGGTCGTGGAATCGGCCCACGGCCAGGCCTATCTGGCCGAGGCGTACACCGGGTGGCCGCTCGGAGCGTAGCCCGGATCACAGCCAGCGCTTGCGCTTGAAGGTCACCCAGAGCCCCAGGGACGTCGCCGCCATCAGAGCCAACGCCATCGGGTAGCCGAACACCCAGTCGAGCTCGGGCATGTTCGTGAAGTTCATGCCGTAGATGGCCCCGACCAGCGACGGCCCGAACAGGATCGCCGCCCAACCCGAGATCTTCTTGACCTGCTCGTTCTGCTCGAGGGAGGTCTCGGTCTGCCGCTGCGCGACGAGCGTCGCGTTTACGGTGAGGGCGTTGTCGAGGATCGCCCGCAGCGCCGCCACCTTGTCGCTCTGCCGCAGCACGTGGTCGAGCACGTCGCGCAACGATCGCTGCAGCTCGATGTCGACGCCGTACTTGTCGGCGCCGCGGAGGAGCGCCTGCAGCATGTCGCGCAGCGGATCGGTCGCTCGTTGGAAGTGGATCACTTCCCGCGCGAGCTCGTAGATGCGCTGCGTGAGCTCGGCGTCTCCGCCGGCGAAGAGCTGGTCCTCGATCTCGTCGACGTCGTTCTGCAGCCCACGGGCGACGGGATCGTACTGATCCACCACCTCGTCGAGGATCGCGTAGAGCACCGCCTCGGGTCCGCGCGCGAGGAGTTCGGGATTCTGTTCCATCCGGCGGCGCACCCGGGAGAGATCGGGGACTTCGGCGTGCCGCACCGTCACGACGTACTCGGGCCCGATGAACACGTGGAGCTCGCCGAACTCGACGGTCTCGGTCTCGTCGATGTAGCGCGCCGGACGCAGGACCGCGAACAGGTTGTCACCGTACCGCTCGAGCTTGGAGCGCTGATGGCCCGCGAGCGCGTCCTCGACCGCGAGGGGATGGAGCGAGAACTCCGCGGCCACCCGCTCGAGCTCCTCCGGGGACGGGCGCAAGAGCCCGATCCACGCCATCCCGCCGTGCGCCTCCATGTACTCGAAGGTCTGGTCGAGGCTCGAGGGGTTCTCGATGCGGCGACCGTCGACGTACACCGCACTGTCGATGATGGGCATGTGTCCGTTGTCTCCCCGGGCGGATAAGTGAGGGCGGCGGCGATCAATCCTTGTTCGGATCGTGGCCCCAGTTCATCAACGAATACCGCCAATCGGTGTCGCTCACGTCGCCCTTCGGCCGCTGCGCGCTGTGGCGCTTCACGTAACCGACGACCTTCCGCATGTGCGCGAGGTCCGCGTCGGTGAGGTCGGCCTTCTTCGTGCCGAGGATCTCCACGATGCGCCGACCGCTGCGATGCCCGGTCGACTCGCCCCCGCCGTCCTTCTGCCCGACGGCCTTGGAGTCGTCGGTGTCGAGCCACTTCTTCAGCTCGCTCGCGGTCATGTTGACCGCGTCGTCGAAGTCCGCGCGGGTCTGCTCGTCGTCGTCGCTCATCCCGCCATCCTCGTGCTCCGCGAGGCGCCCGGACGTCCCCTTGCGCCCCGCGCCGTGACGTGGCATCCGTTCGATCAGCCGACCGGCTCGGGCTCGGCACGCCGAGAGGCGCCCGTGACCGCGCCGATGCTCGCCACGATCACGAGGGCGATGCCGGCGATCTCGAGCCACGACAGGTGCTGACCGAGCAGCAGGAAGCCGGCGACGGACGCCGTGGCCGGCCCGAGGCTCATCATGATCGCGAACGCCGACGCCGGCAGACGCCGCAGGGCGATGAGCTCGAGCGCGTACGGGATCGTCGACGACAGCAGTGCGACGGCGGCGCCGAGGGCGAGGATCTCGCCTCGCAGCAGGACACCGCCGGCCTGCGCGATGCCGAAGGGCAGAGCGATCACGGCGCCCACCGTCATCGCCAGGGCGAGGCCGTCCAGGCGCGGGAACTCCCGTCCCACCCGCGCGGAGGCCAGGATGTACAGCGCCCAGCTCACGGCGGCGGCGAGGGCGAAGGCGACGCCGAGCGAGTCGAGCCTGTCCCATCCGCCGGCTCCGAGCGACACGACGCCCGCGAGTGCGAGACCTGCCCACAGCCATCGCGCCATGCCCGTCGCGGTGATGATCGAGAGGGCGAGCGGTCCCAGCACCTCGATCGTGACCGTGACCCCGAGCGGGAGCCGCTCGAGTGCGAGGTAGAACAGCCCGTTCATGGATGCCAGCACGACGCCGAACCAGACGACCGAACGCCACGCGGAACCGGCGTGTCCGCGCAGCCGCGGCCGGGCGATCACGAGCAGGAGCAGTGCCGAGAACAGCAGCCGCAGCATGACGATGCCCAGTGGACCGGTCTGCGGGAAGAGCATCACCGCGAACGAGGCCCCGACCTCCTGGCACGTCAGCCCTGCCAGCACGAGGGCCGCCGCCGGCCCCCGGCCGGAGCGCACGGTCATGGCGCGACCACGCGGGCGATCACTGCGCGGGCGGGCAGATGGCGATCGTGCCGAGGTTGTCGCGCATCTGCTGCGCCGTCCACGGCAGTCCCGCCTCGGGCACCGAACGGCCCTCGGCCGCGGGCGCCTTCGAGGCGATCGCTGCGAGCTCCCACGCCAGCCAGGCGCCCGCCATCTCGTTCGCGCCGGAGTTGTTCAGGACGACGGCGACGGACATCCCCGTCGAGGGATCGGCGAACGCGCCGACGATGTACCCGGGCGCCGACCCGAACTGCCCGATGAGCGACCCGGCCTGGTACGCCCCGCCGGCGGCGGTGAACCACGTCGGCGCGTCGGCGCTGACGGGCACGGGCGCGGCGAACCGGTCGTTGTCGTCGTCCAGCAACGCGCCCGTGGCCAGGGCCTGGGCGTAGCGACCGAGATCGGTGATGTCGGTCACCGCGCCGGAGTCGCCCGCGCCGAAGCTCGCCGAGGTCACGGTGAAGTCGGCCGGTTCGGTGCAGTTCCAGGCGCCCTCCGCGTTGGGCAGAGACCAGTAGCCGTCCAGGGCGTTCGACGACGGCGCCGCAGCCGCCGATCCGGGCAGCGAGGTCGCATCGAGACCGAGCGGCTGGGCGACGCGCTCGGCGATCAGGTCGGACAGCTTCTCGCCCGTGGCACGCTCCACGGCCATACCGGCGAGGAGGTAGTTCGTGTCGGAGCCGGCGAACGCGGCGCCCGGCGCGTTGCGGCGGGGACTGGCGATGCCGTAGGCCATGAGCTCACGGTCGTCCCACACGCGATCCGGCTTGCTCAGCACCTGGTTGGCCAGGATCGACTGGTACCCGCCGAGGCCCGACGTGCCGTCGCACAGCTGACGCAGCGTGATGTCGTCGAAGCCGGGCAGACCACTGACCCACGTCGACACAGCGTCGTCGAGCGAGAAGGTGCCGCTTTCGGCGAGCTCGTAGACGATGTCGCACGTCATGGCTCGTGTCACATCGGCCGCGCGGAAGCCCATGTCGGCCGTGACCTCCGCACCGCCGGGACCCTGGGTGCCCAGACCCGACACCCATGTGCCGCTCCACGGCGCCCAGACACCGACGATCGCACCGCTGGATCCGGTGATGGCCATCGCCGAGGTCACGGCATCCCGCAGCTGGGCGACGGTGTCGTCGGGGAGGGACGCCTGCACCTGCTCGGGAATGTCGACGGATGCCGACGCCTGCGGCGTGCACCCGGAGAGGGCGACGGCGATGATGCTGGCTCCCGCGACCACCACGGCCGCCGATCGGCGCCAACCCCGCATGTCCACCCCCGAAAATCCGCGCGCGCCGAAGCGGCGCTCCAAGAATTCAAACACACGGCGAACAATCGGAGCGTCGGCTTGCGCTCCCCCGGAGTCACGTCTGCATCACAACTGCGGACGCGGCAGCGGCCACCCGCGGCAATCGGGGGTTAGGTTTGCCTAACTCGTTGCGTATGATGTCCGCATGAACGCCGTCGCTTCGTTCTCCGCCGCCCTGCGGGAACGCTCGAGCGCCGCTCACGCTCCGTCCGAGCTCGCAGACTTCATGGTCGATCTCATCACCGGGGCGGGGACGCGCGAGGACTACACCGCCCATGTCGCGCAGCAGTGGTTCATCTATGCGGCGCTGGAGGCCGGCGCCGATCGCCTCCGCGACGACCCGGTCGTCTCGGTCTTCCTGAGCGACAAGCTCACCCGCCTTCCCGCCATCGAAGCCGACCTCGGCTTCCTCATCGGCCCGGACTGGCGCGAGCGCATCGCACCCCTCCCCACGACCCAGGCGTACGTGTCGCGCATCCGCCGCCTCGCCGCGCGCTGGCCCGGTGGCTTCGTGGCCCACCACTACACCCGCTACCTCGGCGATCTCTCGGGCGGACCGTCGATCGGTCGCCTGCTGCAGCGCCGGTTCGGCTTCGAGACCAACGGCATCGGCCTGTACCTGTTCGCCGACATCGCCGATCCGACCGCTTTCAAGCGCATCTACCGGGAACAGCTGGATGCCGCTCCGTGGGACGACGACGAGAAGGAACGCGTCATCGACGAAGTGCTCGTCGCCTACCGCTTCACGACCGAGTTGTGCGCGGACCTGGCGCGGGCGAAGGCTACCCAGGTGGCGTGAGCCCTGCTCAGGTGGCCTGCGCCGCTTGCTGCCGACCGAGCCAGGCCTGCTTCATGAAACGCCGGACGTCCTCGTCGACGCGGATGTCGCTCGGACGCAGCGGACGCGACAGGTAGAGCCCGTCCAGCGAGGTCAGTCGGCTCAGTGCGACGTACGTCTGCCCGGGCGCGAACGCCCCCGCTCCCAGATCGACGACCGCGCGATCGTAGGTCTTCCCCTGCGACTTGTGGATCGTCACCGCCCACGCCAGGCGCAGCGGGAACTGGGTGAACTCGGCCACGATCTCGCGCGAGAGATTCTTCGTCCCGGGGTCGTAGGCGTACCGATAGCGCTCCCAGACGGCCGGCTCGACGTCGTGCTCGACGCCGTCCACCTCGACGCGCACACTGTCGCCGGCGATCCGCGTGACGGTGCCGATCGTGCCGTTGACCCACCGCGGCCCCTCGCCGAACTGCGCGGAATCGTTGCGGAGGAACATGACCTGCGCGCCGATCTTGAGCGTCAGCGCGAGCTCCGCCGGATAGTTGGCCTCCCCGCGGCCGAAGTCGCCGGAGATCTCGGCATTCGCCGTCTGCGTGCGGCCGACCAGTTCGTCGAGATGCCGGCGGTTGATCTCGTTGACGCGGTCGTTGCGGGTGGCGAGCGTGATGATCGGGTGCTCGCCGTCCGCCGGGTGCGGGGGCGTGCGCGCGCCCGCACCGTTGAGGATGCCGGCCATCTCCGCGGTGACGCGACCGTAGCGCACGGCGTTCAGCAGGGTCTTGAACCCCGGATCGGACTGCCGGTGGATCTCGACGAGCTCGTTGACGTGGAGGTCGGCGCCGTGTCGGCCGATGTCGATGAGCCCGTCTCCGGCGGACTCGCCGGACCACACCTTCGCGTCGAAGAACCAGAACGAGCGGTAGTGGTCGCGGATGTACCGCGCCTCATCGCCGCGCGGCGGCACCGGGGCGAGCTGGTACGGGTCGCCGAACATGACGATCTGGGTGCCGCCGAACGGCTCGGCGCGACGGCCGCGCGCCTGTCGGAGCGAACGGTCGATGGCATCCATCAGGTCGGCGTTGACCATCGAGATCTCGTCGATGACGAGGGTGTCGATCGCGTTGAGGATCTTGCGGGTGGCGTCGTTCTGCTCGATGTCGCCGTTCGCGATGAGCCCGATCGGCAGGCGGAACAGCGAGTGGATCGTCTGCCCCTCGACGTTGAGCGCGGCCACTCCCGTGGGGGCGCACACGGCGATCTGCTTCTGCGTGTTGCAGGCCAGGTGCTGCAGGAGCGTCGACTTGCCGGTGCCCGCCCGGCCGGTGACGAACACGTGCTCGCGCGTGTCCTCGATCAGTCGGAACAGCGCCTGCTGCTCGGCCGAGAGGGGTGGCGTGGTCACCGGTTCATGCTAGTTCGCGGGGGATGCCGGGGGCCGCGGTGTGGAGGGCGTTCGGGGATGGGAGCGCATTTCGGCGTTGGGGGAGCGGGATTTCACGCCCCGAACCGGGCGTCACACGGGCGCTTCGGTGTGGACGACGAGCCACCGCGCCTGGCCCGCCAGCACGTCGTCGACGTGGCTGCGGAACCGCGGGCACTCGGTGATGTCGTGCGCGCGGCACTGCAGCGCGTGCTCGGTCATCGCTCGGGCCTGCGCGATGTCCGCCGCGCGGCGGTCGAGCTCGGCGATGTGCTCCTCGAGCACGCGGTGACGGTCGGGAGCGCCCTCGTCGAGCAGCACCCTGATCTGATCGAGTGTCATCCCGGCCGCCTTGTTGCGGAGGATCACCGCGATCCGCACGAGGTCCGCGTCCCCGAAGCGCCGCCGGCCCGCCGACGTGCGCGCCGGACGGAGGAGCCCCTCATCCTCCCAGTACCGGAGGACGTGCGTCTCGAGTCCGAACCGGGCGGCGGCGTCGCCGATCGTCTCGCCGTGTGACGTCATGTCGACATGAAGTCACACCCGGGTCGCGAACGCAAGCGGAGCGCGCCGTCGACCTCAGACACCGGAGCGCGCGGCGCACTCGCGCGCGATGCGGGAGAGGACGATCGCGCGCGCATCCACTCCGCCCGGCGTGGTCATCCGCGTGGGGATGTACCCGAAGGCCAGATCGTGCAGCGGGTCGGCGAAGGCGAGGGCTCCGCCCGCACCGTCATGGCCGTAGGCGCGGAAGCTCGCGAAGGGCATGTCGAGGTGCGGTTTCATGAAGACGACGCCGAAGGCGAGGGAGGCATCCAGGACGATGTCGCGCCCGCGTACGTGGACCTGGGACATCTCCGCGAACGTGTCCCGCGGGGCGATCGCATCGCCGATGTGTCCGAGCGTCGCCGCGTACAGCCGCGCGAGGCCGCGGGCGGACCCGACCCCACCGGCCGCGGACGTCCCGCGGCGCCGCACCTGCGCGGAGTGCGGACCGAACCCGGCCAGGATCGCGTCGCCCTCGCGACCGAGACGTCCGAAGGCAGCGGCGGCGAGGTCGTCGTGGGGACCGGGGGCGGCGGCCTTGTCCAGCGGGGCCGGACGCGGGTCGACGTATCGAGCGGACTGATCGTCGGGGAGTCCGAGGAAGAAGTCGACGTCGCGGGGGGCACGGATGCGGGACTCGTAGAGGTCCTGGAGTTCCGCACCGCACACCCGGCGCACCAGTTCCTCCATGAGGATGCCGATCGTGATCCCGTGATAGCCGAACGCGCTCCCCGGTCTCCACAGGGGGCGCTGTCGAGCAAGCCTCTCCGCGCCCGCCCGCGAGTCGATCGCGTCCTCGGGGCGGATGCCGTCGTCCGTCGCAGGAAGCCCGGCCTGGTGAGACAGGAGTTGGCGGACCGTGATGTCGCTCTTCCCCGCCGCCGCGAACTCCGGCCAGTAGTGGGCGACCGCACGGTCCAGCTCGAGGTCGCCCTCGCCGAGGAGCAGGGCGACCACGGTCGCTGCGACCCCCTTGGTCACCGAGTACACCCCGGTGATCGCGTGAGCCCCCGGTCCGCACACCACGTCGACGGCGGCCTCGCCGCCGACGTACACGCACAGCTGCGCACCGTAGTCCGGATCGGCCGCCGACCACTCCGCGACGCGTTCCCGGACGGGCTCGAATCCGGCGCGTACCTGTCCGTGCACGCTCGTCACGGAATCCTCCTCGTCACGGTTGCTCCGGCGGCGCCCCAGCCGTCGACCACGACGGGCAGGTCGAGCACGCTCCGCGCGGCGACGGTGGACAGCAGTCGCCGGTGCTCCGGCCGGACCGGTCGGGGATGGAAGGGGTGACCCGTGCCCGCGATCTGCACGCGGACGCGGTGGCCGGGACGGAACGTGAAAGCCGCCGGCGCCAGTGAGACCGTCACAGCCGTCTCCCCCGCCGCGGCACGGACGAATCCGTCGGAGACGTTCCGCGAGACACCCCGCGGGCTGACGTCGCAGAGCCGTACGAACCAGTCCTGGGCGTGGGCCTCGACGTCGTCGGTGACGATCCGCAGCGAGGGGCGACCGGCGATGGTGAGCGGGTGCCGAAGGACGTGCGTCGTGAAGACCTTGACGTCGTCACGGCGCTCCCGGGCGTGCTGGCGACGCCGGCCCGCGAAGTCGGGGTTCAGGCCCCGGCCGCCGGCCGCCGGCGGCGAGTCCGCCGGGTCGACCTGCCAGACGAGATCCACCTCGCCACGCGGCTCGAGGCGGAGCGCGGCGTCGACGTCGAGAGCGAGAGATCGGACGGTGGCGGGGGGCGGCCACGCGTCGAGCTCCACCCAGCGGGAGAGCCCTTCGTCCCAGACCGTCGCACCTCCGCGCCCCGCGCCCGCGAGGAGGTGAAGGCCTTCACGGATCACCGTGGTCGCGATCGCCGGCGAGCCGTGGGTCCAGGGCCCCACCACCAGGCGCACATCCCGCCCCGCGGACGCGATCGCCTCGACGTCGGCGAGCTGGCCGACGACGAACGGGTCGTACCACCCGGCGACGAGCGTCGACGGGGGCATGGCCGCGCGGATCTCCCCCCGTCGGAGCGGGTCCCACCACGGGTCCCGCGGATCGTCGTAGCGCACCCAGTCCCGATAGGGCGCATACGTCTTCCCGTCCAGCAGCACACCGTCCGCCTCGGCGGGAGCGGCATCCAGCGCCGCCGGCATCCTCCGCCGGATCCTCCGTATCGTGCGCCACCGTTGGAACGGGGGCAGTTCCTGGGTGATCAACCCGGCGATCCACATGAGGGCGGTCTCGGGCGCGAACACCCCGTCCGGATACACGGCGGCGGCGTGCATGTCGGTGGCGGTGACCGCGGCGGCCGCCGATGACACGCGGCCGGGGTCGGCCGCGATCACCGAGTAGGCGGTGTGCCCGAAGTAGCTCGCACCGAGCACCGAGATCGGACGGTCCGCCCACGGCTGGTCAGCCAACCAGGCGAGCGTGTCGGCACCGTCCTCGAGCTCGTGGCCGAACGGCTCGAACTGCCCGCCCGAGCCGAAGGTTCCGCGGCAGCTCTGGACGACGACCGGGTGCCCGCGCTCGGCGAGCAGGCGGGCGAGGAGGTCCATTCCGTCGCGCCCGTACGGGGTGCGGATGAGGACGAGCGCCGACGAGGAATCGAGCGGTCGCGGGAGCCACACGTCGGAGAGCAGCACGACATCGTCGCGCGTGCGCGTCGGAACCGATCGCTGGACCTCCGGTGCCGCGGTGCGTCTCGGCAGGCGTCCGAGCATCCCGACGATCCGGCTGCGAAGAGTCATCCTCGTCCTCCCCTTCCGGTGATCGGTGTCGTGCCGCTCATCCCTTCACGGCCCCCGCGGCGAAGGCGTCGATGAGACGGCGCCGGAGGATCGCGTACATCACGAACACCGGGATGACGCTGATCACCACACCGGCTGCCAGTCGGCCGAGGTCGACGTCCGCTCCCTGGAACGCGCCCTCGCTCCGCAACAGCGGCAGCGCCACCTGGACGGTGTACGACGCGTTCGTCGTGATGACCTGGGCGAAGATGTACTCGTTCCACGCCGCGAGGAAACACAGGATCGCCACCGTCGTGAGCCCGGGGAGCACGATGGGCAGGAGAACGTGCCGCATCCGACTGACGATATTCGCTCCGTCGAGTTCTGCCGACTCCTCGATCTCCTTCGGGATCGCCCGGAAGAACGGGATCAGCAGGAGAACCGCGAGCGGCACGTTCATCGCGGCGTAGAACAGCACCAGGAAGAACAGGGGCACCTGGATCAACCCGGACCGCACCGCCATCAGGTACGTGGGCACGAGGACGGCGAACTGCGGGATCAGGAACGCCAGGCCGAAGGCGATCTGCGCGCCGGTGGCGAATCGAGAGCTGCGCCGGGCGATGCCGTGCGCGGCGGGCGCGGCCAGGAGGATCGTGAGCACGACCGATCCGACGGCGACGGCGAGGGAGTTCGCGGATGCCGCGATCAAGCCGACGGCGTTATTGGCATCCGCGAACTTGGCGAACGAGAACGATCCCGGAAGGCCGAGCGGGTCGAGGGCGATCCGGGTGTTGTCCTTGAACGCGCTGACGACCAGGTAGTACAGCGGCAGCACGATCAGCGCGGCATAGACGACGACCGGCACGTATGCCGCCGTCCAACCGATCACGCGACGGGGTGTGGACGCGGCCATGGTCACTCCTTGGTCCGGAAGGCGAAGCGGATGATGCCCATGCCGACCAGCCCGACGAGGAGCCCCACGACCCCGATCGCCTGGCTGTAGCCGATGCGGCCCGAGACGAACGCCTGGTCGTAGAGGTAGAACGCGAGCGTCATGGTGTTCGAGCCGGGGCCGCCGTTGGTCAGGAGCAGCACGGTCCCGGCCGACCCCAGCAGCAGCCACAGGAACTGCAGCATCGTCATGAGGCCGATGAAGTCCTTCGACATCGGCAGAGCGATCGAGACGATCTCCCGCCAGATCCCGGCGCCGTCCAGACGAGCGGCCTCGTAGACCTCGTCGGGCACCCGCCCCAGAGCCGCCGAGAAGATGACGGCCGTGGCCCCGATGCCGGCCCACGCCTCGGTCGCGATGATCGCCCACAGCGCGGTCGAGGGGTCGGCCAGCCAGAGCCGCTGCAGGTCGCCCAGACCGACCGCCGTGAGGATGCTGTTGATCGCTCCCCGCGGTTGGTAGAGGCCGGTGAACATCATCGCGCGGGCCGAAGCGGACACGATCCACGGGGTGAAGAAGATGATCGACAGCACCGCGTGACCGGGCGGGCGACGGCTGAGGAAGAACCCCAGCAGGAACCCGAGCGGGATGATCAGCAGCAACCCGACCCCGACGTACAGGACCGTGTTGACGATCGCGACGCGGAGGATCTGGTCTTGGAACAGGTAGGCGTAGTTCGCCAGCCCACTCGGTGTGGGGATCGCGACGAGGCTGTTCCAGGTGAAGAAGCTCAGCACGATCATCGCCAGCAGCGGCACGACCATGAACAGCCCGTACCAGAGGAGCGCGGGCGAGACCTCGAGCACCTGACCCGCACCGCGGCGGCGCGCTGACGCGCGCCGTCGCGATGCGGAAGCGATCACTGCGCTTGCCACGCCTGCTCCAGGCTCGTCGTGATCTGCTCGGCCGTCGAGCCGGCCACGAAGGCCTGGGTGGCCGCGCGGAAGAACGCCGAGGTCACCGTCGGGGACAGGATGTTGTAGGTCGGCTGGTAAACGGTGGTCTGCGACGGCAGCTCCGCCTGCGAGGCGATGTTCAGCGGCGGCAGCACCGACTCGTCGAGCGTGAGGTAGCCCTCGCGCGCCGGGGAGATGTAGCCGATGTCGACGAACTTCGCGAGGTTCTCCGGCTGGTACAGGAACGAGATGAACGCACCCACCTCGTCGATCTTCTTCTGACCGTTCGGGCTGACCCAGATGCCGGTGGACTGTCCGGCGAAGCTGACCGGCTTGGACACCGGGCTCCCCTGCGGCAGGGGGAAGCCGCCGAGCTGCACGTCGATCTGCGGGAAGGTCGCCTGCGCGTTGCCGTAGCCCCACGAACCGTCGAAGAGCATCGCCGCCTTGCCGGCCCCGAAGGCCGCCACCTGGTCGGGGTACTTCAGGCCCGCCGAGTCGTCGCTGAAGACGCCCGCGTCGCGCAGCTGCAGCATCCCGGCGATGACCTTCTGGCCGTTCGCTCCGGCCCAGTCGCCGCTCTCGAACAACTCCGTGACCTCGTCCTCGGTGAGGAGGGTGAGCGCGACGAGCGTCAGCACACCGGGTGCCGGGTAGTCGGCGCCGCCCACGACGAAGGGCTGCACGCCGTTCGCCCGCAGCGCGGCGGACAGCGAGATCAGCTCGTCCCAGGTCTTCGGCGGGGAGTCGAAGCCGGCCTGCCGGAGGAGGTCCATGTTGAACCACATCGGCCAGTTGTAGCCCTCGAGCGGGAACGCCTGCAGCTGCCCGTCGGCGTTCGTCCACGCCTTCAGCGCCGTGTCCGAGAACACGTCGTCCAGGCCCCACTGGTCGAGGTAGCCGGACACGTCGACGGTCGCCCCGTTCTTCAGCCATGTCGTGGGGTCGCCCACGAGGTTGGTCATGACGATGTCCTGCTCGGTGCCCGACACGACCGACTTGCCGTAGGTCGTGGGCAGGTCGGTCTGGACGACGAACTGGTTGGTCACGGTCACGCCGGGGTTCGCCTTCTCGAACTCCTCGGCCATCGTGTTCAGCCATGTCCCCGCCGGACTGTCGGCGGAGTACAGACTCAGGGTCGTGATCTCGTCAGCGTCGCCGCCGGAGTCGGTGGAGTTCTGATCGGTCGAGCACGCGGACAGGGAGAAGGCCAGGGCCGCGGCCGTGGCGAGGCCGACGACGGCGCGGAGGCGCCGACCGTGGCCGGGGGTGTGGTGCGTCATTGCAGGAACCTTTCTCAGCGTTGAGAGGGGGTGGAAAGGGGGACGACAGTGGCTCCGAGGGGCGGCAGAGACAGATCCCGGGTTCCCCGCGGGGTGGTGAGCTGGAAGTCGCGCCGCTGGTCGGACTGGCTCACGACCACGGCGAACTCGGCGCCGTCGGGGTGGCGCAGGAGGTCGGCGAAGACGTCGTCCGACGAGGTCGTCACGACCTCCCGGGCGCCCGACAGCTCGCCGAGGGCGCGGTAGAGACGGACGAGCCCGCTCCGGTCGACGAAGGGCACGCGCGCTGCGTAGAGCTCCACCGGGTAGGTGCACAGGAGCATGCGCCCCTCGCCCGTCACCCGCTCCACGATGGCGGGTCGGCCGCGGCCATCGCGGGCGACGACGCTGTGCTCGTCCGCGTCGACGGGCAGCATGACGCGCGCGACGTCGGACCCACCCACGGGGAGGACGATCTCCTCGCCGGCGGCGAGGTCGCCGAAATCCCGCTCGAAGTGAAGCGTGACGGTGTCCCCGTCCACCGGCTGCGTCAGCCCGTACCGGGCCTGATGACGGATGCCGAAGCTGGAGTTCACGTCGGGCCACCACCATCCGCGCTGGTTGAGGGATTCGCCGGAGCAGAAGCTGACCCACACGGTCGATCCCCGGTGCGCTGCCTCCTGGAGCGCGCGCGCACCCGGCGCTGTGATCGCCTTGGTGGCGGGCACCAGCAGCAGCGGAAGGGCGGGCACCCCGAGCGTCTCGCGCACGATCCCCGGCTGCAGGTCCGCCAACCGGCCGGCGATGTAGCCCTCGAGGAGGGAGTCGCGGATGCCGGGTGCCTCCTGCGGATTCCAGAACGGGTACTCCCCGTCGAGGAACGCACTGACGAAGAGGCCGGACCGGGAGGCGACGCGGCGCGCGGCGACGAGGTCGTGCTCCCGGACGGTCGCGGCGAAGGACGCGAGTTCGCCGAGCGCCGGCTTGGGCGTCCCGTCGGCGGTCGTGAGCCCGAAGTTCATCTCGTACGGGTGGTGCGAGTAGGGCTCGGCATCCGGGATCGCGAAGTCGGTGTTGTTCCACCCGAGCCAGCCCGTCACGCCGGCGGCCAGTGTGGAGTGCAGGACCTGGCGGTAGTAGTCGGCGGCGTTCTCGTGCGAGGCGAACTCGCTCGTGACGCCGAACTCCTCGAGCACGACGGGGCGGCCGAAGGGAGCACAGAGCTCCGCGTTGAACGCGGGGATCAGGTGCTGCCGGACCGGGTCGTCGCTCATGTGGTACGAATGCGGCCCGATCCAGTCGGTGAGCGGTGCCGTCCAGCTCAACCGGAAGCCGTTGTCCTGGCCCATGACCTCGCTGCCCCACGCCCCGTCCCCAAGCGATACCGGCTGTGTCCCGCCGGCGGCGCGCACGGCCGCGACCATGAGCTCGCCCCACGCGCGGACGGCCTCCTTGTCCGTCTGCTCCGCGGGGGCCATGAGCCCTCCGCCGCCGCCGTACAGCGGCATCTCGTTCGAGACGAGCCACGCCGACACGGCGGGGTGGTCGGCGAAGCGCCTCACCATCTCGCCGATGAACCACGCCTGCCGACCGACCATCCAGACGTCGCTGTAGAGATCGCGGCCCCCGCGCCACGCCGGGTCCCAGTTCTGTCCCGACATGTGGCCGACGATGAAGGTGGGGATCGTGCGCAGGCCCGCCTCGATGTGGAGGTCGAGGAAGCGCCCGAACAGCGCGCACTTCTCTTCGTCGATCCGGTAGGGCTCGGGATGGAAGTCGGGCCAGAAGAAGAACGATCGGGTCACCGTGAGCGAGTGCTCCGCCAGCAGCGCGAGCTCCTGCGCGACGACCGCCTCGTCGAAACGACGCCACATGTGCGGTCCGCCTGCGCGCGACCAGAAGTTGACACCGATCCAGGTGTCATCCATCGCCCGCATGGGTCGGTCGAAAATCGTCGTGGCCACGGCGCCCCATCTCATTCACGTCTTCGTCGAACGAGATGACAGTAACTCGAAAACAGCTCATGTGCAATATTTTGGCGCGACTACGCTGAGCGCGTGGAGCAGAAGAGGACCCGAGGGCCGTATGCCAAGTCCGCCGCGCAGCGGCAGAACATCCTCGCGGCAGCTCGCCGGACGTTCGCGCAGCTGGGCTACAGCGGTGCGTCGATGCGCGGTATCGCCGAGGAGGCAGGCATCACGTTCACCGGACTGCGCCACCATTTCGCCACCAAGGACGAACTCCTCGTGGCGGTCCTGACGCAGCGCGACGAGGAGCATCAGGCCCAGCAGGCCGACATCCACGGCACCGACTTCCTCAACGCGCTCGGAGCGCTCCTCCACCAGACGCTCGACGAGCCGGCGATCACCGAGATCTTCACCACGGTGTCGGGCGAAGCCGTGTCACCAGACCATCCCGCCCACGAGTTCTTCACCCGTCGATACGAACGCGTCCGACGCGAGTTCTCCACCGAATTGGACCCGGGCGTCGGAGAGCCGGCGGTCGTCACCATCGCTCCGGAGAACGCCGCGATCCTGCTGGCCGCCGTCATGGATGGCCTCCAGCTCCAGTGGCTCCTCGACGAGTCGGTGGACGTCCACGGAGCCTTCGCCGACTTCATCGGACTGCTCCGGCCTCCGCCTGCGTCGGACGGCAGCGCCACCTGACCCGCGGCGCTCTCGCGTCCGCCCGCGCTTGACTTCAGGTCGACATGAAGTCGCAGCATGGTCGCGAACGCAAGCGAGAGGAGCCCGTCATGTACGAGGCCATCATCATCGGCGGCGGTCCCGCCGGGCTGCAGGCCGCCCTCACCCTGGGGCGCATGCATCGCCGAACCCTGCTGCTGGACTCCGGCGAGTACCGCAACGCCACGGTCGACCACGCGCAGAATCTGCTCGGCAACGACGGTGTCGCCCCGGCCGATCTGCGCCGCCGCGGCCGCGATGAACTCGCCGCATACGCGACGGTGGAGATCCGGGATGCCATGGCGTCCGGGGTCGCGGCCGACGCCGACGGCGTGCGGGTGGAGGTCGCGGGCGAGCAGCTCCGTGCCGACCACCTCGTGCTGGCGACCGGTCTCGCCGACGATCTCCCGCCCATCCGCGGACTGTCGGAGCACTGGGGTGATCGCGTCGCCAACTGTCCGTTCTGCCACGGCCATGAATTCGCCGGGCGTCCGGTCGCCGTGCTGAACGCATCGCCGCACGCGGCGATGCTGCGCGGGATGCTCGAGCCCGTGGCATCCGAGGTCTTCGTGCTCGACCCGGCGCGCGTCGTGCAGGTCGAGAGCACCGGCGACGGACTGGCGCTCGTGCTCGACGACGCGTCGAGGTTCGACGTCGCCGGAGCCTTCGTCGCACCCGTCTCGCGCCAGCGGGCGCCCTTCGCGGCGCAGCTGGGCCTCGACCTGCAGGAGTCCGGGGCCGTCCGGATCGACCCCTTCGGGCGCACGAGCGTCGACCGCGTCTTCGCGGTCGGCGACATGGCCCACCCCGATCACTTCCCGGGGCCGATGGCGAGTCTCGCGGCGGCGATCACGGCCGGCCAGCTCGCGGCCGTGGCGATCGTGCAGAGCCTCGCAGCGCCGCGGTGAGTCCTGTCGGTCGCGGAGCACCCGGTCGTCCTGTTGCAGGGCGCACGGCGCGGACTTCGGATGCGCGAGCCCACCCGTGACCGACGCATTCCGCTGGCGCGCAGGTCGCTTTCCTAGACTGGGCGAGTGGACAGCGGGGGCAGAGGACCGGCGACGACCGAGGATGCCGGCCTCGGGCGCCCCCGCCGACTCGCCCGCGACCTGACGATCCTCGGCGTCATCGGCGCACTGCTCTTCGCCGCGCTGGGTGCCGGAGCGGCCGCCGCGTACCGCGAGCTCTACAGCCCGCGCGCCTTCGTTCTGCACTACCTCGAGCTGCTGCAGGACCGTCGAGCGGCCGAGGCGCTCGCGGTGCCCGGCGTCGCCGTCGACTCCACCGAGCTCGAGAGCGCGGGTCTGCCCGCCACGGCATCCGAGGCGCTCCTGCGCTCGGACGCCCTGCAGGCGATCACGGACGCGCGCGTGACGAGCGAGACCGTCGACGGCGACATCACCCGCGTCACCGTCGAGTACCGTGCCGGTGCGTACGACGGCCGCACCACCTTCGCCGTCCGCCAGGACGGATGGTCCGGCGTCGTGCCGCATTGGCGCTTCGACGTGAGCCCCCTCGCCGTCGTCGATCTCACCGTGCGCGGCTCGATGCGGTTCTCGGTCAACGGGTTCGAGATCGACAAGCGGCAGGTGTCCGTCGACGGGGCGGATGCCGACCCGTCCGCGGCCGTCCCCCTGCTGGTGTTCTCGCCGGGTCTGTACTCGGTCGCGGTGGACACCGCGATCTCGGCGACCCCGGGGGTGGCCATCCTCGCCGACTCCCCCCTCACGGGGGTGCCGGTCGACGTGCAGGCCGAGCCCACGGAGGAGTTCGTCTCCGTCGTCCAGCAGCGCGTCGAGGACTTCCTCACGACGTGCGCCGAGCAGAAGGTGCTCCAACCCACCGGCTGCCCGTTCGGATTCACCGTCCGCAACCGGATCGACGACGCTCCCACCTGGTCCATCGTCCAACAGCCCACGGTCTCGGTCGTGCCGGATGGCGCCGGTTGGCGCATCCCGTCCGCGAAGGCGGTGGCCCGCATCGAGGTCGACATCCGCTCGATCTTCGACGGATCGGTGCGCACCGTCGAAGAGGACGTCCCCTTCACCGTGGACGGCGAGATCACCGTGCAGCCGGACGGTTCGGCATCCATCGCCATCGGCGGCGGCACCGACTGACCGGGCGCCCGCCTCAGCGGCCCTTCGCCGCCTCGCGCTCGGCGATGCGTGCATCGCGCGCGGCAAGGCGCTGGAGCTCGGCGTTGTACTCGTCGAGCTCGATGTCACCGACCCGGTCGACGTGGCGGTCGCGGCGGCGCTGCTGTCGCTCGTCGCTGCGGCTCCACTGGATCGCGACGGTGATCGCGAGGATCAGCGTCGGGATCTCGCCCACGCTCCACGCGACGCCGCCGCCGGTGTACTGGTCCTGCAGCGGGGTGGCGCCCCACTCCCGGCCCATGGCCCCGAACCATTCGGCCGCCATGAGACCGGAGTTCATCATGATCGCGATGCCGAAGAAGGCGTGCATCGCCATGATCGCGATGAGCACCAGCAGCCGCATCGGATACGGCAGCCGGTAGGGGACGGGATCGATGCCGATGAGACTCAGGACGAACAGGTAGCCGGTGATGAGGAAGTGCGCGACCATCCAGATGTGGCCGACGTGGTCGTACAGCGACCAGCGGAACAGGTCGGTGTAGTAGAACGCCCACAGCGATCCGATGAACAGCCCCGCCGCGACGTACGGGTTCGTCAGCACCGTCGCGACCGGGTTGTGCACGGCCCAAAGGATCCATTCGCGGCCCCCGCGCGAACCGTCCTCGCGCTTGCGGATGGCCCGCGCGGCGAGGGTGACGGGCGCGCCGGCGACCAACAGCAGCGGGATCGCCATCGACAGCAGCATGTGCTCGATCATGTGCACGCTGAACAGGTAGTCCTGGTAGACGTTCAGCGGACCGGAGGTGACCCAGAAGATCGCGAACATGCCCAGCGACCACAGCACCGTGCGGTGGATCGGCCACGTGTCGCCGCGGCGGTGCAGACGCCATGCGCCCGCCCAGTAGAAGAACAGTCCGAAGCCGGCGACGAACGCCCACAGCAGATCGATGTCCCACGCCGTGAACCAGCGATCGAGGGTGAACTCCGGCGGCAGCGGCGACCCGGTGAGCACCTCCGCGGGTGTGCGGCCGATCGGGGGGAGGTCGGCGGCGGGCGGGGGCGTCCGGGCGAGGGCGACCGCGATCCCGCTGGCGACGCCCATGAAGACCAGCTCGAGCAGGACGACGCCCCAGAACCGGCGCGACCCGGCCTCGTCGCCCATGCCGGCGATGAGCCGGCGGCGATACCAGGCTCCCAGGACGCCCATCGCCACGAGAGCGGTGACCTTCACGAGCACGAGGACGCCGTAGGGCGAGAGGAGGTTCTCCCAGCCGATCAGCCCGATCGAGGCGCGCACCGTGCCGGACACGGCCACGACGATGAAGGACACCAGCGCGAGCGACGAGTACCGCAGCAACGCCGTCTGCAGCTGCGATCGGCTGAGCGCCGGCCGCACCACGACGAGCAGGACCAGACCGCCGAGCCAGACCGCCGCGGCGATGATGTGCAGCACGAGAGAGGTGACCGCCGCGGTGTGGCTCGCCTCGGTGCCGGCGTGTCCCTGCGTGCCCATCGGGATGAGCGCGGCGATCGCCAGAATCGCGACGAGGAGGGTCGGGACCCACGTGCGTACGGCGAACGTGAGCACGGTGAGCACGGCACCGGCGATCGTGGTGATGAGCCACGCGGGACCGATCTCGGTCTCGACGAGGAAGCGCCCGAGCTGTTGCCCGAAGACGGCGTCGAGGGTGGGCGTCGCGTTGATGACGTTGAGGAACGTCAGGAACCCGGTCGCCGCGGCGGCCACGGTGAAGACGGCCGCGCCGATGGATGCCGTGTCGAGGGCGATCTCGAAGGGACGCTCGCCCGCGGGCAGGGCGAACAGCGCCAGTACGAGCGAGCCGACCATCGTCGCCGCCGACAGGTTGACCACGAGCGTCGCGGCCGGAAGCCCCCAGCGGACGAACGGACCGGGGTCGGCCAGGAGCGATGGCGCGGCACCGCCGCCGTAGGCCAGACCCGCGACCACGCAGATCGCCGAGACCACGACGAGGATGACGGGTCCGGCCACGCGGAGGGCTCGGGGATTCACCCCCCAAGCCTACGTCGCCCGCACATGCAGGAGGGGGGATGCCGACGCGGCATCCCCCCTCTCACAGTGCGCTGTCGTCTTACTTGACGGCGGCCTTCAGCTTCGAGCCGGCGGTGACCTTGACACGCTTGCCCGCGGGGATCGAGATCTCCTCGCCCGTCTGGGGGTTGCGGCCGGTGCGGGCCGAGGTGGCGACCTGCTCGAACGCGATCCAGCCCGGGATCGAGACCTTGCTGCCCTTGGCGACGGCCTCGGAGACGGTGGAGAAGAGGGAGTCGAGCACGCTCGACACGGCGGACTGGCTCTGTCCGGTCGCGCTGGCGATGCTCGCGACGAGCTCGGTCTTGGTGATGGACTTGTCGGCCATGTGGTTGTCCTCCAGGCGACGGTCGTGTCGCCTCTCGTTACATCGGACGAGGAGGGATTCCCCTCCTCGGTGGTCGGGAGACCGCCTCGACAGTATCAACCGAACCGCGGAATTACGCGGATATTCGCGGATTTCGCCCGCGGAAGGGCGGCGTGTCGCTTCAGATCTGTGACGGAAGGGACGCGTGAGGCGGTCCCGGGGAACAGGACGGGGCTCCGCCCGCTCAGGCACCGGTGCGTCGACGTGACCGATGGGCGCTCAGCGCGAGTGCACCCACGAGAGCCGCCAGCCCCCACGGCACGAGAGCCAGCACCTCGGGTGCACCGCTTCGCGCGAGCACGGATCGCGCGGGCGCCGACGGGCCGGATGCCGCGGCGGCCGGGGTGGTCGCCTCGATCGACGGCGACGGGCCCGCGGCGGGTTCCTCGGAGTCGGACGGGGTCGGGCTCGGGGTCGGCCCGGTCCCCGCCGGCAGGACGAGCAGCTCCAGAGATCCCTGACGATCACCCACCCTCACCTCGACCGGGTGCTGCCCCGGAGCGAGTCCGGGGATCGTGAACGCAAGCGTGAACGTTCCGTCGGATGCGCTGCGACCGACGAGGGTGGGGTCCGGGCTCGCGCTGGTGGTCACGAGCACGTCGGTGTCGGCCGGGAAACCGAGCCCGATCAGCTGCAGCCGCTGCCCGACCGTCCCGGCGGGCGGTTCGAACCACACCGCGCCCTCGGTCTCGTCCGGATCCGGGGCGGAGGTCACGACGGTGTATTCCGCCTCCCACTCGTCGGGACCCACCCAGATGATCACCGCGTGCCGCCCCGGCGCGACATCGGGGATCGTGAAGGGCACGTCGAAGAATCCCTCGCTGTCGGTGTGCCCCGCGGTGACGGGCTCCTCGTCCGGATCCGTCGCCACGAGCACCTCGGAGTCCGAGGCGAAGCCGGTGCCCAGCAGGCGCAGCTCCTGCCCGACGGTGCCCTGGGCCGGCAGGAAGGAGGCGCTCGGCGCACCCGCCGCACCCGCTGCGGCTCCCCCTCCGAGTACGGCCGCGAGGCCGACCACGACACCCCACGCGATGACTCGATGCACCGTCGTCTTCACTCCCGCTCCTCGGCTCGGAAGGTCGGTGCCCCGCCGCCTTCGCGCGGAAGCTTAGCGAACCCCGCTCGTCCAGACACGACGAAGGGCGAGGGGCCTCTCGGAACCCCCGCCCTTCGTCGTGGAACTGGTGCTTACCAGGACGACTTGGTCACACCGGGCAGCTCGCCCCGGTGGGCCATGTCGCGGAAGCGGACACGCGAGACGCCGAACTTCGTCAGCACGCCACGGGGGCGGCCGTCGATGACGTCGCGGCTGCGCACACGCGCGGGCGACGCGTTGCGGGGCAGCTTCTGCAGGCCCACGCGGGCGGCCTCGCGGGCCTCGTCGGTCGCGTTGGGGTCGACCAGGGTCTTCTTCAGCTCGGCGCGCTTCGCGGCGTAGCGCTCGACGACGACCTTGCGCTGCTCGTTGCGCGCGATCTTGCTCTTCTTAGCCATGCTTAGCGCTCCTCTCGGAAGTCGACGTGCTTGCGGACCACGGGGTCGTACTTCTTCAGCACGATGCGGTCGGGGTTGTTGCGGCGGTTCTTGCGCGTCACGTAGGTGTAACCCGTGCCGGCGGTCGAACGCAGCTTGATGATCGGACGGACGTCCTGAGCCTTCTTCGCCATTACAGCTTCACGCCCTTCGCCTGCAGGTCACGGACGACGGCCTCGATACCGCGCGCGTCGATGACCTTGATGCCCTTCGCCGACACGTTGAGCTTGATGTTGCGACCCAGCGACGGAACGAAGTAGGTCTTCTTCTGCACGTTCGGGTCGAAGCGGCGCTTCGTCCGGCGGTGCGAGTGCGAGATGTTGTGACCGAAGCCGGGAACCGCTCCGGTCACCTGGCACACTGCTGCCATGGTGATGTCTCCTTCTGTACCGTGACACCGGACGGTGTCACCCAAGATCCCTTGTCTGCACCCCGTTCCGGGCACAGCACGAGGCCGGGATCGGAAGAAGGGGTACGTACTACGCGCTGGAGTGCGCGCAGACAAGCGATCAGTCTAGCACGCCCGGCGTGTCGCCTTGACGAGCCGTCTCCTCGGCGGCTCCCCGGCCCCAGCGGAACGCCGACACCGTCGGGTCTCCCGTCAGCCAGAACCGCCACGGGAACGCCGCGGTCCCCGCGACGCCCGCGACTCCCACCCGCGGGCCCGTGGCGATCGGCGTGGCGCGCCGCTCGGGCAGGAACAGCCGCGCCCGCGCACCGGCGCGCTCGGCCCCGGTGATGGCGTCGATCCCGTCGTGGGCCGGATGCCGCAGGCCCACGGCATCCCCCAACCGTCCGGGTCCGCGCGCGAGGTCGCGCGCCGTGCGCACGACACCGCCGCGCTCCCGACGACGCCGCTCGGCCGCAGCGGCACCCTCGATCACTTCGCCCCCGCGCAGCAGCACACCGCCGGCGACGCCGTCGGGCCCGCACACGACGTTGACGCAGGAGTGGATGCCATGGCTCAGATACACGTAGAGGTGCCCCGGCTCGCCCCACATGGTCGCGTTGCGCGCCGTCGGACCGCCGCGCGCGTGAGAGCCGGGGTCGGGCCGGTCGCCCGTTCCGAGCCCGTGGTACGCCTCGACCTCGCTGATGCGCAGCACCACGC
Source organism: Microbacterium testaceum (assembly GCF_020781835.1). Taxonomy (GTDB): domain Bacteria; phylum Actinomycetota; class Actinomycetes; order Actinomycetales; family Microbacteriaceae; genus Microbacterium; species Microbacterium testaceum_H. The sequence goes on from NZ_JAJGNJ010000001.1 coordinate 485,213, forward strand.
GCTCCCCCGCGACGACGGTTTCGAGGTGCGCGCCGAGCAGGAGCGGGGCGACCTCGACGGGCAGAGCCTGGAGGTCGTGGCGCGCGGCGGGTCGCGTCATCCGGGAGGCACCTGGCACCACGACAGGTCGAAGCCCTGGAGAGCGGCGAGCTCCTGCCCGGTGTCGATCTCGACCAGGTGGGTCTGCAGCCGCCCCGGCAGGGGCAGCTGGTAGCGGTCGAAGGGGTTGTCGATCGCTCGCGGCGCGATCAGGACGGCCGCGTAGCGGCCGCTCGGCGACACGCACGTCTGCAGCACCGTGTCGGTGCCGGGAACCTCGAGAAGGGGGCGCACCGCGCCGTCGGTGTCGACGTGGCCGATGGTCGTGGCCCGGTAGGCGCCGTCCGCGTCGATGTCGGCGAACGAACGGATCGTGCCCGCGCCCGCGCCGGGGACGGGTGTTGCGCGCCCCGGCATCCCCGGCGGGTCGACCGGCTCCTCGAGTGCTTCCTCGGACCCGTCCGTGAGGTTGATCTCGCGGATGCCCTCGAGCCGCTCGACGATCGCCACCGCAGATCCGCGCGCAATGCCGTCGATCGATACCGCGGTCCCCATCGGAGCGGCGTTGCCGCCCTCGGCGTCGGTGAGCAGCAGGCGGGAGTCGAAGGTCAGCACGAGCATGCTGTCGGTGTCGGGGACGAAGCGCCAGTCGGCCACCCGGACATCGCCACCGTCGAGCCCGACCTCGACCGGCGGCGCGTCGTCCGCCGCCGATGCCGTGAACAGCTTGCTCTCGCGTCCGCCGGCGGCACCCAGGGTGGCATCCGAGAAGGTGAACCCGACACGCTCGCCGCGGTCGGCGGACTGCAGGTTGGAGACGAAGCCGGGCCCGGGCAGGGCGATGTCGTGCGCGTTCTGCCCGTCGAGGTCGGTGACGATGACGCGTGCCCGGTCGCCCTCGCGCACCGAGACGACGAGGTGGTTGGCGGTCGCCCGGAAGTCCTCGATGTGCTCGTGGGTGAAGACGGGCAGGCCTGCCTCGCCCTTCAGATCGGTGCGGAAGATGGTGTCGCCGTCGGCCGTGCCCCGCTGCATGAGGAACGCCTCGAGCGGCGGGGTCCGGAACGTCTCGCTCAACGTCGAGGCGGGGCCCGCGCCGAGTCCGCGCACGTCGCGGACGGTCACGCGGTAGTCGGAGTCGTCGCGCAGCGGAAGGGTGAACCGGATGCCGACGCTGCGACCGGACGTGTCGACGGTGAAGGGGGTCGCGGGCTCGACCTCGACCTGCGCCGGGTCGACATCCTCGAGGGACTGCGTCGTGGTGAGGATGACCCGGGCACCGGATGCCGCGACGGCGGCGGCCGGGTCGACCTGCACGTCGGTCACCCGGGGCCCTTGCGCGACGGACACGACGCCGCCGACGCCGCCGACGAGCACCAGGGCGCCGAGGACCGCCGCGAAGGCGAAGAGGAACCCGCGTCCGCGACGACGGCGAGCGCGGACACGCCGGGAATCAGTACTCATACGGATCCGCCGGCTCGTCGATGGCCGCCACCTGGTCGGCCCGGATCTCGAGCGCACCGTCGCCGGTGGAGCGCACCGTCCCGGTCACCGTCACCCACTGTCCCGTCGAGGGGGCCGACCCGGACGCGGTGATCGGCAGCCGTGCGGTCTGCGCGTCGATGACGCAGTGCGTGATGACGAGACGTGTGAGGTCGAACGTCGCCCCGTCCTGCCCGGGGGTGATGAAGCCGGTGAGCGTGACGGGCTTGCCGTCGAAGGTCTCGGGGTTGGTGGAGTGCGCGAAGATCGCCGACCAGTCGCCGATACCGAAGGTCGACGTATCACCCGAGGCCGCCAGCGTCACCACGTCGGAGCCGACGAACAGGGGCGGTGCGCCGACGTCGCGCGAGACGGCGAGCTCGGCGGAGAGCGAGGCGGGCGGGGTCAGCAGCACGGCCACGACCGCTCCCGAGGCGATGAGTCCCCCGCTGAAGGCCGCGATGCCGCCGGGCGTCAGGCGCGGACGAGCGGCGAGGTGCTCGTGCGCGGCGTGGTCGTGCGCGTCCGACGCGTCGACGTGCTCGTGGTCGGCGTGCGCGAAGGCCTCGCGCCGGGCGCGTGCCGGGGCGGCGGCGTGGCCGTGCTCGTGGTCGTGACCATGGTCGGCCTCGGCACCCAGCGGCAGGGCGAACGTCGCGATGGATCCGAGCAGCGCGATCACGGCCATCCCGACGGCGAACCACGCCGAGTCGGGATTGATGTACAGCGCGATGCGGCCGGTCAGCCACAGCGCGATCGTGGTGACGGCCAGGCACGCGGTGAGCCCGACCCCGAGCCAGCGCGTGGCGAGAGCACCCGTTCTAGACAAGGAGGTTCACCACCGTCCCGAGGGCGAAGGCCGAAAGCACGACCACCGCGGTCAGCCCGACGAGCACGCGCGTGGTGAAGGTCGTGCGCAGCAGCGCGTACATCTTCAGATCGACGATGGGACCCACGACGAGGAACGCCACGAGGGAGCCCGGGGTGAAGGTCGAGGCGAACGACAGCGCGAAGAACGCGTCGACGTTCGAACACAGCGAAACCACGACGGCCAGCAGGATCATCGCCGCGATCGACAGCGCGGGGTCCGATCCGATCGCCAGCAGGGCGCTGCGCGGGACGAGCACCTGCACGGCGCCGGCGATCAGCGAGCCGATGATGAGGGCCGGCATCACCGACCGCAGCTCGACGACGAACTGCGCGAGCGACCGGCGCCCGCGGCCGCCGCGTTCCTGAACGACGATCTCGCAGGTCTCGAGGAAGCGCTCGGTGAGGAGCGCGTCGGGATCCGGATGCCGGCTGTACAGCCACCCGATGAGGTTGGCGATGAGGTAGCCGCCGATGAGGCGGGCCACGAGGATGCCGTCGCTGAAACCGAACGCGGCATGCGTGCTGATGATGACGATCGGGTTCACGATCGGCGCGGCGACGAGGAAGGTGAGGGTGTCGGACACCCCGAAGCCGCGCATGAGCAGGCCGCGTGCGAACGGCACGTTGCCGCACTCGCACACCGGGATGAACATGCCCAGCAGCGACAGCACCGCTCGGCGCGCCCAGGGCGTGCGCGGCATCCATCGTTCGATCGCCCCCGGCGGCACCCACACCTGCACGACGATCGACAGCAGCACGCCCAGCACCACGAACGGCAGCGACTCGATGAGGACGCTGAGGGCGAGGGTCAGACCGTCCTGCGCGCGCGTGGGCAGCGGCGCCGGGAAGAACGTCGGGGCGAGCGCGTCGATGAGGAACAGCGCGGTGATGACGAGCACACCCAGGCCGAGCGCGACGAGGGTGCGGGAGGCGCCGGACCGCGGGGGAGCCGGCGCGGCGGTGCGACTAGTCGTCGCCACGCTCGCGGGCGCGCGCGCAGTCCGCACAGACGCCGAAGATGTCGACCACGTGCTCGGCCTGCGAGAACCCGTGCTGGGCGGCGGTGCGCTGCGCCCACTCCTCGACGGCGTCGGCCTCGATCTCGACGGCCACACCGCACGAGCGGCAGATCAGGTGGTGGTGGTGCCCGCGGGTCTCGCAGGCGCGGAAGAGGTTCTCGCCGTCCGGACTCTGCAGCGAGTCGGCGTCGCCGCGGGCGGCGAGGCCCGCAAGGGCGCGATACACGGTGGCCAGGCCGATGCCGGTGTTCTCGTCGCGCAGGGTGGCGTGCAGCGCCTGCGCGCTGACGAAGCCGCCGGCACCGGCGAGAGCTTCGCGCACGCGTTCGCGTTGCCACGTGTTGCGCTGAACCATGCGGGAAGTCTACCGAGGCGAGTAGTGAATCGGCTGGGCGGCTACACCGCCCGGGTGGTGCGGTCGCGACGTGCCCCGACGAGACGGCAGACGAGGTAGATCACGAACGAGATCGTCGTGATGTAGGGGCTGACCGGCAGGGTCCCGGCGACGGCGAGCAGCACTCCACCCACGGCCGACACGAACCCGAACAGTGCCGCCAACAGCGGCACCGACAGGGGACCGGATGCCACCCGCATCGCCGCGGCGGCCGGGGTGACCAGCAGAGCCATCACCAGGAGCGCGCCGATGATGTGCACGGCGACGGCGACGATGAGCCCGAGCAGCAGCATGAACCCGAGCGACACCGCCGTGGTGGGGACTCCGCGAGCCGCGGCGGACTGCGGGTCGAGGGAGTCGAAGCGCAGCGGACGCCAGATCATCAGCAGCGCCACCAGCACCACCACGCCGATCACGACGAGCCATCCGAGCTGAGCGCTCTGGACCGACACGATCTGCCCGGTGAGGAGGCTGAAGCGGGTGGCGCTGCGCCCGTTGTAGAGCGAGAGGCACAGGATGCCCACTCCCAGGCCGAACGGCATGAGCACGCCGATGATCGAGTTGCGATCCCGCGCGCGGGCCCCCAGCAGGCCGATGATCGCCGCCGCGATGACCGACCCGACGATCGAACCCGAGACGACGTCGGCACCGATGAGGAGGGCGACGGCGGCACCCGCGAACGACAGCTCGCTGATGCCGTGGACGGCGAAGGCCATGTCGCGCTGCATCACGAAGACGCCGATGAGACCGCCCACGAGGCCGAGGACGGCGCCCGCGTAGACGGAGTTCTGCACGAGCTCGAGGATCGCGCCGTATTGGCTCACGCCGCCGAACAGCGCGTCGCCCACGTCGGACCAGTTCATACGTCGTCCCCGTCGTGGTGGTGATGGGCTTCGTCGGCGTCGGGGGCGCCGACGACGACGAGTCGCCCGCCCGCCCGGGTCACGAACACCGGTGCGCCGTACAGCGCCGTCAAGGTCTCCGACGTGAGCACCTCGTCGGGGGTGCCGAGCGTGAATCGGCCGTGGGCGATGTAGAGGATGCGGTCCACGTGGGCGAGCACGGGGTTGATGTCGTGGGTGACCAGCAGCACGGCGGCCTCGCGTTCGCGGCGGTGCCGGTCGATGAGCCGCACGACCGCCTGCTGGTTCGCCAGGTCGAGGCTCGTCAGCGGCTCGTCGCACAGCAGCAGTCGCGGATCGTCGGCGAGGGCCTGTCCCACCCGCAGTCGCTGCTGCTCACCGCCGGAGAGCAGTCCGACCGGACGGTCGGCGAAGTCGGTGGCCCCGACGGCCTCGAGCAGTTCGTCGATGCGCGCGCGGTCCTTCCTCCGCGGCAGCGGCAGACCGAACCGGTGCCCGTCGACGCCGAGACCGACGATGTCGCGTCCGCGCAGCGGCGTCTCCCGCGGCAGCGGCCGTTGCTGCGGCACGTAGCCGATGCGGCGGTTCCCGGCGCGACGGACCGGGGAGCCGAGCGCCTCGATCGTGCCGCCGCTCAACCGCTCGAGGCCCAGGATGGCCCGCAGCAGCGTCGTCTTGCCCGAACCGCTCGGACCCAGGACCGCGACGAGCTCGCCGGGCTCGACGTCGAGGTCGAGCCCGGACCACAGCTCGCGTCCGCCGCGTTCGAGAGCGGCTCCGCGGATGCGCAGGGGGATGGCGTCGGTCACGCCGCCAGGGCGTCCGACAGCGCGGTGATGTTGCTCTGCATCCACGAGAGGTAAGTCTGGCCCTCCGGGAGGGTCTCGGTGAACTCGAGCACCGGAATTCCCTTGGCCTCGGCCTCGTCCATGACCTGCGTGGTCTCGGCGCCGCCGGTCTGCGGGTTCACGATCATCAGCGAGATCTCGCCCGAGTCGATGAGCTGCAGCGACTCCAGCAGGGTCGCGGGCGGGACGTCCTGACCCTCTTCGACGGACTCGCTGAACTCGTTCGGCGTCGCGTTGGTCAGCCCCGCGGCCTCGATGAGGTAGACGGGCACGGGCTCGGTGACGAACACCTTCGCGCCGGCATCCTTCGCCTCGATCTGGCCGAGGGAGTCCTCGAGCCCGGCGATCTCCTGCACGAACGCGTCGGCGTTGGCGGTGAAGTCGGCCGCGTGGTCGGGGGCGAGCTCGCCGAGGTGCTCGGCGATGGCCTTCGCGAGGTCTTCCACGGTGTGCGGGTCGTACCAGACGTGCTCGTTGAAGCCCTCGATGTGGTCGTGGCCGTCGCCCTCGGCGTGGTCGTGGTCGTCGGCGCTCTCGCTCGGGGAGGCGGACGCCTCGTCGGCGTGCGCGTCGTCGTGCGACTCGGCGCCGGGGTAGTCGTGGTTGTACTCGACCGCCGTGAGGACCTCGGCATCCGATCCGCTGGCGTCGATCAGCGACTCCATGAACGAGTCGTACCCCGCGCCGTTCTCGATCACGAGCTGGGCGCCCTTGAGCGTGAGCTGGTCCTGCGCGCTGGCCTCGTACTCGTGCGGGTCCTGCGTGGGCGACGTGATGATCGAGGTGACGGTGACGAAGTCGCCGCCGATGGACTCGGCGATCGAGCCGTACACGTCGGTGGATGCCACGACCGCCACCGTGCCGTCCGCACCCGCCGTGCTGCTGGAAGCGGGCGTGCTGCCGGCGCAACCGGCGAGGGCGAGCACGGAGGCCGCGCCGAGGACGAGGGGAGCGAGGAGGCGTCGGGTCATGGCATCCATCGTAAACGGTAGTGATAACCGTTCTCAAATCGGCCGCACCTCGGTCTGCCTGAAGCCCGCACTTCCCTCCGGCATAAACGCGATCCGCGCGCATAAACGCGCTCCCACCGTGTTTATGCGCGCAGCAAGCGTTTATGCGGAGCGCACCTCGCGGTCGGCAGGTCGACGACGCCCTCGAAGACCCGCCTGCCCCACACGGGCGGATAGCCTGAGACGGATGCCACGGGATGAGAACGCGCGAAGACGGCTCTCCCGAAGCACCCCGGACGGCGCGATCGTCGCCGTGCTCGCCCTCGCCGGTCTGTGCTCGTCGTTCCTGTTCACGCTCGTCGTGCCGATCCAGGCGAAGCTGCCCGAGCTGCTGAGTGCTTCACGGGACGACACGGCCTGGGTGGTGACGTCGACGCTCCTGGCGGCGGCCGTCATCACGCCGATCTCCGGGCGCTTGGGCGACATGTACGGCAAACGCCGCATCGTGCTCGTGCTCCTGGCCGTCATGATGCTCGGGTCGGTCATCGCCGCGCTCTCCCCCGGCATCATCGGCCTGATCATCGGCCGCGCGCTGCAGGGCGCCGTCGTCGGCGTCGTCCCGCTGGGCATCTCGATCCTCCGCGACGTCCTGCACGAGAACCGCGTCGACAGCGCGATCGCCCTGATGAGTGCGACGCTCGGGGTCGGCGGCGCGCTCGGCCTGCCGATCAGCGCACTCGTCGCGGAGCGGACCGACTGGCACTGGCTGTTCTGGATCGCCGCCGCGCTGGGTGCGGTGGTGTTCCTGCTCGTCCTCCGCGTCGTCCCCGTCAGCGTGCTGCGCACCGCCGGTCGCTTCGACTACGTCGGCGCCGCGGGACTCGCCGTGGGGCTGATCGGCGTGCTGCTCGCGGTGTCGCGCGGCAACTCGTGGGGGTGGACCTCACCGCTCACGCTCGGCCTGGCCGCCGGTGGCATCCTGGTCCTCGTCGTCTGGGGGTGGTACGAGCTGCGCATCCCGGAGCCGCTGCTCGATCTGCGCGTGGCCGCCCGGCGCCCCGTGCTGCTGACGAACCTCGCGTCGATCGCGATGGGCTTCGCGCTGTTCACCTCGAACGTCGCGCACCCGCAGATCCTCGAGCTGCCCACCGCCACCGGCGTGGGTCTCGGGCTGTCACTGCTGACCGCGAGCCTGGTCGTCATGCCGTCCGGCCTGGTGATGATGGTGCTCTCACCGCTCTCGGGAGCACTGGCGCGGACCATCGGACCGCGCGTACTGCTGGTCGCCGGATCGGTGTCGCTCATTCTCGCGTACGGGTTCAGCCTGATCTTCTCGACCGAGGTGTGGCACTTCGTGGTCGCGAACATCCTCATCGGCTTCGGGATCGGGTTCGGCTACGCCGCGATGCCGATGCTCATCATGCGCTCCGTGCCGCCCAGCGAGACCGGCGCGTCGAACGGACTCAACGCGCTCGCCCGCTCCCTCGGGACGAGCACGTCTGCGGCGGTGGTGGGCGTCGTGCTCGCGACCCTCGCGACGGGCGAGGGCGAGACCCGCGTCCCGACGGCGCAGGCCTTCGACCTCTCGTTCGCGCTGGGCCTGGGCGCCGCGATCGTCGCGCTCGTGCTGGCGCTGCTGATCCCCACGCGGCAGGCGCCGAGCGAGCGGCATCCCGCACTCCCGGATTAGGCGCCGCCGCCCCGCTCCTTCCCCGGCGAACGCGTCCGTTCGTTCGTGGCACGGCGCACGCGCACGGGGACCGGGCAGGGGTCGACGCGCGTCGGGCTGCCCCACACGCGACAGCGGCGCCACCCCGAAGGGCGACGCCGCTGAGATCTCCCGCGGATCAGCGCAGGATGCCACCGAGGTCGAGTGCGCCGTCGACCACGTCGTCCACACCGGTGGTGACGTCGCCGACGACGTCGTCCACGGAGCCGGAGGTGTCGCCGGACGAGATGCCTCCCACGACGTCATCCACCGCGCCGGAGATGTCGCCGGTCGAGGCGCCGTTGTTGCCTGTCGAGACGCCCGCGTCACCCGTCGACACGGCGGTGTCGTTGCCCGAGCCGACGTCGTTGCCCGATCCCAGCTCGTTGCCCGAGCCGATGGGCGCGGTGGTGTCGTTGCCCGACCCGACCGGCGCCGTGGTGTCGTTGCCGGAGACGACCGGGGTCTGGTTGCCCGAGGCGACGTCGCCGTTGAGCGAGTCGCTGACGAGCGGACCCTGCACGAGCGGTCCGATGTTCGCGATGTCACCGACCGCGGTCTGCGGGGCGGCGACGAAGTCACCACTGTCGATGAGGTCGCTCACCCAGGTGTAGAACGGGTCGGACGCATCGACGAACTGCGTCGCGGTCGTCGAGGCATCCGTCGACGTGATGGTGTCGTCGGCCGAGGCCGGCAGCGCCAGCCCGGCCACGGCGAGAGCCGCAGCTCCGGTGCCGGCCGCAGCGATCATGCCGATTCGGGTCTTCGTGGTGTACGTACGCATCAGGTTTCCCTTTCCGTTTCCGTCTACGACGCTTCCGTCGCACGAGGGGTCATCCGAAGAGGACCTCGAAATCGGATGGGTGGGAACACGACAAGATGCAGGAATGCGGCCTCCGGCGACAGCCGACATCCGCGTCACGACGGCGATCGCGGGAGACCCTGGCAGAAACCTGGCAATGCCCGATCCGCGTCTCAGTCGAGCAGCAGCGCCGGCTCTTCCAGAACGGATGCCACGTCGGCGATAAACCGCGAGATGCCGTCGCCGTCGACCACGCGGTGATCGAACGAGCCCGAAACCGTGGTCACCCAGCGGGGACGCACCTCGCCGTCGACGACCCACGGCTTCTGCCGGATGGCCCCCAGCGCGATGATGCCGGCCTCGCCGGGATTGATGATCGGCGTGCCGGCATCCACCCCGAACACGCCGATGTTCGTGATCGTGAAGGTGCCGCCGGTCTGATCGGCGGGGCTCGTCTTGCCCTCACGGGCGGTGAGCGTGAGGTTCTCCAGCGCCTTGGCGAGTTCGCGCGTGTTCATGGCCTGCGCGTCCTTGATGTTCGGGACGAGAAGGCCCCGCGGGGTCGCGGCGGCGATGCCGAGGTTGACGTAGTGACGCATACGGATCTGCGCGCCGTCGTCGCCGTCGACCCAGGCGGCGTTGATCATCGGGGTACGACGTAGGGCCCAGATCACCGCGCGCGCCATGATCAGCAGCGGCGAGATCTTCACGTCGGCGAAGTCGGGCGAGGCCTTGAGCCGCTTGACGAGCTCCATGGTGCGCGTCGCGTCGACGTCGACCCAGACCGAGACGTGTGGGGCCGAATAGGCGCTCGAGGTCATGGCGTTCGCCGTCGCCTTGCGCACGCCGCGGACGGGAATCGACTCCTCGCGGGCGTCGTCGACCGGCGCCGGGGCGGCGGGCGGCGGGACCGGGATCGTCTCCTCGCGCACCGCGCCCCACTCGGGCGTCTCGATGTTGCGGAAGACGCTCGCCTGCTCGGCGTGCTTCACGACGTCCTCGCGCGTGACCTCGCCGGCGGGACCGCTCGGGGTCACGGCCGACAGGTCGACGCCGAGGTCGCGTGCGAGCTTGCGGATCGGAGGCTTGGCGACGACACCCACGGATGCCTTGACGGGTCGCTCCGCAGGCTTCCGCCGTCGCGACGACACAGCGCCGCCGGTGCCGTAGCCGACGAGAACGGACCCGCCGGGGTCGGTGGGCTCGGGAACCGTCGTCGGCTGCGCGGGCGCGGGGGGCGCGGCATCCGTCGAGCCGATGGTGATGATCGGGGCACCGACCTCGACCGTGCTGCCCTCGCCGGCGAGCAGCTCGCCGACGGTACCGGCGTACGGCGAGGGAAGCTCGACGAGCGACTTGGCGGTCTCGATCTCGACGAGGACGTCGTTGACGGCCACGGCGTCGCCGGGTGCGACGCGCCACTGGACGATCTCGGCCTCGGTGAGTCCTTCCCCGACGTCGGGGAGGACGAAAGTCTGCTCGGTCACGGTGTGTCCTTTGCTCGCGAGACTTCAAGTGACCAGCGAGACAGCGGCAGGATGTCGCGGTCTCGTCGGCGCAATGAAGTCTCGCGGATCTTTGGTCAGTAGGCCAGGGAGCGGTCGACGGCCTCGAGGATGCGGTCGGCGTCGGGGAGGTACGTGCCCTCGAGCTTCGCGGGCGGGAAGGGCACGTCGAAGCCCGACACGCGCAGCACCGGCGCCTCGAGCGCGAAGAACGCCTTCTCCATCACGGTCGCGGCGATCTCGGAGCCGAGGGAGGTGAAGCCCGGCGCCTCCTGCGCGTAGACCATGCGACCGGTGCGGCGCACCGAGTCCAGCAGCGGACCGTAGTCGACCGGTGAGAGCGAACGCAGGTCGATGACCTCGCAGCTCGTGCCCTCGCTCTCGGCGAGCGCCGCGGCCTGGAGGAGCGTCGTCACCATCGCGCCGTGGCCGACGAGCGTGACGTCGGTGCCGCGGCGGACGATGCGGCTCGCGTGCAGCGGCAGCGCGGGGGCGTCGGTGTCGACCTCGCCCTTCTGCCAGTACTTCGCCTTGGGTTCGAGGAAGATCACGGGGTCGGGCGAGTCGATCGCCTGCTGGATCATCCAGTACGCGTCGTTCGCGGTCGAGGGACTCACGACGCGCAGACCCGCGGTGTGCGTGAAGTACGCCTCGGGGCTCTCCTGGTGATGCTCGACCGCGCCGATGTGCCCGCCGTAGGGGATGCGGATGACGACGGGCATCCGTACCGTGCCCTCGTGACGGTTCGTGAGCTTGGCGAGCTGCGTCGTGATCTGGTCGAACGCGGGGAAGACGAACCCGTCGAACTGGATCTCCAGCACGGGGCGGAAGCCGCCCATCGCCAGGCCGATCGCGGTCCCGACGATGCCGGACTCCGCCAGCGGCGAGTCGATGACCCGGCGCGGCCCGAAGTCCTTCTGCAGCCCCTCGGTGACCCGGAAGACACCGCCCAGCGGACCGATGTCCTCGCCCATGAGGAGGACGCGGTCGTTCGTCTCGAGCGCGCGACGCAAGCCCGCGTTGAGGGCGCGACTGATCGGGAGGTTCTCGGTCACTGCGCTCCCCCTTCCATCGAGGCCTCGTAGTCGTCGAGCCAGCGCTGCTCCTCCTGCACGAGGGCGTGCACCTCGGAGTAGACGCTTTCGAACATGTGGGCGCGCGGGATCATGCCGAGCTCGTTCGTGCGCACACGGACGTCGTCCGCGAGCGCGCGACCCTCGGCATCCGCGTCGTCGAAGAACTGCTGCGACGCGCCGCGGCCCTCGAGGTAGGCGCGCATCCGGGCGATGGGGTCGCGTCCGGCCCACGCCTCTTCCTCGGCGGAGGTGCGGTACTTCGTGGGGTCGTCGCTCGTGGTGTGGGCGCCGCGGCGGTAGGTCATGGCCTCGATCGCGCGGGGGCCCTCACCGGCGCGGGCCTCATCGAGCGCGAGCTTCGAAACCGCGTAGCTGGCGAGGACGTCGTTGCCGTCGACCTGGACCGAAGGGATGCCATAGCCCGCGGCGCGCTTGTAGAGCGGCGTGCGCGACTGGGTGGCGACCGGGACCGAGATGGCCCACTGGTTGTTCTGCAGGAAGAACACCTCGGGCGTCTGGAAGCTCGCGGCGAACACCATCGCCTCGTGCACGTCGCCCTGGCTGGACGCGCCGTCGCCGTAGTAGACGATGACGGCTTCGTCGCGCTCGGGGTCTCCGGTGCCGCACTTGCCGTCGAACACGAGCCCCATGCCGAGGCCCGTGGCGTGCAGCGTCTGCGCGCCGAGCACGAGCGTGTAGATGTGGGTGTTGCCGTTCTTGGGGTCTGCCGGGTCCCACCCGCCGTGCGTCAGCCCGCGCATGAGGCGGATGATGTCGATCGGGTCGACGCCGCGGATGCGGGTCACCACGTGCTCGCGGTACGAGGGGAAGATGTGGTCCTGCGGGCGGGCGGCGCGCGCCGAGCCGACCTGCGCGGCCTCCTGCCCGAAGGACGGCGGCCACAGGGCCAGCTGCCCCTGGCGCTGCAGGTTCGTCGCCTGGACGTCGAAGGCGCGGATCGAGACCATGTCGCGGTAGAACGTCTCGAGTTCCGCGTCGGTGAGGGCCTCGATCAGGGGCAGATAGCGCTCGGCCTCAGGGGTGGGCGCGAGGGTGCCATCGGCCGCCAGGACGCGCACGAGAGCCGGGTCATCGAGCGGGGTCATGTCCCTACGCTAACGGGCGCGTCATGCCCCGCACCGCATGAGGTGCACAACGGATGCCGCGATCCGGCGTGGGTTTCCGACAAGCGGCGGTGTCACTCACTGCCGAGCGGCGTGTACCGCACCCCGCCGACACGCACCGGCGTCGGGCCGAGGGCGCGGAGTCCGAGCGTGCGGCCGGTGAAGCCGCCCGCGACCTCCGTGGAGAGGTAGCGGCCGTCGAGGGCGGCGATCCACCGCTCGCCGTCGGCGTCGATCAGCCCGAACCGGAGGTCGTCGGGGCCGTCGTGAGTGGCATCCACCGCCTCGACGAGGAGCGTCACGACATCGCCCGTCGCGCGAGCGGAACCCACGGACGCCTCGAGCGGACCGATGCGCGCCCGGACCTCGGCCGCGGTGCCGTCGAGCGTGATCTCGTACCAGTGGTGATCGTCGAGCCGGACCCGGAGGGCCACGGCAGCCGTCGCGTCGACAGGCGCCTCGAACCGCCAGCGAAGGTCGCGGACGCGCACGGCGAGGTCGTCCGGCCCGAGCGCGACACCGCCGGCGGGATGCGGCCCGGGGAGCACCCCGTGGGGCGACACCCACCGCGGGTGCAGCTCGGCGGCGGAGAAGTCGTCGACGAACGCCGTATCGGCACGATCCGGCAGCACGTCGTCGGTGTGCACCACCGGCCAGTCGTCGACCCACGCGATGCGCGCGAGGAAGGTCTCGCGGCCCACGACGTGGAACCCCGGGGTGAATCCGCGCGGTCGGACGCCGAGGTACACCATCGCCCAGTCCCCGTCGCAGCGCTCGACGAGATCGGCGTGCCCGGTGTTCTGCACTGGGAAGCCCGTGCTGCGGCGGCTGAAGATCGGGTTCGTCGGCGCGGAATCGAACGGCCCGTCGATCGCCCTGGACCGGGCGACGCACACCGCGTGCCCGCGCTCGGTGCCGCCCTCGGCGGTCAGCAGGTACCACCAGCCGTCGTGCCGATACAGGTGCGGCCCCTCGGGGTGCGCGAGGCCCGACCCGCGCCAGATCACCCGCGGCTCCTCAAGCAGGATGTCGCGCTCCAGGTCGATCCGCGCCTGCGCGATCACGGGCAGCGATCCATCCTCGGGCCGCAGCGCCTCATCGAGCGCGCAGTACGTCAGGTGGCACGAGCCGTCGTCGTCCCACGCCAGGTCGGGGTCGATGCCCCCGAGCCCCGGGAACACGATCGGGTCCGACCACGGCCCCGCCGGATCGGTCGCGGTGACGACGAACTGCTCGCCGCCGCGGTCGACGTTCGTCCCGACGACGAAGAACAGGCCGTCGCGGTGGCGGATGGTCGGCGCGTAGATGCCGCGGCTCGCGGCGGATACCCCCGCGGGGAACTGGCTTTCCCGCGTCAGCACGTTGCCGAGCTGCGTCCACGTCCGGAGATCGCGGCTGTGCCAGATCGGGATGCCGGGGGCGTACTCGAACGACGAGTTCACGAGGTAGTAGTCCTCGCCGACGCGGCACACCGAGGGGTCGGGGAAGAATCCCGGGATCACCGGGGTGGTGGCGGCATCCCGAACCATGCTTCGGCTCAGCGCGGGGCGACGGAGGCGGCGACCTCGACGATCCGGTCGAGCGACTCCTCCTCGCCGACGGAGATGCGGATGCCATCCCCCGCGAAGGGGCGCACGATGAGGCCCGCCTCCTCGAACGCCGCCGCCACCTCGAGGGCGCGGTCACCGGCGGGGAGCCAGACGAAGTTGCCCTGGGCGTCGGGAACGTCCCACCCGGTCTCACGCAGACGCGCGACCAGCGCGTCGCGCCGCTCCGCGATCACGGTGACACGGTGCAGCAGTTCGGACTCGGCATCCAGGCTCGCCAGCGCCGCCTCCTCGGCCGCCGCCGTGACCGCGAGCGGGATCGCGGTGCTGCGCGCGGCGTCGAGCACGCGCGTGTGGCCGATCGCGTACCCGACGCGCAGGCCCGCGAGGCCGTACGCCTTCGAGAACGTCCGGAGCATCACGATGTTGGGGCGCGCGAGCAGCGCGCGGACGCGGTGGCCCTCGACGGCATCCGGGTCGGTCACGAACTCGGCGTAGGCCTCGTCGAGGACGATGAGGATGTCGGCGGGGACCGCGTCGACGAAGGCGGTGAACTCGTCGAAGCCGACCGTCGGCCCCGTGGGATTGTTCGGGCTGCACACGATCACCAGACGTGTGCGGTCGGTGACGGCGGCCGCCATCGCGGGCAGGTCGTGGCGCGCGTCCGCGGTCAGCGGCACCTGGACGCTCGTCGCACCCGACACCGCAACGAGCGACGGGTACGCCTCGAACGACCGCCACGCGTAGACGACCTCGTCACCCGGACCCGCCGTGGCCAGCAGCAGCTGGGCGAGCAGTGAGACGCTCCCGGCGCCGATGTGGATGTCATCCGCCGAGACCCCGTACCGGGCGCCGAGGCGCTCACGCAGCCGCGCGGCCGTGGCATCCGGGTACCGATTGATCGCCGTCGACGCCCGCACCGCGTCGAGCACGCCGGGAAGCGGCTCGAACGGGTTCTCGTTGCTCGACAGCTTGAACGCGTCCGAGCTCGCCTGACGTCCCTGCCGGTACGCCGGAAGGGCGGCGATCTCGGGGCGGATACGGGGAAGGACCGGCTCTTCGCTCACGAGCCGAGCCTAACGGCGCGCCTCGTGCATGTCGGAACCCCGTGCCACGATGGAGGCATGCGCTTCGTCGTCCGCGTGGCCGTCAACGCCTTCGCCATCTGGATCGTCACCCTGCTGCCGGCCCTGCAGGTGACGCTCATCCCCTTCGCGCCCGGCGAAGGGTTGCAGGTGGCTCTCACGCTGCTCGTGGTCGGGCTGATCTTCGCCCTGGTCAACGGCATCGTCGGGACGATCGTGAAGATCGTCGCCATCCCGCTGTACATCCTGACGCTCGGCCTCATCTCGCTCGTGATCAACGGCTTCCTGCTGTGGCTCACGGCCGTCATCACGTCGAACTGGGACTGGGGGCTGCGCACCGGCGAGTTCTGGCTCACGGTCGTGGCGGCGCTGCTGATCGCCATCATCAACGCGATCCTCGGTGGGCTGCTCCGCCCCCGTCGGGACGAACGCTCACGCCGCTGATGCGCTCGGGGCCCGTCCCGGCCATGATGGAGGGATGACCGCGAGTGCCGACGCGCCCTTCCGCGTCGTGTTCGTCTGCAGCGGCAACATCTGCCGGTCGCCGATGGCCGACGTCGTGTTCCGGCGTTTGGCCGACCAGGCGGGCCTCGGGTCGCGGGTCGTGTCCACTTCGGCGGGAACGGGCGACTGGCACGTCGGCGAACGCGCCGACCACCGCACCCTCGCGGCGCTGGAGCGCCTGGGCTACGACGGCGCCGCACACCGCGCCCGGCAGTTCACGCTCGCGGACTTCGCGCACAACGACCTCGTCGTCGCCCTCGATCGCAGCCACGAGCGCGTCCTCCGCGGTTGGGCGCGGCACGACGACGACGCGGACAAGATCGCCCTGCTGCTCTCCTTCGTCCCGGATGCCGAGACCCTCGACGTCCCCGACCCCTACTACGCCGGCCCCCCGATGTTCGACGAGGTGCTCGGTATGATCGAACGCGCCAGCCGAGCCCTGTTCCGGCAGCTCGAGCCCGCCATTCGTTCCGCGGGCTGACCTTTCGCGCGACCCCCGGGAGACCCGTGTCCGCTCTGCCCCCGCAGCCCCTCAGCCCGCTCGACGGACGCTACTTCGCCACCGTGTCGGAGATCGGCGACTACCTGTCGGAGGCGGGACTGAACCGTGCGCGCGTCGAGGTCGAGGTCGAGTGGCTCCTGGCCCTCACCGACCGCTCGCTGTTCGGCACGTCACCGGTGAGCGACGCCGACCGCGCACGCCTGCGCGCGCTCTACGAGGAGTTCGGCGCGGACGAGATCGCCTGGCTGAAAGAGAAAGAGGCGGTCACCCGCCACGACGTCAAGGCCGTCGAGTACCTCGTGCGCGACCGCCTCGACAGCCTCGGCCTCACGGCCCTCGCCGAGCTGACCCACTTCGCCTGCACGAGCGAAGACATCAACTCCACCGCCTACGCCCTCACCGTGCAGCGCGCGGTGCAGCGCGTGTGGCTGCCCAAGCTCCGCAGCGTCACCGCCGCCCTCGCTGCCCTCGCGGTGCAGCACCGGGATGCCGCGATGCTCTCGCGTACCCACGGCCAGCCCGCGACGCCGACCACGATGGGCAAGGAGATCGGCGTCTTCGCCTGGCGCCTGGAGCGCGTCATCCGTCAGCTGGATGCCGGGGAGTACCTCGCGAAGTTCTCCGGCGCGACCGGCACCTGGTCGGCGCACGTCGCCGCCGAGCCCGACGTCGACTGGCCCGCGCTGACGCGAGATTTCATCGAGTCGCTGGGCCTGGGCTTCAACCCGGTCACGACGCAGATCGAATCGCACGACTGGCAGGTCGAGCTGTACGACCGCGCGCGTCACGCGGGCGGCATCCTGCACAACCTCGCCACCGACATCTGGACGTACATCTCGCTCGGATACTTCACGCAGATCCCCGTCGCCGGGGCGACCGGCTCCTCCACGATGCCGCACAAGATCAACCCGATCCGGTTCGAGAACGCCGAGGCGAACCTCGAGATCGCCGGTGGGCTCTTCACCACCCTGGCATCCACCCTCGTCACGAGCCGCCTGCAGCGCGACCTCACCGACTCGACGACCCAGCGCAACATCGGCGTCGCCTTCGGCCACTCGCTGCTGGCACTCGACAACCTGCAGCGCGGCCTCACCGAGATCTCGCTCGCCGAGGATGTGCTCCTGGCAGACCTCGACGCGAACTGGGAGGTGCTCGCCGAGGCGATCCAGACCGTCGTGCGCGCCGAGATCGCCGCAGGCCGCTCGCGGATCACCGACCCGTACGCGCTGCTGAAGGACCTCACGCGCGGCCGCCGGGTCGGCGCTGCCGAGCTCGCCGAGTTCGTCCGCGGCCTCGATATCGGGGACGCCGCGAAGGAGCGCCTGCTCGCGCTGACCCCCGCCACGTACGCCGGTCTGGCGTCGGGCGTCGTCGACGCGATCTGACCCGCCGGGTCGGCGCCGGCCCGGTGCCGGTGCCGTCGTCCGTGTCGGCACGGACGGGAGAATGGATGCCGTGCGCGCGATGATCATGGACGCCCTGGCCGGACCCCTCGAGGTGCGGGAGGTGCCGGCGCCGACGGCTCCCGAAGGCGGGGTCGTGGTCGAGGTGCACGCGACCGGACTGTGCAAGAGCGACTGGCACGCGTGGGCGGGGCACGACGACATCGCCCTCCCCCACGTGCCCGGGCACGAACTCGCCGGCGTCGTCGCCGAGGTCGGGGCGGGCGTGGAGGACTGGGCGGTCGGCGATCGGGTCACCGTGCCGTTCGTCATGGGGTGCGGCGCCTGCGAATGGTGCCGCGGCGGCAACGCCCAGGTGTGCCCGCGCCAGGAACAGCCGGGCTTCACGCAGTGGGGCTCGTTCGCCGAACGCGTCGTCGTGCGCGCCGCAGACACCAACCTCGTCGGCATCCCCGACGGGGTCTCGTTCGAGGCGGCGGCGGCCCTCGGATGCCGCTTCGCCACCGCCTATCGAGCCCTCACCGGCCGCGCGCGCGTGCGCGCCGGCGAGTGGGTCACCGTCGTGGGGGCCGGGGGCGTGGGGTTGAGCGTCGTGATGATCGCCGCCGCCCTGGGGGCGCGCGTCATCGCGATCGACCGGACGCCCGCAGCACTCGAGGTGGCCCGCCGTCTCGGCGCTGAGCACACGATCCTCGCCGACGGCGCCGACGTGCCGGCATCCGTCGCCGCTCACACCGACGGTGGGAGCCACGTGTCGATCGACGCCGTCGGCAGCGCGCAGACGGCGCGTGACGCCGTGCTGAGCCTGCGTCGCCGCGGCCGGCATGTGCAGATCGGGCTGCTGCCCACCGCGGACGGCCAGACGCCGATGCCGATGGCGCGTGTCATCGCGTGGGAGCTCGACCTCCTCGGCAGCCACGGGATGGCCGCCGCCGACTACCCCGAGATGCTGGACCTCATCGCACGCGGGGCGCTGCGCCCGCACGACCTCGTGCAGCGGGTGATCGGGCTCTCCGAGGCCGCCGACCTGCTGCCACGCATGGACACCGCGGCGCCGGCGGGCATGACCATGATCGACCCGCGGGCCTGACATCCCACCGGCGTCTCAGACCGGAGCCGCACACAGCGCGCCGTCGTGCGGAGAACGTCCGCGACACGCCGGACCACGGCATCCACCACCAGCGCGTCAGGGACGGACTCCGCCGAACGGCACAGGCAAGAGACCCGCGAGGCGGCGACCGGCGTCAGGAGCGGGGCGCCTCGGGCGCGTCGTCGGGGCGCTCGGCATCCGTGGCGGGCGTTTCGTCCTCCTGCGGGACGAGCAGCGGTCGATCGACCTGCTTCGCGACCTGCGACGGGTCGACGGCGAGCAGCAGGAGCGCGACGCTCACGAGGACGACGATGAAGGTCACACCCGCGGCGATGAGGCCGATGACGATGGCGCGCTGGATCTCTTCGGCCGGGCGGGCCTGGAAGGCCCCCATCGAGACCAGGGTCACGACGCCGGCGAACACGGCGGCGATGAACGCGAGCCCGATGAGCTGGACGGGCTTCATGAGATCGCGGCGGGTGGGCTTGTCGTCGGTCATGGTGCGGCCTCCTCGGCGGGTGCGGCCGGAACCGGCTCGGGGCCGCGGGGCGAGAAACCGGCGATCGCCAGGTACACGGCGATGATCGCCGCGTAGCCGCCGAAGATGCCGACGGCGATGGTGATCCCGGTGAGGGTGAAGGTCCCCGCGCCCTCGATGGTGTAGTCGTACGAGAACGCCGGGCTGGTCGCGAGGAATCCGATGACGAGAGCGAGCGTGAGGATGCCGACGGTGACACCGTCCCGCGCGAGCGACGCCGACCCGCCGGCGCGACGGTCGCGCACCGCGCCGATCGTCTCGATGACTCCTGACAGCGTGGCCCACACGATGACGACGCCGAAGAAGAACGTCGTGGTCCGCCACGCACCGATGCTCGCCGCCAGACCGGCGAGACCCGTCACGACCGCGAGGAGCAACGGCGTCGCCCGTTGGCCACGGCCGTAGACGAGCCACGCCGACAGCGCGAGGACCAGCGCCGTCGCGAGCGCGAACCCGCTGAACACGCTGCCCCCGACCGCTGCGGAGTGATCCGACGAGAACGTGACCATGACGGCGGCCAGGGCGGCGAAGAGCGCGCGCGCCAACTGAACGTGGCGCACGTCGAAGGAGCGCACAGAAGAAGGAGTGGTCACGGAGTGTCCCGGTGAGACGGAGTCGATGGCATCCAGTCTATTCCCCGGCGGCTGAGCGCCCTCCGTGTGCCCCGACGTCGAGATATCCCCGATCAGGGGGTCGGCCCCACCACCTCCTCGGTGTCGGCGAGCGTGGCGCGCGACCGCCTCGGCCACGGCACCGCCCAGCCCACCGCCGACGCCGTCACCGGGTCGGGATCGGTCGTCGAGCCCGAGGGGTCGGCCCTGTCGCGCTTACCACCGAAGAAAATTCGACGCTTCTTTCGTTCATACTGGTCAACAAATCGGCGTTTCTCCCCCCTAACGTCGACGCATGCCGCCGACTTTCGATGACACCATCGCGCACGCCAGCACCGCGCGTTCGGTGTTCTTCGTGTCCGACAGCACCGGGATCACCGCCGAGACGCTCGGCAGCGCGCTCCTCGCGAACTTCCCCGGCGCGCGTTTCGAGCGGCGCACGATCCCCTTCGTCTCCGGCACGAACGCCGTCGACGCGCTCGAAGCCGACCTCCGGCGCGCCGCGGCGGCCGGCGCGGCGCCGATCGTGTTCGCCACGATCAAGGACGCCGGCATCCGGTCCCGCCTCGCCCGAGCGGGAGCGGTCGTCATCGACCTGCTGGCCGGCCACCTGACCGAGCTCGAGGCCGAACTCGGCGCGACCGCCGAGACCCGCGCCGGTCAGTACCACGGGCTCGGGGACCTCGAACAGTACTTCCGCCGCATGCGCGCCGTGGAGTTCGCCATCGAGCACGACGACGGCCAGAGCGATCGCGACCTGGCCAACGCCGACGTCATCATCATCGCGCCCTCACGCTGCGGGAAGACCCCGACCACGATGTACCTCGCCCTGCACTACGGGCTGCTGGTGGCCAACTACCCGCTCACCGACGACGACTTCCCCACCGACGGCCTGCCGCGCATCGTCGCGCCGCACGCCGCCCGCTGCTTCGGCCTGACCACCACGGCTCTGCGCCTCAGCCAGGTCCGCCACGAGCGCCGCCCGCACTCGACCTACGCCAGCCTCGCGCAGTGCACCCTCGAGATCCGCCGGGCCGAAGACCTGTACCGACGCACCCACATCCCGTTCCTCAGCTCCGCCACCCGGAGCGTCGAGGAGATGTCCGCCGTGATCCTGCAGTCCATGAGCCTGCGGGACCGACCCCACGAAAGGCCCCTCACATGACCAACATCCTGCGATTCGACGAGATCGGCATGGGCGACCTCACCCAGGTCGGCGGCAAGAACGCCTCTCTCGGCGAGATGGTCTCTCATCTGGCCTCCGCCGGTGTCCGCGTCCCTCCGGGATTCGCGACGACCTCGGGCGCGTTCACGCGGTTCCTCGCCGAGAACGCTCTCGCCGCGCGCATCCGCTCCGCCGTGGAGGGCATCGACGTCGACGACGTCGCCGCCCTCGCCCAGCTCGGATCCCGTGTCCGCGCCTGGATCGAGGATCAGCCGTTCCCCGCCGACCTCGAGGCCGACATCCGGTCCGCCTACGCCGCCCTCGTCGCCGATGAAGCGGACCCGGGCGCGGTCACCTGGGCCGTGCGCTCCAGCGCCACGGCCGAGGATCTCCCGGATGCCTCGTTCGCGGGGCAGCAGGAGACCTTCCTCAACATCGGCGGCATCGACAACATCCTGCAGGCGATCCGACGCGTCTTCGCCTCGCTCTACAACGATCGCGCGATCGCCTACCGGGCGCACCACGGCTTCGACCACCACGAGGTCGCGCTCTCCGCCGGCGTGCAGCGGATGGTCCGGTCCGACATCGGCGCGTCCGGCGTGATGTTCACCCTCGACACCGAGTCCGGCTTCGACGAGGCGGTGTTCATCACCAGTTCCTACGGCCTCGGCGAGGCCGTGGTGCAAGGCGCCGTGAACCCGGACGAGTTCTACGCGTACAAGCCGTCCCTGCGGGCCGGACGTCCCGCGATCCTCAAGCGCTCCGTCGGAGAGAAAGCCATCGCGATGCGCTACACCGACGGCCGGCACGTGGACGGGAGCACCGCCTTCGTCGAAGTGGATGCCGCCGACCGCGCGCGCTTCTCCCTCACCGACGCGGAGGTCGAGGAGCTCGGCCGGATCGCCCTCGTGATCGAGGAGCACTACGGCCGCCCGATGGACATCGAGTGGAGCAAGGACGGCATCGACGGGCAGCTCTACGTCCTGCAGGCGCGCCCCGAGACCGTCGTGTCGCGGCAGTCGGCCAACGTCCTGCGCCGATTCGTCCTCGCCGAGCGCGGAGCGGTCCTCGTCGAGGGCCGCGCGATCGGACAGCGCATCGGCGCGGGGCGCGTGCGAGTGCTCGACTCCATCGACCAGATGGCCGATTTCGCGCACGGCGACGTGCTCGTGGCCGACATGACGGATCCCGACTGGGAGCCCATCATGAAGCGCGCCTCGGCGATCGTCACCGACCGCGGCGGACGTACCTGCCACGCCGCGATCATCGCCCGCGAGCTCGGGATCCCCGCCGTGGTCGGAACCGGCGTCGCCACGCGCGCGCTCACGGACGGTCAGGAGGTCACCGTCTCGTGCGCCGAGGGCGACGACGGTCTCGTCTACGACGGCATCCTGGCCTTCGCCGAGGAGACCACGGAGCTGGATCGGATGCCGGCCGCCCCGGTCAAACTGATGATGAACGTCGGAACCCCGGACCAGGCCTTCGCCTTCTCGCGTCTGCCCAACTCCGGGGTCGGCCTGGCACGCCTGGAGTTCATCATCAATCGGCAGATCGGCATCCATCCGCGAGCCCTCCTCGAACTCGAGCGCCTCGATGGGGAGCTCGCGCGGGACATCCGCGCGCGCATCGCCGCATACCCCTCACCCGAGGAGTACTTCATCCAGCGTGTCGCCGAGGGCGTGTCGATGATCGCCGCCGCGTTCGCGCCGGAGCCCGTGATCGTCCGTCTGTCGGACTTCAAGTCGAACGAGTATGCGGGCCTCATCGGGGGGACGCTGTACGAGCCCGAGGAGGAGAACCCCATGCTGGGGTACCGCGGAGCAGCGCGCTACGTCTCCCCCGAGTTCCGGGCGTGCTTCGACATGGAGTGCGAGGCGCTGCGTCGCGTGCGGGACGACATGGGCCTCACGAACGTTCAGATCATGGTGCCCTTCGTCCGTACCGTTGCGGAGGCCGCCGCGGTGATCGACCTGCTCGCGAGCAACGGACTGCGCCGCGGCGAGAACGGACTGC
The DNA here is from genome assembly GCF_020781835.1 of Microbacterium testaceum. Lineage (GTDB taxonomy): Bacteria > Actinomycetota > Actinomycetes > Actinomycetales > Microbacteriaceae > Microbacterium > Microbacterium testaceum_H. The sequence continues at coordinate 508,351 of NZ_JAJGNJ010000001.1, forward strand.
GCATCATCATGATGTGCGAGCTGCCCGCCAACGCGATCCTCGCCGAACGCTTCCTCGACCACTTCGACGGCTTCTCGATCGGCTCCAACGACATGACCCAGCTCACCCTGGGCCTGGATCGCGACTCGGCGCTCATGGCATCCGCGTTCGACGAGCGCGACCCGGCCGTCCTCCACCTGCTGGGGATGGCGATCGACGCCTGCCGGCGCCAGGGCAAGTACGTCGGCATCTGCGGGCAAGGCCCGAGCGATCACCCCGACTTCGCCGAGTGGCTCGTGGCGCGCGGCATCCAGTCGCTGTCGCTGAACCCCGACACCGTCGTGGAGACGTGGCTCGCGCTCGCGGCGAACGACCGTCCCAAGGCCGAGATCCTCGCGCAGGCGCACCTGTCGCGGTTGTGACGGAGGGCTCCGGTCTCGTGGTCATGCCGTGAACTCGACGCGGGCGGAGGGCGGCGCGGACTCGCGGAGCGCGTGGACCGCCGCCTCCGCCCCGTCGCCGAGCCCGACGAGGTAGCGGCGCCCGTCGGTCGTCGTCAACCGCACGGTGCGGGTCTCGCCGGCGCTGAGGAGGATCCCGTGCCGACGCTGACTGCCCTTGATGCCCCAGCCCCCGAAGTCCTCGAAGGGGCGGACCTCCTCGACATCCACGCGCGCGAGCTGCTCCCACCGCAGGCGTCGTCCCCAGAACGGGACGAGGGAGAACGACACCCCCTTCACACCGGCACGCAGGAGCACCCCGGAGAAGAACGTGACCACGACCAGGAGCACGACGGCGAGGAGGGCGACGATCGCTCCGGCGGGGGTGTCGACGTTGAGCACGCCCACGAGCAGGATCACGGCCGGGCCGACGAACAGCATGGCCCGCAGCGGGGCGTTGAAGGGGCGACGAGCCAGGGTTCGCATCGGGTCACCTTTCACGGGGCGGGGACGGGAGGACGGTCGTGGGACGAGGCCGGCGTCTCCGCCCCCGCGGGCGCCTCGGCGAACGGGACGAGCGAGGGCCGCACGAGGTACAGCAGGAGCGCCGCGAGCATCGTGGTCGAGAACGACCACAACCCGAAGCAGATCGCGATACCGAGGTGGAAGAGGGCACCCACGACGAGCATCACGGCACGATAGCGCGGGCCCGCGACGAGCGCGAAGGCCAACAGCAGCTCGACCAGGAGCGAGCCGTACGCCAGGATCGCGCCCCCGACCGCCGTCCCGACGACGCCGAGCATCACCGTTCGCAGCGGTTCGGCGGGAGCGAAGGTGGGATCCTGGAACCAGTACCAGAGGACGGTGCCGTTGGCCCATTCCTCCACGGCGAACTTCCCCACGGCGGCGTGGAAGTAGATGACGCACACCTGGACCGCACACAGCACGAGCGCCGTGTAGGCGACGACCTTGACCACCGGCCGACGCGACGCATACCCGCGGTCGAGCCTCCAGTGGTGCCGACGGCGGTCCAGCAGCAGGATCGGAACGAGCAGCAGCGTCAGCACCGCGGACACCTGATCGCCCCCGTCGGGGATGGGACTCGACAGGTTGAAGCTCCACGCGACCCACCAGTGCGGCAGAGCGGTCACCGCGGGCAGGTAGCCCGAGACGACGGCGGCCAGCACGACCACCGCGACCGCGACGGCGATCCCGGCGGTCTCCCCTCTCCAGACGCAGAACAGGGAGATCGCCGAGAACATCCGGTCGCAGGTGACCCCGTCGGGGTATGTCGCGCTCCGGAAGAACAGCTGATCGTGAGGGGTGAACACGATCGTGAGGAGCGTCGCCAGGGCCAGGAGGGAACGGGCCGCGCCGAGCACGGGCGTGAAGGGGGTCACCTCGCGGATGCCGCGGTCCAGGCGCCGCAGTGCGTCGCTGATCGAACGCACGGGGCCGTGGAGAGCGACGCCGATCGCGTCGCGGGTGCGTGCGGGGAAGGTCGCGATGTTCACGGGATCTCCTCACAGGCGACGGTGAGCCGGAGGGACTGCCCGGCGGACCTCTCGATGTACTCCCGATACGCCCACGGCACCGGCTCCCGTCGCACGATCCCGACCTCGCCGCACAATCGGAGATCGTGACCGACGGATGCCACGGCGCGCGGGGCGGTCGCGCTCAAGCAGTGCGCATCCCCCCGGTCACGAGGGCAGTCCTGCCACCAGGACTCGTCGACCTCGGCGAGCGCGGCCTGCACATCGAACTCCGTCAAACGGGACTCGCGGTTGAGACCGAACGCCCACCGCAGCTGCGCGTTCGGGCCGCGATCGGCGGAGACCCACTCGCCACCGTCCCAGCGGTAGGCGAGCGGGACGGAGCCGCGCGGCGACTTGGTGAAGAACGCCCAGCCCTGCGGCGCGATCGACTGCACCGAGCGCACCTGCGATTGCACGGTGGTGGGCAGCAGCTCGCCGACGGGAAGCCAGGCGAGGACGCACCCGACGAGCAGGACCGAGACCAGGCCGGTGACCGCGAGGAGATGCGACATCCCCGTGCGCGCGTCCCGCTCTCGGCCCTGCGTCGTCGATGTCATGCGATTCGACTCCCTCAGTCGACCGCGACGGCGCGCGTCACGTCGACGGCGAACTGCTCGCGCATCAGCTGCGACTTCTCCGAGGTGGGTGCGACGCTGTTGCCGCACCAGGCCCATGCTCCGCACCACAGCGCGGCGGCGACCACGACCGCGGCGGCGCCCGTGACGACGACGGTGTTGTGGACCGCCGCTGCCGCGTAGGCCCAGCAGACGACCGCGACACCGCAGGGCGAGAGCGCCTGCATCTGGTCGGGGTCGGCGGCGGCGGCGGCCTCGCTCGCCGCGACCTGCGTCGCGGCGTATTCGTCCAGGACGTCGCCGATCGTGGCGAACGCCTCCTCCGTCAACGTCGGATCGCCGGCCCGGATCTGATCCAGTGCCGTCCCCAGTTCGGGCGAGGTGGCCAGTAACTCGCTCGTGACCTCCCGGCTCGACCGCTCGTACACGGCGGCGGCTTCCGCGGCATCCTGCTCCCCGCTCGGCTGAACATCCGCGGTGGTTCCGATGCGATCGGCGAAGTCCCCCACGCCGAACACCAGCCCCAGCACGATCTGCTCGTCGGTGAGTTCGTCGGAGGCCGATGCGGTCGCGGCGGGCGGCGCGATGACCGCCGTCAGGACCAGGGCCGCTTTCGCGACCCAGGCCGCGAGTTTCTTCTTGTTCATTCCGTCTCCCTGCGCTTGCGTCGACAGCGAGCGGTTCCGCCCGCGCGCCGACGCTATGCCGCGGGCGGGGGCTCGCGTCATGCCCCTCCGGCCAGGTCGCACCCGACCTCCGGCCAGGGTTCGTCGACGGCAGCGGGATGGAACGGGACGTCAGGAGAGGGGGACCCGGGCACGGACGACCCACTGATCGCCCACTTGCCCGGCATCCAGCTCACCGCCCAGCTCGCGGACGAGACCGGCCATGCGACCGACGCCCGTCCCCGTCGACGGCAGGTCGTCGCGACGCACGTCGGGGAGGGCGTTGCGCACGGTCAGCTCTGCGCGATCGTCGTCGGCTCGCACCGTCACGGCCACCACACCGGTCCCGGAGTGCTTCAACACGTTGGTCGCGCATTCGCGCAGGACGCGCGCGAACACGACCCCGACGCGCCGGGGTGCGCGTGGCAACGGCGCGGCGTCGACCTCGACGCGGTAGCCGGCGGCGGTGAGAGTCTCGGCCGCCTCCCGCACCGCGGCGGCGGGATCGGGCGAGAAACCGGGTGTCGAGGGCGCACCGTCGGCGGCGATCTCGATGAGATAGCGCAGGTCGCCGAGGGCGTTGCGCGCCGTGATGCCGATCGCCGTCTGGGCGGTTCGGCGAACGGCCTGGTCCTCGTCGTCGAGGAGTTGAGCGTGGAGAGCGATCACGGTCAGGTCGTGCGCGATCCCGTCGTGCAGATCGCCGGCGAGACGACGGCGCTCGAGAGCGGCGGCCTCTCTCTCGCGCTCTCGCGAGCGGAGCAGCTGCGCGTCGAGATGTTCGCCGCGGGCGTGAGCGAGGCGCAGCAGAAGACCGATGCCGCCGAGCACCGTCGCGACGGTCACGAACCCGAGGGTCATGGCGACGCCGGATGCCGCCTCGTTCGCGAGCGCGACGGTCGCCACGATCAGGGCGGCGGCGTATGCGAGCACGAGCGTCCCCGCGCCGAGGCGGACGACGCACAACGCCGCGATGGCGAAGGCGAGGAGGGTCTGCTGGGGGAGCCCGGCCGGGAAGGACAGCACCAGGGCCGCCCCGAGCGCGGCGGTGCCGGCGACGGCCGACCACAGGTACAGCGCGAATAAGGCCGTGACGACCAGTTCGAACAGCGCACCGGCGGCGCCGTCGTCGTCGGCGGCCACCATCGAAACCACGCCCAGCGCGAGGCCGGCGAGCAGCAGGATGATGAACGCGGTCGTCTCGACGCGCGTCAACGGCGAGGCGACGCGCCACACCGGACGGATGCGTGCGACGAACGCTTCCTCACCTGTGGACACCGATCCATTGTGACGCGCGTGCCCCCGTGGCACCCGATACCCGGGGGCACGCGTCAGGAACAGAGACCGAGCAAACGGCAGAGGGAATCCCAGATCCCGAACGGCATCACCATCTGATCGCCTCCTGTTCCGCGTCGTACCCCCCATCGATGCTCCCGGCGGCGGCGGGCGCGCACAGTGGACGATCGTCCAGATCGTTGGCCGAAAGTCCAGGGTGCCGGCTGGGTAGGCTCACGGCATGGCCGAGATCCGGGTGCTGCTGGTCGACGACGACCCTCTGGTCCGCGCGGCCCTGTCGCACTTCCTTGGTCGCGAACCGGACATGATCGTCGTCGCCGAGGCGGAGGACGGACGGGATGCGCTCGACCAGGTCGGACGTCACGGCCCGGACGTGGTCGTGATGGACGTCCGGATGCCGCGGATGGATGGGATCGACGCGACGGCGCAGATCGCCGAGCGTTGGCCGGACGTGCGCGTGCTCGCGGTGACGACCTTCGACACGGTGGACACCGTGCTCCCGATGCTGCATGCGGGCGCCTCGGGATACCTCCTGAAGGACTCGCCCGCGCACGAGATCGTCGAGGGCGTGCGTCGGGTGCGCGAGGGCACCACGTCTCTCTCCCCGCGGATCGCGGCACTGCTCATCGAGCACGTCCGTGACCGTGACCACCGGGCACCGGTCGAAGCGCGTCCCCTCGAGCCGCTGACGGATCGGGAGGACGACGTCCTGCGGTGTCTCGCCCGGGGATGTCCAACGCCGAGATCGCGACCGAGCTGCTCGTCTCGGAGGGCACGGTGAAGGCCTACCTGGGACGCATCATGACGAAGTGGGGTGTCCGCGATCGCGTGCAGATCATCGTCGCGGCGGCACAGGCGGGGCTCATCGCCTTCACCTGACGAAGGCTCCGGGCCGGGAGGGAGTTGGGGGCGTCCCCCCGGCCCGGAGGATTCAGGAGACCGTCGCGCGATGGCGGCGGTCGGCGCGTGTGGCCGGGACCTCGGACGCGGCCGCGCTGGCGGCCTCGGCATCCGTCACCTTCGGCTTGCGCGGCCACCAGAACCGGTCGCCCGCGATGAACGCCATCGCGGGGACGATGACCGTGCGCACCAGGAGGGTGTCGATGAGGACACCGATGCACACGATCACGCCGATCTGGGTGAGCGTGATGAGGGGCAGCACCCCGAGCACGGCGAACACGGCGGCGAGCAGGATGCCGGCGCTCGTGATGACCGCGCCGGTCGCGGCGAGCGCGCGGATCATGCCGTTCGTCGTGCCGAGGGTGCGGGTCTCCTCCTGCGCGCGGGTGACGAGGAAGATGCTGTAGTCCACACCCAAGGCGACGAGGAACAGGAAGCTGAACAGCAGCACGTTCGTGTCGATGGCGGGGAAGCCGAACAGCGGCGTCTGGAAGAGCCACCAGGCGGCGCCGACCGCGGAGAAGAAGCTCGCGACGACGGCGATCAGCAGCAGCACCGGTGCGAGCAGCGCGCGCAACAGGATCACGAGCACGAGGAACACCAGCACGAGGATCAGTGGGATGATCAGGGCCTGATCGCGTTCCTGCGCTCCCGTCACGTCGAGGGCCTGCGCGTCGAGGCCCCCGACGAGGGTCTGACCGGAGCCGACGGAGTCGAGGTCGGCGCGCAGCCGCTCGATCGTGGCGAAGGCCTCCGGCGTCTCGGCCGACGCGGTGAGGGTGACGTCGATGCGCGTCCAGTCGCTCGTCTCTTCGACGACGCGGGCCGAGTCGACGCCCTCGATATTCCCGGCCGCCTCGACCACCGCCTGGGCGTCGGCGACCGGCGCCATGACCGTGGCCGGGGACGTCGCGCCCGCCGAGAACGCCTCGGCGAGCACCTCCTGGCCCTTCACGGCGTCGGGCTTCTGCAGGAACCGGTCGTTCTGCGAGAGCCCGGTCTGCACGAAGAACAGACCGCTCGCGAGCGCACCGAGCACCACCGCGCCGGTCAGGGCGACGACGACGGGACGCTTCGAGACGGCGCGTCCGAGCTTCCCCCACGGGCTCCGGGCGACGGCATCCGGCGAACCGAAGCGGGGAACGTACGGCCAGAACAGCCACCGACCGAACAGCACGAGCGCGGCGGGCAGCACCAGCAGCGCGAACGCCATGGCGACGACGACGCCGATGGCGCATGCGAGACCGAGGGCGCGGTTGCCCGACAGCTCGCCGAGGAGCAGCGTCGCGAGGGCCAGGGCGACGGTCGATCCGCTCGCGATGATCGCCGGTCCCGCCCCGCGCACCGCGCGCCGCATGGCCTCGCGGCGATCCTCGGCGAGGCGCAGTTCGTCACGGTATCGGGCGATGAGCAGGAGTGCGTAGTTCGTCCCCGCGCCGAACACGAGTACGGACAGGATGCCGGTGATCGAGGCATCCAGTTGGACTCCCGCGAGCGCGGCGATGCGCCGGGCCACGATGCCCGCCGACGCGTCGGCGGTGCCGATCACCACGAGCGGAACGAGCCACAGCCACGGGCTGCGGTAGGTGATCAGCAGCAGTACGGCGACGACGATCACGGTGGTCAGCAGCAGCGTGAAGTCCGCGCCGTCGAACACCGCGGCGATGTCGACCTCGAATCCCTCGGGCCCGGTGAGGTAGGTGACGACGTCGTCGAGCCCGTCGGCGGCGAGCGCGCGGATCTCGTCGGCCCGCTCGCTCTGCGCCGCGACGTCCTCTTCGGGCGTCAGGGGCACCACGAGGAGCGCGACCGTGCCGTCCTCGGAGACCTGCGGCGGGGGGATGAAACCGTCCGGGGTGAGATCGACGAGGTCGCCGAACGCCTTCTGCTGGATGGCGGCCACGGTCTCGGGCGGAAGGGCCTCGCCGTCCTCGGACGCGAAGACGAGCAGAGCCGAGGTGGTGTCGGCATCCGGGAAGCTCTCGAGGATCTTCTCGACCTGGACCGATTCGGCGGAGTCGGGCAGGCCCGAGTCCGGTGCCGTCTCGGACTCGGCGCCCGACCCCAGAGCGAACAGGGCCGCGACGCCCGCGAAGGCGACGACGAGCACGATCCAGGAGGTACGGGCCGAGGTCAGGAAGCGCAGGAAGCCGTTCATCGCCGTCTTTCACTAGATTCTAAAGTATCTCGAAAATCGAGATACGAGAAAGGTACTCCTATCCGGACGTAGGATGCCAGTCATGGACGCGACGGATTCCCCTCCGCCTCCCGCGGCCGGAGTCCCGCCCGTGCGGCCCGCGACGGCGCTCGTACGTGCGCTCTTCAGCGCCGGCGCCGAGTTCGAGAAGTCGCTGCAGCAGGAACTCTCCGTCAACCCCACCGGACTGGACGCCATGGGCCACCTGGTCATGTCGGGCCCGCTCTCCCCGGGCGAGCTCTCGCGACGGCTCGACCTGACAACCGCGGCGACCACCGCCGCCATCGACCGTCTCGTGGCACTGGGCCACGTGACCCGGGCTCCCCACCCGACCGACCGTCGCAGTCTGCTCGTGGTACCGACCGAGGCGTCGGTGCAGCGCGCGATGAGCAGACTGGCGCCGATGATCGCGGCCGTGGACGCCGTGCTCGACGACTTCACCGACGACGAGCAGGAGGTCATCGCCCGGTATCTCGCGCGCGTCGTGGCCTCGTACGGGACGCCGGTCGACGACGACACCGCGCGCCCGCGGTAGGCACCGCGGGCTGCGGCACCCTTTTTCGCGGTGCCGCCCCGCGGAGTTCGTGGCCGACACCCCGTACCGGCGGGGCAGGGCCGGCGCTTCGCGATCGATCTCCGCACGACGGGAGAGCCGGGATCGTCCTCCAGGCGGACCCGGATACACCCCCGGACGGACGATCCGGATGCCACTGCGGACTGGGATGGAGACATGTCCACCTCCACCCCTCCTGTCCTTTCCGCATCCGGCCTGATCAAGCAGTACGGCGAGCTCCGCGCCCTCGACGAGGTGTCGCTGACCATCCGCGCCGGTGAGTCGGTCGCCGTGATGGGCGCCTCCGGTTCGGGCAAGACGACGTTGCTGCACTGTCTCGCCGCGATCCTCCCGCCCGACGGCGGCTCCGTCGTGCTGCGGGCACCCGACGCCGAACCGCGCGAACTCGCCGGGCTCGACGAGGGCGAACGGGCGCGAATCCGGCGCACCGTGCTGGGTTTCGTGTTCCAAGAGCACCTGCTGCTGCCCGAACTGACCGCGGTCGAGAACGCCGCACTCCCCCTGCTTCTGCAAGGACAGCGGAGGCAGGATGCCGAGCGGCACGCGGCCGCGTGGCTCGCGGCGCTGGGCCTCGCCGGGCTGGAGCAGCGCCGGATCGGCCAACTCTCGGGCGGACAGGCGCAACGGGTCGCGATCGCCCGCGCCCAGGTCACGGGGGCACCGATCGTCTTCGCCGACGAGCCGACGGGGGCGCTGGACTCCGCGACATCGTCGGAGGTGCTCTCAGCGCTGCTGAACGCGACCACGGGGCAGGGACGCACGCTCGTCATGGTCACGCACGACCCCGACGTCGCTCGACGCTGCTCGCGCATCGTCCGCCTCCGCGACGGGCGGATCGTGGACGACGCGGTGGTCCCGGCTCCGGCTGCGGCGAGCGGGGAGGCGGCGCGATGAGCGCCGTCCTTCCCCTCGCCCGCATGCTGTCGCGACCGAGCACGCAGGGGCGGGCCGCGATCGTGCTGCCGGTCGTCGCCTTCGCGGTGACGACCACGCTGCTTCTGGTCGTCGCCGGCGGCGCGCGGATGTTCCTCGTCGACCCGCGGGCGATCGCGGGCGGCTTGTACGGCACCCTCGCCGTGCTCGCCCTCCTTCTGCTCTCCGTTCCGCTGGCGACCCTCGGCGCCGCGGCCGCGCGACTGTCGAGTCGGCGCCGCAACGACCGCCTCGCGACGCTGCGTCTCCTGGGCGCGAGCACGGGCGAGATCTGGATGCTCACGGTCACGGAGGCGACGCTCACCGCCGCCGCCGGTGCCATGACGGGCATCGCGCTCTACGGGGCGGTGCTTCCGGCTGTGGGACTGCTGCCGTTCTTCGGCGGCCCGATCGGTGTCGCGGCCGTCGCCGCCCACCCCGTCCTGATCGCCGCGGTCGTGGTCGCGGTGGTGGTCATCGCCGCCGTCAGCGCGGCGGCCGGTCTGCGCCGGGTGACCGTCACTCCCCTCGGCGTGCGCACGCGCAGTGCGACGCCGCCGAAGCGTCTGCGGCTGCTGGCCGTGGGCGGCATCCTGATCCTGCTCGTCGCGGTCGCCGTGTCCAACGTCGGAGTCGTGGGCGAGGCCTTCGGCAACGCCGTGTCGACGGCCGTGCTGCTCGCGCTGTTCGCCGGAGCGCTGGGTCTGTTGAACCTGATCGGCGCTCCGATCGTGGCGGCCCGCGGCCGCGCGATGGCGCGTCACGCCCGCACCGCCGCGCGCCTGATCGCCGGCCGGGAGCTCGCTGCTCACCCCGGTCCGGCATGGCGCCGCGTCTCGGGCATGGCGCTCGTGTCGTTCATCGCCGTCGTCGCGGGGTGCGGACTGGCTCTGGCCGGCCCGGCCGGCGACGCGGAGCCGATGCTCGCAGACATCCGGACCGGCGTGCTCGTGACCCTCGGGATCGCGTTCGTCCTCCTCGCGTGCGCCGTCGGTGTGACGCAGGCCTCGGCGGCGCTCGAGGACCGCGAGCTCATCGTGGGGCTCGACCGCCTGGGCATCCCGGACTCCGAACTGCGCCGGGCGCGCCGTCTGACCGTCATGGTCCCCCTGCGGTGGGCGGCGGTGGGCGGAGCCGCTGTCGGCGCGGTGCTGGCGTTCCCGGTCGTCGGTATGAGCGTCGTCGTCGCACCGCTGTCGGTCGCGACCATCGCGGGAACCTTCGCCGCCGGCTTCGCTCTCGTCGCCACAGCCCTGGCGTCGACGCGTCCGATCGTCACCGGCATCCGTCGCGGCACGCTCTGAACGGGACGGCGCCGCCCCCGGGTGTCCCGTGCCACGCCCGGGCGCGGTGGCGTGGAACACGGCGGTGCTAGCGTGCGGGGGTGATCCCGGATGCCACTGCCCCGCGCCTCATCCACGTCTCGGCCGCGGTCATCACCGACGCCGACGGACGCCTGCTGCTCGTGCGGAAAGCCGGCACCACGGCGTTCATGCAGCCCGGCGGCAAGCCGGAGCCGGGCGAGTCGCCCGCCGAGACGCTGGCGCGCGAGCTCGCTGAGGAGGTCGGCCTGCGGGTCGAGCCCGATGCCCTCGAACCCCTCGGCTCCTTCACCGCCACCGCGGCGAACGAGCCCGGCTTCGCGGTGGTCGCCGACGTGTTCCGCGTCGACATCGGCGACCAGCGGCCGATCCCGGATGCCGAGATCGCCGAGCTCCGCTGGGTCACCGCCGCGACGGCATCCGGGATCGAGGTCGCCCCGCTCGCGCGGGAGTTCTTCCTGCCGGCCTGATCAGGATCCGGTACCCGTCAGGGCACGCAACGCCATGCCGGCGAGGATCTCCCCCGCCTCGGCGGCGACCGCGCTATGCGGTGTCGAGTTGAGCAGCCCGAACGCGCCAAGCAGCCGCGTCTGCCGCTCGTCGGCGTCGAACTGCGGCCGGAGGGCGGCCAGGACCTGATCCCACTGCTGCACGTACCGGCGCTGCAGACTGCGGACGGTGTGATTCGCCTCGGCGGGCAGCTGCGCGAGCTCGCGATCCTGGATGCGGATGATGTCGGGGTCGGCGGTGGCGAAGTCCAGGTGGAAGTACACGAGGCGGCGCAGCACCTCGGCCGGGGGTCCCGGCTCGGCGACGAGCTCGCGGCATCCATCGAGCAGGCGGCGACTCGCGTCGACGAGCACTTCGGCCAGCAGCGCCTCCTTGCTGGGGAAGTAGTTGTACAGTGCCGGGCCGCTCATCCCGACCGCCTCGCCCAGTTCGACGGTCGAGACCGCCGCGAACCCGCGCTCGGCGAACAGCCGTGCGGCCGATCGCATCAGCGAGGCGCGGCGATTCGCCTTCTGCGTCGCCCTCCATGTCGCGGTCACGCCGTTGCTCCTCTCGCGGGGTCCTCAGCGCAGCATCTCACGAGCCTGGCGGAGCACCGGCTCGTCGATCATGCGCCCGCGGAAACGGAACACCCCCGGCTGATGCTCCGCCTCCTCGAGGACTGCCCGCGCCCACGCCCGCTCCTCCTCGGTGCTCGCGTAGGCCGCGCGGATCACGGCCACCTGCGTCGGGTGGATGCAGGCGGTGGCGGTGAAACCCGAGGCCGCGGCGTCCTCGCACTCGGCGCGGAGCCCGTCGATGTCGGCGATGTCGAGGTGCACGGCGTCGATGGCGGCGCGGCCGTGGGCGTGGGCCGCCAGCAGCACCGCAGCCCGGGCCGCGCGGGCCACGTCGCGGTAGCGCCCGTCGGGGAAGCGGCTCGAGCGTCCGTTCATGCTCGCGATGAGATCCTCCGCGCCCCACATGAGCCCCACCGTCGCAGGGTGCGCGGCGATCTCGGCGGCGCGCACGACTCCTCGCGCGGTCTCACACAGCGCGACCACCTCGAACGCCGAGGTGGCCGCGATGTCGTCCGCCGACTCGGCCTTCGCGAGCATCACGCGGGAGTATCCGGTCGCGCGCACCGCCGCGACGTCGAGGGCGTGGGCGGCCGACCCTGCGGGGTTGAGCCGCACGATCGTGCGGTCGGGGTCGAGCGGCGTCGCGGCGAGCGCCTCGCGCGCCCGCGCTTTGTCGGCGGAGGCGACGGCGTCCTCCAGGTCGAGGATCACCGTGTCGGCGGCCGCCGCCGCCTTCGCGTAACGGTCGGGACGGTCGGCGGGGCAGAAGAGCAGAGCGGGGCCGTTCATCGGGCACTCCTTCGGGGTTTCGCGGGTGGAGCCGGGGCGGGGGGCGGCGTCTCTCGGCTCAGGGAGATCGAGCCGGCCCCGCCGCACCCGGGGTGTCGTCGAGACCGTGCGGCGACACCACCGCGAGCGTCTGACCCCGTGTCACGACGTCCCCGACCCGCGCGTGCAGCGTGACCGTGCCGGCGACCGTCGAGCGCACGACGTGCTCCATCTTCATCGCCTCGACCGCCACGACCGCGTCGCCGACCTCGATCTCGTCACCGTCGGCGACGCGCACCACCACCACGGTCCCCGGCATCGGCGACACGAGCAGGGGATCGGCGTCCGTCGTCGCGTCGGCGCCGTGGTGCGTCCCGGCGGTCTCGAAACGCCGCACGGCTCCGTCATGTGCGATCCACACCGCGTCCGCGTCCACCTCCGCCGCGAACGTCCGGGCCTCGCCGTCGAGGTCGACCGTCACCCCGTCCGTGTGCGACAGCACCCGCGCGACCCGCCCGTCGGCGGACAGCGTCTTCCCGCGGCCGCTCACCTCGACGACGCGCTCCTCGCCCGCCGCCGTGAGCGGGTAGCGCCGCGGCGCGGCGGGTCCGAGGCGCCACCCGTCGCGGCGGCCCCACGGGCCCTCGGACGCGTCGCGCGGCACAGCATCCAGCAGCAGGGCGGCCTCCGCGAACGCGCGGTCGTCGAGCGGAGCCGCCGTCAGCTCCGCCGCCTCGCGGGCGATCGTGCCGGTGTCCATGGTGCCGTCGACGACATCCGGCAGCGCGATCAGGGCCCGCAGGAACTCCACGTTCGTCGGGAACCCGAAAACCGCGGTGTCGCCGAGCGCTGCGGCGAGCCGACACCGGGCGCTCTCCCGGTCCGGTCCCCACGCGATGACCTTCGCGAGCATCGGGTCGTAGTCGATCGAGACATCGAGGCTGTCCTCGAGCGCCGTGTCGACGCGGATCCCCTCCCCCGCCGGATGGACCACGCGCGAGACGTGCCCGCCCGTCGGCAGGAACCCGGATGCCGGGTCCTCGGCGTACACGCGCGCCTCGAAGGCGTGCCCGGTCAGGGTCACGGCATCCTGTGTCACGCTCAGGGGCTCGCCGGCCGCGATCCGCAGCTGCTGCTCGACGAGGTCGAGGCCCGTGATCTCCTCGGTGACCGGGTGCTCGACCTGCAGCCGCGTGTTCATCTCCATGAAGAAGAACTCGTCGGGGGCGTCGGCCGACACGATGAACTCCACCGTCCCGGCGCCGCGGTAACCGACGCTGCGCGCCGTCTCGCACGCGGCTTCACCGATGCGGGCCCGGGTCTCGGCGTCGAGCAGCGGCGACGGCGCCTCTTCGATGACCTTCTGGTGGCGGCGCTGCAGCGAGCATTCGCGTTCACCGAGGTGCACCACGCCGCCGTGCGCATCCGCGAGCACCTGCACCTCGATGTGCCGCGGGCGGTGGAGGTAGCGCTCGAGGAACAGCGTGTCGTCGCCGAAGCTCGCGGCGGCCTCCCGGCGGGCGGCCGCGAGGCCGGGGACGAGGTCGGCGGCCCCCTCGACGACGTGCATGCCTTTGCCGCCGCCGCCCGCGGACGGCTTGATCAGCAACGGATACCCGATGCCGTCGGCTGCGGCGACGAGCTCGTCGTCGGTCATCCCGGCGCGGGCGACCCCCGGGACGGTGGGAACGGAGCGCTGCTCGACCGCGTGCTTGGCGGTGATCTTGTCGCCCATGACCGAGATGGCATCCGGGGTCGGACCGATGAACACGAGCCCGGCGTCCTCGCATGCCCGGGCGAACCCCGCGTTCTCGGCGAGGAACCCGTACCCCGGGTGCACGGCCTGCGCGCCCGTCGCGAGGGCCGCGCGGATCACGGCATCCCGGTCGAGGTAGCTCTGCGCGGCGGCGGACGGGCCGATGCGCACCGCGACGTCGGCGAGGTGCACGTGACGCGCGTGCGCGTCGGCGTCGCTGTAGACGGCGACCGACCGGATGCCGAGACGGCGGAGCGTGCGGATGATGCGGCAGGCGATCTCGCCGCGGTTGGCGATGAGGACGGTGTCGAACATGGCGCTCACATCCGGAAGACGCCGTAACCCGGCGCGTCGAGGGGGGTGCGGGAGACGACGTCCAGCGCGAGGGCGAGGACGTCACGGGTCTGGCTCGGCTCGATGATGCCGTCGTCCCAGAGGCGCGCGGTCGAGTAGTAGGGACTCCCCTGCTCCTCGTACTGCGCGCGGATCGGCGCTTCGAACGCGGCCTGGTCCTCGGCCGACCACTCCCCGCCCGCGGCCTCGATCTGGTCGCGCCGGACGGTGGAGAGCACGGATGCCGCCTGCGGACCGCCCATGACCGATACCCGGGCACCGGGCCACAGCCACAGGAACCGCGGCGAGTACGCCCGACCGCACATCGAGTAGGTGCCGGCGCCGAAGGATCCGCCGACGACGACCGTCAGCTTCGGGACGGACGCGCACGCGACGGCGTTGACCATCTTCGCGCCGTGCTTCGCGATGCCGCCCGACTCGTACTCGCGGCCGACCATGAAGCCGGTGATGTTCTGCAGGAACACCAGCGGGATGCCGCGCTGGTCGCACAGCTCGATGAAGTGGGCGCCCTTGAGCGCCGACTCGCCGAAGAGCACACCGTTGTTGGCGACGATGCCGACGCGGTGTCCCTCGATGCGGGCGAACGCGGTGACGAGGGTCTCGCCGTATTCGCGCTTGAACTCGTGGATGCTGCCGGCATCCACGATCCGGGTGAGGATCTCGCGCGCGTCGTACGGAGTGGTGAGCTCGACCGGCACGATGTCCTCGAGCTGTTCCGTGGGGCGCTCGGGTTCGCTCGCCGGCTCGACCGGCACGGCTCGCGGCGGAGGCAGGGTCGCGACGATGTCGCGGACGATCTGGAGCGCGTGCGCGTCGTTCTCGGCGAGGTGGTCGGTGACGCCCGAGACCCGCGTGTGGACGGTTCCACCACCGAGGTCTTCGGCGCTCACGACCTCGCCGGTCGCGGCCTTCACCAGCGGCGGTCCGCCGAGGAAGATCGTGCCCTGGTTCCGCACGATCACCGTCTCGTCGCTCATCGCCGGCACGTACGCGCCGCCCGCGGTCGACGAACCGAGCACCGCGGCGATCTGCGGGATGCCGTCGCGCGACATGCGCGCCTGGTTGTAGAAGATGCGGCCGAAGTGATCGCGGTCGGGGAACACCTCGTCCTGCATCGGCAGGAACGCGCCGCCCGAGTCGACCAGATACACGCACGGCAGGCGGTTCTCGGCCGCGACCTCCTGCGCCCGGAGGTGCTTCTTCACGGTGATCGGGTAGTACGTGCCGCCTTTCACGGTGGCGTCGTTGGCCAGGACCATGACGTGCCTCCCGTGCACGAGGCCGATTCCCGCGACGACGCCTCCGGCGGGGCAGTCGCCGCCGTACATCCCGTAGGCCGCGAGCGGCGCGACCTCGAGGAACGGACTCCCCCGGTCGAGGAGCGCGTCGATGCGGTCGCGGGCGAGCATCTTGCCGCGGCTGACGTGGCGTTCGCGCGCCTTCGCGGGGCCGCCCTCCGCGGTGACCGCGCGGCGCTCCCGCAGCTCATCGACGAGTGCGCGATAGGTCTGACCCATGACAACTCTCCATCGGGTTATCGGTCGGTAACTGAGTTCAGGTTACTGCCCGGTAATCGAGTTGTCCATCACTCCGCGCGTTCGCCCGCCCCCGCCCCCGCCCCCCGTCCCGGGTCTCAGTGTCCAAGACACGCCGCAACGCCACCCCCGCATACGGCGTGTCTTGGACACTCAACGGGCGGGAGGGCGGGCGGGCGGGCGGGCGGGCGAGCAGGGGGCGGGAGACGGGGCCTTACCAGGAGCTCTTGCGGTAGTCCTTCAGGAAGATGCCGAAGAGGTCTTCGCCGGCCTCGCCGCGCACGATCGGGTCGTACACGCGGGCGGCACCGTCGACGAGGTCGAGCGGGGCGTGGAAGCCCTCCTCCGCGAGGCGGACCTTGGTGAAGTGGGGGCGTTCGTCGGTGATCCAGCCGGTGTCGACGGCGGTCATCAGGATGCCGTCGGTCTCGAACATCTCGCGGGCGCTCGTGCGGGTCAGCATGTTCAGCGCGGCTTTGGCCATGTTGGTGTGGGGGTGGCCGGGACCCTTGTATCCACGGCCGAACACGCCCTCCATCGCCGAGACGTTGACGACGTACTTCCGCCGGGCCGTCGACGCCGCCATCGCGGGCCGCAGGCGACCGACGAGCAGGAACGGTGCGGTCATGTTCGCCAGCTGCACCTCGAGCATCTCGAGGGGCTCCACTTGGTCGACGTGCTGCGTCCAGCTGTTGATGCGGTCCTCATCGGGCACCAGACCGCCCGCGTCGATCGCGGTACCCGCGGCGAGACGCTCGAGCGACGACGACCCGGCGGCCATCGCCTCGGCGGTGAGCTCCTCCGCGGTACGGGCGGCGGATGCCAGGATCGGGTGCGCCGACACCGACTGCGCCAGCGCGAGCGGGTGCGCGTCATTGGTGTGGCCGAAGGTGAGCAGCTCGGGCAGCGGTCCGTCGGGAAGCGGCGCGAGTTCGGCATCCACCAGGGGTTTGTACGCACCCGGCGAGCGCCGCACGGTCTGCGCGGCGTTGTTGATGAGGATGTCGAGCGGACCCTCGGATGCCACCGACTCGGCGAGCCCGATCACCTGGGCCGGGTCACGCAGGTCGATGCCGACGATCTTCAGCCGGTGCAGCCAGTCCGCACTGTCGGGGAGAGAGGCGAACCGCCGCACCGCGTCACGCGGGAAACGTGTCGTGATCGTGGTGTGGGCACCGTCGCGCAGCAGCCGCAGCGCGATGTACATGCCGATCTTGGCGCGGCCGCCGGTCAGGAGCGCGCGCCTGCCGGTGAGGTCGGTGCGCGCGTCGCGCTTGGCGTGGCTCATGGCTGCGCAGGTCGGGCACAACTGGTGGTAGAACGCGTCGACCAGCGTGTACAGCTCTTTGCAGATGTAGCAGTTGCGCGCCTTGATCAGCTCGCCGGCGTACGGGGTCTCGACGCGCGTGGCCAGCGGGATGCCGCGCGTCTCGTCGTCGATGCGGTCGGGGGCGCCGGTCGCCGTGGCCGCGACGACCGCGCGGTCGGCGTCGGCGATGCGCTGCCGCTTGTCGCGGCGGGATTGCCGCTTGACGTCCCGGTACAGCTTGCCGGTGTGGCGCTGCAGCGCGAGGTAGGCGGGGTCGCTCTTGTCGAGCGACGAGGCGGCGTCGAGCACGCGCAGGGCGATCTCGAGCTCAGCGGGATCGATGGATGCCACGCGGCCGGCCTCACGATCGGGTGTCGGGAGTGTTTCGGGCACGGGAGAGTGTACCGAGGCGCGGCTGAGAGCTCCGCCGCGGCGCCGAGGCGCGACGGGCGCGAGCCGAGCGTCAGGGCTTGCCGCGGTCGACCCAGCGCGTGTGCGACTTCAGCGCGTGCGTCACCGCCAATCGCACCGCGCCGTAGACCACCGCCCCGGCCATAGCCAGGCCGACGCCCCACGTCAGCAGAAGCATGATCACGTGCAGCCCACCCATCGCCGTCACCATCCGGCGACTCTAGCCCCGCACGCCGTGACAGCCAAGTACCCGGCACCTATTCCCCGCGGGTCGTGATGACGCCGGACCGCGCCGGCGCCGCCCTCAGCGCACCGCAGCCCGGCGCGCGACCGCACCGCCGCGGCGGTCGGGGTCGAACCGCAGCAGCACCCGTTGCACGCGGGTCTCGACGCCGCGGTGCAGCAGCCACCCGAGCCCGAGGGAGATCATGAACGCGAGCGCGGCGAGCGCAACCGCGCGCGGCCAGTGCAGCTCGGGATGCCCGTCGGGCCACGCCGACGACACCGACGCGATCACGAGCAGGTGCACGAGGTAGAACGCGAACGACAGCCGACCCAGCTCCTGCCAGGCCGCACCCGCGAGAAAGGTCGATGAGCGGTGGGCGTCGGCCGAGGCGAGCGACGCGACCAAGAGGGCGAAGCCGCCGACCGTCGCCGCGAGGCCGGGGCGGATCTCGGTCCCGGGCAGCGCCGGCGCCTCCGACAGTGCGTACCCCAGGACGGCCAGCGGCACCGCGAACCTCAGCGGGGCGGGGCGCCACGCGGTCTCCTTCATCACCAGCGCCAGCACGACACCGAGGACGAACTCCGGCAGCCGCAGAACAGGAGTGGATGCCGCCGACATCGGCACGGGTGCGATCGCGGCGATCTGCGGCGCGAGAGCGACCAGCAGCAGCGCCCCCGCGGCCACCGCCCAGAGCACCCGGGTCGTCCGCCCTGCGACGAGGCGGATCACCAGCGGGAAGGTGAGGTAGAAGAAGGCCTCGCACACGAGCGACCAGCTCGCGGGGTTGCCCGCCTGCCACCAGTCGGGGACCCAGCCACTGAGCAGCAGCACGTTGGCCCCGAGCGGCGCAAGGCCATCG
This sequence comes from Microbacterium testaceum, assembly GCF_020781835.1. Lineage (GTDB taxonomy): Bacteria > Actinomycetota > Actinomycetes > Actinomycetales > Microbacteriaceae > Microbacterium > Microbacterium testaceum_H. The sequence continues at coordinate 527,034 of NZ_JAJGNJ010000001.1, forward strand.
GTGCGGATCTCCGGGACGAGCGTCGCCGCCGCGACGAGGGCGAGTACGACTCCGACGACGTGCAGCGGGTAGATGCGCGCGGCGCGGTGCAGCCAGAACGACCGCGCGGTCTGCGCCGGCTTGTGACCCCAGGCCAGCACGAACCCCGACAGGATGAAGAACAGCGTCACGCCGGTCTTCCCGGCCTCGAACACGAACCCCCACAGGTCGCCGGCGCGGCCGCCGAAGTACTCCACGGCCATGATGTGGTGGCCGAAGATGAGCATCGCCGTCAGCCAGCGCAGCCCGGTGAGCGAGGGCAGGTGCCGCGCGGCGGGTGGGAGACCGGATGCCGGGGACGCGGCCGCGAGACGGGGAGCCGTCATGGTGGTGCTGATGGTCATCGCCTCCCGGTCTTTCGCGCCGGCGGCTCGCGGCCGCGCGGACCCCGGAACGTTACTCGTTCGTTACGTGGAAGCGCCTGAAAGCCCGGGGGCTTGACGCGCGCCCGGGCCGAATGGCATCCACCCCCTGCACAACCTCCGCGATCCGCGCATCCTCAGCCGGGTCCGGATGCCGCCGACTGACCCTGCGCAGATCGCCGACGGAACGCCCAAGCCCGGACACCCCGCCCCACCAACACCCGGCATCCACCTCCCTGCACAACCTCCGCGATCCACGCACCCTCAGCCGAATCCGGATGCCGCCGACTGACCCTGCGCAGATCGCCGACGGCGCGCCAAGCCAAGAGCGCCCGCGCCCAGAGCGCGCCGCCCCGGGGCGCTCAGTCGCGCGGAGCCTGCAGCAGCATCCCGAACGTGCGGAGGGTGTCGCTGAGCCCCACCGACTCATCGAGCAGCCACTGGATCTGCAGACCGTCGGATGCCGCGATGAGCAACGCCGCGAGGTGGTCGGCCGAGACGTCGTCGCGGATGCGCCCCTCGGCCTGCTGCGCGCGGAACGTCTCGCCGAGTTCCGCGCGCAGGCGCTCGAATCGCGAGGTGAAGTAGTCCTTGCCGACCCCGCTGTCGACCTCGAGGGCGGCGGCGACGAGCGTCGAGTACAGCTGCACGAAGCCCGGCACCTCGACGTTGGCGGTCGCGGCGGCGATCATCCCTTCCACGCCGGGCTCGACCGGGTGCGCGGCCTCCTCCTCGCCCTGCTTGGCGGCGGCGTGGTCGTACACGGCGACCAGCAGCTGCTCCCGGGAGTCGAAGTAGTGCAGCAGAGCCGCGTGCGAGACGCCGATCGATTCGGCGATCCGGCGCAACGAGGTTCCGTCCGCGCCGCGGCGGCGGAACACCTCGATCGCCCGATCGAGGATCTCTTGGCGCCGCTCGACGCCGCGGCGCCGCTGGCCCGGCCGGCCGATCGTGGCATCCTCGCTCATCCGCCCACCTTCTCGCATCCGTCGGGACTAGCGTAACCTCCACATGGAGGTTAGAGTAGCGGCACGGCCGCCCGGCCCCTTGGACGACGACGTGCAGAAGGACCCCATGACCACTCCCGCCTCCCTCCCCGAAGCCTCGGTGCAGCTGTACACGCTGGCATCCGAGTTCTCGGCCGATATGCACGGCTCTCTCGAAAAGCTCGCCGCGCTCGGCCTGCGCAACGTCGAGGCGTTCGCGTTCGTGGATCGCCCCGACGAGATCCGGGCGGCTCTGGATGCCAGCGGCCTGGCCTCTCCCACCGGCCACGCCCCGCTGCTCAGCGACGAGCTGTGGACACCCGACGGCTCGATCCCCACGCCCGCGCCCGAGATCGTGTTCGAGGCCGCCGCGAAGATCGGCATGCAGACGGTCATCGACCCGTTCGTCGCACCCGAGCGCTGGCTCACCGAGGACGGCGTCGCCGACATCGCGGAGCGCCTCAACCGCGCCGCCGACCTCGCCGCGACCTTCGGCCTGTCGGTCGGGTATCACAACCACGCGCAGGAGTTCGTGGCCGACTTCGACGGTCAGAGCGCGTACGAGCGCTTCGTCGCTCTCACCGACGACCGCGTCCAGCTCGAGCTCGACCTCTTCTGGGCGCTCACCGGCGGACAGGATGTGCCGGCTCTCGTCACGACGCTCGGCGACCGCCTGACCGCGGTGCACGTGAAGGACGGCGTGGTGCCGGCATCCAACCCCTGGGCCCCGGGTGCGGGCGAGATGTCGTCGGCCACGCTCGACCAGCGCCACGCCGGCACCGCGGACGTTCCGCTCGCCGAGGCGCTGCGCGCGGGAACCGCCATCCGTTACGCCGTGATCGAGTACGACCGCGCGCCCGGCGACGTCTTCGCCGACGTGGCGGCGAGCCTCGCTTTCCTCACGGACGGCGGGTTCGTCGCGTGACCCGACCGCTCGGAGTCGGCGTCATCGGCGCCGGCGTCATCAGCCAGACGTACCTCGAGAACCTCACGTCGTTCCCCGACGTGAACGTCGTCGCGGTCGGTGACCTCCTCCCCGAACGCGCACGCGCGAAGGCCGACGAACACGGCGTCCCCGTCGCCGGAACGCCCGACGACGTGCTGTCTAACCCCGCCGTCGACCTCGTCGTGAACCTCACGATCCCGCAGGTGCACGTCGAGGTGTCGTCGGCCGCGATCGCCGCGGGCAAGCACGTGTGGACAGAGAAGCCGATCGGCCTCGACCGCGACGCGACGCGCGCGCTCCTCGCGCAGGCGGATGCCGCGGGCCTCCGCATCGGCTCGGCGCCCGACACGCTGCTGGGACCCGCCTTCCAGACGGCCAAGCGCGCGATCCAGGCCGGAGTGATCGGCGAGCCACTGTTCGTGCAGACCTCATTCCAGACGCAGGGCCCCGACCTGTGGCATCCGGATCCTGCGTTCCTCTTCGCCCGCGGCGCGGGACCGCTGCTGGACATGGGTCCGTACTACTTCTCGGCGCTCGTGAGCCTGCTCGGTCCGATCGCGGCCGTCACCGCGCGCGGCTCGCGCCCCCGCCTCGAGCGGACGATCCACACCGGTCCGCGCGCCGGCGAGACCTTCCCGGTCGAGGTGCCGTCGACGGTGCAGGTGCTCACGTCGTTCGCCGCCGGCCAGCACGGCACGCACCTGTTGAGCTTCGACTCGGCGCTCGAGCGCCACGGCGTCGTCGAGATCCACGGATCCGAGGGCACCATCGTGCTCGCCGACCCCAACCGCTTCGAGGGGCGCATCGCCTACGTGAAGCCGCTCGGCGTCTTCCGCGACGGCATGAAGACGGATCAGGAGTGGATCGAGATCCCGAACGAGGGCGTCGTCGTCGGCCGCGGACTCGGCGTGCTCGACATGGCCCGGGCGATCGCCGCCGACCGTCCGCACGTCGCCACCGGCGAGCTCGGCTTCCACGTGCTCGACGTCATGCTGTCCGCCGAGGAGTCCTCGGCCACCGGTCAGACGCTCGAGATCGGCAGCACCGTGGCGCCCGTGCCGCTGCTCGACGAGGGCTTCGACCCCTTCGCGCGCACGCTGTAGAGCGTTCGCGGCGTCTGTTCGTGCGGGCGCTGTGACCCGTTCGCGGCTTCTCCCGCCCCGTGGTGTCGTATGGATGCCACGGGGCGGGGGTGTGTTCGGGGCGGATCCACCAGCTCGGTTCCGATCGTGCTGATAGTGCTCCTCAGCCGGTGGCCGTGGAGGAGCGCAACATAGTCACCGCCCGGACCGGGGTCTGGCATCGCAGCAGTCACGGCGTTACCGTCGAATATGGTCCGGTTCCGCTGGCGGCAGGCGCTCATCGCGGCAATCGTTGCGATCGGCTTCGCGCTCTACTGGTCCTCCATCGCGTTCGAATGGAACACCCCGCTGTGGGTGTTGATCGTGGGAGCGGTCGTCGGCATCGGTGCCGTCTCCCTCCTTTCGTTCAGGCCCGAGCACCGAGGCGGAACACGCGACGGGAACCTGTACGCATCCGACGCCTACAGTGACGCCTACCTCGGGCGCAGCCGGCCGACGCACCCCTACCGTGACGCCAAGCCGACAGCCCAGATCGGGCCTGCCCCGCCCGCCGACCCCATCTCGCGGGCAATCCCGAAGGAGCAGAGCCGGGACGAACGGTGAGCAGCAATCCTGCACCGCGCCCGAGTGATTCGCGGCCCCGTTCTCTTCTCGCGGGCGCCTCGGGTCTGACGTGCGCGCGAGGACCCCGGGCGGGAGTCGATCGCGTGATTGACTCGATGGGTGGAATTCGAGCGTTGCCATCCCGGCGATGTCGAGGCGCTGACAGCGTTCCTCCGCGAGGTCGATCTCACACTCAGTGGCCTGGATGCGCCGGGCGTGCGGTTGTGGCTGGAGCGCGACGAGGCCGGCGCGATCATCGGCAGCACCGGCTACGAGATCAGTGGCGATGGTCACCACGCGCTGATTCGGAGCGTCGCCATCCGACCGGGGCAGCGTTCACGAGGGCGCGGAACCGCTCTCGCCCGGTTCGCGCTCACGCGCGCTGCCGAAGAGGGGGCGGGCACGGCGTGGCTGTTCAGCCGGCGATCCGGTCCGTTCTGGCAGAGTCTCGGGTTCGAACCCGCTGATCGCGATGAGCTCGCCGAGGTGCTGGCAGACACGCATCAGGTGCGGCTGTTCCAGCGGACGGGACAGCTGAGCCGCGAGGTCGCGTGGTCACGCACCATCCGGACGTCACCGCCGTGAGGTCGGGCCGAGCGCAGCCCCGCGGACCAGGAAACTTCACCCGCGCCACAGGTCGAGCCGAAAAAACCTGCTCAGTACCGCATTCTGTACAGCCAACCTTGACGTACCCCTCCTGCCCATCGCGCGACGTGCCGAATGCTCCACATCTGACCACGCGAGCCGGTCTCGGTGTCGGAGGCTCTGGCTAGCATGCATACATGACCTTCGAGCCGCCTCCGCCGTCACCGGATGACGGGGCTGCGGCCCTGTCGTCGGTGCTGGCCGAGGTGCGCGGAGTGGATGCCGAGGTCGCCTCCGCCGAAGCCCGCCGCGTACGTGCGCTCGCCCGCGCGGGGCACCTCGCCCTCGACGCTGCCGCGGGGGTGCGGGCCTCGTCGAAAGCGGCGGAGATGGCGCTGCGCGAGGTCGCGTCCGAGATCGCGGCGGCCGAGTGCGTGTCGGACCGCAGCGTGCAGGCGCAGATCGGTCAGGCGATGACCCTCGCCGATGACTTTGCTGTGACCCTCGATGCCTGGGAGGCGGGCGTGCTGACCCGGGCGCACGTGCGGGTGATCGTGGATGCCGGCACCCCGCTGCCTATCGAACGGCGCCACGAGTTCGACGTGCTCGCCGTCGCCGCCGCTGAGGGCCTGAGCCCGGGGCGGTTGAAGACGCGCCTCGCGGCGCTGGCCGAGTCGCTGCAGCCGACGACCCTCACCGAGCGCCACCGGCGGGGACGCCAGACCCGGTGCGTGCGGGTGATCGCGGGCGAGGACGGCATGTCCGACCTCATCGCGACGCTGCCCACGGTGCTGGCGGTGGGGATCTATGACCGGCTCGTTCAGCAAAGCGCCGCATTGGTCGACCTGCGCCGCGAAGCACCGATGAACCCGGACACCGGGGGTGCAGCCGACACGCGGACCACCGATCAGCTACGCGCCGACATCCTCGCCGACCTGCTCCTGACCGCCGCCCCCGACGCCGACCCCACCCGTGTCGACGACGGCCCGGGGACGCTCGGCTCGATCCGCGCACGCGTGCAGGTCGTCGTGCCGGCGTTGACGATGCTGCGGCCGGGAGACGAGAACCTCGACCCCGCCGACCTCGTCGGGCACGGGCCTATCGACGCCACCACCGCACGCGCCCTTGCCGAGGCCACGGCTCTGCCCTGGGATCGTGTCGTGACCCACCCCGTCACCGGCGCGGTGCTGCGCACCGACACCTACCACCGCACCACCGCGATCGACCGACACCTCCGCGCCCGCGACCGCCACTGCCGCTGGCCCGGCTGCACCGCCCCCGCCATCCGCTGCGAAGTGGACCACACCCACGACTACGCCCTCGGCGGCGCCACAGACGTGTCCAACCTCGCCCACCTGAGGCTGTCGCATGAATCTGCCCGGGCTCGGATGAGCCGGGGCGGCAGGGCCGAGCGGCCCTGCGGTTCAGGCGGT
>NZ_JAJGNJ010000020.1 GCF_020781835.1 Microbacterium testaceum
ACCAGTCTCCCTGCCCGCGACTCCGGGCGACAGGACGACTCTCAGAACCACCGGACCTACGAAACGGGGTCAGCCCAGCTCACGACCCACCCCGTCTTTGGGTCCGCTTCAGCCCACCATCGGTGCATGTCGTCGTGGAGAGCTTGGCCGAGCTGCATAGCATGCGCCAATCGCGCGATGGCAACCTTCCGGACAGCCGGCTTCCCAAGACGCTTCAGATCTGAGCTCACGTTGACACTCTAGGGAGCAGCACTACAGGGAGGATCCGCATTCGGGTGGTGCGTTGTGAGGGAGCGGGTGGGTAGCCGAGGGCGACGATAGAGTGCGGCCACGCCAGCATCGCCGCCACACCCGCCAGTGACCGAGCGGTCACACCCAAAGGCGCTTCGAAGCCTTCGTTTGGTGCCGAGGGATGGCGTACGAGCGCGTCCTCAAAACGCGTGTCGGGCCACGACCCTACGATGTGAGTCAACTGGGAGGTTCGCATGCTGCGCGCAGATTTTGATAACCACACACTCTAGTGCTGGAGTCGATCGACGATCAACTTGCGACGATTGTTGCCGAGCACGAGCCTTCCGAACAACCTTCGGTCGAGCGGATCAAGGAGCAGATGATCTACGTCCGGAGGGCGCTTGACCCCTGATCTTGGACACGCTGATTCCAGCACGTTGCTGGGGAAGCGAGAATCCAAGGATGGCAAGGAAGAACTACACGGACGAGTTCCGGCAGCGGGCGGTGGACTTGTTCGAGTCCACGCCGGGTGCGACGTTGAAGGGCATCGCGGCGGATCTGGGGATCTCCCGCGGTGCGCTGCGGGAGTGGGTCGAGAAGCACGGCTCGGGGATCACGACCACCGGCACGGCGTCGACGCCCGCGCCGGCGCGGGTGGAGTCACAGGCGGCGAAGGTCCTCCGGCTGGAGGCCGAGAACGCGAGGCTGGAAGCGGAGAAGCTGAAGCTTCAGACGGAGCGGGACATCCTTCGTCAGGCGGCGAAGTATTTCGCCGGGGAGACGAACTGGTGAACCGCTTCCAGTTCGTTGAGGATCACAAGGACGCCTACGGCGTGAAGCGGTTGTGTGAGGTCATTCAGATCGCGAGGTCGTCGTTCTACGCCTGGCTGGCGGCGGCCCCGGGACGGGCCGCGAGGGCCGCCGCAGACGCCGCGCTGGCGGCGCGAATCCGTGTGCTGCAGGAATCCGCGCAGGGTGGCGATCGCGCCTATGGGGCGCCGCGGATCACCGCCGACCTCAACGACGGCGTCGCGGCGGCCGGGCGGGTGAATCACAAGCGGGTCGCCCGGGTGATGCGGGAACACCAGCTCGCGGGGATCCGGCTGCGTCGACGGGTGAGGACCACGATCCCGGACCAGTCCGGACGCCGCTTCCCCGACCTGATCGAGCGGGACTTCTCCATTGGTGAGCCGAACCGCCGATACGTGGGCGATATCACCTACCTCCCGATCGCGGACGGGTCGAACCTGTATCTCGCGACCTGCATCGACCTCGGGTCACGGAAGCTCGCGGGTTGGCAGGTCGCCGACCACATGCGCGCAGGGCTCGTCGAAGACGCCCTGCGCGCTGCGGCCCGTGACCGCGGGACGCTGGCCGGCGCGATCTTCCACAGCGACCACGGCAGCGTCTACGCCTCGAAGGCCTACGCAGCCCTCTGCGAGCAGCTCAACATCGTCCAGTCCATGGGCGCAGTGGGCACGAGCGCCGACAACTCACTCGCGGAGAGCTTCAACGCCACACTCAAGCGGGAGCTCCTCGAAGGGCAGGCGGCGTTCCCGGACCCGGCCACCGCCCACCGGGCCGTGTTCCGATGGGCGAACCGCTACAACACCCGCAGGCGCCACTCCGCGATCGGCCAGATCACCCCGAACAACTACGAGACCGCCTACGCGGAGACCACGTCCGCTACCCTCGCGGAAGCGGCATAACCGAACCGACACCGTGTCCACGATCGAGGGTCAAGGCCCGTGCTCTACCTGACGGTGCTCGAGCGGCGCCCGAATCGCACGAACCCGACCGGGCAGATCGCCGGCTGGAAAGCTATCCTGAATACCCTGTCCATCACCTACGGCGACCGCCTAGGAATCAACTAAGCCGAAGCCCCATACACAAAGGAACGGACAGACCCTCTTTGACGCGATCTATGACGAGCACACGCTGATCCCGCACGACAACGGCCACCGATCTGATTCGCATTTAGCTAGAAGACGGACGCCGGCCGCCCGCACTCCACGGTCGCCCAGAGCGTCTGCGTGTTCTGACTGAGGTTCTCGAGGCGGATCGTCCCCGTGCGCGAGTCGATCGCCTTCTCCCAGTTCGCCTCCGCCCACAGGAGCTGGTTCTCCGCACTGCTGACAGTCAGGTTCTCGCCGGCGACGTAGGGCTTCAAGGCCCAGCCGACCGGACACGTTGCTGTCACGCTCACCGACTGAAGCGCCGGCACGTCGGCCCGATCACTCTCGATCTCGTGAACGGTGCGCGCCTGGAACCTCACGTCGGTGCCATCGGTCACACAGTCGAACATCGGCCGTCCGGCGTCGTCCCGAACCTGATCGGTCCAGCATGACGCCTTGGTCTGATCAGACCACAGCAGAGTCAGGTACGCAGAGACCTGTCCGCGCTTGTTCCCGTCACGATCGAGGACGTCGTAGTACACGTCCTGCTGGTTGGTCTTGACGAGACCGTTCTCCGTGACCTTCTTCAGCTCGTAGATGGGCGTGCCGTCCTTGCCGATCACATCTCCGATCGACGGTCGTCCTTCGAACCGATCGCCGACAGTGCGATGGTCGATGCTCGCGAGCACGAAGGTGAAGTCCGTCTCGTTCTTGACGGGGAAGCGTTTGCTCACCAGCACCGAGGGCGCGGTGCTCCTTGACAAGGAGGTAACCGGCGCTCAGGGACCGCCGGCGCCCAGAGCGTCAGCCCGGGGGACGGTAGACGAAGTTCGACGCCGTCATCCGCACGTCGCCGCGGAAGACGCCGAGCGCGACATCCACCACCTCGCCCCGACCGTTGCGGATCGCCTGCTCGAACGCGAGGATGGGGCTGCCGACCTCGACGTCGAGCAACGGGGCGACCTCGTTGTCGGCCAGGCGTGCTTGCAGCGTCGTCGCCTGGTCGGCGATGTCCACACCCGCGTCGAGCAGGAACGTGTAGAAGTCGGCGACGAAGGGGACCTCCGCGACCATCTCCCCCTCGGACGCCCGCAGGTAGTTCGTGATCACCGCGATGGGCTCGTTGCGGGCGTTCAGGACGTACTCGATGGCCAGGCACGGCTCCCCCGTCGCGACACCGGTGAGCCGGCGCGCGAGGGGCGCGGGCGCTGGCGTCCAGGATCGGTGCAGCAGACGCGGCACGACCCCGGACGTGAGACGGCGGTATTCGTCGATGTCCTGGGGGCCCGGGACGGCGATGTCGAACACGATGTAGGAGGCGACCCGTGACGTGCCCTGTCCGCGGCGACGTTCGATCTGCCCCTCGTCGACCAGGAGCGCGAGTGCATCGCGGATCGCCGTCCGCGACGCGCTGAACTCGTCCATGAGCTCGTTCTCGGGCGGGAGGAGTCCGTCCGCATCGATCGCCTGCCGGTCGGCGACGGCGAGCCGCAGCAGATCGCGGAGTCGACGAGGGTGCCACGGAGCGCGATCGGCGGCCGGAGTCGCACCGAGTCCGCGGCGACGGCGTGCAGAAGTCTCCTCGCGGTTCACACCCCCCATTGTGGACGTCCGCGTGTTAAGACTGGAGGTCGGTCCGTTTCGCCGGAGTTACGCGGGCAAGGTCGACGGGCCATCGGGCGGATCGACGGGGCGCGGAGCGGTACCAGGATGTCGCTCCGCGACCTCCTTGGCCGGCAACGACCTCTCGATCGCTGCACGGGTGCTCGCAGCATCCGTTCTGCGACCCGTTGCCGCGGCCACGAGCGCCCCCGCGTAACGTCCGCGTTACCGGCACCTCCGTAGGTTCTGAGAGACGGCCTCCCTCGCCGTCGGGCGCCCGCCCCGCATCCGCTCTCATCACCGAGGAGAAACATGCCCCCGTCCGCCCCCCGAACGACCTCGCGGTCGCGACGCGCGGCCGCCGTCGTCGGCGCCTGCACGGTCGCGCTCGCCCTGACGATCGGCTCCGCCCCCGCCGCCATCGCGGAGCCGTACACCCCGCCGAACGTCGTCGACCTCGGCGTCGCCGACGTCGCCGCGCTCCTCGCCGACGGTCAGATCACCTCGGTCAACCTCGTCGAGCAGTACCTCACGCGCATCGCCGCCTACGAGGACGCCTACGGCGACCAGCCCGGTGTCAACGCCTTCATCCGTCTCAACCCGAACGCCCTCGCCGAAGCGGCGGCACTCGACGCGGAGCGGGAGGCCGGCGACATCCGCGGTCCCTTGCACGGCGTACCGGTCGTCGTGAAGGACAACTACGACACGTTCGACATGCCCACCTCGAACGGGTCGCTCGCGCTCGAGCACTTCCAGGCGCCGGATGACGCGACCCAGGTCGCGAGACTGCGCGCGGCCGGCGCGATCATCATCGGGAAGACGAACCTGCACGAGTACGCGTTCGGCATCACCTCGATCTCCTCCCTCGGCGGTCAGACCCGCAACCCCTACGACCAGACGCGCAACCCGGGCGGGTCCAGCGGCGGCACGGGAGCCAGCGTCGCATCGAGCTTCGCCGCCGCGGGCCTGGGCTCGGACACCTGCGGCTCGATCCGCATCCCCTCTGCGCAGAACAACCTCGTGGGGCTGCGCCCGACCCTCGGCCTGTCCAGCCGGGACGGGATCGCGCCGATGTCGGCCACGCAGGACGTCGGCGGCCCGATCGCGAAGTCGGTGACGGATGTCGCGCTGATACTGGACGCCACCGTCGGGTACGACCCCAAGGATCCAATCACGGCGACCTCCGATGGGCGGATCCCGGGCTCGTATCTCGACAGCCTGTCCGACCACGCGCTCGAGGGGAGCAAGATCGGCCTGCTCGTCGATCCCGCGTACCTCGGGACCACGGAGGCGGAGGCTCCGACGACCTCGCTCATCCAGAAGGCGGCCGACGACCTGCGGTCGCAGGGCGCCGAGGTCGTCGAGGTGACGCTCCCGGAGGAGATTAACACCGCCGTGGGCGGCGCGAGCGTCCTCATCGACGAGTTCCGGCGCGACCTGAACGCGTACCTGGCCCAGGACGGTGCGACGTTCCCCGCCGAGATCGCCGCTCAGACCGAGCCGGCCGAGGTGCTCACGCTCTCGGACATCATCGCGAGCGGCCTGGTGACCCCCAGTGTGCTGCCGCTCCTGCAGATCGCGCAGAGCTCGCCCGAGCTTCCCAACGACGCGTACACCGCCAAGCTGCAGAGCAGGGCCACGGCGCAGGCGCTCCTGACGACCTACTTCGCCGACAACGGCTTGGACGCGCTCGCCTACCCGACGATCCGCGAGCCCGCCGTCCCGACGGACCAGTCGCAGCCCGGCTCCAACTGCGCCCTGTCAGCCCAGACCGGGTTCCCTGCGCTGAGCCTCCAGGCCGGGTTCACGGAGGGTGGCCTTCCCGTCGGACTCGAGCTGCTCGGTCTGCCGTTCAGCGAGCCCCGGCTGCTGGCGCTCGGCTACGACTTCGAGCAGGCGACGCACCACCGTGCCGCCCCGACGAGCGTTCCGGCGCTCGCCGTGCCGCCGATCGACGTCGAGGACCCGGGCACCGACCCGGGGACCGACGACCCGGGCACCGACCCGGGGACCGTCCCGGGGACCGACCCGGGGACCGACCCGGGGACCGACGACCCGGGCACCGACCCCGGGACGGAACCCGGCACCGACGACCCCGGCACTGAGCTGGGCGGCGTCCCGCCGACGACCGCGCCTCATACCTCGAACGGCGCCCTGGCGACCACGGGTGCGAACGCGGCCGACCTGACGGCTCCGACGGTGTTCGCGTCGATCCTGGTGGCGCTGGGCCTGGGCGCCTTCGCGGTCGGGTTCGTCCGTCGCCGTCGCACCGCCGACCGCAACAACTGACGGATCCCCCACCGGTCAGGCAGGGTCGGGCCCGGTCGCTTCCGAAGCGGCCGGGCCTGACCCGCCCCTTCCCACCAGCGGGACCCGGCGCACGCCGCGTTCCGCACGCTCGCCTATGATCGCTGTGGGGCTGGGGAACCCCAGGGGATTGGGGAGAACCGATGAAGGGACTCGCGCAGACGCTCGTGCTCACGGGCGCCGTTCGCGCCGCCGACCTTTCGGCTGCGATCGACAAGGTCGGCGACGGGCCGGAACTCCCGCAGCTGCTGGTGAGCTCCAGCCTCGTGACCGAAGCCCAGGTCGCCGAGGCTGCCGCCTGCACACCGGCCACCAGTTCGTCGACGTCTCGGGCGCGACGCTCGACCCCGACATCCTTTCTCTGGTACCGGAGAGCCTCTGCCGCCGCTACCATCTGATCCCTCTTGACCGCGGTCGCGGCAAGCTCACGGTGGGCATGGTCGATCCCACCAACATCATCGCGATCGACGATGTCACGCGCATCACCAGCCTCCGAGTGGAAGTCCTGGTCGTCGCCGCTGACGCGCTGAGGCAGCTGTTCGAGCGCTATCTGCGCTCTGACGACGAGTTGAGCGACCTTTCGGTCGCCCTCGAAGAGTCGGTGACCACTCAACAGGAGCTGTTCACCGAGACGATCGACGATCAGGATGTCGATGCCCCGGTCGTCCGCTTCGTCAACCTTCTGATCTCACAGGCCGTGAACGACCGCGCCAGCGACATCCATATCGAGCCCGGCGAGCACCAGCTCACCGTGCGCTACCGCATCGACGGCGTGCTGCACGAGATGCAGCGGGCGGACCGCGGTATCCAGGACGGCGTCATCTCGCGCCTGAAGATCATGTCGCAGATCGACATCGCTGAATGCCGCCGCCCGCATGACGGTCGCCTGTCGATCCACCACGACGGGCGCGGGACTGTCTGATTAACGGTGGATCTGGTCTGGCCTGACTGAAAGGAAGGGCGATGACCGATGTCATCGAGATGATCGATCCTGTGACGGGAGAGATCATCGATGAGCAGCAGCTCGCGGAGCAGCTGCTGAAGCAGGCGAAGGAACAGGGTGTCGACCTCGTCGGCCCCGACGGGGTGCTGAACGGGCTCACCAAGCGGGTGCTGGAGACAGCGCTCGAGGCGGAGATGACCGAGCATCTTGGCTACGAGAAGCACGGCAACACGATCGCCGAGAACGCTCGCAATGGGATCCGTTCGAAGACGGTGCTGACCGAGGTCGGTCCCGTCGAGATCGACGTTCCCAGAGACCGTGAGGGGTCGTTCGAGCCGAAGATCGTGAAGAAGCGGCAGCGGCGCCTGACCGGCGTCGATGAGATCGTGCTGTCGTTGACCGCGCGGGGGCTGACGACCGGCGAGGTGGCGGCGCACTTCGACGATGTCTACGGGGCGTCGGTGTCGAAGGACACGATCTCGAGGATCACCGACAAGGTCATCGAGGAGATGACCGAATGGCAGAACCGTCCGCTGGATCGCGTCTACCCGGTGGTGTTCATCGATGCTCTGGTGGTGAAGGTCCGAGACGGGCAGGTGCGGAACAAGCCGTTCTATATCGCCGTGGGCGTTACCGTGAACGGGGAGCGCGACATCCTCGGGATCTGGGCCGGCGATGGCGGGGAGGGGGCGAAGTTCTGGCTCGGCGTGTTGACGGAGATCAAGAACCGTGGCGCCGAGGATGTCTGCATCGTCGTCTGTGACGGGCTGAAGGGTCTGCCGGAATCGATCAACACCGCCTGGCCGCTCGCGACGGTGCAGACCTGCATCATCCATCTGATCCGCAACACGTTCCGGTTCGCGTCTCGCCATTACTGGGAAGAGATGGGCAAGGACCTGCGTCCTGTCTACACGGCGCCGACCGAAGCGGCCGCTCGTGAGCGATTCGTGGAGTTCGACGCGAAATGGGGTCAACAGTATCCGGCGATCAGCAAGCTCTGGCAGAACGCCTGGAGTGAGTTCGTGCCGTTCCTGGACTGGGACGTGGAAATCCGACGGATCATCTGCAGCACGAACGCGATCGAGTCACTCAACGCCCGGTACCGCAGAGCAGTCCGCGCACGCGGGCACTTCCCGAACGACGCCGCCGCGCTGAAATGCCTCTACCTCGTGACCAGATCGCTTGACCCGACCGGGCGCGGCAGGGCACGCTGGGCGACGAGATGGAAGCCGGCGCTGAACGCGTTCGCGATCGCATTCGAAGGCCGAATCAACTAATGAACGCCAAACCAGATCCACCGTTTATCGGACACACCCACTACGCGAAGCCCGACCACCCCTCCAGGTCGCTGCTTGACAGATATAGGAGCATTTGTGAGTCGTCGGTTTCCATTTGATGGGTGCACTGTCGAGCGTACTCGACTGGGGGTAGGTAGCCGAGCGAGGAGTG
>NZ_JAJGNJ010000021.1 GCF_020781835.1 Microbacterium testaceum
GATGACCTGATGCGGATGCTGCGGGAGTGGGCGGTGGTCGTCGATCCCGGCCTCGCCGGCCGTGCGGGGATGGCGGCGGGCACGGAGACGGCGGAGGCGTTCGATGACGCGGACCTGTGTTTGCAGGCGATCCTCGAGGACTTCGACCGTCTGGCGAACCGCACGGAGATCACGGCTCTCGCGGATGCGGTGCTGCACCGTCACTCGGGGGAGCCGGAGTGGTGGTCGGTGGTCGCCGCGCTGGGGAAGTGGCCGCTTGACGATCAGCCTCGGTGGGCGAAGTCCCCGTGTCCGGAGTGCGACTGTAAGACGGTGCGTGTCCGCCCGCCTCGCCGGGTGGGTGACGCGGCGGTGTACCGGTGCACGACGTGCGAGTGGGAGTCCGACGATCGTGAGGACGACGGGTTCTACGCGGAGGTGTTCGCTGAGCTCGTGCCCGACACGGAGCCGCCGATGATCGTGGGCCGTGGTGCGCCGGCGCCCCCGCGGCCACCACTCCCGGACGCGGCGACAGCATCCCGCCTGGCGCTGCGGATCCTCCCGCCCGAGCCCGTGGATCTGCCGACGTCGGTGTGCCCCGAGTGCTTCACGGCACGCGCAGTGAACGGGGCGTGCGTATGTGGCTGACGCAGGAGCAGGCCGCAGAGCGCGCCGGGGTGACGACCCGCACGATCCGCAACTGGATCGCGTGGGGCGAGCTGCAGCCCCGCCTGGGCCGGTTCAAGGAGAAGGACGTGATCGAGACCGAGAAGCGGATGCGGGCACGCCGCGGCCGCCGCAAACCCACCAACAACACGAACCGCAGCTACGAGGGAGGGGAACGATGACACACACCATCGACGAGGCCGCCGCCGCCGCGGAGTTACTGCCCACAGTCGACGGGTTCGTGCACGGCCTGGTGCAGGTCGACCCGGTGTTCGTCGTCCAGTGCGACGGCTGTGGCCGAGTCGCAGTCGGGGAGCTGGACCCGCGCGGGAAGCGCACGGCCCTCGTGATCCTGTTCTGCGGCATCATCTTCGGCCACGCCGCCGACGACGATCGACGAATGTGCGCGCGATGCCGAGTCGGGGCGGGGTGGGTGGACTACGACACCCGCGAATGCGTCGCGGATCGACGCAAGCTCGAAGCGTACGAGCGGCACATGGTGGAGCGCGACGCGCCGCTGTTCTGAGCGTTTCCAGCGTTTCCACCTGTCGTGCTAGGCTGTGCCTTGCACAAGAACTATGACCGAAGCCCTGCCGATACCCGGTGGGGCTTCCGTCATGTCTGAGCAGGTTTTCCCTCGGAGTTGGTGCTCTTCGCCGAGGGGCTCGTCCCGACACCACACGCTCACATCCCTTCGCCACGCCCTGCGCTGTGACTGACGGTCCCGCCACGATGCCCTCTATGTCGATGGGCTAGCGGGGTTCAAGCCATCAGTCCTCGCCGGATTCGTGCAATCCAGGAGCGGTGATGGGCTGTCGGGGCGCTGTTCTCCCGAGCAGGGGTCCGCGTTGATGCGGAACCGACGTCGACGCAGCGCGGTCGGCGCCTCTGCTCGGGCTCATCGTGAAGCGTGGGCATCCGGGTGTGGGCGAGACCCCCGGATGCCCACGGCAAAGCCCAGGAGGAGGACTCCATGCCGATGGGACTCTGGCGGTGGGCGGCTACCGCGGCGGCTGAGCAGCGCATCTTCCGCGAGGACACGGAACGCCGCGACCGCCTGCACGCAGCGGCAGTGGCCCGGCGCCGGAAGGCGAAGCGCGGGGGCCGGCGATGAGCGCGTTCAATCCTCGTCAGATGTTCCTGCTCGACGAGGCGTGCAAGCCGATCGCGGAAGCATTCGGTCACGGGGTCTACCACGTTGGTACGTCCGCGGAGGCCTGTGCGGGCAGCCAGGTACTCGCCTATAGCGAGTCCGAGAAAAGCTGCCGATCGACTTCCAGATCCAGCAGCAGACCGCCGCGAACGCCCGCCACGGCGGAAAGTTCCGGAACCCGCTCGGGCTGCGCACCCTCGACAACTATCGTGGCGACACCTGGTCTCGCGAGGAGAGCAACGATGCCCACGCCTGACCGCCCCGAGGTGTCCACTACTGGACAGGTGCCGGACGACGACGGCGACACCATCGTGAGAGGAAGCGACTGATGGGCGCGCTCGCTGGGCTTCGCGAAGGCCGCCATGGGTAGCCGCGCCATCCGCGACGGGAAGGGTCACCGCGCCTACCGCCGCCAGCAGGCAGCGCTCAAGCGCCGCACGCACGCACAGAACCTCCCGTGCGGGTACGGCTCCCTGTCGGGCTGGGGATGCGGTGAGGAGATCGACACCACCCTCCCACCTACCCACAAGCGCAGCTTCACTGCGGACCATGACGACGCCCTCGCGAACGGGGGCAAGCTCGTCGGCCAGGTGCTCGTCCCGATGCACCGTGACTGCAACGCCCGGAAGGGCGACAACGCGGCCCCCGAGGTGTGGGCTGCCACATAGACCGCCGCGCGCGAGAGATTGCATGGACGGGCCGACGATCGAGCCCGCCTCAGGGACCCTCGCGCGCGGGCGCCACGTAGACCGAGGAGGTCATCGCATGATCATGCGCAACCGCGTCGACGTCGTCATGGCCGGCGACCACATCGAGGGGTACGAAGACGTCGCCGCGTTCCTCGGCGACACCGTCGAGACGGTCGACGTTGCCCCCGACGCCCGCCGCCGCATCGTCATCGTCGCCCGCACGAAGGTGCTCGGCGCTGAGCTCGCCGAGGCCCGCAAGATCACCCCGGTCGCCATCGTGACGCCCCGCATCCCGCAAGCCGCCTACGGCATCAGTGCCGACGACATCGTGTGGGCCGACGACCTGACGCACGAGGAGCGCGCCGAGCTCGAGCCTCACGTGCTCCCGATGCTGGCAACCACGCAGGCGCGTGCCGACGGATGATCACTCGCTTCCTGGTGCGCCGACGTGACGCCGCAGGTGACGCCTGGTGGCAGGCCGTCGCCCGAGTGCCCGTGCACCGGTACGACCCGAAGCAGGAAGCCCGCGCACGACGCGCTGAGCGCCGCGTGGAGGCGTGGGATGCGCTCCTGACCGCGTGGCGAGACATCACACGCCCCAACCGCTGACAGCCCGCCGGGGAGGTGCACAACCATGCCGACTTTCGGGATCACTTTCGAGGACCGACTGCTGAGTCGTTACGACGTGGAGCCGTCGACTGGGTGCTGGCGGTGGACCGGGACCATCATGACGAGCGGGTATGGGCAGATCGCACGGCACGGGCGAAACGTGTGTGCTCACCGCGCCATGTGGGAGCATCACAACGGGCCCATACCCGAGGGACTCACCATCGATCACCTGTGCCTTGACCGCCGCTGCGTGAACCCCGCGCACATGGAGGTCGTCACCTACAGCGAGAACAACTACCGCCGCTTCCAGAAGCGAACGCCGCTGCGCACGGCATAGTGAACACGACGAGGGGCGACTCGGTGAAAAATACCGAGACGCCCCTCGGCTGCCCACCTCCCGGGCGGTCCTGGCGCATCTCTCCGTGTGTAATTCGAGGAATGTGGGGGATTCGGGAGAGGTGGTGCGATGTGGGTAAGCCCAAGGCGCCTTGCGGCACGGATGCCGCCTACCGTCGACACCTCCGCAACCGCGAGACAGTCGACGAAGCGTGTCGCGATGCTCACGCCGCGGCGCGTCGGGGCGATCGCCGATCACCTGCTGCGAGCCCGCGCCCGAAGCGGCCGGCCGCCGACGAGCACTCCGACGTCGTGACAGATGACGAGGGCGATGTCGACGACATGGCGCTGATCGTCAGCGGGCTGCGGAGCGCGTTCAAGAAGATCGCCAAGGACGACCCGACGAAGCTCGCTCCGATCGCTCGCGAGTTCCGTGCCGCCGTTGAGGCCGTGCGCGGCCCAATCGAGACGCCGAAGGAGATGAGCCTTGCTGACCAACTCGAAGCAGCTCGAGCAGCTCGGGCTGCAAGAGCCGCGGGTCAGGGCGCTCCCTCTTAGCCGCGTAGACACGCTCGTTGACGACGTTCTCGACATCTGTGACCTCGCGAACATCGTCTGCGACCCGTGGCAAGAAGGCGCCCTCGAGGCCATCGCGTCGGTCGACGAGGATGGACAGTGGGCGGCCACCGAGTTTGGGATCCTCGTCTCGCGCCAGCAAGGCAAGGGCAACATCCTCCTGCCCTACGAGCTCGCCCACCTCTACCTCTGGCCGCGAGCCGATGGAGCGCCGAAGCTCATTGGGCATACAGCCCACGAGGCCGCCACGGCCCGCGAGGCGTTCCGGCGTGCACGCCGCATCATCCTCGCGTCGCCCGCGCTGCGGGCTGAGCTCGTCGGTGGCGGCAAGCAGACCGCGCAGGGCGTTACCGGCATCTCGACCGGAAATGGGAACTGGTCGATCGAGCTGAAGAACGGCAACCGCCTGATCTTCTTCACCCGCACCGGCGCCGCCGGCGTTGGCGTGTCCTTCGATGTGCTCATCGTGGACGAGGCGCAGCATTCACCACTGACCATCCTCGAGGCCCTTCTCCCCGCAACCGACGCGAGCCCCAATAAGCAGGTGCTGTTCACGGGCACTGTCCCGAAGGAAGACCAGGACGGCGAATACTTCGAGGGGCTCAGAGACAGAGGGCGAAAAGGCGGGTTCGAGCGAACCGGATGGATCGAGCACACGCCGGTCGGATCCGACGACCCGGATACCGCGGCAAAGATCGACCTCGGCAGCCCGCAGACGTGGCGGGAGGGAAACCCTGGCCTCGGCATCCGACTTGCGTGGAAGACGGTCGAAGACGACTGGGATCGCATGGGGCAGACCAGCCCTGAATCGTTCGCGCGGCAGCGGTGCTCCATCTGGCCATCGCGACGCGTTGAAGTCGCGGCCGCCCTATCCGACCTTGACCTCGAGGTCTGGAAGCGGCACGCGCGCGAGGACGCGGGAGTCGCCGGCGACGGCATCGTGCTCTCGCTGGCCTTGACTCGAGGTGGCAGCGCCGGCACGATCGGCAAGGCCGTCCGGGTCGACTCGGACAGCATCGCCGTCGAGCATCACTGGTCACAGGCCGGCACGATGTGGATCGCACCGATGCTCAAGGATCTGAAGGCGGAGCTCGGGAATCCGACGCTCGTCCTCGACTCGAAGAACGCGGCCCCGGTGATCTCGGCGCTCGACGCGGCGGGGATCAAGTACCTCGTCATGAACCTGGACGAGATCGCTGCCGCGCACGCCCTGTTCATCGAGTGGGTAAATGCGGGGATGGTTCCGCACCGCGATCAGCCCGAGGTGACGAAGTCTCTCGAGTTCGCCACGACCCGCAACATCGGCCGCGCCGGCATGACGTGGGAGCAGTCGGACCCGACGAAGCCGATCACGATCGCGCAGGCCGTGACGTGGGCGCTGTGGGGCGTTCTCAAGTCCGAGGCGTCACCGCCGAAGCAACCTACCCCGCCGCCCCCATCGGCGCAGATCATCACACGCGAAGAGGTCGGCCGGGCGGCCGAGACAAACCTCGCTGTCGCCCCGTTCTGACAGGAGGCCCGCTTTGACCGAGATCGGATATCAGACCGGGGGACTGGTCGGCTGGGGCGGGCTGGCGACAGACGCTCACGAGACGAACCCGGATCTCATCTGGCCGCTGTCGAACGAGGTGTTCGACCGGATGCGTCGTGAAGACCCGCAGGTGATGTCGGTCCTCGGTGCGGTGACCTTGCCGATCCAGGAGTCGGACTGGCAGCTCGACCCGGCGGGCGTGCGCGATGAAGTCGCGCAGCTCGTCGCCGACGACCTCGGCCTTGCACTCAAGGGGAAGCCCCGGGTTGCGCCGCTGCGGTCCAAGGGTCGGTTCTCGTGGGATGAGTTCCTGCGACTCGCTCTGCTTGAGCTGGTGTTCGGGCACTCAGTGTTCGAGCAGGTGTACGAGCCGGACGCGTTCGGGCGTGCGCACCTGCGGAAGCTGGCGTGGCGGCCGCCGCGCACGATCGCGCAGTTCAAGGTCGAGAGCGACGGGGGGCTGGCGGCGATCGTCCAGCACGGTCACGGCAAGCCCGTTCGCACGCCGGCCAAGCCGGGCGAGAAGAGCGCGAGCGTGGGCGGCGTGACGATCCCTGTGGATCGGCTTGTCGTGTTCGTGCATCAGCGCGAGGGCGGCAACTGGGTGGGGGTGTCCCTCCTCCGCGCGGCCTACAAGATGTGGCTGCTCAAAGACCGCACGCTGCGTGTGCAGGCGCTCGCGGCTGAGCGCAACGGGCTCGGCATGCCGAGCTACACGAGCGCCCCGCCTCCTGAAGATGCGACCTACGACGAGAAGAAGGCGTGGCTCGAAGAGGAGATCGCGCGCGGGCTTGAGATCGCGAAGGGTGCACGCGCGGGCGATGCGGCCGGCATCTCGTTGCCTCACGGGGCGACGTTCCGGTTTGAGGGCGTGACGGGGAAGGTTCCAGACCTCGACAAGCAGATCCGGTACTACGACGAGCAGATTGCCCGCGCCGTGCTGGCGAACTTCCTCAACCTCGGCGGGGATAACTCGACCGGTTCGTACGCGCTGGGTGACACGTTCGCGAACTTCTTCATCAACTCGCTGAATGCGCTCGCCCGGCACATCGCGACGATCATCCAGCAGCACGTCATCGAGGATCTCGTCGATGCGAACTGGGGGCCGGAGGAGCCGGCACCGCGACTCGTCCCGCCGAAGATCGGCGCCGAGCACCCGGCGACCGCTGAAGCGATCCGAGCGCTGCTCGAATCCGGCGCGATCCACTGGGATCCGGCGCTCGAGGCGCACCTTCGCGGGCTCTACGGGCTCCCGGTCATGGAAGAGAGCGACGACCTCGACGGCCGTGCTGATGGCATGACCGAGACCGAGAAGGCCCGCGAGATCGCGGAGATCGTTCAGAAGGTCTATCTCGGCGTGGGCCCGGTCCTCTCGCAAGAGGAAGCGCGAGACATCCTGCGCCGCGCCGGCGCCGAACTGGGTGAGGATCTGCCCGCACCGAAACAGCCCGAGGAGGCAGCATGACCAAGCGCGACAGCCGATATTGGGGCAAGCTCCCCATCCCGGAGTCCAAGGCCGCGTTCTTCAACGCCGTCACCACGCCGGCTCCGGCGGGAGATGGCACGGTCGCGACGATCCGCATGTACGGGCCGATCGACTCGTGGGGCGGATTCTGGGGCGTGTCCGCGAAGGACATGAGCGTCGTGCTCGACGCGCTCCCCGAAGAGGTCGACCAGATCATCCTCCGCATCAACTCCCCCGGGGGGGAAGTGTTCGAGGGCGTGTCGATCCTCAACATGCTCCGCGCGCACAAGGCGAAGGTCACCGCTGTCGTCGATGGGCTGGCCGCGTCGGCGGCGTCGGTGATCGCGTCCGGTGCGGATGAGGTCGTGATGTCCCCGGGCACGCAGATGATGATCCACTCACCGTCCACGATCGTGTGGGGCAACGCCCCCTACCTCCGCAAGCAGGCCGACGTGCTCGACAAGATCGAGGCGTCGATCATCGCGATCTACTCGGCGAAGGCGGGCGACGGGCCGGACTGGCCGACGCTGCTCGCCGAGGAGACGTGGATGACCCCTGACGAGGCGGTGGAGCTCGGTCTCGTCGACCGGATCGCGGTCATCCCTGACGCCGGGGAGCCGGCGACGGTCGGGGCCGACGACGAGACGATCCTGATCCCCGACGAGGACGAGCCGACCGATTCGGCAGCCCGTCTCGTCGTGTTCGCGTCGGCGACTGCCCGCGCGTCCCTCAGTCTCCCGGTCTCGACCGAGCCGGG
>NZ_JAJGNJ010000022.1 GCF_020781835.1 Microbacterium testaceum
GCGAGCGCCCGCACCAGCGCCTCCCGGCGACGCGCAGGAAGACCCTGCCACCCCTGCAGCCCATCCCGACCCACGAAAAGGCCCGTCTCCGCAGACGGGGAAGGGGCGCCACGAATGACGCGCCCCTCCCCCCTGATCTCGAGCACGCTCATGCGCCCGCCCTTCTCGCGACAGCCGCCAGCGACTGACCAGCCGCGACGACCGCAACCTCGGGATCCATCTCCGCGAAGTTGTTGTGCTGCACGACAGACGGCGCGGACGAAGACGGAACAGATCCCGTACGCCCCACCCCTTCTGCTGTGAGGGTCGAGGAGACGGTGCCGATCATCGACTGGACCCGCGCAGCTTCCGCCTGCGCGGCCGCCGCCATCGCCGCCGACGCCCGCGCGACGTCGCCCTTCCCATCGCCGATACCGCCGGCCATCTGGCCAGCGATCGCGGCACCGCCGGAGCGGAGCGCGTACCATCCCGACCCCGACAGGGGGCCACGCTTGGCCGGGGAGTGCGGGAAGAAGTCTCCGACGAAATCCATGAGGCCGCCGACGGCTTCCCCAACTTCGCCGAACATCGACCCGATCCCGTCGATCAGAGATCGGATGATGGCCTTCCCCGCGTCCAGCAGAGCAGGCCCAAGCGCGAGGATCGCGTCGACCATCTGCGGGCCCATCTGAATGAGCGTGTCCTTCAGCTCCGGAAGCATCGCTGGGATCGCCGTCACGAGCGCCTTGAACAGCTCGATCCCAGCGCTCAGGAGAGTCGGGATCAGACTGATCAGGGTGGTGATGATCTGCGGCAGCATCCCCACGATCGCGACGAGCAACTGCGGGATCACCGTCAGCAACCCGAGAACCAGCTGCAGGAACAGCTGTATCACCGTCTCGAGGAGCATCGGGATCATCCCGATGATCGTCGTCAGCAGCGTCGGCAGCAGACCCACGAGGGTCGTGAGCAGCTGCGGGATCACTTGCACGAGCCCGAGGACCAGCTGCAGGAACAGCTGCACCGCCGCCGTCAGCAGCGCAGGGAGCATCCCGAGCAGGGCCGACAGGATCGCCGGGAGCGCCCCGATGATCACGGTCAACAGGACCGGGATCACCTGGATCACGGCCTGCACGAGACCGAGGAACAGCTGCACCGCCCCGACGATGAGGGTCGGCAGCATTCCCACGAGCGCGGCGATCAGGCCGGTGACGAGGGTCACGATGCCCGACACGACCAGCGGGATAGCGGCGATCAGGCCAGCGGTGAGAGCCGATACGAGCTGCAACGCGGCGGTAATGATCGACGGCAGGTACGTCACGATCGCGGCGATCAGACCCTGCACCAGCGCGACCGCGCCGGTCGCGATCGCCGGCACCGCGACGATGAGACCGTCGACCAGCGCCTGCACGAGGCTCGCGCCAACCGAGAGCAGCAGCGGGATGCGCGCGAGGATCTCTGTGACGATCTGCGGCACCATCTGCGCCACGGTCTGCACGATGCCGGGCACCGCGCCCGCGACCTGCTGAATGATGCCGGTCAGCCCGATCGCGATGTCGCCAAAGTCGGCTCCCGAGATCGCCAGCCCCGCCAGGGCGGCGGCGACGATCCCGATCGGCCCTCCCAGGATCCCGAGCGCGGCCGTCAACCCCGGAATGAGGGTCGTGAGCAGCGGGATACGAGACAGGAGAGCGCCCAGCCCACCGGCGCCCAGAGCCACGAGAGCGCCTGCCAGCGGCCCGACGACGCCCTGCATCCCCGCGAGCGCACCCGAGAAGATCGACGCACCCTCACCGATGCGAGTGAGGAACCCGGTGATCCCATCGAGCGCCGGACCGAGCACCTTCAGCAGCACGTCGCCGAGCGCCTTCGCCCGCTCCTCGATCGGGCCCAGTGCGGAAGTCGCCGCCTGAATCAGCGGACCGATCTTGCCGTAGATGGGCTGCAGCGCGTTGGCGCCGATCCGGCCGAGCGAGGCGAGGAAGTTCTTCGCCGCGCCCGGGACGGTCTTGCCCATCTCGTCCGCGACGGTGCCCGCGGCGGCGGTGGCCGCCTTCGAGAACGTCTCGAAGTCGACCTTCCCCTCGGAGGCCATCTTGAACACTTCGCCGGCGGTGACACCCATCTGGTCGGCGAGTGCCTGGTAGATGGGGATGCCGCGGTCAGCGAGTTGCGCGATGACGTCGTTCTGGACACCGTTGGCCTGGGTGGCGGCCTTGTTGAAGATCGCCCCCATCTCCTCCATGGAGATGCCCGCCGCGGAGGCGTTGTTCGCGATCGACTTGAGGTGCCCCTGCAGCGCCTCACCAGGCTTGATCCCGGCCGCGACGGCGGAGGCCGCGACGGTGGCAGCCTCGCCCAGGCCGAACGCGGTTCCGCGCACAGAAGCCAGGGCGTCGCCCATGATCGTCTGCACCGTGCCGGCGTCGTTTCCGAGGCCGGTGAGCTTTGCGCGCGCAGTGTCGATCGCGTTGAGTCGGGCAAAGCCCTTCCCGAACGCGACCCCGATCCCCGCCGCTGCGACGGTGACGCCGGCTGTCGCCGCGGACTGGATGCCGGATGCGAGGGCGGAGCCTGCGGCGTGGGATGCGGTCGACGCGGCCGAGACGACCGTACGGAACGCCGAAGACGCGGCCGATCCTAGGCCGGACAGTCCAGACCGGAAGGTGCTGACCAGCTGAGATGCCGCGGGCCCGGCGAACGCTGCGGCCTTCGTGAGCGCCGCCCGCACCTGAGTGGTGACCGGGCTGAGGTACGACGACACTCGGGAACCGAGGCGCACGAACGGCGACGCGAGCAGCGTGCCGGCAGCTGCGGCGTACTGGGCGTATGGGGCGAGCGCGCCCCGCACGGTCGACCCGACGCCGGCCGCCCACGAGCGGGCGGCCGTCAACGCCTTAGCTAGGTGCCCGCCGACCATCGTGGCCATCGAGGCGAACGCCGTGGCGGCCTGCTGCGCGCCCGCTCGAGCGAGACGCCCGAGATAGGTGAACCCCGTGACATCCAGCAGCGCCCGGGAAAGTCCACCGAGAGAACCAGCAAGGCCCGTGAATGCCGACTGTCCCGCCCGGGCATCCTTGAACCCAGACCGGAAATCCGCGAGCATCTGGCGCACGCCGCCGGAACCTGCGATGGCGGACGCGCCGACTGCGGTCTGCGCGGCGGCGAGCGACCGCTGCGCCGTGCGGAGGCGGTCGGTGGCGGTGGCGACGCCCTCTACGGCGACCTGTTGGATCCGGCGGGCCGCGGCGAGTCGCTCCTCGGCGGCGATCGCCTGAGAGGACTCCGCGCCCGACTTCGCGATCGCTTCCTGCAGGCGCGCCTCGGCGACGCGCACGCGGCCGGCGTCATCCTGCTGGCGCAGCCGCGCCTTCGACAGCGCCGCGGATGCGGCGGCGACCTCGCTGTTGAGCTTGCCGAGCTCTGCTGCCCCCAGGTCGCCCGCGGCGGACGCGAGAGCCGACTTCAGGTCGCGGCCGACCGTGCGACCAGCTGCGGCGCCCGCGCCCTTGAATCCCCGATCGAATGTCTTCGCGCCAGCTGCGCCCGCCTCCTGCGCCCCGCGCGTGACGCGAGACTTGAATCCGGTCATGACCGGGAAGATGCTGACGTGACCGGAGCCGACCTCGGACGACATGGCACCTCCTCCGGTCAGCTGGCGAAGACGATGCCGTCCTCGAGTTCGGCCTGCGCCTGAGCAAGCTCCTCCGCGGTGGCGCTAGGTGCACCGTCGCGCAGGTTCTTCATCACCCAGGGCATGACCTTCTGGGATGCCTTGCGGTCACCGATCGTCGCGATCATGGTGATCAGCTGCGGCATGCTCGCCGGGTACGCCCACCCAGCGAGCTCGGCGCCGAGTGCGGTGCCGGTGTCTGCTGCGGCCTCCGTGAGTAGCGTGTGCGCTTCCCCCCATGTGAGGCCGCCGCCCAGGTCCGAGATGCCGACGCCGAAGTTCTCACGCAGGGTGCGCGCAGCGGCGCCGCGATGCTCTCGGATGAGCCGGGCGACGGCGATCATTCCGGGCGGGTGGCCCCCTGGATCCGCTGGATGACGTTGAAGTACTTCATCGCCATCTGCGCGACATCGGCGATGTCCTGCCCACTGAGCGCCTTGACGTTCTCGTCGCCGCCGACGACCTGGATCAGCGAGCGGAACTGGTCGATCTCATTGTCGTACTCCGCCTGCAGCGCATCGACGTCATCGAGCGTGAGTGCGAGGGTTGCCTTGACGATCGTGCCGTCTAAGAACTTCCCGACGAACGTGCGCTCGACGATGATGTACTTCACCTCGGGCGCGATCTTGGCGATCGCCTGCGTCTCCGCCTCCTCCGTCCATGCGTCGAAGTCGTACTCGACTTCGGCCGGTTCGGAGACCGGCGCCTGTGTGGGCTTGGTCTTGGTGGTGGCGCGTGTGGCCATGGTCGTTCTCCTTGTCGGGTTGGTGTTCTAGCGTCGGGTGCGAGAGATGAGACCGGCCGGGGCGACCCGACGACACCCCGGCCAGTCGGTCTGCGTCAGGGCGTGACCACGGCCCCCGGGACCGCGGGACCCCACTGCCAGAAGGGGGCGTCGTTGAACAGCTCGTGCTCGTGCCAGGTGAACGTGACGTTCGCGCCCTCGACCGAGCCGCGCTCGGACTGGTCCTGCTCCACGGCGGTGACGGAGGCGACACCGATCTGCCGCTTCTCCGCACCGTTGCGGTACTTCGTGACCACGAGCAGGATGAAGCGGTTGTTCGGGAGCGACGACGACACCTCGATCACGCCGTTCGCGTCGGGCTCGACGCCCTCCGTGAGCGCGCGCACGGCGGCGTTGTCCTCGGCCAGACCGATGACCACCGAGCGGACGGCATCGCCGGCGAGCGAGTACCCCTTCTGGAAGAACTGGATCTCGTCTTCGCTCTCGCGCGAGGGCGCGGGGCCGCCGTCCTGCTTGTACAGGCCGAGACGATCGAACGCCGCCGGGAGCACGAGCGGGCTCGCGCCGAGGTCGGCCTTCGCGATGACGTTGGCCTCGAGCAGCGGCGCGTACGCCGCGAGGCCGGTGAGTGGGACCTGGACGGCGTCGAGGTCGTTTCCCTGAGAGTCCGCGGACACGGGTCTCTCCCTTCTCCCGCGACGCGGGCTTAGAGTGCCGCGGCCTACCTGGCGCGCGGTGTCTGTGGGGCGGCTACCAGGAGCCGATGGCGACGTACTGCGCTGTCAAATACAGGCGGGTCACGTCGAGCACTTCGGCCGCGTCGGTGGGGCCGTTGCAGCCGTCGAACACGACGGATGCGATGGGACTGCCTTCGATGAGCGGGAGAGCGTCATCGAAGAGGACGCCGGCGAGCCACCTGGCCAGCTCGACCGCAGGCTTGTCGTACCGCTTGGACCCGGCCAGCACTGATGCTCCGACGGATCGGTCGAAGGTCGTCCAATCCATGCGCGATCCACCGTCGTCGCGGAGCACGATGAGAGGCGTCGGTAGCGGGATGGCGAGGTCGGCTGGTTCCTTGTTCGTGACTTTGACGTCGATGCCCTCGGCGGCCGCGAGCTCGCGCACGTATCCGGTGAGGAAGAGCACCACGTCGGGCGGGGTGACCCTCACGACTTGGCCGCCTTCACGGCGCGCGCAAGGTTCCCCGTCTTGGCCTCGATCAGCAGCGTCTTCTTGTCGTCGCCGACGACACGCGCGACCCGGCGGAAGCGAGCTTCGTGGTGCTCGATGTGCAGACCGTCCCGGTAGTCGCCGGAGTCTACGGGGGCGCTAGCCTGAGCGTTCGCGAGCGTTCGATCAGCTGCAGCATCCGTCAGACGCTCGACGGCGGGCTGACGCAGCACCGTCTCGAAGAACTTCGGATTGAAGGTGACGTCGGTCTGTCCGCTGCGGGCCATGACCTCACCTCCGGCTCAGCCGACCGCGCGGGTCAGCGGGATCTCGCGCACCGGCGTCCATCCGGTGAACGGGTTTGTATCGGCGGCCGGAATGCCGTCGATGGTGTAGACGATGCCGCCGTCGCGAATCCGATCGTTGGCGCGAATGTCGAAGTCGGGCGGGCAGAACAGCGATTTCGCCTCGAGCATCTGCACGCGATTGGCTGTCGTGGTCCGCGATGTCGACGACTGGGCGACGAACGCATTCGGGATCGGAATCTCGTCGGGGTCGGACCAGTCCGCCGCGACGTCCTCGTCTGCGTACTCGTCGCGGAGCGTCTTCGCGCGCTGGCGGTGAACCGCGCTGCCGTGAGGGAAGTTCACGAGTACTTCTCCGGCCACAGGCTCGAGACGGGCCGCTCCGTGGGGAAGCTCCCGCGCGGGAGTCCCAACGGCGTAGCGGGGACGCACAGCGAACGCAGTAGCGCGCGATCCTCGGCGTGCCACGTGTTCGCATCCCAGTAGTCGATCGACGCCGAGCCGATGCGCTGAGCTCGCGCGCGCCGAGAGCCCTTGGCGGGCGCCTCGTCGGCCACGCCACGCAGCACGGCAAGGGCGTCCTTCTTCTGCTCCGACTCATCCGCGAAGGAGTCGATGCAGGGGGCGATGGAGCGTGCTGCGAGGATGATCCGTCGCGCCACGTCCTCATCGACCTCAGGGAGGTCATCCGGTGTGATCATGCTCTCCCCTTTTGCTCACTCCTGGTGAGGCGGCCCCGGCGCTG
>NZ_JAJGNJ010000023.1 GCF_020781835.1 Microbacterium testaceum
CACGGGGATGTTCGAGCAGGACGATGTGGAGAACTGGGTGTCCCTTACGAACACCGCGAAAGGGAATATGGCGCGGCGCTTGCTGCTGAACAGCCGGATGGGCGTGCTGAAAGACGGCAGATTCGTCGTGGAGCCGCTCGGACCGGACGCGTTCTCTGGCCCGGGCGTGGCCCACGTCGGTTACGGAGAGTACAACCAGCGGCATCTGCTCGAGCGCTGGGCGGACTACCTCGAGACGGAGCCGACCGCGCTGATCATCTCGTCGGTGGGGATGCCGGAGGGGCTGTCATGACCGAGGCGCGCTGGGTTCGACTGAAAGAGTCGCCGCTCGGAGCACATACGACCAAAGCCACGCGGGTGGGGAGTTCGTTGTCGTTCTCGGACGGCCTGCATCTGGAGACGCACAGGTGGCTCGTCGAAGAGGCATACATCCTCGACGAGCAGCGGTACGAGGACTGGCTCGACCTCATCGCCGACGATGTGCACTACATCATGCCCGTGCAGGTCACTACCGCGCTCGGCGCCGGGTACTCGACGTCTCCGGGCATGGCGCATTGGGACGAGAACAAGTACTCCCTGAGCCGGCGGGTCGCCCGCTTCCTCACGGAACACGCCTGGACAGAGGATCCGCCCTCCCGGCTCCGTCACTTCGTCACGAACGTGCGCACCTTCGAGAGCGACGTCCCGGGCGAGGTCGTCGTCGATTCTGCGGTGCTTCTTTTCCGCAGTCGCGGCGACGTGCACGAGCCCGCGGTGATCTCGGCCGGCCGCGAAGACGTTCTGCGACGTGTCGGCGGCGGGTTGCAGCTCGCACGCCGAACCATCACGGTCGACGAGTCGGTCTTGCGCACACAGAATCTGGCGATCTTCCTATGAAACTCGAATGGGAAGGCGAAGAGGACGACCGCATCGCGGCCATCGCAGCAGCAGACGAACGTCAGCGGCTCGAAGACCAGCGGGTAGGGGCTCCGATCTCGATCGCCAATGAGTTCTCGGAGATCCGGGTATCTCGCGTGGAGACACGCAACGGCTCCCGGCTCCTGATCGAGTCGCCGCGATCCGGGCAGTGGGTCGCTCTCGATCCGCTCGAGCTCGAGGCGCTGACCTGGCAGACTACGGCGACGTTCTCCGCCATGATCGCCCAACCGTTCGCACCGATGTTCCCTGAGATAACGCCTGAAGAAGCAGGAGAGGAGTGACACATGCCTGTCGTGAAAGCGGATCTCGGGCTCTGTCAGGGCTACGCCAACTGCATCATGGCCGCGGGAGACTATTTCGATCTCGATGACGACGGCGTCGTGATCCTGCTCAGAACAGAGGTCGACGAGGCCGACCGGAAACGGGTCACCGAGGCGGCGAACAGCTGCCCGGTTTCCGCGCTCCGGGTGGAAGACGAATGACGACAGCGATTGTCGGTGCGTCGATCGCGGGGGTACGGGCCGCGCAGGCGCTTCGGGCAGAGGGGTATCGCGGAGACGTTGTGCTCATCGGCTCCGAGCCCGTGCTGCCCTACGACAAGCCGCCGCTGTCGAAGGGATACCTCGTCGGTGCAGGTGCAGCCGAGGTCACGCTCCTCACGGCGGCGGAGGCGCTCGAGCTTAACATCGACCTTCGTCTCGGTGTGCCGGCGGTAGGTCTGGACCGTGCGTTGTCGGAGCTCCGGCTGGCGAATGGACGGCGGGTCGGCTTCGATGACCTCGTGGTGGCGACCGGCGTCCGCGCGCGGCCGTCGCCGTGGGGTGAAGGCGAGGGAATCCATGTGCTGCGGACACTCGACGACGCAGACCGGCTGCGCGCCGAGCTAGTTCCCGATCGCAGGATCATCGTCATCGGAGCGGGCTTCATCGGCGCCGAGGTCGCCGCGACCGCTCTTGGGCTCGGAGTCGATGTCACCCTGGTCTCGGCGACACGCGACCTGATGTCACGCCGGCTCGGTGACGAGATTGGCGCCCTCTTCTCGCAGAAGCACTCCCGGCATGGCGTACATGCGGTTCTCGGACGGACGGTCGCGCAGATCGACGGTGCGAAGGGAGACTTCCGCGTGCTCCTGGATGACGGTTCCGAGCTCCACGGTGATGTCGTCGTCATCGGCATCGGGGCAGTGCC
Organism: Microbacterium testaceum; assembly: GCF_020781835.1. Lineage (GTDB taxonomy): Bacteria > Actinomycetota > Actinomycetes > Actinomycetales > Microbacteriaceae > Microbacterium > Microbacterium testaceum_H. Next base: position 2,107 of record NZ_JAJGNJ010000023.1, read on the forward strand.
GAACGTCGAATGGCTCGAGGACTCAGGGCTCGAGATCGACGACGGTCTCGTCTGCGACGAATTCCTCACGGCACTCGGCGCCCCGGAAATCCATGCGATCGGCGATGTTGCGCGGTGGCGGCATCCGGTTCGCGGCGATCTCACCCGTCTTGAGCACTGGACGAATGCGGTCGACCAGGCGCGCTGTGTCGCGCACAACATCGCTCATCCCGACGACCGACGCTCATATCTGCCTGTCGAGTATGTCTGGAGTGACCAGTTCAACTGGAAGCTGCACATCGTCGGTCGCACGACGGCAGTCAACCCCGAGATGGTGACGGACCCTCGAACACCCGACCGGATCGCGTCTCTGTACTCTCAGAATGGTCTGTCATTCGACGGGGCAGTGGTACTGAATTGGCCCCGCGCTCTCGTCGAAGTCCGCCGGTCCATCGCAGCGGGATCGTCGCTTTCCGACGTTCGTGTACGACTGGGCCGGCTGCTCGAATCGGCGTCCGGATAGACCTGGACGGGATCGCCTTGCCCTTGATGGCGGCCCTGAGGGCCGGCAGGAACGATACAGTTTCTGTTGTGCAGAGAAATAGAGCAGCCGACGGAGTCGATGCGGCTCCGCAATACCGATCGAGTCGGTCGACAATGCCCTGAAACTCCTGCTCCTGCTCGGTGAGAAGAACGAACTTCGACTGACGGACGCCAGCAAGCACCTGGGTGTCGCGACCTCAACGGCGCATCGCATCCTCGCGATGCTTCAATGGCGAGGATTCGTGCGGCAAGACCCGCGAACGAAGACATACGGGCCAGGGCCGTCGTTGACCACGATCGCCTTCTCGGTGCTGAGAAAGATGGACATCCCGCAGATCGTGCAACCGATCCTCGAGGAACTCAGCCACCAAGCCGGCGAGACGGTTCACCTCGGCACGCTCGACGGCAACTCCACTCGCTTTCTCGCAGTCTCGGAACCGACGACGGCGGTGCGAGTCGCTTCACGGTTGGGCAAGGAGATGCCGGCCCATTGCACCTCCACGGGAAAGGTTCTCCTGGCGCAGCTCCCGCGAGAACAATTGGACCGTCTCTACCCCGACGAGCAACTCTCACAGGTGACTCCGCAGTCGATCCGTACCAAGACCGAGCTCCTCGCACAACTGGATCTTGTCGCGAAGCAGGGCTATGCAACGAACCGGGAGGAGAGCGAGGAGGGCGTGGCCTCGGTGGCCGTGGCCGTTCCCTCGGCGAGCGGGCTGCGGTTGGCGATCAACGCATCTGCCCCGGTGTTCCGCTTGCCTCCCCGCAAGGTGAAGACCCTCGTCGCACTCCTCGATGAGGCAGCCGTACGTCTGGCCGACCTGACCTCCTGAAGGCTCGTCGTCTCTTTCCCCTGCGACCTGGTGCAGGGGTCGTTCGGCGCGTTCTGAAGAGAGCTCGAGCCATGCTGGACTGTTGGCGCCGCGCAAGCTATTGTGTCTTCTAGTTAGGAACAAGTTCTGCTCAGCAGATAAATATGCGAAGAGGATGATCAATGCAGATCGTACTGGTGCACGGCGGATGGGTAGGCGGCTGGGTGTGGGACGGCGTCGCCGACGAATTGCGCAGAATGGGGCACGAGGTGATCGCGCCGACGCTGCGCGGTCTCGAAGACGGTGACGTGGACCGCTCCGGCGTCACGATGAGCATGATGGCGCGCGATCTGATCGATCAGGTAAGAGAGCTCACCCAGCTCGACATCGTGCTCGTCGGTCATAGCGGCGGAGGTCCGCTCATCCAACTCGTCGCTGAGGCGATGCCCGAGCGCATCGGCCGGGTCGTCTTCGTCGACGCCTGGGTGCTGCGCGACGGCGAGACCATTAACGACGTGCTCCCCGATCCGTTGGTCGCAGCGACGAAGGCGCTTGCGAGTCAGTCCGACGACAACACCATCGTCATGCCGCCTGAGCTCTGGGCCGCGTCTATGCAGGACATGTCCCCGTTCGAGCAGCAGCAGCTCGCCGCGCTCGAGCCGAGGCTCGTCCCAGCGCCGGCAGGCTGGTCCGATGAGCCGATCCGCCTCGACCGGTTCTGGGCGAGCAGCATCCCGTCAAGTTATGTGTTCCTCGCTCAGGACCAGGCCGTTCCCGCTGAGATCTACCAGGCCGCGGCCGGGCGGCTTGATAGTCCGCGCACGATCGAGATCGACGGAAGCCATTTGGTGATGCTCACGCATCCGGAGAGGCTCGCACGGGCCCTCGACGCCGTCATTGCCTAACAGGCCTGGGGAAGCTATGGATTCGATTTCACGCCCAGACGACGTCGCGCCGATCTCGTACACCGAACTGGCGCCGTCGGGTGCGCCTGCTCGGTGGATCGTCCTCGTGCACGGGGGTGGTGCCTCGAACGAGTACTATCTCGAGACGCCCGACGGCCGACAGGGCTGGGCGGCACGATTCGTATCGCATGGCTACGGTGTGCTGGTGGTGGACTGGCTGGGGTTGTCCTATGAGGCGGCCCAACACGTCGATGATCGTGCGGCGTCTGCGCGGCTGGACTATGAGAGCGTGTGCCGAGGGATGGGCGTGTTCCTCTCTGGTCTCGGCCGGAACGTCGTGCTGGTCGTGCACTCGATGGCAGGTCCGATTGGCTTCCGCCTCCTAGAGACGCATGGCGATCTCATCGACGGGCTCGTAGCCGTCGCTCCGGGCCCGCCTGGAAATATACAGGCGGTGCCCGAGATCGTGAGGGAGTCCGACCAGGAGGTCTCCATCCGTGGAGCGGCCATCGACTGGACCATCCCGAAGATGGGTTTCTGGGAACCCACAAGCGCCTTCGTGAACGACAAGGCCATCGGACCCAGCCGGCGGTTCCCCCGCGAGTGCATCGAGGTGTTCCGCCGCACCCTTCGGCCGATCCCGGCCCGGATGCTTTATCAGCGTCAGAACATCGGTGGGAGCCAAATGAGGATCGGGCCGACCGACGCGTTCACGAACAAGCCGATTCTCGTCTTCACGGGTGGAGCCGATACCGACCACCCCTCGCAGCTGGATCAGGACATCGTGGCCTGGCTCACCGATCAGGGCGCCGCCGTCACCTTCTGGTCGTCCGAACTGCCTCTTCTCGCTGGGAACGGCCACTCGCTGATGGTCGAAGACAATAGCGACGAGATCGCTGACGAGATCGCGCGGTGGATCACGGCGCTCTGACTCGCCACCGTATCGTCCCGGCCATTATTTCAGCCGACCCGACGTCCCCAACAGCGGAGGAGAACGCCAGTCGTTTCCTTCGTGTCACTCGAGGGAACGCTGTGCCAGCTCGTTGCCGACTACGACTTGGTCGATCGGGCCCTTGCTCGAACTCCTCATTTCATACGTCTGGCGATGGACTCAAGGGAGATGTTCGCCGACGGCCGCGTGCAACTCCAGGTCATCGGTGGACAGCTGAGGCGTCTGCCACGACGCATCGAGACGATCGGTTCGCAGCTCGAACGGAACGTTCGGGCTGAGCATAAGGATGTTCCGAGACCTCCAGGAACGCGGATGGATCGGTTCGTTGGTCGGGGAGCTGACGACCACCCTGGTTGGCGTGGCGCTTATCGTCGCTGCGGTGCTACTTTCGGTCTCGGGGGGTGGCCCCCAGCTCGCCCCGACGTCGCACTCCTACCGTTCCTAGGGGCGGGGTGGTCGGCCTCGCGGGCAGGCTCCTCGTGCTGAGGCCGCTGCGCACCTCCTTGATGCGCACCACGCTGATCGCCGGATCCTGGCAAACTATCCCGCGACGCGAATTCGCAGGGGGTGTCGGCGCGACTTTCGATCGACGTACAGTGCCGTCCGTTAACAAACGATCGGTTCGTGCGACCGAACTGTCGAACGCCTGTGCATCGCTGCGGCGAGTTCCTCATGGCGCAGTACCTGGGTTTCGCTTCCGGAAGAAGATTTCACGAACCCCAGCGACACGGTGTTGCGGTGACGTTCGACGAAAGAGAAGAAGGATGGCCCGGCGAATCCCAATCGCGCGAAGTCTCGCCTTCGAAATGACAGAAGCGCTCCTGTGCTCGCGCGTCGGTTACTTCGCACCTTCTAGGTGTGACGTTATCAATTAGGGTGATGACGACCGGTGACGGGTACCGGTACCTGCTGAACTCTGTCGTGTCCGGTGACGGCGACCGCGACGCCTCGTCTGTGTTGACGCGGTATTACGCGGAGGCCGGGACTCCTGGCTCGATGTAGCGCCGAGGGGGTCGCTACTGGTCGGTTCCGACGTTGTGTTCAACCCAGTCGCGCAGATGCTTCAACGGGGCGGCTGCGCTGTGTCCGAGGTCAGTAAGTTCGTACTCCACGCGAGCGGGAACCTCGGGGTAGACGGTGCGAGTGAGCAGGCCGTGGTCTT
>NZ_JAJGNJ010000024.1 GCF_020781835.1 Microbacterium testaceum
TCCTCCCGATCGACCTTCCCGTGAACACCCCTGGCGAATTCTCTGGCGAGTGGGTGTTCTGGAAGAAGCCACTCATCGGCGACATCATCGCCGAGATCCGTACCCGCATGGGCGTCGAGGTGTACCTGCGGCCCTACCCGACCGCGTCGGGCGGGGTGCGGTTTCAGACGCTGGTCGCAGGGGCGATCGGAACCGGTGGGACACTGCTCCACCTGGACGCGGAGGACTCGCCACTCGCGGGAGTCCACTACCGCGTAAACGGCTCGTCGCAGGTCACGGGTCTTCAGGCGCTCGGTCAGGGCACCGGGGAAGACCAGAAGACGACCTACAGCGGCGGCGTGATCAACTGCATCATCCGCGACACGAGCAAGGACTTCGGCGACCTGGTAGGGGACGCGCTGCAAGACGCGTCGAACACGCACTACGCCCGCAACATCAACCCGGTCCGGCAGTGGAGCATCGGGTCGGTCACGGTGGGTGAGGACTTCCCGCCGACTCTCGTGCTCCCTGGCGCCGAACTGCGTCTCGAGGTGTACGGCGACCCGGTCATCCCTGACGACGTCCATCCCCTGCGAGTGCTGTCCGTGTCTGGGGGCAACGGGCGGCAACTGAAACCGGAGGTGGAGAATGCCTGATCTGACCAACTACGGCGCGTGGATCGAGGACATCAAGCGGCAGCTCCGGCAACTGAAGACGGGCGCGTTTCTCGAGAACGCGTCGATCACGAACGGCCGGCTCCGCATCATCGGCGGCACTCTCCGAGTCGACTCGGGTGGGCTCGTGGACATCGTCGGGACTCTGCAGGTCGATGGGACGACCACGGTGACGGGCGAGTTCACCGTCAGCGGGCCGACGGAGATCACCGGCTCATTCCGCGTCACCGGGCCATGGACGCTCGAAGGAACCGGGGAGATCACGGGTGACTACACCGTGACCGGGAAGGTCACGCAGGTCGGCGACATGGACATCGACGGCGTCCTCACGGTGAACGGGGATGGATGGTCGATCACGGGTGACGGTGAGATCTCCGGTGCTGTGAACCTCACCGGCTCATTCGAGGTCGCGACCGGCGGCTACATCCAGGTCGGGCCGGTGCGGATCTCCGGAGCCGCGGAAGGCTTCATCTCTTCGCTGCTCGCGATCATCTTCAACACCCCCGAACTTCGTGTCACGGGATCGGCCCGCGTCGAGCAGTCGCTCGTCGTCGAGGGACAGATCAACGCCGCGAACCTCGTCCCCATCTCGCAGAGCCTGGTGCCAGGAAGCTTTCCCGGTGCGATCGTGAAGGACTCGACGGGGAATCTACGGGAGGTCGTCAGCTAGCCGCAGAGCGCGCCTCGCGCGGCGGCGATGATGACGCCACTGTCTGTGTAGTAACCCAGGCCGTTGGTCGGCTCGCCTTCGATGACGCTGACCGTGTTGGTGTTCGCGGTCGTCGCGATCGCTTCGCATGCCTTCTCGCCCGCGGCGACGAGCTGCTCGTCGGTGGCGTCGGGGATGACGTTGTCGGGCCGCAGGTTCGCGCGCACTTCCGCGAGGAACGCAGCCTCGCCGCCGTCTGTGGTCGGCGTGGGCGTCGAGGCGACCAACGGTGCCGCGGCTCCTGCGGCCGCGTCATTCGAGCCGGTGGCGTCGCTGATGGCCGGCTCCTGCGCCGTGCATCCGGTCAGCAGCAGCATCGCGACCGCCCCCGCGGCGATGAGTCCACGTTTCATGCCGCTCACCATACCCACCCGAGCCCGTCACTGGTAACAGCCGGCGACGACGAAAGGACGATCCGCAATGGCAGATATCACCACGCGCGACGAGTCGCGGGAGGCGATCCGTACGGCGCTGCTCGGCTGGAAAGCCGATGGTGTCGCGACCCCGATCATCCCCGTCTACTCGGACCTCGACGGCGATGGCGTCCCCGACTTCTACGGCCTAGACGACAACGACCAGCTCGTCCAGGTCTCCGGTGTCACCGTGGTCGACTCGGTGGCCGTCTCGGATGGTTCCGGGATCGAGCAGACGGGCGGGGCTGACTGATGCTGCGGTACACCTCTGGGGCGGTGCTTCACGGGTCGAACATCCGTGAAGCGCTCATGGCGGCCAGCGCGATTCTCGTCGCCGAAGGCTACCCGCCGATCACCGTCGTCAGCGGGGATCGGGAGTACGACGAACAGGTCGCGATCTTCCTCGCCCGGTACGTGCTCGTCGGGCAGGTCAATGGCCGCCGAGTGTACGACTTCCGCTGGTGGGAGGGTCGCCAGTACGCGCGCATCTCGCCCGCCGGGACGGTCGCGGCACCGTCGCGCACGGCCCCTCACGTGGCGAAGATCGCCTCGGACCTGGGCTACCCGTACAACGACCGGAACACCGCCGCGCACCGGCGACTGCAGCAGATCGCTCCGGGCCTCGGTCTGGACTGGACCGGCCGGTTCTTCGGTGAGGACTGGCACTGGGAGACCACCCGCGGCGTCGGCCGCATCGACGGAGGCGGCACGACCGCATCCACAAGCGAGGAGGAAGAGCTCATGGGCGTTCTCGACGACATCCGAGACATGTTCAACGCGACCAACCAGGCGATCGAGGAGCGCACGCAGGCGCAGCACGACGTGACCCGTGCGTTCCTGCTGGACCAGACGCAGCGGCAGCACGACGTCACCCGCGGCTACCTGGCCGACCTGACGCAGGCGCAGCATGACGTGACCCGCGGGTATCTCGTGGACACGATCACTGCCGCGGTCGCGAAGACCTCGCCTGGTGTGGACCCGGGCGTCGTGCGCGACGCCGTGGAGTCCGCGGTCCGGGACATCGAGGTCGAAGCGAACGTCGACATCGACGCGATCGCGAAGCGCGTGAACGACGAGGCCGACGAGCGCGCGCGTCAGCGACTCGACCAGCCCGCAGCGTCGTGATTCGGCTGAATGGCTCCCGCGGCGCGGCACTTCTCGTCGCGGGAGCCTACTGCTTCGCTCGCGGCGTCGCCTACCTCCCCATCTTCGGCGACGTCCCTTCATCGCTCCCGGCCGGGCTCGATCTCATCTCGGCCGCGATGTCGATCGAGGTGTGGGCGGGCATCTGGATCATCGTCGGTGTCGGGTGCTGCCTCCGTGCGTTCTCTACCGCAGATGCGGTTGCGTGGGGCCTTCTCACCGCGATCATGACCGCGTGGGGGCTGGCCTACGGGCTCGGCTGGGGAATCGCGATCGCGAACGGGCAGCCGTCGCGGGAGTGGCTGAACATGTCCACCTACCTCGGTCCGGCGATCATCATCGCGATCCTCTCGATACAGCGGGCCCGGAAAGGGTCCGCCGATGCCCACTGAGATCGCGTCCGCAGTACCCACCGTTCTGGTCGCGCTGATCGCGGCCGTCGCCGGAATCGTCGTCGCGATCCTCAACCGCCGAGGCAACCGCGAGAACGCGCTGATGGATCAGCTTCAGGAGGAAGTGAAGTCGGCGCGGGAGCAGCTCGGCACCGTCGAGAAGCGTGTCGACGAGTCCCTCCGTCGCGAGCGGATCCGGGACGACTACATCCACGAGTTGCGCGACCACATCGACCAACGCAAGCCGCCCCCGCCGCCGCCATGGCCCGAGGGCCTCACCCGCTGACCTCGGAGACTCCGGGGTCTTCGCCGTCCAGGAAAGGACACCCCATGCTGAGCCGTCAGGCGATCATCCTCGCCACCATCCGCACCGCCACCCCTGCCGCGATCGGCTGGCTCCTCGCCTGGCTCATCGCTCGCATCCCCGCCGTAGCCGACATCATCGCCGCGCTCGACCGCATCCTCGCCGAAGCTGTCCCCGGTGCTGCGGTGACCGTCACCACGCTGCTCAACGCGGCCGCCGTCGGCCTGGCCGTCGGCGCGTACTACTGGGCCGCGCGCGAGCTCGGTCGCCGTTGGCCGATCGTTGAACGATTCCTCCTCGGCTCGTCCGCACAGCCCGTCACCTACGCGAAGCAGACCGCCGACGGTGTGTTCCTCGTCACGAGCCTGCCGGACGCCTCGACCCGCGCCGAACATCAGGCCGCGCTCGACCCGCACAATCCGGCCGCATACCGCGACCCGGGCGCGCACAACGAGTGATCCGCGTTCTTATCGCGGCGGTCGTCCTCATGGCGGTCGCCGCGCTTACCTACCCGGCTTTCACCCGCGTCACCCCGCCGTCACCCGCGGCGTCACCCCGTCGCCGTCACCCCGCCGGGTGAAGGCTGGAAGGAGCCACGCATGGCGCTCGCAACTGTTACCGGAACGCTCAGCGACTTCGGCGGCGGAGTGGACCTGTCGATCTCCCCGCGGATCGTGTTCCGCCCGAACGGTGCCGCGGTCGGCGGCGGGGGACTGTTCTTCTCCCGCCCGATCATCGTCGACACGTTCGACGGCAGCGGCGGGTGGGAGGTGCAGCTCGAGAGCACGGACGCGTTGTGGAACGTCACCGGCGGGGATGTCTGGTACGACGTGACCGTCGACCGGCTCATCTCGGGGGCGGACTACGCGCCGTGGGATCACCCGGGGTGGCGGCTGAAGGTGCCGCCCGGTGGGGGCGTGTTCTCTGCTCTGGTGGTCGCGCCGACGAACCCCGCCCAGATGTGGGTCGGCCCGGCTGTCGCCGTCGCGCAGGGCGCCCCCGGGTGGGACGTGCCGGCGCAGTCCCTCACCCCGTCGGCCTACACGGCCTGGTACAAGACCAACGCGCTCCCTGGGGAGCAGAGCTACTTCGAGTGGGAGTGACCTGATGGTATGGATCCCCAAGGCGGCAATCCAGTTCGCCAACGACCT
>NZ_JAJGNJ010000025.1 GCF_020781835.1 Microbacterium testaceum
GCGGCGACCTCGGCGGTGCAGCAGCCGAGCGCGCAGACCGCGCCCGGGACTCTCGTGGGGGCGGTCATGCTGCCACCAACCCGAGATGCGCCAGCGCCTCCGAACCGAGCCACTCCGTGTACGCCGGCGGAATTGCCTGATTGAGCTCATGCTCGGTGCGCATCCAGTCGATGCCCATGATCTGCGCACGCACGCTGAGCGCCGGGGTGTAGCCGCCACGCCGCGGCCCATCCCGATGCTCGGGCTTGCGGTTGCGACTACCGCCGTAGACCCCGGCGATCGGCGTCGCGTCGTGCGCGCACGGTGTGGGCGCGAGCGCCACCGGGAACGACGTCTCGAAGAGGCGGTGACGCTGCAATTGCAGCTCCACGCCATCCACGTCTGGCGCCCGGAGTCCGAACATGGTGGCGCAGAGCAGGACCGGGTCTAGCAGGGGCGCGCGCTCGACGTTCTCGATGATGTAAGGCAACCCCGACTCGATAAGCAGCGGTCGCGTGGGCGTGAGTAGGTCGACGTGCTCCTTGCTGTGCGCGTTCGCGCTCGCACTGAACAACTGGCAGGGCGGTGACGCGTGCCAGATGGTGAAGTCTCCACGCGTCAGCGCGACGGTTGATCCATCCGGTCGGGTGAACTCGACGGCGCCGCCAGCGAGCAGGCGAGCGAGCACGTCGAGCACGTCGCCCTGGTGGAACGGGAACGGGTAGTGGGGCTGAGACTCGATGTCGACGCCGAACACCTCGAATCCGGCGCGGTGGTAACCCATGCCGGCGCCGCCGGCACAGCAGAACAGGTCGAGGAGCTTCGGTGCGCTCACGCCGCCACCCCTTCCGGCTCTGGCGCGACGGGCGGTTCTTCCGACCATCCGCCCTCGTCATCGAGGTACACCAGGCGACCACCCGCCATGTAGAGACGGACGGGCACAAGCGCCGGATCCTCCCACGAGTTGACGGCGAACCCGTCCTCCCGGGCGAGGTCCGGGTGGTGGTGCGCCCAACCATGGCATCCGGTCGTCCCAGATCCACACATGAGGAGGCCGTTCGATACCTCGTCGCCACCGCCGCGGGACTTGTACTTCCGGTGGTGACGGGAACCGTTCTCCCAGATGACCTTGCCGCAGCGTGCGCAACGCTGCTCCTCGCGGCGGTCGATCTTGATGTTCCGCTCGCGGAGGGCGGCGCCGGAGTAGGCGATGGCGGGACGGTTGATCATGATGCGTCCTCCCATCCAGGGAACAGTCCGACATGCAGCGGCTTCCGCACCCGGGCGAGGATCAACGGCAGGTGCGCCTCTTCGAGCTCGATCAGGTCGACCTCCATGCCCTCGAGCAGTGCCGCCTCCCCCGTCGTGCCGGACCCGGCGTACAGGTCGAGGACGCGGCCACCGGGGCGGGTCACGAGACGCACGAGCCACCGGATCAGATCAAGCGGCTTCACCGTCGCGTGCACCGTTCCGTCGACGTTGGGGCGCTCCGAGCTGGGGGCCTTCGCCTCGTAGCGGAACGTCGGGAAGAAGCGGGAGGCGCCGCCCCCGCCCCCGTACGTCTGATCCGGGCCTTGAGTGACCATGCCTGCCCCGATACTCGTTGCGCGCCCCTCGGCAGCCTTGCCGTTACCCAAGGTGTTCCTACGGACAGCGACACCGTCTCTCATGTACCCGCTCTGACGATCGAGCGCATCAGCCTGCGATCCGTCGAGTACGACGTTCGCCGGCCAGCGACCCTTGCTCGGGTCGAACATCTCGCCGTTGCGACCGTCGCTCCCGCCGACGGTGTAGTTCTCGCGCGCGATCTTCGGTTGCGGCACTCGCGCCTGATCCATGTCGGCTTCGCTCACATAGCCGACTCGCGTCGCGTCGATGTTGAGCGCCCCGGTGCCGTGGGCGAGCACGTTCGCCGCGACGGTGCCGCGGAACGGCTTCCGCGCGACGACGATCGGCTCGAAGGCGGGCTTGAGTGCCGTGCCCCACCCATCCCACGCCTTCGCCTCATCGGGCAGGTCGACCTCGACGACGCTCGCGCCGTTCATCTTCGACCCGCCGCCGTTGTCGTAGTTCACTCGACCACGTCCGCTCGGCTCGTACGCGTCGCCCATGTTGAGCCGGCGGATGTCCTCGGGGCGTCCGGTGCCGCTCGCGATCGCCTTGGCGACGTTCATCGACTTCGGAAACCCGGATCCGTACATCCATGCGATCGAGTCGCGGACCTCGAACCCGGCGTCCTCGATCGCGACGGCGACACGGTGCCAGGTGCGGGATCCGCCGAAGGCGAGCAGGTGCCCGCCGGGCTTGAGCACGCGCAGGCACTCGCGCCACACATCGACGTCGTACGCGATGCCGGAGGAGTCCCACCCCTTACCCATGAAACCGAGCTCGTAGGGAGGGTCTGTGACGATCGAGTCGAACGTGCCGTCCGCGAACGTCGGCAGGATGTCCATGTTCGGGCCGTGCCAGAGGCGGAGTCCGGCGTCCTCGTAGTGGAGGCTCATGCGGTCACGACCTTTTCCGACAGAGGCTCGATGACGACGAGGGCCCCGGTCCACGACCCGAGCGGCGCGACACGCATGCCGAGGGTGGCGGCAACGTTCACCTCGAGGCGGGCCCCGCCCGACCTCTCCCAGCCGTTGAGCAGCGCTACGCCGTCGCAGCGGATGAGCTGCGCCAGGCCGGCGCGGAGCCACCCGTGGTAGTCGTCGGGCGCCCGGAACGCCGGGTAGTTGAACTCGGGCAGGCCGGTCATCGGCCCCGCGATGTACAGGCGGGTCATCGGTTCACCCCGTACTGTGCCGCGATGGCACGGTTGATGTTGAGCATCGAGTAGACCTTCGTGCGCAGCGCCTGCTCGGTCTTCTCGGCGAAGTGGTATTCGGCCTTCGTGTTGTGCCAGGTCTCGAGCTCGGCGAGGGAGTCCACCTCGGCTTGGGCGCGGGCGAACGTCGCGGGGACACCTGACTTGCCGTAGCCGGCGAGGTGCTCGTTCTTCTTCCGCGAGTAGGCGCGCTCGGCGGCGTACCGGCGGTCGTTGATCTCGAGCATGACGTCGGGCATCTCTTCGAGCAGGCCGACGGCTTCGCGGATGAACCGCTCCATCTCGGCCGGGTTCGTCGGCTCGAAGGTGAGCAGCTCGGCGCCGCGCTTGATCGCGAAACCCTTCTCCTGCACCTCTCCGGTGTTCTGGTCGACGGTCACGGCTTGGCCTGCTCTCGGGTGGCGCGGCGGACCGCGCGGGCGACGGGGCGGCCGTGGCTCTCGGCGTCGCTCACGGCGGCGGCGAGGGCTGCGGAGATCTCCGGGTTGCGGGGGCGGTGCTTCGCGGGCACCTTCGGGCGGGGCGCGGTCGCGGGGCGCAGCTCCACGGTGGGCGGGTGCGGTGTCGGCGCGGCGGGCGCGGGGTCGTGCGGTGCCCACGCGTCCTGCGGGACGACGACGCCATTGGAGGTCAGTTCGGCGAGGCGCGCGTTGTAGGCGACTTCGCGAGCCGCGGTGCGAGCGCGGGCGGTGCGCGCGTCGGACCATACGCCCTTGAGCTCGTCGACCGTGTCGGCGGTGGCGATCTCGAGATCCCAGTTGCGGGGCTCCGACTCCACGGCCGGCGCGGCGTCGCGCGCCTCGGGGAGGTCATCCGGTTCGCGGCGGTCGCGCAGCGCCTCACGGAACGCGGCCTTGAGAGCGCGGCGCGCGGTGAATGCTCCGAACAGGACGCGGGGCCGGTCGGTCCAGACCTTCTGCCAGTCCGGGTTCTCGGCGGGGAATGCCTCATCCCAGAGGACAACCTCCTCGGCGGGGTAGTCCACGCCCTTACGGTGCACGCGGGAGCGGGCGGCGAGCGGGTGCGGGCGGCCTTCCGACTTCACCCAGACGGGCGACCAGTGGATGCCGTCGTCGGTGAACTCGGTCGCCTCGCGACCGTTCCACTCCCCCGACTCCTGGACGATGCGCTCATAGTCGGCGAGAGTCTTCGCGACATCCTCATCGGATGCGATGGGCTGCGGCTCGGTCATGCTGCACCTGCCGTCTGAACGGGTGCGGACTCGACGTGCTCGCCGCCCTGCCACTCGGCCGCACCATCGATCAGGATGTTGGGCTGAAGCAGCGCGCGAGCGGTGCCAGCGACGTTGTTGACGAGCATCGGAGAGTGCTTCTTCTCGCCCGGCTTCGGGACGGTGAAGACGAGGGGCTCGCCCTTGTATCCGACGAGGTGCTGCATGCTCGCGAGGTAGCGAGGGTCGAGCCCGACCATGTCGACCGGCTCCTTCTCCGCGTCGGTCGCGGCAGGCTTGAACAGGCGGTGGACGGGCGGGAAGTTGCCGCGCACGGCGTCGG
>NZ_JAJGNJ010000026.1 GCF_020781835.1 Microbacterium testaceum
GCGTTGCAGTCACGGTGCATCGGGACGAGCACCTGGCCGACGAGCTTGCCCCCGTTCGCGAGGGCGTCGTCATGGTCTGCGGTGAAGCTGCGCTTGTGGGTAGGTGGGAGGGTGGTGTCGATCTCCTCGCCGCATCCCCAGCCCGACAGGGAGCCGTACCCGCACGGGAGGTTCTGTGCGTGCGTGCGGCGCTTGAGCGCGGCCTGCTGGCGGCGGTAGGCGCGGTGACCCTTCCCGTCGCGGATGCTGCGGTTGCTCATCTGCGCTCAGGCGGGGATGGGAGCGTCCACGTCGACCACGAACAGCCAGTCGAGGAAGTTCGATCGGATCTGCGCCTCGTTCATCGCGGCCGCCTTCTCGGCGAGCGAGGAGTAATCAATGGACCGCTGCACGCCGATGTCGGGGCGGCGGCCCGCCGGCCACCGCTTCGCGAACCCCTCGGCGTCCGGCTTCCAGTCCTCGTTGCGACCCTGACGCCGGACGGCCCGCTTCTGCGCGGTGAGCACGAACATGAGTGGCTTGGCCATGGTGTCTCCTCGTTAGTCGACGAGCTGAAGGTGAGGGCTGAGCATCAGTCGATCCCGCGCACGATGGTGTCGCCGTCGTCGTCCGGCACCTGTCCAGAAGTGGACACCTCGGGGCGGTCAGGGGTGCTCATCGCCGGCCTCCGCGCTTCGCCTTCCGGCGACGGGCCACTGCCGCGGCGTGCAAGCGGTCGCGGCGTTCCGTGTCCTCACGGAAGATGCGCTGCTCAGCCGCCGCGGTAGCCGCCCACCGCCAGAGTCCCATCGGCATGGAGTCCTCCTCCTGGGCTTTGCCGTGGGCATCCGGGGGTCTCGCCCACACCCGGATGCCCACGCTTCACGATGAGCCCGAGCAGAGGCGCCGACCGCGCTGCGTCGACGTCGGTTCCGCATCAACGCGGACCCCTGCTCGGGAGAACAGCGCCCCGACAGCCCATCACCGCTCCTTGGATTGCACGAATCCGGCGAGGACTGACGGCTTGAACCCCGCTAGCCCATCGACACAGAGGGCATCGTGGCGGGACCGTCAGTCACAGCGCAGGGCGTGGCGAAGGGATGTGAGCGTGTGGTGTCGGGACGAGCCCCTCGGCGAAGAGCACCAACTCCGAGGGAAACCTGCTCAGACATATGACGAAAGCCCCACCGGATATCGGCAGGGCTTCGGTCATAGTTCTTGTGCAAGGCATAGCCTAGCACGACAGGTGGAAACGCTGGAAACGCTTAGTGTCGGCGTGTCCAGCGTTCCGCATGAGTGTCCGCCCGATCCGTTCTCCTCGCCTAACCCCGGGCTGTGCCGAGAATGAGTTCGGCGAGTGCACGTGACCGGTTGATGTCCTGCGTGCTGTTGGTGAGGAGGCGGCCGTCGGGAGAGACGATCGGTTCGGCCTGGTTGCGTTTCACCTGCAGCGTCTCCATCAGCGCCGGGTCGGAGCCGTCCTTGCTATGCAGGAAGTACGCGACGGGCGGGGCCGCTCCCATGCCGTCGCGGCGGAGGCGGCCGATTCCTTGCTCGTGCACCTGGGGGGACCAGTCGAGTTCGCCGAACACGGCGATGTTCGTGGCCTTCTGCAGCCCGTCGACACCGGCCCCGGAGCGGAGGGACATGATGAGGATGCGGGAGTCGCCGTTCACGAACCGGTCGGCGGCGGCATCCTTCTGTTTCGGCGTCTCGGTTCCGGTGTACATGACGGGGTTGTACGCCTTGAGCGCGTCGAGCCACAGGTCGTAGACCGCCCGGTGCCAGCCAAAGAGAACGAGCTTGTCTTCGGCTTCGAGGATGAGGCGGCAGAACTCGGCGACGTAGGGTGCCTTGGCGATGCCAGTCGCTTCGCGGAGTTTCCAGTCGAGCTCACCTGCGGCGCGGAAGCGTTCCTCGCGCGTTGACGAGGTGCTAAGGATGAGGCGCGCCATGGCTGCGGCGTCGCCCTTCACCTTGTCGAGCGCGGTGGCGTCTGCTTCGACTTCGTGGGGGACCTTGATCGTCTGGGGAAGTTCGAGGCCGACCTCGTCACGGGTGCGTCCGAGCATGAGGCCCTGCTCGCGCAGGTAGGAACCGAGCGCGGCGGGGTCACTGACACCGGCGTGTGTGCCATACGACCATCCGCCCCATTCGCGGAGGAACTCGTCACGCGTGCCGAGGGTGGCCGGGGAGATGATGTTGAACAGTTCCCAAACCTCGTCGCCGTAGTTGTAGACGGGCGTCGCGGTGAGACCGAGGGTGTACTCGGCGGCCTCGCTGAGGTGCATCGACGCGCTGCCCTTTTGGGTACTGGCACCGCGGCGGAGTTCCTGCACCTCGTCGAACACGACCGTGCGGGGCCAGCCGACGATGTGGTGCTCCCATCCGGACAGGCGGGAGTACGGGACGATCAGCACGTCCGGGCGTTGGCCGTGCTCGAACGCGGTCGACACCTTCGTCTTCTTCGCCACTTCGAACGTGAGCGTGGGGAACGACTCGTTGAGTTCGGTGACCCACCGTGACGGGAGGTGTGTGGGCGTGACGATGACGGCCGGGAGCGCGTCGACGTGGGTGAGGCCGAGTAGACCGGTGAACGTCTTTCCGAGGCCGAGTTCGTCGGTGAGGAGCAGGCGCTTGGACGTGCGGAGAACGTCGACCGCGGCCAGCTGATACTCGCGTGGGGTGCGCGCGGGTTCGACGGGCAGCGGGAGGCGCGCGTAGTCGCCGCGGGCGATGCTCGCGAGCGTCCGCTCCCGTTCCGTGTGCGCGTCGGCCTGCTCGGCGAGGTGTGCGGAGCTTTCGTAGTCGGCAGGGTCGAGGGGCCATCGTTCCATTAGCCAGGTGAGGTCGCGGGCGACCTCGATCGTGTCGGTGAGCTCGACGACGCCGCGGAGCGCGGACCGGGCGCGGCTGAACACGCGCTTGGCGCGCACGGCCACGGCGGGCTCGAGCGTGAGCTGCCACGTTCCGCGCTTCTCGCCCTTCTGCGGCGGCCGGTACGCGTAGGTGCCGTAGGTGCGTTCGGTCACAGGGATCCTCCGGTGAGCACGACGACGGTGACGGGTTTCCCGTTCAGCGTCGAGGGGACGAGTTGATGGGATGGGCGCGTGGTGACGAGTATGAGGTGGTCGATCTCGTCGCACCGCGCGTAGCGGAGCAGCTGCCTCGTGACGGCTCGCCAGGCGCCGTCGATCTTCACCTCGATGCCGACGCGGGCGAGGAGCAGGTCGATGCGCGAGACACCATCGGACAGGCGCACCTCGCGGTGTGCCATCCAGCCGGCGATGCTGAGAACGTCGGCGAGTTCGCGTTGCAGGTCATCCTCGGTTACGAAAGTCGGATTGCTCGCAGCGATGATTTTCTCGATTTCCATTACTGCTGCCTCCTCCGGCCGCGGCGGGCCCGCATCCGCTTCTCGGTCTCGATCACGTCCTTCTCCTTGAATCGCCCCAGGCGGGGCTGCAGCTCGCCCCACGCGATCCAGTTGCGGATCGTGCGGGTCGTCACCCCGGCGCGCTCTGCGGCCTGCTCCTGCGTCAGCCACATACGCAAGCCCCGTTCACCGCACGTGCCGTGAAGCACTCGGGGCACACCGACGTCGGCAGGTCCACTGGCTCGGGCGGGAGGATCCGCAGCGCCGGACGGGATGCTGTCGCCGCGGCCGGGAGCGGCGGCCGCGCAGGAGGAGACCACAGCGACCACCGCCTCTCAGAAGCCGCGTCAGGCACGAGCTCGACGAACACCTCAGCGTAGAACCCGTCGTCCTCACGATCGTCGGACTCCCACTCACACGTGGTGCACCGATACACGGCCGCGTCACCCACCCGGCGAGGCGGGCGAACACGCACCGTCTTACAGTCGCACTCCGGGCACGGGGACTTCGCCCACCGAGGCTGATCATCGAGCGGCCACTTCCCCAGCGCGTCGACCACCGACCACCACTCCGGCTCCCCCGAGTGACGGTGCAGCACCGCATCCGCGAGAGCCGTGATCTCCGTGCGG
>NZ_JAJGNJ010000027.1 GCF_020781835.1 Microbacterium testaceum
CAGCTCCGGCAACTGAAGACGGGCGCGTTTCTCGAGAACGCGTCGATCACGAACGGCCGGCTCCGCATCATCGGCGGGCTGCTGCTGGTTGACTCGGGCGGCACGCTGCAAGTCATCGGACACCTCGCCGGAAACGGCGACTTCGTGTGGTCTGGTCCGTGGGCGTTCACGGGCGAGGGTGAGATTACCGGGGACGTCGCGCTCACGGGCAACCTGGAAGTGCTCGACGACGGCACGATCAAGGTGGGGAACATCGAACTCCGCGACGGAAAGGTTTTCGTCGGCACGGGCGCGAGCCAGATCGTCATTGACGGCGACACAGGGAAGATTCTCGCCGGCGACGTCGAGATCGAGCTGGACCAGATAACCGTGGGCGGCGGTGACTCGCCGGCCACGCTCAAGGACGGCGCGCTCGGTTTCGAGACGGGCGGCAAGGTCGAGGCGGACACGACGAACAACGGCATCCGAATGACGGTCGGAGGTGCCCAGGTCTACGTTGGCACGGGCGGAGCGGCCCTTCAGTTCGGAACGCGAACGCTCATCATCACCGCAGGTGGGTTCAATTTTCTGAACCTGGATACCATCCCTCAAAGTCTCACGGTTGACGAGAACCCGATCAACAGCATGTACGTCGACGCCACGACGGGCCGCCCATATCGCGTGGTGGCTGGCTAGCAGAGGTCCTTCGCTGCAGCTTCGTAGATCTTGAAGCTGTCGAGGTAGGCGCCGTAGGTGCGCTCTTCACCGTCGATCACCGTGATGTCTTCCGGTGCGGTGCCAGACGCGAGGAGCTCACAGGCCTTTATACCGGCCTCGATGAGTTGGTCATTGGTCGCGTTGGGGATCACGTTTGCTGGCCGGAGGGTATCGCGCACGCTGGCGACGTAGGCAGCTTCGTCCCGGGTGGAAGTTTCGGTGGACGCTGCGGCCGGCGTTTCTGCTGTGAGCGGTTCGACTTCGACGGTGGTGTCTCCGTCGCTGTACACCCCTGACGCGCCGGGGGTGACGTCGACTCGTTCCTCGCTGGTTTCGACGCTGACGCAGCCGGAGAGCGCCAGCAGCACCACGGCAACACCGGTCAGGACGAGTCCACGTTTCATGCCGCTCACCATACCCACCCGAGCCCGTCGCTGGTAGAGCCGGCGGCGACCGAAAGGACGTCCCCTGATGGGTTACCTGAGACCAACCGACGGGCGCACCCTGTGCTCGCGTGACTGCCACCGCGGCCGCACGCCTCCCTCGCAGGAGGCAGGCACCGACATCTGGGCCGACTTCGGCACGCCCCTGCGCGCCGCGGAAGCGGGGCGGGTGTTCGAGGTCGGCGGGAGCATCTTTGCCGCGACCGGGTACTTCGTCACGATCGACCTGGATGACGGCCGCCGCATCCGCTACCTCCACCTGTGGGAACGGTACGTCGCCCGCGGTGATCGAGTCGCGCGCGGCACGATCTTCGCGCAGTCCGGAGGATCCGGCTACGGCTCGATGACGGCCGCCGGCGGGCCCGGGACGGTGGGCCGCCACGTGCACGTCACGCTGTGGCCGACGCACGCATACGACTTCGGAACGAACGCGCGGACCCTCGACTTCGAGGCGTACGCAGACCCGATCGGGTCGACCGCATCGAGCGGAACCACAAGCGAGGAGGAAGAGCTCATGGGAGTTCTCGACGACATCCGAGACATGTTCGACGCGACGAATCAGGCGATCGAGCAGCGCACGCAGGCGCAGCATGACGTGACCCGTGCGTTCCTGCTGGACCAGACGCAGCGGCAGCACGACGTCACCCGCGGCTACCTGGCCGACCTGACGCAGGCGCAGCATGACGTGACCCGCGGGTATCTCGTGGACACGATCACCGCCGCGGTCGCGAAGACCTCGCCTGGTGTGGACCCGGGCGTCGTGCGCGACGCCGTGGAGTCCGCGGTCCGGGACATCGAGGTCGAAGCGAACGTCGACATCGATGCGATCGCCAAGCGCGTGAACGACGAGGCCGACAAGCGCGCGCGTCAGCGACTCAACCAGCCCGCAGCGTCGTGATCCGGCTGAATGGCTCCCGCGGCGCGGCACTTCTCGTCGCGGGAGCCTACTGCTTCGCTCGCGGCGTCGCCTACCTCCCCATCTTCGGCGACGTCCCTTCATCGCTACCGGCCGGGCTCGATCTCATCTCGGCCGCAATGTCGATCGAAGTATGGGCGGGCATCTGGATCATCGTCGGTGTCGGGTGCTGCCTCCGTGCGTTCTCCACCGCCGATGCGGTTGCGTGGGGCCTCCTCACCGCGATCATGACCGCATGGGGGATGGCCTACGGGCTCGGCTGGGGAATCGCCATCGCGAACGGGCAGCCGTCGCGGGAGTGGCTGAACATGTCCACCTACCTCGGTCCGGCGATCATCATCGCGATCCTCTCGATCCAGCGGGCCCGGAAAGGGTCCGCCGATGCCCACTGAGATCGCGTCCGCAGTACCCACCGTCCTCGTCGCGCTGATCGCGGCCGTCGCCGGAATCGTCGTCGCGATCCTCAACCGCCGAGGCAACCGCGAGAACGCGCTGATGGATCAGCTTCAGGAGGAAGTGAAGTCGGCGCGGGAGCAGCTCGGCACCGTCGAGAAGCGTGTCGACGAGTCCCTCCGTCGCGAGCGGATCCGGGACGACTACATCCATGAGTTGCGCGACCACATCGACCAGCGCAAGCCGCCCCCGCCGCCGCCATGGCCCGAGGGCCTCACCCGCTGACCCCGAACATCCCCGGAGTCTTCGCCTTGAAAGGACACCCCCTCATGAGCACGACCGCTGCTCCCACCAGCACCCTCGCGACCTACGCGAAGTCCCTCGTCTACGTCGCGCTCGCGCTGATCGGCTTCGCCGTCACCGCGCTCGCGGACAACGTCATCACCGGTGAGGAGGCGCTGAACTTCGTCATCATCGGTCTCGGCGCGCTCGTCGTGTACGTCGTGCCGAACATGCCGACCGGCGTGGCCGCCTACTCGAAGACCATCGCCGCGTTCATCATCGCCGGCGTCGTCATGCTGATCTCGCTCCTGTCCGGCGGCGTGACGCTTTCCGAGTGGCTGCAGGTCATCATCGCCGCGTTCGCCGGCATCGGCACCCTCGTCCCGAACCGCACGCCGGCGGAGTACGCCTCCGCTGACCCGCACAACCCGGCGCTGTTCCGCGGCGCCGGCGGACACAACGAGCCGTGATTCTCCGGCTGGCGGCGGCGGTCTTCCTGGTGTGGGCCGTCGCCGCTTTGTCGTACCCGGCTTTCACTCGCGTCACCCTGCCGTCATCCGCGGCATCACCCCGTCGCCGTCACCCCGCCCGGTGAAGGCTGGAAGGAGCCACGCATGGCGCTCGCAACTGTTACCGGAACGCTCAGCGACTTCGGCGGCGGACTGGACCTGTCGATCTCCCCGCGGATCGTGTTCCGCCCGAACGGCGCCGCGGTCGGCGGCGGGGGGCTGTTCTTCTCCCGCCCGATCATCGTCGACACGTTCGACGGCAGCGGCGGGTGGGAGGTGCAGCTCGAGAGCACGGA
>NZ_JAJGNJ010000028.1 GCF_020781835.1 Microbacterium testaceum
TCGTGTGAAGAAGTCCGGCGGTGTCCTACTCTCCCACAGGGTCCCCCCTGCAGTACCATCGGCGCTGAGAGGCTTAGCTTCCGGGTTCGGAATGTAACCGGGCGTTTCCCTCTCGCTATGGCCGCCGAAACACTATTGATGTTTCAAAAACCAACAACGATTGTTGTCATTGTTGTGTTCCCGACCGTACATCGAGAACCACTCAGTGGACGCAAGCACCAAAAACGGTGTGTTATCAAGTCATCGGCTTATTAGTACCGGTCAGCTTCACGTATTACTACGCTTCCACATCCGGCCTATCAACCCAGTAGTCTGGCTGGGAGCCTCTCACCCACAAGGGGTATGGAAGTCTCATCTTGAGGCCGGCTTCCCGCTTAGATGCTTTCAGCGGTTATCCATCCCGAACGTAGCTAATCAGCGGTGCTCCTGGCGGAACAACTGACACACCAGAGGTTCGTCCAACCCGGTCCTCTCGTACTAGGGTCAGATCCTCTCAAACTTCCTACGCGCGCAGCGGATAGGGACCGAACTGTCTCACGACGTTCTAAACCCAGCTCGCGTACCGCTTTAATGGGCGAACAGCCCAACCCTTGGGACCTACTCCAGCCCCAGGATGCGACGAGCCGACATCGAGGTGCCAAACCATGCCGTCGATATGGACTCTTGGGCAAGATCAGCCTGTTATCCCCGAGGTACCTTTTATCCGTTGAGCGACAGCGCTTCCACAAGCCACTGCCGGATCACTAGTCCCGACTTTCGTCCCTGCTCGACCTGTCAGTCTCACAGTCAAGCTCCCTTGTGCACTTACACTCGCCACCTGATTGCCAACCAGGTTGAGGGAACCTTTGGGCGCCTCCGTTACATTTTGGGAGGCAACCGCCCCAGTTAAACTACCCACCAGGCACTGTCCCTGAACCGGATCACGGTCCTAAGTTAGATATCCAGAGTGACCAGAGTGGTATTTCAACAATGACTCCACGAACACTGGCGTGTCCGCTTCACAGTCTCCCACCTATCCTACACAAGCCACACCGAACACCAATACCAAGCTGTAGTAAAGGTCACGGGGTCTTTCCGTCCTGCTGCGCGTAACGAGCATCTTTACTCGTAATGCAATTTCGCCGAGTTCGCGGTTGAGACAGTTGGGAAGTCGTTACGCCATTCGTGCAGGTCGGAACTTACCCGACAAGGAATTTCGCTACCTTAGGATGGTTATAGTTACCACCGCCGTTTACTGGGGCTTAAATTCTCAGCTTCGCCTTGCGGCTAACCGGTCCTCTTAACCTTCCAGCACCGGGCAGGCGTCAGTCCGTATACATCGTCTTGCGACTTGGCACGGACCTGTGTTTTTAGTAAACAGTCGCTACCCACTAGTCTCTGCGGCCACCACACCCTTTCGGAGCAAGTCCTAATAAGTGGATGGCCCCCCTTCTCCCGAAGTTACGGGGGCATTTTGCCGAGTTCCTTAACCACGATTCTCTCGATCTCCTTGGTATTCTCTACCTGACCACCTGAGTCGGTTTGGGGTACGGGCAGCTAGAACCTCGCGTCGATGCTTTTCTCGGCAGCATAGGATCACCCACTTTTTATCCGCATCGTGTCTCAGCCTGTACGAGTGACGGATTTGCCTATCACTCGGCCTACGCACTTGCACCAGGACAACCATCGCCTGGCTTGGGCTACCTTCCTGCGTCACACCTGTTAATACGCTAGCCGCACCAGCATGGGGTCGAGCGTTCACACAGACAACCATCACCCCGAAGGGATCCGGAAAATTCTGAGCTAGGACTCTTAGCACCACTGGATTAGCTTGGGCGGTTCTTCGCCGGTACGGGAATATCAACCCGTTGTCCATCGACTACGCCTGTCGGCCTCGCCTTAGGTCCCGACTTACCCAGGGAAGATTAGCTTGACCCTGGAACCCTTGGTCTTTCGGAGGACGTGTTTCTCACACGTCTTTCGCTACTCATGCCTGCATTCTCACTCGTGTCGCGTCCACGGCTGGGTCACCCCGCCGCTTCACTCGCGACACGACGCTCTCCTACCCATCAACACGGCTGGACCACGAAGGCCTACCAAAAATGTCAATGCCACAACTTCGGTGGCGTGCTTGAGCCCCGTTACATTGTCGGCGCGGAATCACTTGACCAGTGAGCTATTACGCACTCTTTCAAGGGTGGCTGCTTCTAAGCCAACCTCCTGGTTGTCTAAGCAACTCCACATCCTTTCCCACTTAGCACGCGCTTAGGGACCTTAGATGGTGGTCTGGGTTGTTTCCCTCTCGACTATGAAGCTTATCCCCCACAGTCTCACTGCTGCGCTCTCACTTACCGGCATTCGGAGTTTGGCTGACGTCAGTAACCTTGTAGGGCCCATCGGCCATCCAGTAGCTCTACCTCCGGCAAGAAACACGCAACGCTGCACCTAAATGCATTTCGGAGAGAACCAGCTATCACGAAGTTTGATTGGCCTTTCACCCCTATCCACAGCTCATCCCCTCAGTTTTCAACCTAAGTGGGTTCGGTCCTCCACGACGTCTTACCGTCGCTTCAACCTGGCCATGGATAGATCACTTCGCTTCGGGTCTAGGACACGCGACTAAAATCGCCCTATTCAGACTCGCTTTCGCTACGGCTACCCCACACGGGTTAACCTCGCCACGTATCGCTAACTCGCAGGCTCATTCTTCAAAAGGCACGCTGTCACACCTACCAGGGGTGCTCCAACGGTTTGTAAGCAAACGGTTTCAGGTACTATTTCACTCCCCTCCCGGGGTACTTTTCACCTTTCCCTCACGGTACTTGTCCGCTATCGGTCATCTGGGAGTATTTAGGCTTATCAGGTGGTCCTGACAGATTCACACGGGATTTCTCGGGCCCCGTGCTACTTGGGATACTCTTCACGCCAAGAACAGGCATTTCGACTACGGGGTTCGCACCCTCTATGACCGGCCATTCAAAACCGTTCGTCTATACCCTCTTGTCACGTCGACTG
>NZ_JAJGNJ010000029.1 GCF_020781835.1 Microbacterium testaceum
TCGGCAGAACAATCAGAAAAGTCCCACAACCCCCAACATGCAACGCCTGCCGGCTATCACACACGCTAGGTTTAGCCTCTTCCGGTTTCGCTCGCCACTACTCACGGAATCGCTGTTGCTTTCTCTTCCTGTGGGTACTGAGATGTTTCACTTCCCCACGTTCCCTCTACCCGCCCTATATATTCAGGCGGGAGTCACCAGGTACGCACGCGCCCTGGCGGGGTTTCCCCATTCGGACACCCTCGGATCAAAACTCGCTTATCAGTTCCCCGAGGCTTATCGCAGATTGCTACGTCCTTCTTCGGCTCCAGATGCCAAGGCATCCACCGTTTGCTCTTAAAGACTTGAAATCACATGAGTTGAATCGTCAAAAAATTGACTAATGATCTTTAAGATCATCTACACCACACAACCCGAAGGTTGCATGGAAGATGCTCGCGTCCACTGTGTAGTTCTCAAAGTACGGGCGGTACCCACCCCCACCACCGGAACACCGGCGCAGGAGAAGGCCCACGAGGAACAGCCACCAACCACAAGCCCGAAGACCCACGATCAGCGCCCGGCCCCTCAGGACCCAACAGCGTGCACGCCCCGCCAACCAAAGCCCCCACCTTTCCCATCACCGAAGCGACGTACTCAGCAGAAACCCCAACCAAACGGAGCCTCGTCAAATGTTCCACCCATGAGCTAACCAGCAGCACACATTCGGTGCTGACCTGGCGCCTGGACACCCACAACCCGAAGGCCATGACTGCCAGATGCTCCTTAGAAAGGAGGTGATCCAGCCGCACCTTCCGGTACGGCTACCTTGTTACGACTTAGTCCTAATTACCGATCCCACCTTCGACGGCTCCCTCCACAAGGGTTGGGCCACCGGCTTCAGGTGTTACCGACTTTCATGACTTGACGGGCGGTGTGTACAAGACCCGGGAACGTATTCACCGCAGCGTTGCTGATCTGCGATTACTAGCGACTCCGACTTCATGAGGTCGAGTTGCAGACCTCAATCCGAACTGGGACCGGCTTTTTGGGATTCGCTCCACCTCACGGTATTGCAGCCCTTTGTACCGGCCATTGTAGCATGCGTGAAGCCCAAGACATAAGGGGCATGATGATTTGACGTCATCCCCACCTTCCTCCGAGTTGACCCCGGCAGTATCCCATGAGTTCCCACCATTACGTGCTGGCAACATAGAACGAGGGTTGCGCTCGTTGCGGGACTTAACCCAACATCTCACGACACGAGCTGACGACAACCATGCACCACCTGTTCACCAGTGTCCAAAGAGTCCCGTATTTCTACGGTGTTCTGGTGTATGTCAAGCCTTGGTAAGGTTCTTCGCGTTGCATCGAATTAATCCGCATGCTCCGCCGCTTGTGCGGGTCCCCGTCAATTCCTTTGAGTTTTAGCCTTGCGGCCGTACTCCCCAGGCGGGGAACTTAATGCGTTAGCTGCGTCACGGAAACCGTGGAATGGTCCCCACAACTAGTTCCCAACGTTTACGGGGTGGACTACCAGGGTATCTAAGCCTGTTTGCTCCCCACCCTTTCGCTCCTCAGCGTCAGTTACGGCCCAGAGATCTGCCTTCGCCATCGGTGTTCCTCCTGATATCTGCGCATTCCACCGCTACACCAGGAATTCCAATCTCCCCTACCGCACTCTAGTCTGCCCGTACCCACTGCAGGCCCGAGGTTGAGCCTCGGGATTTCACAGCAGACGCGACAAACCGCCTACGAGCTCTTTACGCCCAATAATTCCGGATAACGCTTGCGCCCTACGTATTACCGCGGCTGCTGGCACGTAGTTAGCCGGCGCTTTTTCTGCAGGTACCGTCACTCTCGCTTCTTCCCTGCTAAAAGAGGTTTACAACCCGAAGGCCGTCATCCCTCACGCGGCGTTGCTGCATCAGGCTTCCGCCCATTGTGCAATATTCCCCACTGCTGCCTCCCGTAGGAGTCTGGGCCGTGTCTCAGTCCCAGTGTGGCCGGTCACCCTCTCAGGCCGGCTACCCGTCGACGCCTTGGTGAGCCATTACCTCACCAACAAGCTGATAGGCCGCGAGCCCATCCCAGACCGAAAAATCTTTCCAACCCCCACCATGCGATAGAGGCTCATATCCAGTATTAGACGCCGTTTCCAGCGCTTATCCCAGAGTCCAGGGCAGGTTGCTCACGTGTTACTCACCCGTTCGCCACTGATCCACCAAGCAAGCTTGGCTTCACCGTTCGACTTGCATGTGTTAAGCACGCCGCCAGCGTTCATCCTGAGCCAGGATCAAACTCTCCGTAAAAAA